>NZ_NBZW01000012.1 GCF_002379085.1 Polaromonas sp. AET17H-212 | reverse complement strand
CCGTCTTTCGTCGCCAGTGCAACAAATTCCTGTTTCAGACTCATGGTGTCTTGTGCTTTCCAAGGCATGGTGACCCTCCGGCAAATTCGCCGGAAAGTGTCAACCATGTCCCCGCACACCTGTCACCTATGTCCCCGGTCTATACAGCGCCGCAAAAGAAAAGTGAGTTGCCGCCGGGCAACCCCCGGCCAGCAGGCAGACCTCAGCCGCTCAAGACACCAACACAAGCGCCTCCACCCGTTATGCTCCCCCCATGGGTGAATTCGACCTGATCGCACGCTTCTTCACACGCCCCACGACCCGCGCCGTGCTGGGCGTCGGCGATGACTGCGCGCTGCTGCAGCCGGCCGCCGGCATGCAGATGGCCATTTCCTGCGACATGCTGGTCGAGGGCCGGCACTTTTTCGCCGATGTGGACCCGTTCGCGCTGGGCCACAAGGCGCTGGCCGTCAACCTCAGCGACCTTGCCGCCTGCGGTGCGCAGCCGCTGGCGTTCACACTGGCGCTGGCGTTGCCGCGGGCCGACGAAGCCTGGCTGGCGGCTTTTTCGCGCGGCCTGTTCGCCCTGGCCGATGCCCACGGCTGCGAACTGGTCGGCGGCGACACGACGCAGGGGCCGCTGAACATCTGCATCACCGTGTTCGGCGAGGTGCCGCGCGGGCAGGCGCTGCTGCGTTCAGGCGCGCGCGACGGCGATGAGGTGTACGTCAGCGGCACGCTGGGCGAGGCGCGGCTGGCCCTGGAAGCGCTGCGCGGCAGCATCGCCTTGCCGCACGAGCGGCTGGCCGCCGCGCGCGCGCGGCTGGAGCAGCCCACGCCGCGTGTCGCGCTGGGCCTGGCGCTGCGCGGCATCGCGACCGCGGCCATCGACGTGAGCGACGGCCTGCTCGGCGACCTCGGCCACATCCTGGAGGCCTCCGGCACCGGTGCCCGCATCGACACCTCGGTTGCCATCAATTTACTAGCTGATGGCGCCGACCCTACAAGGGCTGAGGGCCATTTTTCGCATGACACCCGGCTGCGCTGCGTGCTGGCCGGCGGCGACGACTACGAGCTGGCGTTCACCGCCCCGGTGTCGGCGCGGGCGGCGGTGCAGGCCGCGGCACTGCAGGCGCAAACCGCGGTGACCCGCATCGGCGTCATCGAACACCCGCCCGGCCTGCGGCTGATCGACGCCTCGGGGCACGCCGTGCCGGGCCGGTATGCCTCCTTCGATCACTTTGCCTGAGCCAGCGTGCGCTTTGCGGGCCTGCTGCGTGCGCCCGCCGTAACCCCAATCGGTGGCCGCCGCCATGTTGGTGCCGGCGGTGATGCCAGTGCTGCCCGACGTTGTCGATGCGCAGCCCAGCCCGATTTACGCCGGCAGCGCCTGCCCAAGATCAGGGCCTGCCTGGACCACTGGGCCGGCTGGTTTACCCGGGCCGAGGGCGTCCAGCCCGCGGTGCAGGTATAACCTGCTGATGCAAGCCGACACGCCACTCGCCCCGCCCCCCGACGTCCAGCGCCTGCTGACCAACGCCACCCGCCTCGAAACCCCCTGCGGCAGCGGCAGCATGGTCTGGCACCGGTGGCAGCCCGATCCGGCGCTGGCCGGCGCGCCGCACCTGCCGGTGGTGCTGCTGCACGGCGGCAGCGGCAGCTGGACCCACTGGCTGCGCAACATCGAATCTCTGGTGGGCAGTGGCCGCCAGGTGCTGGCCGCCGACCTGCCGGGTTTTGGGGACTCGGCACCGCCCGCCAGCGGCAACGACGCCGATGCGCTGGCCGCCCCGGTGCAAGCGGGTCTGCAGGTGCTGCTGGGCGATGCCGCCTGCGACCTGGTGGCGTTTTCCTTCGGCGGCATGGTCGCCGGCTTTCTGGCGGCGCAGTGGCCGGCCCGCGTGGCGCGGCTGGTGCTCGTCGGTTCCCCCGGCCTGGGCGTGGCGTCGAGAAACACCGTCACGCTCACGGCCTGGCGCCACCTGCCCGACCCGGCCGAACGCGAGGCCGTGCACCGCAAGAACCTGGCCGCGCTGATGCTCTACCGGCCCGAGGCCATCACCGCGCTGGCGCTGCGCGTGCACAGCGACAACACGTTGCGCGACCGCATGAAGGGCCGGCGCCTGGCCTACACCGACGTGCTGGCGCGCACACTGGCCGAGGTGCGCTGTCCGGTGTACGCGATTTACGGCCGTGAAGACGCGCTCTACCGCGAGCGGCAGGAAGCGCTCGCGCTGGCCCTGCAGTCGGCACCCCACTTTCGCGGCATGCACTGGATAGACAACGCGGGCCACTGGGTGCAGTTCGAGCAGCCGCAGGCCTTTGATGCCGTGTTGCGGGCGGTGCTGGAAGAAAGCCCCACTCCTTGAGACGCTATGAAAAACATAGCTGTTTGCGTATGCAGCCATTGGGCTGCGTGCCATTTTTACGCATGAAATAGAATCGCTTCGCCGCCTGCGCACCCGCTCCCCACACACCATGCCCCCACCGAACGAAACCCCTGCCTTTCCGGGCGTGCCGAATCCGGCGCCGCCGCGCCGGCCCACGGCCCGCTTCATGCTGGCGCACCCGGCCCACCTGCTGGCGCTGGGCTTCGGCTCCGGCCTGAGCCCGGTGGCACCCGGCACCGCCGGCACCTTGTGGGCCTGGCTGGCCTTTCTGGCAATGGCGCCCTGGCTGAGCACGCCGCAGATGGGGCTGCTGGTTGCCGTGGCCACGCTGCTGGGCTGGTGGGCCAGCACGGTGACAGCCAGAAACATGGGCGTGGCCGACCCCGGCAGCATCGTCTGGGACGAAATCGTGGCCTTCTGGCTCATCCTCTGGCTGGTCATGCCGGCGGGCCTGTGGGGCCAGCTCGCGGCCTTTGTGCTGTTCCGCTTTTTTGACGCGGTGAAGTTCGGCCCCATGGCCTGGGCCGACCGGACCTTCAAGGGTTTTGGCTGGCGCGGCGGTTTCGGCATCATGCTGGACGATTTTGCGGCGGCGTTCTGCACGCTGCTGGTGCTCGCCGCCTGGAGTTTCTGGTGAACCCATCAATACTCCCAAAAAGTGAGCTGTCTTCGCCCGTCCTGGTGGGTCTGCTGGCCGATGTGCTTCTCCAAAAAGGCTGGCTGCTGGCCACCGCCGAAAGCTGCACCGGCGGCATGATCAGTGCCGCCTGCACCGACCTGGCCGGCTCCAGCAACTGGTTCGAGCGCGGCTTTGTCACCTACTCCAACGAGGCCAAGACCGAGATGCTGGGCGTGGCCGCGGCGCTGCTCACCGCCCACGGCGCAGTCAGCGAGGAAGTCGCGCGCGCCATGGTGCAGGGTGCCATCCAGCATTCCAGAGCCCGGGTCGCCGTGGCGGTGACCGGTGTGGCCGGCCCCACCGGCGGCAGCCGCGCCAAACCGGTGGGCACCGTGTGGTTCGGCTTCATGGTGGACGGACAGGTCAGCAGCGAGAGGCAACACTTCGACGGCGACCGCGCGGCCGTGCGGTCGGCCACGGTGCACCATGCGCTGCAGCGGCTGGTGCAACTGCTGGCCAACCAGCCCTAAGCCCCATGCTGCTTAGTTGGTTCAGTCAGTTCCGTTCACCCCGAGCTTGTCGAAGGACTACAAGGCTTCGACAGGCTCAGCCCGAACGGTAGGTGTAAAGAATTGACCGTAAGCCCGCGCCGCGGCGAGGGCCCCACCTGCGGCGCCAACCCCGGGCTGTGTAAAGTAGGCCTTGCCCTGCAGCGCCGCAGGTTCGGGACGGGTAAAGTTGTTTTGTTTTTTTGCCACAAGAACCCCAGCGCGACTGGCGGGTTTCACAAGGATTGAATGCTGACACTCCGCTGGCTCCAGACGCTTTGGCACCGCCATGCTGCGGCAGGCCGCGTGCCAGGCCCCGCACCGGTGTGGCGGCTGTCCCTGCTGGGTTCCTTGCTGGCCCTGCCTTGCGCCCATGCGCTGGAGTTCAGCTACGGCAACCCCTTCCCGGACGGCCCGCTGGCCGGTGTGGCCCGCAGCCTGACGATCAGCGGCGAGCTGCTGCCGGGGGACACCGCCCGCCTGACCGAGCTGGTGCGGCGCAAACCGGCCGACGCCTGGCACGCCCTGGGCCGGGTCGAGCTGGCCATTTCAGGCGGCGACACCGCGGAAGCCCTGCTGCTGGCCGACACCCTGGCCGCCCTGTACCCGCACACGGTCACCACCGCCGACTGCTCGGGGCCCTGCGCCATCGTCTGGCTGGCCGGCGCCTGGCGCCTGCTGCCCGCCGGGCGGATGGGCCTGCAACAAGCGCCGGGGTCCGCGCCGGACAAGGCGCCCACCGACGGGCTGCGCAACTACCTTGTCAAGCAGGGCCTGCCCGCGCCGGTGTACGAGCGCTGGAGGGCCAGCCGCGGCAACGGGGTGTACTGGCTGTCGGGCCAGGAGGTCAACACCACCGGCACCTGGCCGCCCTACTATTACCAGAAGCTCCGCGCCCGCTGTCCGCCGCTGGACAGCACGGACGAATCCTTTCACGCCGTGCGGCGCTGTGCGGCCCGGCTGGTGATCAGCCAGAAGGCGTTTGCCTTCGACAAGCTGCTCGAAGGCGTCAACGACCCGTGGTGGAACGACAACCGGGACCTGCTGCGCGACGCGCCGCGGTAGAAACTGGCCCCCACGCTTGTCGCTTCGCGTACTGCGCGAGGCCTTGCAGGCCGCCGCTCGCCAGAGGCTTCGCTTCTGTCGCCTGTCCAAAGCTGCTCAAGCAGCTTTGGAGCCGCAGGCTCCAGCCCCTCGGGGGCCGCTGCGCCTGCGGACTGGCGAAGCCAGATCCGCGGCCCCGGCTGATCTGAAGACCCCCAACAGTTGCTCACATCGTGTTACGTCCTGGAGCGCGCTAACATGGCTGCATCCCGGTCAATTGGCCGTTCAAATATCACCCGAGGAATTCTCATGCGATCCATTCTCTGCGCCAGCGTTTTGTCATTGTTTGTTCTGCCCGCCGCCTGGGCGCAAGCCGATGCGGCTGCGGCCGCCGCGGCCAAGGAGGCCGGTGCGTCCGTCACGGCCAGCGGGCTGGTCTACCGCTCGCTGAAAGACGGCAGCGGCGCCAGCCCGGCCGCCACCGACACCGTCAAGGTGCACTACCGCGGCAGCTTTCCGGACGGCAAGGAGTTCGACAGCTCTTACAAGCGCAATGAACCGACCGAATTTCCGCTGAACCGCGTGATCCCCTGCTGGACCGAAGGCGTGCAGAAAATGAAGGTGGGCGGCAAGGCCAAACTGACCTGCCCGGCAGCGATTGCCTACGGCTCGCGCGGCGCGGGCGGCGTGATTCCGCCGAACGCCACGCTGCAGTTCGAGATTGAATTGCTCTCGGTCAAGAAGTAGCCCCCACGGTCGCTCACTGCGTGTAGCTCCCTGCCCCCCGAGGGGGCCGCTGCGCCTGCGGCCCGGCAAAGCCGGTTCCGCGGCCCCTGCTCGATTGGAGAGAATCTGCGCGTTGGCTCGCTGCCCCCGGCGGTTTCAGCCCTGCAGGCCGGCCGTGATCTCGTAGGAGCGCAGGCGCGCCTTGTGGTCGAAGATTTGTGAGGTGATCATCAGCTCGTCGGCGCCGGTGCGGGCCACGAAGGCCTCCAGCGCATGGCGCACCGTCGTCGGGGCGCCAATGGCCGAGCACGACAATGTCTGCTCCAGAATGGCGCGCTCGGGCGGCGTCAGACGCTCCTCGTAGCCGGCCACCGGCGGCTGCAGGCGCGAAGGCCGGCCGCTGCGCAGGTTGACAAAGGCCTGCTGCATCGACGACGACAGCAGCTGCGCCTGTTCGTCGCTGTCGGCCGCAAACACATTGAAGCCCAGCATCACATAGGGGCGCGCCAGTTGCTCCGAGGGGCGGAAGCGGCCGCGGTAGACCTCGATGGCCTGCATCATCTGCGCCGGCGCAAAGTGCGAGGCAAAGGCAAATGGCAGGCCGAGCTGGGCCGCCAGCTGCGCGCCGAACAGGCTGGAGCCCAGAATCCAGAGCGGCACCTTCAGGCCGGCGCCAGGCACGGCGCGCACGCGCTGGCCCTCGGACACCGGATCGAAGTAATGCATGAGTTCGACCACGTCCTGCGGAAACTCGTTGGGGTCGGCGTTCAGGTCGCGCCGCAGCGCGCGTGCCGTCGCCTGGTCGGAACCCGGCGCCCGGCCCAGCCCGAGGTCGATGCGGCCCGGAAACAGCGACTCCAGCGTGCCGAACTGCTCGGCAATCACCAGCGGGGAATGGTTGGGCAGCATGATGCCGCCGGCCCCGACGCGGATGCGCGAGGTGCCGCCGGCCACATGCGCCATGACAACTGCCGTGGCCGCACTGGCAATGCCGGCCATGCCGTGGTGCTCGGCCAGCCAGTAACGCTGGAAGCCCCAGCGTTCGGCGTGTTGCGCCAGGTCCAGGGTGTTGCGCAGGGACTGCGCGGCGTCGCTGCCCTCCACGATGGGGGAGAGGTCCAGAACGGAAAATGGGATCATGGGGGAGCAGATGGGTCGCATTGGCACATTGTCAATGCCCGGCCTGTCGCCCGGGTGCCTGCGCCTGTTACAGGTCGCTGCGCAGGCGCATCCGGACGGTGTACGATTTCGCGGGTTGATCCCTCTCCGTGCTCCTTCACTTCCGAAAGCGTTTATGCATCCCAACGAGCAAACCCTGGAGAAGTTCTACAGCGCCTTCGCGCGCCTGGACCCGGACACCATGGCCCAGTGTTATGCACCCGACGCCTCCTTTGACGACGAGGCTTTTTCGCTGCGCGGGCACGAGCAGGTCACCGGCATGTGGCACATGTTGTGCGACGCCACCCGGGCCAAGGGGCGCGATGTGTGGAAACTCGACTACAGCGACGTCCAGGCCGATGCGGCCGCCGGCCAGGCGCACTGGGAGGCGCATTACCGCTTCAGCGCCACCGGGCGCATGGTGCACAACGTGATCGACGGGCGCTTCACCTTCACGCCGCAGGGGCTGATCGCCACCCACCGCGACCGCTTCGACTTCTGGGCCTGGGCACGCCAGGCGCTGGGCACGCCGGGCCTGCTGCTGGGCTGGACACCTTTTCTGCGCAACAAGGTGCGCAGGACGGCGGCGGCCAACCTGCACACCTACCTGGCGCGCCGCAAACAGGGCGGGCACTGAGCATGGCGTCCACCCTGCCGCAGGCCTGGTTTGAAGGCTTCGAGGCGCGCGACTTCGAAGTCAACGGCACGTCCATCTTCGCCCGCTACGGCGGCAACGCCGCCGGCCCGACCCTGCTGCTGCTGCACGGCTTTCCGCAAAGCCATGTGATGTGGCACCGCGTGGCGCTGGCGCTGCAGGCGCATTTTTTCCTGGTGCTGCCCGACCTGCGCGGCTACGGCGACTCGTCCAAGGTGGCCGGCCTGCCCGACCACAGCAACTACAGCAAACGCAACATGGCGCAGGACGCCGTGGCCGTGATAGACGCGCTGGGCCGCGGCAATTTTTTCCTGTGCGGCCACGACCGCGGCGGCCGCGTGGCGCACCGCCTCGCCGTGGACCACCCCGGGCGCGTGGACCGGCTGTGCCTGATCGACATTGCGCCCACGCTGGACATGTACAACGCCACCGACATGCGTTTTGCCACCGCTTATTACCACTGGTTCCACCTGATCCAGCCCAACCCGCTGCCCGAAACCATGATTGGCGGCTGCGCCGTCGCCTACCTGCACGCCAAGCTCGGCGGCTGGGGCAGCCGCGGCTTGAGCTACATCGAGCCCGAGGCGCTGAGCGAGTACGAACGCTGCTTCTGCACACCCGAGGCGATCCACGCCGCCTGCGAGGACTACCGCGCCAGCGCCGGCATCGACCTGGTGCATGACCGCGAGAGCCGCGCGCGCGGCGAGAAGATCGCCTGCGACACCCATGTGCTCTGGGGTGAGCGCGGTGTGGTGCAGCAGCTGTTCCAGCCGCTGGATCTCTGGCAGGCGCAATGCGCCGGCATCGTCAGCGGCCAGGCCCTGCCGGCCGGGCATTTCATTCCCGAAGAGCTGCCGCTGGAAACGGCGCACGCCCTGCACACCTTCTTCAAATAACCATGGCCCACTACACCGCTGAAGTTTTATGGCTGCGCAACGAAGGCGACTTTGCGGGCAACCGCTACAGCCGCCGGCACCTGCTGCGTTTTGACGGGGGCCTGGAGGTGCCCGGCTCGTCGTCACCGCACGTGGTGCCGCTGCCGATGTCCGACGCTGCGGCGCTGGACCCGGAAGAAGCCTTTGTGTCTTCGCTGTCGAGCTGCCACATGTTGTGGTTTCTGTCGATCGCGGCCAAGCGCAAGTTCTGCGTGGACCGTTATTTCGACGCCGCGGAGGGCGTCATGGAAAAGAATTCTGAAGGCAAGGTCGCCATGACCCAGGTGACGCTGCGCCCCGACGTGGAGTTTTCCGGCGAGCGCCAGCCGACCCGCGAAGAGCTGGACAGCCTGCACCACGAGGCGCACGATGCCTGCTTCATCGCCAACTCTGTGAAGACCGAGGTGCGCTGCGAGCCGGTGTATGGTGCGCTGGCATGAGCCGCGCAGCGGCACGCACCGGCCTTCAGCGTCGGGCCGGCTGGATTCCCCTGCTTGGCCTGTTGGGCCTGCTCGGCGGCTGTGCTTCAAAACAGGCGATGAACACCGTCGATCTGGAACAAGGCCGCCTGCCCGCGCCTGACATCACCCTCCAGATTCCCGGCTTGGGGCCCTGCACGGACAACGCCGACCGCAGCCTGCGGCTTGATTCGACGCAGCCGGTGCAGGTGCTGGTGCATGGCTGCTTCGGCTCCTCCGGCCAGTTCCGGGGGTTGGCCCAGGTGCTGGCCTTTCACGGCCAGCAGACGGCCTGCTTTACCTATGACGACCGTGCCCGGCTGGCAACGGCAGCCGACGAACTCCGGCAGGCCGTCCAGCAGCTGGCCGCGCAATCGCGCGTGCCGCAGATCACCGTGATCGGGCACAGCCAGGGTGCGCTGATTGCGCGCAAGTCGATGACGGAACCGTCAAACCCGCCGCCGCCGGTGCGGCCTGTCGATCTGCGGCTGGTGACCGTCTCGGGGCCCTTCTCCGGCATCGACTCGGCCAGGACCTGCGGCAAGACCTGGCTGTACCCGCTGACCCTGGGCATGCTGCCCTTGAGCTGCTATGTGGCCACCGGCGCGAAGTGGGCGGACATCACCTATTCGTCGCGCTTCATTCGCGAGCCCGGCCCCTTGGCGCCGCAGGTGGCCAGCCACCTGAAGATTGATACCGACGAGCGCGGCACCTGCCGGCGTGAAGAAAACGGGCGCTGTGTGGAAGGCGACGATATTTTTTCACTGGCAGAGCAACGCCACCCCATCGTGGAGGCCGATGGGCGCACCCGGCGGGTCGAGGTGGGTGCAGGCCATGTCGAGATCGTCGGCGACAAGCAGGTGGCTCCCAAAAAGCTGATTGCCATCTTGCAGGCGCAGGGCGTGCTTCGCCCCACGCCAGCAGCCAGCCTGCCCGCTTTCGGGCTGCTGCTGGCGCGCGTCTATGAAGGCAAAGCCGCCCATTGACAACAAGGACCCACGCCACCATGGCCTCTGCGATTCACATTCGCCCGCTTCGCGAAACCGACCTCACCGCCTGGACGCCGCTCTGGAACGGCTACAACGCGTTCTACGGCCGCGAGGGGAAAACCGCGCTGGCCCCGGAGATCACGCAAACCACCTGGCAGCGCTTTTTCGACCCGGCCGAACCCGTCTTTGCGCTGGTCGCCGAGCGCGACGGCAAGCTGTGTGGCCTGACCCACTACCTGTATCACCGCAGCACCACCCGCATCGAGCTCACCTGCTACCTGCAAGACCTCTTCACCGATCCAGCCGCACGCGGCAAGGGCGTCGGACGCGCGCTCATCGAGGGGGTGTACGAGCAGGCCAAGGCTGCGGGCATCAAACGGGTGTACTGGCAAACACACACCACCAATTCAGCCGGCCGGCTGCTTTATGACAAGGTGGCCCAACACACGGGCTTCATCGTTTATTCGCAGGAGGTTTGACAGCTGCGACTGTGCTGCTCGCCAGAGCGCTGCTTACCATGAACGCGGTGAGGCCTAGCAGGCAGATTGATATGCTACAAAATAAATAGCTATTGGCGCACACGTCCATTGGGCTAGAAGCCAAAATGACTACTGAGTTTGTCTGGCCTGCGCGCCAGGAAGCGCAAAAGGTGGCCGCGCAGTGTTTTTTTACAAGGGTCTTATTCCCATATGAATTTGCGGTGTATTACGTTAAAACTCAACCACCTCGCCACTTGTAAAAGGCTTTGATGTCCAAGTTAAATCGCGGCCGCCAAGACACACTCAAGGTTTTGCGATTTGAATTACGTTAGCCACTCCAGAAGCATTCACTGTAGGAAATACCAATATGGTCGAAAAAATCGGACACATCAAAAACCCGCTTACGGTGATCGCAATATTTGCTGCCCTCGCAGAAGTGAGTGGCACAGTCGTTTTACCTTTCTTGGACAAGGAAACGCAGCACGTCTACGTTTGGTTTCTAATGTTCTTTCCGATTTTGCTTGTCGCAATCTTCTTTTTTGTGCTCTACAAGAAACACCATGTTCTTTATGCCCCTACCGATTTCAAAGATGACAAAACCTTCACAGATCTCTTTGAGAACGCGACAAGCTCTGCAAAGGTAGCGAAGATCAATAGTGAGCAGGAAGATCCGATTGCAGACACAACAACTGGCACCCAGGAAGCACAGGTACAACCCATAGTCGCTCCGGGTCCCTCGATCTCCGCAGCCGAAACGCTTCGTCGGTCATTCCAAGGAAATGGCCTCCTTGCTGAAGAGCTTGTAATCGCCAAACTGGCGAAAGACCTGGGCCTCAAATTCGATCGAAATTTGGCTGTTAAAGGTCAACCAAGATTGGTATTTGATGCCGTCTCAACCTCATCAGACAGGGCAGTTGTCGCCGAAGTGAGATTTACCAGGCAAGGCATGTTTCCCGATCAAATGCTTTCGGAGTACTTTGAAAGAGTGAAGCGGTTTTCTGAAACGCTACCAGACGAACTTAAGAACAAAATTGAATTCATATTTGCGTTGGCAACTGACACAGATGAAGAAGCGCGCCTGAAACGAATGGACAGAACCATCGAGAAAATTCGCACCTACTCAGAAGCATATCAATTTAAAACGGTAGTTCGTCTCTTCAAGATGCAAGACCTTGAGCGCGAGTTCTCTGTTCAGTAGTACCTATGTGGCTAACCCATCATTCCACCAGACGCTGCGCGATAAAGCCGCGCGGGTGAATCAGACGTTAAACCGCGACACATTTCAGCTCCGATGAATGCGTCTTTTGTCAGCGAAGTGCGCCGGGACGACGCCCTGATCAGCCTGCCCTATGGGCTCGTCGTCCGACTGCAATCCAGCCTGAGCTCCAAATCTCACCCCGCCCCGTGACACTTCTTGTATTTTTTCCCACTGCCGCAGGGACATAAATCATTACGGCCGGGCTCGGCCTCCTTGTGCACCGTCGCCACCTTCGCACCAAAGCTGCGCCAGAAGCCGCGCAGGTCGTACACCGCCCATAAGGCCTCGCCGAATTGTTCGAGCCGCGTTTCGCTGGCACTGGGCGCGGCGTCTTCGCCGAGCATGGGCACTTCCATCGGGCCCGGGTCGTCGTCGGTCAGCTCGATGATGGCGCCCAGCGCGGCGTCGAGGTCCTCGACGGCCTGCTTGTCCTTGGCTTCCTGGCGCGAGAGCGCCCACTCGTCGGGCCAGGACTCGACCGCGTACATGAAGCCCAGCGCCCAGACCTGGGCAAACGAGGGCACGCTGTCCATGTCGATGTCCTGGCGCTCTTCCTCGGGCAGCCGGGCCAGCATGCCGCGCATGTCGCCGACCTGCGGGTAAAACGCGCGCTCGTCCTGCAGGCTTTCCACGTCGGCGTCCAGCGCGCGACAGATGTCCTGGTAGCGGCGCTCCCACAGGTCCATGAACTGCGCGCGCTGCGCGTCGCTGGCAAACAGCTGCCGGGCGGCGGCCTCGTCTTCGGCGCCCTCGAAGTCGAGCAGCACGGCCATGTATTCGTCAGGCGGGATCTCGCGCCGCGTGCAGGCCAGCGCGGCCAGGAAACCCTCGCAGAACTCCCACTGCGGCGTTTCTTCCTCGCGGTTGCGCAGGTCGTCCAGGATGGTGTCCAGTGTTTCGAAATCCTCGGGGCTCAGGGCGCCCGGGAAGGTCGCATCGGCAGGGGCGGGGGCGTCTGTCATGGGGTGTCCGTGGTGGTTTAACTCGTATGATGGGCAGTGTAGCCGCAGCCCCCCTGGCGGGCGAGCCCCGGCCACGCCCCCCTTCCCACTGCAAAGGCTTGCATGCTTGATCGTTTCAACGCGGGGTACCCCGTCCGTTACACCGCCCTTGTCCTGTGTGCGGCCGGTTTCCTGGTGGGCGCTTTCATGCTGCTCGATTCCGGCCGGGGCCTGCTGGCGCTGCTGCTGTTCGGGGTTCTCTGCGGCGTTGGCATCCACGATGTCCTGCAGACCAAAAGCTCGATCCTGCGCAACTACCCGGTGATGGGCCACCTGCGTTTTCTGCTGGAGTTCATCCGCCCGGAGATGCGCCAGTATTTCATTGAAAGCGATTCGGAAGCCGCGCCGTTTTCGCGCGCGCAACGTTCGCTGGTTTACCAGCGCGCCAAGGGCGAGCTGGACAACCGGCCGTTTGGCACGCAGCTCGATGTCAGCCTGCACGGCTATGAGTGGATCAACCATTCGGTGCAGCCGACCCGCATCGCCTCGCACGACTTTCGCATCACCATCGGCCCGGCCACGGCCCAGCCCTACAGCGCCAGCATCTTCAACATCTCGGCCATGAGTTTCGGTGCGCTGTCGGCACCGGCCATCCTGGCGCTCAACAGCGGCGCAAACAAGGGCGGCTTTGCGCATGACACCGGCGAGGGGTCGATCTCCCAGCACCACCGCGTGCACGGCGGCGACCTGATCTGGGAAATCGGCTCGGGTTATTTCGGCTGCCGCAACGACGACGGCAGCTTCAGCCCCAAAAAATTTGCGGCCAGTGCCGCCGACCCGCAGGTCAAGCTGATCGAGCTCAAGCTGAGCCAGGGCGCCAAGCCGGGGCATGGCGGCATCCTGCCGGGCTCCAAGGTGACCGCCGAAATTGCCGCGGCACGCGGCGTGCCGGTGGGCATCGACTGTGTCTCGCCGTCGTCACACAGTGCGTTTTCGACACCGGTGGAGATGATGCATTTCATCGCCCGCCTGCGCGAGCTCTCGGGCGGCAAGCCGACCGGCTTCAAGTTCTGCCTCGGCCACCCTTGGGAATGGTTTGCCATGGTCAAGGCCATGCTGGCCACCGGCATCACGCCGGACTTCATCGTGGTCGACGGTGCCGAGGGCGGCACCGGGGCCGCGCCGCTGGAATTCACCGACCATGTGGGCGCGCCGCTGCAGGAGGGGCTGCTGCTGGTGCACAACACGCTGCTGGGCGTGGGCCTGCGCAGCAGGATCAGCATCGGTTGCGCCGGCAAGGTGATCAGCGCCTTCGACATCACGCGCATGCTGGCACTGGGCGCCGACTGGTGCAACTCGGGCCGGGCCTTCATGTTTGCGCTGGGCTGCATCCAGGCGCAGACCTGCCACACCGGCAACTGCCCGACCGGCGTGACCACGCAGGACCCGTTGCGGCAAAAGGCGCTGATCGTGCCCGACAAGGCCGAGCGCGTCTGGCGCTTTCACCAGAGCACGCTGAAGGCGCTCAAGGAGTTGCTGGAAGCGGCCGGCCTGCGCCACACCGGCGAACTCACCGCGCACCATATCGTGCGGCGCATCAACGACACCGAGGTGCGCCTGCTGTCGAACCTGGTGCTGCATGTGAAAGAGGGCTCGCTGCTGACCGACCTGGACAGCCAGCACCAGGTCTTCAAGCTGTACTGGCCGCTGGCCAGCGCGCACAGTTTTGCGGTCAGCAAGCCCAAGGACAAGGTCTCCAGCACGGGCGAACAGGAGCCCGCTGCCGCGGTGGTGCCGGCATGACGGATCCTTCTGCCGCCATCGGCTCCATCCGCGATCTTTACGACGGCGCCCTGTGGCCCGACCTGCAGGTCAACACGCTTCGCAACGTGGACCGCCTGTTCCCCACCCGCCTCGTGGCGCGCGGCGCCCACGTCCATGCCCTGCCCGTCAGTTCCCGGCCCTGGCCCGCGATCGGCTTCGACGACGGCGGCCACCACTGGGATCTTTTCGACTACCTGTCCCTGAACCGTGTCAGCGGCTTGCTGGTCCTGCAGAACGGCGAGGTCGCCTTCGAACATTACGCGCTGGGCAATACACCGCAAACGCGCTGGACCTCGATGTCCATGGCCAAGTCCATCACCGCCACCCTGGTCGGTGCGGCCATCCACGACGGCCACATCGGCGGCCTGGACGAGCAGGTCTGCCGCTATGTCCCGGCGCTGGCCGGCTCGGCTTATGACGGCGTGACGATCCGGCAGGTCCTGCAAATGAACTCCGGCGTGCGCTGGAATGAAACCTACACCGACCCCCACTCCGACCGGCGCCGCCTGCTGGAGGCGCAACTGAGCCAGCGCCCGGGCGCCCTCATGGACTGCATGGCCGCGTTGCCGCGCGCCAGCCCACCGGGCACGGCATGGAATTACAGCACCGGTGAAACCCAGGTGGCCGGCGCCGTGCTGCGTGCTGCCGTCGGGCGGCCACTGTCCGACTACTTGTCCGAGCGTATCTGGGCCCGCTTCGGCATGGAGGCCGATGCCAGCTGGTGGCTGGAGTCGCCAGGCGGGATGGAAGTGGCCGGCAGCGGCTTGAGCGCACGCCTGCGCGACTTCGCGCGCTTTGGGCTGTTCATGCTGGGTGGCGGCGTGGCCGGTGGTACGCAGATCCTGCCCCAGGGCTGGATCGAGGAAGCCAGCAGCAGCCAGACAGTGAACGGCAGTGTGGTGCCGTATGGCTACATGTGGTGGCCGATGGAGGCTTCGGCCGGCGCGGTGCACCAGGGCGCTTATCTGGCGATCGGCATCTTTGGCCAGTACCTGTACATCCACCCCGCCAGGCAGCTGGTCATCGCCCAGTGGAGCGCCATGCCCAAGCCCAAGGGAACGCTGCCGATCCAGCCCGCGAGCTTCTTCGCTGCGGTCGTGCAAGCGCTGAGCTGAACCACAGACAAGTTCATATTGCTACCAAATTGATAGCCGTTTGCACCCGTACATCAAGGGCCAGCAGCCTTTTTTTCATGCAAAGCACGGCCTGGTCCTTGCTCAGCAGCCAGGCTTTGTGCGCCACCGCCAGGTCGATGAAGATCTGGTCGTCGGCGTCGCTGCAGGTCACCGGCGCCTTGCCGCCGGCCGCCACGGTGCGCGCATGGGTGTCGAAGGCCAGCAGCACTTGCGCCCCCGCCAGACCGTCGCGCGTCAGCCGTTTGGCGACCTGCGGGTAGTCCAGCACGCGCGCCAGCTCGACCCGCATGGCGGCGGTGGCCAGCCATTGCAGCCGCCCGGTGATCACCGCGCTTTTGAGCGCCTGCGCCGCCAGGTCGCCAAACACGAACAGGTCCAGCACGATGTTGGTGTCGAGCACCACGCAATCACCAGCCCGTGCCTGGGTATCCATGGCGACCGGGCTCAAGAGGTGGCGGCGGGCTTTTTCTCGCGCGCCGAGCCGGCCACCATGTCAAAGCGGAACAGCCGGCATTCGATGGGACCGTTCCACATCGGCACGCGGCGCGATTCCTTGAGCCGCATTTTCTGCGGCAGCTTCATGTCGGGCGTCAGCACGTGGGCGGTCCAACCGGCGTAGTTTTTCTTCCAGTGGCTGGCCAGTTGCGGGAAGAAGTCCGAGGCTTCCTCGCCCCAGGCATTGAGGGCCTGCTCGCGCCCCGGGTTGGCGGATCGGTCGCGCGAGGTCTCGAAGGCGGGCTCTTCGCGCGTGTCCCGGGTGTCGCGGCTGTCGCCGGCGTCACGGTTCAAGGGCTGGCCGAACTCGTCGATGGGCTGGTTGCGGTGGTCCTGTTGCGTCGGGCCGCCCTGCTGGCGGCGCTGGTCGCGTCCCTGCAGCGCGGGAATGCCGGCCACACCGGCCACATCGATACGCTCGCCATAAGGTGGGTTCACCAGCATCACGCCCGAAGGCGCGGGTGGCATGCGCTGCAGCGCGTCGCCGCCGCGCAGCTGCACCGCGTGCGCAACACCGGCGCGTTCGGCGTTGCGTTCGGCGAAGTCGACCATGCGGAAGGACACGTCGCTGCCGAACACCGGTGCCGTCGGCGGCGTGATGGCCTGCTCGGCCTGGTCCAGCAGGCCTTCCCAGACGTGGGGCTGGAAAGGCACGAATTTTTCAAACGCAAAATGCCGACCCATGCCGGCGGCGATGTTGCAGGCGATCTGCGCCGCCTCGATAACGATGGTGCCCGAGCCGCAGCAGGGGTCGTACAGCGGCACGCCCTGCTTGCACAGGCCGTTTTCCCCGCTCCAGCCGCTGGCAGCAATCATGGCGGCGGCCAGGGTTTCTTTCAGTGGCGCGTCACCCTTGTCCTCGCGCCAGCCGCGTTTGAACAGCGGCTCGCCCGAGGTGTCGATGTAGAGCGTGACGGTGTCGGTGGTCAGGTGGGCGTAGATGCGCACGTCGGGCCAGCGCGTGTCGACATCGGGGCGCACATCGTATTTCTCACGGAAGCGGTCGGCGATGGCGTCCTTGATCTTCAGCGCGGCAAAGTTCAGGCTGGTCAGCGGGCTGTGCTGCGCGGTGATCTCGACCTTGAAGGTCTGCTTGGGTGTGAACCAGATCTCCCACGCCACACTGGCTGCGGCGTTGTACAGGTCCTGCTCGCTGCGGTAGCTGTTGTGCTGCAGCTCGATCAGCACGCGCTGCGCCAGCCGGCTGTGCAGGTTGAGCTGCAGCGCGTCGCGCCAGGAGCCCGTCACCTGCACGCCGGCGCGCCAGGCCTTGCCCTGGGCGCCGGTGATGCGTTTGACCTCGGCGGCGAGAAGTTCCTCGACGCCGGCGGCGCAGGGTAAAAATAACTGGAGTTGGTTCATAAAGATTTTCGGAGGTTGGCCGGCGCAATGCGCAGGGCTTCGCGGTACTTGGCAACGGTGCGGCGCGCGCACTCGATGCCCTGCTCCTTGAGCATCTCGGAAATCTGGTTGTCGCTGAGCGGCTTTTTCAGGCTCTCGGAGGCAACAAACTGCTTGATCAGCGCGCGCACCGCGGTACTGGACGCATTGCCGCCGGTCTCGGTGCCCAGCGCCGAGCCGAAGAAATACTTGAGCTCGAAGGTGCCGAAGGGCGTGCTCATGTATTTGGCGGTGGTGACCCGCGAAATGGTCGATTCGTGCAGGCCCAGCTCGTCGGCGATTTCGCGCAGCACCAGCGGCCGCATGGCGAGTTCCCCGTGGGTGAAGAAGTTTTTCTGGCGCTCGACAATCGCGCTGCTGACGCGCAGGATGGTGTCAAAGCGCTGCTGGATGTTCTTGATGAACCAGCGCGCCTCCTGCAGGCGCTGCTGCAGCGCCGGCCCGCCCTGGCCCTTGTTCTGCTTGAGGGCGTTGGCGTAGATGTCGTGCACGCGCAGGCGCGGCATCACGTCGCTGTTGAGCGACACCTTGAAGCCGCGACCGGACTTGACCACCAGCACGTCGGGCACGATCAGGTTGCGCTCGACGTTGACAAAACGCCGGCCCGGCTTGGGGTCGAGCCGGCCGATCAGGCCGATCGCGCCTTTGATCACCGCATCGGGGAAACCGCAGAGCTGCGACAGGCGCTTGACGTCGCGCTTGGCCAGCAGCTCCATGGGTTGCTGGCACATCGCGATGGCGGCGCGGGTCTCGTCGTTGTCCCTGCAGTCGAGCAGTTGCAGGCTCAGGCACTCGGCCAGGTTGCGCGCGCCCACGCCGGCGGGCTCCATGTGTTGCAGCAGCTTGAGCGCCACCGCGAACTCATGCTCCACCGCTTCAAGCTGCTCAAGATCGTCACCGGCCAGGCCGGCGGCCAGCGCCGCCAGGCTGTCTTCGAGGTAGCCGTCGTCGTTCAGCGATTCGATCAGAAAATGCAGCGCGGCCTTGCCCTCGGGCGACAGGCGCAGCGACAGGGCCTGCCGGTGCAGATGGTCCTGCAGCGACTCCTGGCTGCGCGCCAGTTCGGTGGCATCGACATCGCTGTCATCGTTGTTGTTCTTGCGCGGCGTGGCGTCACCACCCCACTCGCTGTCGTCGGGTGCGGTGTCGACGCTGCCGTCGCCGTCCCAGCTTTCCTCGAGTTTGGCCTCGCTGCTCGGCTCCGCATCATTCTGGCCTGCAGCCCCCGTATCTTCTGCGGATACTGCTATTGAATCCGTAGTAGATTCAAACTCGCGGGTTTCCTGGCTGACCGGCGTGTCGACCTGGCCGAGGCCGAAATCCTCACGCGGGGCGGCCTCCTCGGCCACTTCAAGAAACGGGTTTTCGTCGAGCATCTGCTCGACTTCCTGGCTCAGCTCCAGCGTCGACAGCTGCAGCAGGCGGATCGACTGCTGCAGCTGCGGCGTGAGCGCCAGATGCTGCGAGACGCGGAGGGAAAGTCCCTGCTTCATGCCGCCCCCTAAACGCGCAGCAACGCGGGTTGGGAGGTATAAAGCAAGCGGGGGCCGCGCAACCGGCTTTGCCGGGGCGCAGGCGCCGCCCCCTGCAGGGGGGAGGGAGCTACACGCAGTGAGCGACAACGGGGGGGAGCCATCACGTCGGAGCCATCACATCTTGAAGTGCTCACCCAGGTAGACCCGGCGCACATCGGCATTGTTCACGATTTCAGAAGGGGTTCCCGTGGCCAGCACATGGCCGTCGCTGATGATGTAGGCGTGGTCGCAAATGCCCAGCGTTTCGCGCACGTTGTGGTCGGTGATGAGCACGCCGATGCCGCGCGACTTGAGGAAACCGATGATGCGCTGGATCTCGATCACCGCGATCGGGTCGATGCCGGCAAACGGCTCGTCGAGCAGGATGAAGCGCGGCTGGGTGGCCAGCGCGCGGGCGATTTCAACCCGGCGCCGCTCGCCGCCGGACAGCGCCGGTGCCGGCGAGTCGCGCAGGTGGTCGACCCGCAGGTCCTGCAGCAATGAATCCAGCCGTTTGTTGAGCACCGCGGCAGTGAGCGGTTTGCCGGCGTCGTCGGTCTGCAGCTCCAGCACGGCGCGCACATTCTGCTCGACCGTGAGTTTGCGGAAAATCGAGGCCTCCTGCGGCAGGTAGCTCAGGCCCAGGCGCGAACGCTTGTGGATCGGCATGTGCTCGATCGACTCGCCGTCGATGGTGATCTCGCCGGCATCGGCACGCACCAGCCCGACGATCATGTAAAACGAGGTGGTCTTGCCGGCGCCGTTGGGACCGAGCAGACCAACCACCTCCCCTTTTTTCACCTCGAGGGAGACATCCCTGACGACCTGGCGGCTTCCGTACGATTTTTGCAGGCCGGTGGCGACCAGGCGGCTGACGGGAGCGGTTTCCGGGGACACGTCCATAGGGGTTGGGTTATTTCTTGTCATTGCCCAGCGTGGTGCTGGGCCGCAGGGAGGGAGAAGGCCCGGCCGGCGCGGGCGCTGCGGTGGCACCGGAGACCGTGTTGCGCGGGGCCAGCAGGGCGCGCACGCGTCCCGTCGGGTTGGAAGGGGTCTTGGTTTGCGCGCCGCTGTCGACCGTGAAGACATCGGTCGGGTTGTCGTAAACAATCAGCTCGCCGGTGGTTTCGTCGGCCAGGGTGGCGCCCACATAACGGCGCAACACGGCGCGCTTGATGAACTTGACGGTGTCGGCGCGGCTGTCGTATTCGATTCTTTCGCCCTCGCCCTCGATGTATTCATCGACACCCTCGCGCTTCTTGCGGTAGTAGGCCAGCTTGTCGGGCGCCGCAATCACGATCGCGTTCTGGTAGCCCTCGGGGTCCTGCTGGACATCGACGCGGGCGCCACGAACAATGATGGTCCCCTTGGTGATGACCACGTTGCCGGTGAACACACTGGTTTGTTTGAGGTCGTCGTAACGCAGGGCATCAGCCTCGGCGTTCATGGGCTTGTCGCGGTCGGCCTTTTCAGCCGCAACCGGAAAAACCGCGAGGACGGCGGCCAGCATCAGTACACAGGCGGGTTTGTTCATAAAGGCACGAATCTTGCTGCTTTGGTGGTGTTGGCCCATTGTAGCGACGCAACTCCGGGTAAACCGCCACGCCCATAAAAAACCCGCCCAGCCGGGGCGGGGCTCGATAGCCACCAAGGGACATGCTTCGACAAGCTCAGGACGAACGGGATGGGAAGCAACAAGCGCGGGGCTGCTTCTCCCCCACCAGCCGGGGCCGCGGAACCGGCTCTGCCGGGCCGCAGGCGCAGCGGCCCCCTCGGGGGGCAGGGAGCTACACGCAGTGAGCGACCGTGGGGGGCTAACCTTTCCTTACCTGGGCAATCAGGTAGTCGGTGACCAGCAGTGCGCGCGCCATGGTCTGCGCCATCGACCCCGAGGTGAAATAACGCCCGGCCACGCCAAGCGCGGGAACCCCGTCGATCTTGTAGGCATCCTGCAGCTGGGTGGCCTTGCGGGCCTTGGTTGCCACCGAAAACGAGTTGTAGGTCTCGAGGAACTTCGCCTTGTTGAGGCCCTGCTTTTCCGCCCAGGCCGCAATCAGATCCGGCGTGTTGAGCATCTGCTTTTCCACATGGATGGCGTAAAACACCTTTTTGTGGAGTTCGTCGACCTTGTTCATGGCCTCGAGCACGTAATAAAGACGCTGCTGCGGCTCGAAATCGGCACGGAAGGCGATCGGCACGCGGCGGACCGCCACGTCTTTCGGCGCCTTTTTGATCCACTCCTCCAGTGCCGGCTCAAAACTGTTGCAGTGCGGGCAGCTGTACCAGAAGAACTCCACCACCTCGACCTTGCCGGCCGGCGCCTCGACCGGGGCCGGTTTGTCCAGGACCAGAAAGTCAGTTCCCGCGCGCGGCGCCGGTGCCTGGGCCCGGGCCGGGGTGCTCAGGGCGCCCAGCGAGGCGGCAGCAGCCACCGAAGCGGTGGCTATCGAAAATTCACGTCGTTGCATCGATCATTTCTCCGTTGGTTCTGGCGTTAGTTCTGGCAAGGTGCGACAAGGTTGGATACCCTGCCGGCAGAAAGTTCAGCGCTGGACGCGAACCAGGGCGGTTTCTATGCCGCTGGCGTCCAGCCGCTCCTTGGCCTTGTCGGCGTCGTCCTTCTTGTCGAAAGGCCCCAGGCGCACCCGGAACACCGTGCGGCCGGACTGCTCGCGCTCGGTCACCTTGGCCTCCAGGCCCATCAGCGAGATCTTGGCGCGCTGCTGCTCGGCGTCCTCGGGGCTGCGGAAAGCCCCCACCTGCACAAAATAGCTGAAGGGGTCGGCCCCGGTGGCGGCGGCCGGCGCGGCCAGCTTGGCCTTGGCCAGGTCGCCAATCGGGTCGGCCGCGGGTTTGGCGGCCTTGGCAGGCGGCTCGGCCGGGGCCACAGGCGCCGCGGCCGGCTTCTGGGGCGTGACATCGGTCACCGGTCCGCCCGATGCGGCAGCCGGCTTGGCCGGGTTTTTGCCATACAGGGGGGCATTGGGGTCCCAGTCCCGGTTTTTCTTGGCCTCGGCCGCGTCGTGGTCGGGGCTGCGCGACTGGCTCTTGTTCATGAAAGGCACCGGCACCTTGGTGATGTAGACGGCCACCGCCAGGGCAGCCGCCAGGCCGATCAGCGCGCCAATAATAAGCCCCAGCAGGGTCCCGCCTCGTTGTGTGTTCATGCCTTGCCCGGTTGGCTTGGTGAAAGGGTTGCGGTTACGCGTCATGGTGTCAGGCTCGGGTTTACATCTTCTGCGGGGCGTCCACGCCCAGCACCTTCAGGCCATTGTGCAACACCTGCGCGGTGGCGGCGACAAGTGCCAGGCGGGCCAGCTTGACCACGTCGTCATCGACCAGAATTCGCTCGGCATCGTAGTAGCTGTGGTAGCTGGCGGCGAGCTCGCGCAGGTAAAACGCCACGTCGTGCGGCGCAAACCCGGTGGCGGCATTGGCCAGCATGTCGGGGTACTTGGCCATCAGCAGCATCAGGGCCTGCGCCTGCGGGCTGTCGAGTGCGGACAGGTCCATGCCCTTGAGCGTGGCGACATCGCCGCCCCAGGCCGCCAGCACAGAGCAGATGCGGGCGTGCGCATATTGCACGTAATACACCGGGTTTTCGTTGTTCTTGGCCAGCGCTAGGTCGATGTCGAAGACGTATTCGGTGTCGGGCTTGCGGCTGAGCAGGAAAAAGCGCACCGCGTCCTTGCTGGTCCACTCGATCAGGTCGCGCAGCGTGACATAGCTGCCGGCGCGCTTGGAAATCTTCACTTCCTCGCCGTGGCGCATCACCCGCACCATGGTGTGCAGCACGTAATCCGGATAACCCGGGGGAATGCCGGCGCCGGCCGCCTGCAGGCCGGCACGCACGCGGGCGATCGTGCCGTGGTGGTCCATGCCCTGAATGTTGATGGCGCGCGTGAAACCGCGCTCCCACTTGGCCAGGTGGTAGGCCACGTCGGGCACGAAGTAGGTGTAGCTGCCGTCGCTTTTTTTCATCACGCGGTCTTTGTCGTCGCCGTAGTCGGTGGACTTCAGCCAGAGCGCGCCGTCCTGCTCGTAGGTTTTGCCGGCGGCCTTCAGCCTGGCCACCGTGGCCTCGACCCGGCCCGAGCTGTACAGGCTGGACTCGAGGTAGTAGTTGTCGAAGCCGACCGCAAACGCCTTGAGGTCCAGGTCCTGCTCGTGGCGCAGGTAGGCCACGGCGAACTGGCGGATCGCGTCCAGGTCCTCGATGTCGCCGGAAGCCGTGAACTCGCGGTCGTCGGACTTGACGGTTTTTTGGGCCATGAAGTCGGCCGCAATGTCGGCGATGTAGTCACCGTTGTAGGCCGGCTCGGGCCAGCGCGCGTCGCCGGGCTTGAGGCCCTTGGCGCGTGCCTGCGTGCTGGTGGCCAGGGTGTGGATCTGCACGCCGGCGTCGTTGTAGTAAAACTCGCGGTAAACGTCCCAGCCCTGGGTCGCGAACAGGTTGCAGATCGCGTCGCCGAGCGCCGCCTGCCGGCCATGGCCCACGTGCAGCGGCCCGGTCGGGTTGGCCGAGACAAACTCGACCACCACGCGGCGCGCCTTGTCTACCGGCTTGACGCCGTACTGCCCGGCCGCCGTCAGCACCTCGCGCACGGTTTCCTGCTTGGCCGCCGGCTTGAGCCGGAAGTTGATGAAGCCCGGCCCGGCGATTTCCACCGCATCAACCCAGCGCTGGTAAGCCGGCGCCGCCAGCAGGGACTCGCGCAGGCCCTCGGCGAGCTGGCGCGGGTTGAGCTTGAGCGGTTTGGCCAGCTGCATGGCGGCCGTGGACGCGAAGTCGCCATGGGCGGCGACCTTGGGCGACTCGAAAGCGGCCTTCTGGCCGGCACCGGGGGACAGCTTGTCCAGCTCAGCGGCCAGGACCGCGAGCAATTCTTGTTTGACTAGGAGCATGCGCTGATTTTACGGGTGCGGGCCGGCAAGCGGGCCGGCGCAGTTGGCCGCGCTGCCTACTTGCCGTAGCCGCGCGCCAGAAACACCGCGGCCAGCGGGATCAGCGGCAGCAGATGGGCCTGCACCATCACCAGCTTGCGCGCCTTGGTGACCTGGCTGTTGTCGGGCAAGCGGCCGGTGGCACGCAGCTCGCGGCGCCAGCGGGCAAACAGCCGCGTGGGCTGGATCGACAGCAGCGCGATGACAACGAACAAGGCCAGCTTGACGTAGAGCAGCGGGTTGGTGCCGTACCAGCCCGCCCCCTTGGCGCCCAGAAACACGCGCAGCAAGCCTGTCAGCAACACGGTACCCGCCGCCACGGCGTAGATCAGGTCGATCTTGCCCAGACGCTCGACCACGGCGGCATTGAGCCACTCGCTGCGGCACAGGGCGGCCTCGCTGGCAAGAAACACCACCATGGTCAGGATGGCCAGGATGTGGGCGTAGGCGAGCAGGGCTTCGAGGGTCATGAGTGTCTCGCGGAGGGTCCGGTGGTGGTGGTCAGGGGTGCGCGGTACGCAGGCCGGTCCAGAACGCCGGCTCGCCGTAGTTGTGCTTGAGGAAATCTATCCACAAGCGCACCCGCAGCGGCAGGTGCTTGCGCTGCGGGAACACCGCGTAAATCCCGTTGGGCGGCGCATCGAAGTCCTGCAGCACCGCCACCAGTTTGCCGGCGGCAATTTCAGCCTCGACCTCCCAGGTGCTGCGCCAGGCAATGCCGTAGCCGGCCATGCACCAGTCGTGCAACACCTGGCCGTCGGAGCAATCCAGCGGGCCGCCAGGCTTGAGATGGATGACCTCGCCATCGACCTGGAACGCCCAGCCCCGCGTCTGTGAAGCGTCGCTGGACAGCGTCAGGCAGTCAAATTTCGCGAGTTCGGTGGGGTGCTGTGGCGTGCCGTGGCGCTGCAGGTAGCCGGGCGTGGCCACACACAGGCGGCGGTTGTCGGCCATGCGCACACTGACCAGCGAGGAATCGGGCAGGTCGCCGACACGCACCGCGCAGTCAAAACCCTCGCCCGCCAGATCGACCACGCGGTCGCTGAGGTTCAGTGAAATGGTGACGTCGGCATGCAACTGGCGAAACAGCGGCACCAGCGGCGCCACATGGCGGCGGCCAAACCCGGCCGGCGCGGTGATGCGCAGATGCCCGCTGGCCTTGACCCCGCCAGCCGACACGCTGGCTTCGGCATTGGCCACGTCGATCAGCAGGCGCTGGCAGTCTTCCAGAAAGGCACTGCCTTCATGGGTCAGCGAAATCCGCCGCGTGGTGCGCACCAGCAGCTTGACGCCCAGACGTTCTTCCAGCGCATCAAGCCGCCGTCCCATGATGGCCGGTGCCACGCCCTCGGCGTTGGCCGCCGCGGTCAGGCTGCCGCGCGTGGCCACCGAGACGAAAGACTCCATCTGTTTGAGTTTGCTCATGACCCGCGATTATGAACACAAAAGGTGGCAATGGGACGTTGGAGGTCTTTATTGCGCTGCCGCTGCCGCAGCGTGTATCAATGCGTAGCGGCATCGAGGCCGCGCTTCAGACGAATGCGATTCGGCAAAGGCACGGACCGCCGGAGTACCTCTTCGCCCAGCCACAGCGCCGAGCGCCGGGCGCGCTGGGCCACCGTCGGCAACGGCATCTGCTGGTAGTCGTCGTTGAAGACTTCAAAGCTGTAGTCCCCGCGGTACCCCAGGCGGTGCAAACGGCTCACCAGGGCGGCGAGGTCGGCGCTGTGCACGCCTTCCCCGGGGAACACCCGGAAATGCCGGGCCGTGGCGATGCGCTCCTCCACCGACTTGATCTCGGTCCACATGAAGTCGGCCAGCTGCACCAGGAAGATCTTGGCGGGATCGAGCATGTCGAGTTCGTCCAACGGGGTCCGGGTCGCAAACATGTGAAACGAGTCAAAACCCAGACCCAGGTTGGGCATGTCGGCCTGGCAAATGAGCTCCCAGGCCTGCGGAAACTCATTGACGGTGCGGCCCCAGGACAGGGCTTCATAGGCGATCCGGATGTTCATCGGAATCGCCAGCATGGCCAGTTTGCGCAGGTCCCTGACCAGCGCCTGCGTCTCGCCGCTGGCATGCACCGAGGTCGAGGAGCAGATCAGCAGCAGTCGGCAACCGAGCGCATGGCACATCTCCAGCATGGACTTGGCAATGTCCACCTTGTAGTCGTGCAGGTGGCCCGACAGGCCCTCGAAATCACGCAGCACCTGAAAGCCGGTCACACGCAGGCCGCTGGCGCGCACGGCGGCCACCGCCGCGTCCAGCCCATCGGAGTGGCCCACCAGGTCCCGCGCGGCCAGCATGATCTGGGTGAACCCGGCGTCGCGCACGGCCTGGAGCTTGGCCTCGAGAGGCCCGGCCAGCGAGATGGTGTCCATCCCGAAGTCGGCGATATTTCCGCTGTCGTGGTTCATGGTGATCAGCCCCGTTCGTCGTGCACGAGCTCGAAACTCACACTGCCCAGCCAGGTGTGGGTCAGGGCGCCCCGGTCTTCGGTGTGCACACTGCGCGATTCGACAAAGGTTACGCCGCGCCGGCCGAGTTCGGCCACCGTGGCCAGCACATCGGCCGTGCCCAGGCCGATGCGCTGCAGGGCTTCGTCGTCCTCGACATCGAGCACCCCGGCTTCGGGCTCGATCAGCTGGATGTAAAAACGCGACGCGGGCGGGCACGGACTGCGCAGAATCCGACCCTTGGGCAGGATGCCGAAGCGCTGCTCGGCGGGCAACTCGGCAAAGCCGAACAACTCGCGGTAAAACTCGGACCAGTCCTCGGCGCGGTCATTGCCGATGTATTGCACGACGCCGAAAAAATGCAGGCCCGCCACCGCCGGCGGGTGCGGGTCCACCCCGGGAATCGGCACGAAGTCCACGTCGTAAATCGAAAACCTGTCGTAGCGGTCGACAAAATAGATGCGGCTGGTGCCCACGCCATGGATCGCCGGGATGTTCAGCTCCATCACCTCGACGCGGGGCGGCACGGCCCAGGCGCCCCGCTCCAGCGCGCGGCGGTAGGCGGCTGCGGCATCGCGCACGCGCAGCGCCACGGCGGCGATCACTGGCTTGTCCTGCGGTCCTGCCGCGTTGGGCAAGGCCGGCGTGTGGGCATTGACAATCACGTTGATGGCGCCCTGCCGGTAAAGCAGCACCTCGCGCGAGCGGTGCCGGGCCACCGGCCGGAAACCCATCATCTCCAGCACCTGGCCCAGCGCCTGCGGTCGGGTCGTGCTGTATTCGATGAACTCGATGCCGTCCAGCCCGAGCGGGTTGGCGGCCTCCGCAATCGCTTCCCGGTCGGCGGCTGTGGCCTGGCGTGGGGTGTTCATGGGGTTCTCCCTTGGGGTTGAGCAGTTCGACACATGAGACGACTTTCCGCCCGGCGGCGTCAGTAGCTCAGACGTGCCACCGAACGCAGGGCCTCGGGCGTTGCCGCGCCGAAACCGAAAAACTCGAGGTAGGCCGGAATCTGCTCGAACAGCATGTCCGAGCCCACCTGCACCTGGCAGCCGCGTGCCTGCGCCGCGCGCAGAAAGGCCGTCATCTCCTTTTTCATCACGACTTCGCCCGCAAAGGTCGATGGCGCCATGCGTGCCACATCGACCGGCAACGCGTCCCCGTCATTCATGCCCAGGGGTGTGGCATTGACCACCAGGTCGTAGCCGGCCGGGTCGTTGCTGCCGGTGCCGACCTGCAACGCCGGGTAATGCTTGCGCAGACGGGCGCCCAGCGCCTCGGCAGACGCCGGATGCACGTCATGCAGGCCAATCGCGCCAATGCCTGCCGCCGCCAGCGACGCCGCAATCGCCGATCCCACGCCGCCACTGCCGACCACGAGCACGCGGGCGCCTGCCAGCTTCAACCCCTTGCGCAACACGCCGCGCACAAAACCGGCGCCGTCGAACATGTCGCCGAGCAGGCTGCCGTCGGGACGGCGCAGGACGGCGTTGCAGGCGCCGGCAATTTCCACGGCCGGCGTGCATTCGTCCAGCAACGCCACGGTGCTCACCTTGTGCGGCATGGTGATCAGCGCGCCGCGGATGTTGGTGAGCTTGAACAGGCTTTTGAGCACCTGCGGGTAGTCCTCGGGCTTGACGCCCATGGGCACCACGACCGCGTCGATACCGGCCTGTTCAAACCAGGGGTTGTAGATCATCGGCGCCTTGAAGGCCTCGGTCGGGTAGCCGAGGTGGGCTATCAGGGTGGTGGTGCCGCGGATCATGTCCGCCTCCCGCAGGAGGCAGCGCGCGCGGCGTGGCCGCCGGAAAGAACGCTCAGGTCAGGGTTCATGCAAATCAGACAAGGGGATATCGTGCGGCCCGGCGCCCGGGGCCAGGCCCCGGACGCGCAGGCGTCTGCTTCTTATTTGCGCAGCTTGGCCAGCTCGGCCATCAGCTCATTGACCGTGGACTCGCCCACACCACCGGAGTACTTGGCGATCACCGGCTTCATCCGGTCGCGCAGCTTGGTCATTTCGGCGGGCGGCAATTCGGTGACCTGCATGCCGGCCTTCTTGAGGGCTTCCAGAGTGGCGCCCGCCGCATCACGCGATGCCTGACGCTGGTACTTGCCAGCTTCGACGGCAGCGTCGGCCAGCAGTTTTTTCTCGTCGTTGCTCAGGGTGTCCCAGAACTTCTTGCTGATGATGACCGACTGCGGGTTGTAGACATGGTTGGTCAGGGTCAGGTGTTTCTGGACCTCGGCGAACTTGTTGGCCAGGATGGTGCTCAGCGGGTTCTCCTGGCCGTCCAGCGCCTTGGATTCCAGCGCCGCATAGACCTCGGGGAAAGCCATGGGGGTGGGGTTGGCATCGAGCGCCTTGACCCAGTCCAGATTGATGGGGTTGGGAATCACGCGGATCCGCAGGCCGGCCAGGTCTTCCACCTTGTTGATGGGGCGTTTGCTGTTGGTCATGTTGCGAAAACCCAGCTCCCAGTAGGCCAGACCGACCATGCCTTTTTCCTGCAGCTTGTCGTGCAGTTTTTTACCGAAGGGGCCATCAACCACGGCATCGGCTTCCTTTGCATTGGCAAACAGGAAGGGGAAGTCGTACACCGCGAACTCCTTGGCCTGGCTGGCCAGGATGCCGGAGTTCAGCACCACCATTTCAATGGTGCCGCCCTGCAGGCCCGACACGTTGGGCGCATCCCCGCCAAGCACGCCGCCGGGAAACAGGTTGACCTTGATCTTGCCGCCCGACTTGGCGGTGACGATCTCGGCGAACTTCTCCATGCCCATCACGATGGGGTGGCCCTTGGGGTTCTGGTGGGCGAACTTGATCGTGCGCTCCTTGATGTCCTGGGCAGAAGCCAGGCCGAAGGCGGCCAGGGCGGCGGCAGCCACCAGGGTTTTGATCATCAGACGTTTCATGGTTGTCTCCTCGGGAAAGTTCAAAGTACGCAAACAGGGAGGGTGCAGGACCTGGCGTACCAGACACGCCCTGCTCCATGGAAATCACGATCTGCGCAGGGCTGCCTCCGACGGCAGCACAGCAAGACAAGCGGCAAGCATGGCGGCGGCATGTTCAGCCATAGAACCAGCGCGCTGGCACCATGACAATCTGGGGGAACAGCACCATCAGGAACATGACCGAGAACTGGGCCAGCATGAAGGGCCAGACCCCGCGGGTCACCTCGTCCATGCTGACCTTGCCGACACCGGCGACGGTGTTGAGCACCGTGCCCACCGGCGGGGTGATCAACCCGATGGCGTTGTTGATGATGAATAACACGCCGAAATAAACCGGGTCGATGCCCGCGGCCTTGACGATGGGCATCAGCACCGGCGTCAGGATCAGGATGGTGGGCGTCATGTCCATCGCCGTACCCACCACCATCACCAGCAGCATGATGGCCATCATCAGCAGTTTGGGACTGTCCAGCAGCGGCTGCAGCAGCGTCACCACCTGCGCCGGCAACTGGGCCACCGTGATCAGCCAGGCCGACACCATGGCCGCCGCCACCAGGAACATGATCACCGCCGTGGTTTTGGCTGCCGCGAGAAACAGGCCGTACAGCTGGCTCAGCTTGAGCTCCCGGTAGATCAGCGTCGAGACCAGCAGCGCGTACACAGCGGCCACCACCGCCGCTTCGGTCGGGGTGAACACGCCGAATTTCAGGCCGACCACCACAATCACCGGCAGCACCAGCGCAAAGGTGGCGTCCCGGAAGGCGGCAAGGACCTCGGCGCGGGACTTGCGCGCCGGAACCGCGACGGCTTCCTTGCGCGCCACCCACCACCAGGTCAACCAGAGCGCTGCGGCGAGCAGGACGCCGGGCGCAATGCCGGCCATGAACAGTTTTGAAATCGACACGTTGGCAGCCACGCCAAAAATCACGAAGCCGATGCTGGGCGGAATGATGGGCGCGATGATGCTGGCCGACGCCAGCAGGCCGGCGGATCGCGCCTTGTCGTGCCCGGCCGCCACCATCATCGGCAGCAGCAACGCCGACAGGGCTGCCGCGTCGGCGACGGCCGAGCCCGACAGGGCGGCCATCATGACCGCGGCCACGATGGCCACATAACCCAGACCGCCCTTGATGTGGCCCACCAGCGTCATGGCGAAGATGACGATGCGGCGCGACAGGCCGCCCGCGTTCATCACCTCGCCGGCGAGCATGAAGAAGGGCACGGCCAGCAGCGGAAAGCTGTCGGCGCCGTTGATCACGTTCTGCGCCAGGATCTGCGCGTCGAACATGTCGAGGTGCCACATCAGCGCGGCGCCGCACAGCAGCAGGGAAAAGGCAATGGGAATGCCCAGCGCCATGGCGGCGAGCAGGGAGCCCAGGAAAATGGCGATGGTCATGCGGTGTTCCTGCGGCTAGCGGGCGAGCGGTTGCTCTTCGTGAGGCACTTCTTCGTTTTCCCGAATGCCGACCAGTTCTTCGCTGGTGAGTTGGCCCGTGAGCAGGCGCCACAAATCGCTGAGCAGGATCAGCGCACCCGAAACGGCAAACACCAGGCCACAGCCGTAAAACAGCGCCATGGACACTTCCATCGCTGCACTGGTGGAGTCCCAGTTGATCTTGACCTGGTCCAGGGTGCCCCTGAAGAGCAGCCAGCAGATGAACAGCATGAGGACATGCCCCAGACCCAGGCAGATTTTCTTGCCCAGCACCGGCAAGCGGGCTACCAGCATGTCCGTGCCCAGGTGGGCGCGCTCGTGGAGTGCGACGATGGCGCCCAGAAAGGTCAGCCAGACGAACAGCCAGCGCGACAGTTCCTCGGAGACCGCGATGCCGGAGTTGAAGGCGTAACGCAAGACCACATTGGTGAACACCAGCACCACCATGAGCGCGAGGCTGGCGGCCATCAGCCAGGACAAAAGCTGGCAGTAGCTGTTGATGACTTTCCGGACCATGAATGTCTCCTGCAGGCGCTGCGAAAGGCGCCTGAAGCCATTAATGTACGAACTAGTTAGTTTCTATGAATCAGTATTTACCCTTGGCAGGGCGCCGGGACCGCTTAAGCGCGTACGAAGCGCACGACCATTTCGATGACGCTCTCGCGCCGCGCGGCCACCGCCTGCGGGGAGCGGGCATCCTGCTTGAAGATCAGGCCGAAGGTGTGCTGGTTGGACACATTGAAAAAGGTCAGGGCCGAGATCGAGGCGTGGATGTCGATCGGATCCAGGCCGGGCCGGAACACCCCGGAGGCCACGCCGCGGTCGTAGAGCTTGCGGATGGCCTGGATCGCGGGCACGTTGAGCTGCTGGATGCTTTTGCTCTGCGCCAGGTAGGCGCCGCGCTCCATGTTCTCGGTCATCACGAGCCGGATGTAGTCCTGGTTGTCATGGTGATGGTCGAAGGTGAAGCCCACCAGCCGGCGCAAGGCCTCTTCGGGCGGCAGGTCTTCAAGGTGCAGTTCGGCCTCGATGCTGCGCATGCGGCGGTAGGCTTCCTCGAGCACCGCGATGTACAGGCCCTCCTTGCTGCCGAAGTAGTAATAGATCATGCGCTTGCTGGTGCGCGTGGCCGCCGCGATCTCGTCGATGCGCGCGCCGCTGAGCCCCTTGCTGGCGAACTCCACAGTCGCCACTTCGAGAATCCCGGCCATGGTCCGGGCCGGATCGTTGGTGCGGGTGGTTTCGCGAACCGCGGTTTTGGCCACCGGCTTCGCCGGGCGCGCGGAATGTACTGACTGGTTCATTTCGGCAGTATAGAGGCGCAGGCGGCCGCCAGCCCGGCGCGCGCCACCTGCTTATCCCGCAACAATCTTTCCGCCCTGCAGGGCCTCGATGTCCGCCTCGCCATAGCCGAGCTCCTGCAGCAATCCCAGCGTGTGTTCGCCCAGCCGGGGCGGGTTCAGGCGCACGCCGGGGCGCTCGCCGCCCAGGGTCAGGGGCAGCAGCGGCACGCGGGTTTCCCGCCCGTCGGGCAGCCTCAAGGGCGCCAGGCCGCCGGTCTGCTGCAAATGCGGGTCCTCAAACAGGTCCTCGGGCCGCGTGATGGGCGCAAACGGCAGGCCGTGCTGCTCGAACAACGCGCTGAGTTCGGCCGCCGTTCGCGGCGCCAGGCGTTCGCGCAGCTGCGGCAGCAGCCAGTCGCGGGCACGCACGCGGTCGTTGTTGCTGTCCAGCCGCGGGTCGGCGCGCAGGTCGGCAAACCCGAAGGCGTCGCAAAACAGCTGCCACTGCGTGTCGCTGACCACGGCCAGAAAGATCTGTGCGCCGCCGTGCACGGTGAACACGTCGTAAATGCCCCAGGCCGAGATGCGGCCCGGCATGGGCGCGGCTGGCTGGCCGGTCACGGCAAACTGCATCATGTGCTGGGCCACCAGGAACACGTTGTTTTCAAACAGCGCCGCCTGCACCTCCTGGCCCTTGCCGGTTTGGGCGCGCGCAGCCAGCGCCGCCATGGCGCCGATGGCACCGAACATGCCGCCCATGATGTCGTTGACGCTGGTGCCGGCGCGCAGCGGGTCGCCGGGCCGGCCCGTCATGTAGGCCAGCCCGCCCATCATCTGCACAACTTCATCAAGCGCGGTGCGGTGGTCATACGGGCCGGGCAGAAAACCCTTGTGGCTGACATAAATCAGGCCTTGGTTGAGTTTCGACAGGCTGGCGTAGTCGAGCCCCAGCTTCTGCATGGTGCCGGGCTTGAAGTTCTCGCTGACGATATCGGCGGTCGCCACCAGCTTGAGCGCAATCTCCCGGCCCTGCGCCGTCTGCAGGTCCAGGGCGATGCTTTTCTTGTTGCGGTTGAACAGGGGGAAAAACCCCGCGCCGGAGCCGATCAGCTTTCGGGTGTTGTCCCCGGTGACGGGCTCGACCTTGATGACCTCCGCCCCCAGATCGGCCAGCACCATGCCGCAGGTCGGGCCCATGACCATGTGGGTGAACTCGACGACGCGCACGCCGGCATAAGGCAGGCTTTGGCCTTGCCCGCTGGAGGGAGCTGCTTCAGGCATGGACGGCTCCCTGCACAAAGCCCCGGGGCAGACCGGCCTGCGGCGTCATGCCGTAAAGAGGTTCACCCGGCAAACCCGTCTTCAGCGGCTCGCGCGCGGCCAGCAATTTCACGATATCAACGCCGGTGCGCAGGCCCATGGCCTCGAACATGAACACCAGGTCCTCCGTCACCACATTGCCCGAGGCGCCCGGCGCATGGGGGCAGCCGCCCAGGCCGGCCAGCGACGAGTCGAAGGTGCGCACACCCTCCTCGTATGCGGCCAGGCAGTTGGCCAGACCCAGACCGCGCGTGTTGTGCAGGTGCGCCGCGCCGGCCTTGTCGCCAATCTCGGCACGCAACCGCCTGAAGAGACGCCGGACCTGCGCCGGATTGGCATACCCCGTGGTGTCGGACAAGCCCGTTTCGTCGGCACCGGCGGCAATGCACTGTGCCGCCAGCCAGATCACCTCGTCTTCGGCCACATCGCCTTGCAAGGTGCAGCCGAAGGCCGTTGAAATGCCGGCTTCCACTTTCACGCCGGGCGCTGTGTCATTGCGCAGCTCGACGATGCGGCGGACCTCTTCGATCATTTCTTCGCGCGTCTTGCGCACATTGGCCAGCGAATGCGCGGCGCTGGCCGAAACCGGAATCGTCAGTTTGTGCACGCCAGCGGCCAGGGCGGCCTCGGCGCCCCGTGCGTTGGGCACCAGGGCCATCACGGTCAGGCCGGGCAGGGTCAGCGCGTGGCTCACCACCTCGGCCGCGTCGGCCATTTGCGGCAGGTGTTTGGCCGGCACAAAGGAACAAACCTCGATTTCGCGCAGGCCCGCGTCGTACAGGGCCGTGATCCAGCGCCGCTTGCAGGCCGTGGCCATGATGCGGGAGACACTTTGAAGGCCGTCGCGCGGACCGACCTCGCTGATCAGCACATCGTTGTCGGGATTGACTTGCATGGCATCCAATATTCTGTAAGATGGAATGGTATTCTTTTTTGTGAAATATTGAAGCAGAGTCCCGGCGCTGTCAAGCGGGGCCCGTCAGGAGAGCCGTTCATGCCGCGCAAAGCCCAGACCGAATCCGTCGCCGATGCCCATGCCGCGCCCGGTGGCGCCGCCGCCGTGGACCGCGCGTTGTCGCTGCTGGCAGCGTTCCGGGCCGGCGACACCGCACTGGGCCTGGGCGATCTGGCGCAGCGCACGCAGCTGTACAAAAGCACGGTGCTCAGGCTGCTGGCCTCGCTGGAGCACGCGCGGCTGATTCAGAAACTGGACGACGGCCGTTATGCGCTGGGTGCCGGGGTGGCGCGACTGCACAGCGTGTACACCGCCTCGTTTTCGCTGGACCGCGTGGTGCTGCCGGTGCTGCGCCGGCTGGTGGCAAGCACCGGCGAAAGCGCGGCCTACCACGTGCGCCAGGGCGAGGCGCGCCTGTGCCTGTACCGGGTGGACTCGCCGCACCCGATCCGTGACCACATCCGGGCCGGCGATGTGCTGCCCGCAGATCGCGGCACCGGCGCCCGCATACTGATTGCGTTCGATCCCCGGCGGGCAATGGCCAGAGACATCAAGAACCGCCGGCTTTACGCCCAGATCCGGGAACAGGGCTACTACACGGCCGTCGGCGACCGCCTCGCTGAAGTGGCCGGTATTTCAGCGCCGGTATTCAAGGCTGACGGTACGCTGGCGGGCGCACTTACCCTGACCATGCCAGCGTCCCGCTACGATTTGAAATGCGTCAAACCGGTGCTCGAAGCTGCCCGCCATCTCAGTGGCCTGCTCTGATGCCTCACTGCGGCGTCGGGTCGCGCGCTGACACGGACTCCGGAGTGACGGGCGGCGGCACGGTGGCCGATTGCGGTGCTACCGTCTGGCCAGAATCGTCTTGCGCGCGCAGGGCTTGGTCCTGGCCTTGGGCCTGGGCCTGGGACTCCGCCTCATAGGCGGCGCGTGCCCAATCACAGTATTTGAAAAATGCATCCTGAAAAGCCAGGCTGTCGGGCTCGCAATTGCATGTCGCCGCAGCGCGCCCGCACCAGACGAGCGCGAAGACCAATACCAAAATAGGCGTGTTCATGGTGATCCCCTTCTGATTGAGCGTCAATATTGGATACTGTCGTCCCGCCGCTGACGCGCTGGCGGGGTCTGCGGCCCGGTTGACTGTCCGTCAAAACGCGCCCGGCGCTCTTCAAATACCTTCCTGGCGTCGACGACCGACGCATGCTCGGGACGTGGCACCGGCACGCCGGCCGCCGGAGGGCGGAAGGCCAGGGCGGCATCCTGGTCTGGGCTGGTACTGATCCCGATCCAGGCCAGACCTGCCACGGCCAGCAGGCAAACGACGCTCTTCAGCACCGCGCCGACCACCCTGGCAGGTTCATAACGCATCTCGCGCAACAGCCTTTCTTTTTCATCATGCGTCAACATAACAATTCCCCTTTCCGAAGGTAAAAAGTCAATTGCCGGACCAGGCCGGCCGAAGCCACCGGCCGGCACGACGTCAAAATGCCTGGACATGCTCTTCCGGCTCTTTCGCCTGGTTGATGTAGTGGTCCGGGAAATAGTCGAACTCAGCGCTGATGCTCCCACCCGCCTTCACCTCGGGGGTTGCGGTACTCTGTCCGCTTCCGCGACCGGGTTGCGTCCATTGAGCGGCCGCGACAAGCAGCACGGCGGCGAGAATCGCGAGCGCCACGGCGACAGGATGCCTGGTGCGGCGTGTCGGCGCGGGCGGGCTCTCCTTGCCATGGCCGGGAGCATTGAAGTGTTGTTCACGTGTATTCATGACTGCCTCCTTGGTTTTGCACCGGATTGGCCGCCCCGATGCCATGCGGAAGAAGCTCGTTGGGTTCGCCTTCTTGTGATGACATTCTGGGCGGCCGGGAGACGCCGGGGAATCAGGCTGAAGCGCTACCACCAATGGCCTGGCCAGCGCCGCGACGGCAACAAAAAATCGTTCAAATACAAGCTGTTGTTAATTTTTTGACGCTTCGATCCCGCAAAAGACTAAGCTACGGCTCAAGTCCTATGACCTTGGTCATGGGGTGGAAAAATACGCCGCCATCTACCGCGCAGGGGAATGCAGATGAAAATTCTGACTGTCGACGATCACCCGTTGATTCGCGATGCGCTGCGCCAGGTGCTCGGGGCACTTGATGAGCGCATCGAACTCCTCGAGGCGCAAAACTGTACCGAGGCAATCGAGCAGGCGGCGGGCAATCCCGACCTCGCGCTGATACTGCTCGACCTGACCTTGCGGGGCAGCGACGGCTTTGTGGCCTTGCGCGAGCTGCGCAATCACTACCCTGCGGTACCGGTCGTCGTACTTTCGGCTTCGGACCAGTCCGAGGTCGTTACACGCGCCATCGACGGTGGCGCCATGGGTTTTATTCCCAAAACGTCAACCGGTCAGGGCCTGCTCAGCGCGCTTCGCCTGGTGCTTGCCGGCGGGGTTTACCTGCCTCTGGAAGTGCTTCACCGGTCTTCCGCAGACGGGTCAACGACATGGCCCGCGATGTCCACGAATGCCCCGCGCGAGATCGGACTCACCGAGCGCCAGGCCCAGGTGCTCGCGCTCGTGGTGCAAGGCAAACCCAACAAGCTTATCTGCCGCGAACTGAATCTGGCCGAGGGCACCGTCAAGATTCATGTGACAGCGATATTGAAAGCGCTCAACGTCACCAACCGCACGCAGGCGGTGATCGCGGTCAGCCAGCTCGGTCTGAAGCTCGGCGCCATCAGCGCCGGGACGCAGACTCCTGGCGGCGCATAGGGCCGAGCCAGCAGGGTGGTCCAGAGAAACGAAACGTGAACGGGGAAATCAGCGGCGGTTGATCCATGGCCATGACGCTGGCGCCTCTTTCCCCGATGGCCGGCCGATGGACATTCGCATCGATGCGGGGCAATCAGTCACGCGCCGGTGGCCGGGCGGCTATGACTTCTGTCCTATTCCACCCATCAGGGGACACGCGTATGGTAGGGCCAGCAGTGCCTGCGGCCGAATGACAGGCAGCACGGGAGAACATGGCAGACGGCGTTGAATCGCTCAAGGAAACGGCAATGACCCACTGGCTTCCGGAATGCAATGACCCTCCGACGACGCGGGAGTCGTGTCTTGTCTGATGCCGATTTGGCCGCCATCGCGCCGGCAGCCCGCGCGGCACAAGGCCCCGTCGATCCGGCGTGGGCCGCCCACCTGCGGCGCCAGCAGCTGGATCTGCTCGCCCGCCAATGGACACGCTCGCCGTTCGCGATCGTGATCGCCTGCGCCTTCGTCGCCTACACCGTGCGCAATCACGCGCCGCTTGCATTGGTCGGGGGCTGGACGCTGGTATTGACTGCGCTGCTCTTCGCGCGGCGCAGGTTCGTTCAGGCCCTGTTGCGCGAACCGCCCGCCGACACGCCACGCGCGCTCGATCATCTGGTCTGGTTCGCCTTCGCAAACGGCCTTCTCACGGGGATCGCGGCGCCGCTCTTCTTTACCGCGCTTCCGGGCGAAGAACGGGCGTTGCTCACCATGATTCTCGTGTGCTGGACGGCGGGCGGCGTCGCCACTGCCGCGGCCTATGCGCGGGCCTTCTACGCCTATGTCGCACCGGCACTGCTGCCAATTGCAGCGCTCTGGGCGCTGACCGGGGTACCGGCAAACATCGTGCTGGCCGTGTTGATCGTGCTGTTTGGCCTCATCCAGGTGTTCTTCGTTCGCGACAACGAACGCGTGGTGCACGAATCCTTCCTGATCCGCTACGAAAACGAGCGGCTTCTCGACGCGCTCGAGCGCGAGCGGCAGGAGGTGCTGCTCGCACGCGACCGCGCCGAGGAAGCTAGTCGCGCCAAGAGTCACTTTCTTGCGGCAGCGAGTCACGACCTGCGCCAACCGCTGCATGCGCTGTCGCTTTACAGTGCAGCCCTGAGCCTGCGCACGCCGGACGGCCCGGTGGGAGAAATCGCGGGGCACATCGTGCAGACACTCGATTCACTGTCGGCATTGCTGGACTCGCTGCTCGACATCTCCAGGCTGGATGCAGGCGCAGTACGGCCGGAACTCCGGCGCGTCAACGTGAAAGCAGTGCTCGAGCGCATCGAGGCTGATTTCCGGCCGGTAGCAAGCGCGAAGGGACTGGCGTTCCGCGTTACTGCGCTTGATACTGAGGTGGAAACCGATCCTGTGCTGCTCGAACGCGTGGTGCGCAACCTCGTGGACAACGCGTTCAAGTACACGGCGGCGGGAAGCGTCATGCTCGCCACAGAATCCGGCGAGCGCACGGTGCGCATCACGGTTCGCGACACAGGCGCGGGCATTCCCGCTGCCGAGCGGGAACGCATTTTCGGGGAGTTTTACCAGATCGGCAACCCGGAACGCGACCGCTCACAGGGGCTCGGGCTGGGACTCTCAATCGTGCAGCGGCTCGCGCGTCTGCTCGGGCTGCAGGTGGAACTCGACAGCGAACCGGGACGCGGCTCGACCTTCGCCATCACGCTGGCGCACGCGGCGCGGAGTGGCGCCGCATCGCCCGGAGCGCCTGCACCCGCGAAAACCGGAACACCTGTGTTCGACGCAGCCCGCGTGCTGGTCATCGACGACGAGCCCGCCGTGCGCCTCGGAATGCGCACCCTGCTCGAGTTGTGGGGTTGCAGGGTCGCCGCCTGCAGCGGCTATGCGGAGGCGGAACGGCTGATTGACGATGACGCGCTCGACGTCGACCTGATCATTGCCGATTTCAGGCTGCGACAGGGCGAGAGCGGAATTGAAACCGTGCACCGGCTGCGCGCGCGCCTGGGCGACGTGCCGGCGCTGCTGGTGAGCGGCGACACCGCGCCGGAGCGGTTGCGGGAAGCGCAGGCCAGCGGCATGCCCCTCCTGCACAAACCGGTGCCGGCCGACAAGTTGAAGCAAGCGATGGCCGGGGTACTGCGGCGCTGACGCAGCGCCGCGCGCTCTGCAACCGGGGAGAAATCACCATGGGATATCGTCCGGAATGGCTTTCGGCGGGAGCCGAAGTACTGGTCACGGAGCTTGACGCGAACGAGAAAGCCGGCCAGCCGACTGTTCTCGACGCGTTGGTCGTCGGCAGCGGTTACGGCGGCGCGGTGGCCGCGGCGCGGCTCGCTGGCGCCACCAGATCCGATGGAAAAAAACTCGATCTCTGCGTGCTCGAGCGCGGACGCGAGTATGTTCCCGGCACGTTCCCGTCCCGCTTTTCGGATCTGCCCGGGCACGTGCGTTTCAGCCGCTTCGATGATCCGAAACCCAAGGGCCGGGCGGACGGACTGTTTGACTTTCGCATCGGCGAGGATACAAGCCTGCTGCTCGGCAACGGACTGGGCGGCGGATCGCTCATCAACGCCAGCGTGGCGGAGCGCCCGCCGGAAGACGTGTTTGGCGAGGCGGCCTGGCCCGCGGCCTTGCGCCGCGATCGGGACATGCTGCGGGACTGCTTCGCTCAGGCGGAACGGATGCTCGGCGTGGAGCCGGCCGACGTGCGCGGACTGGCCAAGTACGAAGCGCTGCGCGGCTTCGCGCGCGCCATCGACGCCCAGGTGCGGCCGGCGAACATTGCCGTGCATTCGAAAGACGAAAACAACCCGCAAGGCGTGCCGCAGAAGGCCTGCACAGGCTGCGGCGATTGCGTCACCGGCTGCAATTTCTGGGCAAAGAACACCCTTGCGATGAACTACCTGGCCGAGGCCCGGCGCTGCGGCGCGCGCCTGTACACGAACGCGACCGTATCGCGCGTGCAACGCGCCACGGACCACTGGCTCGTGCATTTTCGTCTGACGGGCCCCCGGCATCCGCCCCTCGATCCGCCGGAGCGCATCGTGCGCGCACGGCACGTCGTGCTCGCCGCCGGCACGCTCGGCTCGACCGAAATCCTGATGCGCTCGCGCGCGGGCGGCCTGCGTGTGTCGGCCGAACTCGGCCAGCGCTTCTCCGGCAACGGCGACATGCTCAGCGTGCTCTACGGACAGTCGGCAGAGGTCAACGCGGCCCCCGAAGCCGCTTCTGACTTTACCGCGCGCCATGTCGGGCCGACCATCACCGGGCTCGTCCAGTCCGGCGCGACGCGCGCCGGACGGGTGGTCATCGAGGAATTGTCGATTCCCGCGCCGCTGCGGCGTATTTTCGAGGAGATCGTGACCACCGGCGCAGTCCCGGTCCGGCTCGCGAAATCCGACTGGAGCGCGCATTGCGGGGACGTGCCGGATCCGGCGGCCGTGGATCCGGACGCGATTCGGCGCTCGCAGATTTTTGCAGCCATGGGCGACGACGGCGCCCGTGGCCGGCTCGAGATGATCGACGGCTGGGAGACCGCCAATAGCGACGGCGACGGCGCGCTCCGGGTGCAGTGGGACAAAGCCGGCGCCCATCCGCTCTACGCGCGGCAGGACGACTTGCTGCGCCGGTCGGAAGCGCTGGGCGGCCTCTACCTGCGCAGCCCTTTGTGGAAACCGCTGCCCGACGCGCTCTCCGGGATGCTTTCCGGACCCACGCCAAGCGGCAAGCTCTTTTCCGTGCACCCGCTGGGCGGTTGCCCAATGGGCGACGACGCACAGTGCGGCGTGGTGGACGACCTCGGCCGCGTCTTCGATCCCTCGGACAAGGACAATCCCGCGCGCACTCACGACGGCCTGCTGGTCCTTGACGGTTCCATCGTGCCCATGGCCCTCGGGATCAATCCCCTGCTGACCATCACGGCCCTCGCGGAACGCGCCATCGCCGGCTACGTCGCGCTGCAGAACTGGACGACCGGCGGGGAGGCTGCGCGCGTGGCGCTGGCGTCTCCACCGCCGCTGCCGAAGGTCGAGCTGCCGCCGCAAGCGTCGACCGTCTTCCGTTTTACCGAGCGGATGACCGGCCATCTCGTGCTGGTGCCGGGAGACCGCGCACGGGAAGCCGTGCTGGAAGTCGAATTCGGCGAGATCGGCAACGTGCCGAAATTCCTGCGCGAGGGTCCGCACGAAGTCAAGGTCGCCCACGCGACGCTTGCGCTCAAGGACGGCCCGTCCGTTGCCCTCAAGGGAACCGTGTACTGGATGGAGCGCGGCACAACCCGGGGCGCCGGGCGCGCGGCCCGCGCGATCTGGACCTGGCTTTGCACACGCGCCATCAGCGACTGGTTCCAGCGCAAGCGTGAGAAAGGGCTGGGGGAAGCCCTCCGGACACTGTTCCGGAGCGGCCCGGTACTGGCACTTGCCACGCGCGTGGGAGAGCAGCGCTATCTGCGCTACGAGATGGAACTCGATGAAGCGCTCGAAATCTCAGGCAAGACCGTGCTGCCGCGCGGCACCCGCATCCAGGGCTTGAAAACGCTCCAGTATGTCCGCGGCGGCAATCCGTGGCAGCAGCTTTCAGAGCTGGCCATCACCCTGACGCTGCCCGAAGGCGGCCGGCAGCAGGCCGGCACGCTGCGCATTGCCGCGCTGCATCTGCTGCAGCGCTTCGCTGCGCAGTTCCAGATCGTGCGGCAACTCGACCGGCCCACCGCCATCCTGGACGTGGCATCCATCGCGCTCTTCATGGCGCGGATCGCGCTCCAGATTCACTTCTGGAGCCTGCGCGCGCCAGAGTACGAGAAGTACGATCCGGACCGGGCCCGGCGCCGGCTGCCGGGCCCGCTCGACGGCCTGCTGCTGGAGCGTTACCGCGTGCTGGTGAAAGCGCGCGACGGCGCGGAGCCGATCGCGCTTCCGCTCGCACGCTATTTCCAGGGCGCGAGCGCTGGCAAGCCGCCGGTACTGCTGATTCACGGCTTCGGTGCGAGCGGCGCGCAGTTCGCCCACCCCCAACTGGAGCGCAATCTGGTGCGCCATCTCTGCGAGCGTGGCTTTGACGTGTGGGTGGCCGAACTGCGCACCAGCATTGCGGTGCCCTCGTCCTTCGACCAATGGACCCTGGACGAGGTGGCGAAGGAGGATATCGGCAAGATCATGGACCAGGTCCGGAATGTGACGGGCCACCCCGAACTCGACATCGTCGCGCACTGCATCGGCTCGGCGATGTTCTGCACTGCGGCGCTGGCCGGCTGCCTGGACGGCCGCGTGCGCCGCGCGGTGCTGCTCCAGGTGGGACCGCTGATCACGCTGTCGCAAGGCAATCAGCTCCGGGGATATGTCGCCTCCGCGCTGCGCCGCTACATGCTCACCGGCCATGTGGACAGCTCGATCGATGACCGCGCCGGATGGTTGGACGTACTGATCGACCGGCTTGCCTCCACCTATCCGTACCCGGACTCGGAAAAACAGGCGCATCTGCTGCGGCCATGGCGCAAGCCGCATACGCATATCGCCAACTGCAACCGCTCGGCGGCGGTATTCGGACGACTCTTCCAGCATGCGAACGTGGACGCGAAGCTGCTTGACGCGCTTGGCGACCTGCTGGGCCACACCAACCTCAAGACCTTCGAGCAGACGCTGCAATACGCGTTCGTCAAGCGGCTGACCGACTACGACGGCTGCAATGCGTATGTCACCGACAGGCAGGTCGGGGATCATTTCCGCTTTCCAGTCCTGTTTCTGCACGGTGCCGAAAACCAGGTGTTCGCCCCGGAAACCACGCGTCGCTCCCAGAAACTGCTGAAAGACGTTTTCGGCGAGGCCCATCCGGCGCTGCGCGAGGTGATCCCCGGTTACGGCCACCTCGACCCGCTGATCGGCCGGGAGGCCGAATCGCTGTTTTTCAGCCGCATTTCGCGCTTTCTCCTGCGCGATGACCTGAAGCCGGCCACTGCCGCGCTCATTCACCACCGGCGCTATCCAAGACCGCCCCTCATCGGGCCCGTGCTGGGCTGGACGCGCAAGGAGAACGGCCGATGGGTCGCGCGGCTGTGGTGCCGCACCGACGACGAGCACTCGGATGCACGGTTTCTCGTGGGGGTCGTGCTCAGGGACGGCCAGCCCGTTGCCGGTCACTCGTTCTGGGCGCCCCTGCACCGGAAAATGGGCGCCCTGTCGGGATCGCTCGATCTGCAGGGCGTCATCGACGTGACGCTTCCGGACGCAGCGGGCGATTATGAGATCGCGGTTCTCGGTGCCTACGCCTCGACCGACGCCAATATGCCCCCGGACACAGCCGCCTTTGAACTGGATCAGCCAACCGGGGATGCGCTTGCACAGAACGCCCCAACGACCGACATGAAAGAGCAATTTGCCGCGCGGGCGGTCATGGGTGGGCCGCTCAACGACGCTTATGGCCGGGCGGTCGCCGAATTGCGCACGTCAAAGGACTGGCGCGCCCAGGCCCAGGCCAGCGGGAACGCGCGGCGCACCTGTGACCCGGGCTACGAGGGACGCCCCGATTCGGCGAAACTGTCGAAAGCGCTGCTCGAAAGACTCTCGCCCGACCGGGGCAGGCTCGATTTCGCGCTTGCCAGTTGCCGCTACCCGGCCTCGCTGATGGACCGGGAGCAGGCAGACGCGATGTTCGGCCGCCTTCGTGGTTTTCTCGAGACCGAGGGTGCGGGAGCGCCCGCGCTGCTGCTGCTGGCGGGTGACCAGATCTACGCCGATGCCACGGCCGGGCTGTTCGACGCCGGCAATCGCCGGGCGCGCTTCTACGACGCCTACCGCGAGGCGTGGACCGCGCCGAACGCGCGCGCGGTGCTGCGCCAGTTGCCGGTTTACATGATGATGGACGACCACGAGGTGAGCGATAACTGGCATCCCGCCGAAAAGGACGAGGGCAACATGCGGGCTTGGGGTCTTGCGGCATTCGAGGAGTACCAGCTTTCCCATTCGCCCAGGGGCCTTGATCCGGACCGGCTGCAGCGGGAGACCCCGCCGGCCTATCACTATGGGTTCGAGGCCGCGGGATTTCCTTTCTTCGTCTGCGATACGCGCACCGGCCGCGTGGGACACGACAAGATCATGTCCGACGGACAGTTCGAGGCGCTAACCGGCTGGCTGGAGAGAAACAACCGCGACAACCGGCCGAAATTCGTGCTGTCACCGAGCATCGTCGTGCCCTTCGAGGCACGGGGCGCGACGCCACGGCAAGACGCCGCCCACGCCGCGCCCTCCGACGACTGGAACGCGTTTCCCGAATCCTTGCACCGGCTGTTCGACTTCATCGCCGGACACGGAATTCAAAACACTGTGTTCCTGTCCGGCGGCCCGCATTTCTCGATGTCGGGCCGGATCCGGCTCGACAGGGCAGGCGCCGCGCCTCTGCACGCACTCAGCATCGTGGGGTCGCCGCTGTATGCGCCCTTCCCGTTTGCAAACAGGGAGCCGGCCGAATTTCTCGGCGACAGCTCCTTCGACCTGCCCGGCATGGGCGGCGCTGCAAAAATGCATTACCGCATCGACCCGGACAGCATCGTCCGCGGCGACAGCCTGACGCTGGTCAGCGCACATCCTGAGGGTGCGGGCTGGCGCGTGAACGTGAACGTGCATGGTCGTGAAGGTCCGCCGCACGAAACGTCGTTCGATCTGCCCTGATGCGGCAACCGGCATTACCAACAATATAGTCACGGATAAATCACTTATTAATCAATTAATCTTTGTCGAAGTATCAAATACAGTCTACCCATGGAAAAACCCAAAACCGGGCGCGTCGTGCCACGGGCTGTTCTTTTTGATGCCTACGGCACGCTGTTCGACGTTTACAGCGTGGGCCTGCTGGCGGAACAGCTGTTTCCGAGCCAGGGCCAGGCGCTGGGCGTGCTCTGGCGCGACAAGCAGATTGAATACACGCGGCTGGTCACCACCAGCAATGACGGCCAGTTTTACCAGCCCTTCTGGGACCTGACCCGCGCCGGCCTGCGTTACGCCTGCAAACGCCTGGGCCTGGACCTGACGGCCGAACGCGAGGAGCGGCTGATGAACCAGTACCGCCACCTGTCGGCCTTTCCGGAAAACCGCGAGGTGCTGCAGGCCCTGAAAAAACGCGGCATCGTCACCGGCATTTTGTCCAACGGCGATCCGTCGATGCTGGACGTGGCCGTCAAGTCCGCCGGGCTCGGGGACCTGCTTGACCATGTGCTCAGTGTCGACAGCATCCGCAAATACAAGACCCACCCCCAGGCCTATGCGCTCGGGCCGCAGGCCACGGGGCTGGCCGCAGCACAGATCGCCTTTGTCAGCTGCAACAGCTGGGACGCGCTGGCCGCGACCTGGTACGGCTACCAGACCCTCTGGGTCAACCGTTACGCCCTGCCCTTCGAGGAGCTGGGCACGCAGCCGTCGCGCACCGGCAGCAATCTGCGCGACGTGCTGGGTTTCTTCCCGGCGGGATAATCCGTTTCACTGTTTCGACCTTCCTTTTTCTTTTTCCTTCTTTTTTGCCCTTTTTTGAGGTTCCCCATGACGACAACAACCCCACGCACATCGCTCCACGGCCTGCAGGTGGCCACGGTTTTGCAACGCTTTGTTGATGACCAGGTCCTGCCCGGCACCGGCGTGGACCGCGCCGCCTTCTGGAAGGGTTTTGACGCCATCGTGGCGGACCTGGCGCCGAAAAACATTGCCCTGCTGGCCGAGCGCGACCGCCTGCAGACCGAGATGGACAGCTGGCACAAAGCCAACCCCGGACCGATTGCCGACATGAAGGCCTACCGCGCCTTCCTGGAAAAAACCGGCTACCTTGTGCCCTCGCCGAAAACAGTCACCATCACCACGGGCAATGTCGATGCCGAACTCGCCAAACAGGCCGGCCCGCAACTGGTGGTGCCCGTCCTGAATGCGCGTTATGCGCTGAACGCGGCCAATGCGCGCTGGGGCTCGCTGTACGACGCGCTGTACGGCACCGACGTGCTCTCCGAAGACAACGGCGCTGAAAAAGGCAAGGGCTACAACCCGGTGCGCGGCGCCAAGGTGATCGAGTACGCACGTCATGTGCTGGACCGCACCGCGCCGCTGGTCAAGGGCTCGCACATCGATTCGACCGGCTATGCGCTGCGCGGCGGCAAGCTGGTCGTCACCCTCAAGGGCGGCAAGAACACCACGCTGGCCGACACGAGCCAGCTCGTCGGTTACCAGGGCAAGGCCTCGGCACCGTCGTCGGTGCTGCTGCAGCACAACGGCCTGCACATCGACATCCGCATCGACCGCGGCACGCCCATCGGCAAGACCGATCCGGCCGGCGTCAGCGACCTGGTCATCGAAGCGGCGCTGTCGACCATCATGGACCTGGAAGACTCGGTGGCGGTGGTCGATGCCGACGACAAGGTGCTGGCCTACAGCAACTGGCTGGGCATTCTGCAGGGCACGCTGACCGAAAGCGTCACCAAGGACGGCAAGACCTTCACCCGCGGCCTGAACCCGGACCGCGAGTACACCTCGCCCAAGGGCAAACCCGTCACCCTGCATGGCCGCTCGCTGATGTTTGTGCGCAATGTCGGCCACCTGATGACCAACCCGGCCATCCTCTACACCGCCACCGACGGCTCGACGAAAGAAATCCCCGAAGGCATCCTCGACGCCGTCATCACCACCACGATTGCGATTCACGACCTCAAGCGCAAGGGCAAAAAAGGCATCAGGAACTCGCGCAAGGGCTCGGTCTACATCGTCAAGCCCAAGATGCACGGTCCGGCCGAAGTCGCCTTTGCCGCCGAGCTGTTCAGCCGTGTCGAAAAAATGCTGGGCCTGCCGGACAGCACCGTCAAGCTCGGCATCATGGACGAAGAGCGCCGCACCAGCGTCAACCTGAAAGCCTGCATCGCCGCGGCGAAAAGCCGCGTCGCCTTCATCAACACCGGCTTCCTGGACCGCACCGGCGACGAGATGCACACCGCCATGTACGCCGGCCCCATGATCCGCAAGGGCGACATGAAAAGCAGCGCCTGGATTGCGGCTTACGAGAAGAACAACGTGCTGGTGGGCCTGTCCTGCGGCCTGCGCGGCAAGGCGCAGATCGGCAAGGGCATGTGGGCCATGCCCGACCTGATGAAAGCCATGATGGAGCAGAAGATTGCCCACCCCCTGGCCGGCGCCAACACCGCCTGGGTCCCCAGCCCGACCGGCGCGACGCTGCATGCGCTGCACTACCACCAGGTCAAGGTCAACAAGGTGCAGAAAGACCTCGAAAAAATCGATGCCAACAAGGAGCGCAACGCCCTGCTGAACGGCTTGTTGCAGGTGCCCGTCACGGCCACGCCCGACTGGAGCGCCGAGGCGAAACAGCAGGAACTCGACAACAACGCCCAGGGCATCCTCGGTTATGTGGTGCGTTGGATCGACCAGGGCGTGGGCTGCTCCAAGGTGCCCGACATCCACAACGTCGGCCTGATGGAAGACCGCGCCACCCTGCGCATCTCCAGCCAGCACATGGCCAACTGGCTGCTGCACGGCGTGGTGACGAAAGCGCAAGTGAAGGAGACCTTTGAACGCATGGCCGCCGTGGTGGACAAACAGAACGCCGGCGACCCGCTGTACCAGCCCATGGCCGGCCATTTCGACACGTCAGCAGCCTACAAGGCGGCCTGTGATCTGGTCTTCAAGGGCTTGGAGCAGCCGAGCGGCTACACCGAGCCGCTGCTGCACGCCTGGCGGCTGAAGGTGAAGGCCGGCAACGCCTGACCTGCTACCGAATCAATAGCTGCCTCCGCCCGTTCCATCAGGCCGGGGCAGGATTTGATACACAAACCCACCTCCACGGCGTCTTTGGACGCCGTTTTTTCTTTTTTTCATTGCAGGGCTGCAACGGGCCCGGACCAACACCCTCCCACCACAGCGCGATGCGCTGCGGTTGTCACCTCACCGTAACCGGCCTCAGCCAGCCACAGCCCGTCGCTGACCGCTCAGCGCGCCGTCCGGTCGCGCATCCAGCCGCTGTAGTCCTTGTCGGTCAGCAGCGTCCACAGGGCCAGGACGGCGATGGCCAAGCCGGCCGCCACCGCATTGAGTGTGGCCTGTCCATGTGTGCTGAATCCGAGAACCCAGGGCGAGGCGACCAGCCACAGGCCCAGCGCTCCTTCGGTCCACTCCTCCCAGGCACGCGGGACAAAAATGGCGCCCAGTGCCACGGCAACCAGCGCCGCGCCGACGATGACCGCGTTCAGCATGATCATCCGCTCATCCTGGAAACCCAGCGCCCAAGGTGAAAGAAGGACCCAGAGACCCAACAAGGCATTGATCGGGTCTTGCCAGTGTTTCAGTTGCTCCATGGTGACACCTCCTGACAGCGGGGAAAAAAAGGATCCGCTGCGAGAGGTTCGACCTCACCCGGCCCGGTTTGTTCCCGGGGGGCTGGTCCCTGGTGCGGTGAAGATTGACCCTTGAATCCAGCGGGGCATTCCGCGCGTATCCCTTCCAGGCGGACAACACGCTGACGCGCTGTGGCGGATTCCACAGACCAACAACCCTCAACAGGAGTCTCACTATGAAAAAACTACTCATTGCAGCCGGCGTTGCCGTTTTACTCAGCGCTTGTGCCGGTGGCATGTCCGGCAGCCAGATGGCCGGCGGCCCCTCGGTCATGGTCGGCGGCGCCGCCATGTTCCCGACCAAGGACATCGTTGACAACGCCGTCAATTCCAGGGACCACACGACGCTGGTGGCCGCCGTCAAGGCTGCCGGCCTGGTCGACACGCTCAAGAGCCCCGGCCCGTTCACCGTGTTTGCACCGACCAACGCCGCGTTTGACGCCCTGCCGGCCGGCACCGTCGCCACGCTGCTCAAGCCCGAGAACAAGGCCCTGCTGACAAAAATCCTGACGGCCCACGTGGTACCCGGCAAGCTCGACGCTGCCGCCCTGAGCCAGCGCGTGATGGCCGGCAATGGCCGGGCTACCCTGACCACCGCCAGCGGCGACAGCCTGGTGGTCACGGCCAGCGGCTCCAATGTGATGGTGACCGACGAAAAAGGCGGCACGGCGATGGTCAGCATTGCCAACGTCTACCAGTCCAACGGCGTGATCCACGTGGTCAACAAGGTGCTGGTGCCCAACTGATCCCGGGTTGCGCGACCCCAGGGCGGGGCCGCCAGGCCGGCAGCGCCGCCGCCCACGGCAAAGCCACAACAAACTGCAACGGTTTGTTGTGGCTTTGACCGTTCCGGCCCGGCCACACACCAACAGTGAGCGCCGGCAGACAGGCTGCAGCAGTTGCACGGGGCGCCCCGATTCGCTATGCAAAACATAGCTGCAGGTAACCGTTCCTGTTGGGTCCATGGCGGATTTGCCTGCACGTCCCCGCCGCCTGGGCCACCCGCGCGAAAAGCCGCCCCCGGAAGGCGCCAGCGGGCTGCGGCCAGGTTGCCGGAATGTAAGCAGCGTCTCTTTGCTGCGCAGCAAGTTAAAAATCGTTACAAGATACTTCGGCATTTCCAGCAGCATCCCGCCAGTTCAGCCCACACTTCGGGGTCGGGTGAAGCGGGATTCCCCCCCACCCTTGACTTGACACCTCTTCAGACCCACGCCTCTTCTTAGCCTTAGCCACATCGCCCTCCACCATGGCATCGCAAGCCGACGTCTTACTCCGCTGTCTGCAGGAAGCTGCCCAAGCCGCCAAGCCGGCGCTTGAACGTTGTATTGACCACGCGGTGGCGGCGCTGCAGCTGACAGACACCCAAAGCCTGAAAGTCGCCGAGCGCGACGAGGTGGCGCTGGCCTGGCGCGAACTGCAGCGCCACCGCGACGGCTGGTGTGCGCAATACCCCGGGGCCCTGCTGGCGGCCTTCCAGCAGCCCGAAAAACCTGCTGCGCAGCCCGTCGCGGCGCGCACCCCGGTGCCAGCGCTGGCGGGCGCCGACAGGTTCTCGCTGGTTGACGACACCGAGGTCGAGCAAGGCATCGAGTCCGCGCGGCTGCTGCAGCAGGTCGCCCCCATGGTCGAGCAGGTGCTGGCCGAACTCGACGGCCTGATGAGTTCGGCGCAGGGGCTGGTCACTGTCCGCGCGCAGGCCAACCCGGTGCGGCCCGAGGTTTTTGCGCAGACGCTGCGCACCCTGCTGTTGGGCGCGCCGGTGGCGCCCGCGATCAGCACGCTGTGGATCAAGCACCTCGGCGAGCCGCTGGGGCGCGAACTCAAACGCATCTACGAACGCCTGATCAATGTGCTGGAACTGGCCCAGGTGCGGACCGCCAGTTACCGGGTGCTGCAGACCCCCGCCAGCGCCGGCAAAAAGCCGGGCCGTGCCGCAGCCGGCACCCCTATGGGCGACAACAAGCCCGGCGCCGCCCCGGGCGCGCAAGGCGGCCCCGCCGGCATCGGTTATGCCTCGGACGAACCCTTCACCCGGGTGCCGTCGCAATACGCGGACCTGTCCAACGACGACGTCAAGGACGCGCTGCTCCAGGACTTCCTGTTTCGCGGCGGCAGCAAGGCCGACCATGGGCTGGCGCCGGCCTACTACGCCACCATCGAAGAAGAACTGATCGCGCTGAAGGGCACGCCCGACTCGGCACAAGCGGCACTGCAGGCCGAGCCCGGGCCCGCCCCCCCCGAGGCCGAAGCTGACGACCGAAGCTACTGCGGCACCCGCAGCGACCCGCGCCGTCCGGCGCTGCCGGCGCAGGACGCCGACGAGGAGCCGGACAACCCGTCACGCATCGTGGACGTGCTGAGCCAGCTGAGCTCGCAGGTCTGGGGCGTCTACGGCCGTGCCCGCGAGCGCGCGATGGTGCGCACGCAGCTGCACAAAGACGCCACCCGTGTCGGCCAGGTGCTGGGCATGGAGGTGGTGAAAAAACTCGTGACCCAGGTCGCGCAGGACCCGCGCCTGCTGGTGCCGGTGCGCGAGGCAATTGTGGCGCTGGAGCCTTCGCTGCTGCGCCTGGCCATGGTGGACCCGCACTTTTTCAGCGAGGAAAACCACCCCGCGCGCCGCCTGATGGAGCGTGTGGCGCAACGCAGCTTCAAGTACAACGACGAACACAGCCCGGCGTTCGACGTTTTTTTCCATTCGCTGACCGAGGCCTTCAACGGGCTCAACGCCCTGGAGATCGAGGACGCCCGGCCCTTCGGCGCCGCGCTGGGCGAACTGCAGGCGCTGTGGGACGAGCAGGACCAGCACGAGCGCGATCTGCGCGGCACCATGCGCCAGACCATGCAGTTTGCCGAAGAGCGGCAGGCGCAGGCCGACCAGATTGCACTGGACATGAGCCTGCGCGCCGACCTGGACCAGGTGCCCGGGGTGGTGCTGGACTTCCTGTTCGGGCCCTGGGCGCTGGTGATGGCGCATGCCCGGCTGACCGACACCGCGCGCCAGATTGACCCCCAGGGTTACGGCTCGCTGGTGACCGACCTGCTGTGGAGCGTCAAGCGCGAGGCCACGCTCAAACGCCCGGGCAAACTCATCGCCATGATTCCCGGCCTGCTCGGCAAGCTGCAGGCGGGCCTGGCATCACTGGGGCTGGACCCGGGCGAGACCGAGGCGTTTTTCGACGCCATGGAAAGATTGCACCGCCCGGTGCTCAGGCTGCGCCGCGTCCGCAGCCGGCGCGACGCCGTCGACTCGGACAACGCCCCGCTCGAAGTGGGCATGGGTGAAACCGACCTGTCCGACCTGGGCGACCTCCTGCCGGCCACCCCCGAGCAGCGCAAAGCCAAGGCGGCCGGCCAGCCCTGGCTGGCGCCGCAGGAACTCGACAAGGCCGGCTTTAAAGACACCCCGACGTCCGGCCCGGCAGCGCTGGGCGCCACGCCGGAGGACGACGCCCCGGCCTCCGAAGCGCCCGACAGCGGTGCGGCTGACACCCCGGGAGACGCCGCCGCTGGCGATGGCGATGGCGATGGCGCGCGCCAGCCCGAAGACATCCTGAGGGGCCTGCGCGAAGGCAGCTGGGTGGATATCTATTCCCGGCGCCACTGGCTGCGCGCGCAGCTGATCTGGGCCAGCAACCGCGGCACCCTGTTCATGTTCGTCAGCCACGGCGGCCAGCCCCACTCGATGACCAGACGCAGTTGCGAACGCCTGATCAGGGACAAGCTGATGCGTCCCGTCGATACCCACGGCGTGGTGGCCCACGCGCTGGACCACCTGGTCAAGGACGCCGCGCCGGAGGACCCGCAAGGCCCTGCCGCTTAACGCAGGCTTGCCGGCCCCGCCCGGGCTTCACCCCCGGAACGCTACAAATTCAATAGCGCCTTGCGCCCGCCATTTGCGGGCCGGAAGCCGATTTCATTAAAAATCTTGCGGCCAGCGCCGGCGCCGGCGGCTCCCCGCACCATAATATCCACTGTCATGCTTCTTGCATGGCAGAGGTCCATCTTGTTCAAATTTCTGCTTCGACTCACCGCCAGGGAACGCACGCGCCGCAGCAACCGGCAGTTTGGCGGCATCCTGGCGTTTGTGGCCGGGGCCATCAATGCCGGCGGCTTTCTCGCCGTGCAGCGCTACACCTCGCACATGACGGGCATCGTCTCGGCCATCGCCGACGACCTGGTGGTCGGCAGCATCGGCCTGGCGCTGGCCGGCCTGGTGAGCCTGGCCGCGTTTATCGGCGGGGCCATCACCACCACCTTGCTCATCAGCTGGGCGAGGCGCCAGGAACTGCGCAGCAAGTACGCGCTGGCCCTGCTGCTGGAAGCCGCGCTGCTGCTGATGTTCGGCCTGGTGGGCGCCAACCTGAAATCCTTTGCCACCCTGCTGGTGCCGACGGCGGTGCTGCTGCTGTGTTTCATCATGGGCCTGCAAAACGCCATCATCACCAAGATCTCGCACGCCGAGATCCGCACCACCCACATGACCGGGGTCATCACCGACCTGGGCATCGAGCTGGGGCGCCTGATTTACTGGAACCAGTCGAAAAAGGCCAACAGCATCCAGTTTGTCGCGGCCAACACCGACAAGCTGTTCATCCATGCCACGCTGCTCGGGCTGTTTTTTTCAGGCGGCCTGTTTGGCGCCGTCGCCTTCAAGGCCCTGGGCTTCAGCGCCACCCTGCCGATTGCCCTGCTGCTGGTGGCGATGGCCCTGCCGGCCATCGCGCTGGACCTGCGCAAGATCGCGAGGTCGCTGTGACCACGGCGCCCGGCGACTTTGAGTCGCTGCACTACGTCAAACCCTTTGTGCGGGAAGACGGCGCGTCGAAGTCGCTGCATTTCACGCTGGGCGAGCTGCAAAGCCGCATGCTTTTGCACCAGCCCTGGCGGCTGGATGTGGACTACACCCGGACCATGATGGGGTTTCTGCTGTTCCAGCCCGCGCCGGCCCACATCGGCATGATCGGCCTCGGCGGCGGCTCGCTGGCCAAATTCTGCCACCGGCAGCTGCCGGCCTCGCGCATGACCGTGCTCGAGATCAACCCACACGTGATCGCCCTGCGGCGCGAGTTCCAGATTCCCGACGACGACGAACGGTTTGCGGTGATCGCCGCCGACGGCGCGCTTTACCTGCAGGCCGCGGCGCCGGTCTTCGATGTGCTGCTGGTCGACGGTTTCGACCAGGACGGCCAGCCCGCGGCGCTGTGCTCCCAGCGTTTTTATGACGACTGCTTTGCCGCCTTGGGCGAGGATGGTGTGCTGGCGGTCAACCTGCACCACGACCACCCCGACTACCCGGTGCTGGCCGGCCGCATCCAGCGCAGCTTCAACGGCAACGCGGTCGAAGTCATGGCCGCGGAAAAAAGCAACGCGATTGTGTTTGCCTCCCGCGGCCCGGCCATTTCGCCGCGCCGCGTGAACCTGGCCAGAAGCCTGGCCGGCCTGGACGACCCGGCGCGCCTGCAGCTCAAAGCGGAGCTGGGACGCATCGCCTGGGAAATGAAAGACCTCGCCGGGGAAGGCTAACAAGGGGGCCAGGCCGCCGACGGCAGCGCGCGCCCCTGTCCCACGCCAGCCGCTCGGCGTGCAGGCACACTGGCAGCTTCCCGACGCACACGAAGGATCAGGATGAGCCAGAAAACCAATTTTTCGTTTGACATTCACTACCCGGCCGACACCCGCACGCCCGAGGCGCAACGCACGCAGCTGATGGCCTCGCTGGGCCCGACGCTGCAGGCGCTGTTTGCCGCTGACGACAGCGCGGCCACGGTGGCCGTCAGCGACAGCCACCAGGGCAGCGACCACAAGCTGGTCGAGCTGGTGACCACCTTGCAGGACAGGCAGATTGCCAGCCTCCTGAAGGCGTTTTCCGAACAGCACGGTCTGTCCGTGCAGGCGCTCGAATAGCGGGTCCGGGCCGCATCGGCCAGCGCGGTCAGTCGTTAGCTCTCAAATCAGGAGCTGGTTGCGACCGCAGATACTGGGCCGGATCGGCCTTTTGATCAGGGCAGGCTTTGCTGCTGGCCCTGTCCATCGCCTGCCCCATCATGGACGGACGTCACCACCAGGTGGATGAAATGCAGCTTGGCCACCACTTCGCGCGGCAGCACAAAGGGGTAAAAGTCGGGTTGCCCCATGGCGCGCGACATTTCGTTGAGCAAGGTGGTCAGCCGGGTCCACTGGTTCAGGAAGTCCAGGAAGACCTGCGCGCCCGGGTGGTCCGGCTGGTACAAGGCGTCCAGCGTGAAGGGCGTGAACTCCAGCTGGGCGCTTTCCGCCGACAGGCCAAAACTCAGGGCCGTGTCGACGGTGTCGCGCATGTGCAGGTAGTGGGCCCAGCACTCGGCCCAGTCTTCCCAGGGGTGCACGCTGGCGTAGGCACTCACGTAGTGCAGCGCCCAGTCCGGCCGCGGCCCCTGCTCGTAATTGGCCTGCAAGCTGGCCAGGTAGTCCTGGCTTTCATCGCCGAACAGCGCCCGGAAACCGGGCTGCCAGGACGTGCCGGCAACCAGGCGGTCCCAGTAGTAGTGGCCGACCTCGTGGCGGAAGTGGCCCAGCAAGGTGCGGTAGGGCTCATGCATGGCCTTGCGTGTGGCCTCGCGCGTGGCGTCGTCGGCCTCGTTGAGGTTGAGGGTGATCAGGCCGGTGTCGTGCCCGGTCATGATGTGCGGACCAAAGTCGGGGGAACGCAGGAAGTCGAACATCAGGCCGTGTTCGGTGTCCTCACTCGCCCGCGACGCCACCGGCAGGCCCAGCACCAGCAGGGCCGACACCAGGCGCCGCTTGGCCAGCTCGATCTTGCCCCACAGCTCGCCGTTGTCCGGGTGCGCCGGGTCGTTCAGGTCGGGAATCGTGCGGTTGAGGCGGCAGGCCTGGCACAGCAGCAGCTGCGGTTCGTCCTGGCTGACCGGCACCAGCCAGTTGCAGGCCGCCGGGGTATGCAGGTTGGCGCAGCGCAGGTAGACCGCCGCCGGTGTGTCGGGTTGCGCAGCGCCGTCCGGCCCCGGCGCACGGCCGCCCTCGGGCTGCCACGCGACCCAGGTGTCGGGCTGCTCGCCCGGCATCAGGGGCAGCAGGCTCGCCTGGGCCGGGTCGTAACCCAGCGCCGTGCCGCAGGCCAGGCAGGTGCTGTTCCTGAAAAACACGGGACAGCCGCACTGGCAGTGGTAGGCACGGCCGGCCAGACGCGGCAGGTGGGCGGTGGCGGAGGAAGGGCTGTCGTTGAACAAGGGATTTTTTCGAAGCGCCTGGCGCGGTGAACAAGGGCGACAGGCCGGTGGGGCCAGCGGTCCGTTTCCTTTGGAGTTTCCCATGTTTGCCAAGCCGCCCGGGCACCCGCCCGCCTTGTCCTTCTGTCAGTCTTTGCCGACAAAAAATGGCATGCGCCCGCCGGGCTTTTATCATCGGAGCACCGGTTCACATCAATTCAAAGGAAAACCATGCCCACCTACCACGTCGAAATGATGGAAGGCCGCACCATCGAACAGAAGAAAAAGCTGGTCGCCGAGATCACCCGCGTCAGTGTCGACATCCTGGGCGGCGCGCCCGATTCGGTGGATGTGATCATCACCGACATCAAGCGCGAGAACTGGTCCACCGGCGGCAAGCTCTGGTCCGAACCGCGCGACTGATGCCAGTTCGTTGCGCCGCGACAGAACAAAGCCGGTCGTGAGCCGCCCCTCCACGCTGGACGAAATGCAGGCGCGTTACGGCGCGCGTTACCGCTGGCTGCTGCTGCTCTCGGTGATGATCGGCACGATGGCCTCCATCATGTCCTCGACCATCGTCAACGTGGCGATTCCCGACATGAGCCAGCACTTCACCCTGGGCCAGGAGCGGGCGCAATGGGTCACCTCGGGCTTCATGGTGGCGATGACGGTGTCCATGCTGACCACGCCCTGGCTGCTGGCACGGTACGGCTACCGCCGCACCTATGTGGGCACCATGCTGCTGCTGCTGGCCGGCGGCATCGTCGGCGGCTTTGCCAACAGCTTCGCGCTGGTGCTGGGCGCGCGTGTGGCCGAGGGCCTGGCGGCCGGCGTGGTGCAGCCGATTCCGGCCATCATCATCATGCGGGCTTTTGCGCCGCACGAACAGGGGCGCGCCAGCGGCATCTTCGGCATGGGCGTGGTGCTGGCACCGGCCATCGGCCCCAGCCTGGGCGGCGTGCTGGTCGACCTGTTCGGCTGGCGCTCGATTTTTTTCATGGTGATCCCGTTTTGCCTGGCCTCGCTGTGGATGGCCTACCGCTATGTGCCGGTCACCGCCCCGGGCGGCGTCGCGCCGAACCGCAAGGGCGCCACACTGGACTGGCGCGGCCTGCTGCTGGGCGGCGCCGGCACCCTGTGCCTGCTCAATGGCATGGTGGCCCTGCACGGCGGCTCGGCGCTGCAAGCCGCCTTGCTGCTGGGCGGCGCGGCATTGGCGCTGGTGGCGTTTCTGGCCTGGCAGCGGCGCCTGGCCGCCACCGGGCGCGAACCGCTGATGAACCTGGCGCTGTTCGGCTACCGGACTTTCGCGATGGGCAGCATCGTGGCCTTCATCTACGGCACGGCGCTGTTCGGCTCCACCTATCTGCTGCCGGTCTACATGCAGCTCGGGCTGGGCCTGTCGGCCTCCTATGTCGGCACCATCCTGCTGCCCGCCGGTTTTGTGCTGGCGGTCACGATTGCGCTGGTGGGCCGGCTGGCCGACCGCCATCCGACCTACTGGCTGGTGAGCATCGGGCTGGCGCTGCTGGCCCTGTCGTTTGCGCTGATGCTGACCGTCACGCTGACCAGCGCCATCTGGGTGCTGGTGCTCTGGGCCATCCTGGGGCGCATCGGGCTGGGCTTCATCCTTCCGTCGCTCAACCTCGGTTCCTTGCGGGCGCTCGACCACAGCCTGATTTCGCAAGGCTCGAGCGCCATCAACTTCGTGCGCATGCTGGGCGGCGCCATTGGCGTGAGCCTGTGCGGCATCGTGCTGGAATGGCGGCTCGCGGCGCATGGCGATGCGCTGACACAGGCCGCGACCAGCCCGGCGCGGCTGGCCGCGTTCAACGAGTCCTTCATGATGCTGGCGGCGCTGTGCGCGCTGGCGCTGGTGGCGGCATGGCGCTTGCGCGAAGTGCCGGCTGCTTCTTCCAAGGGGTCCTGAATCATGTGCCAGTTGCTTGGAATGAACTGCAACACGCCGACCGACGTGACCTTCAGCTTCAGCGGTTTTGCGCAACGCGGCGGCAACACCGGCGAACACACGGACGGCTGGGGCATCGCCTTTTTTGAAGGCGACGGCAGCGGCGGCAGCGACAAGGGCCTGCGCCATTTTGTCGACCACCAGTCGGCGTGCGCCTCGCCCGTGGCCGAGCTGATACGCCGCTACCCGATCAAGAGCCGCAACGTCATTGCCCACATCCGCAAGGCCACGCAGGGCCGGGTCGCGCTGGAAAACTGCCACCCCTTCGTGCGGGAGCTGTGGGGCCGCTACTGGGTGTTCGCGCACAACGGCGACCTCAAGGATTTTTCACCGCAGCTGCACGGCAGCTTCCGGCCGGTGGGCACGACCGACAGCGAACGCGCGTTTTGCTGGCTCATGCAGGAACTGGCCAAATCACACGCCGGCGTGCCCAGCGTGGACGAGCTGACCCTGACCCTGCGCGAACTGGCGGCGCAGGTCGCGCCCCACGGCACCTTCAACTTTTTGCTCGGCAACGGCCAGGCCTTGTGGGCCCATGCCTCGACCAGCCTGTATTACGTCGAACGCAAACACCCGTTTGCCCACGCCACGCTCAGCGATGAAGACCTCACCGTGAACTTTGCCGAACACACGCAGCCGACCGACCGGGTCGCGGTGGTGGTGACGGCGCCGCTGACCACCAATGAACACTGGGTCGCCTTTGCGCCGGGCGAGCTCAAGGTCTTCGAAGGCGGCGCCCTGCGCGCCTGAACTGCTATTTAATCAGGAGCAGCCGCCGCATGGGCAGCATGGGCCAGCGCCGTTTTTTTCCTGTTTCAGAGGGTGGCTTCGAGCGCATCGACAAACATCGCCGCCACGTCGAACCCGGTCTGGTCGAAAATTTCCTGGAAGCAGGTCGGGCTGGTGACATTGATCTCGGTCACGCAGTCGCCGATCACGTCGACCCCGGCCAGCAGCAGCCCGCGGCTGTGCAGGATGGGGCCCAGCGCCTCGGCGATCTCGCGGTCGCGCGCCGACAGGGGCAGCGCCACGCCCAGGCCGCCGGCCGCCAGGTTGCCGCGCACCTCGCTGCCCTGCGGGATGCGCGCCAGGCTGTGCGGCACGGGCCGGCCGCCGATGATCAGCACACGTTTGTCGCCCTTGACGATCTCGGGCAGGAACTTCTGCACCATCAGGCTTTGCGCGCCGTGGCGGTTCAGCGTTTCGGTGATGGAGCCCAGGTTCAGCCCATCGGGCCCGACGCGGAAAATGCCCATGCCGCCCATGCCGTCCAGCGGCTTGAGGATGATGTCCTGGTGTTCGGCGTGGAAACGCTTGATGTCCTCGGGGTCGCGCGTCACCAGCGTGGGGCCGATGAACTGCGGGAACTCCATGATGGCGAGTTTTTCCGGGTGGTCGCGCAGCGCGCGCGGCTTGTTGAAGACCCGCGCGCCGTCACGCTCGGCCTGCTCCAGCAGGTGGGTGGCGTAGAAATACTCGCTGTCGAACGGCGGGTCTTTGCGCATCAGGATGGCGTCGACGTCTTTCAGCGCGACCTGGCGCGTGCCGCGCTCGGTGAACCACTCCTGCGCGTCGCCGGTCAGCGTGATGTCGCGCACATGGGCCATCACGGGTGCACCGCGCTGCCACATCAGGTCCTGCTGCTCGCAGGCGCTGATGCGATGGCCGCGCCGCTGCGCTTCGCGCATCATCGCAAAGGTGGTGTCCTTGTAGATCTTGAAGGAGGCCAGCGGGTCGGCAATGAAAAGAATATCCATGAACGGGGTCCATCAGTAAAAGGGGGTCGGGACTGCTCAGGCAGTACGCTGCCGGTATTGTTGTACAAATAGCGCCATCGCGCCGGCTGGATCACGTCCGGGATGACAAGCACGAGGAAATTCATGCTACAAATTTCATAGCTGCTTGCACCCAAATCCATGGGGCAAACGCCACAAAACATCAAGATCAAATCTCGATCTTGCTGCCCAGCTCCACCACCGAATTGTTCGGCAGGTTGAGGAAGTCCGCCGCGCCACTGGCGTTGTGGTGCATCTGCGCAAACAGCTTCTCGCGCCACGGCGCCATGCCGCTGCCTATGGAGGGCACCACCACATCGCGCGAGAGGAAGTAGCTGGTCGTCATGACGTCCAGTTCGCAGCCGCGCGTGCGCATCTGCTCCAGCGCCTTGGGCAGGTCCGGGTCATTCTTGAAACCGTAGTGAATCACCACCTGCCAGCAGTTGTGGCCCAGCGACTCGATCGCGAGCCGCTTGTCCATGCCGATCCATGGCACCTCATGGTTGCGTACCGTGACAAACAGGTTCTGCTCGTGCAGCACCTTGTTGTGCTTGAGGTTGTGCAGCAGCGCATTGGGCACGGCGCCCGGCTCGGCGGTCAGGAACACCGCCGTGCCTTCCACGCGGGCCGGCGGGCTGATGAACACCGCTTCCAGGAAGCTGGGCAGGTCGATCGCATCGGCACGCAGTTTCTCGTTGAGCAAGGCCCGCCCCTGCTTCCAGGTCATCATCAGCGTGAAGATGATCCCGCCAATGACCAGCGGAAACCAGCCGCCGGCAAACAGCTTCATCAGGTTGGAGGCGAAGAAGGCGAAATCCACGACGAAAAAGACACCGGTGGCGGAAAGGCAGAGCCACAAGGGGTATTTCCAGCCATAACGGATCACATAGAACGTCAGGATGGTCGTGATCAGCATGTCGGTGCAGACGGCGATGCCGTAGGCGGCCGCCAGGTTGCTTGACGAGCGGAACATCACCACGGCCAGCACGATGGTGACAAACAGGCCCCAGTTCACCAGCGGAATGTAGATCTGCCCGGTGTCGCGCACGCTGGTGTGCTCGATATTCAGGCGCGGCAGGTAACCCAGCTGGATCACCTGTTTGGTGACACTGAAGGCGCCCGTGATCAGCGCCTGCGAGGCGATCACCGTCGCCATGGTGGCCAGCAGCACCAGCGGCACCAGCGCCCAATCCGGGGCCATCAGGTAAAAGGGGTTTTTCACCGCTTCCGGGTTGCTCAGCAACAGCGCGCCCTGGCCGAAATAATTCAGGGTCAGGGCAGGCATGACCACGGCAAACCACGCCAGGCGAATCGGCTTCTTGCCGAAGTGGCCGAGGTCGGCATACAGGGCCTCGGCGCCCGTCACGCACAGCACCACCGCGCCGAGAATGATGAAGGTCGTCCCCGGGTTGAACCACATGAACATCACGGCGTAATGCGGGCTCAGTGCCTTGAGAATGATGGGGTTGGTGATGATCTGCGCCGCGCCCAGCACTGCCAGCACGGCAAACCAGACCAGCGTGATGGGGCCGAAAAACTTGCCGATGCCGGCGGTACCGCGCTTTTGCACGGCAAAGAGCGCAAACAGGATCACCAGCGTGGCCGGGATCACGTACTTTTCGAAGGCCGGGGAGATGACCTCCAGACCTTCGACCGCGGACAGGACCGAGATGGCGGGCGTGATCACGCCGTCGCCGTAAAACAGCGAGGTGCCGAAAATGCCGATGATCAGGAGAACCCGCCGCAGCTCCGGCTTGTCCTTGACCGCCTGCGAGGCCAGCGCCAGCATGGCGACCAGCCCCCCCTCGCCGTTGTTGTCGGCACGCAGCACCAGCAACACGTACTTGATCGAGACGATCACGGTCAGTGTCCAGAAGAAGATGGACAGGATGCCGTAAACGTTGTCAGGGGTGAAAGCGACGTGCCCGGAGCCGAAGACTTCCTTGATGGCATACAGGACGCTGGTTCCGATGTCGCCGTAGACGACGCCGACGGCGCCCAGGGTCAGCGCCGCAAGTGATGATTTTTTACTGGACACAAAAAAATTCCCGCTTGGGCTGGATCAGACAGGTGCCAGCGGCGGGAAGGGTTGCCATGAGGAACGCTATTTTGCGCCTCGTCCGGCACTTGGCAAGTCAGCGCAGACCCCTAATTGCGAGAATCCGGTATTTTGTTGCACTGCAACAACTTGTAACAACGGCGCGAAGCGGCCGTTTTTTTTATCCCCCTGGCAGGGGGAAAAATTCGCTCTTTTTTTGATAGCTTCCGGTGCCCGCCCATCAATGGCTGGAGGCCAAAAGGGCATGAAAAAGGGCCGCGTGGGCCCTTTTTCAGTCATACACCTCGGCGTTCGGGTCGGTGGCTTCCAGCTCGTAACTGGCGGCCAGCATGGCCAGCCGGCCGATCACGCCGTACATGTAAAAGCGGTTCGGCCCGCTGGAGCCGGGTTTGACGCCAGGCTGCGGCAGGCGGCCGCTTTCGGCAAACGCCAGCGGCACGAAGCTGGCGCCGGGGGCGTTGAGGTTTTCGTCGATGCCGCGGTCGGCATGCACGCGGTAGAAGCCGCCAACCACATAACGGTCCATCATGTAAACCACCGGCTCGGCCACCGCGTCGTTGATGCGTTCGTGGGTCTGCACCCCTTCCTGGATGATGACCTCGGACAGCTGCTGGCCGTCCTTGGTGGTGCTCATCTTGTTTTGGGTCTTGCGGCTGAGCTCGTCGAGGTCTTTGACGTCGCGCACCGTCATGATGCCCATGCCGCAGGTGCCGTTGTCGGCCTTGACGATGACAAACGGCTTTTCGTTGATGCCGTATTCCTTGTACTTGCGCTTGATCTTGGTCAGCAGCGCGTCGACGTTGGTGGTCAGGCAGTCCATGCCCGTGCCTTCGGCGATGTTGACCTCGCCGCACTTGGCAAACATCGGGTTGATCAGCCAGGGGTCCACGCCCAGCAGCTTGCCGAAACGCTTGGACACCTCTTCATAGGCCTGGAAATGGCGCGACTTGCGCCGCACCGACCAGCCCGCATGCAGCGGCGGCAGCAAATACTGCTCGTTGAGGTCTTCCAGCATGCCGGGAATGCCGGCCGACAGGTCGTTGTTGAGCAGGATGGTGCAGGGGTCGAAATTTTTCAGCCCCAGGCGCCGGTCGGTGCGCACCAGCGGCTCCAGCGTGATCTGCTCGCCGGTGGGCAGGGTCAGCGTGGTTGGCTCGGTGATTTCCGGGCTCAGCGAGCCAAAACGCACGTTGAGCCCGGCCTGGTGAAAAATCCGCTTGAGCTGCAGGATGTTGGCCAGGTAGAAGGTGTTGCGCGTGTGGTTTTCAGGAATGACCAGCAGGTTGCGCGCCTCGGGACAGATCTTCTCGATCGCCGCCATCGCCGCCTGGACCGCCAGCGGCAGCATTTCCGGCGTCAGGTTGTTCCAGCCGCCGGGATACAGGTTGGTGTCCACCGGCGCCAGCTTGAAACCGGCGTTGCGCACATCGACCGAGCTGTAAAACGGCGGCGTATGCTCCATCCACTCGAGGCGGAACCAGCGCTCGATCGCCGGTGTGGTGTCCAGGATGCGCTGCTCGAGTTCGTTGATCGGGCCGTTCAGGGCAGTGATGAGATGCGGAACCATGCAGCCTTCTTTTATAAGTATTGGTAACGAGTTTTAGGAGGTGGAGGCGATCACACCGCATTCAAGGCGAGGCGCCGGGTCGTTTCCCCCCAAGGGGCGACCGGCGGACCCCGCCGCGCTGCTAGCTATTATTTTGCGCCCTCGAGCCGCCGGTGAAGCAGCGCCCTGGCGGTTGCCGGGCTGAACCGGCCTGGCGCGCCATCGGTGAGGCGAGAAGCGCCATGACAAAGGCGGCCAGCCTGGTGCGACCGGCAAAGCCTGAAAAACCTGGAAAAGCGCCTCTCACAGCCGCACTTCCCCGTTGCCCAGCACCACGTATTTCAGCGAGGTCAGGCCCTCGATGCCGACCGGGCCGCGGGCATGGAATTTGTCGGTGGAGATGCCGATTTCGGCACCCAGGCCGAACTCGAAGCCATCAGCGAAGCGGGTGCTCGCATTCACCATGACGCTGGCCGAATCGACCTCGCGCAAGAACTGCTGGGCATGCATGTGGTCGCGCGTGAGGATGGCATCGGTGTGGTGGCTGGAGTACTGGTTGATGTGGGCAATCGCCTCGTCCACCCCGGCCACCACCTTGATGCTGATGACCGGCGCCAGGTATTCCTCGTACCAGTCCTGCTCGCTGGCGGGCTGGACCACGGCTTGCGGCACGCCTGCAAGCATCGCCCGGGCTTCGGCGTCGCAGCGCATCTCCACCCCTTTGGCGGCGTAGATGGCGCCGATTTTCGGCAAGAAGTCTGCCGCCACGCCGCGCGCCACCAGCAGTCCTTCGCTGGCGTTGCAGGGGCTGTATTTGCTGGTCTTGGCGTTGTCGGCCACAGCCACGGCCATGGCCATGTCGCAGGGGTCGTCCACATAGACATGGCAGTTGCCGTCCAGGTGTTTGATGACCGGCACTTTCGCGTCGCGGCTGATGCGCTCGATCAGGCCCTTGCCGCCGCGCGGAATGATCACGTCCACATACTGCGGCATGGTGATCAGGAGGCCGACCGCCGCACGGTCGATGGTCGGGACCAGCTGCACGGCCTCTGCCGGCAGGCCGGCATCCAGCAAGGCCTGGTGCACCAGGGCCGCCAGCGCCTTGTTCGACTCGATCGCCTCGGAGCCGCCGCGCAGGATGCAGGCGTTGCCGCTCTTGATGGCCAGCGACGCGGCTTCGATCGTGACGTTGGGCCGGCTTTCGTAAATCATGCCGAACACGCCGATGGGCACCCGCATCTGGCCGACGCGGATGCCGCTGGGCTGCTGCTTCATGCCGATGATCTCGCCGATCACGTCCGGCATGGCGGCGAGCTGCTCACACCCCGCGGCCACCGTGGCAATGTCCTTGGCTCCCAGCTTGAGGCGGTCCAGCATGGGACCGGCCAGGCCGGCCGCGGCCGCCCGTTCGAGGTCGCGCTGGTTGGCCGCCTGCAAGGGCGCGATGTTCTGGCGCAGCAAGCCGGCCAGCGTCAGGAGTGCTCTGTTTTTGATAGCTGCAGGCACCCTTGCTGTCTGGGCCGAGGCCGATTTTGCCTTGGCACCCATGACCGCCATCAGGCCTGCCAGTTCGGGATCGGCGTGGCCGGTTCGGGCCAGCGTGTTGGAAAGATCGGGCGCGTTCATGGCCCTATTTTGCCCGTATTCATGCGCCGGGGAGCACAGCCGTCACTTCCGGGCGGGCACGCCGCGGCGCTGCATCATGTCCTGGCTCATGGCCTGCAGGGCGTCACCCGTCAGCGTGGCCTGCGCCGCAGGGTAGGCCAGCTGGTCCTCGTCTGCCAGGTGGCGCACATACAGCGCGGCGAACCGGTTCAGCGCAGCGGTCCGGTCGCGGTCCAGCGGCGTCCAGTCCGCAGCCGGGCTGTCGGCAACGGCCTGCAGCACGCTGCGCGCCATCGGCCAGGCGGCTTCCATGTCGCGGTGGTCCTGCAGCAGGCGCTGCACCAAGGTGCGCAGGCCGGCGTCCGGCCCTGCCAGCAGCGGCGGGAACACGTGCAGTTCCTCGTCCTGGTGGTGCAGCGGTGCGGCGAGGTCGAAGTAGCGCATCACGTCACGCGCGGCCTGCCGCGCGGCATCGTCGCAGCCGTGCGCCAGCAGGTGCTGCTGCAGGCGGGCCTGCAAGGCCAGCATGCGCTCGACCCGCTCGTGGCAGGCGCCCAGCATCTCGAAAGGCGCTTCAAAACCCGCCCCGGGCGCATAAACGCCGGGCAAGGCCTGCGTCCGCGCACTGCGGCGCACGGTGCCCATGTCAGCCGAACTGCACCGGTTGGCCCTGCGGGTCAAACGGGATGAAAGCGCCAATCTGGCCCTGCTTGATGGACTCGACCATGCGCTGCAGCGGCTCCTCGGCATCTTCGGTGGTGGGCGCGCGGTTCACCGAGCCCGACAGGGCGGCCGCAAACACCAGGCCCCAGTTGTGGCCGAACTGGCTGGACTCCTGCACCAGCGCGGCAAACGAGCTCAGTTCCTCCGGCCGTTTGTCCACACACATCAGCGGCACCAGCGCACCGCCCTGGCCGGCTTCAAAACGCTCGCGCTGCACCGGTGTGCTGTCCTCGGGCAGCTCCACACCGGTGAACACAAACAGCAGGCGCTGCGGCTCGGGCTGGGCCCGGGCCGCCTGCAGCAGGTCATCAAAACTCAGAATGTCCATGAATCCATCCAGTCACAGGGAATAAAAAAAATCCGCCGGTTCGCGCCCCGGCGCGTCCCCGTCGGCAGAAAGGCTGCTTACAAAATCCGGCGGCACAGGGCGCAGGCGCGCGGGCTTGCGCGACTGGGCCGTGCCGATGCTGACAAAACACAGCGCCTGTTCGCTGGCCGCCAGGCCAAACAGGGTGCGCAGCCCGTCGGACTTCAGCGCCTTGCCACTGGTCAATGCCGAACCATACCCCAATGCGGTGGCCATGAGCAGCATGTTCTGGATCGCGCAGCCGGCAGACACGGTGCGTTCGGCCAGGTCGATCTCCGCATCGCCGCACTGGCCATCGACAACCACCAGCATCAGCAAGGGGGCACGGTGCGCTTTTTCGCGCGCCTGCGCCAGCTGCTCCGCAGTAGCCTGGGCGTCACGCGCCATCAGCGCCGCACCGAATACCTCGGCCAGCCGCGCGCGCGCCGCCTGCGGCACGAGCACCAGGCGCCAGGGTTGCAGCTGCCCGTGGTCGGGCGCCGTGGCCGCCGCGTTCAGGATCATGCCGAGCTGCTTCGCATCGGGACCGGGTGCCAGCAGGCGTTTGGGCAAAATGGTCTGGCGCGACTGCATCAGCGTCGCCGCCAGGCTGGCCGGATCGTGGTCTGGCGCGGTGGACAAGGGCAACGGGGCCGGGACGGCAAGCAGCTTCATCATTAAGCGCCTCAACCCGGCCGTGCGTCGGCACGCAGGCGGCCATACCAGTTGCCCAGCCGCACACCCCACACTCCCATGACGCCGGCCCACAACAGGGCGGCCGCCAGCAGCAGCCAGCCCGCGCGGGCCGTTTGCGCGGCAGCGGCAATGCGCAGCAGCGTCGCGGCCTGCAGCAGCCAGAACAGCGTCCAGACCAGGTTGTCGGCCACCAGCGCGCGGCCGCTGTGGCCACAGGACACCCGCGTGACCATGGCCAGCATCAGCGACGCCAGGCAACCCATGGTCAGCGCATGCAGCGAGCCGAGGGCCAGCACCGGCGCGTCCTGCGCCAGGCCCAGCCACTGCGACAGGCCCCCGAGCACCAGCGCCAGGCCGAGCCAGAAAAACCCGATGTGCAGCATGGCCAGCAGACGGTTCTTGAGGCTTTGCAGCAGCCCCCAGGCGACAGCGAGCCAGAGCAGCACGCCGCCCGCGGCCAGCTCGAAGGCCCCGCGCACCACCCGCCAGAGCATGCCCGCCGTGCCTTGCAGCGGGCCGTCCAGCTCGACCCACACGGCCACGACCTCGGTCGCGGCGACGGCCAGCATCAGCCACAACACCCAGAACGGGCGCCAGGCGTCAATGCGCGGCAGGGCATTGGCGGTGAAAAACGGAATCATGCGATGCGCCACCGAGACGTAGACCACCACCACAAACCCCCACAAGCCGGTGAGGATGCAGGCGCGCGCCACGTCGGGCTCGCCCAGCAGCAGACCGAGCGCCAGGCCGGCCAGGCTCAGGCAGCCCACGATGCAGGCCGCACCCACCGTGCGCGCATGTACCTGGTCGTCGGCCCGGCTGCGCCGGATCAGCCCCCAGAACAGGGCCGTCACCCACGCCAGACCTGCGCAGGCCAGCACCAGCCCGGCCAAGGCCGTCAGGCCATGCAGGTGCGCGCCGGCCAGGCACAGCAGCCAGCCGGTGGCCTGCAGCAGCAGTGGCACCCGAAGCTGCCGGGGCGCCAACGGCTGCACGCCCAGCCATTTGGGCCCGGCGGTGAACAGAAAACCCGCAAAAAACAGCGGAATGAAGCCAAAGGTCATGACCGCGCCATGGGCCAGCGAGGGCGACAGCGCATAAGGCAGGCTCAACACGGGACTGAGGCGGTCCAGCTGTACCAACGCCCACCAGCCGCCTGCGGCCACCAGCACCACCATGGCCAGGAAAAAACCCAGCCGGTGCGGCGCCAGCAGCAGATGGCTGGCGCGCCAGCGGCGGTCCACCCTGGCCCGTTCGCTGGCCGTGGGTTTGCCCGGCCTCACCCGCAAGGCGATGACCGGGCGCTCAGTCATCCGCAAACGCCCAGGTGGCCGCACTGGGTGCAATAGTCGCAACCGTCCTTGCGGATCACCGCGTGGGCGCCACATTCGCCGCACTTCTTGCCCGCCATCACCGGCGGCGCGAGCGCCATGTCGACCTGGGGCTCCACCACGGCTGCGACGCTGGCAACGCCCTGCTGGGCGCGGCGCGCAATGATGTTCTGCACCGCATAGGCAATGGCCGCGACTTCCGAGTCGTGCCACAGCGGCACGCGTGTGCCGTCGGCCTTCTCATAGGTGCCCAGCCGCACCGGGCCCCGGTCCCAGGCGACCTTGCGCATGTCGCTGAGCGCACGCTCGAGGAAGCCGCCGCGCGCGGCCAGCGACAGCATGCGCATGCTGGAGGTGATCCACTGCTGCGACTCGCCGCTTTGGCCTACTGGCATGAAAAATTCGATGGCACGTTCGACCGTGCCCTCGCCGCTGGCCGAGGGCACCGGCAGGAAAGACACCACGATGTAGAGCGTCTTGTGCCCTTCCTGCGTCCAGTAGTCGACCTTTTCGGCCACCGCCGACAGGGCGCCCTTGGGACGGCTTTCGATCACCGTGCGCATCGGGTCCAGGGGCACCGCTGCGGCCACCGCGGCGGCGGGCGCATGGGTTTCCAGCACCGAGCCCAGAATCGCATTGGGCCGGTAGGTGGCCAGGCCCTTGAGCCTGGCGCGCCAGGCCTGCTGGTACAGGCTCTTGAAATCCTCGTAGGCGTAGTCGGCCGGCACGTTGACGGTTTTGGAGATCGCCGTGTCCACAAAGGGCTGCACCGCTTCCATCATGCCAATGTGGCTGTCCGCCGACATCTCGAGCGCCGAGACAAAGTAGCCGGGCAGCTTGTCCACATTGCCGCCGAGTTCGCGGTACAGGCGCCAGGCATGGTCTTCCACCGCGTATTCGGTGGTGCTGCCGTCAGACTCGCGTTTCTTGCGCCGGTACATCCACGAAAACGGCGGCTCGATGCCGTTCGACGCGTTGTCGGCAAACGCCAGGCTGACCGTGCCGGTCGGCGCAATCGACAGCAGGTGGCTGTTGCGGATGCCGTTGGCGCGAATGGCCTGTTGCAGGGCGGCCGGCAGGCGGCTGGCAAAGGTGCCTGCGGCAAGATAGCCGTTGGCGTCAAACTTCGGAAACGCGCCTTTTTCTTTCGCCAGCGCGACCGAGGCGGCGTAGGCGGCGTCGCGCATGGCGACGGCAATACGCGCCGCCATCTCGCGGCCCTCGGGCGCGTCGTAACGCAGGCACAGCATCGCCAGCGCATTGCCCAGGCCGGTGAAACCGACGCCGATGCGGCGCTTGGCCGCCGACTCGGCCTGCTGCTGCGGCAGCGGCCAGAAAGTCAGGTCCAGCACGTTGTCGAGCGCCCGCACCTGGGTGGTCACCGACTTGGCGAAAGCCTCAAAATCAAAGTCGGGCGCGCCATTGAAGCCGAAGGGCTGGCGCACAAAACGCGTGAGGATGATGGGCCCGAGGTCGCAGCAGCCATAAGGCGGCAGCGGTTGCTCGCCGCAGGGATTGGTCGCCGCAATTTCCTCGCAATAACGCAGGTTGTTGTCCTGGTTGATGTGGTCCAGGAACAGGATGCCGGGCTCGGCGAAGTCGTAGGCCGAATGCATCACGGTGTCCCACAACTCGCGCGCCGCCACCGTCTGGTAAACCCAGAGGCCGTCGGCACGCTGGAACGCACCCTGCGCGATCAGCGGCGCACCGGGTTTGGCCTTGTGCACCAGCTCCCAGGGCTGGTCGTCGGCCAGGGCGTGCATGAACGCGTCCGGCATGCCGACCGAGACATTGAAGTTGTTCCAGCGTCCGGGCGTGCGCTTGGCGGTGATGAACTCGTGCACGTCGGGGTGGTCGATACGCAGCACGCCCATTTGCGCGCCGCGCCGTGAACCCGCGCTTTCCACGGTGGAGCAGGACTGGTCAAACACATTGATGTAGCTGCACGGACCCGAGGCCATGGAGGCCGTGGCCTTGACCTCGGCGCCACGCGGCCGGATGCGTGAAAAATCGTAACCCACGCCGCCGCCACGCCGCATGGTTTCGGCGGCTTCGCGCAAGGCCTCGTAAATGCCGGGGTAGCCGCCGTCATCGACGCCCTGGATGCAGTCGCCCACGGGCTGCACAAAGCAGTTGATCAGGGTGGCCTGGATGGCCGTGCCGGCCGCGCTCATGATGCGGCCGGCGCCGATGGCGCCAGCGTGCAGGTTCTCGAGGAACAGGGCCTCGTGTTTGGCGCGCTCCGCTTCGGGTTCGACCGAGGCCAGGGCCCGCGCCACGCGCCGGTACAGGTCTTCCACACCCGACTCGCCGGGTTTGAGGTATTTTTCCTTCAGCACGTCCTGGCTGATGGGCTGGGTGGCTGTCAGGTCCTGGGGCCGGCCGAATTGATCGCGTTTCATGCTTGTGCTCCTGCGAGGGACGCTGCTGGCCGGATTCCGCCGAGCAGCCATTGCATCAATTCTTGCACCGAACGGATCTGGTCGCCAAACGGCAGGCGGGCAGCACCACGGAAGAAAAGGCCTTTGCGCGTGTTGCCGTCAAACGCATGGCCGAGCTGCTGGTCGATGCAGAACTGGCCCATGGTGGCCACGCCATCGCGCAGGCCGCAGTGGGCCAGGCAGTCAAACGACATGTTGCATTTGGCCTTGACATGGGCCGCCGCCTGGAGTTTGGGCTCGAGCCGGATGTATTTGTCCAGCCAGGGCGTGCGCACCGCGCGCGCCGGCAGGCCGGCCACACTGATGAACTCCACCATGTCTTCCGGCTTGGCTTCGGCCAGCACCTTCTTGAAGGCGGGATCGGCATCACATTCCTGAGTCACGGCAAACGCCGTTCCGAGCTGCACCGCCGAAGCGCCCAGGGCCTGCAGGCGCTGGATGTCGTCCCGGCAATTGATGCCGCCGGCGGCAATCAGCGGAATCTCGCGCTCGATGCCCGCTGTCTTGAAGAATTCCAGCACCTGCGGGATGACCACCTCGAAATCGAAGCGCGGATCATGCAGGTCCGCGACCTTCGCCGCGCCCAGATGACCGCCGGCCAGGCCCGGGTGCTCGATCACGATGGCGTCGGGCAGACGGCCCTTTTTCTGCCACTTGCGCACCAGCAATTGCGCGCCCCGCGCATCCGACAGGATGGGGATCAGCGCGACCTGGGGGTAGTCACGCGCCAGCTCCGGCAAGTCCAGCGGCAAGCCGGCGCCGACCACCAGGGCATCAGCTCCGCTGGCCAGCGCCTGGCGTACGTAGTCCTCGTAGGCGCCGAGCGCCTTCATGATGTTCACGGCAATCAGGCCGCGGCCTTGTGCCAGCTCGCGCGCGCGGCGGATTTCGCGGTCCAGCGCCTCGAGATTGGCCGCATTGATCAGCGCTTTCGCATCGGGTTCCTTGTCCAGGTGGCCCGTTTTGGCCATCAGGTCCGGATGCAGGCGCCGCAAGTCCACGGAAGACACCGTGCCGACCCCGCCCAGCCGGGCCACCGCGCCGGCCAGGCCACCGGCCGACACACACACACCCATGCCGCCCTGCACCACCGGAACCAGCTCCCTGCCGCCCAGCCGCCAGGGCCGCAAGCCCGAATCGTGGGCAAGTGTCTGCAGTATCGCGGCGGCCGCCGCCGAATCGACGCTTGCCTTGACGGCCAGGTCAGTCGCTAATGATTTGTCCATCGTGCTCCACATAAGGTTGATACGGGCCAGTGCCACTGTTGGAGGCTATCGCAGCGGGCACAAAACTTCCTTGCCGTACATCAAAGATGTGGATTTCACCGTCCTCAATCACGTAATGCCAGCCATGCAGCGTCAAGGTGCCCTTCTCGACTTCGCGCCGCACCATGGGGTAGGCCATCAGGCGCTCGAGCTGCAGCACCACGACACGCTGCTCGGTGCGGCGCAGGGCCTCGGGGCTGGCCTGGACCGGCAGCAAGGCCTCGGTGGCCAGCTTGAGCCAGGCCTGCAGGGCCACGGCTTCCTCGGGCACACCTTCATAGGCGGCCCGGATGGCGCCGCAGTGGCTGTGGCCGCAGACGATGATGCGCTCGACATGCAGGCTGAGCACCGCGAACTCGATCGCCGCCATTGTGCCGTGCAAGCCATGCGAGCCGTCGTAAGGGGGCACAAACGCCCCGACATTGCGCACGATGAAGAGTTCGCCCGGGCCGGCACCGGTCAGCAGGTAGGGCACCACCCGCGAATCCGAGCAGCCGATGAACAGGGTCTTGGGGTGCTGACCCTGCGCCACCAGGTCCTGGAAGCGCTGCTGGTGCAGCGGGAAATAGTCGGAGTGAAAACGCCGCAAGCGAAGCAGCAACTCGTCCGCGCTTGCGACGTCTTCAGTCATTGGACCAGCGGCGAATCAGCCCCTTCCAGGGCAATACCTTCGACCTCTGCCTCCCCCACCAGCAAGCTCATGTACTGGTGCAGGGCCCGGGCGCGCGACTGCATGGTCAACAGGGCGGCAATGCGCTCGCGCACCTCCTCATAGGCGGGCTGGGTGCCGCTGCGGCGCTCCAGCACGTCGATGATGTGAAAACCGAAACGCGTGTGGAACAGGCGCGGATGCACACCGGTGCCGGTTTGCGCATGCTGCAGGTGAAACAGCTCCGTCGCCAGTTCGGGCGCGCAGTCGTCCGGCGTGATCCAGCCGAGGTCGCCGCCCTGGGCGCTGCTCGGGCAGTTGGACAGTTCGGCGGCCAACTGGGCAAAACGCGCCGGGGACACCCCCTTGTGCGACAGCTCCAGCAAGGCGCGTTCGGCATGCACGGTGAGGGCCTGGACGTTGACACCGGGCGTGACGGCAAACAGGATGTGCCGCACGTGCAACGCCTGGCCGACCAGAAACTGCGCCTTGTGGGCCTCGTAATAACGCCGGCCTTCGGCGTCGCTCGGCTGGGGGCTGACCACCTGCCGGTCCACCATGGCCTCAATGATTTCGCGTTCGGCCTGGCCCAGCTCCGGGGTGGTCAAACCGGTGTGGCGCGGCAGCAGGCCTTGCGACACCGCCTGCTGGCGCAGCAGTTCGGTGTAGGCCAGTTCGCGCAGCGTGGCCGTGTCCGGACGCTGCCCGGGTGCATGCAGGGCGATGCCATTGATGAAGGCCTCCGGCACGGCGGGCTGGGCTGCGGTAGCCGCACACTGGCAGGAACCGCTGCCACAGCCCTGGGCGGCGGCGGGTGAAGAAAGCGTCTGTGTCGTCATGGAGGGAACCTCGTTTCGTTTCTTGCAGTGCGTAACGGTTTAGCGGCTGCCGGGCGACTTGGCCCCGGGGACGCCCAGGCGGCGGCTGCGCACCACCTGGTAGGGCCGGAACAGGTAAGTGACCGACCCGAAGCCGCTCCATACATGCACCAGGCGGCTGAACGGGAACAGCAGGAAGATGGTCATCCCGAACACGATGTGGAAAAGGTAGGGCCAGGGCAGGACGGCCAGCGCTGCAGAGTCCACCTCGCGCAGGGTCAGAATGCGCTGCGCCCATTCGGCCAGGATCAGCATCACGCTGCCATCGGCATGTCCCCACGAATACGGCAGGGTGATCAGACCCACCACCAGTTGCGTCCACAGGATCAGCAGGATCGCGAGATCGGTCTTGTGGCTGGTGTAGCGGATGCGCGGGTCAAACATGCGGCGGTAGATCAGCATCGACAGGCCGATGAAACAGATGACGCCGGCAACGCCGCCCGCGTAGATCGCCATGCGCTGCTTGGTCGCGGCGTCCATGAAGAAACCATACAACGCGTGAGGTGTCAGCAGGCCGACCAGGTGACCGAAGAACAGGAACAGGATGCCCACGTGGAACAGGTTGCTGCCCCAGCGCAGCAGGCCGGTGCGCAGCAGCTGCGAGGAGTCGCTTTTCCAGGTGTACTGGTCGCGATCGAAGCGGATCAGGCTGCCGAGCAGGAACACGGTCAGGCAGATGTAGGGGTAGACACCAAAAAGAAATCCGTGCAGTCCGGGGCTCATGCTTGTACTCCTTGGGTGGGCTGTGCCTTGCGCACGTGCGGCACGATGTGGATCGGTTGCGGCTGGTCCGGCCTGGCCTGGCCTTTGGACGAGCAGCCATCAAAGACGACCGGCTCTTCCCAGACCGCGTCGATAGCTTCTTCCGCCGCGATCTGCACCGGCTGGGCCTTCTCCCCGGCGAGCTCCAGCAAGGCCCCCAGCACGCAGGCGTAGGCGCTTTCGCGCTGCTGCAGCGCCGCGAAAATCGCATTGAAGATATGCGCCATCTCGGCCAGAAACTCGCGCGCCTCGCGTGGTGGCTGGGTCGAGGTGAATTCGAGCACCACCGGCAGGAAATCCGGCATCTCGCCTTCGGCCAGGTACATGCCGGCCTTCTCGTAGGTCTGCGCCAGGTCGATCATGGCCGGCCCGCGATCGCGCGAGTCGCCGTGCACATGTTCGAACAGGTGCAGCGAGGTGGCGCGGCCCCGGTCGAACAACTCGACATAAGCCGCTTCGGTTTCCAGCGCCGGCGCAAGCGCGAGCGCCTCGATCAGGCCATCCAGCTCGGCCAGCCGCAGCGGCTCCAGCGCACGCTCTTCGTGCAGCGCCTCGCGCAGCGCGCCCAGATGGCTGCGCAGCTCGGCGTCGGGATAAGCAAGCAGCCGGGCCAGCACGCGCAGGCTCTTCGAAGCCACAGGGGGGGTGTTGTTGAAAAGTGCCATGGTTCAGACCTCCACCTTGATGGGAATAGTACGTTTCTTGTTGCCACCGAACAGGCTGCCGTCGCTGGCGCCGTCGGAGCACCCATTGCCGAAGGTGAAGCCGCAGCCGCCGCGCATGTCGAACGCGTTTTCGGCGTATTCGCGGTGGGTGCTCGGAATCACGAAGCGGTCTTCGTAGTTGGCAATCGCCATGATGTGGTACATCTCCTCGACCTCGGCCACGGTCAGCCCGGCCTGTTCCAGCACCGCCAGGTTCTGCACCTGGTCCACATGTTTGCTGCGCTGGTAGGACCGCATCGCCAGCATGCGCTGCAGTGAACGGATCACCGGGGCCGTGTCGCCGGCAGTCAGCAGGTTGGCCAGGTACTGCACCGGAATGCGCATCTGCGCAATGTCGGGCAGCTCGCCGTTGATGCCAATCTGGCCGGCGTTGGCCGCCGAGGTGATGGGCGACAGCGGCGGCACGTACCAGACCATGGGCAGCGTGCGGTACTCGGGATGCAGCGGCAGCGCCACCTTCCACTCCACAGCCATCTTGTAAACCGGGCTGCGGCGGGCGCCTTCCAGCCAGGCTTCGGGGATGCCGTCCTTGCGCGCCTGCTCAATCACTTTCGGATCGTTCGGGTCGAGGAAGATGTCGAGCTGGGCCTGGTACAGGTCCTTGTCGTCTTCCACGCTGGCCGCTTCCTGGATGCGGTCGGCGTCATACAGCACCACACCGAGGTAACGGATGCGGCCCACGCAGGTTTCGCTGCAGACGGTCGGCTGGCCGGCTTCAATGCGCGGGTAGCAGAAGGTGCACTTTTCGGCCTTGCCGCTTTTCCAGTTGTAATAGATCTTTTTGTACGGGCAGCCCGAGACACACATGCGCCAGCCGCGGCATTTGTCCTGGTCAATCAGCACAATGCCGTCTTCCTCGCGCTTGTAGATCGAGCCCGACGGGCAGGACGCGACGCAGGCCGGGTTCAGGCAGTGCTCGCACAGACGCGGCAAATACATCATGAAGGTGTTTTCGAACTGGCCCACCATGTCTTTCTGGACCTGGTCGAAATTCGCCAGGTTGGCGTCCTTGCTGCGCTTGGAAAACTCGCCGCCGAGGATCTCTTCCCAGTTCGGGCCCCATTCGATCTTCTCCATGCGCTTGCCGGTGATCAGGCTGCGTGGCCGTGCCGTCGGCGTGGCCTGCATTTCCGGCGCCGAGTGCAGATGGTCGTAGTCGAAGGTGAAGGGCTCGTAATAGTCATCGATCTGCGGCATGTTCGGGTTGGAGAAGATGCGCATCAGCAGCTTCCACTTGCCGCCCTGGCGCGGCTCGATGGAGCCGTCGGCCTTGCGTACCCAGCCGCCGTTCCACTTGTCCTGGTTTTCCCACTCCTTGGGATAACCGATGCCGGGCTTGGTTTCGACGTTGTTGAACCAGGCATATTCCATGCCGGGCCGACTGGTCCAGACGTTTTTGCAGGTGACCGAACAGGTGTGGCAGCCGATGCACTTGTCCAGGTTCAGCACCATGCCGATTTGTGCGCGTACCTTCATGCTGCTTCTCCCAGTTGTTGTACGGCGAATGCCCGCTCGTCGCCAAGCGGCGTGTCCAGCCAGTCCACCTTGTCCATCTTGCGCACCACGACGAATTCGTCGCGGTTCGTGCCGATGGTTCCGTAGTAGTTGAAGCCCCAGGAGAGCTGCGCGTAGCCGCCAATCATGTGGGTCGGCTTGAGCACGATGCGTGTCACCGAGTTGTGGATGCCGCCGCGCTGGCCGGTGATCTCCGAACCCGGGGTGTTGACGATTTTTTCCTGCGCGTGGTACATCATCACCATGCCGGGCTTGACGCGCTGGCTGACGACCGCCCGCGCGGAAATCGCGCCGTTGACGTTGTAGGCCTCGATCCAGTCGTTGTCTTCCACGCCGATGCGCTTGGCATCGTCTTCGCTGAGCCAGATGATGGGCCCGCCCCGGCTCAGCGTGAGCATCAACAGGTTGTCGGTGTAGGTCGAGTGGATGCCCCACTTCTGGTGCGGGGTGATGAAGTTCAGCAGGATTTCGGCATTGCCGTTCGAACGGATGCCGTGCACCCCGGCGGTGGCCTTCAGGTTCACCGGCGGCCGGTAGCTGGCCAGGCCCTCGCCGAAAGCCAGCATCCACGGGTGGTCCTGGTAGAACTGCTGGCGGCCGGTGAGGGTGCGCCATGGGATCAGTTCATGCACATTGGTGTAGCCGGCGTTGTACGACACGGTTTCCGACTCGATGCCGCTCCAGGTCGGCGAGCTGATGATCTTGCGCGGTTGCGCCTGGATGTCACGGAAGCGGATCTTCTCGTCCTCGCGGTGCAGCGCCAGATGGGTGTGCTCACGGCCGGTCTGCTTGCCGAGCGCCGCCCAGGCCTTGACCGCCACGTGGCCGTTGGTTTCGGGTGCGAGTTGCAGCACCATTTCGCAGGCGTCGATGTCGCTGTTGATGCGCGGCATGCCCTGGGTCACGCCGGGTTCGGTCACCAGGCCGTTGAGTTCGCCGAGCTGCCGCACTTCAGTTTCGGTGTTCCAGGCAATGCCCTTGCCGCCGTTGCCCACCTTGTTGAGCAGGGGGCCGACGGCCGTGAAACGTTTGTAGACGTTGGGGTAGTCGCGCTCGACCACCTGCATCTGGGGCGCCGTCTTGCCAGGCACCAGTTCGCACTCGCCACGTTTCCAGTCCTTGACGTCAAAAGGCTGGGCCAGCTCGCCCGGCGAGTCGTGCATCACCGGGGTGAGCACCATTTCCTTCTCGACACCGAGATGGCCTTCGCACAGCTCGCTGAATTTTTTCGCGAAGCCCTTGTAGATTTCCCAGTCGCTTTTCGATTGCCACACCGGGTCCACCGCGGTGGACAGCGGATGGATGAAGGGGTGCATGTCGCTGGTGTTGAGGTCGTTCTTTTCGTACCAGGTCGCGGTCGGCAGCACGATGTCGGAGTACAGGCAGGTCGTGCTCATGCGGAAGTCGAGCGTGACCAGCAGGTCCAGCTTGCCCTCGGGCGCCTTGTCGTGCCAGACCACTTCCTCGGGCTTGCCTTCTTCGGCCCCCAGGTCCTTGCCCTGCACGCCATTGCTGGTGCCCAGCAAGTGCTTGAGGAAATACTCATGGCCCTTGCCCGACGACCCGATGATGTTGGAACGCCAGACAAACATGTTGCGCGGCCAGTTGTCCGGATGATCCGGGTCCTCGCAGCTCATCTTGAGCGAGCCGTCCTTGAGTGACTTGACGACATAGTCCTTCGCGTCCAGGCCCGCGGCCTGCGCGTCCTTGACCACCTGCATGGGGTTGGTCTGCAATTGCGGTGCGCTCGGCAACCAGCCCATGCGCTCGGCCCGCACGTTGTAGTCGATCATGCTGCCGCCGTAGAGCTTCTTGTCGGCCAGCGGCGACAGTACCTCGTCCACGCCGAGCTTCTCGTAGCGCCACTGGTCGGTGTGCGCATAAAAGAAGCTGGTCGAATTCATCTGCCGGGGCGGGCGGATCCAGTCGAGCGCGAAGGCCAGCGGCGTCCAGCCGGTCTGCGGCCGCAGTTTTTCCTGGCCCACGTAGTGCGCCCAGCCGCCGCCGCTCTTGCCGATGCAGCCGCACATCATCAGCATGTTGATGACACTGCGGTAGTTCATGTCACTGTGGTACCAGTGGTTCATGCCGGCGCCGATGATGACCATGGACCGGCCTTCGGTCTTTTCGGCATTGTCGGCAAACTGGCGTGCGACGGCGATCACCTGGTCGCGCGGCACACCGGTGATCTGTTCCTGCCAGGCCGGGGTGTAGGGGGTATTGTCGTCAAAGTCGGCGGCGGCCAGTTCACCGGGCAAGCCGCGGGGAATGCCGTATTGCGCAACCTGCAGGTCGAACACCGTCGCGACCAGGGCCGAGCGCTCCTCGCCGGCCTTGCCGAGCGAAATGCGCTGCACCGGCACCGTGCGCACCAGCACATCGCCCTGCTCGTTGTTCTGGAAATGGTCATGGTGGATGCCGCCGAAGTACGGAAAGCCCACCTTGGCGCTGTCGGAGCTGGCCGCATCACCCTCCATCACCGACAGCTTGAGCGTGACCTCGTCGCCCTGGCGCGCCTCTTTCGACTCCAGGTTCCACTGCCCGGCGTCGGCACGGCCATCCGGGCCCCAGCGAAAGCCGATGGCGCCGTGCGGCAGCACGACCTTGCCCTGCGCGTCGAAGGCCACGGTTTTCCACTCGGGGTTGTTCGCCTGGCCCAGCTTGCCGTTGAAGTCGGATGCACGCACATAACGGTCCGGCACCATGACGGTTTCGCCATTTTCCAGCTGGTGCTCCTTGAGCATGACGAGCATGGGCAGGTCGGTGTAGCGGCGCGCATAGTCGTCGAAATAGGCCGAACGCGGCTTGCCGTTGCCGCCGAAATAGAAGTCCTTCAGGATCACATGGCCCATGGCCATGGCGACCGCGGCGTCGGTGCCCTGCTTCGGGTGCAGCCACAGGTCGGAAAGCTTGGCGACCTCGGAATAATCGGGCGTGATGGCGACGGTCTTGGTGCCCTTGTAGCGGACCTCGGTAAAAAAGTGCGCATCGGGGGTGCGCGTCTGTGGCACGTTGGAGCCCCAGGCGATGATGAAGCCCGAGTTGTACCAGTCGGCCGATTCCGGCACGTCGGTCTGCTCGCCCCAGACCTGCGGACTCGACGGAGGCAGGTCGCAGTACCAGTCGTAAAAACTCATGCACACGCCGCCGATCAGCGACAGGTAGCGCGACCCGGAGGCGTAGCTGACCATGGACATCGCCGGGATCGGCGAGAAACCGATGATGCGGTCGGCGCCGTGCTTCTTGATCGTGTGGACATTGGAGGCCGCAATGATCTCGTTGACCTCGTCCCAGCTGGAACGCACAAAACCGCCGAGCCCGCGCACGCTCTGGTAGTCGCGCCGCTTGGCGTCGTCCTGCACCAGGGCCGCCCAGGCCTCAACCGGCGGCAGCGTCAAGCGCGCCTCGCGCCAGTGCTTGAGCAGGCGCGCCCGCACCATCGGGTACTTCACGCGGTTGGCGCTGTACAGGTACCAGCTGTAGCTGGCCCCGCGCGCGCAGCCGCGCGGCTCGTGGTTGGGCATGTCCCAGCGCGTGCGCGGGTAATCGGTCTGCTGGGTTTCCCAGGTGACGATGCCGCCCTTGACATAGATCTTCCACGAACACGATCCCGTGCAGTTGACGCCATGGGTGCTGCGCACGATCTTGTCGTGCGCCCAGCGGTTGCGGTAAGCGTCTTCCCAGGTCCGGTCTTCGGCGGTGGTGACGCCGTGCTCCCCGGAGAAGGATTCCCGGGGGTTGGAAAAGTGGCTCAGTCGATCCAGAAAGTGACTCATTTGATTCTCCGGTAAAACGGTAAAAGCGGGCCCAGCGGCGGGTCAGGGGTTTTTGATCTCGGCGCCGCGGCGCAGATAAAACCACCAGTTCAGCACCAGGCACAGGGCGTAGAAGATGGCAAAGCCGTACATGGCGTTTTCCGGCGTGCCGGCCTTGATCTGCGCACCGATGACCACCGGGGCGATGAAGGCGCCGTAGGCGGCAATGGCCGAGGTCCAGCCCAGCACGGGGCCGGCCTGCTGGCGGTCGAAAATGACGCCAATCGTGCGGAAGGTGGAGCCGTTGCCGATGCCGCTGGCGGCAAACAGCACGACGAACAACACCATGAAGATCAGGAAGTACTGCTCGGGCGTGGCCGACTTGTAGGCCAGCAGCATGACGTAACCCACGGCCACCGAGGCCACCACCATGACGGCGGAGATGATCTGCGTCACGATGGAGCCGCCGACCTTGTCCGAGACCCAGCCGCCCACGGGCCGGATCAGCGCGCCGACAAAGGGGCCGATCCAGGCAAAGGTCAGCGCCGACGGTGCGTTCGGGTTCTTCAGCGTGTGCTGCATGACGCCGGCGGCGTCCGGCACGTGGCTGATGCCGAAAATCACCGTGATGGCCAGCGGCAGGGCCATCGAAAAACCGATGAAGGAACCGAAGGTCACGATGTAGAGCAGGGTCAGCGACCAGGTGTGTTTGTTGCTGAAAATGGAAAACTGCTTGGCGATCGCTTCCTTCATCGGGCCGAAGGCCGTCACCTTCAGCACCATCAGGGTGCTGACCACGATCAGCGGCATCGCGATCCACATGTTGAGCAAGCCCAGCCCGGTGGGTTTGGGCAGGTAGAGATACAGCCCGACACCGGCCGGCACAAACGACAGGGTGTAGAGCCAGATGATTTTGAGGAAGGCCGGGATCGTGCCGCCGATGGCGGGCGAGACGGTGGTCAGGTTGTTCATGCCGAAGAAGCAGATGACCGACAGCGGCACCAGCGACAGCAGCCAGGCGAAGCCGGCGTTCTGGATCCAGGTGGGTGTTCCGGCCGTGATTTTTCCGAGGATCCAGCCGCTGTCCTTGACCAGCGTCATCGATTCGCCACCGAAGCTGCCGAAGAGGCCGACGGTCATCACCAGCGGAATGACCACCTGCATGGCGGTGACGCCAAAGTTGCCCAGACCCGCATTGAGGCCGAGCGCCGTACCCTGCAAGCGCTTCGGAAAGAAGGTGCTGATGTTGGACATCGAACTGGCGAAGTTGCCGCCCCCCACGCCCGACCACAGCGCCATCAGCTGGAAGGACCACAGCGGCCACTCGGGGTGTTGCAGCACGATGCCGGTGCCGATGGCCGGCGCCAGCAGCATGGACGTCGTCAGGAAGATGGTGTTGCGCCCGCCGGCCAGCCGGATCAGGAAGGAGGCCGGAATGCGCATGGTGGCACCGGCCAGGCCCGCAATCGCCGTCAGCGTGAAGAGTTCGGCCTGGGTGAAGGGAAAGCCCAGGTTGAGCATCTGGACGGTGATGATGCCCCACATGCCCCAGACGGCAAAGCCGCACAGCAGGCTGGGCACGGAGATCCAGAGGTTGCGGTAGGCAATGCGCTTGCCGGTGCTTTCCCAGAACTGCTCGTCCTCGGGACGCCAGTCGGTGATGTCAACGCTGGAACTGGTTTTGGTATTCATGGTGCTTCCTCGAAAAAAAGGGGTCTGTTTCAGGCCTGTGCGCCGGACGCGTTCTTGCCCATGACTTCCGTGCGGCGCACCTCGGTCCAGTACATCCAGATCAGCGAGACCCAGACCACGCCGTACATGAACATGAAGGCGCTGGAGCGGATGCCCGTCAGGTCCATCAGGCCGCCGAAGATGATGGGCAGCACAAAACCGCCCAGGCCGCCGGCCAGCCCGACAATGCCGCTGATCGCGCCGATGTTGGCGCCGTAGTCGTCGCTGATGTATTTGAAAACGCTGGCCTTGCCGAAGGCCCAGGCAATGCCCAGAATGAACATCAGCGCGGTGAAGGTGTAGACGTTCAGCCCGATGTGAAAGGTCGCCGGGCCATTGACCGTGAGAATGGTGAAGTCGGTCTGCGGGTAGGACAGCAGGAACAGGCAGACCCAGCTCACCCACATCACCCACCAGGTCACGCTGTGCGCGCCGTACTTGTCGGACAACACGCCGCCAAAGGCGCGCAGCACGCCACCGGGCAGCGAGAAACAGGCTGCCAGCAGCGCCGCCACGCGGATGTCGAGGCCGAACTCACCCACGTAGTACTGCACCATCCAGAGCGACAGGGCCACATAACCGCCGAACACAATGCTGTAGTACTGGCAGTACTTGAGGACTTTCGGGTCCTTCAAGGCCTTGAGTTGGTCGCTGAACTTGACGTGGCTGGGCACCAGGTGCGAAGGGTCGCTGTAGCTGAACAGCCAGAACAGCACCAGCGCCGCCAGCATGATGACCGCATACACCTGCGGCACCATGGCCCAGCCAAAGGCCACCAGCAACACCGGCGCCACAAACTTGTTGACGGCGGCACCCGAGTTGCCGGCGCCGTACACACCCATCGCCATGCCCTGGCGGTTTTTCGGGAACCAGCGCGCCACATAGGGCGTGCCCACCGAGAAGGAGCCCCCGGCCAGGCCGACAAACAGGCCGATCACCAGGAAGTGCCAGTAGGCCGTGGCGTAACTCATGAGCCAGATCGCGGGCACGGTGATGGCCATCAGGATCGCCATGACGATGCGGCCGCCGTAGCGGTCGGTCCAGATGCCCAGCGGGACGCGGATCAGGGAGCCCGTCAGCACCGGCGTGGCCGCGAGCAGGCCGAACTCGGTGGCATTGAGGTTGAGCATCTTCCTGATCGGGATGCCGATCACGCCGAACATCATCCAGACCATGAAACAGACGGTGAACGCGAGCGTGCTGACAATCAGCACCGACCATGCTTTTCTTGAATTGCCCAGTTCAGAGGCCATGTTGTTTCTCCAGACACATGGCATGACTGTCGGCCTTTTCCGCCCCCTTGAATATCCTCCTTTGGAACGTGGTGATGGGGCCGGAAAAGCGATGGCGGCCTGCGCCGCCATCGTTCTGAAGAACTAGGGCCGGCTCAAGCTGCCCCGGGCTTGATCTTTGTCAACCAAGCTCCCGGCCCGCCGCGTATACAGCCGCTTGCACCCGCGAACTGAGCTGCAGCTTGCGCAGGATGTGCTGGACGTGAATCTTCACCGTCGTCTCCGCGATGTCGAGCTTGCGGGCAATCACCTTGTTGCTGTCGCCGCACGCGATCAGCGCCAGCACCTCGCGCTCGCGCGCCGACAGCAGCGCGATGGCCGAATCCTCCTGCGGGCCCGGCACCGGGAGCTCCCCGTTGCGGCCGCCATTGACCGCAGCGACCGCGCCATTGGCGGTCGACGGGGCCTTGGACCGGAAGGCAGCCACCAGCTTGGTCATCATTTCCGGGCTGACCACCGACTCCCCGTCCAGCACCTTGATGATGGACTCCGACAGGCGATCGAGTTCCACGGTTTTCAGCAGGTAGCCGTCGGCGCCGGCCTGCAGCGCGGCAGACAGGTCGTCCTCGTTCTCGCTCACCGTCAGCATCAGGATGCGGGTGCCGGGTGCCGCGTCCTTGAGCGTCGCGATGCCGTCCACACCCAGCACACCCGGCAGGTGGTTGTCCAGCAGGATCAGGTCCGGCTTGCTGCGTTCCACGCAGCGCAACGCCTCGCCGATGTCGCCGGCCTCGCCCGCCACATGGAAACGTCCGTCCTGCGAGAGCAGCGCGACGAGACCGCGGCGAAACAGGGTGTGGTCGTCGACCACCAGCAGGGCAATGGGCATCGTCATGTGTCTCCCTCAGTCGCCGTGCGCGCCAGCGGTCATGGCTGCGACGGCCGGGGTCTTGGCCGCGACGCCGCCGCCGACCTCCGGATGCGGCGGCAGCGTCAGTGTCACGGTGGTTCCCTGCCCCGCCCTGGAAACGATCTCGACCTCGGCGCCTATGCGCCCGGCCCGCTCGCGCATGATGGTCAGGCCGACATGGGACGGTCCGGGGTGCTTGCCGGTGTCGAAGCCGGCGCCGTTGTCGCGCACCACAAAACGCCAGCGCGCGCCCTTGTGCACGTCGAGGCCGACCTGCGTGGCGCCGGCATGTTTGCGTATATTGGACAGGGCTTCCTGGAGCACATGCAGCACCTGCACCTGCACGTCGGAAGGCAGCGGCAGGCCCTGCCCCTGCACCTGCAACTGGGCAGGAAGGCCGGTCTGGCTCTGGAACTTCTGCAGGGTTTCCTGCAGGGCCTGCTCGATGTCGTCGGTGTTGGTGCGCGTGCGGAAATGCACCAGCAACTCCCGGACATCGCTGATGCTTTCGCGCAGACCGACGTCCAGCTCGTCCAGCGCACCCTGCACCTGGGGCGCCTGCTCCTTCTGCACGGCTGTCCGCAGCAGCTGCACCTGGATCTTGAGAAAGGCCAGGGATTGCGCAATCGAATCATGCAGGTTGCGCGCCAGCAACGCGCGCTCCTCCGCCACCGCCGCCTCCCGGTCCAGGGCGTCGGCGCGCAAACCTTCCAGCGAACTGGCCAGGTGGCTGGCCAGCGCATCCAGCAGTTCGATCTCGTCGGCACTCAGCAGGACGGGCGTGCGAAAGAACAGGTTGAACTCGCCGAGCAGGCGCTGCTGCAGGCGGATCGGCACCGTGACGACACTTTCGTAGCCGACCTTGGCGCAGTGGCGCACCGGCGCTTCGTCATGGCTGAGGATGGGAATCACGCGGGTGCGCGCGTCCGGCCGCAGGTTGCCGCAGGCGCAGGCACCGGCCAGCAGGCTGCGCTCTTCCTCCACCAGCTCCTGCGGGAAACAGTCGGAAGCCAGCATCAGATAGCGCTGGTTGGCATCATCGGACCAGCGGACGGCGGCGGCGTCGGCCTTCATCACGGCGCGCACGCGCTGGGCAAAGCCGCGTGCCAGCTCGTCAATGCTGCCGGCCTGGGCCAGAAAGGCGCTGACCTTGTACAGCGCCTCCAGCCGCGCGCGTTGCGCCTCGATGCGCCGCGTCTTGGCCTCGACCTTGGCCTCCAGCCCCTCGTACAGCGACTGCAGGGTGATGGCCATGTGGTTGAAACCGGCCGCCACCTGGCCGAACTCGTCCACGGTATCGACCTCGATGCGTGTCCTGAAATCGCCGGACTCCAGCTTGCGCAAGCCCTGCCGGAGCTGGACCAGGGGATTGATCACATACATGTAGCCGGTGAACAGCATGATGACCGCCCCGCCGATGGCCAGCGCCATCATCAGGAACTGGAACAGGTTCAGGATGGCGGTCAGCCGGGACAGGTGCTGCTCGATCACCAGCACCAGCCGGTCGCTGGCGTCCACAAACGCACCCCCGGCCTTCAGCAGGTCCTGCGCCGCCGGCGCTGGCTCGGCCAGCCACAGCGCCCGCTGGGTGCGCCACAGGGACTCGACATCGTTGAAACGCGCGCGCACCTGGTCGTCCCAGGGCACAAACAGCGGCCGGGAAGGGTCGCCCTCGCGCAGCAAGGCCAGGCTTTCGTCGAACCGGGCCACCAGCGCCTGCAGTTCGGCGCGTTCCACGCCGGCCTGCACGGCGCTGGCCAGACGCCAGGTCTGCATGCGCATGCGCCCGGCTTCGTTGACGGCCGCGGCGCCGCCTTCGAGCTGCCAGGTCACCCACAGGGTCAGCCCGATGGAGACCAGGGCCACCACCAGCAGGCTGGCCCCGATGCGCATGAGCTTTTTGGAGAGGGAGGCGGTGTGCTGCATGGCTCAGGGCCGCGTCCCGGTCTGGCGTGCGCCGCGGGCGCTGGCTGTGGGCGCCGCGCAGGCGCTGCACACCATGGCGGCCAGGCGCTGCAGCGCCTGCCAGCCGTCGGCCGGCCAGTCGGGCTGCTTCAGGCCCTTGACGATGCCGTCGACTTTGTGGGCGGCATGCAGCAAATTGGCCAGCGTGGTGTCGCCCATGTGGGGCAACAACCGTTCGAACAGTTTTTCCTTGACACCCCAGACACGGTTTTCGCGCAGGGCCATCGGCATGGGCCGGCCCGCGCCCAGCGCGTCCTTGACCCGCTTCATGCTGCGAATGTCCTCGCTCAGGGCCCAGTGCACCAGCACCTCGGATTCGCCCTCGGACTGCAGGCCGTCGAGCATGCGCTGGACGCGCAGGGCCTGGCCGCCGAGCACCGCTTCGGACAGCTTGAACACGTCGTAACGCGCGACGTTGAGCACGGCGTTTTCGACCTGGTCGAACCCCAGTTCCGCCGACGCCCCCGCGCCGGGGGGATAGAGCAGCCCCAGCTTCTGGATCTCCTGGTGGGCGGCCAGCAGGTTGCCTTCGACGCGGTCGGCAAAAAACTGCAGCGTGCGCTGCCCCTCCTCGCCTGGCGCCACCCGCTGGCCCTGCTGCTGCAGGCGCTGCGCGATCCACTGCGGCAGGTTGCGGCGCTCAATCGGGTCGAACTTGACCGTGGTGCCAAAACTTTCCAGCGCGCCAAACCAGGCGCCCTTGGTCGTCATGCTGTCCAGGCGCGGCAACAGCACCAGGGTCAGCGTGCTGTCGTCGCCCTGGGCGCGTTCGGCAATCTGCTGCAGCGCGACCGAGCCGTCCTTGCCGGGCTTGCCGCTGGGGATGCGGATCTCCACGATCTGCTTGTCGGCAAACAGGCTCAACGAGCCGCCGCTGGCCAACACCTCGCTCCAGTCGAAATGGGCGCCGGCCACGGTGTGCACCGTGCGTTCGGTGTATCCCTGCTCCCGCGCGGCTGCGCGCAGCGCGTCGGCGAACTCCTGCACCAGCAGCGGCTCGTCGCCGTGCAGGGTGTACAGGCTCTTGAGCCCGCGCTTGAGGTGGTCGGACAGTTGGGCGGGTGCCAGGTTCATGGTGGCCCAAGTTTAGCGGCTGGGGGGTTTGCATCAAGTCCTGCTGCGCTGGCAGACGCGGCCCGGGGGCGGCATACTGCGTCCCATGACACAACGTATTCGCCTGATTGGCGCGCCCACCGACATCGGCGCCGGCACCCGCGGCGCGTCGATGGGCCCCGAGGCGCTGCGCGTGGCCGGCCTGCAGGCCACGCTGGAAGGCCGCGGCCTGCAGGTGGCGGACGACGGCAACCTGGGCGGCCCGCCCAACCCGTGGCAGGCACCGGTTCGGGGTTACCGCCACCTGGCCGAAGTGGCCGCCTGGAACCGCTCGGTGCATGAGGCCGTGTTCTCGGCCCTCAGCGAGGGCGACCTGCCGCTCCTGCTGGGCGGCGACCACTGCCTGGCCATCGGCTCCATCAGCGCCGTGGCACGCCGCTGCCGCCAGACCGGCCAGGCGCTGCGTGTCCTGTGGCTGGACGCGCACGCCGACTTCAATACCGCCAGCCTGACCCCCACCGGCAACACCCACGGCATGCCCGTGGCCGTGTTGTGCGGGCAGGGCCCGGCCGAGCTGACCGGCATCGGCGGTGTGGTCCCGGCGATCCAGGCCTCGGCCGTGCGGCAGATCGGCATTCGCAGCGTCGACGAAGGCGAAAAGCACTTGATCCGGCAGTCGGGCCTGGAAGTGTTCGACATGCGTTACATCGATGAGCAGGGCATGCGGCACACCATGGAGGCGGCGCTGGCCGGTGTCGATGCGCAGACCCACCTGCATGTGAGTTTCGACGTGGATTTCCTCGATGCCATGATTGCGCCCGGTGTGGCCACGGCCGTCAAGGGCGGCCCGACTTACCGCGAAGCCCAGCTGTGCATGGAAATGATCGCCGACACCGGCCGCCTGGCCTCGCTGGACGTGATGGAGCTCAACCCGGCCCTGGATGTGCGCAACGCCACGGCCGAAGTGGTGCTGGAACTGGTCGAAAGCCTGTTCGGCAAAAGCACGCTGATGCGCTGAGCTTCAAGAGACCGGCCCGCGCAGGCGCTGTGCGCGCTACTGAATTAATAGCTGTTTGCGCCCGCGTTTATTGGGCTCGTGCCCGATTTCATCATCTATCCCGGCCTGCAGCACAGGGCCGCAGCCTCAGATCTCCTTGACGGCCGCCAGACGGCGCAGGATCTGCTGGACGATGTCACTCTGCATGTCGCGGTAGAGCAGCGCCTCCTCGGTTTCCTTGGCCAGCACCGCGGACTCGTTGAAGCTGATGTCGCGCTGCAGCACAATTTCGGCGGGGGGAATCAGCAACTTGCCCTTGAGCGTGCGCAGCTGGAACCTGAACCGCGTGCGCAGCTGGAACTCGCGCACCTGGCCCGAGGCGTTGATGCCCACCACGGTTTTTTCGCGCTGGTCGAGCAACACGTCGAGAATCACGTCCGCCTGAGCGATCAGGCGGGCGTCGCGGATCACCTTCACCGTTCCGCCGGCTTCCAGGTTGCGGTTGAGCTCGGTGCCCAGCGTCGAGGTTTCGGCCGCACCGCTGTATATGGTCTTGAACGCATAGTTGGGGGCCTTGCGCAAGGCAAAACCGCAGGCACTCAGGCCCCAGGCCGCCGCAGCGGACAACAGGAAAACGCGACGTTGCATGGTGGCTTCCTTCAGACGACGATGTTGACCAGGCGGCCCGGCACAACGATGACTTTTTTGGCCGGGGCGCCGGCGGCCTGCTTGACAAACGCGTCGGAGGCCAGCGCCGCCGCCTCGATCGCGGCCTTGTCGGCGCCGGCAGCCACGGTGACCGAGCCGCGCAGCTTGCCGTTGATCTGCAGCACCAGCTCGATCTCGTCCTGCACCAGGGCGGATTCATCAACCTCCGGCCAGGGTGCATCAAGCAGGCCACCCTGGTCTTTCGCAAAACCGAGATCGTCCCACAGCGCGTGCGCCACATGCGGCGTTGCGGGGTAAAGGCAGCGCAGCAGGATGCCCATGCCATCGCGCAGGGCAAATGCCGCGCCGGCCGACATCTGGCCCTTGAAATCTTCCAGCGCGTTGAGCAGCTTCATGGCGCCCGACACCACGGTGTTGTACTGCATGCGCTGGTAGTCGTAGTCGATCTGCTTGAGCACCGTGTGGATCTCGCGCCGCAGCGCTTGCGTTTCCTTGTCAAATTGGGCTCCGGCCTTTTGGGGACGGACGCCAGCAGCTCCCAAATTCATAGCATCGAGCTTGACGCCGAAGTTCCAGACGCGGCGCAGGAAACGGTAGGAGCCCTCGACGCCCGCGTCGTTCCACTCCAGTGTGGCTTCCGGCGGGGAGGTGAACATGGTGTACAGGCGCGCGGTGTCGGCGCCGTATTTCTCGATCAGATCCTGCGGATCCACGCCGTTGTTCTTGCTTTTGCTCATGGTGCCCACGCCTTCGTAGCTGACCATGGAGCCGTCCTTCCGGAGCTTGGCGCCAATGACCTTGCCCTGTTCGTCATGGACGTCGTCCACATCGGCCGGCCAGAAGTATTCGACGCCGCCCTTGTCGCCCTTGCGCGAGTAGATGTGGTTGAGCACCATGCCCTGGGTCAGCAGCTTGGTGAAAGGTTCGTCGACCTTGACCAGGCCCATGTCGCGCATGACCTTGGTCCAGAAACGCGCATACAGCAGGTGCAGGATCGCATGTTCGATGCCGCCTATGTACTGGTCCATGGGCATCCAGTAGCTGGCGCCCTCCGCGACCATTTTGTCCTCGTTCTTCGGGTCGCAGTAACGCATGTAATACCAGGACGAATCCACGAAGGTGTCCATGGTGTCGGTCTCGCGCCGCGCCGGCTTGCCGCAGACCGGGCAGGTCACGCCGGCGTGGAAACCTTCGTGCTTGTGCAGCGGGTTGCCCGAGCCGTCGGGCACGCAGTCCTGCGGCAACACCACCGGCAGATCTTTTTCGGGCACCGGCACCGCGCCGTGTTCCTCGCAGTGGATGATGGGAATCGGCGTGCCCCAGTAACGCTGGCGGCTCACGCCCCAGTCGCGCAGACGCCAGGTGATCTTTTTCTCGCCCAGCCCCTTGGCGGCCAGGTCGGCGGCCACCGCATCAACGGCTGCCTTGAAAGCCAGGCCGTCGTATTTGCCGGAGTGGATCGCCACGCCCTGCTGCTTGTCGCCGTACCAGTCGGCCCAAGCGGCGGTGCTGTAGGTCTTGCCGGGCACATCCGTAACCTGCTGGATCGGCAGCTTGTATTTCTTCGCGAACTCGAAGTCGCGCTCGTCATGCGCGGGCACCCCCATCACCGCGCCGTCGCCGTAACTCATCAGCACGTAGTTGCCGACCCAGACCTCGACCGGGTCGCCGGTCAATGGGTGCGTGACAAACAGGCCGGTGGCCATGCCCTTTTTTTCCTGCGTCGCCAGTTCGGCTTCGGTGGTGCCGCCGGACTTGCAGTCCTCGATGAAGGCCGCGAGTTGGGGGTTTGACGCCGCCGCGTGGATCGCCAGCGGGTGTTCGGGCGCCACGGCGCAGAAGGTCACACCCATGATGGTGTCGGCGCGCGTGGTGAAGACGTACATCTTGCCGTCGCCGATCAGCGCACCATCGCTGCCGCGGATGTCGTGCGTGAACGCAAAACGCACGCCTTCGCTTTTGCCTATCCAGTTTTCCTGCATCAGCTTGACGCGCTCGGGCCAGCCCGGCAGCTTGGTCTGCACATGCTCGAGCAGTTCTTCGGCGTAGTCGGTGATCTTCAGGTAGTAACCGGGAATCTCGCGTTTTTCGACCACGGCGCCGGTGCGCCAGCCCTTGCCGTCAATGACCTGTTCGTTGGCGAGCACGGTCTGGTCCACCGGGTCCCAGTTCACGACCTGGGTCTTGCGGTAGGCAATGCCCTTGTCCAGCATCTTCAGGAACAGCCACTGGTTCCACTTGTAATAACTCGGGTCGCAGGTGGCGACCTCGCGGCTCCAGTCGATCGCCAGCCCCATCGCCTGCATCTGCTTTTTCATGTAGGCGATGTTGTCGTAGGTCCATTGCGCCGGCGGCACGCCGTTTTTCATCGCGGCGTTTTCGGCCGGCAGGCCGAAGGCGTCCCAGCCCATGGGCATGAGCACGTTGTAGCCCTTCATGCGCAGGTAACGCGTGAGCATGTCGTTGATGGTGTAGTTACGCACATGGCCCATGTGCAACTTGCCGCTGGGGTAAGGCAGCATCGAGCAGGCGTAATACTTCTTTTTGGACGAGTCTTCGGTGACGCGGTAGGCATCCGCGGCGATCCAGTGGGTTTGCGCACTGCGCTCAACGTCGAGGTGGTTGTATTTGTCTTGCATGGCGCACGGAAAATGGAAAAAAATGAAGCAGCTGCTGGCTGCCGGTTGCAGGGATTTTAGGCGCTGGACCGGGCTGGCCCCGCTGGCGCGCCGTCAGGGCCGGGTCGCTGGGGCCGGCGTTGCGGTGGCGGGAACGTTGGCGACGAAGCCGATGCGGTTCAGGCCGGCTTTTTGCGCGATGCCCATGACCTCGACGATGCGGCCGTAGTGCACAGCCTCGTCGGCGCGCAGCTGCACTTCCGTGTCGGGGTTCAGCGCCGCGCTTTGCCGCAGGCGCTGGCCCAGCTGGTCGCCGGAAACCGGCTGGTCATTGAGGAAGGCCTGGCCGGCCTTGTCGACCACCAGCGTGACAAATTGCGGCGCTTCGTTGGGCCGCGCGGCCTCACTTTTGGGCAGGTCCAGCTTGATCGAGCTGGCCAGCAGCGGCGCGGTGATGATGAAGATCACCACCAGCACCAGCATCACGTCCACCAGCGGGGTGACATTGATCTCGCTCATGGGCTGGGCGCCCTGGGTGCGTTCAAGGCGACCAAAACTCACAACACCCTCGCGCCTGCGTCCGCCGACTCTTTGCTGCGTTCGGCAGCCTGGCCGCCGGGGCCCGCTGCGGCCAGCAATTCGCGTAAATCGTAGGCAAAGCCTTCCAGGTCAGCCTCGATGCGGCCGATGTGGCGGCCGAAGACGTTGTAGGCCAGCACGGCCGGGATCGCCACGGCCAGGCCGGCGGCGGTCATGATCAGCGCCTCGCCGACCGGGCCGGAGACCTTGTCGATGGTGATCTGGCCGGCCGCGGCAATGCCGGTCAGCGCGTGGTAAATGCCCCAGACGGTGCCCAGCAGGCCGACAAAGGGCGCGGTGGAACCGACGGTGGCCAGCAGGACCTGGCCGTATTGCAGCTTGTGCAGCACCGCATGCAGCGCATCGCGCAGGAGCCGCGTCAGCTGCTGGGACCTGTCGCCGGCCGAGGCCAGCGTGCCGCCGGCCTGGCGCCGGGTGGCGGCGATCAGGGGCAGCACCAGCGCCTCGCGGTCGAACGCGGCCACCTTGGGCTCGGCCTCCTCGACAGAGGCGGACTGCCAGAACACGGCCGTGCTACGCGCCACATCGCCGACCGCCCGCTTGAGCAGCCAGGCTTTCCAGACAATCACCACCCAGCTGGCCACCGACATCAGCAGCAGCAGCGCCGCCACCAGGCCGGTCACGGCGTCGCCCTGGGTGATCAGCGAGAACATGAGGCCCCCACGCTTGTCGCTTCGCGTATTGCGCTGCCCCCCGAGGGGGCGCTGCGCCTGCGGCCCGGCGGAGCCGGTTCCGCGGCCCTGGCTGGGAAAGACGCTGATCCGACGCTTGTCGTGGCGCTCATTTCAGGTTCAGCACATCGAACATGTCGTACAGGCCGGCCGGTTTGTCGGCCAGAAAACGCGCGGCCCGCAGGCTGCCCTGGGCGTAGGTGACGCGGCTGGAGGATTTGTGGGTGATTTCAATCCGTTCGCCGGTACCGGCAAACAGCACGGTGTGGTCACCGACAATGTCGCCGCCGCGAATCGTCGCAAAACCGATGGACGAGGGGTCACGCTCGCCGGTCACGCCTTCGCGGGCGTACACCGCGCAGTCCTTGAGGTCGCGGCCGAGCGCGCTGGCGATCACCTCGCCCATTTTCAGCGCGGTGCCGGACGGCGCATCCACCTTGTGCCGGTGATGGGCCTCGATGATTTCGATGTCGTAACCGGTGCTCAGGGCCTTGGCGGCCATCTCGAGCAGTTTGAGCGTCACGTTGACACCGACACTCATGTTGGGCGCCATCATGATGGCGATGTCTTTGGCGGCAGCGGCGATCTCGGCTTTTTGCGCGTCGGAAAATCCGGTCGTGCCGATCACCAGCTTGACGCCGAGTTCGCGGCACTGGGCCAGGTGGGCCATCGTGCCTTCCGGCCGGGTGAAGTCGATCAGCACCTGGGCGCCGCCCAGACCGGCGGCCAGGTCGGCGGTGATCACGACACCGCTGGCCTGTCCGAGGAAGGCCGTGGCATCGTTTCCCAGACCCGGGCTGCTGGCCACATCCAGCGCGCCGCTCAGCTGGCAGTCGCCGCTGCTGCGCACCGCCTCGACCAGCATCTGGCCCATGCGGCCGCTGGCGCCGGCCACCGCGATGCGCAGAGGGGCCTGCTGCGGTGCGCTCACCGGGCCGGGCTTTCCAGCGGGGGGTAGCTGGCGGCCGACGGCGCGGACACGGGAGGTGTCAGCGGGGTGGGGGTGGCCGTCGCGGCCGGTTTCTTTTCGGCGGCCTGGAGCTGCTCTTCGGTCAGCTCCAGCACCGGCACCTTGCCGAGCTTGCGGCGCGAGTCCAGCTTGGCGACGAAGTCCGACTCGCTGGGCATGGTGTCGCCCTCGAACCGCTCGAGGGCCTCACCCTTGAAAAACACCGTGAGCCTGAGCGCCTGCGGCTCCACGCCCTGGCGCTTCAGGGTGAACACATAGTCCCATCGGTCCGCATGGAACACGCTGGCCAGCAGCGGTGTGCCCAGCACCTGGCGCACCTGGTCCCGGGTCATGCCGGGCTTGAGCAGTTCGACCTGCTCCTTGGAGACGAAGTTGCCCTGGACAATCTCGACCTTGTAGGGCGTGATCCAGTTGACGGGGTTGATTTTGCTTTCGCTCAAGCCCCCGGTCATGCCTTTGCTGCTGCCGCAGGCAGCCAGTCCGGCGCAGGCCAGGACGGCGAAAGCGGCTTGGAGGCCGCGACGGTAATTTGCACGCATGGCTGACATAGTAGGGGGGTGTAGCGATATGATTGGCCATTGTAGCGGCAGGGTGCGGCCGCGTACGCGCCCCCCGCCCCCTGACTGCCGAGCCTGCACAGGCCCCGACTGCGGCCCCTTTTCCTCAGGAAGCCTCCCCCATGAGCAACATCGACGAACTCAAGAACACCGGACTGAAAGCCACCCTGCCGCGCCTGAAGATTCTGGAGATTTTCCAGGCCGGCAAGCAGCGGCACATGACGGCGGAAGATGTTTTCCGGGTGCTGCTGGAAGACCGGTCCGACATCGGGCTCGCCACGGTGTACCGCGTGTTGACCCAGTTTGAGCAGGCCGGCCTGCTCAACCGCAGCAATTTCGAATCCGGCAAGGCCGTCTACGAAATCAACGAAGGCCAGCACCATGACCACCTGGTGTGCCTCGATTGCGGCAAGGTCGAGGAGTTTTACGACGCGGAAATCGAAAAGCGCCAGCACGCGGTCGCCAAGGCCAAGGGGTTTGCGATTGCCGACCATTCGCTGTCGATGTACGCCAACTGCACCAAGGAAAAGTGCCCGAACCGGCCCGTGTCGCCACGGCATCCGCACCACGGCTGAGCCGCGCCGGCGCCGCTGGCGCACCTGGCATTTCAATGAAAATTGGGCTCAGCCCCCGTGGTTATTGCGCCAACAGCTATCAAATAGATAGCTAAATCCGGTCTAACCGCCCCGCTCCATGGCCTGGCGATGCCGTTCGACAAACTCCTGGTAGGTGTCGATGCCGCGCAGCTGCAGGATGACATTGCGTACCGCGGCCTCGACCAGCACCGCGATGTTGCGCCCGGCCACCACCTGGATGATCACCTTGCGCACCGGAATGCCCAGCACGTCCTGGGTCAGCGGCTCATAAGGGATGCGCTCGTACTCGCGCTCCAGCGTTTCGCGTCGCACCAGGTGCACGATGAGCTTGAGCCGCATCTTGCGCCGCACCGCGGTCTCGCCAAAAATTGCCTTGATGTCGAGCAGGCCGATGCCGCGTACTTCGAGCAGGTTCTGCAGCAGTTCCGGGCAACGCCCTTCGATGGTGGTCTGGTTGATGCGGTACAGGTCCACCGCGTCGTCGGCCACCAGGCCGTGCCCGCGCGAGATCAGTTCCAGGCCCAGCTCGCTTTTGCCCAGGCCGGACTCGCCGGTGATCATCAGCCCGACGCCAAGGATGTCCATGAACACGCCGTGCATGGAGGTGCGGTCAGCGAAATGCTTGGACAGGTAGGCCCGCAGCACGTCGATCACAAACGCAGCCGATTCCTTGGTGGCGAACATGGGTATCTGGGCACGCTCGCACATCGACAGCAGCGTGTCGGGCGCCACCTGGCCGTCGGCAATGATCAGCACCGGCGGCTCCAGCGTGACAATGCGCGCAATGCGGCGGGCGCAGTCTTCGGGGGTGCCCCGGCTCAGGTAGGCCACTTCGCGCTCGCCGAGCAGCTGCACGCGGTAGGGGTGGATGTAATTGAGGTAACCGACCAGATCGGCACCCGAGCGGGCCGCCCGCACGGCGACCTCGTCGAAGCGCCGCTCCGAGGCGCCCAGCCCGGCCACCCATTCCCACTTCAGCGCGGCGCGGTGGTCCTCAAACAGGACGTCGGCACTGACGACGGTGGGCTTCATGCCGCGGGGGAGGGGAAAATCTGCGTCACGGTCACGCGCGCGGGTCAGGGGCTGACAGCCTGGCTGGACTGCCAAGAGGCAATCAGCTGGTGCAGCGCAGTCGCGTCGGTGCAGGCCTTGAGCCGATCGCGCAGGGCGCTGTCGCTGAGCAGTTCGGCGATTTCGGACAGGATCTCAAGGTGTTTCTGGGTGGCCGCTTCGGGCACCAGCAGGAAAATCAGCAAGCCGACGGCCTGCTCGTCAGGCGCATCGAAGCCGATCGGGGCGTGCAGCTGGAACACCGCCGCCATCGGGGCTTTCAGGCCCTTGATGCGCCCGTGCGGAATCGCCACGCCATGGCCCAGCCCGGTCGAGCCCAGGCGCTCGCGCGCGAAGAGGCTGTCGGTGATCAGCGCCCGGTTCAGGCCATGCAGGTTCTCGAACAGCAGGCCGGCTTCTTCAAAAGCACGCTTCTTGCTGGTGGCCTCGACACTGACCAGCACCTGGGTAGGAGGCAATATTTGCGAAAGACGGTTCATAACAAGGTTAGAGTCGCCGAATTATGCACTTTCGTGTGCATGGCGGCCATCCGGGCCATAAAAAAGCCGCCTGAGGGCACAGGCGGCCTTCCGGAGGGGGATCTGGAGGCAGCACGGGGTGGCATTTTCCGCCAGCCGCCGCCTGCGGCGTCGCTCACATCTCCCGCTTGGCAGTCACGTGGTGGTGATCCTGGGTTTTGGTCTTGTAGCGGCCGACTTGGCGGTCCAGCTTGTCAGCGAGTTCATCAACCGCCGCATACAGGTCAGCGTGCGAACTTTCGGCGAACAGGTCACGTCCCTTGACATGCACATTGCACTCGGCTCTCTGGCGCAACTCCTTTTCTTTCATGTTATCCACTGTCAACAGGACCTTCACATCCACCACCTGGTCAAAATGCCGCGTAATTCGATCCAGTTTGCTGGTCACGTAACCGCGCAAGGCGGGGGTAACTTCAAGGTGGTGGCCGCTGATCGTCAAATTCATAAAGAGACTCCTTTTCCATGGCTGGAGGGGGGTTAAAAACACCGCTCTGGCAAGGCTGCCGGGCGGCGGACGGACAACTCTCTGGTTTTCACTATGCGCCCGAACCGGGGCAAACGCAACCGTGCATCGCAACAATAAATGAAACGGTCGGAAAAGGTGCTTGACCCTCTGGCGGGAACCTGGCCGCAGGCCGGAACCGGTAGTGAAATCCGGGCCAAAATGCCATAATCGCAGCTTGGTCAATACGGAGAAATCCTTGGAAAGCAGCCCCAGTCGCTAGCTTTCAGCGCCGCAGACTGACGCCAGCGTCATCCCGGGGTTGAAAGCGATGCCACCATCCACAACCCCGCCAACGCCGGGCAGACGCCTGCCCGGTGCCGGCGCCCCCAAACCGATTGGGAGCCAGTCATGCTCAATATTTTCACGCTCGCCAACGGGCGCCTGTTCCAGGAAGAGATCGAATCGCTGGAGGAGCTGTCCCGGTTCCAGCCGATCTGGGTGGACCTGGAGTCACCGACGCTGGAAGAAAAACGCTGGATCAAGCAGTATTACGGCCTGTCGATTCCCGAAGACGTGATGGACGAGGACATCGAGGAGTCGGCGCGTTTTTACGAAGAAGACAACGGCGAGTTGCACATCCGCTCCGACTTCCTGATTGCCGACGACGAGGAACCCCGCACCGTGCGGGTCGCCTTCATCCTGAACCTGGTCAATGACAACCTCAAGAGCAAGGGCGTGCTGTTTTCGATCCACGACGAGGATGTGCCGGTGTTCCGCCTGCTGCGCATGCGCGCGCGCCGGGCCCCGGGCCTGATCGAGGACGCCAAGGAAGTGCTGCTCAAGCTGTTCGACGCCGATGCCGAATACTCGGCCGACACGCTCGAAGGCATTTACATCGACCTTGAAAAGGTCAGCACCAAGGTGTTGTCGGGCGATGTGACGGACGTGATGGCCGGCGAGGTGCTGGGCGCCATCGCCCGCCACGAAGACCTGAGCGGTCGCATCCGCCGCAACGTGATGGACACGCGCCGCGCCGTGAGCTTCATGATGCGCAGCAAGATGCTCAACAGCGAGCAGTTCGAGGAAGCGCGCCAGATCCTGCGCGACATCGACTCGCTGGACTCCCACACGGCTTTTCTTTTCGACAAGATCAACTTCCTGATGGACGCCACGGTCGGTTTCATCAACATCAACCAGAACAAGATCATCAAGATCTTCTCGGTGGCCAGCGTCGCCCTGCTGCCGCCCACGCTGATCGCCAGCGTGTACGGCATGAACTTCAAGCTGATGCCGGAACTCGACTGGGCGCTGGGCTACCCGTATGCGCTGGTGCTGATGGCGGCGAGCGCGGTGGTGCCGATGTGGTACTTCCGGCGGCGCGGCTGGTTGAAATAGCCCCCACGGTCGCTCACTGCGCGGAACTCCCTGCCCCCCGAGGGGGCCGCTGCGCCTGCGGGCCGGCAAAGCCGGACCCGCGGCCCTGGCTGGTATGAAGAGGACACACGGCTGTCGGTGGCAGCCTAACCGACGATTTTTAGCCGAATCGGCCTCCAGCCCTTGTAAGGCGGTCGCCAGCAGCTACTTTATTGATAGCGAAAGCAAAAATCGCTCAACAATGGCCTGCGCGTAATGGCTGGCCACCTGCTCGACAAAACTCGAGAAATCCACATGGGCGCTGTCATCGGCGCGGTCTGAAATCGTGCGCATGGCGGCAAAGGGCACGCCGTAATCGAGGCAGACCTGGGCCACGGCGGCGCCCTCCATCTCGACGGCCAGCACCGCGTGCCCGGCGCCGGCCAGCGCGGCCTGCAGGGCCTGCGACTCGGCGGAACCCGAGACAAACCGGTCGCCGCTGGCCAGCAGGCCCTGGTGGACGCGGGCCTGCGGAAAACGCTGCGCGGACCGGCCCGCCTCCACCGGGGCCAGCGCGGCACAGGCCGCCGCATAAAGCAGCGCGGTGAGGGCCGTGTCACCGTCGAACCGGGCCTTCCCGTAAAACGGCACCTCGTAGCGTGGAAACAGCGGCGAGACATCCAGGTCGTGCTGCAGGAAATCGGTCGCCACCACCACGTCCCCGACCTGCACACCCTCGCCCAGCCCGCCGGCCACCCCGGTGAACACCACGCGGCCGACAGCGAAACGCTCGATCAGCGCCGTCGCCGTGGTGGCCGCGGCCACCTTGCCAATTTTTGACAGCGCCAGCACCACGGGCTGGCCATGCAGCTCACCCTGCCAGAAGTCGCGGCCGGCATGGCGGGTTTTCTGCGGCCGCTGCAGCAGCTCCAGCAGGCCCCGCTGCTCTTCGGCGAGGGCGCTCAGGATGGCGGTAGGTTTCATGGCTGCAAGTTTGCCCGAACGGGTGCCCGTTCCTGGCCGCACCAAGGAAAAAAGGCAGCCGGAGCCGCCTTTTTCTTTCACCTGCCGGGCCTGCGCTACTTCTTGTCGCGCAATTCCCGGCGCAGGATCTTGCCGACCGGGGTTTTCGGCAGCTCGGTGCGGAACTCGACCACCTTGGGCTGCTTGTAACCGGTCAGGTTGGTCTTGCAGAACTCGCGCACCTGGGCTTCGGTCAGGTCCGGGTTCTTCTTGACAATGACCAGCTTGACGGCCTCGCCCGACTTGTCGTCCGCCACCCCGACGCAGGCGCACTCCATCACGCCTTCCATGCCGGAGACCACGTCTTCAACCTCGTTCGGGTAGACATTGAAACCGCTGACCAGAATCATGTCCTTCTTGCGGTCCACGATCCTGAAGAAGCCGCGCTCGTCGACCACGCCGATGTCGCCCGACTTGAAGTAACCGTCAGGCGTCATGACCTTGGCGGTTTCGTCGGGACGCTGCCAGTAGCCGGCCATGACCTGCGGGCCCTTGATGGCGATCTCGCCGGGCTGGCCGGGCGGCACCTCGTTGCCGTCGTCGTCGAGCAGCTTGAAATAAGTGCTGGGAATCGGCACACCAATGGTGCCGGTGAAGACCTTGCTGTTGGTCGGGTTGCAACTGGCCGACGGCGAGGTTTCCGACAGGCCGTAACCTTCACAGATCGGGCAACCGGTTTTTTCCAGCCAGAGCTTGGCGACGGCGCTTTGCACCGCCATGCCGCCACCCAGCGACACCTTCAGGTGCGACCAGTCCACGGTGTTGAAGTCGGGATGGTTGGCCAGGCCGTTGAACAGGGTGTTGACCGCCGGGAAGCTGTGCACCTTGTGTTTGGACAGCTCCTTGAGCACGGCCGGCAGGTCGCGCGGGTTCGGGATCAGGATGTTCTTGCCGCCGGTGCGCATGCCCAGCATCATGTTCACGGTGAACGCGAAGATATGGTACAGCGGCAGCGCGCAGACATAGGTCGGCTGCACACCCGCCGCCATGCCGGCCATGGCCGGGCCGTTCCAGGCTTCGGACTGAAGCACGTTGGCAATCACATTGCGGTGCAACAGCACGGCGCCCTTGGAAACGCCGGTGGTGCCGCCGGTGTACTGCAGCACCGCCACGTCGTCAGGCTTGAGGTCGGGCCGCTTGAGGCTGCCGCGCGTCCCCTGGGCCACCGCGTCATTGAAACGCACGGCGCCGGGCAAATTGAAGGGCGGCACCATTTTCTTGACGTTGCGAACCACGTAGTTGACCAGCGCACCCTTGAGCACGCCGAGCTGGTCGCCCATGGCCGTGAGCACCACATGCTTGACCGGCGTGTTCGCAATGCACTGTTCCAGCGTGTTGGCGAAGTTCTCGATGATGACAATCGCCTTGGCGCCCGAATCCTTGAGCTGGTGCTCCAGCTCGCGCGGCGTGTACAGGGGATTGACATTGACCACCACATAACCGGCGCGCAGGATGGCCGCCACCGCGACCGGGTACTGCGGCACATTGGGCATCATGATGGCGACGCGATCACCCTTGGCCAGCCCCAAGCCCTGCAGGTAGGCGGCAAAAGCCTGCGACAGGCTGTCGGTCTGGCCGAACGTGATGTCCTTGCCCATGAAGCTGTAGGCCACGGCCGAAGCGTTTTTGGAAAAACTTTCTTCCATCAGCGCTACCAGCGAAGCGTATTGCGACGCATCGATATCGGCCGGCACGCCCGGCGGATAGGCTTTCAGCCAGGGACGGTCGAGGGTGGATGCATTCATGCTTGTCTTCTCCAGATGACGATTGAACAACTGCCACGGATTGTCGCGGCGCGACCCTCGGCGGGGCTATTGCGTTTTCCCTAGGAAACGGCCAAATCAGAAGGGACGCCCCTCTGATTCATGTCATTTGTGCGAAAAAGCTGCGCCCGGGCGGCCCGGTTACTCAATCGCCTTGCCCATGTCCTCGATCACTTTTTTCGCATCGCCAAAGACCATCATGGTCTTGTCCATGTAGAACAGCTCGTTGTCCAGGCCGGCATACCCAGCAGCCATGGAGCGTTTGTTGACGATGACGGTTTTGGCCTTGTAGGCCTCGAGGATGGGCATGCCGTAGATGGCGCTGCCCTTGACGTGGGCCGCCGGGTTGACCACATCATTGGCCCCCAGGATGATGGCCACGTCGGCCTGGCCGAACTCGGCGTTGATGTCTTCCATCTCGAAGACCTGGTCATACGGCACCTCGGCCTCGGCCAGCAGCACGTTCATGTGGCCGGGCATGCGGCCCGCCACCGGATGAATCGCGTACTTGACGTTGACACCGCGGTCGGTGAGTTTTTGTGCGAGCTCCTTGACCGAATGCTGGGCCCGCGCCACCGCCAGGCCGTAACCCGGCACGATGATCACGGTTTCAGCATTGCCCAGGATGAAGGCCGCGTCGTCGGCCGAGCCGGACTTGACCGGACGCTGCTCCTTGGCGCCGGCGGCGGCCGTGCCGGCCTCGCCGCCAAAGCCGCCGAGGATCACGTTGAAGAAGGAGCGGTTCATCGCCTTGCACATGATGTAAGACAGGATGGCACCCGACGAACCGACCAGCGAGCCGGCCACGATCAGCATGGCGTTGTTCAGCGAAAAGCCGATGCCGGCCGCGGCCCAGCCCGAGTAGCTGTTGAGCATGGACACAACGACCGGCATGTCGGCGCCGCCGATCGGGATGATGATCAGCACGCCCAGCACGAAAGACAGCGCCAGCATCGCAAAAAAGGCCGTCCAGTTGCCGGTGAACATGAAGACCAGACCGAGCGCCAGCGTGGCGATGCCCAGCACCAGGTTGATCATGTGCTGGCCGGCAAACGTCACCGGCGCGCCCTGGAACAGGCGGAACTTGTACTTGCCACTGAGCTTGCCGAAGGCAATCACCGAGCCGCTGAAGGTGATCGCGCCGATCGCCGCACCGAGGAACAGCTCCAGCCGGTTGCCGGCCGGAATCGCCGCCGTGGGCAGGCCCGCGGCCACGATGCCAAAGGCGTCGGGCTCAGCCATGGCGGCTACCGCGATGAACACCGCGGCCAGGCCAATCATGCTGTGCATGAAGGCGACCAGCTCGGGCATCTTGGTCATTTCGACGCGTTTGGCCATCAGGGTGCCAACGCTGCCGCCGACCACCAGCGCGGCCAGCACGTAGACCATGCCGGCAGCCTTGCCGCCCGAAATCTCCACGATCAGGGCGCCGGTGGTCAGGATGGCGATCGCCATGCCCACCATGCCGAACAGGTTGCCGCGGATCGAGGTCGTGGGATGCGACAGGCCCTTGAGCGCCTGGATGAAACAGACCGAAGCCACCAGGTACAGCAGCGTGACGAGGTTCATGCTCATTTGGCGGCTCCTGCATCAGCGGCCGCTGTTTTCTTTTCTTTCTTGCGGAACATCTCCAGCATGCGGCGCGTGACCAGGAAGCCACCGAACACATTGACCGCGGCCAGCGCCACGGCGAGCACGCCCATGGTCTTGCCCAGCGGCGTGACCGTCAGCGCGGCGGCCAGCATGGCGCCGACGATGACAATGGCCGAAATCGCGTTGGTCACCGCCATCAGCGGCGTGTGCAGGGCGGGCGTGACGGTCCACACCACGTGGTAACCCACGTAAATGGCCAGCACGAAGATGATGAGGTTGATGATGGTGGGTGACACTGCATCCATGGTCTTCTTCTCCTGGTGGGCTGGCGCTGCCGCCTGGCCCGTGAAAGTGGGTTATTGCTTCTTGGCTTCGCGTGGAACTACTTGCGCTTGACTTCGCCGCCCTGCGTCATCAGGCAGGCTGCCACGATGTCGTCTTCGAGGTCGATGTTGAGCGTGCCTTCCTTGCTGATGACCAGCTTGAGGAAGTCCAGCAGGTTGCGGGCGTACAGCGCGCTGGCGTCGGCGGCGACCAGCGCCGGCACATTGGTCTCGCCGATCAGCGTGACGCCGTGTTTGACCACGGTTTTGCCGGGTTCGGTCAGCGGGCAGTTGCCGCCTTGCGGCGCGGCCAGATCGACAATCACGCTGCCCGGCTTCATGGCCTTGACCATGTCTTCGGTCACCAGCACCGGGGCGGCACGGCCCGGAATCAGCGCGGTAGTGATCACGACATCGGCCAGGGCCACGCGTTTGGCGACCTCGGCCTTTTGCCGCTCCAGCCAGCTGGGTGGCATGGGTTTGGCATAGCCGCCGACACCGACGGCCGCTTCGCGCTCTTCGTCGGTCTCGTAAGGCACGTCGATGAACTTGCCACCCAGTGACTCGACCTGCTCCTTGACGCTGGGACGCACGTCGCTGGCCTCGATCACCGCGCCCAGCCGTTTGGCCGTGGCAATCGCCTGCAGACCGGCCACACCAACGCCGAGAATCACCACACGGGCGGCCTTGACGGTGCCGGCGGCGGTCATCAGCATCGGGAAGAAGCGCTGATAGCTGTTGGCCGCCATCATCACGGCCTTGTAGCCGGCGATGTTGGCCTGCGATGACAACACGTCCATGCTTTGCGCGCGGCTGGTGCGCGGCGCTGCTTCGAGCGCGAACGCCGTCAGTTGCGCGGCGGCCAGCCGTTGCAGGCCGGCAGGGTCAAAGGGATTGAGCATGCCGACCAGCACCGTGCCGGCTTTGGCCAGGCCGATTTCGCTGTCCAGCGGGCAACGCACCTTGAGCACGATGTCGCTGGCATAGGCGCCGGCGGCATCGGTGATCTCGGCGCCCGCGGCGACATAGGCCTCATCGGGCACGCTGGCAGCCACGCCGGCACCCGACTGGATGCAGACGGTGTGGCCCTGGCTTTTTAGTTTTTTGGCCGTCTCGGGCGTGACGGCAACGCGTGTTTCCCCCGCCGTGATTTCGGCCGGTACCCCGATTCGCATGGGTGTCTCCTCGTTGCGTAAGTAGTTCTACGTGAAATTGTTACCTGTCAGCGAGCTTACATGACTTTCCCCGGCTTTTTTTGGACGCGGCTCTCTGGAAGTCCCGCAGGCTGCAGTGCGGACAGGTGGCCCACGGATAATGCTGCGATGAATACACGATGGAAACCCAGTGTCACGGTCGCGGCCATCATCGAGCGCGAGGGCCGGTTTTTGCTGGTGGAAGAACACACGCAGGATGGCCTGCGCCTGAACAATCCGGCCGGCCACCTGGACCCGGGCGAAAGCCCGATCCAGGGTTGCGCGCGGGAGACGCTGGAAGAAACCGCGTTTCACTTCACGCCGCAGGCGCTGGTGGGGATTTATATGTCGCGTTTCGAAAAACCGGTGCCTGGCCAGGACATCCCGCTGGACATCACCTACCTGCGTTTTGCCTTTTGCGGCACACTCGGCGAGGAGATGGTTGGGCAGGCGCTGGACGAAGGCATTGTGCGCACCCTGTGGCTGACACCCGACGAGATCCGGGCTTGTGCTCACTTGCACCGCAGTCCCTTGTTGCTGACCTGCATGGACGACTACCTGGCCGGCAAACGTTACCCCGTGGACCTGCTGACCACCGACCCCAGCGTCTACGACGTCAAGGCCTGAGCCTCTCGCCCCCATCGCCTCACCACCTAAAATGCTGTCATGCACAAGCAACGTATCGTTGTCGGATTGAGTGGCGGCGTGGACTCCGCGGTGACCGCGCACCTGCTCAAACAGCAGGGCCATGAAGTCATCGGCATCTTCATGAAGAACTGGGAAGACGACGATGACAGCGAGTTCTGCTCGTCCAACGTCGACTTCGTCGACGCCGCGGCGGTGGCCGACGTGATCGGCATCGCCATCGAACACGTCAACTTTGCCGCCGACTACAAGGACCGCGTCTTTGCCGAGTTCCTGCGCGAGTACCAGGCCGGCCGCACGCCGAATCCCGACATCCTGTGCAACGCCGAGATCAAGTTCAAGGCCTTCCTTGACCATGCGATGCGGCTGGGCGCCGAAAAAATTGCGACAGGCCACTATGCCCGTGTGCGCCTGAACGAGGCCACCGGCCTGCACGAACTGCTCAAGGGCCTGGACCCGGCCAAGGACCAGAGTTATTTCCTGCACCGCCTGAACCAGGCGCAGCTGTCCAAAACGCTGTTTCCGGTCGGCGAGCTGAAGAAGACCGAGGTGCGGCGCATCGCCGACGAAATCGGCCTGCCGAACGCGAAGAAGAAGGACTCGACCGGCATTTGTTTCATCGGTGAACGGCCGTTCCGCGAGTTCCTGAACCGCTACATCGCCAAGGCGCCGGGACCGATCAAGAACGACCAGGGCCGGGTGCTGGGCGAACATGTGGGCCTGAGTTTTTACACCCTGGGCCAACGCCAGGGCCTGGGCATAGGCGGTGTGAAGGCGCGCGGCGCCGAACTCAAGGCGGTGCAGGCGCTCGGCCAGCGCGGTGTCGGCGAACACGAGCCCTGGTTTGTGGCGCGCAAGGACATGGCGACCAACACCCTCTGGGTGGTGCAGGGCCACGACCACCCCTGGCTGCTCTCCACCGAGGTGCAGGTGCAGGACTGCAGCTGGGTCGCCGGCGCGCCGCCGGCCCTGGGGGCCATGGCCGCCAAAACGCGCTACCGGCAGGCCGACGCGGCCTGCACGCTGGTGGCCGCTTCCGCCACGCAGGCCGAACTGCACTTCGAGCAGCCGCAGTGGGCCGTCACACCGGGCCAGTCGGCCGTGCTCTACCAGGGCGAAGTCTGCATGGGCGGCGGCGTGATTGCCGCGAGCAACACGCCGGCGCTGCCCTGAGCCCGCCACCCGGTCTTTGCGGTCAAATCAAGGCCTAGCCCCTGATACGCCTGCACTAACGGCTACTGATTTAATAGCATTTCGCGCGGCCAACCGGTCACGGAATCCGTATTTCAACGGCCGTGCGGCCCGGCCGGCTTTCGATGGCGATGGCCACGCCAATCGCGCTCGCCCGCTCGCGCATCGACAGCAGCCCCTTGCGCGGCGCAGCGGCGGCGTCGAAGCCGCGCCCGTTGTCGACGACGCGCAGGCACACGCCGGCGCCGGCCATCTCGGCCTCGATCGCCAGTGTCGTCGCCTGCGAATGCTGCAGCACATTCGACAGCGCCTCGAACACCATGAACTGCAGCTGGCGCATGGCATTGGCTTCCATGTGGGCGACCGGCTCGAGGCTACCCACCACCCACTGCAGCTCGATGTCCGAGGCGGCAAAACGCGGCTCCAGCCGGTACCGCAGGTTGGCCAGCAGCGAGCTGATGTCGCCCGGCAGCAAATGCATGGCGTCGATGGACAGCTTGAGCTGGTCCAGCGTGTAGCGCAGCGTCTGCAACACGTCGTCGGTGCTGGCCTTGCCCGACTGCAGTTGCCGGATCGCGGCGCTCAGGTGGGCGCCCACACCGTCGTGCATGTCGCGCAGGATGCGGGTGCGCTCGTTGACCCGCTCCTGTTCGCGCGCCAGCTGCTCGACCTGGCGGTAGGTCTGGCCCAGCTCGCGCTCTTTCTGCGAGATGCGGGAGGACAGGTTGTTCATCAGGTCGCGCGCCTGGGTGCTGACCTCGCGAAAACGCGTGATCACGATATAGGCCAGCGCCAGCCCGAACAGCATCGAGGAGTAACGCAGCAGGGTGTTGTCGGCGTAGGACGGGCTGATGCGGAACACAAACCAGTCGCGCAGGCCCACCAGCACATTGACAAAAAGCGCCGCGGCCACCACCCGGTGCGCCGGCGTGGCGTGGCGCAGCGCGCGCCAGCAGAAAAAGCCGATGAAGCAGGTGAACGTCAGGGCGTAAGCGCCGTACCAGGCAGTCAGCACCTGCGGCGATGCAAACACCAGTGCCCATGCAATCAGCGGCAGGCCCATGGCAAACAGTGTCCAGGTCATGCGGTTGAACCAGACCGCCGGCTTGAGTTCGGACCAGCCGGCCACCCGCACGCCAAAACTTCCCATGCAGGTCAGCCAGCCGCCCGTCATCATCACCGTCACCATGCCCCAGGCCGGCCAGGGCAGCGGCGGGTTTTCAATCAGCACATCGCCGACACGCACCGTCCAGAACAGCTCGGCGAGCCCGCCCAGCAGGTACATCGGGTCGCGCACCGCGCGGTAGGCCCGCGTCGGATCGGTCTGCGTGAACCACAAGGCCAGCGCCACCATGCCGACCATGAAGCTGAGCACCACCACCACCAGGGTTCCCGTGGCGCGCCAGTTGTAGTCGCTGCTGTAAAGCCGGCGAACCTCCTCGTCCGGCCCCACCACCGGCGTTGCCAGTCCGCCGCGCCGGCCCACGTCGGCGCGGACATGGATCAACAGCCGGTTCGACGGCCGCAGGAGATCTGTTGCGACGGGCACAAAACGTGGCACCTTGGCGTAGTCGCCCCCATTGAACTTTGTCAGGTCGCCATTTTTTTCCAGCAGATTGCCGTTGAGCCAGATTTCATAGGCGTTGCCCAGCCTGGGTATGTAGATGGCATAGGATTTGGCGCTGGTGGCCGGCGGTCCGAAGTCAATTTCAAAGGTGGCGGCGCCGGCCAGCCCGGGATGACGCCGGTCCCAGTGGTAGGGCAGCTCGACACTGGACGGCACCGGCGCCCCGCCCTGCAGCGTGATGAGGGCCCTGGCCTGGCGCAGTTCCTGCACCTCGGCGTGGGCGCTACCCCAGCAGAGCAGGGCCCACACCAGCCCACACCAGAAACTGCGGACGCGCATGTCTTCAGGCCACCACGGCTCAGCGCGCGTCGGCCGCCGACGGCGGCTGCAGCAGGCCCAGCCGGGTCGCCTCGTAAACCGCCTCGCTCTTGGAATGCACCGCAAGCTTGGTATAGAGGTTCTTGATGTGGGACTGGACGGTGTGCACGCTCACACTCTTGAGTTTTGAAATTTCCGCATAGGAAAAGCCGCGCGCGATCAGCTCCAGGACTTCCTGCTCCCGCACGGACAGCAGCGCACGGCCGGGGCCAGCGACAGGCGTCTCGCCCGCGCCGCGCCCCCCTGCTCCGGCCGCCGCCGCGGCGGGCGCCTGATCGACCAGGTGCAGTGCGCGGTACTTGGCCAGCACCCGGCGCGCGATCATCGGCGAGATCGGCGAGGCGCCGTCCTTCATCTCCAGAATCGTGTGCGCAATGTTGTCCGGCGTGAAATCCTTCTGGATGTAACCGAGGGCACCGGCTTCGACGCTGGACAACACGCTGTCTTCGTCGCCGAACATCGAAATCACCAGCGCCTCGCACGAGGGCCGCAGGCGCCCCGCCAGCCGGATCAGGTCCAGCCCGTTGCCATCGGGCAGCGCCAGGTCCGTCAGCAGGATGTCGATGACCTGGTTCTTGTCCTCGATCAGCGCCCGGGCTTCCTCGAAGGTGCCCACGCCGGCGACCAGATGCAGCTGCCCACAGCTAGAGACGCTGTCCGCGAAGAAGTCCCGCGTCGGAACATCGTCCTCAACAATCAGTACGCGCCATTCGGGCATGGGTGAAATCTTTGGAAGAGGCAGCACAGCAGCCGATGATAAAGGCATGCCGCAGGGACAGCAGGCATGGAACCCGCTTGCGACAAGCGCGTCAGCCTCCACTGTTAACGCTGGACGTGCCGGCGGCAATCCCCCGTTTATGGGGCTGGCCGCACATGAGCGCCGGCGCCTGCCCATGACTGAAAGAAAAACCGGCCTGCAGCCCTTTTCAGACGGTCGTCATTAGCTCTTTTTTTGATAGCAAACCTGGGCCCTACAGCACGGTTTCGAGGTAGGTGTAGATGTAGTTGGAGCCGCCGTTGACGTTGCCCAGCAGGCGTGAGGCGCCAAAGATCCCGGAACGGTGCGACACGCCGAAGCCGAGATAGGTGTTCTTCAGCGCGCGTGAGCCCACCAGGTCGCCCAGGCTGACGTCGATGCTCGGGTCCAGGTAGTTGAGCAGCCGCGAGGTCTGGCGCCCGCGCGCTGCCTGGCTGCTGGACTCGCTGTAGGGCACCCGCTGCGCGAGCGATACCCCGATGCCCAGGCCGAGTCGGGTCTTGACACGATCGCTCCAGGGAAAGCCGTAGTAGTAGGCTTTCATGAAGGCGTCGAACTGCAGCCCGTTGGGCGCCAGCCCGCGGTCGTCGTGCTGCAACAGGCCGACGTAACCGACGATGTCCAGCGGCCAGCCATTGAGCTGTTCGATGAAAGGCTTGCCGATCTGCACGCCGGCGATGCGTGTCGAGTTGACCTTGGCCGTCGAAGCGCAGGTCAGCGTGATGATCTTGGCCAGGTGGCAGCCGTCTTCGGTGGACTTGCCGTACAGCACCTTCACATGGGTGGGTGAACTTTCCTCGGCCCAGTGCTGCTTGTGGGTGCCGAAATCGTAGGCGGCGCCAAAATACACGGCGGTCTGCGGCCCCTTGCGGACAATCGGGCTGTCCTTCACCTTGCCGCTCAGGTCGGTACGCGAAACGCCGCCCAGCAGGCGCCAGCCGTCGCTCAGTGCGTAAGAGGCATACAGCCCCAAGGTGGTGTTGATGCCGCTGCCGGGCGCGTAGGCTGGTCGCGTGGCGGTGGCTTCGTCGGGCCGCACGCCGTAGTAATAGTTGTTCAGCCTGGCATCGCGCATGGCCACCGTCAGGCTGGGTCGCAGCGTGAGCCGCCCCGAGCGCCAGTCGTGGCTGACGCCCAGCCGTACTTCCCTGCCCCTGGAAAAGCCCGACACATCCTGCACAAACTCCGCCTGCACGGTTCCCCAGGGCTGGCGGTAGCGCCAGGACACGCCGGCGTCCAGACCGGCGCCACGCTCGGCCATGCCGGCCAGGCTGGCCGGCAAGCGGTCGTCGCTGAAGCCCTCGAAACGCTGGTCGAGGAACACATCGACCCGCTGCGCCTCGTCCTTGAAGACCTTCACCCCGACGCGGCTGGCGTGAAGAAACAGGCGCTCGCCTTCGTAGAGGTAAAGCGGCATCAGGTCATAACGCACGCCGCCGCCCACGTAGGGCGACTGCTCGGCACGCACCAGGAAGCCCAGCCCGGCAGTGCCGGACCCATCGAGCAGATCGCTGAGGGTATCGGTGTTGGCATGGGCCGCCGGTGCCAGCAGGCAACCCGCCGCCAGCAAGATGGCGCCCAGCGGCTTGCACAAAGCGGTCAGGCGCAGGCCTGTTTTTTCAGGATCGGGGGGGAGGCTCATCTCGGCACTTTCGGTTGGCAGGTTTTCATCCTAGCCAACAAAGCCCTGCCGAAACGGTCCGTGCCTGAAAACGGGGCCGGCGCCTACAGGGGTGCAGGGTGCCGGTTGACAAAAACCGTTGCGTGAACGGTTCAGACGGGAAAGCGGGTCAGAACGGAATGTCGTCGTCCATGTCGTCAAAGCCGCTGGCGGCCTTGGTCGGTGCAGGCGCAGGCGCACGGGGGGCTGGCGCGGGTGCACGCGGCGCGGCCGCCGGCGGACGGGAATACTGGCGTTCGCCGCCATCGCCGTCAGCGTCGCCACCGGGCGAACCCATGCCTTCGCGGCTGCCGAGCATCTGCATTTCGCTGGCGATGATGTCGGTCGCGTATTTCTCGACGCCATCCTTGTCGGTGTACTTGCGCGTTTTCAGGCGCCCTTCAATGTAGACCGAGCGGCCTTTCTTGAGGTACTCGCCGACGATCTCGGCCTGGCGGCCAAAAAAGCTGACGCGGTGCCATTCGGTCTCCTCGACCATTTCGCCGGCCTTGTTCTTGTATTTGCTGCTGGTGGCCAGCGCGATGTTGGCCACGGCGTCGCCGCTGGGCAGGTAACGCACTTCGGGGTCGCGGCCCAGATTGCCGACGAGGATGACTTTGTTGACGGATGCCATGGCATGTTCTCCTAATTTTTCACAGTTTAACTGGCTGGGCCGCCACCGCACCAACCGCTTCGGAGCCGGCCGGCCCGGAAACCGGCGAGACGGCATGCCTTCCTGGCGCCTTCATCGGCCAGGCCACCAGCAGCCACAGCAGCATGAGCCCGCCACAGGCCGCAAACAGGGCCTGCGCCCCCGCGGTTTTGGCCAGCCAGCCGCCCAGGGCGCCGCCGGCAAAAAACCCGAGCGACTGCAGCGTGTTGTAGACCCCGAGCGCCGCGCCGCGGGAATGGGCCGGCGCCACCCGTGACGCCAGGCTAGGCTGGGAGGCCTCAAGCACATTGAAGCCGCAGAAAAACAGGAACAGCAAGGCGCCCAGCCCCGCCAGGCTGGGGCTGCCCTGCATCGCCGCGCCCATCAGGCCGAACTGCACCAGCGTGATCAGGCCCACCGCGGCCAGGAACACGGCGCGCAGGTAGCCGCGCTTTTCCATGGGGAACAGCGTGAACCCCATCACCAGGAAGGAGGCCAGCACCGCCGGCAGGTACACCTGCCAGTGCTGGTCCTTGCCCAACCCGGCCTGCACCAGCAGCGCGGGAATCGCCACCCACATGGCCAGCTGGACGGCGTGCAGCACAAACACGCCGACATCGAGGCGCAGCAGGGCCGGGTGGCTCAAGACCTCGACAAGGCTGCCGCGCGGCCGGTTCACGTGTTGCGCCGGCTCGGGTGGCACCCACCAGATCACCACGGCGATGCCGGCCAGCGCCAGCGCACCGGTGAAGGCAAACAGCCCGCCCAGGCCGACCTGCGCGGCCAGCAGCGGCGCCAGCACCAGCGACAGCGCAAACATCAGGGCGATGCTGGCGCCCACCAGCGCCATGGCCTTGGTGCGCACCTCGTCGCGCGTGGTGTCGGCCAGCAGCGCGGTGACGGCGGCCGAAATGGCGCCGGCGCCCTGCAGCGAACGGCCAATGATCAGCCAGCTCAGGTCGGGCGCCCAGGCGGCGACAAAACTGCCCAGCGCAAACACCAGCAGGCCGAACACAATCACCTTCTTGCGGCCCAGCCAGTCCGAGGCCATGCCAAAGGGAATCTGCAGCAGGCCCTGGGTCAGGCCGTAAATGCCCATGGCCAGGCCGACACGCGCCGGGTCGTCACCGCCCGGGTAACGCGCCGCCTCCAGCGCAAACACCGGCAGCACCAGGAAGAGCCCGAGCATGCGCAGCGCAAAAATGGAAGCCAGCGACGCGCTGGCGCGCCGCTCGGTCGCGGTCATGGGGTAGGAAGGCAGGTCGGAGCGGGTTGAAGACACAGAGGAGGGCTGGAAAATTTGAAAAAAAAGGGCTGGCAGGGTCATTCGCGGAAGACAGGAGCTATTGTCTTTGAATTGGACGGTGTTTCATTTGCCCTTGCGCAAGCACGAACTGCGCCCGCGCCGGGCGACAGGAGCCCGCCCCATGGCCCCGGAACCCCGAAAAACGCACATCGGTCTATGATGGAGGGTTTTGCGGCGCCCCTACACAGTGAACTCTTCCACCGACGGCCAATACCTCGCTCCCACCGCCGCTGACGGCCCGTTGGCGGCCGAGCCTGATACCAGCCGCTACCTGGCCCAGGCCCTGGCGGCCCAGCGCATCAGCATCCGCGGCGCGCGCACGCACAACCTCAAGAACATCGACCTCGACATTCCGCGCAACCAGCTGGTGGTGATCACCGGGCTGAGCGGTTCGGGCAAGTCCTCGCTGGCTTTTGACACCTTGTACGCCGAGGGCCAGCGCCGTTATGTCGAAAGCCTGAGCACCTACGCGCGGCAGTTCCTGCAGCTGATGGACAAGCCCGACGTGGACATGATCGAAGGCCTGTCGCCGGCGATTTCCATCGAGCAGAAGGCCACCTCGCACAACCCGCGCTCCACCGTGGGCACGGTGACCGAAATCCACGACTACCTGCGCCTGCTGTTTGCGCGCGCCGGCACGCCCTTTTGCCCCGAGCATGATTTGCCGCTGCAGGCGCAAAGTGTCAGCGAGATGGTGGACCATGTGCTGGCGCTGCCCGAAGACACCAAACTGATGATCCTGGCGCCGGTGGCGCGTGAACGCAAGGGCGAGTTTGTCGACGTGTTCGCCGAGATGCAGGCCCAGGGTTATGTGCGCTTTCGCGTGGACGGCACGGCGTATGAGTTTGACGCGCTGCCCAAGCTCAAGAAGGCTGAAAAACACAACATCGACGTGGTGATCGACCGGCTCAAGGTGCGGCCCGACATGCAGCAGCGCCTGGCCGAAAGTTTTGAGGCCGCGCTGCGGCTGGCCGACGGCAAGGCGCTGGCGATGGAAATGGATTCCGGCCAGGAGCACCTGTTCAGCGCCAAGTTTTCCTGCCCGGTCTGCAGCTACTCGCTCAGCGAGATGGAGCCGCGCCTGTTTTCCTTCAACTCGCCGGTGGGCGCCTGCCCGAGCTGCGACGGCCTGGGCCACATGGAATTTTTCGACCCAGCCCGTGTGGTGGCCTTCCCGTCGCTGAGCCTGGCCAGCGGCGCCGTCAAGGGCTGGGACAGGCGCAATGCCTATTACTTCGCCATGCTCGAAAGTCTGGCCAAACACTACAGCTTCGACATCGACACCGCCTTTGAAAAACTGCCCGAGGCGGTCCGGCAGGTGGTGCTGCACGGCTCGGGCGAGGAAGACATCAAGTTCAGCTACGTGATGGAGTCGGGCCAGTCGGCCGGCCGCAAGGTCAGCAAGAAACACCCGTTTGAAGGCGTGATCACCAACTTCGAGCGGCGCTACCGCGAGACCGACTCGGCGGCGGTGCGCGAGGAACTCGCGCGTTACCGCAGCCTGCAACCCTGCCCGGATTGCAAAGGGACCCGCCTGCGCCGCGAGGCACGCCATGTCTACCTGGTGGGCAGCACGCCGGCCGACGGCGGCCGCGCCAGCCGCAAGGCGATTTACGAGATCAGCAGCAGCACCCTGCGCGAAAGTTTTGACTACTTCAACACGCTGAGCATGGACGGCGCGAAGGCCGAGATTGCCGGCAAGGTGGTGCGCGAGATCGGCCTGCGCCTGAAGTTCCTGAACGACGTGGGCCTGAACTACCTGAGCCTGGACCGCAGCGCCGAAACGCTCTCGGGCGGCGAGTCGCAGCGCATCCGGCTGGCCTCGCAGATCGGCTCGGGCCTGACCGGCGTGATGTATGTGCTCGACGAGCCCAGCATCGGCCTGCACCAGCGCGACAACGACCGCCTGATCGGCACACTCAAACATCTGCGCGACATCGGCAACAGCGTGCTGGTGGTCGAACACGACGAGGACATGATCCGCGCGGCCGACCATGTGATCGACATGGGGCCGGGCGCCGGCATCCACGGCGGGCGCGTGATGGCGCAAGGCAGCTACGAGGACGTGCTGGCCAACCCCGATTCACTGACCGGCCAATACCTGGCGCAGATCCTGAAGATCGAGGTCCCCAAGCGCCGCACACCCTGGCTGCCGACGGTGGAAAAAGCCCCTTACCGCGACCCGAAAAAACCCTCGAAATTTGCGCCCAGCGCGGCCGGCGTCAAACGCGCCGCGCGCGAAGCCGAACACCTGCTGACCCAGGGCGAGCTGCAGGCCATCAAGGTCATCAACGCCACGGGCCACAACCTTCAAGGCGTCAGTGTCGATTTTCCGGTCGGCCTGCTGACCTGCGTGACCGGCGTGTCGGGCTCGGGCAAGTCGACGCTGGTCAACGACACGCTGTACGCCGCCGTGGCGCGCACGCTGTACCGCGCGCACGAGGAGCCGGCGCCGCATGAAAGCATCGAGGGCATCGAGCATTTCGACAAGGTCATCAATGTGGACCAGTCGCCGATCGGCCGCACGCCGCGCAGCAACCCGGCCACCTACACCGGCCTGTTCACGCCGATCCGCGAACTGATGGCCGAGATGAACACCGCGCGCGAACGCGGCTACGGCGCGGGGCGTTTCAGTTTCAACGTGGCCGGCGGCCGCTGCGAGGCCTGCCAGGGCGACGGCGTGGTCAAGGTCGAGATGCACTTCCTGCCCGACGTGTATGTGCCCTGCGATGTCTGCAAGGGCATGCGCTACAACCGCGAAACGCTGGAAGTCCAGTACAAGGGCAAAAACATTGCCCAGATCCTGGACCTGACGGTGGAAGACGCCGCCGAGTTCTTCAAGGCGGTGCCGGTGATCGCGCGCAAGCTGCACACCCTGCTCGACGTCGGCCTGAGTTACATCAAGCTCGGCCAGGCCGCGACCACGCTGTCGGGCGGCGAGGCGCAGCGCGTCAAGCTGGCGCTCGAGCTGTCCAAGCGCGACACCGGCCGCACGCTCTACATCCTGGACGAGCCGACCACCGGCCTGCATTTTGCCGACATCGACCTGCTGCTCAAGGTGCTGCACCAGCTGCGCGACGCGGGCAACACCATCGTGGTGATCGAGCACAACCTCGACGTCATCAAGACCGCCGACTGGCTGATCGACATGGGGCCCGAAGGCGGCGCCGGCGGCGGCATGGTGGTCGGTGTGGGCACGCCCGAAGACATCGCCGCCAACCCGGCCAGCCACACCGGCCGTTACCTGAAGCGGCTTTTGTAGAGAAACTGGCTGCAGCCCATGATAGACGGGCGCAAATAGCTATTATTTTCATAGCATTTTACAAGGAGCCGTATGTCGTCGATCACCCTGCGTTTTCTGGCCGAACCGAGCACCATCAACTTCGGCGGCAAGGTCCATGGCGGCACCGTCATGAAGTGGATTGACGAAGCCGGCTATGCCTGCGCCACGCGCTGGGCCAAACGTTACTGCGTCACGGTGTCGGTCGGCAGCATCCGTTTTCAGCGCCCCATCATGATCGGCGACCTGGTGGAAGTGCAGGCGCGGCTGGCCTACACCGGCAGCACCAGCATGAACATCGCGGTCGAGGTGCGCGCCGGCGACATGAAAACCGGCGAGATGGAAGTCATCACCGAATGTGTGGTGGTGTTTGTCGCGGTGGACCCGAACGGAAAAACCATCCCCGTGGACCCCTGGCTGCCCGAAACACCGGGCGACATCGCCCTGGCGCAAAACGTCAAGGCCCATCTGGACATGGCGCGCGCTGCACAGCCGCACGCCTGATGCGACAGAACGCCCTAACGGGCCGCGATCTGGCGGCCGCCCTCGTGGTGGTCGTGGTCTGGGGCGTCAACTTTGTGGTCATGAAGTTCGCGCTGCGCGACTTCACGCCCTTCCAGCTGGGCGCGGCACGTTATGTGTTTGCCGTGCTGCCGCTGCTGCTGTTTGTGCGGCCGCCCGCCATCCCGTGGAAATGGCTGGCCCTTTATGGCCTGTTCCAGGGCGTGGGGCAGTTCGGCATCCTGTTCCTCGCGCTGAAGGTCGGCATGACGGCGGCACTGGCCTCGGTGCTGCTGCAAACCCAGGTGTTTTTCACCGCGCTGTTCGGCTTTGTGCTGCTGCACGAGCGCGCCAGCCGGCCGCTGCAGGCCGGCATGCTGCTCGCGGCGCTGGGCCTGGCCTGCTTTGCGCTGAACTACCTGGCACCGGCTGCGGGAGGCGCTGCGGCCACCACGCTGGCGGGCTTTGTGCTCACCCTGGGCGCCGCCGCCATGTGGGCCATGTCCAACATCGTGGCGCGCCACGTGCAGCAAGGTGGGACGGCCTACTCACCGATGGCCTTTGTGGTCTGGAGCAGCATCTTCGCCATCCTGCCCTTCGTGCTACTGTCCCTGGTGTTCGACCCCGAGGCGACGCGCTGGCAGTGGACCCAGGCGCGCGCCTCGAGCTGGCTGGCGGTGGCCTACCTCGGCTGGGTCGCGACCATCCTGGGTTACAGCCTGTGGACCGGCCTGCTCAAGCGCCACCCCGCCAACCGCGTTGCGCCCTTCAGCCTGGGCGTGCCGGTGGTCGGCCTGACCACCGGCATGCTGGTGCTTGGTGAAGCCATCACGCCGTGGCAGTGGGCCGGCATCGCGCTGATCGCCGCCGCCCTGGTCTGCGTATTGTCTGGCAGCCGCTGGAGAGCCGCCAAAGCGGACTGACCGGGCCGCGGCTGTTGCGAAGCCGGGTCAGAGCTTGCGGCGGCGCGCAAAACGCACCACGGTGACGCCGGCCTTGGCCTGCCGGGTCGAGGGCATCACCAGCACACAGTCGTCGTAGGGCGTTGTGACCGGCTCGGCGTCGTTCCAGCCGATCACCGTGCCGGCCTGTGTAATGACTTCCAGTCCCCGGTAGGGCTGCACAAAGCGGAACTTCTCGCTGCTGGCCACCACCGGCCCCGTCACATCGAGGGCCCACTGCTGCGGCGCGTCGGCCTGGCGCCAGCCCGGCAGTAGCCGCGCCAGCGTCGGCGCGTCCAGCGTGCCGGCAGCCTGCAGAAAGCGCACGCACAGGTCCTGCGCCACGACGCGGCTTTCGAGGTGGCCATGAAAGCCGCATTCGACCAGCAGGGAGCGGGTGCCGTTGTCACTGCCGTCGGCACCCAGTTCGCCAAAGCGGCCGTAGTCGCGCATGCGCACACCGTCCTTGTGCCCGGGGTCCACCACCACGTGTTCGGGGCTGCGCAGTTCGCGTGCCAGCGCCAGGTTGCGCGCCTGCATGCCGGTCAGCAGCAGCGGCGCGGCGGGTTCGTGCATGCTGTGCAGATCGAGCAGCCAGTCGGCCTGCGCCACAAACGGCAGCAAGGCCGCCGCGCGCCGGCGCTCCTGCGTGCCGCCGGCCTGCAGGCGCTCGGGCGACCACTGGCGGTTGAGGTCCTCGTCCACAAAGCGCGAGGCATCGTGGTTGGCCGCATCGAAACGGTCGAACGCGGCCAGGTTGCAAAACGCCAGTGTCAGGCGCCCCTGCTGCGGCCGCAGGCCGGCCTCCAGCAGGCCCTTGAGCGCCCAGGCGCCACACAGCTCGTTGCCGTGGATCAAGGCGGTGATCAGCACCTGCCGGCCGGGCTGGCCCGAGTCAAACTGCCAGACACCTTCGGTGCCGGTGTTGCCCGCGCGCCAGGCGGCGATGTCGGGCTTGGGCAAATCAAATGGCAAAGGGGTCGTCATTCTTTGATGTTCGCAAAATCAACAATGCGTTTGTACTTGGCGGTTTCCTGGCTCAGGAACTTCGGCATGTCCACATTGAGGGGCGAAACCGTCGAGCCCGAATCTTCCAGCTTCTTGCGCAGCTCGGGCGTCTGCAGGGAATCATTCAGGGCTTTCTTGAGCTTGGCCACCACCGGCTCCGGCAGGCGGGCCGGTCCCATCAGCGCAAACCAGATGTTGATGTCGATGCCCTTGAGCTTGGGCGTCTCGGCCAGGGCCGGGATGTCAGCGGTCATCGGCGAACGCCGGGCTTCGGTGGTGCCGAGCGCGACCACCTTGCCGCTGCGGATGTGCGGCAGGCCGCTGGACAGCACGAACACACCGAAGTCAATGTTGTTGCCCAGCAGATCGTTGGCCAGGGGCGCCACGCCGCGGTAGGGAATGTGGGTCATGAACAGGCCGCCCTGGTCCTTGACCATCTCGCCCGCCAGATGCAGGGCCGTGCCCACGCCGGAGCTGCCAAAACTGTACTTGCCGGGGTTTTGCCGGACCAGGCTCATGAACTGGTCCACCGTCTTGACGCCCGACTTCTGCGAGGCCACCAGCACCATGGGCTGGGTGGCGATCAGGCCGATCGGCGTGAAGTCCTTGACGTCGTATTTGACGGCGCTCGACACCAGCCGGGTGATGGCGATTTCATTGCTCGCGCCAACCAGCAGCGTGTAGCCGTCCGGTGCGGCGTTGGCGACCTTCTGCGCGCCGATCGCGCCACCGGCACCGCCCACGTTGTCGATGATGACCGGCACGCCCAGCTTGCGCGACAGCTCGGCGCCCAGGGTGCGCCCATTGAGGTCGGTGCTGCCACCCGGCGGGTAGGCCACCACGATGGTGATGGGTTTGCTGGGATAGCTGTCGGGCTGGGCGCCCACGCTGGCGCAGGCCAGCACAGCCAGGGCAGCGCAGACGGCGGCACGGCGCGAAAGAGGCAGGAAGGGCATGGTATTTCTTTCAACAGTCAGGAGGGTCATTCGGTGATCCTGGCGTAGTCGACGATCTTTTTGTACTTCGCGACTTCGGCATTCAGGAAACGGGGCATGTCCACGTTGAGGGGGGCAATGGTCGAACTTGCGTCCTCGAGCTTCTTGCGCAACTCGGGCGACTGCAACGAGTCGTTCAGGGCTTTCTTGAGCCGGGCCACCACCGGCGCGGGCATCTGCGCCGGCCCCATCAGCACATACCAGGTGCCGATGTCCATGCCCTTGAGCCTGGCGTTCTCGGCCAGCGCGGGAAGGTCGGGTGTCACCGCCGAACGCTGGCGCTCGGTCGTGCCCAGCGCCACCAGCTTGCCGCTGCGAATGTGCGGCAGCGCGCTGGACAACACATACACACCAAAGTCGATGTTGTTGCCGAGCAGGTCATTGGTCAGCGGCGCCACGCCGCGGTAAGGGATGTGCGTCATGAACAGCCCGGCCTGTTCCTTGAGCATTTCACCGGCCAGGTGCAGGGAGCTGCCCACGCCCGACGAGCCATAACTGAACTTGCCGGGGTTCTGTTTGACCACGCTCAGGAACTGGTCGATGGTTTTGACACCGGACTTCTGCGAGGCCACCAGCACCAGCGGCTGCGAGGCAATCAGGCCGAGCGGCGTGAAGTCCTTGAGGTCGTATTTGACCGACGTGGACACCAGCCGGTTGATGGCGATTTCATTGTTGGCGCCGACCAGCAGCGTGTAGCCGTCGGGGGCGGCATGGACCACTTTTTGCGCGCCGATCGCGCCCGCCGCGCCGCCGATGTTCTCGATCACCACCGGCACGCCGAGTTTTTTCGACATCTCGGCCGCCAGGGTGCGACCGGTCAGGTCGGTGCTGCCACCGGGCGGATAGGCCACCACGATGGTGATGGGCTTGCCAGGGTAGGCCTCGGGCTGCGCGGCGACCGGCAGGGCCGCCAGCATCGTCACGGCCCCCATCGCAGACAAGGCCAGCCAACGGGTGGCGTGGAAGGTGAAACCATGGGCTGACATCGCGACTCCTGAAAGGACACAGACCTGTTCATTGTGTTGATGGCGGCCTTCGGTCTGGTGCCGTTTTGGCACCGTTCATGGCTGTTTTGGCAACAGCTCAGCGCTGCGCCATCACCTGCCACAGACGTTCGGCCAGCGCGTTCAGGCGGTGCTTGGCGCGGTAAGCCCGCACCTCGAAGCCGACCTCCAGGTGGGCGTCGCCCAGCACCACCAGCTGGCCCGCCTTGCAGGCAGCCGACACCATGGACCACGGCAGCCAGGCCACCCCCAGGCCCTTGAGGGCATATTCGTACACGGCGTCGGCCGAGTCGCACTCGATCACCCGCTGCAGGCGCGGGGCATGCGGGTTGTTGGCCAGATGGTCCTGCACCAGACGGCCCAGCGCCAGGGTGCCGGCATAGGCCAGGTAGGGCGTGCCGGCCTTTGCGCCGAAGCGGTGCTGCCCGCGCCCTTGGGCATTGGCCCGGGTGACCGGCACCAGCCGGTCCCGGGCCAGCGTCAGGTGCGTGTACTGGCGCGCACTGAGGCGCACGGCCAGCAGCGGGTGATGGTAAATCAGCATGAAGTCGACCTCGCCGCGTTCCAGCATCTGCGCGGTGTCGGTCAGGGAACGGGTCAGGATGCGCAGCTCGCCCTCCCCCAGCAGCGGCCTGAAGCGCAGCAGCAGATCGGCCACCAAGGTGCGCGCCAGCGTGCGCCCGGTGGCGAGCGCAACCAGGTTCTCGTGGCGTCCGGCGGCATTGAGCAGCTCGTCGTGCGCGGACTTCAGGTTGCCCACCATCTGCTGCGCGTTGTCCAGCAGGCTGGTGCCGGCGGCGGTGAGTGTCAGCGGCGTTTTCTCGCGCTCAATCAGCGTCGTGCCGGCCCAGGCCTCCAGCGCCTTGATGCGGCGCCCGAAGGCCGGGTGCGTGACGTGGCGCAACTCGGCCGCGCGGCTGAAGCTGCGGGTTTGCGCCAGCGCCACGAAGTCTTCCAGCCATTTGAGTTGCATCGCTGACCCGGGAGTGGTGGCTGGGCTGCTGCCAACAGCTCAGCGTCGCGCGGCCTGCAGCACATCCCGCGTCCGGATGGCTTCGCGCCGCGCCGCCTCGGCGAAGTCGTCACTCGACGAGGCGTAAAGAATGGCGCGCGACGAGTTCACGATGATGGGCGCGCCCGGCCGCCAGCCGGCCTTGACGGTCGCCACGGCGTCGCCGCCCTGCGCACCGACGCCGGGAATCAGCAGCGGCAAGGTGGGCGCCACGGCGCGCACACGTTCAATCTCCGCCGGGTAGGTGGCGCCCACCACCAGGCCGAGCTGGCCGTTGAGGTTCCACGGGCCCTGTGCCAGGCGCGCCACGTGTTCGTAGAGCAGCGGCTGGCCGTCGATGGAGGCCAGGCGCTGGTTCTGCAGGTCGTCACCGCCGGGGTTGGAGGTGCGGCACAGCAAAAACGCGCCCTTGCCTGCGTGCTTGAGATAGGGGGCGACCGAGTCAAAGCCCATGAAGGGCGAAAGGGTCACCGCATCGGCGCCGTAGCGCTCGAAGGCCTCGACGGCGTACTGCTCGGCGGTGCTGCCGATGTCGCCGCGCTTGGCGTCCAGGATGATGGGCACCTGCGGCGCCACGCGGCGCATGTGTTCCATCAGGCGCTCGAGCTGGCCTTCGGCGCGGTGCGCGGCGAAGTAGGCGATCTGCGGCTTGAAGGCGATGGCCAGATCGGCCGTGGCGTCCACGATGGCGGCGCAGAAGTCGTAGATCTTGTTGGAGTCGCCCTTGAGCTTGCCCGGGAACTTCGTGGGCTCCGGGTCCAGGCCCACACACAGCATCGATTGGTTCTGGCGCTCAGCCGCGCCCAGCATCTCGAGAAAGGTCATCCCTTATTGTAAGAAGGTGGCCAAAGCGCCCCTCTGCGCCAAAGCGGGACAATCAACCCACTTGCTACAACGGAGACCGGGAAACATGCGTCTGAGCCGACAACAACTGGTCGTGCTGGTTTTGCTGACACTGGCCTGGGGCATCAACTGGCCCATCATGAAACTCGGCGTCGCCGACTTTCCGCCTTTGAGCTTTCGCGCGCTGTCGATCTGGCTGGGCATTCCGGTGCTGGGTGCGGCGATGCTGCTGATGAAGGTGCCGTTTTTTGTGCCGCGCGAGAAATACCGCGAGCTGTTCTGGCTGGCCTTTGCCAACATGTTTGTCTGGCACGGGCTGATCATCCTGGCGGTCAAAAACCTCAGCAGCGGGCGGGCCGCCATCCTGGGCTACACCATGCCGATTTTTTCGGCCCTGTTCGGCGCCTGGTTCTTCGGCAACCAGCTGCAGCGCCGCAGCTGGCTGGGGGTGGCCGCGGCCGCGCTGGGCGTGTCGCTGCTGCTGTGGCACGAGTTGACCAACCTGTCGGGCCGGCCCATTGGCGTGCTCTGCGCGCTGGCGGCCGCGGCCACCTGGGCCGTCGGCACGCAGAAGCTGCGCAACACCACGATGCCGGTGGCCACCCTGACGATCTCCTTCTGGATGACGGTGATGACGGCGGTGGTGATGACGGGGCTGAGCGCGGCCTTCGAGATGCCGCAGTGGAAGGCGCCTCCGGCCGTCAGCTGGGCCTCGATTCTCTACAACGCCGTGATCATTTTCGGCTTTGCCCACGCGGCCTGGTTTTTCCTGGCGCGCAGCCTGCCACCGATCGCCTCCACTCTGAGCGTGATGATGATTCCCATCCTCGGCGTGTTTTCGGGCGCGCTGGGGCTGGGCGAGGTCCTGCACTGGCAGGACTGGGCCGCGGTGGTGCTGATGGTGGTGGCGATCGCCTCGGTGCTGGCGCCGCAGCGGGTCGCAGCCAAGTAAAACGGTCGCAGCGCAGGGGCTCTCTTCATACCAGCCGGGGCCGCGGGTCCGGCTTGGCCGGCCCGCAGGCGCAGCGGCCCCCTCGGGGCTGGAGACTGCGGCTCCAAAGCTGCTTGAGCAGGTTTGGACAGGAGACAGAAGCGAAGCCTCTGGCGAGCGGCGGCCTGCAAGGTGCGGGAGCTACACGGAGTGAGCGACCGTGGGGGCCACACTCATCGCCAGGCACAGGTCGTCCCAGGCCTTGGCCTTGTCGCCCAGGCTGCGCAGCAGGTAGGCCGGGTGGTAGCTGACCACCACCGGCACGCCGAGGTAGCGAAACACCTGGCCGCGCAGCTTGCCGAGCGGAATTTTATGCAGCTCGGGCACGCTGTCCTGCAGCAGCGACTGGGCGGCAAATTTGCCCAGCGCCAGGATCATTTTCGGCTGCAGCAGCTCGACCTGGCGTTTCAGGTAGGGCTCGCACTGCGCCACTTCCGCCGGGTCGGGGTTGCGGTTGGCCGGCGGGCGGCACTTCAGTACATTGGTGATGAACACGCTGGTCGAGAGACCGGCCCGCGGCGCGTCGCCGACATGGCCGCGCTGCAGGCCGATGGCCAGCAGCATGTTGTCGAGCAGCTTGCCGGCCGGGCCGACAAAGGGCTCACCGGCGAGGTCCTCGTTTTCGCCGGGCGCCTCGCCGACGATGAGCCAGTCGACCTGCGGCGCGGCGCCGTCGGCGGCCGCCGGTCCGATACCAAACACCGTGTTTTTCCGGCCTTCGCACAGGGCGCAGGCGCGGCAGCCGGCCACCGCGGCCTGCAGGGCGGGCCAGTCCATGCGCTCCACGCCCGCCGGACGCGGCTGCAGGCCGGGGGCCGGGCGCGACACCGGCGCCTGGGCCGGTACCAGTCGCAGCGCCGGTGCGGCGGGCGCGCCCCGTGCCGGTGCAACCTCGGCGTCGAATCGGGGCTCAGCCCTTTCGGTGCGGGCATCAACAGCTATGTTATTCATAGCAACCGGTGCCGGGGCGGGCGCAGCCGCCGGCGCCGGCGGCTGCCAGAGGCGCACGCCCATTTCGCGCAGCATGGCGCGCTGGCGTTTGTCGAGGTCCAGGCTCACGGCCGCACCTTCATGGCTCGCTGTGTCCGGCTTGCAGCGCCATGCTCATGACCACGGCGTCCTCGCGCGTGGCATGCGCCGCGGGGTAGTACTGGCGCCGGGTGCCGACATGGCGAAAGCCGTAACGCTCGTACACCGCCCTGGCGCGGCTGTTGCTCACGCGCACTTCCAGCCACAGCCACTGCGCGCCCTCGCCACGCGACCAGAGCGCCAGCGCGTCGAGCATCACGCGGGCCCAGCCCTGGCGCTGGTGCGCCGGCGCCACCGTGATGTTGAGCAGGTGCACCTCGTCCACCCCTTTCATGGCCACAAAATACCCCAGCAGCTCCGCGCCCGGCCCGCTGCCGCCGGTGAGCACCAGCGCCTGGTAACCGGCCTTGAGCGAATCGCTGAAATTGCCGCGTGTCCACGGGTGCGCATAAGCACTTTGCTCGACCCGCAGCACCGCATCGAACCACGACTCGGTCATGGGTTCGAACTGGGCTTCGAGGGGTTCGAGAACAGCGCTCATGTCTCATTATCGGCCCGCCGCCGCGGCGATGCCGGCCTTGACGCGGGCTCGTTCTTCGGTGGTCAGGGCCACCTTGTCACGGACGTACAGCGGCAGCGCTTGGCTGGCCGGCACGCCCTGGCCGGCGGCCAGCAGTGCAGGCGCCAGCCGCAGCATGGCCGCCGCCGTCGGCAAGGCGGTAATGCGCGGCAGGCTGTCCGGAAACACCGGCAGGCGCGCCGCGTAGACGCTGAACACATTGCCGGCCAGCAGGCTGTCTGCCGGATCGAGCGGCAGGTTTTCCGGGCGTATCAGGGCGCAGTCGGCCAGCGCGGTCCAGCGCCCGGCGGTGCAGGCAAAACGCTGCACATACATCTCGTCCATGCGTGCATCGAGCAGCGCCGTGACCTGCAGGCGGGCCGCGGCCTGCGGTCCTTCGTGCTGGAAGCGGGCTTCTTCGGCCACCGCCATCAGCGTGTCCAGCGGCAGCACCGGCAGGCGCGCGCCCAGCGCCAGGCCCTGCGCCACGGAGCACGCCGTGCGCAGGCCGGTGAAGGAGCCGGGGCCGCGGCCAAACACCAGCGCGTCCAGCTCGGCCAGCGCCAGCCCGGCCTGGCCCAGCAGGTCGAGAATCGCCGGGATCAGCGTGCTGGAGGCCTGCGCCGCGCCGGGGCCGGTGTGCTGCCAGGTGCGCGACCCGTCGCTGAGGGCCAGCGACATGCTGTCGGTGCTGGTGTCAAAGGCCAGGAGTTTCATGGGTTGATGCATCAAATCAGGCCTTGGCCCTTGTATTATCTACGCCGTCAGCTATTAAATCAGGAGCAACTGCCGTAACGCGCTGGGCCTGCACACGCACGCCAAACACAATGCCCAGCGTTACCAGCGCCAGCCCGGCGAGCAGGTTCCAGTAGAGCGGCTCGCCGAGGAAAAGCACCGCGCCCAGTGCCGACAGGCCGGGCACCACGGCCGTGATCATGGTCGAGCGCACCGGGCCGAAGGACTGGACCATCTTGGTGAAGGTGATGCCCGAGATCACCACCGAGCCCACGCCCTGGAACACCATCTGGAAAACAATCTCGCTCCAGGGCGCGCTGGCCAGCCGGGTGGCGATGGCGCCCGAATACGCCAGCAGGCTGTAGACCGGCACATAGGTCACGAAGGCGAACACGCTGATGGCAATGGTGGCGGACACCGCCTGCAACGCATGTTTGCGCACCAGCACCGAATACACGGCCCAACAGGTGGAGGCGCAGAGAAACAGCAGATCGCCCTTCCAGACCTGGCTGCCGGCTTGCGTCCAGGCCTGCAGCAGGCTGGCGCCGCCCACCATCACGTCGCCCAGAAAAATCAGGCCCAGGCCGATGGCGCGCACCGGCGTCACGCGGTCTTTCAGGATCAGCACGGCCATCAGGGTGGTGCTCAGCGGCAGGGTGCCGGGCAACAGCACCGAGGCATGAGCCGCCGGGGCGAAATAAAAGCCGCTGTAGGCCAGGCAGGCGTAACCGACACCGCCGACCAGGCCGATCAGCGCGGTGAGCCGAAAGCCCAGCGGCGACAGGCCCAGCCAACTCGGCGGTGCATCCCCCGGGCGGCTGTCGCGCGCGCGCCGCCAGACCAGCCAGGCACCCCAGGGCAGCAGCACCAGCGCCGCGCCGATAAAACGCAGCAGGCTGATGTCCAGCGGCGTGAGGCTGCGGTGCGCCGTGGCGCGGGCAATCACGATGAAGGAGGTCCAGATGGCAACGGTCACGAGGGCGGCAAGCACGCCGACCGTCTTGGGAGAAAAACGCATGGGTTGATTATCCGGGCAAGCGGCGGATCTGCCGGGCCAGGCCGATAATCAGCCATGCTCCCCCCTCCCCTGTTGTTCTGCCGGCTGGCTGCCGTGTTCGCCCTGGGCCTGGCCCCCGGCTGGGTGCTGGCCCAGAAAGCCGTGCGCGCCCCCAAACTGGCGCTGCCGCCGGCCATCGCCAAGGCCCTGGTGCGTGCGCAGGTCCCGCCCGACGCCGTCACGCTGCTGGTGCTGGACGCCTCGGGCCGGCAGCCGCCGCGCCTGGAGCACCGCAGCACGGTGCCCATGAACCCGGCGTCGGTCATGAAGCTGGTGACCACTTACGCCGCACTGGATGTGCTGGGGCCCGACTACACCTGGAACACCCGCCTGACCCTGGACGGCAGCCTGTCCGACGGCATCCTCAACGGCAACCTGGTGGTGCGCGGCGGCGGCGACCCCAAGCTGGTGGTCGAGCGCCTGCAGGCGCTGCTGGGGCAGGTGCAGGCCAGCGGCGTGAAGGTGATACGCGGCGACATCGTGCTGGACCGCAGCGCCTTCCTGGTGCCGGCGCTGGACGCTGGCGAGTTCGACGGCGAACCGCTGCGGCCCTACAACGCGCGCCCCGATGCCCTGCTGATCAACTTCAAGTCGCTGGTGATGCGCTTCACGCCTGACCTCGCCAATGGCCACGCGCGGGTGCAGAGCGAGCCGCCCATGGCCGGCCTGCTCGTCGACGACACGGTGCCGCTGGCACGCGTGAGCCGCTGCGGCGACTGGCGCAGCGAGTTGCGCGCCAGCGTGCACAGCCCCGACCGCATCCAGTTCGCCGGCAGCTACTCGCCGGCCTGCGGTGAGCGCCTCTGGCCCACGGCTTATGCCGAGCCCGCCACCTTTGCGGCGCGCGCCATTGAAGGCTCGTGGCGCGCACTGGGCGGGCTGCTGACCGGCAGCGCGCGCGACGCCACACCGGCCGAGCTGGCCATGCTGCGCGCCCGCGGCACGCTGTCGGGTGAAAAAGCGCCGTTGCGCCTGGACGCGCCCTCGCTGCCGCTGCGCGACATCGTGCGCGACGTCAACAAGTTCTCCAACAACGTGATGGCCCAGCACCTCTTCCTCACCTTGGGACGCAACGCCCAGCCGGGCGACCATCCGCAGGGCACGCCGGAAGCCGGCCGCGCCGCGCTGGCGGCCTGGTGGAAAAAAATCCTGCCGCGGCAAGAGGCCCCGGTGATGGACAACGGCTCGGGCCTGAGCCGCGTCGAACGCATCAGCGCCGCCAGCCTGGCCGCCATGCTGCAGGTCGCCGCCCAGGGCCGTGTCGCGCAGGACCTGCTCGACTCCCTGCCGATTGCCGGCGTGGACGCCACCATGCGCGCCCGTGCCACCACGGTGACCGGGCAGGCCTTCATGAAGACCGGCTCGCTGCGCGACGTGACGGCCTTGGCCGGCTATGCCAATGGCGCCAGCGGCGCACGTTACATCGTGGTCGGCATGGTCAACCATCCGAATGCAGGCGCGGCGCGGCCGGCGCTGGATGCGTTGATCCAGTGGGCGGTGCAGGAGCGTTGAGGGGCCATCCCTTCTTGGCATCACGCTGCGGCTTGGGTTCGCTACGGACAGTAGGACTGACTCCCCACTCCCACCCCTAACCCCTCCCTCGCCCCGCTGGGCGATGGAGGGGGACTTCATTTGGCCGCGTGTGCTGCGCTCGCGTGCACACATGACCGCCAACTGAATCCGACCTGACGCGCTGTGCGCGTCAGGTCCCCCGCGTCCGCACCCGTTCCCACCCGTCGGGCTGATCCCGAAGCGCCGGCACAGCTCGCGACGGTTGGCGCCGTCTTTCGTCGCCAGTGCAACAAATTCCTGTTTCAGACTCATGGTGTCTTGTGCTTTCCAAGGCATGGTGACCCTCCGGCAAATTCGCCGGAAAGTGTCAACCATGTCCCCGCACACCTGTCACCTATGTCCCCGGTCTATACA
>NZ_NBZW01000011.1 GCF_002379085.1 Polaromonas sp. AET17H-212 | reverse complement strand
CGCCCAGAACCTGCGCCTTGAGTTCGGCGCTATGACGCCGGCGCACGATCTTCTTGGAGTCTTTCATGGTGTCCACCTAAATTCCTTGGTGGACACCATCCTTGCCGCTTATACGGCCGAATTCAAGAAGGGGGTGGCCGGACGCTTACCAGGCAGTAGCTCCGTCCGCCGTTCCGCCGGCGTCAGGCATTGAAGACCATCGCGCCCTCTTTCCGCGCAACAGCGGAACGCACCAGCTCATCGGTGAGTTGGGCGATCCAGTCCACCATGGGAATGGCGCGGAAAAATCTCGTGCGAATAAGCTGGAAATAGCGTGTGCTGGCGGCCCAATCCGAAAAATCAGCATAAGGCAGTTGCTGCTGCTCCAGCAGCTTGAACTTGAGCAAAACCTTGGCGGCATGGTGCGCGTGCCTGGCCGGATTTTTCACAAAAGCATCGAGCCGCTCACGCGATCGCGCCAGGATCTCTGGCCGATACCCGAACACCGGGCCATGGCCGGGGATGACCCAGTGGGGGGACAGCTGCTCGATCAGGTCGAGCGTGGCTCCGACCTCACTGAAAGCACTTTCACCTTCGAGCTCTGGAAAAACCACGCCAAATCCCTTTTCCCACAGCGCATCAGCCGATATCAAGGTGCGCGAAGAGGGCTCGAAAAGTACAACCGAGTGAGGATCATGTCCTGGCGCGGCATGAATTTGCCACATCAGGTCAGCCAGCCGGATTTCTGTGCCCGGCAAGAGGCAAGCGTCGTGCTTGAAGCGGGGGCAAAGTTGCCCAGTTGGCAGATAGGTCAGAGCCTCTGCATCCCACAGCGACACCAGTGCCGCCTGACCGGGCGGAATAAGGGTTTCCAGTTCGGGGTATGCCTGCTGGAGCGCCGCATTGCCGCCGCAGTGGTCGCTGTGCAAATGGGTGTTCAGCAACAAATCCAGTGAACGTGTGCCCAGTGCTGATTGCACCAGCTCGACGGTCTGCGCTGAATGTGTGCTGTAACCACTGTCCACAAGGGCGCAAGACGCATCCCCCACGAGCAGGATGTTGTTCGAGGACAGCCAGCCTCGTTCAAAAACCTGAACGTCCTTGGGCAACTTCATGTCAGGCATGATGCGACACGAAACGATTCATCAGGCCGCTGTCCGCAGTTCACGCCGGAGGATTTTTCCAACATTGGTTTTAGGCAGATCGTCACGAAACTCGATGTATTTGGGGCGTTTATAACCCGTGAGATTCTGCTTGCAGTACTCGGCAATCTGTTCTTCCGTGAGCGTAGGGTCGCTTTTGACGATGAAAATCTTGATGGCCTCGCCCTGCTTGTCGTCCGCGATACCAATGGCCGCACATTCAACGACACCCGGGCACAGGGAGACAACATTTTCGAGTTCATTGGGGAAGACGTTGAAGCCGGAAACAATGATCATGTCCTTCTTGCGGTCGACAATTTTCGTATAGCCCCGCGCATCCAGGATGCCGATGTCCCCGGTGCGCATGAATCCGTCGACGGTAAAGGCCTTCTCGTTCTCTGCTGGTTGCTGGTAGTAACCGGTCATCACCTGCGGGCCCTTGATGCAGATCTCGCCCGACTCCCCAACCGGCAGCGAACGACCTTCATCGTCCTTGATGGCAATCTCTATGCTTGGCAACGGCAGACCGATGGTGCCGCTGAACTCGGTATTGAGCACGGGGTTGTTGGTGCCGATCGCGCAAGTCTCGCTCATGCCCCAGCCTTCAATCATCGGGCACCCGGTGACTTGCAGCCAGTGTTTGGCCGTTCCCTCGGAGGCCGCCATGCCGCCCGCCTGGGACACGCAGAGGTGGGAAAAATCAACAGTCTTGATTTGCGGATGCTGCAGGAGTGCGTTGAACAGGGTGTTGACCGCCGGAAGCATGTGGAACGGGCGTTTTTTCAATACCTCGATGAACTTCCCGAAATCACGGGGGTTCGGGATCAGCGTCAGGTGGGAGCCCCAGCGGATCGCCAGCAGGCACAGCGTCAATGCGAAGATGTGATAGAGCGGCAATGCCGCGATGCCGTTGGTTTTGCTGACATCCCCAAGACGACGCAGCGCCGGCGTGAACCAGGCCTCGGCCTGCAGGATGGCGGCAACAATATTGCGGTGTGTCAGGACAGCGCCTTTGGACAAACCGGTGGTCCCGCCTGTGTACTGCAGGAATGCGACTGAATCCAGGGTGCTTTGCGCGGGTTGGAGGACCATCCCTGCGCCGTCGCTGATGGCCCGTTTGAAAGGCGTCACGGTGCGGCCGTTGCTCAGCGGCAGTTTGTAGGCCGGGACCATTTTTGCGAGGTGCCGGACGGCGAAGGTGATCCAGCGGCCATACCAGGGGCCGAGCAAATCTCCCATGGACGCAATCACGACATGTTTGATGGGCGTCTTGTCGATCACCTCTTCAAGCGTCCCCGCAAAATTCTCCAGGATCACGATGCTGGTGGCGCCCGAGTCCTTGAGCTGGTGCTCGAGTTCACGTGCGGTATAGAGCGGATTGACGTTCACGCAGGTGTAACCGGCGCGCAGAATGCCCGCCATGGTGACCGCGAACTGCGGAATATTCGGCAGCATGATGGCCACCCGCGCACCAGGCTCGAGTCCCAGGTGCTGCAACCAGGCGCCCAGTGCTGATGACAGGTCATCCAGTTCTCCATAGGTCATCCAGCGGTCCATGCAGACCGAAAAAGGCCGCGTGGCATTTTTCCTGAAGGAGTCCTCAAGCAGTTGGTTCAGCGAGCGGAACTGCTCGGGGTCGATGTCGTGCGGTACACCCTCGGGATAACTTTTGAGCCAGAACTTGTCCATGAAAAACTCCTTGTGCGCCATTGTGAAAGCACCGGCGCTCAACGCGTATGGGGCTTGTCCTAATGCGGCGCTGTACGGGCAAGAAGTTGAAGCAAAAAGGTCTCGCAGGCGACAGCGTCATCATTGAAGAGGGAGTCGATCAATGCCGACTCCCGTGTCTCCACCACCTTCAAAAATTCCGTGGCGCCTTGCATCTGGGCAAAAGATTCAAACCCGGCTTCAAGGAAATCCTGCAACGCGCTCAGGCCTGCGGCCGCCGCCGGTGTCCGCATCATCTTCAGCAGGCTGCGCAGGCCCCGCCTATGGGTGAGGTGATCAAGCTCCTGGCCCAGGTGCAGCACCAGCTGCAGCTGCCGACGCCGTGCCGCTATATCGTCGACCGCGCGCCAGCACCGAAGGTAGCGGCCGGCCAGGCCGCCTGCGCGGTCGAGCAGCCATTGCCGCGCCATCCGGTCATCCAGCGCCTCGGTCAGGGCATGCACTTCGGCCAGGGCTGCCGCTGTTTCGACGACCGCCTTGGGGAAAAGACGGGCGATGGTGTTTGCGATCCGGGAAAACTGCTGGTCCCGTTGCGCATAGTCCTTGTCGCCATACAACTCATTCAGGAAAAAATGCGCGGCTCGCTGATAGCGGTGGCTGTCGAGGAGGTCGGCGTAAGTCGCCGTGAAACGCAGCGCCTGGAAACGCTTGACCTCCAGGCTGGCGGCATGAAGGTCGGGATTGGCCAGGCGGCTTTGCCGCAACAGCGACACCGCCTGCATGGCTTCACGAATTCGGGCGGCGGCTGGGTCCATATAAACACCGAGTTTATCTAGGTGCGGCGCCCTATTGAAACCGCGGAAGTGCATGCGAAACTCCAACCATGCAAAGAAGGACCTTACTCAAGCTCGGTGTGGTCTCGGCCGTGGTGCTGGTTGTCGCCGGCGGCGCAGCGGCCCTGCTGTCACCGGGTTTGCATGAGGGGAGGCTCAGCCCAGCAGGTCGCGAGGTCTTCCGGGCCGTCGGCCGTGCCGTGCTCGATCAAAGCCTGCCGCGCGAGCATGGCCCGAGGCAGGACGCGCTGAACGGCTTGCTGAACCGCATGGATGAACTGACCGTCGCTTTACCACCCCACGCGCAGGCCGAACTCTCACAACTGCTGTCCCTGCTGGCGAGTGCACCGGGGCGCCGCGCGCTGGCCGGTCTGGACGATGCATGGTCATTGGCAACAGAGGCCCGGATCCAGCAGTCACTCCAGGAGATGCGGCTGTCCGGGTTGGTGCTGCGCCGGCAGGCCTATGCCGCATTGCATGACATCACCGCAGCAGCTTATTTTTCAGATGCGTCTACCTGGCCGCAGCTAGGCTATCCCGGTCCGGTCCGGATCTGAAGGCAGTGAATACCGCATGAGCCAAGTCAAAGACCCGATCCGCGAAGGTTTGACGCGTGGCTGGAAAGTTCTGGGCGGCGCCCTGGGCCCCGCACCGGAAAAAATGGTCTGCGATGTTGCCATCGTCGGCAGCGGCGCCGGTGCCGGCATCACCGCCGAGCTGCTTGCCAGGGCCGGTTTGCAGGTGGTGATGATTGAAGAAGGTCCGCTCAAAAGCAGCAGCGACTTCCGCCAGAAGGAGTCGGATGCCTATCCGCAGCTCTACCAGGAAAGTGCAGCGCGAAAGACGGAAGACAAGGCGATCAACATCCTGCAGGGCCGCTGTGTCGGCGGTTCCACCACCGTCAACTGGACCAGCTCCTTCAGAACGCCCGCGCCGACCCTGCAGTTCTGGCAGAACAGGTTTGGCCTGGCGGACTACAGCGTGGAGGCGCTGGCCCCTTATTTTGCCCAGGCCGAGCAGCGCCTGAACATCCTGCCGTGGCTCACCCCTCCCAACGAAAACAACGACTTGTTGCGCCGCGGGGCGGCCAGACTGGGTATCAAAGCAGCGGCGATTTCCCGCAACGTCAAGGGCTGCTGGAATCTGGGCTCCTGCGGCCTGGGCTGCCCGACCAATGCCAAGCAATCCATGCTGGTGACCACCATCCCGGCGGCGCTGGATCTGGGCGCGCAATTGCTGACCGAAATGCGCGTGGAAAGGTTTGAGCTGACCAACGGCAAGGTGACAGCGCTTTATTGCCGACCTGTGATGCAAAATGGTGCGCCAGCCCCCGCTACATCTGCGCAGGTGGCTACAAAAATAATAGCAAAACACTATGTGCTGGCGGGCGGGGCGATCAACTCACCGGCGGTGCTGCTGCGTTCCAATGCACCCGATCCGCACGGGCTGCTGGGAACGCGGACTTTCCTGCATCCGGTGGTGATGAGCTCGGGGGTGTTTGCGCAGAAAGTCGAAGCCTGGAGCGGCGCCCCGCAGACCATTTACACCGATCACTTCCTCGACACCCAGGCCATCGACGGGCCGATGGGCTACAAGCTGGAGGCGCCGCCGCTGCACCCCATTATTTTTGCATCGACGGTGCCGGGTTTTGGCCAGAGCCAGCAGGCACTGCTGGAGAGCTTTCCGCACAACCACACCCTGCTGGCCCTGATGCGTGATGGCTTTCACGACCAGTCACGTGGCGGCAAAGTGAAATTGCGCGGGGACGGCTCGGCCGTGCTGGACTATCCGCTGACCGACTACGTGATGGACGGCGCCCGCCGCGCCTTGCTGTCGATGATGGAAATCCAGTTTGCCGCGGGTGCACGCCAAGTGTTGCCGCTGCATGAAATGGCCCGACCCTACACCAGCTGGGGCGAGGCGCGCGATGCCGTCAACGCCCTGCCCATGAAACCGCTGCTCACCAAGGTCGTGAGCGCGCACGTGATGGGGGGCTGCGGCCTGGGCGGCGAGGAAAAGCGGGGCGTGACGCGGCCCGATGGCGTGCACTGGCAGCTTGACAACCTGTCGATTCACGATGGCTCGATTTTCCCCACCAGCATCGGGGCCAACCCCCAGTTGTCGATTTACGGCAGCGTGAACCGGCTGGCGCAGGGACTGGTCAAAACGCTCACCGGGCGCGACGTCGTCCTGGCCTGAGCCCAACCGGCGCAGGCTCCACTCCATGCTGGCACGCCTTCAGCAACTGATCACGGTGTCGCTGCTTGTTGCCGCAGTGGGTTGGCTGGTTTTTTTCTGGAATGACTCTGCGCTGCTTGCCTTGGCCGGCTTCGGGGTCCTGGTGCTGGGCTACTCGGGGTTTCTGGCCCTGGAGTTTGTGGCGCTGCGATTCATCAATCGGGGCGACCCCGCGCCGCGTCCGACGTGGCAAGAACTCGCTGGTGCCTGGCTCGGAGAGACGCTCGTCGCGCCCCGGGTTTTTTGCTGGCGCCAACCTTTTCGCTCCCTGGCGGTTCCCGATCAGTTGTCGGGAGACACGGTCGAAAAAGGCCGGCGCGGGGTGGTGTTCATCCACGGATTTTTCTGCAACCGGGGCTTCTGGACGCCCTGGCTGATGCGGCTTCAGGGCACGGGACATGCGTTTGTCGCCCTCAACCTGGAGCCGCCCTTTGCCTCCATTGACGACTACGCGCCGCTGATCGACGAGGCGGTTCAGCGCGTGACCGCGGCCACCGGCTTGCCGCCGCTGCTCGTGTGCCACAGCATGGGGGGACTGGCCGCCCGTGCCTGGCTCAGGACCATGAAGGCCGAGGCGCGGGTCAGCCATGTGGTGACCATCGGGACGCCGCATCGGGGGACCTGGCTGGCCCGTTTCAGCCTCGTCACCAACGGCCGCCAGATGCAACTGTCCGGGCAATGGCACCGGGCGCTGGACCTGAACATGCCGTCCCACCGCCACGCCCTGTTCACCTGCTGGTATTCCAACTGCGACAACATCGTGTTTCCAAGCTCCACCGCGACGCTTCCCGGTGCAGACAACCGGTTGGTGCATGGAGCCGCTCACGTGCAACTGGCATTTTTGCCGCAGGTGATGGATGCAAGCCTTGCGCTGATCGAGGTCGATCCGTGTAACAGTGCGCCGACGCCTTAGCCAAAACCTTTTGTTTGGTAACAAATTGTGTAAGCTAGGGGGCTGGTCGCGCTTCGGTTAATGCCTGGGATAAAAAATGCCTCTGATAGTGGTCATGGAAGACGATGCCGCCACGCGGACACTGGTGGCATCGGTGCTTCGGAAAGACGGGTACGACGTGTTGTCGGCCGACAACGGCCTATCCGGGCTCGAACTGGTGCGCCAGAACAAGCCGGATCTGGTCATCAGCGATGTACAGATGCCGGTGATGGACGGGTTTGCGATGCTGCAGGCCCTGCGTGCCGATCCGGCCATCCTGGCCACGCCTGTAGTCCTGCTGACCTCGCTGCAGGAGCGGGCCCATATGCGCATCGGCATGACCAGTGGCGCCGACGACTACATCACCAAACCCTTCCGCCCCGGCGAGTTGCGCGAGGCTGCCGCGGCCCAGCTGAACAAGCGGCACATGCAGGCGGCCGTACAAGTCATGACCGTGGAGGCTGCGGTGCAGGCCGCCCTGGAGGAGCAGAAGCAGCACCTGGGCCGCCTGTATGAAAAAAAGCTGGCCGCCGAACTGAGCGACAAATGGCCTGCGGCGGATGCTTCTGGGCAGGACGAGAAGTTTTCGAATGCAACTGTCCTGTTCGTCGACGTGCTCAACTACGCGGGGCTGGCTGAAAAACTTTCCAGCACGGAGCTGAGCGATGTGGTGCGCCAGTTCTACAACAATGCCGGCGATACCGTGCACCTGTTTGGCGCCCGCCACATGCAGTTTGTTGGCGAGGGCCTGATGGTCGTTTTCGTCGACAGCACGGACACGACCTCGGTCAACCATGGGTTGCGTGCCGCCCGGGCCGCCCTGGGCCTGATCGACTCGGCCAAACGGGTGCAGCAGTTTCTCAATTCCCATTTCCCCGGGCAAAGGCTGCCGCGTTTTGATGTCAGCGTGGCCTTGAACAGCGGCCCGGTGGCGCTGGCCAGACTTGCAGATCCCCTGCATGGCAGTGTGCAGATACTGCCGGTGGGCGACACGGTGAGCGCGACCCTGCTCCTGCAAAAGCAGGCCCACAAGGCGGGATGGCGAATTGCAGCCAGTGTGGCCATGTTGCGCGGCGTCACGGGCGCGGTGAACACCGGTGGACGGGCGCTGGTGTCCCTGCCCGGCCGCACCGCCGCCATCGATGCCGCCGAGTTGCTGGGCCTGGCGCTCGCCTGACAAGTGGGTGTGTCGGGAGCCCTCCGCGCCAAGCCAGGGAAAACATTTTCCCTGCGCCGGGTCCTGGTGGCCAGCTTGCTGGTGTTTTCGCTCGTGCCGGCGGGGCTGGTGGCCTGGCTCATGGCGCGCAGCAGTGACCAGGCGGTGCAGGAACTGGCCGGGGGCATTCTGTTCGACGTGGCGGCCAGGGTGCAGTCGGGAACGGAAGCCCATTTGGGGCAGGCGCACACCATACTGAACGGCCTGTTTCCCGAGCGCCTGAACCCAACCCAGACCGAGCAGGCCCGAGACTGGCTGCGCCAGAGCGCGGCCTTTGAGCCCATGGCGTTCGCGCTGGGCCGGCAGTCAGCGGATGTGCCCCACCTGTATTACGGCAACAGCCGGGGCGAGTATTTTTCGGTGGAAAACGCAAGCGGCGGCACGACGGTGCAGTTCCGCAGCCCCGCCGACACCGGTCTTCAGGCATTCGCGGCGCGTCGGCCCGGCGACCGCAGCCGTCCCCTGGCGGTCGCGCAACCCTACTTCGAGCCTCGCACCCGGGGCTGGTACCAGGGGGCGCTGGTCGCCAAGGGCCGCGTGTTCTCCCCAATTCAGACGGTTCCCGGTAAACCGCAGCTGTTCGTGACACTGTCCCAGCCGGTGTACGACGCAGACGGCGGCGCCGCGGGCGTGTTTGGTGTGGACCTGTATCTGCAGCGGTTGGCCGACCTGCTGCAAACGCAGCGCATCAGCGCACGCGGTGCTGCTTTCGTGGTGGACGAGCAGGGGTGGCTGGTCGCCGGGTCGGCCGGGGACCCCTTGTTCGACGATGCGCCGGGGCAGTCGGCACGCCGAAGCCCCCAGCACAGCGCGAACCCGGTGATTCGCGAAAGTTTTGCAGCGCTGCAGCGCGAGCAGGCCCGCAAGCGCGAGGATTCGGTGGCCGTCAACACGGCGTTGCAGCGGTTGCCCCTGCAGGATGGCACCCTGCTGATGGTGCAGCGCCCCTTCGGCGAATCAGCGGGCTTGCGCTGGACCCTGGTGGTGGCCGCCCCCGAGAGTGATTTCACCGCCGAGATCTCCCGCGCCTGGAAGGTGTCCCTGGCCCTCATTGGCGTGCTGGTCCTGCTCGGGGCGGCAGCGGCGCTTTATGTCGCCAACCGCATCGGGCGCCGGCTCAAGCGCCTGAGCGTGGCGGCGCAAAAGCTCGGGCGGGGTGAAGTGCCGCGCATTGACAGCGGCACGCATCTGCGGGAGGTCATGGAGCTTTCGCGGGTCATGCACTCCAGCGCCGAGCAACTGCGGCATTACCGTGCCGAGGTGCAGGCCAAAGCCCGGGTGATTGAAGAGGCCAACGAGCGGCTGGAGGAGCGGGTGGCGCAGCGCACGGTCGAACTGCTCGCCTCGCGGGAAGAGGCCTTGCAGGCGGCCCGGGCCAAAGCCGCCTTTCTGGCGACCATGAGCCACGAGATCCGCACCCCCCTGAACGGCGTGGTGGGCATGAGCACCCTGCTCGCCGAGACCGCGCTGGACGACGAGCAAAGCGACTACCTGCAGACCATCCGCCTGTCGAGCGACCAGTTGCTGGCCGTCATCAACGACATCCTGGATTTCTCGAAAATCGAGTCGGGCAAGCTGGATCTGGAATCTGAACCCCTGAGCCTGCGCAGTGCCATTGAGGAGGCCTGCGACATTGCCGCTCCCCGCGCCCGGGAAAAAAACCTGGAGCTGATCGTGGACCTGCCGGAAGTTGCGGGCAACGGCTCGCCGGCAGTGCCGGCAGCGATTTCCGGGGACGTGACGCGTATCCGCCAGGTGCTAATCAACCTGATCAACAATGCCGTCAAATTCACGGAAAAAGGCGAAGTGACCGTGAGTGCGCGTTCCTTGCCCAACCCCGCTGACCCGGCCCGGGTGCGCGTCGAATTCCGCGTGTCCGATTCCGGCATCGGCATTCCGTCCGACCGCGTGGGCTCGCTGTTCCAGGCCTTCACCCAGGTAGACGCTTCCACCACGCGCAAGTACGGCGGCACTGGCTTGGGGCTGGCGATCTGCAAGCGGCTGGTCGAACTCATGGACGGCGACATCGGTGTGGACAGCGTGCCGGGAAAGGGCTCCACCTTCTGGTTCACGGTCCAGGCGCCGCCGGCCGAACTGCCGCCCGCGGCGGCGGCTGTCGATGCGGCCGCCCTGCATGGCAAGCGCGCGCTGGTGGTGGACGACCACATCACCAATGTCCGGGTCCTGACGCGACAGCTCCAACTGTGGGGCATGCAGGTCCGTACCGCTGAGTCCGGCGCCCAGGCCTTGCAGGCGTTGGCGCAGGCGCAAGGCGGGGGCGCGCTGCCAGACATCATCATCACCGACATGCACATGCCTGAAATGGATGGCGTGGCGCTTTCACGCGTCGTCAAGGCCACGGCGCCGCTGGCCGGGATACCGCTGGTGCTGCTGACGTCCGGGTTCATGCCGCCAGGCCATGAGGCCGCCCGGCTGTTCGAGGCGCGGCTGCTCAAGCCCGCCCGGCAGCGGCAATTGTTCGACGCGCTGGCACGCTGCCTGTCGGTACCGGGCAGCCGCAGCCTTTCATCGGAATCACCCCCCACCGAAGGCACGCCTGCTGCGAAAAACCTGACCTTGCTGGTGGTGGACGACAACGCTGTCAATCTCAAGGTAGCCTGCGCCATGCTGGCCAGGCTGGGCTACCACACGGCCACCGCGCTGGACGGGCGCGAGGCGGTGCAGGCCGTGGCCCGCGCCCACGGTGCGGGCTCGCGCTTTGGTGCGGTGCTGATGGACGTCAACATGCCGCGCATGAACGGCTTTCAGGCCACCCAGCAAATTCAGGCCATGATGGGCAGGAAGGCGCCCCCCATCATTGCGCTGACTGCGGCCGCCTCCCCGGAAGACCGCGCCCGTTGCATGGCGGCGGGCATGGACGACTACCTGACCAAACCGCTGCATGTTGCCGCGTTGGCCCAGGCGCTGGAGCGCTGGCTGCCCATGATGGCGGCGGCAGCGGGAGGCTCTGGCGGCTTTGCAACGGCTCCCCCGGGGCGTGGCCAGGCGGTCACCGGCGGGCCGCGGGCCGTGGTGCCGACGTCCAAAAGCGGCCTCCTGCCTGCAGTTGAACCTGTGCTGATGGATCTGGAGCGGCTGGCCCAGTTCAAGGAGTTCGACGATGACGCGCTGACCATGACGCGTGAGGTGATCGGTCTGTTTGTCGCCGATGCCTCGCAGCGCCTGAGCGCCATCGAGGAGAGCATCCGTGCCGGCGATGCTGCCGGCCTGGCGTGGGCAACCCATGCCCTCATAGGCGCGACCGGCAATGTCGGTGCCGTCGCCATGCAGGCCGTGTGCAGTGAGCTGGAACTGGTGGCAAAAACCGGTGAGGTCCCGGCCGACGCCCTCCCGCAGTTTGAGAGGCTGCAGACCTACTGGGCCAAAACCAGTGCCATCCTTGACACCTGGGTCTGAGTCTGCACCGTCTTTTTCATAAAAAGTTTGTACCGACTTCTATCGCAGTCCCCGAATTCGAAAGGCGCAGGGTACCGGGACGTCATCCGGGCCGGTCAGCTGCGGCCTGCGAATCATCTGGCGCCCACTTCAGGTTGTGACTTTGTGCGCAGAAACGAGGGCCCATATTCACTACCCAGAATCGGGCAGGCTCCATACGCTTAACACCCTGTAACAACCAGGCCCTGAAGATGAACAACCTGTTGACCGCTGGATTCCTGGATGCTTCCCTGTCCGTGGACGCGAACCGTCCGGACTCGGGTCCGGATGTGCTGTCGCTGCTGGTTGACGTGCTGGGCCACGGCGTCATTGTGGTGGGGGAGCACGGCCGGATCATCCACGCCAACAGGGTGGCGCGCACGGAACTGAGTCGCCATCGCGTGCTCGACAGGCTGGATGGGGAGATTCATGCCGTGACGTCGGCAGACGGCCGAACGCTTCAACAGGCCTTGAGCATGGCGGTGGCCGGCAAACGCAGCCTGATCAATGTGACTGGCGGTGGGCTGACCCTGACGCTGGCCGTCGTGCCCCTCAAGCCCGACGCCGAGGCCTGGGATGTCCGCATTGCTTTGTTTTTTGCGCGAGCCGAAGTCTGCGAATCCGGCATGTTTGGCTTCTTTGCGCGCAGTTACGGGCTGACCCAGACGGAAGAGCAGGTGTTGGCCATTTTGTGCCGGGGCTTGAGCACGCCCGAAATTGCCGTCCAGCTGAAGGTTGCTGTGTCCACGGTACGCAGCCATGTGCGCAGCCTTTGTGCAAAAACCGGCTCCAGTGGCGTACGTGAACTGGTGAACCGTGTCGCCGTTTTGCCACCGGTGGCACCTGTGCACCTGGCCCAAATTCACTGAAAAGGGCTTGTCGCCCCGACGCGGCCCACACCGGCGCCCGCCGCGTGCTAGATTACGGCTCACCATGAGCACGTCACTCCCTTCCAACGAAGACCTTTACACGCCACTGGTTCCCGAGTTGCAATCCCTGGCGCGCCGCGGCGTGTTGCGGACCTACCGAAAAAATGCGGTGTTGATCAACGAGGGGGAGTCCGGCGACAGCCTGTTCGTCCTGCTCAAGGGCAGTGTCAAGGTGTTCGCCATGGACGAAGGCGGACGCGAAATCACTTACGGGACGATCAATGCGGGCGACTATTTTGGTGAGATGTCGCTCGATGGTGGGCCCCGCTCTGCCTCGGTGATGACGCTGGAGCCCTGCACTTGCGCGGTGCTGAGCCGGACCGATGTCAGCGAACACCTGGTGGAACAACCTGAATTCGCCATCAATCTTGTGGTTCAGGTGATACGCCGGGCCCGTTCTGCCACAGAGACAGCGCGAAACATGGCGCTGCTCGATGTCTATGGGCGGCTGGTCGCCCTGCTTGAAGAGCGTCGGGAAGACGCCGGCGAGGCACCCGGCGGCAGCGCCACGCTGGAGTCCATCACCCATCAGGACATCGCCAATCGCGTGGGCGCCTCGCGCGAGATGGTCAGCCGGCTGCTCAAAGACCTCGAAAAAGGCGGCTACATCGAACTGGGCATCCGGCGCATCACCTTGCTCAAGAAGCTGCCCAGTCGCTGGTAAGCAGCGGCAGCAATGCTCACATTGCGTTGAACACTTTGCGAGTGATTTGGGGCGCAGCGTCGCTGGTGCCGACCAACCGCGCTATCCCGCCACTTCGCGTACCGGCGGCCTTGAGTCCAAGAAGCACCGGATTCTCGTCGCTGTACGCCTGAGTCGCTGGCATCTTCACAACGCCCGGGCGCTCCGGTCGGCTGGCGTCCGGGTCGGGGTTGCGTGGAGAATACTTCGCCCACATCGGACCCGCCACGCGAGTCCCGCCCACGGACACCGTTTTGGCGCCGGTCGCAATGCTGTTGAAGCTGCCGCTGCGCCGGATCAGGCTTGGGTTGTCGGGATGGTCAACGAAGGCGTCCGGGTTGCCGCTGGTGTCATACCACGCGTCCTCGAAGTGCGACTGGCGCGCGCCGCCCCGGGTGCCGATGACCACGTCGTCCCGCTCCACATAAGCGTCTACGGTGACCGCCTTCTTGCCGGTATTGGTCAGCGTGATCTGCCACACCCCGTTCGGTGCGGTAGCCGTCTTGTCGTCAAAACTGAACGTGGGCGCGACCGCGAGCAGGGCGCAGGTGCCGCGCTGGCCGGTGGCAACAGTCTTCGGGTAAATCAGCGCGCACAGCGGCTGCTTGCCGCCGCCCGTCCACATCCTCGACTCGCCAAACTTCAGCGGCGGCAAGGCCGCGCGCCCCGGTGGGGTGATGGCGATCTCCAGGCCGTCGCGGTCTTCCTCGACCCAGATTTCCACAAAACTTTGGGTCGAATCGTCGGGTAGCGCCCGCCAATGAAGCACAACTTGCTCATTTTTTAGTAGCGTCGCATTGGCGTGCGTGCGCAGCTGGTAGCTGTTGCCGGCAGCCAGCGCGATCTGCAGGCGCCCTTGCAGCAAGCCAATCAGCTCATCCATCGCAGCTTCCAGCAGCGATGTTCCATCATGCGGGCCGGCCAGCGTGCCGAAGCTGATGTTGGCCGTCACCTTGGCGTCGGCGGCGCAGCGAGACAGCACGTACATCAACCCGTCGAGCACATGCACGTTCATGGAACCACCAGACGTATCTCTCACCGTGTCGTAGTCCAGTTGTACGGCAATCAAGGCCGCACGGCTGGCGTCGTCATCGGCCAGCGCCCAACTGGGTGGTGCGTCGAAAGTGGGTGGCACATTGGCCATCTGGGCCAGCAGTGTGCACGGGCCGGCCGCCAGGTCCATGACATGGGTGCCATGGCTGACTGACGTATCCAGCGCGTGAAAGAAGTGCTCGCGCCTGGGCATCTTCCTGCCCAGGGTAGACAGCCCCAGCGCAACGTAGACCGCGCTTTCGTCCACCAGGCCGTTATAGGTGTTGGCCTGCATGGCGGCATTGATGTCGGCAGCGGTTAACTCGTGGCCATAACCCATGCTTTCGGGCGTACGTCCCTTGCCCTGGGCGTCCTGCCGCCAGAAGTAGCGGGTGCGCGCCTTGCCCTGATGAAGAAAACTGGCATGAGCCAGCGCCAGGCTGTCGTCGATCAGCGCCAGGACCTTGCCGGACAGCAGGCCTTCGGCTTGGGTCTCGGCCTGCCAGGCTGGGCCGCTCGAATGCACGGGCGGTTTTGCCGGTGGACTCACCGCCGAGTCGTCGGCATACTCCGCCGCCGGCAGACCCAGTTCAAGCCGCAGCACCAGCGCATGCAAACTGCCTCCTGGCTGGAAGTGTTTGAAAAAGGCCGGCCTGACCCTTGCGGTACAAAACCGCAAGCCAGTAGGCGCCGCGCGGCTGGTGTAGACGGGCGGCACGTGCAGCCACTTGGACGACGCGGCGGCAATGAACTGCTGCACCGTCGTGTCCGGCTTGAGTTCGATGGCAACCGGCAACCATTTTGGCCGCTTGTCGCCATAGCCGGAAAAGCTGTCAGCCTCGGCCCATACCAGGTAGGGGTCAAATCCGGTGGTGGCATTGGGCTTGGCCCAATCGATGCCCGTGAACTCGCCCTTGGGTAGTTTGGTCCAGCTCATGGCGGGCTTACTTGAGGGGTTGCCACTCTTTGGCGGCTTTGGTCCACATGAATTCAAGCAGAGGCGAGGCGGCAATGGCCGATGCCGACGACGAGTATTCGTAGTAGCCGCTCTTGTTGTCTGTCATGGAGATGCGTGGGTCGAAGTCGATCTCGGTGTCTTTGGGGCCGTGGAACTTGGGACCGACAAAACCGCGCTCATGCAGTTTGAGCTTGCCGGTACAGCGAGCTACAAAAAAATCTGCCAGCGCAGTCCCCAGTAGCCGGCCTGCAGCGCTGTCCACCGGGTAATGCAGGCCTGCCACTGTGCGGTTCACGGCAATACGCGAGGCTTGTCGCTCCAATTGCTCCTTGCATTTTGAGCCATGTGGCAACAGTGATTGAAGAACTGCCGCAACGGTGAAGGCTTCGGTTGCGTGGCCGCTAGGCCAGCTGGCGTGTCCGGGAGTGGGTATCATTGGCTGAATTTGCGGAGACAGATCTACCGGACGCGGACAAGCAAAGGCGTGCTTGAAGCGCATCTCGACATGCGAAGCAAGCAACAACGCAAGGTCAATTAGTTCCAAAGTCCATTTGTGGCGATGGGCGGTGAGGCCGACCACAGAACCCCAGAATGGAACTTGGGGGATTGTTTCGGTCAGAATTTCGCTTCCCCGAGATTGACGGAGCTCAGCGTAGTTTGATACCAAGTCGGCTTGCTGCTTGAATATGTGTGCTGAGGGCCGCGTTAGCCGAACAAGAGAACTACCCTTGAAATGGCTATTTTCCAAATCGACAAAACCTAGCATCAGTGTTTCCTTGTCTTGACTTGTGCCAAAGTGCAGTCCCGACAATAATTCGAGACTACAGATTTGCTGACGTGGACCGACGGCCCATTCCGCAAGGCGATCTGGTTTGTCCAGTGGTATTGGCAGCACGATAGGCAGCGTCGCACCTTGGAACGGACCGACCAAGGCCGCACGGCTCTGCGTCAATGCGTCGGACAGCATGGGGTTGAGTTCCGATCCTCCGCCGCCTCCCGCTCCCCATCCTCCGGTGCTGCTCCATCCACCCCATCCCCCGGTACTGCTCCATCCACCCAATGCACTCATCCTGATCTCCTTAGGTTGCCTTGTCTGTCCAATGCCTATGTCGCCGCGAATAGCCCGATACGGTGAGGCTCTAAAGCATCGTTGTATTGCTGCTCACGGAGCGTTGGTATCGTTCGATAAAATTTTCTAACGTTATATGAGCTGATTGCTCAAGCAGCGCCAATTGAGCAACAGTGGACTCTGGCGAAACTATGCCCATAGCTGACCCAACAGTTTCCCAGCTCGCCACCCCAAAAAGTATGACTCCACCCATTTGGTAGGGTACGAGATCGGCGATTCGAGGGGTGCGCGCTGAGAAGGCTTCTTTTAGTTCCAGATAGCGGTCTGGACGTGCAGCTTTTCCTACGTCCATCCAAAATGGTGTGTCGGCTCGACTGGTGTCGTAATGCATCACCAGAAAATCAACTATTCCATCCCAGAAATTGGCTACATCGGCATTGAAAATATTCAGTACCCTCTCGGGAATCACTCGCTGATTTTCCCGCATCAAATTGCCGAAGAAGGCGAGTTGATAGAGTGTCTGAGCAATGGAGGTCGCCTCAAGTGGCTCAACAAAACCCGACGCCAGTCCCACGGCCATAACGTTGGAATGCAGACACTTCTTTAGCCGCCCTGGACTAAAACGTAGACGATTGACGGGTACGATTTCCTGTTTCCAATGCAGCTCGAGTTCTCGTAGAACTTCAGTTTCTGAGATATGTGCACTGCTGTAGACGTACCCGCAACCTAGTCGGCCTTGAGTTGGAATAGTCCACATCCAGCCACTGTTCATCGCTTTGGAATGTGTGATCAGAGAGGGGTTTTTGTCTTTCTGCGGGAGAAGAAACGGCAACGCTGCATCCAGTAGCAGGTACTTTTGAAAAGATTCCCACTCGATGCCAAGGCCTTTGCCAAGAATCAGTCGACTAAATCCCGATGCATCGATGAAGAAATCACCGTCGAAATTACCCTTGTCGGTGTTAACGGTAGTCACCTTCCCCTGAGGGTCAACGGTAACGGCCTGTACCAGTGCATCAACGCGTTTGATGCCACGAGACTCCGCTTTCTCTCGCAAAAAAGTTGCTAGGCGCCGGGCGTCAAAATGATAAGCAAAGACCTCTTTGTCGCTGCGCTGTATGTGGGCTGCAACCTCGGCTTGGCTGGCTTTGCGCTGCATAAGGTGGGCGGCATCCGGAAAGCGATCCAGGGCCATGCCCCGGTTCAGCAAGGTTGAACTTAACGGGTAGAAACCGTGTTCTTGCCATTCCATGAGCCCCAGATCTTCCCGAATTGTGGAAAACATATGGTGATACTTTTCTTCTCCACCGCTACGCCAGCCCTCAAAACATACGCCAAGCTTGTAGGTTGACTGAGTAGCGGACATGAAAGTGGTCCGGTCAATCTGGTAGCGTTTAAGAGCTAAATCTAAATTGGGAATGCTGCCTTCACCCGCACCCAGGATGCCGAGTTGCGCTGATTCGATCAGCAGCACTTCAACTGACAGTGGAAATGAGTGGCGCATTTCTAAGGCGGAAAGCCATCCGGCTGTACCGCCACCGACAACAACTATTCTTTTTGCGCCAAGCAGGTTTAGCATCTAGTGGACTGTAACAGTTAAAAAGGAAGTATCATTACAACCATTCCATTGGAGGTTGCGATGAAACTGACCAAAAGCGAACGCATGGAACTTCAACAGCAAGCTGCAGCGAGGAATGGCAGGGCCGATTCGGCGCGCCACGCCCGATTGATTCTGCTGCTGGCCGATGGCCTTACCTGGGCTGAGATTCGCGTCAAGCTGGACTGCAGCGACAGCTACATTGACCGGTGGAGCAAACGTTTCGCCAGTGACCGCTTGGCGGGTCTGTTTGCTCGCCACGCCGGGCGTGAGCGCTACAAAGTGACAGATCGCCTGGAAGCTCGGGTGCTGGCGCGCACCACCAAACACAAACCTGCTGACGGCTCCACACATTGGTCCTCGCGCAAACTGGCTGCCGAGTTGGGTGGTGACATCTCGCACATGACGGTGGCCCGCATTTGGACCAAGCACGGCATCAAGCCGCATTTGCTTGAGGGCTATCTCACCTCCAATGATCCGGACTTTGAGACCAAGGCCGCTGATGTCATCGGGCTGTACCTGAACCCGCCTCAGAACGCGGTGGTGTTCAGTGTGGATGAGAAGACGGCGATTCAAGCGTTGGATCGCCTGGACCCGGTGCTGCCACTGTCGCCGGGGCGTGCTGAGCGTCACGGCTTTGAATATTTCCGGCACGGCACGCTTTCGCTGTACGCGGCCTTCAACACCAAGACCGGTGAGGTGCTGGGCAAGACAGCTACTCGGCACACCTCGGCCGAGTTCGTGGCGTTTCTCACGGACATCGTGGCCAACCAACCCAAGGGCAAAGAGATTCACGTCATCGCCGACAACCTCTCGGCCCACAAGACCAAACATGTTGACGAGTTCCTGGCGACCCACAGCAACGTTCATATGCACTTCACCCCCACGTACTCCTCTTGGCTCAACCAGGTGGAGTTGTGGTTTGCCAAGATCGAGCGCGACGTCATCTCCCGTGGCGTGTTCACGTCCTTGCCTGATCTCAAGAGAAAGCTCATGCGATATATCCGTCAGTACAACGAACAGCCCAAACCCGTGAAGTGGAAGTACTGCGATCTGTCACGCCGTATTACTGCCGATTCAAACGTTACAGTCCACTAGGTACCCAAAAGCTACGTTTAAACAGAGCGGCAGCAGCAGCGATCAAGTTGGCACTCCGGCCATCCTAAGAGCCTCAGCAAACGTTTTAGCTTTTTCGTCAAATTGTGCGCCGGACTTTCGCGCCAAGAATTTTGAAATGGTGAATCCCGGATCCAGTGCCAATAACTTGGTTGTTTGCGTTTTGGCCTGTTCAATTTGCCCAGACATGGCCTGCGCAATAATCAGTGCTCTATGTGTGGACACATGTGTAGTGTTGCTTCGTAGCGAAGTCTGGGCTAGTTCAATTGCGCGAAGGTAGTTGCCTGCAGACAGATTGACAGATGCTGCCAGCGATTGGTAAAAATATTTAGCTGGATCCAACGGGGAAAGGGCAATTGCCTTCTCGATGGCTTCCAGCGCCAAATGGTCTTTGCCGGTAAACCCGTACAACATGCCCATGAATAACCATGCCAAGGACTCGCTCGGGTTTGCGTCAATAGCAGCACGATACTTTTGAAGCGCCCCGTCGAAATCCTTAAGAAGGTTGCAACGAACAAACCCGTCAATTGATAGTGCCATGGACGATGTAGAGTCCATATCAAGAGCCCGGCTCGACTGACTCAGCGCCAGTTTCGCCGTGTCTTCAGGATTGGCTGACCATCCTTGTTCCACTTGAAGAACATGCCATTTTGACATCCAGGCCCACAATACAGGATGCCGTTGGTGACGTTCTATAAGAAGCTCAAGCAATTTATGTGCTTTAAAAAAATCATCACGAGTGGTTCTATGCATGAGCGTCACCGCGCCCAGCATCGCTGAATGGCTCTCCAGAGTAGGCAGTGGTTTTGTCAATGCCTTTTTTACTTCGGTTTTCAAGATGGCCGAATACACCGCAGCGGCAATTGAGTGCGAAATTTCGCTTTCTACCCGCAAAAGGTCGCTCACATCGCCATTTATACGATCTGCCCAGATGACCTGTGCAGCCCGTGCATCTGCCAATTCGGCGGAGATAAGCAGCTTGTTACCCTGCGCGACATAACTCCCACTGAGAACAAATGTGGCACCAAGATGCGTCTCAATGTCAGACAGCGAGGCGTTGCGACCGCAGAACACGCTGGAGGATAAACGAGAAATTACCCGAAGATCCGCTGTACGGCAGAGTTGACCGATAACACTGTCAGCAAGCAGTGCACCCACCGAAAACTGGCTCAACTCGCTGTTGTGAGCCTCAAACGGAATAACAGCAACCGTGGGCTGGATTGGTGCTGTGTACTCTCTTATGGGTATTACAACTGACGCATGCCCTGCGGGGCCGGCCCGATATGCTCGTACTGTATTTTGTACATGCTTCAGATGACATTCGCCTAAGTCTTCAATATCGACGTCAACGTCGACAATGAGATGGTCTCGCAATTCTGCCGTTACCACAATCTCGCCCGGCCCGGCCAGAGTGCTGACGCGCGAAGTCAAGTTAACGTCAGTGCCATAGATGTCGTGCTGGTCAGTCACAAAGCTGGCGAGGTGCCCGCCCATGCGCAGGTGCATCTGGTGGTCGGGTGGCACGCCGGCATTGGCTTGCCGGGCGAACTGGTGCAGGGCAAAGGCGGCCTTGACGCAACTTTGGGCGTTGGCAAACTCCAGCATCAAGCCGTCACCCAGACTTTTTACGATGCGGCCGCCATGCAGCGGTAGCACGTTCTGCTCCGCTTCTTCCACGAGTTGTTGCCACCGCCGTACAAAGCCATCCTGGTCCTGCTCCATGATCCTGACCGACTCCACCACGTCCATGACCAGCAACACTTTCGTGCTTCTTGTCATGTTGGCAGGTAGTTCAATCAACGGGAGCCTCATCGTAGACGGTGTAACAAAATTTTACCTCCTCATTTTGTAGGAGGAAACCGTCCCGGACCACCATTCAATGGTTGCGGCGCCCCTGCTGCGCCGCGTGATGTTGTTTCAGTGTTGAACGACCTCTTCTTCAGGCGGCCTTGCACCGGCGGCGATGTCGGGCAGGCCCTGGAGGCGCTGGTAGATTGGTGTGAAGTCGGGGGCAGTCTTGTCGAACAGCTCCTGGAAGCTGTTGATGACGAAGTAGGTCTGCTGGTAGCTGTCGATCTTGTAGCGGGTGCGCATCACGCGTTCAATGTCCAGCGGCAGACGCTGGGGCTCGAGGCTTTGGACCGCATGCTGCAGCTCGCCCGATGAGCTCAGGATGCCGGCACCGTAGGCGCGCAGCCCGTCCTTTTGCTGGATCAGGCCGAACTCGACGGTGTACCAGTAGAGCCGGCTCAGTTGTTCGCAGGCGCCCAGGCCGTGCGCCTTGAGCCCGCCCTTGCCGTATTCCTGCATGTGGTCGGCAAAAATGGGGTTGAACAGCAGCGGCACATGGCCGAACAGGTCGTGAAAGACGTCGGGCTCGACGATGTAGTCGAACTCTTCCGGCTTGCGTATCCAGTCGGTTACCGGAAACTTGCGATTCGCCAGCAGCGTAAAGAAGGGCACCTCGGGAATCAGCCCGGGCACGGTGACAATCTCCCAACCCGTGGCCTGGCGCAGGCGCTGGTTGATGCCTTCAAAGCGCGGAATGTGGTCGCTGGCGCCCAGCGAGGGCAGGGCGGCAATGAATTCGTCGCAGGCCAGGCCGGGCAGCAGCGCGGCCTGGCGCGCGTACAGCCTCCGGTAAGTGTCGTGGTCGGCGGCGGTGTAGCTGTCGTAGTCCTGCGGGCAGGTGTAGTCGGCGCCGGCGCGCGTGTAGTCGCCGCGCGGTGGGCGCTCGCTGGCGCCGTAAACAACCGGTGGCGCAGCGCCCACGCTCCCTCCTGCGTGTGGTTCGCTGCCCCCCGAGGGGGCCGTCGCTTGCCCGGGGCGGCCCTTCGCGGCGCGGGCTGCGTCACCGCTGATCGCTGCGTGTGACAGGGTGGTTGTCATGCTGTTTGCAGCACGCCGCGGCGCATCTGGTCCAGCTCCATGGTTTCAAACAGCGCCTTGAAGTTGCCTTCGCCAAAACCCTGGTTGCCCTTGCGCTGGATGAACTCGAAGAAGATCGGGCCGAGCTGGTTCTCGCTGAAGATCTGCAGCAGCAATTCACCGGGCTTGCCATCCACCAGGATGTTGCGCGCCTTCAGCTCGGCTACGTTTTCGCCGTGGCCCGGAATGCGTTTGTCGAGCAGCTCGTAGTAGGTCTCGCTGGTGTTGAGCAGCTTGATGCCGCTCAGCTGCAGCGCGTCCACCGTGGCGTACAGGTCGTCCGAGCCCATCGCAATGTGCTGGATGCCTTCGCCCTGGTAGCGGTCGAGGTACTCCTGGATCTGACCGGCTTTTTCATTGCCTTCCTCGTTGATCGGGATGCGGATCTTGCCGCAGGGGCTGGTCATGGCCTTGCTCTTGACGCCGGTGGCCTGGCCTTCGATGTCGAAGTAACGCACCTCGCGGAAGTTGAACAGGCGCTCATAAAAGCCCGACCACTCGGCCATGCGGCCGCGGTGCACGTTGTGCGTGAGGTGATCGATGTAGGTCAGCCCATGGCCGACCGGGTTGAGTTCCGCACCCGGCAGGGGCTCGAAGTCCACATCAAAGAAACCGATGTTGCCGATGTCGCCTTCCTTGGCGCCGTTTTTGCCGCGCCAGCGGTCGATGAAATAAATGATGGAGTCGCCAATGCCCTTGATCGCCGGGATGTTCAGCTCGCCGGGGCCGGCGGTGTGGGCATAACCCCAGGCGCCCAGGGAAATGGCGCGTTCGTAGGCGGCCTTGGCGTCCTGCACGCGAAAGGCAATAGCGCAGACGCTGGGGCCGTGCTGGCGTGCAAAACGCTGGGCAAAGGAGTCGGGCTCGGCGTTGATGATGAAGTTGATGCCGCCCTGGCGGTACAGCGTCACGTTCTTGTGGCGGTGTTTGGCAATCGGCTTGAAACCCATGCGCTCGAACAGGGCGCCCATCGCGGCCGGGTCCGGCGCGGCGTATTCAATGAACTCGAAGCCGTCCGTGCCCATGGGGTTGTCCCAGGCAACTGCGGCGGGCGGCGCTGAAGCGGGGGCGGGTTTGGTAATGGCGGCGTTCATGCGTGTCTCCATGCGGTTCAGAAGTAAATAGCGGCACATCCACTCTAAACGTGCGGCGCAGCAATTTTTATGCAAAACACGGCGCCAAACTTGATAGGTGCGCATAAAACCTGCAAAATATGACAAATGGAAGCACTCGACAAGCTGGACAAGCTCATACTGCGCAGCCTTCAAGCCGACGGCCGGGCGACTTACGAACAGATCGCCGAGCAGGTCAGCCTGTCGCCCAGCGCCGTGCTGCGGCGGGTCAAGCGGCTGGAGGAAAGCGGGGTGATCGACCGCTATGTAGCCCTGGTCAGGCCCGAGTCGGTCGGGCTGGGGCTGACCGCCTACATCAACGTGCGGCTGGAAAAACACACGGAATCGCACAAGCGCAACCCCATGGACCTGTTTCGGGCGAGTGTGCAGACCTGGCCCGAGGTGGTGGAATGTGCGGCGTTGACCGGCGAGATGGACTACCTGCTGCGCGTGGTGGTGGCCGACATGGGCCACTACAGCCGCTTCATCATGGACACGCTGCTCAAACACCCCAGCGTGCAGGACTGCAAGACCAGTTTTGTGCTGGACCGCGTGAAGTCGACGACGGCGGTGCCGGTTTGATGCGGGGTCGCCAAAGCGGGCCAGGCCAGGGGTTGATTTAGGGGGCGGCCCCCTTTTAATGTCGATTAATGCCGGTTCGAGAGGCGCCTGGCGGGGGAAATTGCTATTGTATTCATAGCTACTGGCGCCCATTTTTAAAGGAAAAAAGGCCTTTTTGACGATAAACTTGAGCGCCTCCCCCGGTCTGTCGGATTAAATAGCCTGCAGGGCTGGACATTCTAGGGAAAACCCTTATATTGAACCCATGGTTACCCCCGGCACATTGATCAAGGCGTCCCTTTCTGCGGGCAAGGAGTTTTTCCGCCCGCCCGTGGACGATGCCACGCGCGCGCCGCACAGGCCGCCTGTGCTGGTGCCCATCCGCTCCATCGGTCCCACCCACGGCGAACGCATCGAAAAACACCTGCTGGCGCTGGATCCGCATGACCGTTACCTGCGCTTTGGTTACGCCGCCCGCGACGAGCAGATCCGCCGTTACGTGGCGGGCCTGAACTTCGAGCGCGACGAGATCTTCGGCATCTACAACCGCAAGCTCGAGCTGATCGCCATGGCGCACCTGGCGCTGTCGATCGACCCCGAGCTGAAAAGCTGCGCCGAATTTGGTGTGTCGGTGCTCAAGCACGCACGCGGGCGCGGTTACGGCGCGCGCCTGTTCGACCGCGCCGTCATGCATTCACGCAATGAGGGGGTGAGCATGATGTTCATCCACGCGCTCAGTGAAAACACCGCCATGCTCAACATCGCCCGCAAGGCCGGCGCCGTGATCGAGCGCGACGGCTCGGAAAGCGAGGCCTACCTCAAGCTGCCCCCGGCCGACCTGGACTCGCGCGTGACCGAGATGGTCGAGGAGCAGATTGCCCAGACCGACTACCGCCTGAAAGTCCAGGCCAAACAGTTCTGGAACATCCTGGCCATGGTTCAGGAAGTGCGGCAGGGCGTGCGTGACAGCCGCGACCGCATGCCGATGTAATGCTTTGGTAGGTGCCTCCCCGGGGAGGCCGGGCAAGCTGTGAATTACGTTATCCTTGGCAGCTTGCCAACTACCGAACACCTCCGTGTCCGACACCCCCCCCAGTAGACCGCCCAAGCCCGAAGACAAACGCGGCTTCCTCCAGAAGCTGGCTGAAATGCTTCACCCCGGGCCCGATTCCAAAGACGAGCTGATTGAAACCCTGGTCGAGGCGCAGGACAACGATGTCATCGGCGCGCAAAGCCGGGAAATGCTCGAAGGCGTGATCCGCATGGCCGACATGACGGCCGGCGACGTGATGGTGGCAACGCCCCGCATGGACGTCATCAACATCGACGCGCCGTTCGACGAGTTGCTGCACCTGGTGATCGACACCGCCCACTCGCGTTTTCCCGTTTACGAAAACGAAAAAGAAAACATCATTGGCATCCTGATGGCCAAGGATCTGCTCAAGCTGCAGCGTGCACCCGAGCTCAACATCCGCGCGCTGCTGCGGCCGGCGGTGTTTGTGCCCGAGAGCAAGGGCCTGAACGACCTGCTGCGCGAATTCCGCGGCAACCGCAACCACCTGGCCATCGTCATCGACGAGTTTGGCCGCGTCGCCGGCCTCATCACGATTGAAGACGTGCTCGAGCAGATCGTCGGCGAGATCGAGGACGAGTTCGACATCGCCGAGGACGAGGGCGACATCTTCGGCCTGACCGACCACACCTACCGCGTCAGCGGCGACACCTCGATCGAGCGTGTCAACGAGGCCTTCAGTGTGCTGCTGCCCGAAACCGACTTCGAAACCATAGGCGGTCTGGTGGCTCACGAGATGGGCCACGTGCCCAAACGCGGCGAACACTACGCACTGGCCGGCCTGCAGTTCACCGTGCTGCACACCAAAGGGGGCGCCGTGCGCTGGTTCAAGGTTTCGCCCGTCGCCACGAGCACCTGAGGCGCGGCGGACCCAAAGCAGCGGATGGCACGGAACTCGATCCACAGCATGATCTCGGTGCTGCCGACGCTGCCAGCCCTGCTGGAGCATGTCCGGCACCCGCAAGCGCGCCGGGGCCTTTCCTTTCTCGACATTGCTATTGTTTTAATAGCTGGTTGCACCCACGCCTTGAGCGTTGCATGGCCTTTTTCCTCTGGATTGGCACAGGGCCAGCCGGTCTGGTGGCTGCAGCTGCTGGCCCTGGCCGCGCTGGTCCGCTCTCTGGACCGCTGCGCCCGCTTCAAGCAGGGACTGCTGCTGGGCTGGCTGTTTGGCAGCGCCTGGCTGTGCGGCATTTTCTGGTGGCTGTTCATCTCGCTGCATGTATACGGCGGCCTGGCGGCGCCGCTGACGGTGCTGGCCGTGGGCGGTCTGGCGATTTTTCTGGCCACTTACTACGCGGTGGCCTGCGCGGCCTATGTCCAGCTGGCGCCCGCCGGCCGGACGCGCCGGGCGCTTGTTTTTGCGGCCCTCTGGCTGCTGGCCGAACTGGCCCGGGTCGAGTTTTTCACCGGCTTTCCCTGGGGCGCGGCCGGTTACGCGCACCTGGACGGCTGGCTGGACGGGTATGCGCGCTGGATCGGGGTGCACGGCATCACCTTCCTGGCCGCTTTACTGGCTGCCAGCTTGGCCGGCCTGGGCCGGTCACGGCGCCAACTGGTGGTGTTCCCGGTGCTGGCGGCGCTGATCGTCGCGGGGGCGCTGGCGGCAGGAAAGCAGACCTCCACCTCGGCCGGCAGCCTGCAGGTGACGCTGCTGCAGGGCAACATACCCCAGGACGAAAAATTCCAGCCCGGCACCGGTCTGCCCACGGCGCTGCGATGGTACGGCGAGCAGCTGCAGGGCGCCAAAACCGCGCTGGTGGTGGCGCCGGAGACCTCGCTTCCGCTGCTGCCGCAGCAACTGCCCGACGGTTACTGGCGCGCCGTGCAGGCACGTTTTGCCTCGGGCCAGCAGGCGGCGCTGATCGGCATGCCGCTGGGCAGCTACAGCGCGGGTTACGCCAATTCGGCCGTGGGGCTCAAGCCGGGGGCGGCCCAGGCCTTCCGTTTCGACAAGCACCACCTGGTGCCCTTTGGCGAGTTTGTCCCGCCGGGCTTTCGCTGGTTCATCAACCTCATGAACATCCCGCTTGGCGACTTCACGCGCGGCCCGCTGGGCCAGCCTTCGTTTGACTGGCAGGGCCAGCGGCTGGCGCCCAACATCTGCTACGAGGACCTGTTTGGCGAAGAACTGGGCGCCAGTTTCACCAATGCAGCCACGGCGCCCACGGTGCTCGTCAACCTCAGCAACATCGGCTGGTTCGGCAACACCATTGCCATCGACCAGCACCTGGCCATCTCGCGCATGCGGGCGCTGGAGTTCGAGCGGCCCATGCTGCGCGCCACCAACACCGGCGCCACGGTGATCATCGACCACCGCGGCAAGGTCACCCACGAACTGCCGCGCCACACGCGCGGCGTGCTGGTCGGCGAGGTGGAAGGCCGCAACGGCATCACGCCTTACGCCTGGTGGGTCTCGCGTTACGGCCTCTGGCCGTGGTGGGCCCTGGGCCTGGGTGTCGCGGGCCTGGCGCTGGCTTTTCGCTTGCGTTCAGGCCGCTTGCTGGCCTGAACGCACGAGCCGGCCCGGCCGCGCGGCCGTGACCTCGCCCTCGCGCGCCACACATTGGCCGGCGACCCAGGTGCCGATGTAACCCTGCGCCTTTTGCAGAAAACGCTTGCCGCCGGCAGGCAGGTCGCGCACGAGTTTCGGCACACCCACGCTCAGGCGGGTCGGGTCGATGACGTTGATGTCGGCCCGCAGGCCGGGCGCCAGCAACCCGCGGTCGCCCAGCCCCAGGTAACGCGCATTGCGCGAGGTCATCATTTCCACCGCCTGCTCCAGCGGCAGGCGGTCCTGCGCGCGGCCCTGCACCCAGTGCGTGAGCATGAAGGTGGAAAAACTTGCGTCGCAGACGGTGCCCACATGCGCGCCGGCATCACCCAGGCCGAACAGCGCGCGCGGGTGGCCCAGCATCTGGCGCACGGTGTCCAGCGAGCCCTGGTTGTAGTTGAAGATCGGGAAGTACACCAGCTGGCTGCCGTCGCCTTCGCTGAAGTAGTCGTACAGCGCCTCCAGCGCCGTGGTGCCGCGCTGTTTGGCGCGCACCAGGAAACTCTGCATCACGTTGGGTTCGTAGTTGAGCGTGGCGTCGAGCGGGAACATGCGTCCGGCAATCATTTCAATGCGTGCCAGCAGCATGTCCACCAGCGGCGGGATCGGTGTGCCGTCGCCCGCCAGGCGTTCGGATTGCTCGCCCAGTATGCGGGCTTTTCGGGCGGGTTCCCGCATGGCTGCTGCGCGGTCAGCTACTGAAAGCGTAGCAATTTCCTTGTAGCCCGGAAAACCCATGAAGGGGTGAAAACTTGCGTCCAGCCCATTGATGACGCCAATGCCGCGCGCCGCGGCCTGCAGGTACAGCGGCAGGCCGCGCGCTACGGCGGCTTCCACGCGGGCCTGCATGGCCAGGTACTGCTCACCGCCCGGGTCACGCTGCAGCCAGCTCATGGACAACGGTCGCCCACTGGCGGTTGCGAGCTGCTCGACCAGGTCGAACTCGGCATCGAAGTTCTGCGGCCCCTGCATCAGGTCGAAGTCGCTGACGACCTGCACCACGCCGTGGTTCAGGCCTTCGAAGGCCCCCGCAATGCCGGTCAGTTCGGCCGCGCTGGCAATCGAGGCCGGCGTGTCATGCCCCTCGGCCGTGCGGTGGTTGTCTGAGCGGCCGGTGGAAAAACCCACCGCCCCGGCCGCCAGCGCGATGCGCAGGTGCTCGCGCATGGCAGCAATGTCCTGCGCGCTGGCGGCTTCGCGTGCCTCGGCGCGTTCGCCCATCACCAGCATGCGCAGCGGGTCGTGCGGCACCATGGCCAGAAAGTCCAGGCTGTGCGGCATGGCGTCGAGCGCGTTCAGGTAGTCGCCAAAACTTGCCCATGAAAATTTCACGCCTTCGGTCAGCGCCACGCCGGGGATGTCTTCCACGCCCTCCATCAGCTTGATCAGGCGGTCCTCGCTGCCGGGCCGCAGCGGCGCGAAGCCGACGCCGCAGTTGCCCATGACCACGGTCGTCACGCCATGGTGGATGCTGGGGCTGAAGGTCTCGTCCCAGGTGGCCTGGCCGTCGTAATGGGTGTGGATGTCCACAAAACCCGGTGTGACCCAGGCGCCGCTGGCGTCCACGGTGTCGCGCGCGACCGTGCTGATGCGGCCGATCTCCACGATGCGGCCTCCCTGCACGCCGATGTCGGCCACAAACGGCGCGCCACCGCTGCCGTCAACCACGGTGCCGCCCTTAATGAGCAAGTCGAGCATCTTTTTTCCTCCAGAAGTAGGCCAGCGACAGGCCGCTGACGATGTGCCACATGCCCCACAGGCTGGCAATGATGACCATGCCGAGGTCCGAGTTGAATTGCACGGCAATGATGCCCAGCGCCAGGCCCGAGTTCTGCATGCCGCCTTCGATCATCACGGCGCGCCGGTCGCGTTCGCTCACGCCCATGGCCTTGCTGGTGGCCCAGCCGAAAAACAGGCCGCTGGCGTTGTGCGCGATCACGATGGCCAGCATGGGCAGCAGGCCCAGCGTCAGCAGCTGGCGCTCCTTGATCAGCCCCAGCACGATGAAGGCCAGCAGGGCCAGCAGCGAAAAGTTGCCCAGCGGCTTCTGGATACGCGCCGTCAGCGCAGGCAACTGGTGCGAGAACACCAGGCCCAAGGCCATGGGCAGGGCCAGCAGCAGAAACAGGCTGATCCAGATGCCCGAGGGGTCGATGTCCAGGGTCTTGAGCCAGCCGGCCGTGGCCGGGTTGGCCGCCACCATCCAGCTGAAGTTGAACGGTGTGGCAACCAGCGCAATGATGCTGGCCACGGCCGACACGCTGACCGACAGCGCTGTGTTGCCGCGGCCCAGGTGGGTGACCACGTTGCTCAGGCTGCCGCCGGGGCAGGCCGCCACCAGGATCATCGCGGCTTCCACGTTGGGCGGCAGGTCCAGCGCCAGGGTGGCCAGCCAGGTGCCCACGGGCAGCAGGATGAACTGCGGGATCAGCCCGCAAACCACCGCCCTGGGCGTTTGCGCGACGCGCCTGAAGTCGCTCACCCTGAGCTCCAGCGCGACCGAAAACACCATGGTGGCCAGCACCAGGCTCAAAATCAGTTGTTGGGTTGTCATGACACTTTCCTTGTGTCTCAGGGTAACCCGGTGAAAGCTCCGTAAAATCAAGGGTTTTCGCGGGTTCAGGCCCGCGCGGTCCCTTACCCGCGGCCCTGCGTCGCCGCACACCCTATTTATGTTGACCTTTCAGCAAATCATCTTGAAGCTCCAGTCCTACTGGGATGCCCAGGGCTGCGCACTGTTGCAGCCTTATGACATGGAAGTGGGCGCCGGGACGTCGCACACTGCTACGTTCTTAAGAGCGCTGGGTCCGGAGCCATGGAAGGCCGCTTACGTGCAGCCGAGCCGCCGGCCGAAAGACGGCCGTTACGGCGAGAACCCGAACCGCCTGCAGCACTACTACCAGTACCAGGTGGTGCTGAAACCCGCGCCCAGCAACATTCTGGAGCTGTACCTGGGCTCACTGGAGTCACTGGGTTTTGACCTGAAGAAAAACGACATCCGCTTTGTCGAAGACGACTGGGAAAATCCGACGCTGGGCGCCTGGGGCCTGGGCTGGGAGGTCTGGCTCAACGGCATGGAAGTCACCCAGTTCACCTACTTCCAGCAGGTCGGCGGCATTGACTGCCGGCCGATCACCGGCGAGATCACCTACGGCCTGGAGCGCCTGGCCATGTACCTGCAGGGCGTGGACAACGTCTACAACCTGCAGTGGACCGACAGCATGAGTTATGGCGACGTCTACCTGCAAAACGAAAAGGAACAGTCGGCCTACAACTTTGAACACAGCGACGCCGATTTCCTGTTCACCGCCTTCACCGCCTACGAGAAGCAGGCCAAACACCTGATTGACGTGCAGCTGGCGTTGCCGGCCTACGAGCAGGTGCTCAAGGCCGCACACAGCTTCAACCTGCTCGATGCGCGTGGCGCCATCAGCGTGACCGAACGCGCCGCCTATATCGGCCGCATCCGCAACCTGGCGCGCGCCGTCGCGCAGAGTTATTACGAATCCAGAGAGCGCCTGGGCTTTCCGATGGCGCCGCGCGCGTGGGTGGAACAGATGACGAAGAAGGCCGCATGACCATGACAACGCAAAACCTTCTGGTCGAACTGTTTGTGGAAGAGCTGCCGCCCAAGGCGCTCAAAAAACTGGGCGATGCCTTTGCCGGTGTCCTGTTCGAGCAGCTCAAGGCCCAGGGCCTGGCCAGCGCCGACGTTTCCGTGGTGACGGCGTATGCCTCGCCGCGCCGCCTGGCTGCGCATGTCACGCATGTCTGGCGCAAGGCCGCCGACAAGGCGGTGCAGCAAAAACTCATGCCGGTCTCGGTGGGGCTGGACGCTTCCGGCAACGCCACGCCGGCGTTGCTGAAAAAGCTACAGGCCCTCGGTGCCGACGTGTCCGACCCGGCTGCGGCCGTGGCCGCCCTCAAGCGCGCGCCCGACGGCAAGGCCGAGGCGCTGTTCTACGACAGCCTGGTGACGGGCGCTGCGCTGGATACCGGCCTGCAGAAAGCGCTCGAAGAAGCCATCGCGAAGCTGCCGATTCCCAAGGTCATGAGTTACCAGCTCGAGACCGACTGCGCGCTGCCCGGCTGGAGCAGCGTGAACTTCGTGCGTCCCGCGCACGGCCTGGTGGCGCTGCACGGCAGCACCGTCGTGCCCGTCACGGCGCTCGGCCTGAAGGCGGGCAACACCACGCAGGGCCACCGCTTTGAAGCCAAGGTGTCGCCCGTGGTGATCCTCGATGCCGACGCTTACGCCCAGACCTTGCTGGGCGACGGCGCGGTGATCGCCAGCTTCAACGACCGCCGCTTTGCCATCGTGCAGCAGCTCGCGCAGGCGGCCGAGCGTCTGGGCCCGGGCTACGAGGTGCTGATGGACGAGGACCTGCTGAGCGAGGTGACCGGCCTGGTCGAGCACCCCAATGTGCTGGTGTGCGAGTTCGAGTCGCAATTCCTCGACGTGCCGCAGGAGTGCCTGATCCTCACGATGAAGGCCAACCAGAAGTATTTCCCGCTGGTCGACGCGAAGGGCAAGCTCACCAACAAGTTTCTGGTGGTCAGCAACATCAGCCCGGATGATGCGAGCGCGGTGATCGGTGGCAACGAACGCGTGGTGCGGCCACGCCTGGCCGACGCCAAGTTCTTTTTTGACCAGGACCGCAAGAAGACGCTGGCTTCGCGTGTGGCGGGACTGGACAAGGTGGTGTATCACAACAAGCTTGGCTCCCAGGGTGAACGCGTCCAACGCGTGCGCGCGATTGCCGAAGCGATCGCCAAGCGCCTGGGCGCCGATGTGGCCGACGTGCAGCGCGCGGCCGAACTGGCCAAGACCGATCTGGTGACCGACATGGTCGGCGAGTTCCCGGAGCTGCAGGGCATCATGGGGCGTTATTACGCGCTCAACGATGGCTTGAGCGCCGAGGTGGCCGATGCGATCGAGGACCACTACAAGCCACGTTTTGCCGGCGACGAATTGCCGCGCAACACCATCGGCGTGATCGTGGCGCTGGCCGACAAACTTGAAACCCTGGTGGGCATGTTCGGCATCGGCAATGTGCCGACCGGCGACAAGGACCCGTTTGCCTTGCGGCGCCACGCACTGGGCGTGATCCGCATGCTGGTCGAGAAAGACCTGCCTCTGAAGCTGGCCGAACTGGTCGCGGACGCGATGCCGGTCTTTGGCGACAAGATCACCAACGCTTCCACCGCATTGGTCGATTTTGTGTACGACCGCCTGGCCGGTTCGCTGCGCGAACAGGGCTTCAGCGCGCAGGAGGTGGATGCCGTGCTGGCGCTTCAACCCCAGCGCCTCGGCGATGTCGCCAAACGCCTGTCGGCCGTACGCGCCTTCGCCGCGCTGCCCGAAGCCCCGGCCCTGGCCGCCGCCAACAAACGCATCGCCAACATCCTCAAGAAGGCGGGCGACGTCGATGCCCATGTCAGCGAGGTGCTGCTCCAGGAGCCCGCTGAAGTCGCCCTGTACGCCGCCATGAAAGAGGTGGCGCCCCAGGCCACCACCCAGTTCGAAGCCGGTGACTACACCGCCTCGCTGCAGACGCTGGCCGCCCTGCGCGCGCCGGTCGATGCCTTTTTCGACGGCGTGATGGTCAACGCCGAAGAGATGGATTTGCGCCTGAACCGGCAGGGCCTGCTCAAGAGTCTGCACGACGCCATGAACCGCGTCGCCGACCTGTCCAGACTCGCGGCATAAGCCAGTCACCACAGACGACATCCCATGAAACTTGTCATTCTTGACCGCGACGGCACCATCAACAGCGACAGCGAGGATTTCGTCAAGACGCCTGACGAGTGGGTGCCGCTGCCCGGTGCGCTGGAGGCCATCGCACGCCTGAACCACGCCGGCTGGCATGTGGTGATTGCGTCCAACCAGTCAGGGCTGGGGCGTGGCCTGTTTGATGTGGCGTCGCTCAACGCCATGCATGCCAAGATGCACAAGATGCTGGCCGCTGTGGGCGGGCGCATCGATGCGGTGTTTTATTGCCCGCACAGCCCGGAAGAAAGCTGCACCTGCCGCAAGCCCCTGCCCGGATTGTTCGAGCAGATAGGCGCGCGTTTTGGCGTGCCGCTCAAGGGCGTGCCGACCGCCGGTGATTCGGTGCGTGATCTGCTGGCGGGTGCTGCCGCGGGTTGCGAGCCGCACCTGGTGCTGACCGGAAAATCGGCAAGGTACCGGGACGGCGGCCAGCCGGAAGGCTTGCCGCCCGGCACGCAGCTGCATGCCGACCTGCCGGCCTTTGTGGCATTCCTCCTGGAGCGCAGTGCCTCCGCCTGATGCTATAAAAAAAGTAGCTCCCTGCGTCCTGTTTAAAAGGGATGTGGCCATGTGTTGCTTGAAAATCGACTGAAAAACACACCATGCCCCTGATTCGCTCCGTCCTGCATCTTCTGTGGATGATTGTTACCGTGATTCCCTGGGGGCTGGCTGTCCTGATTTTTTCGCTGTTTGGCAGCAGTACGCAGATTTACTGGATGTGTGCCGGCTGGCTGCGCCTGGCTGTCAGCGGTGGCACGGTGATCCTCGGCATCCGCAACCGCGTGACCGGTATGGAAAACCTGCCGACCGGCGAGACCAGTGCGGCCGTCCTGCTGCTCAAGCACCAGAGCACCTGGGAGACGTTTTCAATGCCGACATTGATGCCGCACCCGTTGGCCTATGTCTTCAAGAAGGAGCTTTTGTACGTGCCTTTTTTCGGCTGGGCCATGGCGCGCATGGACATGATCCACATCGACCGCAGCCAGCGCACGCAGGCCTTCAACAAGGTGGTCGAGCAGGGCCGCCGGCTGATGAGCCAGGGGGTCTGGGTCATCATGTTTCCCGAGGGCACGCGGATTGCGCGCGGCAAAAAAGGCGTCTACAAGTCCGGCGGCACGCGGCTGGCCATCGAGACGGGTGCGCCGGTGATTCCGGTGGCCGTGACATCGGCCAAGTGCTGGCCGCGCAAGGCCTTCATCAAGAAGCCGGGCATCGTCGACATCTCGATCGGCAAGCCCATCAGCAGCGTGGGCCGCAAGCCCGAGGAACTGATGCGTGAGGTCGAGGCCTGGATCGAAGCCGAAATGCGCCGACTCGACCCCGAGGCCTATCCGGAAACTGCCGGCGCCAGCGCGTAGGGACCGCCCCCGGCAAGCCGTCACAGCGCTAAACTGTTTGCATGCAACGGTTTCTCCAGTTCACGCTTGACCTTTTTGACCTGGAGCCTGCCAGGCCTGCGGCAACGCCTCCTGGAAAGCGTGCCGGGCCAAGGTCAAATCAGCCTCCAGCCCATGTCGGCCCTTCGGATGTCGCTATAAAAAAAGTAGCAGATGACGCGCCGGACGCGCTAGCGCCCCAAACCCTGGCGCAAGTGCTGGCGCCGGCCACCTACCGCCACCCTGCGGCCACACGCGAGGCCCTGCTGGAGGGCGCCGTGGTGGCTTACCAGTTCCGGCGTGGCAAGCGGCGCACCATCGGGTTTTCAGTCGGCGCCGAAGGGCTGGTCGTCAGCGCGCCCAAATGGGTGCCGCTGTATGACATCGACAAGGCCGTACAGGAAAAATCCGGCTGGATCGTGCGCAAGCTGCAGGAAACCCGCGCCCGTCACGACCGACTCGAGTCGGCGCGCATCGAATGGAAAGACGGGGCGACCCTGCCTTTCCTTGGCGAACCCGTGACAGTGGTGATTGACCCGCGGCATGCCTTTGGTGCGGTGGGCGGTGAACTCAAGAGCCTCGCTGGGTCCGGGTCTGTACTGAACACCGGCGCCAGCACGCCTGACAGCGGCCTGCCAGGCGAGGCGAACCTGAGCTTGCACATCGCCCTGGCGCACGATGCGACGCCGGAGCAGATCCGCGACTCCGTGCAGGCCTGGCTGATGCGCCAGGCCAAGCGTCTCTTCACCGAACGCCTCAACCACTTTGCGCCCCACCTCGGTGTGCAGTGGCGCAAGCTGAGCCTGAGCAGCGCCGGAACGCGCTGGGGCAGCGCCAGCGCCGATGGTGCGATCCGGCTGAACTGGCGGCTGATTCACTTCAAGCAGTCCGTGATCGACTATGTGGTGGTGCACGAGCTGAGTCATTTGCGGGTGATGGACCACAGCCCGCGTTTTTGGGACACTGTGCGTACGGTGGTTCCTGACTATGCCGAGCTGCGCAGCCAGTTGAAGGAAGAGGCGGTCCCGAGGTGGTAGCGGCGAGGGCGGACCAAAGAGTCCCTCAGGGGCCCTTGGGGCGCGACGGAAAAGCGGTCATAAGTTGCTGGACAATTGTGTAAACTTCTGTAATATGTCAAATATGATAAATATGACAAAAGCACTAGAGAAGTCGCGATGAACATAAAGGTTTTTTATGCATGACAAACCCATTCTCGTGGTGGAGGACAATCCCGACCACTTGGAGCTCACTGTCCTGACTTTGCAGGAGCAGGGCGCGGACACGGCCATCGTGACCGCGCGCGATGGCGCCGAGGCGCTGGATTACCTGTTTGGCCAGGGCGCCCACGCAGGGCGAGATACACAGAAACAGCCGGCCTTTGTCTTGCTTGACATGAAGCTGCCCAAGCTGTCTGGCCTGGATGTTTTGCGCAGCCTGCGCAGCAACCCGTTGACGGCGCTGGTTCCGGTGGTCATGCTGACCTCGTCGAGCGAGCAGTCCGACATCATTGCCTGCTACCAGAGCGGCGCCAACGGCTTTGTGCGCAAGCCGGTCGATTTCGGCGACTTCACGGAAAAGCTCAGTCGTCTGCAGGACTACTGGCTGCGGGTCAACGAGTCCATCGCCGCCGCTTGACCGCCGCTTGGCCGGCCCTTGCGACCAGGTGGGAGGGCTGTCGCAGATGACTTACAGTCGGGTGAGTCCATCTGAAAGCGGCCGCTGGCGGCCTGCTTCGGCAACACCGTCCGAATGAACACCGACCTGATTCCTTTTCAAGCCCTTCAGCCCCGTCCCATGTGCGCCTGTCCGGGCGCGTCCCGCCCCCGTTGGCCCATGCCGCAGCGGGTTAGCGCATGAAAGTGAATGTCAGCCTGCGCACGCGCATTGTCGTCCTGGTACTGGTGGCGATTGTTCCGCTGTTCGGCCTGTCGATGTTCAAGGCGCTGCATAACGCTGACGCTGAGGTGGAACGCGCCAAGGCCAACCTGCAGTTCGCCGCTTCGCTCGCCGCAGCGAGCCAGGAGCGGGTGGCCGACTCCGCCCGGCAGGTGCTGACCCTGCTTGCTTCGCTGCCGGAGGTGCAGGACAGCGACGCCGCCGGGTGCGACCGCCATTTTTCCAGCCTGACCCGCCATCTTCCCGAATACGCCAATCTCGGCGTCCTGGGGCTGGACGGACAAACCCGTTGCCACGCGCTGGGGAGCGCCAAGAAAGCCTTTCTGGGTGATCGCACCTATTTTCGCAATGCCATCGCCCAGCGCCGCTTTGTGGTGGGCACCTATGCGGTCGGACGGCTTGCCGGCACGCCAGTTCTGACCTTTGCGTTGCCTGTCATGGGCGCGGATGACAAGGTGACCGGGGTGGTGTACGCCTCCTTCGATCTGGCCCGGATGGCCGACACGATTGCGGGCATACAGCTGCCGTCGGGGGCTGCGCTGGGCGTTCAGGACCGCGAGGGTGCCCTGCTGGCGGGCAGACCGGCCCTGCCTATCCGCGTGGGCGACAAGGTTCGCAGCCCTGTCTTGCAGGAAGCAGTCAAGGCCATGAGCACCGGGGTGCGCGAAGGACCGGATGGCGGGGGCCATGAACGTTTGTGGGCGTTCATGCCGAGCAGCCCGAACACGGAAGCGGCGGTTTTCGTGTCGGTCAGCATGGACCGCGACCTGATCGTCGCGCCTGTCCGGCGCCAGCTGTGGCTGGAGCTGGCGGTACTGGCGCTGGTGGCGCTTCTTGGCGGGGGGCTTGCCTGGTTGATTGCCAGCCGTTCGATTGTGGCGCCGGCCCGCCAGCTTCTTCACGCCACGCGAGAGCTGGAAAAGGGCTTTCTGGACGTGCGCGTGCCCATGAGGCCGGGTGAGGTCCAGAGTGAATTCTCCAGAATTGCATCGGGCTTCAACCTGATGGCTGACTCGCTGCAGCATCGCGAAAGGGCTCTGGAAAATGAACTGACGCGAAACCGGCAGGCGTATGCCGCGCTGGAGCTGACCATCAACAGCATGCAGGAAGGCCTGCTGGCGGTGGACGCCGCCGGACGGGTGATCCTGGTCAATCAGACCGCCTCCCAGTTGTTCGGCATTGATGACACCTCCATGGTGCTGGCGCCGCTGTGGCCCCAGCGCCAGGGGCTGTTTGTCCCGGACACGCAGCGTCTGTATGGTTTCGAGGACCTGCCCCTGCACAAGGCCCTGCGCGGCGAGAGCGGCGGCCCCCTGCCCATGCTGGTGCGCAACGAGCGCGAGCCGGTGGGCCGCCTGATCAGCTGCACCTACCGTCCGATGCAGGGCGCGGACGGCATTGTGGGCGCCTTGATGGTGTTTTCAGACATCACCCACATGCAGCAGCTGCAGCTGGAGCAGATGCGCAGTTACGAGCAACTCAGCGAGGTCCAGCGCAAGCTGCTCAATGCCCAGCGGCTGGGGCGGATCGGCAACTGGGAGCTGAACCTGATCACCGGCCAGCTCTGGTGGTCCGACGAGGTGTACGAACTCTTCGGGTTGACCCAGGCGGGCTTTGACGGGCGACCGGACACCGTGATTGCGATGATCCATCCGGAAGACCGTGACGGCTACCTCCGTGTGCGGGAGGCTGCCATACAGGCGGGCCAGCGCATGGACGTGGAGTACCGCATCCGCACCGTGGACGGGCAGATCCGCTGGATACACCAGCTCGGGGAGTCCCAGGCTGACGGCAGCGGCCAGGTTGTGTGGCGCGCCGGCGTGGTCCAGGACATCACGGCCCGCAAGCAGGCGGAACTGGCCAGTGCCCGCCACACGGAGTTGCTGCAGCAGACCGGTGAGATGGCCCGGATCGGGGGCTGGGAGTTCACCGTCGAGACCATGACGCCGTACTGGTCCGCAGAGGTGTACCGGATTCTTGACCTCGATCCGTCCGTGGTACTGGGGACGAAACAGGCGCTCGGCTTCCATCCGCCGGAGATGCAGCCCCTGGCGCGCGCGACGCTGGCCGCGGCGCTGGCCGACGGCACGCCCTGGGACATGGAGGCGCCGCTGGTCACGGCGCAGGGACGCCGCATCTGGGTGCGCACGCGGGGCCATGCCCTGTTGAGGGACGGCAAGGTCGTGCGCCTCATGGGGGTGCTTCAGGACATCACCGACCAGCATGAGTCCCAGGCGCAACTCCGGTTGCTGGAGGCCGCCATTTCCCGGCTGAACGACATCGTGCTGATCACCGATGCCGATTCGCTGGATGAGCCGGGGCCGCGCATCGTGTTTGTCAACAACGCGTTTGAGCGGCGCACCGGCTACAGCCGCGAGGAAGCGCTGGGCCGGTCACCACGTTTTCTGCAGGGCCCGCAAACCCAGCGTGCCGAGCTCGATCGCATCGGTTCGGCGCTGCGCAAGGGGGAATCCGTACGCGCGGAGCTGATCAACTATAAAAAAAGCGGTGAGGAGATCTGGCTGGATCTGGACATGGTGCCCATTGCAGACACGCAGGGGCGGGTGACCCACATCGTCGCCGTCGAGCGCGACATCACCCGGCGCAAACTCGCCGAGCAGGCCATGATCGACAGCGAGCAGCGTTATGCAGCCCTGTTCAAGGCTGCGCCTGTACCGATGTGGATCGTCGACGCCGAGACCTCCCGGTTTCTCGCGGTCAACGAGGCTGCGGTCTCGAACTATGGCCACTCCCGCGAAGAGTTTTTACAGCTGACGCTGTTCGATATCCGGTCCGAGGGGGAGCAGGCCCGGTTGAGGCAGCATCTTGCCCTGGGCATCAACGGCCAGCCGGGCCGGTGGCTGCATCTGCGCAAGGACGGCATGGAATTTCCCGTGGAGACCGTGGCCCGGGCCATCACCTACATGGGCCAGGAGGCGCGTTTCGCGGTCGCTCTGGATATCACCGCACAGGTCAGGGCCGAAAAGGACGTACAGGACTACCTGTTCACGCTGCAGCGTGCCGCCGACGCGACCCACGCGATCACGCGCCACCGCACCGTCGAAGCAACCATGCAGGAAACCGTGGACCAGGTGCGGGCCGTGGTGGGTGCCCACCAGGCCGTGGTGAGCCTGACGGTTTCCGGAGAGCAGGCGCGGACTGTCAACGCTGTGTCGCATTCGGACAAATATGCCCACTGTCGCGATCTGGTGCGACTGACGCATGGCTGTGGCCTGGATGCCGTCGTCTGCGAAACCAACCGGCCGATGCGCTTGACCCAGTCCGGGCTGGAGGCGGATCCGCGCTGGGTCGGTGCAGGCGATGGCGCCGGGGCAGGCGCCTTCATGCGGGGCTGGCTGGCGGTTCCTCTCACCGGCCAGAGTGGCGAGAACATCGGGCTGCTGCAGTTGAGCGATAAATACGATGGCGAGTTCACCCTGCAGGACGAGTATGTGGGTACCGAGCTCGCACAACTGGCGTCCATCGCCATTGAAAACAGCCAGCTTTTTGAGCAGGTCCAGCGGCTCAACCAGGGGCTGGAAGAAAAAGTCGTGGAAAGGACTGCCGCTTTGGCGCGGCAGGAGGCCCTGTTCCGGGCGCTGGCCGAGCAGGCCCCGCAGATCATCTGGAATGTTGACGTCGACGGCAAGGTGACCTACCTGAACCGCAAGTGGTATGAGTTGATGGGTGGGACACCGGCTGACTGGATGGGGCACAAGTGGACCGCCGTGGTGCACCCGGACGACATCGCTGACATGTCTGCCAAATGGGAGATGTCCCGCCGGACCCTGACGGCTTACGTGGGGATGCGGCGACTGCGTGCGGCGGACGGCACTTACCACACCATGTCTTACCGGGCTTCCCCGGTGCTGGACGATCAGGCCAACGTGATGTTCTGGGTCGGCATCGACGCCGACGTGACTGACATCAAGGACATTGAGTCAGCCCTGCGCTTGTCCAACCAGGAACTCGAAGCCTTTTCCTACTCGGTTTCGCATGATCTGCGCTCACCATTGAACACGGTGGACGGTTTCAGCCGCCTGCTGGCCAAGCAGCTCAACGCCGGCAGCCCGAACGAAAAAATCCAGCACTACCTGTCGCGTATCCATGCGGGTGTGGCCCAGATGGGGCGGCTGATCGAGGACTTGCTGTCGCTGGCGCAGGTTTCGCGCATGCAATTGCGCCATGAAGCGGTGGATTTGAGCGTGATGGCGCGGGAAGTTGTCGATGAATGCCAGGGACGCAACCCGGAGCGCGTGGCCAGCATCACCATCGAAGAGGGCTTGCAGGCCCAGGGCGACGGGCGACTGATCCACGTGGTGATGGAAAACCTGCTCGGCAACGCCTGGAAATTTTCTTCCGGGCGGTCCCATACCGATATCCGGGTCGGACGAACGACCGACGCTGCCGGGCTGTCTGTGTTTTTCGTGCAGGACAACGGCGCGGGCTTTGACATGGCCTATGCCGACAAGCTATTCCATACCTTTCAGCGGCTGCATGCGGTGACCGAGTTTCCAGGCACCGGTGTGGGTCTGGCCACCGTCAGCCGGGTGATTGGCCGCCATGGCGGCAAGGTCTGGGCTCAGGCTGAACCCGGCAAGGGGGCCACCTTCTTTTTTACCCTGCCAGGCGGCGGGGCCGTCGCTTGAAGGCGGCACAGGGGGGGCAGTTGTAAAAAATGGCTATGAATTGATGGTTATTAAATCCAATTGCTTAAATTCACTAAATTGTTTAAATTGCAGATGTAGTATTCAATAGGTTTTTTTATGTCCCGCGAATCCCAAACTTTCGAAAAAGCCATCACTGCGAGCGATTTCTCCAGCGATGACTATTGCGGAACCACCTATGCCGCCAAACTGCTGGGCTTGTCGGTAGCTACCGTGCAGTCACTGGTCGAGAAGGGCGAGATTGAGGCCTGGAAAACCCTGGGAGGCCACCGCCGGCTTTCCCTGCGTGCCATCAATGCCTACCTGCAGAAAAACAGTCCACAACGCGCCCAGGTGGACGCAGATCCGCGCAATCGCCTGAGCGTCCTGGTGGTGGAAGACGACGAGGCCACCTGCGAGCTTTACAAGGCCCATTTCGACGAATGGGACATGGCGGTGGACTGCAGTTTCATGCCGTCTGCGCTGGAGGCATTGATGGACATTGCCAGCATGCGCCCGGACCTCTTGATCACCGACCTGAACATGCCCGGCGTGGACGGCATGGAAATGCTGCGGGCCCTCAAGCGCAACCAGCAGTTGCTGGCCATGCAGATCCTCGTCATCAGCGGCTTGCCCCGCGAATCCATCACGGAAAGAGGCGGCCTGCCACCCAACTCCTACTACCTTGAGAAGCCGATCAATTTCGACTGGCTGCATGGGTACGTCACGGCGCTGCTGGTGGCCAACCGCAAGTGGCGCTAGGACTCGGCCCGGACCTGTCGACACATGACGGCGTACCCTCGCTCTTCCGTCCCTGGTAAATCCTGGCCCAGGCTGCGTCTGCGTCTGCGTCTGTGGTTGGTGCCTGATCCCGGGCGCGAATCAATCGGTTTCATCGGGTGCAGGTATTTCTGGAACGACGCACCAGGGCAGCATCCCCTCCGCGTTTGAAGAAGCCTGGTCTTGGCCCCGCTGACCCATTTCAACGCATGGCTGAAGTCGCTGAGGGGAAGCCGGCGGGCACTGCTTCCAGGAGCCCAATCCGGGCAGGCGCGCGCCAACGCGGAGGCCCTGCAGGCCGGTCTTGATCTGTCGTCCGACGGCATTGTCTTGCTGGACAACACCGGCCGGGTGGTGGCCTTCAACAGTTGTGCCCAGGCGCTCATGCACTCCGCGCTCGGCGATCTCCGGGGGAATGATTTCTGGGATGCGGTACCGGAAGAAATTGCAGATGAGTACCGCGGCGCCGCCGAGCAGGCGTTGCTGGAAACCGGCAGCCACGCCTTTGTGGTCTGGCATGCGTTTGAGGAGCAGTGGGTCGAGTACTGCCTGCGCCAGCATGACGACGGCTTGCTGGTAACGCTCAGGGATATCAGCGCCATCCATCAGGCCTCGCGTGCGCTGCGATACAGCGAGTCCTGCAACCAGACCCTGTTCGACGCTCATCCGCAGGCGATGTGGTTGTTCGATGCCGGCTCACGGCACATTTTGGCGGCCAACAACGCTGCGGCCGCGCTGTATGGCATGGCGCCGGCAGCGCTGAAGGCGCTTTTCGTTGAAGCGCTTTTCCCCGAGGGCGAAGGGGCATCCCTGCTGGACTCGCTGCCGCCAGGTGACTTTCAGCAGGAAATGCGGCTGTGCACCCAGAAGAGGGCAGATGGCGAGCGCATGCTTGTTGAGCTGGCCTGCTCCAGCGTGCAATGGACGTTGCGGCCGGCCGTGCTGGTCAGTGTGACTGACGTTGGCGCGCGTCACCTCGCCGATGCCCATCTGTCCAGGCTCAATGAAGAGCTCGAGATGCGCATCGCGCAATGCACCGGCGAACTGCAGCGTAGCCGTGGTGAATTCGACGCTTTCACGAGGGCCGTGCTGCACGACCTGAAGGGGCCGTTGCATGTGATCGACGGTTTTGCCACCACGCTGGCGGAGCGCCATGGCGCAGCGCTTGATGCGCAAGGTCAGCATTACCTCGCGCGCATTCAGGCGAGCAGCCTCCAGCTGGCCAGGCTGATCGATGATTTGCGCACCCTGACCTATTTGCCGAGCATGCCCATGGCGCTGCAACGGGTGGACCTGGCCCCCGTGTGCCAGCGCATTGTGGCCGAGTTGCACAAGCGCGAGCCGGCCCGGCGTCTGGTGCTTGAGATGGAGCCTGCGCTGCTGCTTGTCTGTGACAAAGACCAGCTTTGCATTGCGTTGGCCTGTCTGCTCGACAACGCCTGGAAGTTCACCGCCAGGAAAGAGCAGAGCTGGATCAGGGTGGACCTCATGCCGGGGAAAAACCCGACAGAGCTCGTCCTGTCGGTCTCTGACAATGGTGCCGGTTTCGATACGGCCTACACCGACAAACTGTTCACGGCTTTCGAGCGCCTGCATTCGGCGGTGGACTTTCCCGGCACCGGCTTGGGCCTGGCGATTGTCAAGCGTGTGGCCCAACTGCATGGCGGTGAGGTCTGGGCTGTGGCTGCTGACAAGGGCGGCGCCAGCTTCTTCATGTCCCTGCCGCAGGGCTCGGACTCTGCCAGCGGCTTCCCGCCGGCCGTCTGACCCAGCCTGGCAGCAACGCGCGCCAACTGAAAGCTGGCGCCCGCTGAACCCCGCGCTCCCCCGGGGGAGATCAGCGCTTCAGGCCGGTTCAAACCGGTAGATGCCGTCATCGCCCAGCCGGCGCTGCAACCGGCCTTCAAACCACAAGGTGTGCAGATGCGCCACCGCCTCGCCCATGGCGAAGGTGGTCTGGTGCAGGTCCAGGACACGCTTGAACATCACGGGCAGGATGTCGGCGCCGCTGCAGGGGCTGGCCTGGCAGGCTTGCATGACCTCGGCCAGGCGGTCGCGGTGATGCGCGTGCAGCTGCGCAATCCGTGTGTGCAGGCCCCGGAAGGGTTTGCCGTGCGAGGGCAGGGTCAGCGTATCGGCATGCAGGGGCGCGAACTTGTCGATGGACTGCAAAAACAGGGTCAGCGGGTTGGATTCGGGCTCGGTGTCGTACACGCTGACATTGGTCGAGATGCGCGGCAACACCATGTCACCGCTGATCAGCGTGCGGGTTTCGGCACAGTGCAGCGCAATGTGTTCGGGCGCATGGCCGTAGCCGCTGATGCAGGTCCAGCGGCGCCCGCCGATGCTGATGGCCTGGCCGTCCATCATGCGGTGAAAGCGCGCGGGCACGTCGGGCACCAGGCCGGGGTAGTAGTTGGCGCGCGCCCGGATTTGTGCCAGGGACTCGGTGTCGGTCAGCCCATGCGAGGCAAAAAACCCGGCGGCGCTTTCGCCGCCGAAGCCGGTGCTGTTGCCGGTGGCGATGCGGGCCGTGTGGTAGTCGGTGGCACTGATCCACAGCGGCGCGTTCCAGCGCTGGCACAGCCAGTGCGCCAGGCCGATGTGGTCCGGGTGCATGTGCGTCACGATGACCCGCAGAATCGGCAGGCCTTCCAGTTCACCCGCAAAAATCTGTTCCCACTGCGCTTTCGACTCGTCCCTGCTAACGCAGCAATCCACCACCGTCCAGCCGGACACGCTGCCCGCGGGGCCGGGCAGCTCGTCGCGCAGCAGCCAGAGGTTGATGTGGTCCAGCGCAAAGGGCAGGCGCATGCGCAGCCACTTGACGCCCGGGGCGACCTCCAGGGCGCCGCCGGACGGCGGCAGGGCATCGCCGAAAGGGTAGTGCAGCTGGGCTTCCTGTGGATTCATCTTGTAAGATCGCCGGTTGGATTGACGTTTACGTTAACGTAAGCTTGATGTCTGCATTACACCCGAATTAGCTAGCGGCTTCACGAGGGCCCTGTCACCAGGGTTTCACCACATGGCAACCACGACCACGCACTCCATCAGCGATCTGGCCAAAGAGTTCGACCTGACCACACGCGCCATCCGTTTCTACGAAGATATGGGCCTGTTGCAGCCGCAGCGCGAGGGACCCGGCGGGCGTAACCGCGTGTACAGCGCGCGCGACCGCACCCGGCTCAAGCTCACCTTGCGCGCCAAGCGCCTGGGGCTGAGCCTGTCCGAGGCCAAGGAAATCATTGACACCTACGACAGCCCGCGTGACACCGGCCCGCAGCTGAAGAAATTCCTGGCCGTGCTGGCCCAGCACCGCAAGCAGCTCGAGGAGCAGATGGCCGACCTGCAGGCCAATCTGGAAGAGGTCAGGCTCCATGAAAAGGAAGCCCGCGCCCTGCTGGCCAAGACGGCCAAAACCGCAAAATAGGCCATAATTGACGTTTACGTAAACGTCAACCAGGAACCGGCCATGGAACTACCCCATTTCGAGCCCAAGGACCCGGGCTATGCGGCCCGCGTGCAGGACAGTTTTGCGCGCCAGGGCGCCATGGCCACGCTGGGCGCCGCGCTGGCCGGCATAGAGCCCGGCCGGGTCGTCATCGAGCTCGACTGGGCGGCTGGCCTGAGCCAGCAGCATGGGTTTCTGCATGCCGGCATGGTGGCCACGGCGCTCGACTCGGCCTGCGGCTACGCCGGCTTCACGCTGATGCCGCTGGACGCCGGCGTGCTGACCATCGAATACAAGATCAACCTGCTGGCCCCCGCCAAAGGCCAGCGTTTCCGCATGGTCGGGCAGGTCATCAAGCCCGGGCGCACCGTCACCGTGACCGAGGGGCGCGCCTATGCCATCGACAACGGCCGCGAAAAACTCATTGCCACCATGGGCGCGACGCTGATGACCATCACCGGCCGCGACGACGTGAAAAACTGAACCCAATCAAGGAGACCCTCATGAACAACCTGCCCGGACTCAACTTCCAGCTCGGCGAAGACATTGACGCGCTGCGCGACGCCGTGCGCGAATTTGCCCAGGCCGAAATTGCGCCGCGCGCCGCCGCCATCGACGCCAACGACCAGTTCCCCATGGACCTCTGGCAGAAAATGGGCAGCCTGGGCGTACTCGGCATCACTGTCAGCGAGGAGTACGGCGGCGCCAACATGGGCTACCTGGCCCACATGATCGCGATGGAAGAAATCAGCCGCGCCAGCGCCTCCGTCGGCCTGTCCTACGGCGCGCACAGCAACCTGTGCGTCAACCAGATCAAGCGCAACGGCACCGAAGCGCAGCGCGCCAAATACCTGCCCAAACTGATCAGCGGTGAACATGTCGGTGCGCTGGCCATGAGCGAGCCCGGCGCCGGCAGCGATGTCCTCAGCATGAAGCTGAAAGCCGAAGACAAGGGCGGCTACTACCTGCTTAACGGCAGCAAGATGTGGATCACCAACGGCCCCGACGCCGACACGCTGGTGGTGTATGCCAAGACCGAGCCCGAACTCGGCGCGCGCGGCGTCACCGCCTTCCTGATTGAAAAAGGCATGAAGGGCTTTTCGGTCGCGCAAAAGCTCGACAAGCTGGGCATGCGCGGCTCGCACACCGGCGAGCTGGTGTTCAGCAATGTCGAGGTGCCGGCGCAGAACATCCTGGGCGGCCTCAACAGCGGCGCCAAGGTGCTCATGAGCGGGCTCGACTACGAACGCGCGGTACTGACCGGCGGGCCGCTGGGCATCATGCAGTCGGTCATGGACAGCGTGATTCCCTACATTCACGACCGCAAGCAGTTCGGCACCAGCATCGGCGAATTCCAGCTGATCCAGGGCAAGGTGGCCGACATGTACACCGTGCTGCAGGCCGGCCGCTCCTTTGCCTACACGGTCGCCAAAAACCTCGACCTGCTCGGCACCGAACATGTGCGCCAGGTGCGCAAGGACTGCGCGTCCGTCATTCTCTGGTGCGCCGAAAAAGCCACCTGGATGGCCGGCGAAGGCGTGCAGATTTTCGGTGGCAATGGCTACATCAACGACTACCCGCTGGGCCGGCTCTGGCGCGACGCCAAGCTGTATGAAATTGGTGCCGGCACCAGCGAGATCCGCCGCATGCTGATCGGGCGCGAGCTGTTTGCCGAGACCATGTAAGCCGTCCATGTGAGCCGTGTTATTCCCCGCAGGTGAAAATAGCAGCATGACTTCCTCCATCCAAGACCTTTTTTCCCACAACCGCGCCTGGGCCGAGCAGATGGAGCGGGACCGTCCCGGTTTTTTCACCAAGCTGGTCAAGCAGCAAAAGCCCAAGTACATGTGGATTGGCTGCTCCGACAGCCGCGTGCCGGCCAACCAGATCACCGGCCTGGAGCCGGGCGAGGTGTTTGTGCACCGCAACGTGGCCAACATCGTGGTGCACTCCGACCTCAACGCGCTGTCGGCGATCCAGTTCGCGGTGGATATGCTCAAGGTCGAACACATCATGGTGGTGGGCCACTACGGTTGCGGCGGCGTGCTGGCGGCGCTGGACGGCGCGCGCATCGGCCTGGCCGACAACTGGATACGCCACATCCAGGACGTGCGCCATCGCCACCGCCAGCTGCTCGACAGCCTGCCCGAGGCCTTGCGCGCCGACGCGCTATGTGACCTCAATGTGATCGAGCAGGTGGTCAACGTCTGCGTCAGCACCGTCATGGTCGATGCCTGGGCCAAGGGCCAGAAGGTCAGCATCCACGGCTGGGCCTTTGGCGTGCACGACGGCCTGCTGCAGGACCTGAAGATGACCATCTCCGACCCCGCCGATCTTGATGCGCTGTACCGCCTGGCGGTCGAACGTGTCTGGGACTCCCGGCGCCCCGCCTGACGGCCATGTTTCCGCAGCGCCTCGACTCGCCGCTTGCCTACGACATCGCCAAGGCGATGATGGACGGCTTCAACCGGCATTACCAGCTGTTCCGTACCGAGTCGGCGCGCGCCAAACACCGTTTTGAAACCGCCGACTGGCACGGCCAGCAGCGGGCCCAGCGCGAGCGCATCGAGTTCTACGACCTGCGCGTGCGCGAGGCCTCGACCCGGCTGGAGCGCGAGTTCAAGGCAGGTGAGCAGTCCATGGACGTCTGGCACCAGGTCAAGCTGCATTACATCGGGCTGCTGGTCGACCATCACCAGCCCGAGCTGGCCGAGACCTTTTTCAACTCGGTCACCACCAAGATCCTGCACCGCAGCTATTTCCAGAACGACTTCATTTTTGTCCGGCCGGCCATCAGCACCGAGTACATCGAAAACGACGAGCCCGCCGCGCGGCCCACCTACCGGGCCTACTACCCCCAGCGCGACACCCTGCACAGCCACCTGGTCCGGCTGGTCAACGATTTCGAGTTGCACATCGAGTTTGAAGACCTGGCGCGCGATGCCGGCTACGTGGTCGAGGAACTCGGCGGCCGGCTCGGCGACGTCAAACTGCGCGCCAACTTCCAGATCCAGGTGCTCTCGGGCCTGTTCTTTCGCAACAAGGGCGCCTACATCGTCGGCAAGCTGATCAACGGCTTCAACGAGCTGCCGTTTGCCCTGCCGCTGCTGCACGCCAAATCGGGCAAGCTGGCGATTGATGCGGTGCTGATTGGCGAGGACGACCTGCTGATCCTGTTCAGTTTTGCCCGGGCCTACTTCATGGTGGACATGGGCATCCCCTCGGCCTACGTGCAGTTCCTGCGCAGCATGATGCCGCGCATGCCGCGCGCCGAAATCTACAACGCCTTGGGCCTGGCCAAGCAGGGCAAGACGCTGTTTTACCGCGACTTCCTCTACCACCTGCGCCACTCGACCGACAGCTTCCGCATTGCCCCCGGCATCAAGGGCATGGTCATGCTGGTGTTCGACCTGCCATCCTTCCCCTACGTGTTCAAGGTCATCAAGGACTATTACCCGCCGCAGAAGGAAACCACGCGCGAGCAGATCAAGGCCAAGTACCTGCTGGTCAAGCAGCACGACCGCGTCGGCCGCATGGCCGACACGCAGGAGTACAGCGAGGTGGCCTTCCCGCGCGAGCGTTTCGACGACGCGCTGATTGCCGAAATCGAGAAATTTGCGCCCAGCCAGCTCGAGATCAGCGACCGCGACAGCGACGGCAACATCGAGGTCATCATCAAGCATGTGTACATCGAGCGGCGCATGATCCCGCTCAACATCTACCTGCAGGAAGCCTTCGACACCGGCGTGGACGAGCCGGCGGCGAAGGCGCAGATCGAGCGCGCCGTGGTCGAATACGGCAACGCCATCAAGGACATGGTGGCGGCCAACATCTTCCCGGGCGACATGCTGTTCAAGAATTTCGGCATCACGCGCCACGGCAAGGTGGTGTTCTACGACTACGACGAGATCGAATACCTCACCGACTGCAACTTCCGCAAGGTGCCCACACCGCGCAACGAGGAAGAAGAGATGAGCGGCGAGGTCTGGTACTCGGTCGGGCCCCGGGACGTGTTCCCGGAAACCTTCGAGCCTTTCCTGCTGGGCAACCCCGCCGTGCGCGAGGTCTTCATGAAGCACCACGCCGACCTGCTCGACGCCGCCTTCTGGCAGGGCCACAAGGAGCGCATTGCCGCCGGCCATGTGCACGACGTGTTTCCCTATGAGCGCGAGCGGCGTTTTGTGCACCGGCACGCGCCGCAGAAAGCCTGAGGACGACCATGCGAGACGCCTGGGAATACGCCAGCTTCGTGGTCACCGCGCTGGCCCTGCCGTTTGCGATATTTTTCTTTGCCCTCGAGCAGCGCAAGGAGCGCAACAACGAGGAGGAAGAAGCCTACCAGCTGCTGTCCGACGCCTACAACGACTTCCTCAAGGTCGTGCTGGCCAACCCCGACCTGCACCTGCGCACCAACGAGCCGCTGGAGAGCCCCACGCGCGAGCAAAATGAACGCACCATGATCATCTACGACATGCTGATTTCGCTGTTCGAGCGCGCCTACATCGTCGCCTGGAGCGAGCGCATGAGCGAGGTCGAGGCGCGCCGCTGGAACAGCTGGGACGACTACATGCGCGAGTGGTGCCAGCGCGAGAATTTTTTCAATGCCCTGCCGCTGTTGCTGCGTGGTGAAGACCCCGGCTTTCAGCAATACATCCTGCGTGTCGCTCAGGAAGAGCGCGGCGCAGTCATTCAACTTGCCTAACTTGTTTAACTTGTTCAACTCAGGAGAAAACCATGTCCACATCCACCACTGATTCCGTTGTCATCCTCGGCGCCGCCCGCACCCCCATGGGCGGCTTCCAGGGCGACTTTTCCAGCCTCGCCGCGCACGACCTCGGCGGCGCCGCCATCAAGGCTGCCATCGAGCGCTCGGGCGTCGCGCCCGAAAAAGTCGACGAAGTGCTGTTCGGCAACTGCCTGATGGCCGGCCAGGGCCAGGCGCCGGCGCGCCAGGCCGGTTTCAAGGGCGGCCTGCCCGCCAGCGCGGGCGCGGTCACGCTGTCCAAGATGTGCGGCTCCGGCATGGAGGCCACCATGCTCGCGCACGACCAGCTGCTGGTCGGCAGCCGCGACGTGATGGTGGCCGGCGGCATGGAAAGCATGACCAACGCACCGCACCTGCTGCTCAAGGGCCGCAGCGGCATCCGCATCGGCCATGACCGCATTTACGACCACATGATGCTCGACGGCCTGGAAGACGCCTACGAACCCGGCCGCGCCATGGGCACCTTCGGCGAGCAGTGCGCCGAGAAGTACCAGTTCACGCGCGAGGCGCAGGACGCGTTTGCCACCACCAGCGTGAACCGCGCCAAGGCCGCCACCGAGTCCGGCGCCTTCAAGGCCGAAATCACCCCTGTCACCGTCAAGGGCCGCAGCGGCGACACCGTGATTTCCATCGACGAAGGTCCGGGCAAGGTCAAGCTCGACAAGATCTCCACGCTGCGACCGGCCTTCAAGAAAGACGGCACCATCACCGCCGCCTCCAGCTCGTCGATCAATGACGGTGCCGCCGCCCTGGTGCTCACGCGCGCATCGACGGCCAAGGAACTGGGCGCCAAGCCGCTGGCCCGCATCGTCGGCCACGCCACCTTTGCCCAGGCGCCCGAGTGGTTCACCACCGCGCCGGTCGGCGCCGTGCAGAAGCTGCTCAAGAAAATCGGCTGGAGCGTGAAAGACGTGGACCTGTGGGAAATCAACGAGGCGTTTGCCGTCGTGCCCATGGCCGCCATGAAGGAACTCGGCATCGGCCACGACATCGTCAACGTCAACGGCGGCGCCTGCGCGCTCGGCCACCCGATTGGTTGCAGCGGCGCCCGCATCATCGTCACGCTGATGTATGCGCTCCAGGCCCGCGGCCTGAAAAAAGGCGTTGCCACGCTGTGTATCGGCGGCGGCGAAGGCACGGCGCTGGCCATCGAGTTGCTATAAATTGCATAGCTTCTGGCGCTTGCAAAATAAGGGCTGGAGGCCGATTTGATGCATGAAGACCTGACATGAGCACGGTGCTCGTCATCGGCGCCTCGCGCGGCATCGGGCTGGAGTTTGTGCGCCAGTACGTGGCCGACGGCGCGAAAGTCATTGCCACGGCACGCGACGACGCGGGGCTGCAGCGCCTGAAAGCGCTGGGCGCCAAAGCCCTGCGCGTCGACGTGGCCCAGCCGGCCAGCATCAGCGGCCTGGCCTGGATGCTGGACGGCGAGGAGATCGACCTGGCGCTCTACGTCGCCGGTGTCTTTCCCCCCGGTGATGCGCTGGCGCCGCCCACGCGCGAGGTCTTCGACCAGGCCATGCACACCAATGTGCTGGGCGCGATGCAGGCCATTCCGCAGGTGGCGCCCCTGGTCGAAGCGGCCAGGTCGGGGGGCGGCGGCAAGGGCCGCTTTGTTTTCATCAGCAGCGCGATGGCGAAAATTGACGGCGTTGAAAACAGCCGCGGCTGGGTTTACCGCGCCAGCAAGGCCGCCCTGAACATGGCGGTCGCCTCGGCGCAGCACGACTACCCCGGCGCCATCCTGGTTGCCCTGTCGCCGGGCTGGGTGCAGACCGACATGGGCGGCGCGGGCGCCCCGTTGACGGTGGCGCAAAGCGTCGCCAGCATGCGGCAGACGATCTCGGGCCTGGGCCCCCAACACAAAGGCGCGTTCCTCGACCACGACGGTTCGCGTTTTGCCACCTGGTAAACAGACATGATCTTGACGCAGGACCAGCAGATGATCCGCGACGCAGTGCGCGATTTTGCGCAACGGGAGCTCTGGCCCCACGCCGCGAAGTGGGACAAGGCGCACCACTTCCCGAAAGAAGCGCACCAAGGCCTGGCGGCGCTGGGTGCTTACGGTATCTGCGTGCCCGAAGCGTTGGGCGGCGCCAACCTCGACTACCTGACGCTCGCGCTGGTGATCGAGGAAATCGCCGCCGGCGACGGCGGCACCAGCACGGCCATCAGTGTGACCAACTGCCCGGTCAACGCCATCCTTTTGCGTTACGGCAATGCCGCGCAGAAAAAGCAGTGGCTGACACCGCTGGCGCAGGGCCAGATGCTGGGCGTGTTCTGCCTGACCGAGCCGCATGTGGGCAGCGACGCCTCGTCGCTGCGCACCACCGCGGTGAAAGAGGGTGACGAGTACGTGATCAACGGCGTCAAGCAGTTCATCACCAGCGGCAAGAACGGCCACGCGGCCGTGGTCATTGCGGTCACCGACAAGGGCTCCGGCAAAAAAGGCATGAGCGCCTTCATGGTGCCCACCGACGCGCCCGGTTACATCGTGGCGCGCCTTGAAGACAAGCTGGGCCAGAACTCCAGCGACACGGCGCAGATCAACTTCGACAACTGCCGCATCCCGGCCGACAACCTGATTGGCGCCGAGGGCGAGGGCTACAAGATCGCGCTGGGTGCGCTCGAAGGCGGGCGCATCGGCATTGCCGCGCAGAGCGTGGGCATGGCGCGCAGCGCGTTTGAATTCGCCGTTCAATATGCCAAGGAGCGCCAGAGCTTCGGAACCGCCATCTTCAACCACCAGGCGGTCGGTTTCCGGCTGGCCGACTGCGCCACGAAACTCGAAGCCGCACGCCAGCTGATCTGGCACGCCGCCAGCCTGCGCGACGCCGGCCTGCCCTGCCTGAAGGAAGCGGCGATGGCCAAACTCTTCGCCAGCGAAATGGCCGAGCAGGTTTGCAGCGCCGCCATCCAGACCCTGGGCGGCTACGGCTATGTCAGCGACTTCCCGGTGGAGCGCATCTACCGCGACGTGCGCGTCTGCCAGATCTACGAAGGCACGTCCGACGTGCAGAAAATCATCATCCAGCGCGCGCTGGCCTGAACAGGAGACAAAACCCATGCCCATCACCAAAGGATTCCGCGCCCTCGTCGATGAGGCCATGGCGCAGGTCACCACCTATTCGGTGGCCGAGGCCCAGGCCAAACTCGCCGACCCGCGGGTGCAGATCGTCGACATCCGCGACGTGCGCGAGCTGGAGCGCGAAGGCACGGTGCCGGGCGCCCTGCTGGCGCCGCGCGGCATGCTGGAGTTCTGGGTGGACCCGGCCTCGCCCTATTTCAAGCCGGTGTTTGGCGACGAGGGCAAGCAGTTCATCCTGTTCTGCGGCGCCGGCTGGCGCAGCGCACTGGCCACCAAGACGCTGCAGGACATGGGCATGACCAATGTGGCCCACATCGACGGCGGCTTTGCCGAGTGGAAAAAGCAGGGCGCCCCGCTGGAAACCCTGGAAGCGCACAAGCAGGCCCACGCGGCGCGCCAGCCTGCCAAGGGCTGACGTTGGCTGCCTGCCCCTGCGGCCGGGCCGATGCGCGCGGCCGGCCGCTGGCCTATGCCGCCTGCTGCGGTCGTTACCTGGCGCACGACACGCCGGCGCCCGATGCCGAGGCGCTGATGCGCTCGCGCTACACCGCCTTTGTGCGCGAACGCGCCGACTACCTGCTCGCCACCTGGCACGCCAGCCGCCGCCCGTCCGGCATCGAGTTCGACCCCGGCGTGAAGTGGCTGGGGCTGGACGTGCGCCAGCACCGGCTGCTGGACGACAGCCACGCCGAAGTTGAATTTGTCGCCCGCCAGAAAAGCCCGGGCAGCCCGGCCGTGCGCCTGCACGAGCGCAGCCGCTTCGTGCGCGAAGCCGGCCGTTGGTACTATGTGGACGGCGACCAGCTGTAGCGCCTGAAGTTTTTGCATGAAAAAGGCCTTAGACCCTTGTTCTGTCTGCGCTGGTAGCTACTAAATTCATAGCATTTTGAAGAGAGATCACCCGTGTTGAAATTCGAAGCCGTGTTGTTTGACTGTGACGGCGTGCTGGTCGACAGCGAGCCCATCACCAACGGCGTGTTGCGCGACATGCTGGAAGAAGCCGGCTGGAAGCTCAGCGCCGCCGAGTGCATGCGCCTGTTCATCGGCAAGGCCGTCAAGGACGAGATCGCCGTCATCGAGGCCAACACCGGCCAGCCGCTGACCGAGCAGTGGCTGCACGAGTTTCGCGGCCGGCGCAACGAGGCGCTGGTCGAAGGCCTGCTGCCGATTCGCGGCGCCGTCGAAGCCGTGGCGCAGATCCACACCCTGTACGAAGGTCGCATTGCCTGCGCCTCCGGCGCCGACCGCTTCAAGGTCGAGCTGCAGCTGGAAAAGTGCGGCCTCATGCCCAGCTTCCAGGGCCGCATCTTCAGCGGGCACGAGATGCCGCGCTCCAAACCCGCGCCCGATGTCTACCTGGCCGCCGCCGCGGCGCTGGGCATCGCCCCGCACCGCTGCGCGGTGGTGGAAGACACCGTGGCCGGCGTCACCTCCGGCGTGGCCGCCGGCGCCACCGTGTTTGGCTACAGCCCGCCCGAAGCCGGGCACGACGCCCCCGAGGCCTTGCGGCAGGCCGGCGCCATGGCCATCTTTACCGACATGGCGGTGCTGTCCAACCTGCTCGCGGCCAGATAACAACCGGCCGGCGGCAGGGGAAGGGCGGGCAGTGCTAAGCTGCTGGGCCCAAACTGTTTCAACCACCCCCGAGAAAACCCTATGCCCGGATTGCTGCCCCAAGTTGACCCTGATGGCCTGCTCGAATTTTCGGTGGTCTACACCGACCGCGCGCTCAACCACATGTCCAAAAGCTTCCAGGGCGTGATGACCGACATCTCCAGCATCCTGAAGGAGGTGTACAACGCGCCTTCCGCGGCGCTGGTGCCCGGCAGCGGCACTTACGGCATGGAAGCCGTGGCACGCCAGTTTGCCGCCGGCAAACACGTCATGGTCATCCGCAACGGCTGGTTCAGCTACCGCTGGACGCAGATCTTCGACATGGGAAGCCTCCCCGCCTCGTCCACCGTGCTCAAGGCGCGCCAGACCAGCCAGGGCGCGCAAGCCCCCTGGGCGCCCGCGCCCATTGCCGAGGTGCAGGCCGCCATCGCCAGGGAAAAACCGGCCGTGGTGTTTGCCCCGCATGTTGAAACCGCCTCCGGCATGATCCTGCCCGACAGTTACCTGTTGGCCGTGGCCGAAGCCGTGCACGCCGTGGGCGGCCTCTTCGTGCTCGACTGCATCGCCTCCGGCGCCATGTGGGTGGACATGAAAGCCACCGGTGTGGACGTGCTGATCTCGGCCCCGCAAAAAGGCTGGAGCAGCTCACCCTGCTGCGCCATGGTCATGCTCAGCGAGCGTGCTCGCACCGCCATCGAAGGCACCACCAGCTCCAGCTTTGCCTGCGACCTGAAGAAGTGGCTGCAGATCATGGAAACCTACGAAAAAGGCGGCCACGCCTACCACGCCACCTTGCCCACCGACGCCCTCACGCGCCTGCGCGCCGCCATGAAGGAAACCCAGGCCTACGGGTTTGCGAAAGTCAAGGCCGAGCAGGAAGCCTTGGGGCAAAAGGTGCGCCAGCTGTTCGAAAGCCGCGGCCTGCCCAGCGTGGCGGCCGAAGGTTTCAAGGCGCCCGGCGTGCTCGTCAGCTACACGACGGATCCGGACATCCAGTCCGGCAAGAAGTTTCTGGAGCAGGGTTTGCAAACCGCAGCCGGCGTGCCGCTGCAGTGCGACGAAGGCGCCGACTTCAAGACCTTCCGCATCGGCCTGTTCGGGCTGGAGAAGTGGCACCAGGCCGACCGCACGGTCGGCCAGCTCGCTGCCGCGTTGGACCGCATTGGCCTCAAGGCGCCGGTGGCCGAAACGGTGGCCGGCTGAAGCCGCCTCGCTCCGGCTTTTTCCTTTTTCTCCCTTTCCCTCCCTTTTCCATTTTTAATCTGAAGAAGAGATGTGCCCATGAAATGCGCATTGGTAGGTTCCCGTTTTTTCGCTGCTTCGGTTTTTGAGGCGCTGCGCAAGGAAGAAGGCATAGAGTTCACCAGCATCGTCGCTCCGGCGGCCGATGACCGGCTCGCGCTGGCGGCGCAGGCGGCAGGCATTGCGGTGCATGTGCTCGCTAATCCCAAGATCGTGCCGGGCGAAGCCATTGCCGAAGGCACCGAGCTCATCATCGCCGCGCACACGCACGCACGGGTGAGCGACGAGGCGCTGGCGCGTTCGCGCCTGGGCGGCATCGGCTACCACCCCTCGTTGCTGCCGCGGCACCGCGGCATTGCCGCCGTCGAATGGACCATCCTCGAAGGCGACGCCATCGCCGGCGGATCGATCTACCACCTGGCCGACGGCTGGGACGCCGGCGCCATCGCCGCGCAGGACTGGTGTTTTGTCAAAAAGGGCGAAACCGCGCGCGAGCTGTGGGAGCGCGCCCTTGCGCCCATGGGCCTGGCCCTGCTGAGCAAGGTCGTCCATCATGCGCGGCTGCAGGGCTCGGTGCCGGCCTATCCGCAGGACCCGCACTTCGCCACCCGCGCACCGATGATCCGCCGGGCTGTCGTGCTGACCGAGGAGGCTTCGCCGACCACCACCTCGCTGGTGGTCTCCATCGTCGGCGGCGACCGCCAGGGCATCGTCAGTTCGTTGGCGGAGCGCGCGCAGCGTTTCGGCGCCAACTGGGCAGCCAGCCGCATGACCCGCCTGGCCGGCGAATTTGCCGGCATGATTCATTTCGAGGTGCCGCGCGAGAATGCCGATGCGCTCGCCGCCGCGCTGCGCGGGCTGGAGTCCAGCGGCCTGCAGGTGGTCGTTGCCCGCAGCAACGGCGCCAACGTACCCCCCTCGCTGCGCGTGGTGGAGCTGGAGCTGGTCGGCGAAGACCGGGTGGGCATCGTCAGCAACCTGACGAAGATGCTGGCCGGGCGCGGCATCAGCATCGAGAACATCCACACCGACATCGTCCGCAGCGGCGTGTCGGGCAAGCAGACCTTCAAGGTCGAAGCGCACCTGCTGGTGCCGGCCGCCCTGTCCATCGAGGCTTTGCGGCATGAAGTCGGCACCCTGGCCAGCGAAATGATGGTCGATATCGCTTTGGGTGAGCGCCAGGTCGAAAGCCAGACGCCCGGCCACGCTGCAACCGCCGGGGTGCCTGCGCAGTCCTGATCGCTCCGCCGGCTCCGGCGTCCTTCCCCCTCTCCCCTGGGAGCGCGCAGGGGTGAGGGCACCCTCGCCGCCAAAAACAGAGTCAAATCGGCCCGCAGCCATTGTGTAACGGGCGTAAGTTGCTATCAGTTTTGTAGTATCTGCGCTTCCCGCCTTCACCGTCAGGGCAAAGCCGCACGCGCCGGGGCAGTACTCAGCCCGTCAGGATGGGGCGCAGCGTGTCCATCTCGCTGGCCATGAAGTCAAAGAAGGCCGACACCCGCGGCGTGCGCCGCAGCTGGCGCGTGGTCAGCAGGCGCCAGATGCGCGTCAGCTCGGGCACCGGGCCCAGCACCCGCACCAGGTCGGGTTCGGCATCACCCAGCGCCGTCGGCAGCGCGGCCAGGCCCATATTCGCCTTTGCCAGCTGAACCAGGCCCAGCACGCTGCCGCTGGTGGCCGCGAGGCGTGTACCCGGCGCCACCTGGCGCAGCCACTGCGTCGCGCGGTGTTTGCCCATGCTTTCGTCAAAACCTGTCCAGGCGTGCTGCGCCAGCTCTTCCGTGCGCGCCGGGCTGCCGTGGCGCGCCAGGTAGCCGCGGCCCCCGTACACCGCCCACAGCGAATCGGCCACCTTGCGGCCGATGAGCTGGTTGTCCACGGTGTCGCCCGAGCGCAGCGCCACGTCGGCTTCGCCCTGGCCCAGGTCCACGTAATGGTCGCTCACGACAAACTCCACGTGCAGGCCGGGGTGCCGTGCCTGCAGGCGCTCCAGCAAGGGGGAGCGGGTGATGCGTGCCACCAGCGGTTCCGGGCAGGTCAGGCGGATGACGCCGTTCAGCTCACGCGCGGAAGACTGCACGACGTTCTGTAGGGCCAGCATCTGCTGCTCCACCCGCTGCGCATGGGGCAACAGCTGCTGGCCGTAAGCGGTCAGCCGGTAGCCACTGGGGTGGCGCTCTACCAGGGGCTGGCCAATGCGCTGTTCAAGCCGGGTGATGCGCCGCTGCACGGTGGACTGGTCGGTGTTCAGCGCGCGGCCTGCGGCGGTGGTGCTGCCATGACGCGCCACTGCCAGGAAATGCTTGAGGTCGTCCCAATCGAACATGTGCGCTCCGCGTCGGTGCGGCCCCATTATGCAGTTCTGCGGCTGGCGCAGGGCCGGGCCGTTGCCTAAACTGGCCGCATGTCTCCCCCTTGTTGAAAGGACTTGCCATGAACCCACGCCATGAACCCACACGCCCCGCCCGCCGCGCCGGCCTGGCCTTGCTGCTGGGCGCCGCCTTCTGCGTGCCCACGGCCCATGCCCAGGGCCCCGGCCTGGCCGCGCCCCAGCTGGTGCTGAAAGAAAACGTGCTGCAGATGCCCAAGGGCGACACGCAGGAAGTCAGGGTGATGACCGCCGCCTTCAAGCCGGGCGACAGGACGGTGTTCCACACCCACCGCTCCCCGGTGACGGTGTACGTGCTCGAAGGCCAGTTCACGCTGGACCTGGAGGGCCGGGCGCCGGTGGTCCTCAGCGCCGGCCAGGCGTTTGTCGAACCACCCAACGTGAAAATGACCGGCTACAACAAGAGCGCCACCGACCCGCTGCGGGTGGTTATCTTTTACGTGAGCGACCCCAACACGCCGTTTCTGGACCCGGCCCACTGAGCGGCCGCAGCCGCGGGGCCTGGTGGCGGTGACCGGCTTCAGCGAGGCGTGAAAGGGCTGGCGGGCGAAACTTGTGCATCAAATCGACCGCCAGCCCTTGTGTAACGGACGCAAGAAGCTATGAAAACAGTAGCAACAGCGACGGCCTGATCCAGTCGCCGGGGCAGCGGCTGGCGGCAGCGCAGCTTGGCCTTCCGCAGAAAAGGCGCCCTGAGGAGAGTTTTGTTTGACTGCCTGGGGGCGATGTGTCGAAATGGGGATTCTCCGTTCGTCGTGCAGGTGTGACCATCAACCATCGACCCAAGGACCTCCCCATGAAATACCTCTGCCTCGCTTACTACAACCCCGAGAAATTCGCCGCCATGGCGCCCGCCGACGTGCAGGCCCTGGTGAGCCAATGCCCGGCCAAAGACGCCGAACTCAAGAAAACCGGCCGCCTGGTGGTCAGCGCCTCCCTCGACGGCCCGCAGGCCGCGTTTGCGCTGCGCCCGCGCGGTGGCAAGACGCAGCTGACCGACGGGCCTTATGCCGAAGCCAAGGAGATGGTCGGTGGCTTCTTCATCATTGAAGCGGCGGATAAAGACGAGGCGGTGCGGGTGGCTTCGCTGCATCCGGCGGCGACGCTGGGGGAGAGTGTGGGGTGGGCGGTTGAGGTGCACCCGATTGGGTTTTTTGAGCAGACCCGCTGAACAGGACGAGAAGACGCTGCAGCGCGATGGAGCAGCAAGAAGTTGCGCGCGTACCGATCGGGGCGTTTAAAGCCGGAAGCTACCAATATCACCAAAATTGCACGACCAGCAATACCAGAAACGCGACAAACAATAGCAGTGGAAGCAAAGTAGCCGCGCGCAGCAAGGTGCTGCTTGCTTCAATGCTTCTAAGGTCTAGCGCGCCCGCCTTCTCTCGTAGAAGCGTGGACGCATACATGCCAGCAAGCGAAACAGCAATGGATCCGCCAAATACGTTCCAGTTAGTAGCGTCAGAATTTACCAAGGCGAAGAAAGCCAACATGAAGATACACATCACAAGGGATAGTTTGCTAGACCTGTGTAACGGCTGGTTGGCCAAAACTTGCGTGGGGTTTTGTAGGTTCATTGCCAAACTCCTGCCTCAAGGTTGACTAACTAATGGCAGCGATTATGAATCCAGCGCGCCGCCCAAATGCCCCGCGCAATGGCAAGCCGCAGGTGACCGACGGGCCTTATGCCGAGGCCGAGGAGCTGGTGGGCGGGTTCTTCATCATTGAGGCCGCTGATCGGGAAGGTGCGGTGCAGATAGCATCTGGCGGGTGCCGATATTGTTATTAATTGTAGTAATCCTGTGATACTGCTCACAATGACTAACCTCCTCCGTCTCATCTTTTTGCTGGCTTGGGCTGGGTCGGCTACAGCGCAAAGCGTTTCAGCGACGTACCAACCGATTCCGCAAATTCGCAGCCCCGAACTACGGCAACTGCAGATTGATTGGAGAAGTAATCGGCTTCTTGAGGGGATGGCCGAACAGCTTTCTCGCCAGTTCACTTTGAGCCAGCCGCTGAAGATTGGTCTTGGCGAGTGCGGCATGTCTAATGCCTTCTACAAGTCAGACGCGAAAATCATTGTTCTTTGTCTTGAACTGATCCCAGACCTTGTGAGCCGCATATTGCGAGAGCAAGGTACGCGCTTAGATCGCGAGACTATCAACAACATCGTTGTGGGGGCACTTGTGTTCATCGTCTTCCACGAACTCGGGCACGCAATTATCGATATCGAGAGCCTACCGGTTCTCGGGCGTAACGAAGATGCTGCCGACATGATCTCCACCTACTTGATTCTTCAAGAGCCCGCCTTAGCCGAGAGGGGCGTAGCCGGGGGGCTTTTCTTTTTTAGCAAGCCAACTTCGTTGATTCCTGGATTTTTCAACCAGCAGCACATGTCGGACGAGCACGGACTGAATCCGCAACGAGCAGTCAATCTCGCCTGCGCCGCTTATGGAAAAGAACCTAGCCGCTTTGTATGGGCGATGCAGGCTGCCCGTGTTACGAACCAGCGTGCAAGTCGCTGTGCAGGGGAATATGCACAGTTAGACCGCTCCGTTCGCGGGCTACTGCGCAACGTAATCCGGTAAATCGTCCTGGAGGTGACCGCGGGCAATGCTCAAGGAGGGCAGTCAACCCACCGGACGGTTCTCACCGGGCAGCAATGGCAGCAGCGCGCGATGATCGCGCCAATGTTCAAGGCTTGAAATACTCCTGCACCGTCTCCCAAGCCACCGTCTGCAGATGTTTCGCAATCGCCGGGTCCAGGCCTGCCGTGTACTTCAGGTCCACCGGTGAAGCCCTGAACAGGGTCGCATAGGTGGTGCAGGCGGCCAGGTAGCTGCCGGCCACGCTGGGGTGGCGCAGGTCGGCGACGTACAAATTCAGATCGGGCATTTTGGCGATCGACTTGCCGAAGGCCAGGCCCGCGGGAATGACCAGCGCGTTGTTGTCGTTGCCGGCCTGGGTGTAGGCCTCGGCGAGTTCAGCCGTCATGGCCGGCACATCCTTGTACGCCCACGACATGAAGAACACCGGCTTGGCGCCATGTTTGCGCACGGTGTCGGCGTGTTTCTTGGCGTATTCATGGAACAGGGGCTTGAGCTGCGGGTGCAGCGGGCACTGGCTGCAGTCCATCATGATCGCCAGGTCGAACAAACGGTCCAGCTTGTTGAAGCTGACGATGTTGTTGGCGCCAAACGAATACGAGCCGACGGCGCTGGGGCGGAAATAGCTTTCCACGTCGTGCCAGTTCATGCCCGAGCCGCTGATGGTGGCCGAGCTGGCGCGGTGCCTAAAGCCGGGCTGGCCTTCACGGATCAGTTGCCCCACATGGTTGTGCAGGCTGTTGTTGTAATAAAAGAAGCTGTTGCCGATGTAGATGGCCGAGGCGGGCTTGTCGCCGGCGTCCGTCACCCTGGGTTTGGTCTGGGCCAGCGCGCCGGTGGCAGCGACCAAGAGAACGGCGAGGCCGAGGGCGGCGGACAACAGGGGTTTGATCACGAGGTGGCGCATGGTTGTCTCCTGGGGCTTTTTGTGTCTGGCGAGTCTAGTGGACTTGCGGCGCGGCGTCATGCCCTTTTCTGCGCAAGCCCGGGCCACTGCAGAAGAGGCCTTTCTGGATGGATACTTGGGCCTGAGTCAAAAAAATGGAGACACCATGAACCCCGCCATCCGCCGGCAAACGATTGCCGACCTGCTGCACCGCACCGCCAAGCGTTACCCCCACAAAACCGGCCTGATTTGCGGCGACACGCGCTGGACCTTTGCCGAGTTTGACGCGGTGGTGGACCGCGTGGCGGCCGGGCTCGCTGGCCTGGGCGTGGGCCATGCGAGCCGGGTGGCCGTGCTGGCGCGCAACTCGCACGGGTTTGCGGCCATGCGGTTTGCGCTGGCGCGGCTGGGCGCGGTGCTGGTGCCGATCAACTTCATGCTCAAGGCCGAAGAGGTGGCCTTCATCCTGCGCCATGCCGAGGCGCAGATGCTGGCCACCGACTCGGGCCTGGCCGAGCTGGCCCGCAGCGCCGCGGCGCTGGACACGGCCGTCACGCAGTTTGTCTGGCTGCCTTCGGAAGACGCCACGCCGCCGGTGGCGGGCATGGTTTCGTTCGACGACCTGGCCGCCACCCGGGGCACGCCGCCCGAGGCGGCGCTGGGCAGCACCGACCTGGCGCAGATTGTTTACACCAGCGGCACCGAGTCCATGCCCAAGGGCGCGATGCTGACGCACGACGCGGTGATCTCGCAGTACGCCAGCTGCGCGGTGGACGCCAGCATTGCCCATGGTGACGTGATGCTGCATGCGCTGCCGCTGTACCACTGCGCGCAGCTTGACGTGTTTTTCGGCCCGGCCATTTATGTGGGCGCCACCAGCATCATCACCGCCAAGCCGACACCGGACAACCTGCTGCCGCTGATGGCGCAGCACCACATCACCTCCTTCTTTGCGCCGCCCACGGTGTGGATCGCGCTGCTGCGCTCGCCGCTGTTCGACGGCACCGACCTGTCCACCCTGCGCAAGGGTTATTACGGCGCGTCCATCATGCCGGTGGAGGTGTTGCGCGAGCTGGCGCGGCGCCTGCCCGACGTGGGCTTCTGGAACCTGTACGGTCAGACCGAAATTGCCCCGCTGGCCACCATGCTGGGCCCCGACGACCAGCTGCGCAAGCCCGGCTCCTGCGGGCGTGCCGTGCTCAATGTGGAAACGCGCGTGGTGGACGACGCCATGCACGACGTGGCAGTGGGCGAGGTCGGTGAGATCGTGCACCGCTCGCCGCACCTGATGCTGGGCTACTTTCGTGACGAGGAGAAAACCAGGGCCGCCTTCCAGGGCGGCTGGTTCCATTCGGGCGACCTGGCCACCATCGACGACGAAGGCTTCATCACCGTGGTGGACCGCAAGAAAGACATGATCAAGACCGGCGGCGAAAACGTGGCCAGCCGCGAGGTGGAAGAAATGATTTACCGCCTGGGCGCCGTGTCCGAAGTGGCGGTGGTCGGCGTGCCGCACCCCAAGTGGGTGGAGGCCGTGGTGGCGGTGATTGTGGTCAAGGCCGGCCAGACGCTGACCGAGCAGCAGGTGCTGGCGCATTGCCAGGAACATATCGCCGGCTTCAAGGCGCCCAAGGCGGTTGTGTTCACTGACGCGCTGCCGAAAAACCCCAGCGGCAAGCTGCTGAAGCGCGATTTGCGCGCGCTTTACCAGGACGTGTTTGCCAGCAACTGATAGAGATAGAGACAGCGACAGAGGCAGAGATAGACATAGATTTTGATCAACGGAGATAACCATGACGACGACAACCACACCCCCCAACCCCACCGGCCTGCAGCTGCAATCCCTCGTCAAACCCGAGGGCGTGCTGGAGATCTCGCTGGTCAGCGTGCCCACGCCCACCCCCGCCGACGATGAAGTGGTGGTGCGCATCGAGGCCACCCCCATCAACCCGTCCGACATCGGCCTGCTGTTCGGCGCGGCCGACATCCGCACCGCCAAGCTGTCGGGAACGGCCAGCCACCCCGTGGTCACCCTGCAGATTCCGCCGGCGGCCATGAAAGCCATGGCCGGCCGCCTGGGCCAGGCGCTGCCCGTGGGCAACGAAGGCGCGGGCGTGGTCGTGGCGGCCGGCAGCGCTCCTGCCGCGCAGGCGCTGCTCGGCAAGACGGTGGCCACGCTGGGCGGCGCCATGTATGCGCAATACCGCTGCGTCAAGGCCAAGCAATGCCTGCTGCTGCCCGAGGGCACCACGCCGGCCGAGGGTGCCTCTTGTTTTGTCAACCCGCTGACGGCGCTGGGTATGGTGGAGACCATGCGCCGCGAGGGCCACACGGCCCTGGTGCACACGGCGGCGGCGTCCAACCTGGGGCAGATGCTCAACCGGATCTGCCTGAAGGACGGCATCGGCCTGGTGAACATCGTGCGCAAGCCGGAACAGGCGGCGCTGCTGAAGTCGCAGGGTGCCCAACATGTGTGCGACGCCTCGGCGCCGACCTTCCTCGAAGACCTGACGCAGGCGCTGGTGGCCACCGGCGCAACCTTGGCCTTTGACGCCACCGGCGGCGGCAAGCTGGCGGGGCAGATTCTCGGCTGCATGGAGGCCGCGCTGAACCGCACGGCCAAGGAATACAGCCGCTACGGCTCCACCACGCACAAGCAGGTTTATATCTACGGCGGCCTGGACACCGGCCCGACCGAGTTCGTCCGCAACTTCGGCATGGCCTGGGGCATGGGCGGCTGGTTGTTGTTCCCCTTCCTGGAGCGCATCGGTCCGGTGGCCGCACAAGCCCTGCGCCAGCGTGTGGCCGACGAACTGAAAACCACCTTTGCCAGCAGCTATTCGAAAGAGATCTCGCTGACCGAGGCGCTGCAACCCGCCGAGATTGCGGTGTACGGCCAGCGCGCCACCGGCACCAAGTACCTGCTCAACCCGAACAAGGGTCTAGTACTGCAACCCGAAAATATCGAAACATGAAAGCGCGTCTTCGCACCCATGGCGGCGTTGCAACCCTTGCGAAGGCGCACAGCCTTCACAGCGGCTTGCGCCTTGCCCTAGGCACGAATCCATCACTTTCATCTTGTTCCGATACTTCCAGGTTGCAGCACTAGCGGGCTGATCCGGCGCCAGGTACAGGCGAAAAAAAACCGGCCCTGAAGCCGGTTTTTTCAATGGAGAAGCAGGGCTTAGTAGCCGCCGCGACCGCCGCCACCACCGTAGCCGCCGCCGCCACCACCACCGTAGCCGCCACCACCGCCGCCGCCGCCTTCGCGACGACCACCACCACCGCCGCCGAAGCCGCCGGTACGTGGCTCCATCGGACGGGCCTCATTGACCACCATGTCACGGCCATCAACGGACTTGCCGTTCATGCCGCTGATGGCTGCCTGGGCTTCTGCGTCGCTGGACATTTCCACAAAGCCGAAGCCCTTGGAACGGCCGCTGTCGCGGTCCATCATGACTTTGGCGGAGGTGATCGCGCCAAATTCAGAGAAGTGTTGTTGCAGGGAATCGTCGTTCACCGAGTAGGAGAGGTTGCCGACGTAAAGTTTCTTGCCCATTTTGGGACCTTTCAAAAATGCCTGCACGTTTGGGATCAAACGCGCGAAGCGGGTGTGACGGTTCTGGTTAGAAAACCGTTCAACGAAATGCACGCTGGCCGAGGGCCGCGTTGTAAGTGGGCAGTGCATCGGGGTGCCACATGGCAATCCGGTACCTGGCCCAGGTCGTGAATTCGGTCGAAATAAGGAAAAATAGGGACCGGGGTGAAGCTCGCCGCTGGGGGAGTTTGACGACCGGGAGGGCCGGAACTATCGGCCAAAGGGTGCGGAGGGGCAGGTATGAAGTGCCGCAGACCGTGTCAGACTGGAGTTGCTGCAAAGGAAAGCTAAATTGCAGCAATGTGGGGATTTTACTCCTGTTTGGGGAAATGGCGTTGGCAGGCCCAAAACCGCTGGGCCGCCGGCGCTGGCCGGCCGGCTCCTCAGCCCGGAAGGCCCTTGCGAAACTCCCCCGGACTCGCGCCCGTCCATGCCCGGAATGCCCGGGTAAAACTCTTTTCGTTCAGGAATCCCACCGCCGCCGCCACCTGCTTGACCGGCTTGTCGCTGCGGTACAGCAGGTCTTTCGCGCGTTCGCAGCGCACCTCGTCTTTCAATTGCTGCAGGGTGGCGTCTTCCTCCTTCAGCTGCCGGTGCAGCGTGCGCGCGGAAATGTTCAGCAGCGCCGCCACGCCATCGGCGTTGTGCGCCTGGTCGGGGTGGGCGGCCAGGGCCTGCCGCACCTGTTGCACCAGCAGCCGGTCGCGGCGGTATTGCAGCACCGTCAGCGGCAGGGCGCGCTGCAGCATGTGCTGCAGGGCTTTCTCGTCGCGCCGCAGGGGCAGGGCGAGGTAGCGCGCGTCGAAACGGAGCTCGGCCTGCGCGGCATCAAAGCGTAGCGGGCCGGGAAACATCAGCGCATAGGCCTCCGTGTGTGGCGGCGCGGGGAAGGGAAAGCGCGCGCCCTGCAGCGGAATGCGGGAGTCGATGTACCAGCAGGCCAGGCCGTGGATGTTGCGCAGCACGTGCACCAGGCAGAACTCGCGCGCGCCCTGGCCATGCCGGGCCAGGTCGGTGCGCTCCTCGATCGTGATGGCGGCGCTGTCGCCGGTGATCACCAGCTTGAGGGCAATGTCGCCCGCCAGCAGGGCGTGGTGGCGGCACCAGCGTTTGAGGGCCACGCCCAGGTCAGGGGCGCTCAGCGAAGCCCGCGCCAGCATGCCGTAGCTGCCCCAGGGCAGTTTTCTGGAGAAGGCCCCCAGGGCTTCGTCGTCGAGCTCCTGCATCGCCGTGCCGGACAGCACCTCCATCTGGCGCGCCGTGATGCGGGCCTCCGGCTGCTGCAGCCGGGATGGCGTGATCTGTGCCAGCTTCAAGGCGTTTGCCGGGCTGCGGCCGTAAAGTTCGTAGGCCGCCACCATCACCCTTGCAAAGGCCATGGGGGTGGCGGCAGCCGGCTGAGCCGGGGCGGCGGGCGGTGAACGAACAGGCATGGGCCAAGTTTGGGGCAAGCTGGCACGATTTGCAACCTGTGTGGCGGCCGCATGGCGGCTTTTGCGCCTAAGCTGCGGTATTGGCGTTAAGGTGTGGCCCATGCGCGGCCGCCCGCGCCGCTGTGAGGAATCTATGCCTGTTCTGGAGACAAAACTCAACGCCCGCTCGGCCGACTTTCAGGCCAATGCCGCCGCCATGCGCGCGCTGGTGGACGACCTGAAGCTGCAGGTGGCCAAGGCCGCTGCCGGCGGCGGTGAAGCCGCCCGGGCCAAACACGTGGCGCGCGGCAAGCTGCCGCCGCGCGAACGGGTGCAGATGCTGCTGGACCCGGGCACGCCCTTCCTGGAGCTGGCACCGCTGGCGGCGCTGGCGATGTACCCCGACCGTGACGGCAGCGACAGCGCGCCCTGCGCCGGCGTGATCACCGGCATTGGCCGGGTCAACGGCGTGGACTGCATGATCGTCTGCAACGACGCGACCGTGAAGGGCGGCACCTACTACCCGATGACGGTCAAAAAGCATTTGCGCGCGCAGGAAGTGGCGCAGCAAAACCGCCTGCCCTGCATTTACCTGGTGGATTCGGGCGGCGCCAACCTGCCGAACCAGGACGAGGTGTTTCCCGACCGCGACCATTTCGGCCGCATCTTCTACAACCAGGCCAACATGAGCGCGCAGGGCATTGCGCAGATCGCCGTGGTCATGGGCAGTTGCACGGCCGGCGGCGCCTATGTGCCGGCCATGAGCGACGAAACCATCATCGTCAAGAACCAGGGCACCATCTTTTTGGGCGGCCCGCCGCTGGTGAAAGCCGCCACCGGCGAGATCGTCACCGCCGAAGACCTGGGCGGCGGCGATGTGCACACCCGCCTGTCGGGCGTGGCCGACTACCTGGCGCAGAACGACGCGCACGCGCTGGCGCTGGCGCGCTCGGCGGTGGGCAACCTGAACGCCAATTTCAATAGAAAAGTGCCTGAAGTCCTTGCCAACCGCGCGCCGCGTGCTCCTGAATATGCAGCAGACGAGGTCTACGGCGTGGTGCCCACCGACACCCGCAAGCCCTACGACGTGCGCGAGATCATTGCCCGCATCGTCGACGGCAGCGAGTTCGACGAGTTCAAGGCGCGCTTCGGCAGCACGCTGGTGACCGGCTTTGCGCACATCGAGGGCATGTCGGTCGGCATCATCGCCAACAACGGCATCCTGTTCAGCGAGTCGGCGCAAAAGGGCGCGCACTTCATCGAGCTGTGCTGCCAGCGCAAGATCCCGCTGGTGTTCCTGCAGAACATCACCGGCTTCATGGTCGGGCGCAAGTACGAGGCCGAAGGCATTGCGCGCCACGGCGCCAAGATGGTGATGGCCGTGGCCACGGCCCAAGTGCCCAAGTTCACCATCATCATCGGCGGCAGCTTCGGCGCCGGCAACTACGGCATGTGCGGCCGCGCCTACAGCCCGCGCTTTTTGTGGATGTGGCCGAACGCGCGCATCTGTGTCATGGGCGGCGAGCAGGCCTCTTCCGTGCTGGCCAGCGTGCGGCGCGACGCGATCGAGGCCAAGGGCGGCAGCTGGAGCGCCGACGAAGAAAAGGCCTTCAAGCAACCGATGCTGGACCAGTTCGAACACCAGTCGCACCCGTATTACTCGAGCGCCCGGCTCTGGGACGACGGCGTGATCGACCCGGCCGACACGCGCCGCGTGCTGGCGCTGGGCCTGCGCGCCAGCCTGAACGCCCCGATTCCTGAGCCGAAGTTCGGCGTCTTCCGCATGTAACCGGCCCAGGAAACGAAAATGTCCAACGCTTCCATTTACGACACACCCGAATACGAATCCCTGCGCGACCAGATCGGCCGCTTCATCGCCAAGGAAGTCGAGCCGCACGCCGCCGCCTGGGAGGAGCAGGGCTTTGTGCCGCGCGAAGTCCTCAAGCGCATGGGCGCCGCCGGCCTGTTCGGCCTGATGTACGAAGAAAAATACGGCGGTGCCGACAGTGACGCCATGACCAACCTGGTGTTTGCCGAGGCGCTGTCGCAGTCCACCTTTGCCGGCTTCATCATCACCGTGCTGGTCCACACCGACATGGCCAGCCCGCACCTGCACCACGCGGGCAATGCGGAACAAAAAGACAAGTACCTGAAGAGGGTGATTGCCGGCGAGCTGATCACCGCGGTCGGCATCACCGAGCCGGGCGCCGGCTCCGACGTGGCCGGCATCCGCAGCACGGCCAAACGTGACGGCGGCGACTGGGTCCTCAACGGCACCAAGATGTTCATCACCAACGGTGTGCATGCCGACCTGTACTTCGTTGCGGCCAAGACCGGGCCGGGCAAGCGCGACATCTCGATGTTCATCGTCGAGAAAGGCACGCCGGGTTTCACCGTCGGCCGCGCGCTGAAGAAAACCGGCTGGCTGTCGTCCGACACGGCGGAACTGATTTTTGACAACGTGCGCATTCCCGCCTGGAACCTGCTGGGCGAGGAAGGCAAGGGCTTTTATTCGGTCATGAAAAACTTCCAGACCGAACGCATTGCGCTCGGCGCCATGGCGGTGGGCCATTGCCAGCAGGCGCTCAAGCTGACACTCGACTATGTGCGCCAGCGCCAGGCCTTTGGTGGGCCGCTGTGGGACCAGCAGGTGATCCGCCAGCGCCTGGCCATGCTGGACGCGAAGACGCGTGCCGCACGCGCTTTCATGTACCACTGCGCCTGGCGCGTGACCCAGGGCCACGACATCGTGCAGGACGTGTCCATGCTCAAGGCGCTGACCGGTGAGCTGGTCAACGAGGTGGTGCAGACCTGCCAGCAGTTCCACGGCGGCATGGGCTTCATCCGCGAAACCGCCATCGAGCGCCTGTGGCGCGATGCACGCGTGCTGGCCATCGGCGGTGGCGCCACCGAAGTGATGCTGGAAGAAGTGGCCAAGCGTTACTGAGCCATTGAGCTACTGAGCTACCGAGGAAGAAACCATGAATCACCTGCAACTGGCCTGCGACGGCGGCGTCGCCACCGTCACCCTCAATCGCCCCGAGGTTCGCAACGCCTTTAACGACGAGGTCATCGCCGAGCTGACCGCGTGTTTCCGCGACCTCGGCGCGCGTGACGACGTGCGCTGCATCGTGCTGGCGGCCAACGGCACGGCCTTCTGTGCCGGGGCCGACCTGAACTGGATGAAACGCATGGCCACCTATTCGCGCGAGGAAAACCTTGCCGATGCGGGTGCGCTGGCGGAAATGCTGCGCGTGATTTATGCCTGCCCCAAACCGACCATCGCGCGGGTGCAGGGCGACGTGTATGCCGGCGGCACCGGCCTGGTGGCGGCCTGTGACATGGCGGTGTCGGTGGACACGGCCGGGTATTGCCTCAGCGAAGTGAAGCTGGGCCTGATTCCCGCGACCATCAGCCCGTATGTGATTCGCGCCATGGGCGCGCGCGCGTCGCACCGCTACTTCCTGACCGCCGAACGGTTCAGTGCCGCAGAGGCCCTGCGTATCGGCTTTGTGCATGAGGTGGTGAGTGCCGCCGAGCTCGACGCCAAGGTGGCCGAGCTGGTGAAAACGCTGGTCAATGCCGGCCCGCAGGCGGTGCGCCTGTGCAAGCAACTGGTGCAGGACGTGGCGGAGCAGGCCATCACCCCGGCGCTGGTGCAGATGACGGTGGAAGGCATTGCCGACATCCGCGTCAGCCCGGAAGGCCGCGAAGGCGTGCAGTCCTTTCTGCAAAAACGCAAGCCGAACTGGCTGCCGTCGGCCTGAAACCGCGGCGCACCGACCATGAAGCTGAAGACGCTGTTTCTTGTTGCTGCGCTGCTGGGGGCCTGGCTGGCCCCGGCCGCGGCGCAGTCCGGCGACCTGGATGCCTCGCTCAACGAGACGGTGATCCTGATTCCCAAGGCCGGGTCGCCGGCGCTTGCGCTGGAAACCACCGTTTACAAGCCCGAGGGCGCGGGGCCTTTTCCCCTGGCCATCATCAACCACGGCAAGGCCTTTGGCAAGGCGCGTGAGCAGGCGCGTTATCGCCCGGCGATTGCGGCCCGCTATTTTCTGCAGCGCGGCTACGCGGTCATTGTCCCGATGCGGCAGGGGTTCTCGAACTCAGGCGGCAACTATGCCGGGGCCGGCTGCGATCTCGAGGGCAACGGCCTGGCGCATGCCGGTGACGTGAAGGCCACGCTCGATTACGTGACCGCGCAGCCGTGGGCAGACCGGAACAACATCGTCGTGCTGGGCCAGTCGCACGGCGGCTGGACCACGCTGGCCTTTGGCGCGCAAGCCTATCCCGGCGTCAAAGCCCTGGTCAACTTTGCCGGCGGCCTGCGGCAGGAAAAGTGCCCGGGCTGGGAGCAGGCCCTGGCGCTTGGCGCCGGCCGTTATGCCCGGAACACCCGCCTGCCGTCGCTCTGGTTTTACGGCGACAACGACAGCTACTTCAGCACTAGCACTTTTCGCGCCATGCACGCGCAGTACACGGCCGCGGGCGGCAAGGCCAGGCTGGTGGCTTTTGGCGAGTTCGGAAGCGATGCGCACCACCTGTTTGGGTCGCGTGCCGGCCAACCGGTCTGGCAGCCCGAAGTCACGCGCCTGCTGGCCGCCGTGGGGCTGCCGAGCGAGCGACAGGCGAAGTTTGCCAAATACGGCACGGCTGGACTGACGCCCCTTCCGCCGGAAACGGATTTTGCCGCGCTGGAAAATATCATCAAGCTGCCGCATGTCAAAAGCGCAGGGCGTGCGGGCTACCAGGCGTATCTGACAAAACTGATTCCGCGCGCGTTTGCCATCGGCCCCGACGGCGCCTGGGGCTGGGCCGACGGGGGTGAAGACCCGCTGAAACGGGCGCTGGAGAACTGCCAGCGCCAGAGCAAGGCCCAGTGCCGGCTGTATTCGGTCGACGACTTTGTCGTCTGGCAATAGGCGCGGATTGCGATGCAGGCCATGGACACCGCACAACTGATTGCCCTCGCCGGCGCGCTCGGCTGGGCCAGCGGCGTGCGGCTGTACCTGGTGGTGCTGCTGACCGGCCTGGCCGGCTTCATGGGCTGGATCACGCTGCCGCCCGGCCTGCATTTGCTGGCCCATCCGGTGGTGCTGGGTGCCAGCGGCTTCATGGTGTTTGTCGAATTTTTTGCCGACAAGATTCCGGGGCTGGATTCGTTGTGGGACGTGGTGCACACCATGATCCGTATTCCCGCCGGTGCGGCCCTGGCGGCCGGCGTGTTCGGCGCCGACAGCGGCCTGATGGCGCTGCTTGCGGCGCTGGCGGGCGGCACGCTGGCGGCCACCAGCCATGCGACCAAGGCGACGACCCGCGCGGCCATCAACACCTCGCCTGAACCCTTTAGCAACGTCGGGGCGTCCCTGCTCGAAGATGGCCTGGTGCCGCTGGGTCTGTGGCTGGCGATTGCCCACCCGCTGGTGTTTGTGGTCGTGCTGCTGCTTGTGCTGGTGGTCAGCGTGTGGCTGATCCGCCTCTGTTGGCGTTTCCTGACGCAGCTGTTTGCCCGTGTGGCACGCATTTTCAGCGGCAAGCCCGATACCGGGCCTCCTCCTGCCTTTACCTTGAAATCCCCTTTCTCAAAGAACGACCGACATGTTTAAAAAAATTCTGATTGCGAATCGCGGTGAAATCGCCTGCAGGGTCGCCGCCACCGCGCGCCGCATGGCCGTCCAGACCGTCGCCGTGTATTCCGACGCGGATGCCGGCGCCAAACATGTCAGTGTGTGCGACGAGGCCATCCACATCGGCGGCAGTGCGCCCAAGGACAGCTACTTGCGCTGGGAAAAAATCATTGCCGCGGCGAAAGCCACCGGTGCGGAGGCGATCCACCCGGGTTACGGTTTCCTCAGCGAAAACGAGGAGTTTGCACAGGCCTGCGGCGACGCCGGCCTGGTCTTCATCGGCCCGCCGGCGTCGGCCATCAAGGCCATGGGCCTGAAGGCCGAGTCCAAGCAGCTGATGGAAAAAGCCGGCGTGCCGCTGGTGCCCGGTTACCACGGCAGCGACCAGGACCCGGCGCTGCTCCAGCGTGAAGCCGACAGCATCGGGTACCCGGTGTTGATCAAGGCGAGTGCCGGCGGCGGCGGCAAGGGCATGCGTGCGGTCGAGAGGTCGGAAGACTTCGCGGCCGCGCTGGCGTCCTGCAAGCGCGAAGCCATCAGCAGTTTTGGCGACGACGCGGTGCTGGTGGAGAAGTACGCGCAGCGCCCGCGGCACATCGAGATCCAGGTGTTTGGTGACACCCACGGCAACTATGTGTACCTGTTCGAACGCGATTGCTCGGTGCAGCGCCGGCACCAGAAAGTGCTGGAAGAAGCGCCGGCGCCCGGCATGACCGAAGCGATGCGCCGCGAGATGGGCGAGGCCGCGGTGGCGGCGGCGCGGGCGGTCAACTACGTCGGCGCCGGCACGGTGGAGTTCATTGTCGAGCAGCGCCCCGACGGCACGATGAACTTCTTCTTCATGGAAATGAACACCCGCCTGCAGGTGGAGCACCCGGTGACCGAAGCCATCACCGGGCTGGACCTGGTGGAGTGGCAGTTGCGCGTGGCCTCGGGGGAAAAGCTGCCGCTGGCGCAGGACCAGTTGCGTATCCACGGCCATGCGATCGAAGCGCGCATCTGCGCCGAAAGTCCCGACAACAACTTCCTGCCCGCCACCGGCACCTTGCATGTCTACGGCCTGCCGCCCTCGGTCGCGTTCGAGCGCGGCCTGGTGCGTGTGGATGCCGGCGTGCGCGAAGGGGATGCGATCTCGCCGTATTACGACTCGATGATCGCCAAGCTGATCGTGCATGGTGACAACCGCGAGCAGGCGCTGGCGCGCATGGACGAAGCGCTGGCGCAATTGCACATCGTGGGCCTGAGCACCAATGTGCAGTTCTTGCGCCATGTGGTGCAAAGCCGCTCGTTTACCCAGGCCGATCTGGACACCGCGCTGATTCCGCGCGAGGAGGCGGTGCTGTTCAACCAGGAAAAACTCGGCCTGCCGCTGGCGGCCGCCGCCGCCGTGGCCTTGAGCCTGCTGGCAGAAAAAGCGCAGGAAACAGACGACCCGTTCAGCAAACGGGATGGCTGGCGTTCGCATGGCCTGAATCTGCGGCGTTTCGAATTCGAGTTCCATGGCGAGCCGGCGAAAGCCGAGCTGACCTATCTGCACGACGGTGCGCTGCGCCTGGCCGTCGGTGACGTGGACCAGGTGCTGGTGTTTGCCGGCAGCGGCGGCGCCGTGGACATCCGTTTTGGCGAGCAACGGCTCAGCGCGCACATCTACCGCCGCGGCGAAACCGTGCATGTGTTCGCCCGGCAGGGCGCCACGCAGATCACCGTGATCGACCAGCTGGCGCATGCCGGCGAAGCCCATGGCGAAGCCGGCCGCCTGACCGCCCCCATGCCGGGCAAGGTCGTGTCGTTTGCGGTGAAGGCCGGTGACAAGGTGAGCAAGGGCCAGGCGCTGGCCGTGATGGAAGCCATGAAGATGGAGCACACGATTGCCGCACCGGCCGACGGTGTGGTGCAGGAGGTGTTGTACGCCCCCGGCGACCAGGTCACCGAGGGCGCGGAGCTGCTCAAGATGGTGGCCTGAGGACGAATGCCCCGGCGCCTGTTGCCGACACAGCGCGCGCCCGCGGCACAATCTAGGCATGAAAATTTCCTTTTGTTGTACCGATACCAAGGCCGAGCCCTGGCTGGCCGGGTTGCGCGCCGCCTTTCCGGCCGATCACGTTGAACAGTGGGCGCCGGGCGCCGCGCCGGCAGACTATGCGGTGGTCTGGGCGCCGCCCCAGCAGTTTCTGGACGAGCAGCCCCAGCTCAAGGCCTTGTTCAACATCGGGGCGGGCGTGGATGCCCTGATGAAGCTGCGCCTGCCGCCCCAGGCGGCCGTGGTACGGCTGGACGACGCCGGCATGTCGGTGCAGATGGCCGAGTACGTGTGCCATGCGGTGATCCGGCATTTTCGCGAATTCGACGGCTACGAGGCCGATGTCAAACAGGGCACATGGTCCTACCGCAAGCCACGGCTGCGCCAGGATTTTCCGGTCGGCGTCATGGGCCTGGGCGTGCTCGGCGAACGCGTGGCCCGGGCGCTGGCGCAGTTTGACTACCCGGTTCTGGGCTGGAGCCGGTCCGCCAAAACGATAGCGGGCGTGCAGTGTTTTTCAGGGCAGGCCGGGCTGGATGATTTCCTCTCGAGCACACGCGTGCTGGTGTGCCTGTTGCCGCTGACCCCCGACACGCAGGACATCATGAACCGGCAAACGCTCTCCAGGCTGCGGCCCGGCGGCTATGTTGTCAACGTGGCGCGCGGCACGCACCTGGTGGACGAGGACCTGATCGCGCTGCTCGACAGCGGCCATCTGGCCGGCGCCACGCTGGATGTCTTTCGCACCGAACCGCTGCCGGCCGCCCATCCTTTCTGGAAACACCCCCTCATCACCGTCACGCCGCACACCTCGGCCCGGACCCTGCGCGAGGAAAGCATTGCGCAGATTGCCGGCAAGATCGCGGCGCTCCACGCGGGCCAACCGATTGCCAGCCTTGCCGGTGTGGTTGACCCGAAAAAAGGATACTAGCCCCATGCAATTACCTTCCAAAGTCAAAATCGTTGATGTGGGTCCGCGCGACGGCCTGCAGAACGAAAAGGCGCAGGTGCCTGCCGCCGTCAAGATCGAGCTGGTGCACCGCTTGCAGGACGCCGGCCTCACTGAAATTGAAGTCACCAGTTTTGTGTCGCCCAAGTGGGTGCCGCAAATGGCGGACGCTGCCGAGGTCATGGCCGGCATCACGCGCAAGCCCGGTGTGCGTTATTCGGTGCTGACGCCTAACATGAAGGGTTTCGAGGCCGCCGTCTTGTCCAAACCCGATGAAATTGTCGTGTTCGCTGCCGCCAGCGAGGCTTTCAGCCAGCGCAACATCAACTGCTCCATCGCCGAGAGCATTGAGCGTTTCCGTCCCGTGGCCGAGGCCGCCCGGGCCCACAACATCCGTGTGCGCGGTGCGATTTCCTGCGCCGTGGGCTGCCCTTACGAAGGCGAGGTCGCGCCCGAACGTGTCGAGATGGTGGCGCGCCTGCTCAAGGACATCGGTGTGCAGCACATCGGAGTGGCCGACACGATTGGCGTGGGCACGCCGCTGAAGGTGCAGCGCGCGATGGAAGCCGCGCTGAAACACTACGCCATCGACGAGCTGTCCGGGCATTTTCACGACACCTATGGCCAGGCGCTGGCCAACACGCTGATCTGCCTCGAAATGGGTATCTGGAACTACGACACCTCGTCGGCCGGCCTGGGCGGCTGCCCGTATGCCAAGGGCGCAACCGGCAATGTGGCGACCGAAGACGTGGTCTACCTGCTGCAAGGTATGGGCATAGACACCGGCATCGACCTCGACAAGCTGATCGATGCCGGCAAGTTCATCAGCGACTACCTGGAGCGCAAGCCCAATTCGCGCGCCGCCACCGCCTTGCTCAACAAGAGGTTGGGGTGATGTGTGGCAGTGAGCTCAAGGTGTTGCCAGAAGGCGTGCAGCGCGTTGCCGCGGAACTGCAGGCCAGGGGCCACCCGCATTCGCCGGTGATGCTGGACGACGCGGCGCGCACTGCGCAGCAGGCGGCCGATGCCCTGGGCATTGCGTTGGGCCAGATTGCCAAAAGCATCATCTTTCGCCGCAAGTCCGACGACGCGGCGGTGCTGGTCATCACGGCCGGCGACCAGCGTGTCGACGAGCGCAAGGTCGAAGCCCTGGTCTGCCCCGATGGCAAGCGGCTGGGCCGGGCGGACGCAGAGTTTGTCAAAACCCGCACCGGCTTTTCGATAGGCGGCGTCTCGCCGCTGGCGCATGCCACACCGCCCGTCACCCTGATCGACCAGAGCCTGTTCCGTTTTGAAGAGGTCTGGGCAGCGGCCGGTCACCCGCATGGCGTGTTCAAACTCAGCCCGCAGGCGCTCGTTGCTCTCACCGGCGCGCCTGTGGCCGACGTGGCGGTGGACCCGGTGCAGGAACAGGTCGCGCAGCAACATGCTATCTTTTTTGTAGCGGCCCGCGCCCGTGACATAAAGGATCAGACCGAAAACCTTCCTTCGCCCTGCATCTCGGTGTGCCGCATGGACGCGGTCAGCGGCTGGTGTGAGGGCTGCTTCCGGACGCGCGACGAAATTGCCGGCTGGAGCGGGGCGACGGATGCGGGCAAACGTGTGGTCTGGACCCTGATCGAGCAGCGCATGGCCGCGCTGCAAGCCTGACGGACACCGTCCTCAACGCATCCACTCCGGCGAGCGTGCCATGAAACACATCACCTGCTACCTTGACTTCATCTCGCCCTATGCCTACCTGGCTTTCGAGAAGCTGCCCGAGGCCCTGAAGGGTCTCAGCTACAGCGTGACCTACAAGCCGCTGCTGTTTGCCAGCCTGCTCAAGCACCACGGCCAGCTCGGTCCCGCTGAAATCCCCGCCAAGCGCGACTGGACTTACCGCCAGGTGTTGTGGCTGGCCCACCAGCACGGCATCAGGCTGCAACTGCCTGCCAGTCACCCGTTCAACCCGCTGGGCCTGCTGCGCCTGGCCGTGGCCTGCGATGCGCACGGCACGCCCAACCGGTATGTCTGCGAGACCGTGTTTCGCCATGTGTGGCAGAGCGGGCTGGAGGCGGCCGATCCGCAGCGGCTCGTTGCACTGGCGGCGTCACTGGCGCCGCAACGCGACATCGAGGGTGCGGACGTGAAAGCGCAGTTGAAGGCGCACAGCGACGAGGCCATCGCGCAGGGTGTGTTTGGCGTGCCCGCGCTGGCGGTGGACGGCAAGCTGTTCTGGGGTCTGGATGCGCTGCCCATGCTGCGCGCCTTTCTGCTCGGCGATGCCTGGTTTGACGGCCCGGACTGGGACGCGGCCAGTCAGCTTGCGACGGGTGTCGCGCGCCGGAAATAGCTTGCCGCCCCGGCATTCTCCGCATGCCGAAAATTTCTCCGGGGGTTTTCCCTTGACTTGTCAGGGGGCGATAAGTTTGGCGCAAGCTCCTGTTGGTTTCGCGTCAGAGCAGGGTCAGCGTCTCCAAAAATAATCTGCACAACCTCCATGTCGGGGGTGTTCAATTATTGGAGACAACATCATGGCAACTGCAGCCGCCCCCAGGCCGATGAGCGCCGAGGAGAAGAAAGTCATCTTCGCTTCGTCACTCGGCACTGTTTTCGAGTGGTACGACTTTTACCTCTACGGTTCGCTGGCAGCCATCATTGCCAAGCAGTTCTTTAGCGGACTCGATGAAGGTTCGGCCTTCATTTTTGCCCTGCTCGCGTTTGCGGCCGGTTTCATCGTGCGTCCCTTCGGCGCACTGGTGTTCGGCCGCCTGGGCGACATGATTGGCCGCAAATACACCTTCCTGATCACCATCCTGATCATGGGCCTGTCGACCTTCATCGTCGGCCTGCTGCCCAACTACGCCACCATCGGCGTTGCCGCGCCCGTGATCCTGATTGCGCTGCGCATGTTGCAGGGCCTGGCGCTTGGTGGCGAGTACGGTGGTGCAGCCGTGTATGTGGCTGAGCACTCGCCGCACGGCAAGCGCGGTGCCTATACCTCGTGGATCCAGACCACGGCCACGCTGGGCCTGTTCCTGTCGCTGATGGTGATCCTGGGTACGCGTACCGCGCTGGGCGAGGCGGCTTTTGCCGACTGGGGCTGGCGTGTTCCTTTCCTGGTGTCCATCCTGCTGTTGGGCGTGTCGGTGTACATCCGACTGAGCATGAACGAGTCGCCGGCCTTCACCAAGATGAAGGCCGAAGGCAAGACCTCCAAGGCACCTTTGTCCGAATCCTTTGGCCAGTGGAAGAACCTGAAGATCGTCATCCTGGCGCTGATCGGCCTGACGGCCGGTCAGGCGGTGGTCTGGTATTCGGGCCAGTTCTATGCACTGTTCTTCCTGACACAGTCCCTCAAGGTGGACGGCGCCACAGCCAACATCTTTGTTGCTGTTTCGTTGCTGATTGGCACGCCTTTCTTCGTCGTTTTCGGCACGCTGTCGGACAAGATCGGTCGCAAGCCCATCATCCTGGCCGGTTGCCTGCTGGCTGCGCTGACCTACTTCCCGGTGTTCACTGCACTGACCAAAGCTGCCAACCCTGATCTTGCTGCTGCCCAGGCGAAGAACAAGGTCGTCGTGACGGCTGACGCGAGCGAGTGTTCGTTCCAGTTCAACCCGACTGGCACCGCCAAGTTCACCAGCTCCTGCGACATCGCCAAGCAGGTGCTCGCCGGCGCGTCGGTGAGTTATGAGAACGCGCCTGGCGCCACCGGTGTGCCCGCCACCATCAAGATCGGCGAAACGGTCATCTCCAGCTATTCCTCCAAAGGCCTGCCTGCGGATGAAGCCAAGAAGAAGGACGCTGCCTTCAAGAAGCTGGTTGCGGACGACCTGAAGGCTGCCGGCTACCCGACCAAGGCCGATCCGGCCAAGGTGGACAAGTTCATGGTGATCGCCATCCTGACCTACCTGGTGCTGCTCGTGACCATGGTCTACGGCCCGATTGCGGCCATGCTGGTGGAACTGTTCCCCACGCGCATCCGCTACACCTCCATGAGCCTGCCGTACCACATTGGCAATGGCTGGTTTGGCGGCTTGCTGCCCACCACGGCCTTTGCCATCGTGGCGCAGACCGGCAACATGTACAACGGCTTGTGGTATCCGATCATCATTGCCGGCATGACCGTCGTGATTGGCACCTTGTTCATCAAGGAAACCAAGGACGTCGACATCTACGCTGACGACTGAGCCCGGGAATGACAGCCCTCTGGTTCCGCCCGCTCCCGGGCGGAACCAGCGAACCAATTTTTTTAAAACCCCCGCGTTGCCGGGGGTTTTTTTCTGGAGACATAGCATGTGGAAAATAGCACTCGCCTTCGTGGCCTTTGCCGGTCTGGCCATCTTCATCCTGAGCAAGGGCGGAGACATTGACATGGGAGGCGAAAAACATGGCATCGACGTTACGCATGAAGCCCCGCCGCCGGCATCGGCCGCTTCAGCTGCTGCGTCTGCCGCGTCCGCGCCTGCACGTTAGCCCACCCCCGCACCGGACCCGCACCATGATTTACGCCAAGACCGAGGCCGGGCAGCAGGCCTTGAAAGACCGGTCCCTGCTCACGCCCCGACAGCGCTCCGCCTTCATCCTGTTTGACGGCAAACGTTCCGTTTCGCAGGTGCTGGAGGCGACGGTGGGCCTGGGTGTCACATCGGCGGAGTTGGTTCAGCTGGTGGAGTTGGGTTTTCTCACCCCCAGCCAGCAGTCACTCGACACGGCCGCCACCGCGGCGGCGCAGGCGGCGGCCATGGTGGCCAGGAAGGAGGGCAGCGATGCCGCCAATGACCGCTACAAGCAGGCCTACCCGATCGCTGCACAGTTGACGGGCGCGCTGGGGCTCAGGGGGTTCAGGTTGAACCTGGCCGTCGAGGGTGCGGCAGATGTGGAGGCCCTGCTCGCGCTGTTTCCCAAAATCAGGGAAGCCGTCGGGGCCGACAAATGCAGCGCGCTGGAACAGGCCCTCAAGGGCTGAGGGCCCTGGGCTGTTCTAGCGCTTGAATTTCCCGTCTGTGCCAATGATGGACAGGTCGGCGAAGTCGAGTCCGGTGTGGTCCTCGAGCGAGTAGTTCACTTCCAGCCCGCCGATGTCGAACCTGCGTATGTTTTCCAGGGCGGCCTGGATTTTTTCGCGCGTTGGTTTGGCGCCGGCCCGTTTCAACCCTTCGACCAGCACCTTGGCAGCGGCAAACCCTTCGAGCATGGCCGGGCTGATGTCGCCAGCGCCTTTGGCTTTGGCCAGTTCCTGGGCTTCCTTGACCATGGCATAGGCAATGGAGCGTTCATAAGGAAAGACCTGGGTCACGATCACGCCGCGCGCATTGTCGCCCAGGCTTTTGATGAAGCCGCTGGATGCATTGTTGGATAGCGTCACGATCTGCGCAGCGGAGCCGGCGGCACGAAAGGCTTTCATGCCATCGACCACCGCCTGGCCGGAGGCCACCATGATGATGGCTTGCGCATTGGACTGGACCACCTTGGGCGCGATCGGCCCGAAGTCGGGCTTGCCTCGGTTGAATTTTTCCAGCACCACAGGCTGCAGCTTGGCGGCAGCGAAGCCTTTTTGCGCGCCGGCCACGCCGTCGGCACCGAAGCTGTCGTCGGAATAGACAATGCCGATCCGGGTGATGCCCATGGAATGGAGGTGGGTGATGGCTTTTGCAGCCTCGCGCTGGTAGGTGGCGCGCACATTGAAGATATGTTTTTGGACGGGCTGGTGCAGCACCATGGCGCCGGTGGACGGGCCGACGAGCGGCACGCCGTATTTGTCGAGGAGAGGAAGCATGGCTTCCGTGTGGGGTGTGCCACGGGTCAGGAACATGGCGGCGACGTTCTGTTCCTCGATCAGCTTGCGGGCATTTTCGCCGGCCAGCTTGGGGTCGAACTTGTCGTCGAGCGAGATCAGTTCAATCTTCTGCCCATTGACACCGCCCTTGGCATTGATGGCGTCGATGTAGAGCTTCGCTCCGTCCGTGGTTTCCTTCACGCCGGCGCCCACGGGGCCGGTAAAGCCCGCGGTCTGCCCGATCAGGATTTGTGCCTGGCTGGCGTGGCTCACGGCCGCGAGCAAAAGTGCAGCGCACCAGAAATTCAGCTTTTTCATGTCATATCTCCTTGGTCTGTCGAGTTTACGCTGTCAATCTCACCGTTAGCTGGGGAAACTACGGGCGGGATAACCAGAAGACGGGTCAACGCCAAGGGCTGGCGGACGGCTTATTGGTTAACCCTACGCTGCCGACTCGCACGAGCGCTGTCTAGAATGTTTGACCTACAAGGAAAGCCCCCCACCCATGACCCAGGGAACCATCCGCATTCGCGGCGCGCGACAGCACAACCTCAAAAACATTGATCTGGATATCCGCACGGGGGAAATGACGGTGGTCACCGGCCCCAGCGGGTCCGGCAAGTCCTCGCTGGTGTTTGACACGCTGTTTGCCGAAGGCCAGCGCCGTTATGTGGAAACTTTCTCGGCCTATGCACGGCAGTTCCTGGACCGTATGGACAAGCCGGCGGTGGACAAGGTGGAAGGCGTGCCACCGGCGATTGCGATCGACCAGACCAACCCGGTCCGCAGTTCGCGCTCCACCGTGGGCACCATGACCGAACTCAACGACCACTTAAAACTTTTGTACGCACGTGCCGCGCAGTTATTCGACAAAAAGACAGCGCAGGCCGTGCGCCATGACACACCGGAGTCGATTTATGCCGAGTTGATGGCGCGCACCGCAGGCAGCGATGCAAGAGTCATCATGACCTTCCCGGTGGAACTTCCGGGCAATACCAGCGCCGAGGAAGTGACGCAGTGGCTGTCGGCCAGCGGCTTCACGCGTGTGCATGCGGAGCGCGACGTGGCGACACCTGCCGGGCCGCATAAATTGCTCGACGTGGTGGCCGACCGCTTTCGTGTGCAGACGGCCGAGAAGGCGCGGGTGATCGAAGCCATCGAGTTGGCGCTGAAGCGGGGCGGCCGGCTCAATGTGTATGTGCAGCCGGCGCAGGAGGGTGCCGTGGAGGAGATGTGGCGCTTTTCGACCGGCCTGCATTGCCCCGAGAGCGACCTGCGTTACGGCGAACCGACACCCTCGCTGTTTTCCTTCAACTCGGCCATGGGTGCCTGCGACACCTGCCGCGGTTTTGGCCGCGTCATCGGGGTTGACTACGGCCTGGTGATTCCCAACGACAAGCTGACGCTGCGCTCGGGCGCCATCAAGCCCATGCAGACGCCGGCCTGGAAAGAAGCGCAGGACGACCTGATGCGCCATGCCGAGACGGCCGGCATCCCGCGCGACACGCCCTGGTACAAACTCACACCCGAACAGCAGGGCTGGGTCATCAACGGCTCGCCGAACTGGAATGGCAAATGGAACCAGCACTGGTTCGGCATCAAGCGCTTTTTCGCCTACCTGGAAAGCAAGGCCTACAAGATGCACATCCGGGTGCTGCTGTCCAAGTACCGCAGCTACACGCCGTGCGAGACCTGTGGCGGCGCGCGCCTCAAGCTCGAGGCCCTGCTCTGGCGTCTGGGCTCGAAAGAAGCCGCCGATGCGGCGCTGCCGCCGGCCAAACGTTTCATGCCGGTCGGTGTGGACTGGACACGTGCGCAGCTCGAGGCCCTGCCCGGGCTGAGCCTGCACGACCTGATGCAGTTGCCGATCGACCGGCTGCGCGAATTTTTCAACGGGCTGGCACCGGCCGCGCTGCAGGACGGCAGCGCGCCCGATGCCGAGTTCAAGGCGCTCAAGTCGCTGTTCGAGGAAATCCACACCCGCCTCAAGTACCTTTGCGATGTCGGCATCGGTTACCTGACGCTGGACCGGCAAAGCCGCACGCTGTCGGGCGGTGAGGTGCAGCGCATCAACCTCACCACCGCGCTCGGCACATCATTGGTCAACACGCTGTTTGTGCTCGACGAACCCTCGATCGGCCTGCATCCGCGCGACATGAACCGCATCACCCAGGCCATGCACCGGCTGCGCGACGCCGGCAACACGCTGGTGGTGGTCGAGCACGACCCGGCGGTGATGCTGGCCGCCGATCGCATGATCGACATGGGTCCGGGCCCGGGCGAGAAGGGTGGCCAGATTGTTTTCGACGGCACGCCGGAAGACCTCAAACACGCCGACACGCTGACCGGTGCCTACCTGGGTTCGCGCAAGCAGGTCGGCATGGGTTTCAAGCGCCCGGTGACGGACAACACGCCGCGCCTGATTCTGGAAGGCGCGCGCGACCACAACCTGAAAAACCTCACGGTGGAATTTCCGCTGCAGCGCCTGGTCTGTGTGACCGGTGTCAGCGGGTCCGGCAAGTCCACGCTGATGCAGGACATCCTGGCGCCGGCGCTGCTGCGCCAGTTCGGCAAGGCCACCGAAACACCGGGCCTGCATGACCGCCTGCTGGGCGCGGACTACCTGACCGATGTGGTGTTTGTCGACCAGTCGCCGATCGGCAAGACGGCGCGCTCCAACCCGGCCAGTTATGTGGGCGCCTGGGACGCGGTACGCGAGCTGTTTGCGCAGGCGCCCCTGGCCCGCCAGCGCAGCTACACCGCCTCCAAGTTCAGTTTCAACAACGGCGACGGGCGTTGCCCGACCTGCGGCGGCTCAGGCTTCGAACATGTGGAGATGCAGTTCCTCAGTGACGTCTACCTGCGTTGCCCCGACTGCGACGGCAAGCGTTACCGGCCCGAAATCCTGGAAGTCACGATTGAACGCCAGGCGATCGGCAAGGTGCGCGCGCGCCTGCTGAATGTGTCCGATGTGCTGGACCTGACGGTCAGCGAGGCCTGCGCGCTGTTTGCGCAGGACCGCGAGGTGATCCGTGCGCTGCAGCCGATCGTGGATGTCGGCCTCGAATACGTGAAGCTGGGCCAGCCGGTGCCCACGCTGTCGGGCGGCGAGGCGCAGCGCCTCAAACTGGCCGGCTTCCTGGCTGGCGCCTCAAAAACTGCCAGCCACAGCCGGCAGCCGCTGGCGCTGAAAAACATCAACCGCGGCACGCTGTTCCTGTTCGACGAGCCGACCACCGGCCTGCATTTCGACGACATCGCCAAACTGATGCGTGCGCTGCGCAAGCTGCTCGACGTGGGCCATTCGCTGATCATCATCGAACACAACCTCGACGTGATCCGTTCGGCCGACTGGCTGATCGACCTGGGTCCCGAAGGCGGCGAGGCCGGCGGCTTGCTGGTGGCCCAGGGCACGCCCGAAGCCGTGCGCGAGCACCCGACCTCGCACACCGCGCTGGCGCTGCGCGAGTACGAGCAGGCCATGGGCAAGGTGCACGGGGTGGAGGAAGCCCGCGCCAAGGTCTGGACCACCAAACCGGCGTTTTCCAACCTGATCCAGATCGTCAACGCCAAGGAGCACAACCTCAAGAGCCTGTCGGTCAACATCCCGCGCGGCCAGTTCAACGTGGTGACCGGCGTGTCGGGGTCCGGCAAGTCCACGCTGGCGTTTGACATTTTGTTCAACGAGGGCCAGCGGCGTTACCTGGAGTCGCTCAACGCCTATGCCCGCAGCATCGTGCAGCCGGCCGGCCGGCCCGAGGTGGACGCGGTCTACGGCATTCCACCGACCGTGGCGATCGAGCAGCGCCTGTCGCGCGGCGGGCGCAAGTCCACCGTGGGCACCACCACCGAGGTCTGGCATTTCCTGCGCCTGCTGTACGTGAAGCTCGGCATCCAGCATTGCACCAAAGACGGTGCGGCGGTGATGCCGCAAAGCGCCGAAAGCATTGCCGCGCAACTGCTGAAGGCGCACCGCGGCCAGCACATCGGCCTGCTGGCGCCGCTGGTGATCAACCGCAAGGGCGTCTACACGGAACTCGCCGACTGGGCGCGGCCGCGCGGCTACACGCATCTGCGCGTGGACGGCGAATTTTTGCCGACCACGGGCTTTCCGCGCATCGACCGCTTCAAGGAACACACGGTGGAGCTGCCGGTGGCCGACATCCACGTGACCCCCGCCAACGAGGCCGCGCTGCGCCAGGCGCTGGCCACCGCGCTGGAGCACGGCAAGGGGGTGGTGCATGTGCTGGCCCCGCTGGATGGCCTGCGCGGCGCGATGCTGGCCGGCACCTCCACCCGGCAGATCGGCAGCTTGCAGGCCTCGTCCACCAAGCGCGCTTGCCCGGTCTGCGCCATCTCTTACCCTGAACTCGATCCGCGCCTGTTCAGCTACAACAGCAAACACGGCTGGTGCCCGGACTGCGTGGGCACCGGCGTCAGGCTGACCAAGGAGCAGCGCAAGGTGTTTGACGACTCGGTGCGTGACGACGACAACAAGGGCCGCGAGCAGAGTTTTGTCGAGGCCGATGTGGACGAGGTGCTGGACACCGTCTGCCCGGCCTGCGCCGGCTCACGCCTGAATGCGCAGGCGCGCGCCGTGAAGTTCGCGGGGGTGGGCATTGCCGACATCGCCGCGCTGTCGGTGACCGACGTGCGCTGCTGGGTGGAAAAACTCGCGCTGTCCGGGCGCGAGGCCGGCATTGCGCGCGACCTGATCCCGGAGATCAAGAGCCGGCTCGAATTCCTCGAAGACGTGGGCCTGGGTTATCTGACGCTGGACCGTGGCGCACCCACCCTGTCGGGTGGCGAGGCGCAGCGCATCCGGCTGGCGGCGCAGCTGGGTTCCAACCTGCAGGGGGTTTGTTATGTGCTCGACGAGCCGACCATCGGCCTGCACCCGCGCGACAACCAGATCTTGCTGCGCGCCCTGGGCAAACTCAGCGAACGGGGCAACACGCTGGTGGTGGTGGAGCATGACGAAGACACGATTCGCCGTGCCGACAACATCATCGACATCGGGCCCGGCGCCGGCAAGCGCGGCGGCCAGCTCGTGGGCCAGGGGACGGCCGACCACCTGGCGACCCTGCCGGATTCACTGACCGGGCGCTACCTGGCCAACCCGCTGATTCATCCGCTGCAGATTCGCCGCGAGACACGCAGCGGCGCCGCACCCGCCGAGGTGGCGGCCTTGCCCGTCGCTGCCGGCGCCAAACCGGTCAGCAAGCAGAAGGCCGCAGCGCTGAAGGCCCAGGCGCTGAAAACCGCGGCGGCCAGCGCCAGCGCGCTGCACAATGCCGCACCTGCGGCAGCCAGCCCGTTCACCTCCTGGCTCACCGTGGCCGGGGCCGACCTGCACAACCTCAAGAACGTCTCGGTCAAGGTCCCGCTGTACCGGCTGGTGGCGGTGACGGGCGTGTCGGGCTCGGGCAAATCCACCCTGGCGCGCGATGTGCTGCTGGCCAACGTGCAGGCCGGCGTGGCGCAACGTTCGACGCGCGCCGGGCGTGAGGCCGACGATGCCGGCCAACACCCGGCCTGGACCGGCTGCGGCCACATCGAGGGTTACGAGGTGGTGGACCGCGTGCTCGAAGTGGACCAGACGCCGATCGGCAAAACGCCGCGCTCCTGCCCGGCCACCTACATCGGTTTCTGGGACACGGTGCGCAAGCTGTTCGCCGACACGCTGGAAGCCAAGGCGCGCGGTTACGGCGCCGGGCGCTTCAGTTTCAACACCGGCGAAGGCCGCTGCCCGACCTGCGAGGGGGCCGGCGTACGCACCATCGGCATGAGTTTCCTGCCGGACGTGAAGGTGCTTTGCGAGACCTGCCACGGCGCGCGTTTCAATCCCGAGACCCAGGCCGTGACCTGGCGCGGCAAAAACATTGGCGACGTGCTGAAGATGGAAGTCGATGAGGCGGTGGAGTTTTTCGCGTCCATGCCCGCCATCGCGCACCCGCTGCAACTGCTCAAGGATGTCGGCCTGGGCTACCTGACCCTGGGCCAGCCCTCGCCCACGCTGTCAGGCGGCGAGGCGCAGCGCATCAAGCTGGTGACCGAGCTGTCCAAGGTGCGCGACGACATCACGCGGCGCGGCCAGAAGGCGCCGCACACGCTGTACGTGCTGGACGAACCCACGGTGGGCCTGCACATGGCGGATGTCGAAAAACTGATCCATGTGCTGCACCGGCTGGTCAATGGCGGCCACAGCGTGGTGGTGATCGAACACGATCTCGACGTGATCGCCGAAGCCGACTGGGTGATCGACCTCGGGCCAGACGGCGGCAACGCCGGCGGCCAGGTGGTCGCGGCCACGACGCCGGAGCAGGTGGTCAAGCTGGGCACGGCGACCGGGAAGGCGTTGGCCCCGGTGCTGGCGCGGTAGGGGGGAAAGACCCGCAAAAGTGGCGGGATATGGGTGGGCGACGGGGAAAAAGAATGATGAGGTCATAAAATTACCAATCAGTAATATTATTACCTTTTGTTCCAATCGAAGGGCCAGCCACCATGACTCCGACTTCCCTGAACCGTTGCCTGCCCGGTTTTTCTCTCTCCGCCTTGCTGCTGGCCATCGCCATGCCGGTTGCCGCGCAGAGCCCTGCCTCGCCAACGGAAGCGGCTGACGTCACGTTTCATCCCTGGGAGGTGCCATCGCCTCGTTCGGCTGAAACCTACTTCACCAATCTGAAAGATGGCGGGGTGTATGAAGCGCCGTTTGTCGCGCGGTTTGGCCTGTCCATGCGCGGTCTGGTGCCCGCGGGCAAGACCGCCGGGCGAGCCGGCCACCACCATTTGCTGGTGAATCAGGAGTTGCCGCTGGACTTCAAGAAACCCCTGCCTTTCACCGACCAGTACATCCACTTCGGCAAGGGCCAGATGGAAATGCTCGTCAACCTGCCACCCGGCAAGTACCAGTTGCGCCTGCTGCTGGCGGACCAGGGCCACATCCCCTACTTTGTCTATAGCAAGCCGCTCCAGCTGACCGTCAGCAAACAGAACAAGGCAGTCACACCGGCGGCGGTGCAGGGGCCGCCACGCGTCGAGCTGCTGAGCCCGGCAGACCGTGAAACCGTCAAGGGTCCGTTTCGGGTGCAGTTCCATGCCAGCGGCTACAGCGTGTCGCATGTGGCTGCCAAGGCTGCGGATACCGGCCACTTCCGGCTGACCATGGAGCGTGCCGGGCGCAAGCCGGAGGTGCTCAACTTCACCGGCGGCCAGACGGAAACCTGGCTCAACCCGCCCGCGGGCGACTACAACATGCGGCTGGAAATGGTCAGCAATGCCGCAGATGGCAAGGTGCTCAGTGCGGCCAAACCATCGACCCTGTCGGTCGCCGCGCGCTAGGCGTCTGGGCGGCAGAAGGCGTCGAGGCTTTGCAGCCGAGGGGCCTCCTGCCGCTCCAGCCTCCCGGGTTTGCTCAGGCCGGCACGCGTCGCGCCGCCAGCAGCGCCGCCGCGACTTCTGCAAAACCCGCGCCGCGCTCGCCCTCGGTGATGTAACGCGGCTTGTGGCTCAACGCCGCTTCAAAGCGGCGGATGTTGGCCACGCCCACAGAATGCGCAAAGGCCTCGAACATCAGCTGGTCGTTGGTCGAGTCGCCGACGTAGACCCAGCGCCCCATCTCCGCGTCGAGGTCGCGGCCGAACAGCTCGCGGACGATCCAGCGCGCGCCTTCGAGCTTGTTGTGTGCGCCGAACCAGCCGTTGATGTGGATGGAACTCACCGTCGCATTCATGCCTTCGCTTTGCATGATTTGCACCGCCTGCGCGACCTGCGCCGGCGGCAGGTGCACAAACTCGCTGTGGTCGATCGCAATGTCGGTTTCCCGGCTGGGGCTGTCCTCAGACAACACGGCGCCCGGCACCTCCTGCATCACGCGACGGGCCACCTGCTGCATGCGGGCGTAGTTGGCCAGGCGCGTCGGGGCGTCCTGCTGATACAGTTTTGATAGCTGCCCACGTCCACCGGACGCGGGCTGGAGGCCGATTTGGCTTGCAAGCAGGGCCACGGCGCCGTTTTCAGCGACGATGGCATCGACCGGCCAGCGCAACGCAAAAGGTTCACTCCAGCCGACCGGCCGCCCGGTGATGGGAATCACATGCAGGCCGGCGGCCTTCAGGTCGCCAAGGGCTTGCAAAGCGTCGGGCGTGATGGCGCCGTCGGTGGTCAGGGTGTCGTCAATGTCGGTAAAAATACCGGTGATGAGTTGCCGGTCTTGCGTGGGCCAGGTTTTCAGGGCTTTCATGACGAAAGTGTCGCATGTCTGTATAATTGCCTGTTCCTGAGGAGCGTTGCAACCCACGACATGTGGTCTAGGCTCAGGACTTTCATTTGCAACCACGCTCACCCGCATGTGCTGTCAAGCCGGGTGAGATCCAACCAGCTCCCCGCCGACTTGTCGCCATGTGGCCGTGGCTATTTTGCCCAATTGCCCCCTTGATCCTGGAGATACCCCAATGAACGCCGTATTGAAAACCGCCCAGACCGCCGCCGACTATGTGATTGCCGACATTTCGCTTGCCGCCTGGGGCCGCAAGGAACTGAAAATCGCCGAAACCGAGATGCCCGGCCTGATGGCGATTCGCGAAGAGTTCGCCAAGGCCCAGCCGCTCAAGGGCGCGCGCATCACCGGCTCGCTGCACATGACCATCCAGACCGGCGTGTTGATCGAGACGCTGCAGGCCCTGGGCGCCGACGTGCGCTGGGCGTCGTGCAACATTTTCTCGACGCAGGACCATGCCGCCGCCGCGATTGTGGCCGCCGGCACGCCGGTGTTCGCGATCAAGGGCGAGACCCTGGCCGACTACTGGGACTACACCCACCGCATCTTCGAATTCAGCGGCGCCAAAGGCACGCCTGAAGAAGGCCCGAACATGATCCTGGACGACGGCGGCGATGCCACGCTGTTGATGCACCTGGGCACCAAGGCCGAAAAAGACGCCAGCCTGATTTCGAAGCCGACCAGCGAAGAGGAGATCTGCCTGTTCAACGCGATCAAGGCCAAGCTGGCCATCGACCCGACCTGGTACAGCCGCCGCCTGAAAAACATTGTCGGCGTGACCGAAGAAACCACCACCGGCGTGCTGCGCCTGAACGAGATGTCGGCCAAGGGCACGTTGGCCCTGCGCGCCATCAACGTCAATGACTCGGTGACCAAGTCCAAGTTCGACAACCTGTACGGCTGCCGCGAATCGCTGGTGGACGCGATCAAGCGTGCCACCGACGTGATGATCGCCGGCAAGGTGGCTTGCGTGGCCGGTTACGGCGACGTGGGCAAGGGCTCGGCGCAGGCGCTGCGCGCCTTGTCTGCGCAAGTCTGGGTGACCGAGATCGACCCGATCAACGCCCTGCAGGCCGCGATGGAAGGTTACAAGGTCGTGACCATGGAATACGCTGCCGACAAGTGCGACATTTTTGTGTCCGCCACCGGCAACAAGAACGTCATCACCTACGAACACATGGCGGCCATGAAGGACCAGGCCATCGTCTGCAACATCGGCCACTTCGACAACGAAATCGACGTTGCCGCGCTGGAAAAATGCACCTGGGAAGAGATCAAGCCACAGGTCGACCACGTGATTTTCCCGGACGGCAAACGCATCATCCTGCTGGCCAAGGGCCGCCTGGTGAACCTCGGCTGCGGCACCGGCCACCCGAGCTTCGTGATGTCGTCCAGCTTCGCCAACCAGACCATCGCGCAGATCGAGCTGTTCACCAAACAGGCCGACTACGAAGTGGGCAAGGTTTATGTGCTGCCGAAACACCTCGACGAAAAAGTCGCGCGTCTGCACCTGAAGAAAGTCGGCGCGATGCTGAGCGAACTCAGCGACGAGCAGGCGGCCTACATTGGTGTCAGCAAGGCTGGCCCCTACAAGGCAAATACGTACCGTTATTGAACGGCCGTAGTTCGCCCTCTTCCCTCCGGAAGAGGGCCGGGGTGGTGAGGGCAGGCCGCCGGCAGCCCTCACCCCCACCCTCTCCCAAAGGGCGAGGGGCACAACCATGGAGCTCGATGCCTAGATGCGCGCTGACTTATTCCTCGTCGACAACGGCTTTGCCGCCACCCGTTCCCAGGCCCAGCGCCTGATCGCTTCGGGGGTGCAGTGGCGCGCCGAGGAAAGCGCGCCCTGGAAGAAGGTCGCCAAGAATGGCGACGAGATTCCGGAGGGCGCCGAGTTGCAGATCCCCGACACCACCGAAGCCAAGTACATCTCGCGCGGCGGGCTCAAGCTCGAAGGTGCGCTCAAAAGCACCGGCCTGAGCGTGACCGGCCTGCGCTGCCTGGACATCGGGCAATCCACCGGCGGCTTCACCGACTGCCTGCTGCAGCACGGTGCCGTGCAGGTGGTGGGCGTGGATGTGGGCCATGGCCAGCTGCACCCCAGCCTGCGCGGCGACCCGCGCGTGCTGTGTATCGAAGGCCTCAACGCCCGCTCCATGACCGCTTCAGATTTGATAGCAGGTCCTGCCCATGCGGCGGAGGCTGAAGGCCAATTTGACGATGACGATTTCGAGGCGGACGAGGGCGAGGCCGTTGACGCCGACTTCGATTTCCTGACCGGCGACCTGTCCTTTATCTCCCTGACGCTGGTGTTGCCCGCCGTGGTGCGGCTGCTGAAAGCCGGCGGTGATCTGCTGATGCTGGTCAAACCCCAGTTCGAGCTGCAGCCCGGCCAGATCGGCAAGGGCGGCATTGTGCGTGATGCCGTGCATTTCGAGTTTGTCGAAAAACGCCTGCGTGATGCCTGCGCGGCGCTGGGGCTGGACGTGAAAGCCTGGCTGGCCTCGCCGATTGAAGGCGGGGACGGCAACCGCGAGTTTTTCATTCACGCGGTCAAAGGCCTGCACACGACCGGGGAAGACCAGCCGCTGCCGGCGGCGCCGCCGCGCAAGGCCGCCAAACGCACACCGCGCAGCGAACTGCGCGCGCTGCATGAGGCGCATGAGGACTCTGAAGAAGCCCACGCGGGCCAGCACGGCCCGGCGCGCGGCAAACGCCGCGACAAAGACGACTGACCCGCGCTGCGCGGCCCCGAAGAAAAAGTGAGACTGGTGATGAATCTTCCGATCAGCTTTGAATTTTTCCCGCCCAAGACACCCGAAGGCGCCAACAAGCTGCGCCTGACGCGCCAGGCGCTGTACGCGCACCAGCCCGAGTTCTGCTCGGTCACCTTTGGCGCGGGTGGTTCCACCCAGGAAGGCACCTTTGGCACGGTGGGCGAAATCCTGAAGGAAGGCATGGCTGCCGCCTGCCACTTCTCCTGTGTCGGCGCGACCAAGGCCACGGTGCGCGAGCAGCTTGCCGCCCTGCAGGCCATGGGCGTCAAGCGCCTGGTGGCCCTGCGTGGCGACCTGCCCAGCGGTTACGGCATGGGGGGCGAGTTCCATTACGCCAGTGACCTCGTGGCTTTCATCCGTGAGTTCACCGGCGATGCCTTTCACATCGAAGTGGCGGCCTACCCCGAGATCCACCCGCAGGCCAAATCGGCCGATGCCGACCTGCAGGCCTTCGCCGCCAAGGTCAAGGCCGGCGCCAATTCGGCCATCACCCAGTATTTTTTCAACGCGGACGCCTACTTCCGCTTTGTGGAGGACACCCGCCGGCTCGGCGTGGATGTGCCCGTGGTGCCCGGCATCATGCCGATCACCAGCTCGACCCAGCTGATGCGGTTTTCCGATGCCTGCGGTGCCGAGATTCCGCGCTGGATCCGCCTGAGGCTGCAGGGTTTCGGCGACGACACGGCATCGATCAAAAGCTTCGGCCTCGACGTGATCACCGACCTGTGCGACCAGTTGCAGACCGCGGGTGTGCCCGGCATTCATTTTTATACGATGAACCAGGCCGCCGCGACGTCCGAGATCATCCGACGTCTGCGGCCGGTTTGAAGCGATGCCTGTTTTGGCCGGCCTGCTGAAGATGCGCTCCATCGGGCAGGCCTTCGCGCTCGGCCTGCTGGTGCTGCTGGCGGCCTGCACCACAGCGCCGTCGTCACCTGGCCGCGCCGCGCCCGGCCGTGTGCCGCTCGCCGCACCGACGCCCGCGCCAGCCAGCCCCGAGGCCGGGGGTACGCCGACGGACGCTGCGCCGCTGTCCATGGGGTCAGCCAGCGATCTGCCGCGGCCAGCGTTGCTGGCGGGTGAACCCGCACGCGAGTTCGAGCGTGGTGCCGCTTCGTGGTACGGACCCGGTTTTCATGGCCGGCTGACGGCCAGCGGCGAACGCTACAACATGAACGCCTTCACGGCCGCCCACCGCACCTTGCCGTTTGGCACCATGGTGCGGGTGCACAGCCTGGTCAACGGCCGTGACGTCGATCTGCGTATCACCGATCGCGGCCCTTTCAGCCGCAACCGCATCATCGACGTGAGCCGCGCTGCGGCGGCAGAACTCGGCATGCTGGGCCTGGGCTTCAAGGAGGTGGTGTTGCTGGTTCCGGAATCCACAGCGGCCCCGGTTGCCGCACCGCCGCGACCGGTCAGGAAATCCCAGCGCAGCGCCCGCCGCGTGCCGGTGCCCAGCGCACGCTAAGCAGCTGCATATAAAATTGGCCTTCAGCCCTTATTCCACGGGCGCCGCCAGCTCCTGAATAAATAGCTAAATAGCCATTGTCCGGCGGTGTTGAGTCGCACCGGTGCGGCCTGATCGACTGCAGACAAAAACCGCGATGGAAGCACGGGCCCAGCCCGGCCACGGGCCACCCTGACCCCGCAGTCCGGCGTCCAGGGCTTGTCCGCGCCCAGCGCATCCAGCCAGTGATGCAGCGCGATTTGTTGTTGGCCTGAATCCGCAATAGCCCCTCGTGCAGGTACGGCAAGTCCTTCGTGCCGGCGCCCACTTCCTTGGCTTACTAGAATTTCAGTAATTCCTGAAAATTCAGAAAACACGGACTGCCATGAACCTCGCCCCCCTGACCCAGCGTTTTGTCCTTCACTTTGGCGAAATGGGTAGCCGCTGGGGCATCAACCGCACCGTGGGGCAGATTTACGCGCTGCTGTATGTGTCGCCGCGCGCGCTCAATGCCGACGACATTGCCGAGGCGCTGGCGTTTTCGCGTTCCAACGTCAGCATGGGGCTGAAGGAACTGCAGTCGTGGAACCTGGTGCGGCTGCAGCACCTGCCCAACGACAGGCGCGAGTACTTCCAGGCGCCGGAAGACGTGTGGGCCATTTTTCGCACCCTGGCCGAGGAGCGGCGCAAGCGCGAGATCGACCCCACGCTGTCCATGCTGCGCGACGCGCTGATGGAGCAGCCGTCGGCGCCTGATGACATCCACGCCCAGGCGCGCATGAAGCAGATGCACGACCTGATCGAACTCATGACGGGCTGGCTGGCCGACGTGCAGAAGATGGACTCGGCCACGCTGGTCAGCCTGATGAAGATGGGCGCCAAGGTGCAGAAGCTGCTGGAGGTCAAGGACAAGGTGACCAGCACGGTGAAGGCCGGCTTGACAGGCCGCGCCGCTACCCCCAAGCTGGCAGCTCCGCCGGCCGCTGTTCCCGAAGAAAACAACCGGAGCTGATGATGGATGGATTCGACGCATTCCTGCTGGCACGCATCCAGTTCGCGGCCAACATCACTTTTCACATCCTGTTTCCGACGATCAGCATTTCGCTGGCCTGGGTGCTGCTGTTCTTCAAGCTGCGCTTCGTCAAGACCGGCGAGCAGCACTGGATGGACGCCTACCAGTTCTGGGTGAAGATTTTTGCGCTGACCTTTGCCCTCGGTGTGGTCAGCGGCATCACCATGAGTTTCCAGTTCGGCACCAACTGGCCGGGCTACATGGAAAAGGTCGGCAACATCGCCGGGCCGCTGCTCGCCTATGAAGTGCTGACGGCTTTTTTCCTGGAGGCGACCATGCTGGGCGTGATGCTGTTCGGGCGCGAACGTGTCAGCGAGACCCTGCACACCGTGGCCACGTTGCTGGTGGCCGGCGGGACCACGCTGTCGGCGTTCTGGATCCTGGCGCTCAACTCCTGGATGCAGACGCCGGCCGGCTTTGAAATGATCAACGGCCAGGCCCATGTGACCAGCTGGTTCGAGGTGATTTTCAACCCCTCCTTTCCCTACCGCTTGGTCCACATGCTGCTGGCCTCGGGCCTGACGGTGGCCTTTCTGGTGGCCGGCATCTCCGCCTACCGCTGGCTGCGCCAGGACCGCGGCGCCGAGGTCATGGCCAGCCTGAAGACCGGTATCTACATGGCGGCGCTGCTGATTCCGCTGCAGATCATCGCGGGCGACCTGCACGGGCTGAACACGCTGGAGCACCAGCCGGCCAAGCTGGCGGCCATGGAAGGCATCTGGAAAACCGAAAAAGGGGCACCGGCCGTGCTGTTTGCCCTGCCCGATGAAAAGGCCAGGGAGAACCGCTACGAAATTGCCATCCCGAAGCTGGCCTCGCTGTACCTGACGCACTCGCTCGACGGCGAGGTCAAGGGGCTGGACCAGTTCGAAGGCAAACACCCGCCGGTGGCACCGGTGTTCTGGGCCTTCCGCATCATGGTCGGCGTGGGTGTGTTGATGCTGCTGGTCAGCTGGGCCAGTGTCTGGCAGTTTGCACCCTGGAAGCGTGACCCCACACGCACCTTGCGGCCCTGGCATGCGAAGCTGCTGGTGGCCATGACCTTTGCCGGCTGGGTCGCGCTGATCGCCGGCTGGTACGTCACCGAGATCGGCCGGCAGCCCTGGCTGGTGACCGGTGTGCTGACGGCGGCCGAGGCGGCATCCAGCGTGCCGGCACCGCGCATCGCCCTCACGCTGGCCCTCTACCTCACGCTGTATGCGGCGCTGATCGTGGCCTACATCTCGGTGGTGTTTTACCTGGCGCGCCACGGAAAACATGCGGACAAGCCGTTGGGCACCGGCCTGGAAGACACGCCCAATCCCGTGACCTACCCTGAACAGGAAGGAGCTCCCCGTGCTTGACCTTGCGCCCGACCTGACCCAAGCCGCGGGCTGGATGCCCATTGTTTTCCTGGTGGTCATGGGCCTGGCGATGCTGGCCTACGTGATCCTGGACGGCTACGACCTGGGCGTGGGCGTGCTGATGCGCCGCGCCAGCGACGACGACAAGGACACCATGATTGCCAGCATCGGCCCCTTCTGGGATGCCAATGAAACCTGGCTGGTGCTGGGCGTCGGCATTTTGCTGACGGTGTTCCCGCTGGCACATGGCGTGATCCTCGGCGCGCTCTACCTGCCGGTGGCCTTCATGCTGATCGGGCTGACGCTGCGCGGCGTGGCCTTTGACTTCCGCGTGAAGGCGCGTGCCGCGCACAAGCCGCTGTGGAACCGCCTGTTCTACACCGGCTCATTGCTGGCCAGCTGGGCCCAGGGCTACATGCTGGGGTCGCTGATCACGGGGTTTGCCGACACCTGGTGGACCCTGGTGTTCAACGCCGTGATCGGGCTGGCGCTGGTGGCCGCCTACTGCCTGCTGGGCGCCGGCTGGCTCATCATCAAGTCCGAAGGCGCACTGCAACTGCAGGCCGTGCGCTGGGCGCGTGCCAGCCTGCTGTTCACCATGGCCGGCGTGGCCGCCATCTCGATCGCCACGCCGCTGGTCAGCCAGCGCATTTTTGAAAAATGGTTTTCCTTTCCGAACATCGTGTTGCTGCTGCCGATTCCGGTGGCCACCGCCGTGCTGTTCGCCATCATTTTCCGCAGCTTGCAGCGGCTGCCGGTGCGCCTGGGCCAGGGCAATGAATACGGCGCCTGGGTGCCCTTCGGCGCGACGGTGGGTGTGTTCCTGCTGGCGTTTTACGGCCTGGCTTACAGCCTGTTTCCGTGGCTGGTCATCGACCGCATCACGATCTGGCAGGCGGCCACGGCGCCCGAAGCGATGGGCGTGATTCTGGTGGGCGCGCTGGTGGTGCTGCCCATGATCATCGGCTACACGGTGTTTGCCTACCGCGTGTTCTGGGGTAAAAGCACGGCGCTGAAATATTGAGGGCGTTGCGGCCGGCTGGCGATAGAATCCAGCCTTTCCTCACGTTGCCAACCCATCCTCATGAGAACGCAGAGCAAATACAACGCATCCCTGCAGTCGGCCGTCGGGCTGACAGACGCGCAGCGCCAGACCGCCGAGCAAAAATTCCTTGACGTGATGGAGTACGCGCTGGGCGGCGCGTCCGCGGTGCGCGGCGCCTATGTGGAATGGCTGGCGGCGCGTTCGATGCGCGCCGAAAACCCCGATGCCCCGCGCTCGGCCGAAGAAACCATGGCGATTGCCCGCTGGGAACAGGCCGCAGACCACGCCACCCGCGCCGTCTTCCGTCAGATGAAAATTGCAGCCCAGAACGCGTTTTTCGAACTCCACGTCTGGAATTCGAGAACCCACTGAGAACACAATCCGCCGGCGTGCGGATGAAGCGCACGAGGCAACATCCCCTTCAAGCAGGGGCCGCGGATCTGGCTTTGCCAGTCCGCAGGCGCAGCGGCCCCCCCCCGGGGGGCAGGGCGCTACACGCAGTGAGCAACCGTGGGGGCTACCTTTCGTCGTAGCTGATGGACACGCTGTCGCTCAGGGGCCGCGCCTGGCAGCTCAGCACAAAGCCTTTTTGCACTTCCCAGTCTTCCAGCGTGAAGTTTTTTTCCATGGTGACCTGTCCCTCGAGCACCTTGGCGCGGCAGGTGCAGCAGACGCCGCCCTTGCAACTGTAGGGCAGGTCCAGGCCGGCGGCCAGCGCCACGTCCAGCACGCGTTCATGCGCAAACATGCGCAACTCGTGCGCCTTGCCATCGAGCTGCACCGACAGGCGGACGGTGCCCGTGGCCTCCCCGTTTTTCAAGACTTTTTGGCCTCCAGCGCCCGTCTCTGTTGCGCCGGCAGCTCCTGATTTCATAGCGTCGGCGGGTTGCACCGCGCTCGTGAAACGTTCGGCATGGATGCGGTCTTTGGGCACGCCGGCCGCCAGCAGGGCCTGCAGGCAGCCTTCGATCATGGCTTCCGGCCCGCAGACAAAGGTCTCGTCGATGCTGGCCGGCGGGATCAGGGTGGCCAGCAGTTCGCTGACCTTGGCCGCGTCGAGCCGGCCGTTGAACAGCGGGACATCCTGCGACTGGCGCGAAAGCAGGTGGACCAGGCTCAGGCGGGACGGATAACGGTCCTTGAGGTCCTGCAGCGCTTCATTGAACAGGATGCTGCTGCTGCGCTGGTTGCAGTACACCAGCGTGAAGGTGGCGTCGGCTTCGCCGGCCAGCGTGCTGGCGATGATGGACAGCAGCGGCGTGATGCCCGAGCCGGCCGCCCAGCCGACGCGGTGCACCGCACCGCTCAGGCGCGGCGTGAAGCGGCCGTCCGGCGGCATCACGTCCAGGGTGTCGCCGGGCTGCAGTTGCGTGGCCCAGTTGGAGAAGATGCCGCCTTCGACCGGCTTGATGCCGACCTCGATGTCGTGGTCGGCGGCCAGGCGCTGCGTGCTGCTGCAGATGGAGTAGCTGCGGCGCACCGGCGCGCCGTCTATCGTGGCCTTGAGCGTGAGGAACTGGCCCGGCGTGAAGCCATACAGGCTGCGCAGTTCGGGCGGAATCGCAAAGCTGACGGCCACGGCGCCGGCCGCTTCGGGGGTGACACGGGTAACGACCAGCGGGTGAAAGTGGGGAACAGACATGGGCGGCTCAATCAATAGGGTTTGAAGTAGTCAAACGGCTCCAGGCAGTCCAGGCACTTGTACAGCGCCTTGCAGGCGGTGGCGCCAAAGTGCGAGGTTTCGGTGGTGTTGACCGAGCCGCACTGCGGACAGGCCACAGCGTCCGCCGCCTGGTGCCGGGGCGCAAAGCGAATGACCTTGTCGTTGCCGGGCGCGGTGGTGTGCGGCGGCGCAATGCCGTAGCTGTGCAGCTTGGCTTTCGCGGCTGCAGTCATCCAGTCGGTGGTCCAGGCCGGCGCCAGCTGGGTGGTGATGCGCGCGCTGAGCTGGTGCAGCGCCAGCGCGGCGCGGATGTCGTCCTCGATCTGCCCCATGGCCGGGCAACCGCTGTAGGTCGGTGTGATGATGACTTCCACGCCGCCCTCGACATGGCGCACGTCGCGCAGAATGCCCAGCTCGCGGATGGACACCACCGGGATCTCCGGGTCGGGCACGGCTTCGAGCACGTCCCAGACCTGCTGCAGGGTGTTCACCACCACCTTCCCGCTTGCGGGAGGTGTTCCATAACCGCTCTCCGGAGCTCGTGGTGGGTGCGAAGCGCTCACCATAGAGCGTTCGGGTGAGCGCGCGCCAGGCTTTGCATTTCGGCCAGCAGCGGCGCCAGGTGGTCGCTGTGTTGTCCGTTTTTTCCCTGTGGCAGGTCGGCACCAGGGGCCGGCCGCTGCAACCCGGCTTCCTGCAGGGCGTCGTTGACGAGATCGTCCCAACTGCTTTTCAGCGCGGCGACATCAATGCCGTGGCCTTCCATGTTTGCTATCTTTTCAATAGCTGATACCGACCAGTACTCCTGGGTGTAAGGCATTAAATGTTTCAAGGCAGCCTGGGTGCGGGCCTGCGATTCGGTGGTGCCGTCGCCCAGGCGCACCAGCCAGTCGCGCGAGTGGCGAAAGTGGTAACGCACTTCCTTGAACGATTTGCCCGCAATCGCGGCCAGCTGCGCGTCCTTCGATTTCTGCAAGGCTTCCCACAGCAGCAGCATCAGGGCGCTGTAGAGGAAATTGCGGACGATGGTCACTGCATAGTCGCGCTCCGAAGCGCTGGACGCATGAGGCAACTCGAGCAGCGTGTAGTTGCGGAACTCCTCGGCGCTACGGAAGTAGGCCAGCGAATCTTCGGTGGCACCATTGCCGGCTACGGCGGCTGCGTGCTGGTACAGCATGCGCGCCTGGCCGATCAGGTCCAGGCTCATGTTGGCCAGCGCGATGTCTTCCTCCAGCACCGGACCGTTGCCGCACCACTCGGCATTGCGCTGGCCCAGCACCAGCGCGTTGTCGGCCAGGTGCAGCAGGTGGTCCAGTGGGGCTGTTCTGACGGGGGCTTCAACGGTATTCACATGTGGCCCACTTCGTCAGGGATTTCGTAAAAGGTCGGGTGCCGGTAAATCTTGTCGGCCATGGGCTCGAAAAACGCGGCCTTGTCGTCGGGCTCGCTGGCGGTGATGGTGGTCGACGGCACGACCCAGATGCTCACGCCCTCCTGGCGCCGTGTGTAGACGTCGCGCGCCATCTGCAGCGCCTGCTGCGCATCGGTCGCATGCAGGCTGCCGCAGTGTTTGTGCTCTAAACCTTGCTTGGAGCGCACAAACACTTCCCAGAGTGGCCAGTCGTTGTGTGTGTTGCTCATGCTGCTTCCTTCATCTGGCGGGCTTTCTGTTTGGCCGCATGCGCTTGCGCCGCATCGCGCACCCACTGGCCATCCTCATGCGCTTTCACGCGGTTCGCCAGGCGTTCCTTGTTGCAGGGGCCGTTGCCGTTGACCACGGCCCAGAACTCGTCCCAGTCGATGGCGCCGTAGTCGTGCTGCTGGCGTTCCTCGTTCCACTTCAGGTCGGGGTCGGGCAAGGTCACGCCCAGCACCGCGGCCTGCGGCACGGTGGCGTCGACAAACTTCTGGCGCAGCTCGTCGTTGGAAATGCGCTTGATGCCCCAGCGCATGCCTTGCGCGGTGTTGGTGCTGGCCGCATCGGGCGGGCCGAACATCGCCAGCACCGGCCACCACCAGCGGTTCACCGCGTCCTGCACCATGGCGCGCTGCTCGGGCGTGCCCTGCATCTGCACCATCAGGCTTTCAAAACCCTGGCGCTGGTGAAAACTTTCTTCCTTGCAGATGCGGATCATGGCGCGCGCATACGGACCGTAGGAGCAGCGGCAGATCGGCACCTGGTTCATGATGGCCGCGCCGTCGACCAGCCAGCCGATCACGCCGACATCGGCCCATTGCAGCGTCGGGTAGTTGAAGATGGAGCTGTACTTGGCCTTGCCGGTGTGCAGGGCATCGAGCAGGCTGTCGCGGCCCACGCCCAGGGTTTCGGCGGCCGAATACAGGTAGAGGCCGTGGCCGCCTTCATCCTGCACCTTGGCCAGCAAAATCGCCTTGCGCTTGAGCGAGGGCGCGCGCGAGATCCAGTTGCCTTCGGGCTGCATGCCGATGATCTCGCTGTGCGCGTGCTGGCTGATCTGGCGCACCAGGGTGCGGCGGTAGGCCTCGGGCATCCAGTCCTGCGGCTCGATCTTCTGGTCGGCGTCGATTTTTTCGTCGAAGCGGGTCTGCAACGCGTCGGGGGCGGGCGGCACCGACGCCAAGGCCGGGGTCAACGCATCGGGCACGTCGAGTGATTGCGTGTACATGTCTTGTCTCCTGTCACCCGGTCTGCAGGACGGGGCAAGCCGGAGTATAGCGAATTAACCGACCGATCGGTCGGTTAATTGTTGACTCCGCTGGAGGGGGCTTTCAGCTCGCCCGCGCGAAATCCGCGAGCAGGGCGTCGGCCGATGCGTAACGGTGGTCGGGGGTTTTCGCCATCAGTTTGTTGACGATGGGCCGCAGGCAGCATCGGCGTGTCGGCGCGCAGGTGCCTGGCCAGCAGCAGTTCCAGCGATTCCGCGATGAAGGGGCGCCGTCCGGCCAGCATCTCGAACAGCATGACGCCCAGGCTGTACAGGTCAGAGCGGGCCGTCACGGCTTTGCCGCTGACCTGGGCGAGGCCGGACCGGCCATCGGCGGCCGCTACCGTCCCGAGACCCTCCAGCGCCGCACGCGGGCGAGCTTGCTGCGGATTGCGTCGTCGTTCTCCACCACCAGGATCACATGCTTGCGCTGACCCTTTACCGGTGGCAGTTTCCAGTCAGCCGCCGTGGTCCAGCGTGAAGCCGGCGTTGCGGTCCTGTCCCAGGCGCGCCACCAGCTGTGGCAGGGCCGCCTGCAGGTCGGCCTTGAGCGTGTGCGGCGGGTTGATCACAAACATGCCGCTGGCCGGCAGGCCGGGGCGTTTGACGTCGCCGGCCTCGTCAGTGGTCAGCTTGCTGGACTTGACCGTGAGCGTGGCATTGAGCCAGCTGCGGCCGGCCTTGGTCGCCAGCGTCTTGAGCTTGCGCGGCAGGTCATGCGCCTCGGGGCGCGGAATGATGGGGTACCAGACCACGTAGGTGCCGGTGGCAAAACGCTTGACGGCATCGCCCATGCAGGCGGCGACGCGGGCGTAGTCGCTCTTGATCTCGTAGCTCGGGTCGCACAGCACCATGGCGCGGCGCGCCGGCGGCGGCAAAAAGGTTTTCAGCACCTCGAAGCCGTCCTCGCAGGCCACTGTGACCTGGCGGCCCACACCCAGTTGCGCGATGTTGCCGGTCAGCGACTTGAAATCGGTCGGGTGCAGTTCAAACAGCTTGAGCTTGTCGCGGCCGCTGAGGAACTGCTGTTCGATGAACGGCGAGCCAGGGTAAATCTTCAGGTGCGCCGGATCGCCGCTTGCGGCGAACTGCGGGTTCAGGCCGCGCAGCAGGTCGACATAGTCCTGCAGCGCAGGGGCCAGGGGCTCGTCGGCCGGGGCTTTCGCGGCGCCTGGGGTTTTGGGGCTTGCTACTTTTTTTGTAGCGGTTGGCGCTGATCCGGAAACGACTACAGGTGTTTTTGATGCAGAAACCAGGCGGAAGATGCCTTCCTGCGCTTCGCCGCTGGTTTCGGTGTAGTCGCCGTCGAGGCGGTACAGGCCGGCGCCGGCGTGCGTGTCGATCACGGTCAGCGCCGTGTCTTTCTGGGTCAAATACTTCATCAACGCAATCAGCGTGGTGTGCTTGAGCACATCGGCATGGTTGCCGGCATGGAAGGCGTGGCGATAACTGAACATGTCGCTATGTTAACGGGCGCCGGCCGGCAGGCGCTTTTTTGGGGTGCCGGGCTGCCGGGCCGGCTGCTTGCAATCTGCAACACAATACCGACGGTCGCCGGGCTGCTGCCGACCGGGCGCCTTGACGGCAGCAGGGCGTCCATGCCTAATGACAGCCCTTACGCTGCCTCAGCCCGCTTCCGTTCATGACCGCTCCGTCCAGTCCGACCCCCGTTTCGCTGATCACGCATGTCGATGCCTTGCCGGTGGGCACGCGGCTGGCTGAGTTCGAAGTGCTGGGGCTGCTAGGGGCCGGCGGCTTCGGCATGGTCTACCAGGCGTTTGACCACTCGCTGCAGCGGCCGGTGGCCATCAAGGAGTTCATGCCGGCCACGCTGGCCTGCCGCGGCGCGGATAGCGCGGTGGTGGTTCGCGACCCGGCTGACCAGACGGCCTTCCAGGCCGGGCTGCAGTCGTTCGTGGCCGAGGCGCGGCTGCTGGCGCAGTTCGACCATCCCTCGCTGGTCAAGGTTTTTCGTTACTGGGAGGCGCACCAGACCGCCTACATGGTGATGCCCCTCTACCGCGGTATCACGCTGCAGGCGGCGCGCAGCCAGATGCGCAGCCCGCCGACCGAGGCCTGGCTGCGCAAGGTCCTGTGGGCGGTGCTGGGCGCACTCAAGACCCTGCACCAGGGGCACGCGGTGCACCGCGACGTCTCGCCCGACAACATCTTCCTGCAGGACATCGGCCCGCCGGTGCTGCTGGACCTGGGCGCGGCGCGCCATGCCATGGGCGGCAAGACGCAGGACCTGACCGACGCCCTCAAGCTCAGTTACGCGCCGCTGGAGCAGCACGCCGGCGCCCCCGACATGCGCCAGGGGCCGTGGACCGACCTGTATGCGCTGGCTGCCGTGGTGCACGGCGTGCTGTGCAACAAACCCCCGCTGCCGGCCACCTTCCGGGCCGTGCGCGACCGCCTGCCGCCGTTTGCCCGGGTGGCGCGCACGGTGCAGGAGCAGTTTGGCCTCGGTTATTCGCAGCCGTTTGTTCAGGCGATCAGCCAGGCGCTGGCGATCGAGGTCAAGGACAGGCCGCAAAGCGTGGGGGCCCTGGTGCAACTCATGGCGCTCGAAACGCCCAATGGCATGTCCCGTTTCGACTGGCGCGCCGAGCTGGGCCCGATCTGGGCACCGCCGGGTTTGTCTGCCCTGCAGCCGGCGGCCCGGGCGGAGTCGCCGTTGCCTTCACCGCAGCCCCCGGCAGCGGTGCCTCGCAATGATCCGACACAGCCCATGGCGGCTGCGCCCCGGCGACGGGAACTTGCTGCCCCGCGGCCGGCTGCTTCCGTCTCGGCGCCGACTCCCGCCGCGGACGCGCCCGCCCGGTCCGGCCTCTCGTGGCGTGTGAGTGCGGGCGTGGTGGCCGTGGCCGTCGTGGCCCTGTTGCTGGGGCTGATGCTGGGACGCGGCGCCCGCGTGCCCGAGACCGGGGTCGCGCAGTCCCCGGCCCTTGCTGCGCCCGTGCAGCGGGTCGCGGATCGGCCACTCGCCCCACTTGCCGCACCCGTGGCGGTGGCGCTTGCACCGGTGCAGCAGGTCGCCGCTGCTGCCGCTGCCAGGGCGCCTTTGCCAACGGAGCAGCGGCCAAGCCCCGCCGCCAGGCGCGCCCCACCGAAAAAGACAGCGCCGACTGTTGATACCGCGAGCCCGTCGCCGCCGCCGGTGGTGGCGGCGACACCGGAACGGGTGGAGGTGCTGCAGCGTGTGAAGCCCCCCGATCCACTCGCCTTGTGTGCCGATAGCAACTTCGTGGCCCGACCCATGTGTATTTTCCGGCAGTGTCAGAAGCCGGAGATGGTCAGCCTCCCGGTGTGTGTTGAAAACAACGCCCGGCTGCAAAACAGCCGGCGGGCCGACGGTTTTTAGCTCCAAGAGGCTTGAAAAGGTTCAAAAAAGGCCGCCGAATGGCCTGAACAGGGCGCTTTGGCGGCCCGCCCCCGCAATGCTGCCCGCGCAGCCCCGGATTTTGTATAATGGAAGGCTTCGCAGCGATCGGCTGGCCCCGCGGCGAAGCTTGAACCCCACCTAAGAGGTTTCCATCAGAGAAACACCGACCGTGGAAAAGGGCTGCTCAAACCAACTTTTGAAAAGTAAACCATGACAACTTTCAGCGCAAAACCCGCTGACGTGGTGCATGAGTGGTTTGTGATTGACGCGACCGACAAGGTCCTCGGACGAGTAGCCAGCGAAGTTGCTCTCCGTTTGCGCGGCAAACACAAGGCCATTTATACGCCTCACGTCGATACCGGTGACTTCATCGTCATCATCAACGCAGCCCAGCTTCGTGTCACCGGCGCCAAGTCGACTGACAAGATCTACTATCGCCATTCGGGTTACCCCGGCGGTATCTCGGCTACGAATTTCCGCGACATGCAGACCAAGTTCCCGGGCCGCGCCCTGGAAAAAGCCGTCAAGGGCATGCTGCCCAAGGGCCCGCTCGGTTACGCCATGATCAAAAAACTCAAGGTGTACGGTGGTGCAGAGCATCCGCACACCGCCCAACAGCCTAAAGTGCTGGAAATTTAAGGAGCCTTGAGATGATTGGTGAATGGAACAATGGCACCGGCCGTCGCAAATCAAGCGTCGCCCGTGTGTTCATCAAAAAAGGCACTGGCAAGATCACGGTCAACGACCGTGACATCCAGACCTTCTTCGGTCGCGAAACCTCGATCATGATCTGCAAGCAGCCCCTGTACCTGACCAACCATGTCGAAACCTTCGACATCATGGTCAACGTGCACGGCGGCGGCGAGTCCGGCCAGGCCGGTGCGATCCGCCACGGCATTACCCGCGCGCTGATCGACTATGACACCACCCTCAAGCCGGCGCTGAGCCAGGCCGGGTTTGTCACGCGTGATGCACGTGAAGTCGAGCGTAAGAAAGTCGGCTTCCGTTCGGCACGCCGTCGCAAGCAGTTCAGCAAGCGTTAATCCGCTTTTGCTGTCCCCGAAAAGCCGCCTGGTTTGCGCCTGGCGGCTTTTTTCATGGCATTTGCGGCAAGCCCTGGGCGCTGCTGCCGATACAAATCCTTGCCGCTGCCTGTCGGGCCGCGTTCAGCGGAGGCGGCATCTGCGTGCACAATGCACTCCCTGGAAGACAACCCAAGGTCGCTTTTGAAATTCCGTCTGTTTCGCCGTCGCCTGACCATCAGCTCTCCGCGCATGGCCATTCGCACGTCTTTGCCCTGGCCGCTGCGCTGGGCGCTGGGCGCGATGATGCTGGGTTTTTCGGCGGCCATCGCGCTGTGGACCTTCGAGCTCGGCGTCAGCATCGCGGGGCTGGACAAGGATGCCAAGCTGGAGCTGACCAGGCTGCGGGAAGAGGTGGCCGCACTGCGCGCGGAGCGCGACAAATCGCAATCGGTCGCCAATATTTCGGGCAGTCTGCTGACCGCTGAAAAGGCCGCGCAGGACAAGATGGTGGCCCAGATCCGCCAGCTCGAAGCGGACAACCGGCTGCTGCGCGACGATCTCGGCTTCTTTGAAAAGCTCCTGCCTGCCGGCGGTGCAGAAAGCGCCGCCATCCGCGGCCTGCAGGCCGAAGCCCTGACCGACACGCAGCTCAAGTGGCAGGTGCTGGTGATCCAGCCGGTCAAGGACGCCCCGGTGTTCAACGGCAAGCTGGAACTGACGTTCAGCGGCACCCTGGCGGGCAAACCATGGACAACAAGCTTGCCGGGTGGTGCCCAGCTCCTGCAATTCAAGCAGTACCGCCGCATCGAAGGGGTGCTCGACCTGCCCCCCTTGGCCGTGGTAAAAACGGTGACCGCCAAGGTCCTCGAAGGAACGGCCGTCCGATCCGTCCAGACCATCAAGCTCTGAACCCCCGCTTCAACACTCAGAATCTCACAGGATTTGTCCATGTTCGGTAAAAAATCGCAGCCTCCGATCAAAAGCCTGATTGCACAGGGCAGTTGCATAGAAGGCAACCTGAAGTTCACCGACGGCTTGCGCATCGATGGCGAAGTGATTGGTGACATCCGCGCCAACGAGGGCAGCCCCAGCATTCTGGTGATCAGCGAGTCGGCCTGTGTCACCGGGGCCATCCATGCCGACCACGTCATCATCAACGGTCGCGTCATGGGGCCGGTGCATGCGGCGGAACTCCTCGAGTTGCAGCCCAAGGCCAAGATCCAGGGTGATGTGGCCTACAAAGCGCTTGAAATGCACCAGGGCGCCGTCATTTTTGGTCAGTTGCGTCCCACCAACCACGAGGTCAGCGACAAGCCCCTCTTGAAACTGGCAGCCAACAACGCCTGAGGGAGAAATCCTGTCAGTAAGTGCTTACAGTCTTGTAGAAGCCAGTATGGGCCTTATGGTTGATTGAATTGCTGTAGTATTGAAAACGTCAAGTTCTGAAAAACGGAGTTCCCCATGAGCGCAGTAGCTGAAAACATCCAGACCGAAATGCCCGCCCCCTTTGTCTTTACCGACAGCGCGGCGGCCAAGGTGGCGGACCTGATTGCCGAAGAAGGCAATCCGGACCTGAAGCTGCGCGTGTTTGTACAAGGTGGCGGCTGCTCCGGCTTCCAGTACGGCTTCACCTTCGACGAAATCACCAATGAAGACGACACCACCATGACCAAGAATGGCGTGTCTCTGCTGATCGATGCGATGAGTTACCAGTACCTGGTGGGCGCTGAAATTGATTACAAGGACGACCTCGAAGGCGCCCAGTTCGTGATCAAGAACCCCAACGCCGCCAGCACCTGCGGTTGCGGCTCCAGCTTTTCGGCCTGAGTTTTCACGACCTCAAAAAAAGGACCTGCGGGTCCTTTTTTCATGCCCGCCTGGCAAAACCTCAGAGCTGCGCCACCCGGCAGGCCCGATACAGGGCACCCAGCACGCGCGGGCCGCGGGCGCCCGTGACGGCTGGCAGGCTGCCCGGCTGCCGTTGGTGCCAGGCCCGGGCCAACCAGGCAAAGGCGGCGGCTTCCACCTGCAGTGGCGGCAGGCCGCGCGCGGTGGTGGGCTGGACGCTCACCCCGGGCAGGACCAGGGCCAGTTGCCGCATCAGTTCGTCATTGAAGGCGCCGCCGCCGCAAACCAGCAGTTCGGTGGTGTGGGGTGCGTGGCGCACCAGGTCGCGCGCGCAGGCCTGTGCCGTCAGTGCTGTGAGGGTGGCCTGCACATCCTGCGGTGCGTTGACCTCCGGGCCGCAGAGTTGCCCCGCCAGCCATTCGGGGTTGAACAGGTCGCGCCCCGTGCTTTTGGGCGGCGCCTTGGCAAAGTAGGGCGCCGCCAGCAGACGCGCCAGCAGGCCGGGGACCACGCTCCCCGACGCGGCCCAGGCGCCCAGCGCGTCGTAAGGCTGGCCGGTGTGCTGCAGGCACCAGAAGTCCATCAGGGCGTTGCCGGGTCCGCAGTCAAAACCTGTGACCGGGCCGCCGTGCCTCGGCAGCAGCGTCAGGTTGCTGATGCCGCCGATGTTGAGAACCGCGACATCCCGCTCGGGCTGCGCAAAAACGGCGTGGTGGAACGCAGGCACCAGCGGCGCACCCTGGCCGCCGGCCGCGAGGTCGGCGGTGCGGAAATCGGCGACCACGTCCAGCCCGGTGAGTTCAGCCAGCAGCGCCGGGTTGTTCAGTTGCAGCGTGTAGCCTGCATCTGATCCGCCGCTGAGCGTGTCGTCCCCGAATTCCTGCGGCCGGTGGCGCACGGTCTGTCCGTGGGCGCCGATGGCGCGCACCTGGCCGGTTGTGATGCCCTGGCGGCCTGCCTGCGCCAGCAGGGCCTGGACCACCTGGGCGTACACCAGGGCCAGTTGGTTGGCCGCCAGCGCCGCGCGGTGCAGTTCATTGTGGCCGGCGGTGTTGAGGGCCAGCAGTTCGGCCCGGAAGGTGGCCGGGAAGGGGACGGACGCAGAGGCCATGACACGCGGCACCGGCGGGTTGAAGTCCACCAGAACGCCGTCTGCGCCATCGAGCGAGGTGCCCGACATCAACCCCATGTAGTAATCAGCCATGCGCCATTTTGCCGCATGGGGTGGCTAGAGGCAGCGTTCTATGGAATGGGCGAAGGAGGGGCTCTTCAATCAAGCCAGGGCCGCGGAACCGGCTTCGCCGGGCCGCAGGCGCAGCGGCCCCCGCGGGGGGCAGAGAGCTACGCGCAGCGAGCGAACGTGGGGGTCAATTTATTCAGCCCGGGTCTGCGTGATGTCCGCTGCAGCCTGCAGCTGGTGCTTCACACTGCTTGCGAGTTTGCGGAACAGGGGTTGCGCTGCCGCCGACAGGGGAACGGTGTCGTTCTGCTGGGCAATGGTCATCGGGTCCTGGTGGGCGCCGTTGACGCGGAACTCGAAGTGCAGGTGCGGTCCGGTGGCCCAGCCGGTCGAGCCGACGGCCCCGACGTTCTGCCCCTGGCTCACGCTCTGCCCTCTTTGTACGTTGATACGGCTCAAATGGGCATAAACGGTGGTGTGGTTGTTGCGGTGTTTGACAAACACGACGTTGCCAAATCCGTTTTGCACGCCGGCAAACTCGACCACGCCATCGCCGATGCTGCGCACGGCGGTGCCTGTAGGCGCGGCGTAATCGACACCGAGGTGGGCGCGCCATGTCTGCAGGATGGGGTGAAAGCGCATCTTGAAGCCGCTGCTGACACGCGAGAACTCCATGGGCGAGGCCAGGTAGGCGCGGCGCAGGCTTTGGCCGTCGAGTGTGTAGTAGCCACCTTTGGCTGTGCTGTTGCCGCCCGCCTGGTCGCGGAACCACATGGCCTGAAGTGTCTTGCCGTTGTTCATGAATTCGGTGCTGACCACCCGGCCGGTCCGCAACGCTTCACCGTCGGCTTCCAGCGTTTCGTAAACCACGCTGAAACGGTCGCCTTTGCGCAGGGCGCGGTGGAAGTCAATGTCACCCGAGAAAATTTCTGCGATCTGGACCGCCACGGCGTCAGGGATGCCTGCATCGTCGGTGGCGGCAAACAGGGAGGTGCGGATGGTGCCACTGGCCAGCTGGGTCGAGCTGGTGTAGGCCGCAGTTTCCACGCGGGACGCAAAACGGTTGTCGGCCGCACGTTCGACCACCAGCCGGGTGAATTTTTCCTCGTCGTCGGTGGCCCAGCGCACGGTCAGCTTGAGCAGCTGGTTGCTGTCGGTCGCTTCAACCGTTACATTTTTGCCGGGGCGACCCATCAGGGTCAGGCGGCCGTTGGCATCGCTGCGCAAAAAGGCAGCGGCTGCAGCGTCGTCAATGTTCAGGCGCTTGAGCAGGGCGTCGGCCGTGTCGGTGCTGCGCGTGGTTTCGGTGCGAAACAGCTTGAACTGGAAGTTGTCGAGGGCTTCGGTCTGTGCCTCGGTGGGCAGGCTCTGGACGGCTTCCAGGACCTGGCGGACCGGCAGGTCGGCAGCATCGGGTGCGAGCGGTGCGACGCCGAAGGCGGTGACTCCGGTTCCCAGCAGCAAGGCTGCCAGCGTGCCTGTAATTCTTTTAGGATGGCGGCGAAGCAGGGTTGCAACTGCTTGCAGCGCGTAAGCGAGATCGGCTTTGATCAAAACTGGGGTTCCCAACCTTTGTAGGCTTCAGGCTGCAGAAGCAGCCCGATAGCGACTGATGATGGTGTTGTGCATTGCCCTGCAAAAGACGGACGGTGCAACAACTTAGAATCGGTTTGCAATTTGCGGGCCAACCTGCTTTGGGCCCCGCAACGGCAGAAAGCCCATTATATCTGTCAGACAACTGCCCGACCTTTGAAAAATCCTTATGAATCAAGAGCTTGTTACAACCTTTCCCGTGACGGACCGAGCCAGGGAGGCTTTGGCCGTGTCCCTGCGGGGCTGTGAAGAACTGATTCCCCAGGATGAATGGCTGAAAAAACTCGCACGTTCGGAGGCTACCGGCGTTCCGCTGCGCATCAAATTGGGGCTGGACCCGACGGCGCCTGACATTCATGTCGGACATACCGTGGTGTTGAACAAAATGCGTCAGCTCCAGGATCTGGGTCATACCGTCATCTTCCTCATCGGCGACTTCACCAGCCTGATCGGCGATCCGTCGGGCCGCAACAACACGCGTCCTCCGCTAACCCCGGAGCAGATCAAGGCCAACGCCGACACCTACTACCGCCAGGCTTCCCTGGTGCTGGACCCGGCCCGGACCGAGATCCGCTACAACAGCGAGTGGAGCGACCCGCTGGGCGCACGCGGCATGATCGAACTGGCGGCCAAATACACGGTGGCGCGCATGATGGAGCGCAACGACTTCCACGATCGTTTCAAGGCCGGCACACCGATCAGCGTGCATGAGTTCCTTTACCCGCTGATGCAGGGCTACGACTCCGTGGCCCTGAAGTCTGACCTGGAACTCGGTGGCACCGACCAGAAGTTCAACCTGCTGATGGGCCGCCACCTGCAGGTCGAATACGGTCAGGAGCCGCAATGCATTTTGACCATGCCGCTGCTCGAGGGGCTGGACGGCGTGGAGAAGATGTCCAAGAGCAAGAACAACTACATCGGCATTTCCGAAGACGCCAACACCATGTTTGCCAAGGTGCTGTCGATCTCCGACGTGCTGATGTGGAAGTGGTTCACCCTGCTGAGCTTCAAGACCGAGGCCGAGATCGCCGCGCTGAAGAAGGAAGTCGAGGGCGGGCGCAACCCGAAAGACGCCAAGGTGGCGCTGGCCAAGGAGATCACGGCCCGTTTCCATTCCGCTGCCGCCGCAGATGCCGCCGAGCAGGACTTCATCAACCGCAGCAAGGGCGGCGTGCCCGACGAGATTCCGGAAGTTGCCCTGAGCGGCGCGCCGCTGGGCATTGCCGCGCTGCTGAAGATGGCCGGTCTGGCCGCCTCCACCGGCGAGGGCAACCGGCTGATCGAGGGAGGCGGTGTGCGCCTGGACTCCAGCGTGGTCAGCGACAAGGCGCTCAAGCTGGGCCCCGGCACCTACGTTGTGCAGGTCGGCAAACGCAAGTTTGCGCGCGTGACGCTTTCCTGAATCGTCGGCAAGCCATGAAGCTGCCCACACTGCAATCCCTGACACCGCAACGCCTGCTGATGGCTTCGGTGGTGGTGGCGCTCGTCACCATCGTGCTGAAAACCGGGGCCTGGTACATCACCGACTCGGTGGGCTTGCTGGCCGACGCCATGGAGTCCTTCGTCAATCTGGCCAGCGCAATCTTCGGGCTGACCATGGTCACGATTGCCCAGCGGCCTGCCGACGACGAGCATCCCTACGGGCACCACAAGGCCGAGTATTTCTCTTCCGGGTTTGAGGGGGTGCTGATCATCGCCGCGGCACTGGCCATCATCTGGGCGGCGGGGCACCGGATTTTCGACCCGCAGCCCCTGCAGCAGGTGGGCTGGGGTCTGGCGCTGTCCGTGGCCAGCTCGGGTCTCAACGGCTTGCTGGCCTGGCTGATGTTTCGCTCCGCCAGGGCGCACCGCTCGATTGCGCTCGAAGCCGATGCCAGGCACCTGGTCACCGACGTCTGGACCTCGGCGGGCGTGGTGGTGGGCATTGTTGCCGTCACGCTGACGGGCTGGCTGTGGCTCGATGCGCTGGTGGCGATCGGGGTGGCACTGAACATTCTCTGGGAGGGCGGCCACCTGATGTGGCGCTCGTCGCAGGGTTTGATGGACGAGGCGGTGGAGCCCGAGGTGCTGGACGACATTCACAAGACCCTGGCAGAGTTCCAGCACCACACCATCCGCTTTGATCACATCAGCACACGCCGCTCGGGCCAGCGCCGTTTTGTGGACATGCACATGCACATGCCGGCCAGCTGGTCGCTCGGGCGCGCAGCTGCGGTTCGCACCAGCGTCGAGCAGGCGCTGATGAGCGCCGTGCCGGGCCTGCGCGCGACTATCGAGCTGCTGCCTTCGGACGTGGAAGCGCACTTTGACGACAAGAAGGACCTGATTTGATCAGCGTGGTCCAGCGCGTCAGCCAGGCGCGGGTGGTGGTGGGTGGAGAAATTGTGGGCCAGATCGGCGCCGGACTGCTGGTGCTGCTGTGTGCCGAGCGCGGTGACGCCGATGCGCAGGCCGACAAGCTGCTCGCCAAAATCCTGAAGCTGCGCATTTTTTCAGACGAGGCCGGCAAGATGAACCGCAGCCTGCAGGACATCGGCGGTGGCCTGCTCATCGTGAGCCAGTTCACGCTGGCCGCCGATGTGTCGGGCGGCAACCGGCCCAGCTTCACCGGCGCGGCGTTGCCTGACGAAGGACGGCGCTTATACGATTATTTCGTGGCGCAGGCGCGGCTGGTCCATCCGCAGGTAGAAACCGGTCAGTTTGCCGCGGACATGCAGGTGCACCTGGTCAATGACGGGCCGGTGACGATTCCCCTGCGCATCCCGCCCGACGCCTGAAACAGCGCCGTCCGGCATCGGCCCTAGCCCTTGCAGAGGAAGGGCCAGATCAGTTTGGCGCCAGCCGGGACAATCTCGCCGCTCTTGCGTTTGTAGGCAGCGGGGGTCACCTTTTGCGCTGCGGGCAAGTCCCGCATCAGCGCTGTGTCCATGGGCAACTGGCCGCGAAACAAGGCGACCGGATCGATGAAACGGCCCCCTTCCGGAACCACCGTATCGTTTGCCACCGCATAGCGGGGCGACTCGCCGGTGAAGGCGGACAGGTGCAGATGGGGCTCCCGGCTGGCGCCCGGAACGCCGCTTCTGCCGTTCGGCCCGAGGTATTCGCCCATGCGCACGCGCTGCCCGATTTCCAGTTCGGGCGCCTTGCTGAAATGCGAATACAGGGTGTACGACCACACCGGCAGGCCGCTGTCCTGCGGGGAATGCTGCAGGACGATCAACACGCCGCGGTTCTTGCGCGGACCTTCACCGCCGCCGTCGGCCTTGGCCACCACCACGCCGTCGGCCATGGCATGAATCGGCTCACCATAGGGGGCAGGAATGTCGGCACCCGAGTGCAGTTTGTTTTTGTCCGGCCCGCCCTGCCAGGGCTCTCCGAAAACGTGATCGATCGGGTTGCAGCCGCCGCCCTGCGGGAAGACCGCTGTCAGGCCGCTCTCCTGCATGCCGATCGCGTGCATCTGCTCTTTCGGCGTCCTCCCGTTCAGAAAGGCCTGGCTGTTGACGTTCTTGAGCTGGAACAGCGGCACCTTGTGGGGTTCTGACGAGTTGGCCTTCGCGCCGCCTTCCCGGGCTTCGCCGGCCGGACCTGCCCCTGCGGCGGCATTGTCGAAAGCCGCTGCCAGTTCCTCAGGTGTGACGAAGCCGTCCCCGTTGGCATCGATCTTCTGGAACCGGCGCTTGTTGCCCAGCCACTCGTCGGCAGAGATCTTCCCGTCCCCATTGGTGTCGAAGCTTTTCATCAGCGCCTCGGCCCGGGGATTGGCGTGAGCGGCTCCATAGAGCAGGCATGAGATGGAGAGCGACGCCAGCATCGCTTTGCGGATGTTTTTCATGGGAAGCCCTCTTTTATCGTTGTTGTCGATACCCCGGAACCAGGGCGCGCCGCCGGGTTCAGGCGCCATCATAGGCGGTCCCGTTCAGTAGGGGTTGGGGAAACCCAGCACGTCCAGCAGCATGATTTCCAGCGCTTCCATCTCCAGGGCATCCGCTTCGTTCGTCTCGTGGTCATAGCCCTGGGCGTGCAGCGTTCCGTGCACCAGCAAGTGGGCGTAGTGCGCCTGCAGGGTTTTGCCCTGCTCGCGGGCCTCGCGCTCCACCACGGGTGCACACAGCACCAGGTCGGCCGTGACCAGCGGCGCCTGCGTGTAGTCGAAAGTCAGTACGTTGGTGGCGTAGTCTTTTTGCCGGTAGCTGCGATTCAGCGCCTGGCCTTCTTCGGCGCCCACGATGCGCACCGTGATCTCGGCATCGCTGTCCAGCGCATGGCGTATCCAGCGCGCCACGCTCTGGCGCGGCAGGGCGGCGCGGTGGCGCCTGGCGTCCTGGATGTCGCCGAACTGCAGCGACAAGCTCAGCTGTTTAAGAGCCATTTCGGCTTTTTGTCCTTGTGGGGCGGGCGACGGGTACTATCGAATCGATAGCGTCGTCGATGTCCGGGGTTTTGCCCTTGTAGCCGTCATAGGCGTCCACGATGCGTGCCACCAGCGGGTGCCGCACCACGTCGGCGCTGGTCAGGCGGGTGATCGCAATGCCCTTGATGCGCTTGAGCACACGTTCGGCATCAATCAGCCCGCTGAGTTGTGTGCGCGGCAAATCGACCTGGCTGACGTCGCCGGTCACCACGGCCTTGCTGCCGAAACCGATACGCGTCAAAAACATCTTCATCTGCTCGGGGGTGGTGTTCTGCGCCTCGTCGAGGATGACAAAGGCGTGGTTCAGCGTGCGGCCACGCATGAAGGCCAGCGGCGCGATTTCGATCTGCTGGCGCTCGAAGGCTTTCTGCACACGCTCAAAACCCATCAGCTCGTACAGCGCGTCATACAGCGGACGCAGGTAGGGGTCCACCTTCTGATTCAGGTCGCCGGGAAGAAAACCCAGGCGTTCACCGGCCTCGACCGCCGGGCGCGTCAGCACGATGCGCTGCACCGCGCTGCGCTCCAGCGCATCCACCGCGCAGGCCACGGCCAGGTAGGTTTTGCCGGTGCCGGCCGGGCCGATGCCGAAGGTGATGTCGTGGGTGGCGATGTTTTCCAGGTAGGCGCCCTGGTTGGTGGTGCGCGCGCGCAGGTCGGCGCGGCGGGTGGACAGCGCCATTGCACCGTCGGGGGCGATGCTCAGCGCGGTGTCGCCGGCCAGCATCAGCTGCACGGTTTCCTCGGGAATCGGGCGCTGCGCCATTTCGTAGAGCGCCTGTAGCACTTCCAGCGCCTGCTGCGCCTTGGCTTTGGGCCCGTCGATCTTGAACTGCTCGAAGCGGTGCGCAATCGTGACCTGCAGCGCCGCCTCGACGGTGCGGATGTGCGAGTCCATGGGGCCGCACAGGTGGCCCATGCGGGTGTTGTTGGGCGGGGTGAAAGTGTGACGGAGGATCAAAAGGGTGTTTTCCTTGAGGCAAGGCAGGCAGATGGGTGATTGTCCCCCGATATTCAAGTCAGCGGGCACGCGGGAACGACTGCTAAGATTTGCCCATGATCGGACGAATAAGTGGCCTGCTGGCCGAAAAGAACCCCCCGGAACTGCTGGTGGACTGCAACGGCGTGGGTTACGAGGTGCTGGTGCCCATGAGCACCTTCTACAACCTGCCCGGTCTCGGCGAAAAAGTCTCGCTGCTGACGCACTTCGTGGTGCGCGAGGACGCGCAAATCCTGTACGGCTTCGGCAGCGCCAGCGAACGTGCCGCCTTTCGCCAGCTGATCAAGATTTCCGGGGTCGGTCCGCGCACCGCGCTCAGCGTGCTCAGCGGCATGAGTGTGGACGAGCTGGCCCAGGCCGTGACCCAGCAGGAAGCCGGCCGCATCATCAAGGTGCCCGGCATTGGCAAAAAAACCGCCGAACGCCTGCTGCTCGAACTCAAGGGCAAGCTCGGCGCCGACATGGGCATCACCGTCAGCGTGGCCGACGACATGCAGTCCGACATCCTGCAGGCACTGGTGGCGCTGGGCTACAGCGACCGCGATGCGGCCCTGGCGCTGAAGGCGCTGCCGAAAGACATTGGGGTCAGTGACGGCATCAAGCTGGCTTTGAAAGCCCTCGCCAAATGAGCGCCGCGCAGAACCGCTTCAAGCAAGCTCGCGCCCCCGAGGGGCTGGAGTCTGCGGCTCCAAACCTGCTTGTGCAGGTTTGGACAGGCTACAGAAGCGACGCCTCTGGCGAGCGGCGGCCTGCAAGGCCTCGCGCAGTACACGCAGTGACAAGCGTGGGGGCCACATGACCATCCAGACCGACGACTTCGACATGTCCGGCGTGCCGCCGGTGAAGCGCGTCATGTCCGCGGCGCCGGCCTCGCCCAATGAGGAAGCGATCGAACGCGCCTTGCGGCCCAAGCTGTTCGACGACTACGTGGGCCAGTCCAAGGTGCGCGAGCAGCTCGAGATTTTCATCGGCGCGGCCCGCAAACGCAGCGAAGCCATGGACCATGTGCTGCTGTTCGGCCCGCCCGGCCTGGGCAAGACCACGCTGAGCCACATCATTGCGCACGAACTCGGCGTGAACCTGCGCCAGACTTCGGGGCCGGTGCTGGAAAAGCCGAAGGACCTGGCCGCGCTGCTGACCAACCTCGAAAAAAACGATGTGCTGTTCATCGACGAGATCCACCGCCTGAGCCCGGTCGTCGAGGAAATCCTGTATCCGGCGCTGGAGGACTACCAGATCGACATCATGATCGGCGAAGGCCCGGCGGCGCGCTCCATCAAGCTCGACCTGCAGCCCTTCACCTTGGTTGGGGCCACCACCCGCGCCGGCATGCTGACCAACCCGCTGCGCGACCGCTTCGGCATCGTCGCGCGGCTGGAGTTCTACAGCGCCGACGAGCTGGCGCGCATCGTGCGGCGCAGCTCGGGCCTGCTCAACGTGCCCATGGACGAAGACGGTGGGTTTGAAATTGCACGCCGTTCGCGCGGCACGCCGCGCATTGCCAACCGCCTGCTGCGCCGCGTGCGCGACTATGCCGAGGTCAAGGGCGCCGGCCACATCACGCTGGACATCGCCAACAAGGCGCTGGCCATGCTCGATGTGGACCCCCAGGGCTTCGACGTGATGGACCGCAAGCTGCTCGAGGCCGTGATTCACCGCTTTGACGGCGGCCCGGTCGGCCTCGACAACATCGCCGCCAGCATCGGCGAAGAGCGCGACACGATCGAAGACGTCATCGAGCCCTACCTGATCCAGCAGGGGTATCTGCAGCGCACGCCGCGCGGCCGCATCGCGACGCTGGCGGCCTACCGGCATCTGGGCGTGACACCGCCCGGAACCGGCGCCGGCCTGTTTGAACCCGGAACCTGAACTTCCCATGAACCTGGCCCACACCCTTTCCCTGAAACGCGGCTGGATCTGGATGGGGGTCGCGGCCATCGTTGTGGTGGCCGCCGGTGTGGCCTGGTTTGTCCAGAAAAGTCCCCGGGTCGATGTGCTGGAACTGCGTTACGCGCCGCTGCTGCGAACCCTGCAGTTTTCTGCCCGCGTGGCGACCCTGTCGCGCGTGGACGTGGGCAGCACCGTGACCGGTCGCGTCGCCCAGGTGCGGGTGGCCGAGGGTGCGCAGGTGCGCCAGGGCGACGTGCTGGTCCAGCTGGAGACCGAGGAGTTGCGTGCCGCCGTGACGCAGGCGCTGGCTTCCGAGCGCCAGGCCCAGGCGCGGCTGGCCGGCTTGCGCAGCACCGGCCGGACGGCCGCCCAGGCCAGCCTCGCGCAGGCCGACTCGACGCTGAAGGCGGCCGAGGCCGAGCTGGCACGCACCCAGCAACTCGTGAAGCAGGGTTTTCTCAGCGAAGCGCGGCTCGATGAAGTCCGGCGCGCCGTCGAAGTGGCCCGGGCGCAGCAGGCCGGCGCGCGCGCCCAGACCCAGGCCAACGCCGATGCCGGGACCGATGTGGCCCAGGCCCAGGCGCAGCTGGCCCTGGCCAGCGCTGCCACGGCGGCGGCGCGCGCCCGTCTGGCGCAGGCGGCCGTGCTGGCACCGACCGATGCGCGTGTGTTGACACGCGATGTCGAGCCGGGGCAGATCGTGCAACCCGGCAAGGCCCTGATGAGCCTGGCGCTGGCCGGCCCCACGCAACTCACGGCGCAGGTGGACGAGCGTTTCCTCGACCAGTTGCAGCCGGGGCAGAAGGCGGCCGTGGTGGCCGATGCTTTTGCCGACCAGCGTTTTGCCGCCCGCGTGTTGTCGATTGCCCCCGCGGTCGATGCCCAGCGCGGCGCGATCGAAGTCAAGTTTGCGCTCGAGCAGCAGGCCCCGGCCTTTTTGCGGGAAGACATGACCCTGTCGGTCGAGGTCGAAACCGGCCGGCGCGAACGCGCCCTGGTGTTGCCGCTGAGCGCTTTGCGCAGCCAGGCCTCGCCCGCTACCGCGACGGTGCTGGTCGCCGACGCGGGTCGCGCGCAGGAGCGCCAAGTGCGCCTGGGCCTGCGCACGCTGGACGCGGCCGAGGTGCTCGAGGGCTTGGCGGAAGGGGACGCCGTGCTGCTGGGCAGCAGCGTCGCGGCCGGCGCCCGCATTCGCGCGCGCGCTGTGGCCTGGACGCCCGGGCAGTCGGTCGCCAAAGCTGCGGCCACGTCCGAAGCGGGCTCTGCCATGAGCAACGCCATCGGGCGCTGAAGCGGCATGATCCCCGGGCTCGGTTTTGAATGGCGCGTGGCGCTGCGTTTCCTGCGCGAGGGGCGCATGCAAACCGTGCTCATCATCGTCGGTGTGGCCGCCGGCGTGGCGGTCATTGCCTACATTTCGGCGCTGATCAGCGGACTGCAGGGCAGCACCTTGACCAAGACCCTGGGCGCGCAGGCGCACATCAGCGTGCGTGCGCCGGACGACGTGGTCACGCCCGCGTGGCCGGCCGTGCCGGGCACCACCGCGCTGACCGACACCCAGCCGCGCGCGCAGCGCCTGCGCTCGGTCGCCAACTGGCAGGCGCTGCTGCCGCTGCTCGAAGCCATGCCGGCCATCGCCGGCGTGTCCCCCATGGTGTCGGGCGCCGGCCTGGCCCTGCGCGGTGAAGCCACCCAGGCGATTGCGCTGCTGGGTGTGGACCTAGACCGCTATGACCGTGTCGTCGGGCTGCGCAGCAAGGTGATCAGTGGTACCGCGCGGCTGGCGCCGGGCGAGGCCATCGTGGGCCGCGAACTGGCGGCTGACCTGGGCGTGCGTGCCGGTGACCGCCTGACCGTGCAGACCGGCCTGGTCAGCGACTCGGTGCGTGTCACCGCGCTGGTGGACCTCGGCGTCAAGGACCTGAACCGGCGCACCGTCATCGTGCCGCTGCGCGCAGCGCAAAACCTGCTGGGCCTGCCCGGCGGCGCCACCAGCCTGGACCTGACGGTGAAAGACGTCTGGTCGGCCCAGGCCCTGGCCGGTGACCTGCGCCGGCAGTTTCCCTACAAGATCGAAAGCTGGCAGGAGAGCAACGCGCAGCTGGTGTCGGCCCTCAATGCCCAGTCGGTCAGCACCGCGCTGATACGCGGGGTGGTGCTGGTGGTGGTGGTGCTGGGCATTGCCAGCGTGCTGGTCGTGTCGGTCGTGCAAAAGCGCCGCGAGATCGGCATCCTGCGCGCCATGGGCGCCACGCGCGGGCAGATCCTGCGGCTGTTCCTGGTGCAGGGCGCGGTGGTTGGCGCGCTTGGCTCGGCGCTCGGAATTGCGCTGGCCGTGCTGATGATCTGGCTGTTCACGACCTTCGTGCGCGGCTCCGACGGGCTGCCGCTGTTTGTGATCGGCCTTCCGCTGGCCACGGCCGTGCAGGTGGCGCTGATCGCCACCGTGTGTGGTGTGCTGGCCGCGGTGGCGCCCGCGCGCCGCGCCGCCGCGCTGGACCCGGCGCAGGCGATACGGATGTGACCCCATGACGGCTGCCACCGACCCCCGCGCGCTGATCGACATGGGCGAGGTCCGCAAGAGTTACAACATCGGCCTGCCCAGCGAGGCCGAGGTGCTGCACGGCGTGTCGCTGCAGGTGCAACGCGGCGAATTCATCGCGCTGATCGGCCCCTCCGGCTCCGGCAAAAGCACGCTGCTCAACATCGTCGGCCTGCTCGAGGGCATGACGGCCGGCAGCTACCGGCTGCAGGGCCAGGAGGTGCACGGCCTGGACGACGCGGCCCTGACCCTGCTGCGGCGCAGCGCCCTGGGCTTTGTGTTTCAGTTCCATCACCTGCTGCCGGCCTTCACGGCGCTGGAAAACGTCACGCTGCCCGCGCTGATGCGGGGCGGCCACGTCAGTGTGAAGCAACGCGAGCATGCCCGCGCGCTGCTGGCCTCGGTGGGCCTGGCCAACGCCATGGACAAGCGGCCGGCCGAACTCTCGGGCGGCATGCAGCAGCGCGTGGCGATTGCCCGCGCCCTAGTCATGGAGCCGGCACTGGTGCTGGCCGACGAGCCCACCGGCAACCTCGACACCGCCTCGTCCGATGAGGTGTTTGTGCAGCTGCGGCGCATGCACCTTGAACTCGGCACCACCTTTGTGGTGGTCACCCACGACCCGCGCCTGGCCGCGCGTTGCGACCGGCTGGTCGAGCTGATCGACGGGCGCATCGCGCGTGACGAAGCCGTTACTCACACTCCGGCTAGTTGACCCGCGAGTATCGCTGGCGGAACAGCAGAAACGTGACTGTTCTTGAGCGTGCTCAGGGGACAGTCACCAGAGAGTAGGCTCAGAAAACTTGGTTAAGAAAAGTGTAAAAGTGTCAACGAAGACGATGCAAGCTCCACGTCCGCGTCGATCGAATGGTTAGGCATCGCTGCTCGCGTGGGCCATGACCGGTGAGGCGTGCCTTTGTGAGGGTTCTGCTATCCCATCAAGAGTTGATCGTGCTTTGGCAAAGCAATCAACGCCCTCGGGCAATGCGGTTCCGCTTTGTGCTGACCGCGTCCAGATGTGGCTCGAAACAGTGACGGCGTTTGGATCGTCGTAGCAACCACGAGAAATCCCCCTGATGTCAGGCCAGCGTTCAAATGTGAGTGACACAGTCGTTCCACAGTTCGGGCAGAAGTGAACAAAGACCTTCTTGTTGCTTCCATCCGAGGTGTGCTCGTAGCAATTCATCTTTCCGTCGTTGAACTGCACAGCATTTATTGGGAACATTGATTCTGCGAAATACGCGGAGCCTGTTACCTTTTGGCAGAACGTGCAGTGACAGGCAAGCGTCCGCATTGGTGCTTGAGTTGTACTAAACCGGACTGCTCCTCAGAGGCAACCGCCTTCTAGCTTTTCGATCATGACTTGTGTTCCTTGGAGGCGCCAGCCGCTGCGCCCGTTTGAATTGCGATGCCTAACTTTGATATATCCCGAAAAACTGCGGAATAACATGGCGCCTTGGCAGATAACGTGGCGCAGAAAAATCGAAAAAGATGTTGGCAGTCATGTCGTTATCTCGATCGACTGCGTGTTGATACAGACGGATTGAACTTGGTAAGTTGCCGTCACGATTCAGTTCAAGGTGCGTCATTCTCAGCTAACTGCCGTATTTAGACCAGCTCTGCGGTCGCACCCTCGTTTAGGGGCTCGCCCCGCCTGACTACACTGGTGCCAATGAGCAACTTGCCCTCATCACCCCTCGTGCGAGACCGCCTTACTTCCTATTTCCGCAGTGGCGATGCCATGCGCAGCCGCAGCGTGAGTGATGTCGTGCTGTCCGGCATGGTCGATGTGCCTGCGCCTCCTGCCAGGCTGGTGGCCGACTGGGAAAGGGAGATTTCGCTGCACCTGGAACTGGAACCCGGTGACGTCGAGGCCCTGCCTCTGGTGCGAGCGCGTGCGCGCTGGCCGGACTACCGGCGTTGCGTGCAGGCGGTGTCGGACTGGACACACACGCTGGGACTTGCGGACGAGCTCGCCGACGGCGACGTCGCCCTGATGGCCTGCCGTGGCGCGCGTTACCACCACGATGGCGCGCAGTATGGCGGTGCGGCCTTCTGCAATCTCTTTCTGAGCGAGGACAAGGGGCTGGACCTGCATTTTCCGGCAGCAGATCTTCGCATTCCCTTACGCCGGGGCTCGGTGGTGGTCTTCGATACCGGTCAGCCGCATGCGGTGATCAAGCGCCACGACTCTGGCTTTGATGCGGCCGATTTCCCAGCCGGGCAAGACTGCAGCCTGGTGTTCCTGACCTGGGAACTGCCCATTGAAGATGCCGCTGTCGGGCACGCACTGGGGATCAGCTTCGACACCGACCCTTCGACCGCCTTGCTGCTGGTCGAAGAGCAGGTCTGGCTGAACGGTGCGCCGGCCAGTGTGTGCCAGGCGTCCGGTCGGTGGTGCCAGGAAAACTGACCGGCCCGGCACATTCCACCGCGGCCCGTCGGCGGCTATTTGCCCATTTTTCCCTGGAGCACCGCCACCAGATGTCCCTTGGCCTCGGCCAGCTGTGCCTTGTCGCTGTCGTGCACTTTCTGGAAAAATGCGGCGCATTCGGCGGAGCCGGCCTGCTCGGCATCCTTGATGTATTGGTCGTAGGCCATGAGCGCTTGCGCCTTGTTCTGGATCAGCGTGATCCAGTCATACTCAAGGTTGCTGATGGGGTGGCGGTCGGTGGATTGCTCTTGCATGAAAACTCCTGTTGAAATGCAAAAGCATAGGAAGCCGTGGACCTGTCATCTGTAGGCCCGCACCGACGGATGAGCTTCCGTATCGCCGCGAGATGCGTTTCGCGGCTTGGCGTTCAGCTCGCCCGCTGCTCGGCAGTGGCCGGCCGCGCGTAGTGGACGATCAGGATCTGCGCGATGTAATAGGTGCCCAGCACCCACAGCTGCGCCATGGGCAGGGGCTGGGCGAACTTGTTGGTGGCCAGCAGCGCGTCACTGAGCATGAAAAAGCCGGCACCGATGGCCACGCCCAGTGCAGCCTTGTCGCGCAACACCGTGGCCCGGCCGATGGCCTGCGCGGCCATCAGTGCAATCACGATCACGTAGGCGGCCACGGCAAAACGCAGCACCGGGTTGAGCCCGTTGAACAGGACGGCGTACATCAGCGCGCCAATGCCCAGCGTGGCTGCCAGTGCGCGCCGGCTGGGAAACCAGGCCTGGCCCTGTTTGAACAGGGCGATGTAAAACAGGTGCGCGACCAGGAAAGACAGCAACCCGGGGATGAAGAAGCCCTGAAACATCAGAAAGCAGTCACCGGCCAGTGAAAAGGCCAGCCCCGCCAAAAGATACATGTCAAATCTGCCTAAAACCCTTATGGAATATGCGCGAGCAGCTACAAAAACAAGAGCAAAACACAGCGCCAGCGGCTTGAACACGCGGTGCAGTTCCACCAGCCCCAGGGCGCTGGTCGCGGTGGCCAGCGCCGCGGCCTCGATCAGCAGCACCTCGGTCATCGTCAGGCGACCCTGCAGCGCGGCGCCCACGGCCCAGAGCCCGGTGGCCAGCACCCCCAGCCAGATCGCTGACTGCGAGGCCGGCAGGCTGTCGGCGTACCAGAGGAACAGGGCCACGCCCTGCAGCAGCACAACAAACTGCACGGCACCGAACCACATCAGGGGCCGGCTCATGGGCGGGTGGTAACGCTGCAGCCGTGTGATGTCAAAGGCCGGCCGCGGAAAACGCGCCGCCACATCGGCCGGACGCCAACCGGGCGGCTTGAACCAGATGCGTAATTTGTCGCCCCAGTTCCTGGCGTGCCAGGAGTCTTTGGCCAGCGCCCAGTACACCTCGGCGTTGGACCAGAGCGGGTCCCAGCTGTTGAGCGGGCTGCGTGTGCCGTAAATACATTTCTCGTCTTCCTCGCGGAAGCTGCCGAACAGCCGGTCCCAGATGATCAGGATGCCGCCGTAGTTTTTGTCGAGGTAGTTGTCGTTGACCGCATGGTGCACCCGGTGGTTGGACGGCGAGCAGAACCAGCGGTCGAACCAGCCGAGTTTGGGCACGTGTTCGGTGTGCACCCAGAACTGGTAGAGCAGGTCGATCAGCACCACCACGCCGAAGACCAGCGGCGGCACACCGGCGATCGCCATCGGCACATAGAAAATCCAGCCGAGCAGGGCGCCGCTGCTGGTCTGGCGCAGCGCGGTCGAGAGGTTGTAGTCCTGGCTCTGGTGGTGCACTACATGCGCGGCCCAGAAGACCGCGCTTTCATGGCCGGCGCGGTGCAGCCAGTAGTAGCAGAAGTCGTAGAAGACCAGCGCGATCAGCCAGCCGTACCAGGTGGTCCAGAAGGCTTCGTCGGGGAACAGCGCCACCGACGAATAGATGGCGGTGTAGATGCCGACGCGAAACAGCCGGGTGAACACCGCGCTGATCTGGCTCAGCATGCCCAGGCTGATGCTGTTGATCGCGTCGTTCAGGCGGTAGGTGTTGCGGCCCTTGGCGTAGCCCCAGGCGAATTCGATTGCGATCAGCAGGAAGAAGACGGGCGTGGCGAGGACGATGACTTGACTAGGGCTCATCCCCTGATTCTGGCCGGAATCAGGTCAAAGCGCCTCTGGCATCAACCCTGATGATCTGCTCGACCGTACCGCTCTCCAGGCCGCCGCGCACGCCCAGCAGGTGCTCGTGCAGGTTCACGGTCGGGTCGCAGTGGCCGGGGATCAGCCACACCGTGTCGCCCAGCGCCGGCAGCACCGCGCCGCGCAGGATGCCGTGTTCGTCGCCGCCGTTGGCGTAGTCCAGCGCCAGGCCGTGCACCGTCGGCAGGCCGGAGTCGATGGCATGGCTTTTGTGCCCGGCGTCCACCACGGCATGGCTGGCGCAGACGCTCATGACCTGGCTTTTGACGAACAGCGCGTGTTCGAAGGGCGGCTGCGCCGGGTCGCGCTCGTTGTCGGCGTAGTCGCGGTCCATGAACAGGTAGGAGCCCGCCTGCAACTCGCCGTACACGCCGCTGGCGGTTTCCAGCGCAAAGGTGCCGGTGCCTGCGCCGGTAACCAGTGGCACCGCGTGGCCGGCTGCCTGCAGCGCGGCGCGGGTGGTCTGCACATGGGTGATCACCTGCGCAATTGCCGCCTGCCGCTCGGCCACGGTGCGCAGATGCTGGGCGCGTCCGTGGTAGGCCTGCAGGCCGCCAAACTGCAGCGCCGGGTGCCGGGCCATCTCATTGGCCAGTGCGACGGCGGGCGCGCCAGGCGCGAGGCCGCAGCGGCCATGGCCGACATCGATTTCGATGAACACGCGGAGGGCCGCATGCTGGCCGTGCGCGGCCTGGGCCAGCCGGCGCAGGCCTTCGAGGCTGTCGACCGCGATGGCCAGCTGGCCGCCCAGCGCCTGCAGCTCCCGGGCGAGCGCCACCACGCGCTTGAGCTTGAAGGGCGAGACCACCTCGTTGCTGATGTAGATGTTGTTCACGCCCAGCGCCGCCAGGGCTTCGGCTTCCGAGGTTTTCTGGACGCAGACACCGACCGCGCCGCGGGCCATCTGCAGCTTCGCCAGGGTGGCGCTTTTGTGCATCTTGGCGTGCGGCCGCAGCATGACGCCGTGCTGCGCCGCGAACGCCGCCATGCGCTCCAGGTTGCGCTCCATCGCGTCGAGGTCGATCACCAGCGCGGGGGTGTCGATGGCCGCGGCAGGGCGGCCCAGCAGGTCAGACAGCAGGTGCATCAGGTTGTCGTTTCATCGAGGGAGGTGTTGTTGTCCAGGTGCTGGGTGTCGGCCCAGCCGACCAGCGTGAAACCTTCCGGCGTCCAGAGCAGGCGGTTGATGGCCGCATTGCCCAGTGCCCAGGTGCGCGGCGCCTGGATGTCCAGCCGGGTCGCGGCCCGGTACAACACGTCCATCACGCCGCCGTGGCCGACCAACACGATCAACTCGCCCGGATGCCGCGCCGCGAGTTTTTCCGCGGTGGCGACGACGCGCTCGCGCAGTTGCAGCAGCGACTCGCCGCCTGCCGGGGCAAAAGCCGGGTCGCGGGTGCGCCAGAGCCTGGCCTGCTCGGGCAGAACGGCTTCGATCTCGGCAAAGGTCCTGCCCTGGAACTCGCCGAAATGCCGCTCGCGCAAGCCTTGTTCGGCGGTGACCGCCACACCGGTGACGCGGCTGATCGCCATCGCCGTTTCATGGGCGCGCCCAAGGTCGCTGGTGTAGATGGCGCGTATGGGTTCCGCCGCCAGCGCGCGGGCTAGGCGCTCGGCCTGCCAGCGGCCGGTGTCGTTGAGCCCGACATCGAGCTGGCCCTGGATGCGGGTATCCACATTCCAGGTGGTTTCACCGTGGCGTATCGCCAGCACGCGCGCGGACTCGGTCAACGCTTGATCTCGATATTGACGCGGCGCGGCCCGGCCGGCGGCACGGGGAAGCCGCGCAGGGCGGCGTCCAGCATGGCCGACAGCACCGGGTCGGTGTCCAGCCAGGGCTCCTCGCTGACCGCACGTGTTTCATACACGGCCACGTTGCTGCGCAGCTCGCGCATCACGATGCTGACTTCGCGCCGGTAAATCGGCGTGTCCATGCCGCCCAGCGGAAAACCAAAGCCGAAACCGACACCGACGCTGCTGACACCCCCGCCGCTGCCGCCGCCGATAAAGATGTTGGGACTGCCGTAGGGGTAGTAGCCGCCGTCCCAGCGCGAGCGCAGCATGGGCTGGGAGCTGGCGCTGACCTGCACGCTCAGGCTGGCCGCCTGCGGGTTGTGCTGCAGGCCCACCTTTGCCAGTGCGGCCTGGGCCAGGCCTTCGAGCCGGGCCTGCGGCAGGTCTGCCTGCTGTTGCGAGGGCAAACGTTCAAAGCGGTAGCTGCTGCCCGGCGCCGGCGGTGCCGGCGACCAGCGGGCGAAGCTGTTGACCTCGCTGCCGACCACGCGGCTGCTGGCGCAACCGCCCAGCAGTCCGACCAAGAAAAATGCAAAAATGATAGCTGCCAGCGCTTTTTGCATAAGGCCTCCAGGTCTGAATGGCTTGTAAAACCTACAGCGTCACGACGCCCAGCCCGGGCCGGACGGGTTCAAAAAACTCTTCCATGTCAAAGGCCTTGTCGCCTTCCGGGTCCGGCATGCCGGTGCTGCGCAGGCCCTTGAAGTCATGCAACTTGCCGTCCATCAGGTGCGAGGGCACGATGTTTTGCAGCGAGGTGAACATGTTCTCGAGGCGGCCCGGAAACTTCTTGTCCCACTCGCGCAGCATGTTGCCAACCTGCACACGTTGCAGGTTCTGCTGGCTGCCGCACAGCGTGCACGGGATGATCGGAAAGTCGCGCACCTGCGCCCACTTGATCAGGTCTTTCTCGGGCACATAGGCCATGGGCCGGATCACCACGTGTTTGCCGGTGTCGCTGACCAGCTTGGGCGGCATGCCCTTGAGGCGCGAGGCGAAAAACATGTTCAGGAAAAAGGTCTGCAGCATGTCGTCGCGGTGGTGGCCCAGCGCGATCTTGGTGGCGCCCAGCTCCTCGGCCACGCGGTACAGAATGCCGCGGCGCAGGCGCGAGCACAGCGAACACATGGTCTTGCCTTCGGGAATCACGCGCTTGACGATGCTGTAGGTGTCCTGCGTCTCGATGTGGAAAGGCACACCGAGTTGTTCCAGGTACTGCGGCAGGATGTGGTCGGGAAAGCCGGGCTGCTTCTGGTCCAGGTTGACGGCGATCAGCTCGAAGTTGATGGGCGCGCGTTTTTGCAGCTTGAGCAGGATGTCCAGCATGGCGTAGCTGTCCTTGCCGCCCGAGACGCAAACCATGACCTTGTCGCCCTCCTCGATCATGTTGAAGTCGACAATCGCGCGGCCGACCTCGCGGCACAGGCGTTTTTCGAGCTTGTGCTCCTCGCGTTCTATCTTCAGGCCCGCCTTGGCCGGCACCACCGCTTCCTCACCGGCTACGTCATTCATCATTTCATTCAATACGGCACTCATGGATTTACCTCTGGTTGTCGGCGCGGTGCTTCACCACTGGCCGGTCTCGACGCGAATGGCTACTTCGCAGTCGTCAAAAATTTCAAGTTTGGCGATTTTCACGCGCACCCCCAACACGCCGGGCAGCAGCATCAGCCGGTGCGCCAGCTTGCCGATCAGGCTTTCCAGCAGGTTCACATGTTCGGCCGTGCATTCGTTGATGATGATCTGGCGCACCTTGCGGTAGTCCAGCACATGGTGGATGTCGTCGTCGCTGGGCAGCAGCGGCTGCGTGCCCAGGTTGAGTTCGGCGTCCACCTGGATCGGCTGCGGCGCGTTCTTTTCCTGTTCCAGGATGCCGAGGTTGGCGTCGAAGCGCAGGCCGGTCAGCGTCAGGATTTGGGTGCCACGGGTGGTGAACATGGTGAGGGCAGTCTGCATGGAGGGCAAGAGGTGGCGGTGTAGGAGGGTGCGCTCACATCAGTGAGAAATCGCGCTCGAATTTCATCAGGTGCTGGCCGCCGTCCACCAGCAGCGTGGTGCCGGTGATGGATGCGTTTTCCAGCGCAAACCGGACGGTGGCCGCCACGTCGGCCGCGCTGGACGAACGGCCCAGCGGCGAGAGTTTGTGCAGGGCCTGGAATTTCTCGTCGCTCAGCAGGTGGCTGGTCAGCGTCAGCCCGGGCGCCACGCCCACCACCCGCACCTGCGGCGCCAGCGCCATGGCCAGCATGGTGTTGGCGGCTTCGAGCGCAGCCTTGGACAGGGTGTAGCTGAAAAAATCGGGGTTGGGGTTCCAGAGTTTCTGGTCCAGCAGGTTGACGACCGCAAACCGGCCGGTTGGCCCGGTCACCGCCGCGCTGGCCTGCCGCGCCAGCACGTGCGCGTGCAGGGCCTGCGCCAGCATGATCGCCGCGCCGGTGTTGCTGCGCAGGTGTTTTTCAAGGGACGCAAAACCGAAGCTGGTGGCGCTGTCATGTTCGAAGGTGGAGGCGTTGTTGACCACCGCATCGACTTGGCCGAAGTGCTGGATCACTTGCGGCAACAGGCCGCGGACGGCGGTCTCGTCCTCAAGATCAGCATAAAAAAGCTCTGAATCCACCGCCAATGCTACGCAGTCAGCTACTGTTTTGGTAGCATCCTCCTTCGAGCCGCGGTAGTGCACGGCCACACGCCAGCCGCCTGCGGCCAGCGCCAGCGCGATCTCGCGGCCCAGCCGCCTGGCGGCGCCGGTAACGAGAACAACAGGAGCGGGAGACGCTGGTTTCATGTGGTGAAGGTTGGGCAAGCTGGAGGCAGGGCAATCGCCGACAATCCGGGGGTGAGCACCTCTCCCATGACGACACCCCCTAGTTTAACGAGCCCCCTGGCCGCCTACATCCGTGAGGCCATCACCGCGGCCGGTGGCTGGATCGGCTTTGACCGGTTCATGGCCCTGGCCCTGTACACCCCGGGTCTGGGCTACTACGCCCGGGATGCGCGCCAGTTCGGCCTCATGCCCGCCGGCGTGAAGGGCGGCGGCAGCGATTTTGTCACCGCGCCCGAGCTTTCCCCGCGTTTTGGCCAGGCGCTGGCACGGCAGGTGGCGCAGGCCCTGGCGGCCACCGGGACCACGGAGGTCTGGGAGTTTGGCGCGGGTTCCGGCGCGCTGGCGCAGCAACTGCTCGAGGCCCTGGGGCCGCAAATTCGGCGCTACACGATTGTGGATCTCTCCGGCAGCCTGCAGGCGCACCAGCGCGAGCGCCTGGCCGCTTGGGGCGACACCGTGCAGTGGGTCAGCGAACTGCCGGCGCAGATGCAGGGTGTGGTGGTCGGCAATGAGGTGCTTGATGCCATGCCGGTGCAACTGCTGGCCCGCGTGGACGGCGTCTGGCAGGAGCGCGGCGTCGCCGTTCATGGCGGTGTGTTTGTGCCGGCGGATCAGCCGACCGCCCTGCGGCCGCCGCTCGACGTGGCGGGCAGCCACGACTACCTGACCGAGATCCACCCGCAGGCCGAGGCCTTTGTGCGCACCCTGGCCGACCGGCTGCAGGCCGGCGCGGTGTTCCTGCTGGATTACGGTTTCCCCGAACACGAGTATTACCACCCGCAGCGCAGCATGGGCACGGTCATGTGCCACCGCGCGCACCTGCTCGACGCCGATGCGCTGCAGGACGTGGGCGAGAAAGACATCACCGCGCACGTCAACTTCAGCGGCATCGCGCTGGCCGGGCAGGAGGCCGGTTTCCAGGTGCTGGGTTACACCAGCCAGGCGCGCTTTCTGTTCAATTGCGGCGTGTTGGCCGGCATGGAAGATACGCCGCTGGCCGAACGGGTGATGGTGCAAAAACTGATCAATGAACATGAGATGGGTGAGTTGTTCAAGGTCATAGCCTTTGCCGTTGACTCGACGGCCTGTCCGTGGAGTGGGTGGCAGGCGCTGGGGTTTGCGCAGGGCGACAGAAGCCATACCTTGTAGCGGGTTGCACTGCTTCGGGGGCAACCTGTGGTGCTCGCCAAAAGCGGGGGCTAGCTCGAACTCGCCTGCGGCTCAAACAATCGCTCGCCCTTGTATGCTTTCAAAAGGACGATTAAGAGACGCCAACAAGATTTGTTTTGGGAAGTTATCCACAGCCCGTCAGCCCTGTGAGTCGAGAGCTCGAGGATCAGCTTTTGGCGTGGATGACTTGCCGCTTGTT
>NZ_NBZW01000002.1 GCF_002379085.1 Polaromonas sp. AET17H-212 | reverse complement strand
CACCTACCCACCCACACCTTCCACGGCCTGGCCCCCGGCCCGAAGCTCTTGGTGCTTGGCGCGGTGCACGGCAACGAGGTCTGCGGCGCAAAAGCCATCGCGCAGCTGTTGCAAGACATCGACAGCGGCCAACTGGCCATCGAACGCGGCACGGTGACCTTTGTGCCGGTCACCAACCCGCTGGCCTACCAGCGCAAACAGCGCACCGGCGACCGCAACCTGAACCGCAACATGGCGCCAAGTGCGATTCCGCAGGATTTTGAAGACCGCATCGCGAATGTGCTGTGTCCGCTGCTCGATGCGCATGAAGTGCTGCTGGACCTGCACTCCTTCCACACCGGCGGTGCACCGTTTGTGATGATCGGCCCGCAGAACAACACGGGCACGCTGGAGCCCTTCAACCAAGCCGAACAGGAAATGCAGCTGGCCCTGTGCACCGGCGCTCCGCGCATTGTCGAAGGCTGGCTGGACACCTATGCGCGTGGTGTGCAGCGCCGTGCGGCAGCGCCGGTACCTGCAGGCTCGGCCCGCGCCCAGACGCTGGTGACCAACCCCAACTACGGCGTGGGTACCACGGAGTACATGCGTTCACGCGGCGGCTACGGCGTGACGCTGGAATGCGGCCAGCACGACGATCCGCAGGGGATTGAGGTGGCGCGCCACGCGATTGTGCAAACGCTGGCACTGCTGGGCATGGCATCCCTGCCGCTGGAACCCTTGCCTGCCGAGCGCGAGATCCTGCGCCTGGTCGATGTGACAGACCGCGAGCACGCGGGCGACCGCTTCAGCCGCGAGTGGCGCAGTTTTGATGCGGTGCAGGCCGGTGAGGTGATTGGTGTGCGCTACAGCGGCGCCGAGGTAAAGGCGCCGCATGACGGTTTTGTGGTGTTTCCCAACCCGCGCGCCGAGCCGGGGCAGGAGTGGTTTTACATGGCGAGGCGCCGGGGCTGATTTCAATCAAAAAGTGCCCGCAACCCAATAAACACGAGCGCTAGCAGCTATGATATCAGGAGCATTGACGGCCCAAGATCAGGCCTCAGGGTGGCCACCACGCTTTCGACGTTGAAGCAACGCCCAGACCATGAGCGCCACAATGACCAGGTTGAGCATGAGCAGCAAGGCGCCATGCCAGCTTGGCCGGCGCAGCAGTTCGGCAATTTCAAACGGAACATAGATGCCGCCGCTGACCGCCGCCAGAACCTCGGCCCAGGCCTTCTCTCCGTAGAGACCCCAGGCTTCGACAAAACGCACCAGCGCATACAGCGCCGCACCGGCGGCCAGCAGCATCAGCCGGCTGTCGTGCAGGTTGGACGCGGCTTCCAGAAAAATCTGCGGGTAACGCGAGGCCGGGTTCAGGTGCCAATGTTCAATGAGCCTGGCCGCCGCGGCGTGCACGTCGGTGTGGATCAGCAGCAGCAGGCCGCTGCCGGCCACCAGCACGACCGCGCCCTTGAAGGCCTCGAACAGCGCAACCGTCCTGATCGCCGCAGAACGGGCTCTGGCGGAAGTTTGCGGGCCAAGTTCGGGAGCGCCCATGATGTTTCAGCGTGTGCAGCCTCAAGCCTGCTTACTCGTAACGCTTGCCGGCCGCCATCAGCTCGTCCGTGCCGATGACCTGATTGAGCCCGTCAAAGTCCAGCATCTGCTTTTGCCACGGCGCGGTGGTCTGGTGCTGGTGCAGGCTCGCGTAATAACCTTGCAGCGTGTGCGTCACGGCGCGCACCGTGCCGCCGGGGAAGATAACGATGCGGAAACCGCGTGCGCCGAGTTCGGTGGCGCTTTGCACCGGCGTCTTGCCGCCTTCGACCATGTTGGCCAGCATGGGAATGCGCTGCGCAAAACGGGCGCAGGCCGTGTCCATCTGCTCGGGCGTGCGTAATGCCTCGATGAACAGGGCATCGACGCCGCACTCAAAATACCGCTCGGCGCGCTCCAGCGCCGCGTCCAGGCCCTCGACGGCAATGGCATCGGTACGCGCCAGGATCAGCGTCTCGGCGCTGGTGCGAGCATCGAGCGCGGCCTTGAGCTTACCGACCATCTCCTGCACCGGCACCACGGCCTTGCCGTCGAGGTGGCCGCAGCGTTTGGGAAAGGTCTGGTCTTCGAGCTGGATCATGGCGGCGCCGGCGCGCTCGAAACCCCGGACCGTGCGCATGACATTGAGCGCATTGCCAAAGCCGGTGTCGGCGTCGACGATGACCGGCAGGCTCACACGCTCGGTGATGCGGGCCAGCGTGTCGGCCACTTCGGTGAAGGTCGTCAAGCCCACGTCAGAGCGGCCCAGGCGCGTGTAGGCGATCGAGGCGCCTGACAGGTAAAGCGCCTCGAAGCCGGCCTGCTCGGCCACCAGCGCGCTGAGCGCGTCGTAGACACCGGGGGCCAGCACGGGCCGGGCTTGCGCCAGGCGCTGCTTCAATGAAAGCTTGGGGTTCATGGCTTGGTTTCCAGTAACGTGGCCGCGCTGCGCGCCGCGATGTAGCCGCCCGCAATCGCGCTGAGCAGGCCGTTGCCCGAGAGATAACCCCAGACCGCGTTGCCCGAGACACCGCGCGCGGCGCCGCCGGCGGCCAACAGATTTTTTAACGGGCTGGCGTCTTCGTGCAGCACGTGGCACTGAGCGTCGATGTCGAGCCCGCCCTGGGTGTGAAACAGCGCGCCTGTCACCTTGACGGCGTAGAAAGGTGCTTGCAGCGCACGTTTGAAGACGCGGCCGTCGGGCGCCGCGGCGCCAGGGGCCACAGCCGCCAGCGTGGCGTGCAAGGCGCCGACATCGCAGCCGATCAGTGCGGCCAACGCCGCCTCGTTATCGCAGCGTTTGAGGGCGCCGGCGGCTTCGGCCTCGCGGAAATCGGGAAAGCTGCGCGCGAACGTGAGCAAGGCCTCGTCGAACACATTCCAGGCCACGCTGCCGGGCTGGGCCAGCACCTGCACGGCGGCTTCCGAATAACCGCCGGTTTCGTCGTGAAAGCGCCGGCCCAGCGCATTGATCTGCAGCGCGCCTTCCATCATCAGCGCCCACGAGATCAGCGCGCCCTGCGGCACGGCCCAGGAGCCGTGGCCCTGGTAGCCGCCGAGGTCGGCCAGGCGCGCACCCAGCGCGCGGCCCCAGGCGATGGCGCTGCCGTCGTTGCCGGTGTGGCCGGCAAAGGTGGCGCCCTTCATCTCGGGCAAGAGCTGCTGCACCATGGCCGCGTTGCCGCCAAAGCCGTTGCAGGCCAGGACCAGCACGTCGCAGGACAGCTGCTCCAGCGTGCCGTCGGGCCGTTCGTAGGCGACGCCCAGGACTTCATCGCGCGCATTGAGCCAGAGCTCGCGCACCAGCGCGCGGGTCACGATGGGCACGTCGGCCGTTTCGGCGGCCTGCTGCAGGCGCGCCATCAGGCCGGCGCCGGTTTTTTCGGGCACGGCGTGCATGCGGTGCCGGCTGTGGCCGGGGTAAAGGAAATCGTCGAGCAGCACAAAGTCCAGCCCGTGGCGCGCCTGCAGGGCGTCGATCGCCGGGCCGATCGCCTCGGCATAAGCCGTGGCCAGCTGCGGAGCCGCCGTGCCATGGGCCTTGGCCTGGATGTCGGCCGCAAAACGCTGCGGGCTGTCGTCAATGTTTTTGGACTTCTGCACGCGCGTGTTGGGTGCGGGCACAAAGCCCGAGGACAGCGCGGTCGAGCCGCTGGGCACGGCGTCGCGCTCGAGCACCACACACTCGATGCCGGCGTCACGCAGCATCAGCGCCGCGGTCAGGCCGCAGGCGCCGGCGCCCACAATCGCGACCGGCACATGGACCGGGGCATCCATGCGTTCGGCGCGGCGGATCACGGGCAGTGTCATGACAGCGACTGGATGAATTCTTCGCAGCGCATCACCTGCGCGATCGTGCCCATGTCGGCCAGCGAGGTCGCATGGACGTCGGGCTTGAAGGCCGCGCAGCCGTCGCTCAACACGATGGTGTGGTACTCGCGCATGTGGGCATCACGCACGGTACTGGCGACGCCGCCGTTGGTGACAATGCCGCAGACGGCCACGGTGTCGATGCCCGCATGGCGCAGCACCCAGTCGAGCTGGGTGTTGAAAAACGCCGAGTAGGCGACCTTGCAGACCGACACATCGATCAGCGGCTGCAGCTCGGCCACATTGGCCTGGCCGGTGCTGCCGGGGGCGAAGTCGCCGCGGCGCAGAAACGGGCGCAAGGCTTTGAGATGCGGCGAAACCATGGGTTCGCCCTGGGCATCGGGCCAGAGCGTGAACTGGCTCGCCGCCACCAGGCCGCCGCCCGCCTTGAGTGCACGCACCACGCCGGCCACGCGGCCGGGCAGTTCACGCGCGGCCGCGCTGGCCGCGCCGCCGCGCGCATAGGCCCCGTCGGGCGCGAGGAAATCGTTTTGCAAATCAACGATGATCAGTGCGATTTTTTTCGGTGAAGTTTTCATGGTGGTATCAGGAGGGTTTGACCAGCAGGTTGCCAAAGCTGTCGACCGTCGCGTGAAAGCCGGGCTCCAGCCAGACCGTGGTGTCGGGCTGCTCGAGGATGGCCGGGCCATCGATGCGCGCACCCACCGGCAAGTCGAGGCGCGGGTAACGCACCGCCGCCCACCAGCGCCCGGCGTGGAACACCTGCTGCTCACCGCTAGGCTGCGTCGAGCCGGCGCCCGTCGGGGCCAGCACCGCGAGGTCGAACTTGGGCCGCACGCCGATGCGGGCGTAGCGCAGGTTCATGACACGGATCGCGATGCCACCCAGCACGCGGCCAAAGGCGGCGAGGTAAGCCGCTTCAAACGCGGTTTGAATCACTGCCGCGGTAATCAGGTCCACCTGCGTCACCGGCAAAGGCACTTGCACCGTGTGGGTCTGGCCCGCGTACAACATGTCCAGCGCAATGACTTGCTGCACCTCGGAGAAACGCACGCCGGCCGAGTCCAGTCGTTGCTGGCAGGCCGCCGCGACGCTGGTGATGCGCTGGCGCAGGTCGGCGATGTCGAGCTCGGCCAGGCCTTTGTTCAGGGTCTGCACCGCATCGTGCCGCATGTCGGCCATCACGCAGCCCAGCGCCGAGGTGACGCCGGGGTAACGCGGGACGATGCCGGTGGTTACGCCGACTTCGCGCATCATGGCGCACACATGCAGCGCGCCGCCGCCGCCAAACGGCATGTAGGCAAAGTTGCGCGGATCATGCCCGCGTTCGATGGACACCACGCGGATCGCGCCGGCCATCTTGGCGTTGGCCACCGTCAAAATGGCCTCGGCCGCCGCCATCACGTCCAGCCCCAGGAGCTGCGCCACATGTTGCTCGATGGCGGCGCGCGCCTTGCCGGCGTCCATGGCCGCGAGCAGACCGCCACCCAGCGGGCGGTCGGCGGCGATCCGGCCCAGCAGCACGTTGGCGTCGGTCACGGTCGGGCGGGTGTTGCCGCGGCCGTAACAGGCCGGTCCCGGGTTGCTGCCGGCCGACTCGGGGCCGATCTGCAGCATGCCGCTGGCATCGACCGAGGCGATGGAGCCGCCACCGGCGCCTATGGTCTCGATCTGGATCATGGGTGAGCGCACCACCATGCCGAACTCGATGGAGGTCTGCGCCGACAGCGCCGCTTCGCCCTTGGCGACCAGCGACACGTCAAACGAGGTGCCGCCCATGTCGCCGGTGATGGCGTTGGGGAAACCGGCCGAGCGGGCAATCGCCGCGCAGGCAATCACGCCGGCCGCCGGGCCCGACAGCGCGGTGCGCACCGGCACGTCGCAGGCGGTCTGGCGCGACATCACGCCGCCGTTGCTCTGCACGATCAACAACTCACCGGCAAAACCCTGGCTGCGCAGATCCGACTCCAGGCGCGTGAGGTAGCTGCCGACCACCGGTTGCAGCGCGGCGTTGAGCGTGGCCGTGGAGCAGCGTTCGAACTCGCGGATCTCGGGCAGGACCTCGCTGGCAGCGGTCACATGGGCGTTGGGCCAGAGCTCGCGCACGGCCGCGACGGCGGCGCGTTCATTGGCCGGGTTGGCATAGGTGTTGATGAAGAAGACGCAGACCGCCTCGCAGCCCGCGGCCAGCAGGGCTTGCGCCTGGGCGCGAACCTGGTCCAGGTCCACGGCGGTGTGGATACTGCCGTCGGCCAGCACGCGTTCATCGACCTCGAGCCGCAGGTCGCGCGGCACGATGGGCTCGAAGCTGCCGCGCAACCCCCAGGTCTGCGGCCGGTCGCGCCGGCGCATCTCCAGCACGTCGCGAAAGCCGCGCGTGGTGATGATGCCGGTGCGCGCCACCTTGCGCTCGAGCAGCGCATTGGTGCCCACCGTCGTGCCATGCACGATGGTGGCGATGCTGGCCGCGGAATCGGCGACGCGGGCCACGCCGTTCATGAAACCGCGCGCCTCCTCGCCGCGTGTGGAAGGCACCTTGACGATGCGCGCGCTGCCACTGGCTTCGTCCAGCACAAACAAGTCGGTGAAGGTGCCGCCGACATCGACGCCGACGATCAATTGCCCGGCGGTGCTCATGCGCCCTCCTTCTTCGCGGCGCCTGCCGTCACATAGCCGAGCGCCTGATCGCGCTCACGCGAACCCTGCAAGCGATCCGCAGGTGCGCCGAAACCGCCGCCGCCCGGTGTCTGCAGGCGCACGCGTTCGCCTTTTTTCAGCTTGATGCCGACCATCTTGGAGACCATCGGGGGTGTTTTCCATTCATTGTTGTTCTCGTAGCTGAAGACATTGACCGCAGCCTCGCCACCGCCCGCAATGCCCTTGGGCGCGGACTTGCCGCGCTCGCCGAAGATGAAGACCTCGGCGTCCTGCTCGAGCAGTTCGATCTCGTAGTTCGCGCCCAGTCCGCCGCGGTACTGGCCGTCGCCGCCGGAGTCGGCGCGCAGTGACCACTCGGTGAAACGCACCGGGTACGCCGCTTCCAGAATCTCCAGCGGCGGAATCGTGGCGGTGGAGATCGGCGCATTGCCGTGGCTCAGCCCGTCGCCGCCCGAGTGGCCGCCGTGGCCGCCGCCGAAGAAGCTGAACATCACCCAGCGCTGGCCCTGGCGGGCCGCATCCGTGCGGTGCCCGGCGATCGACAGCGCGTTGATGGTGCCGTAGGCCTGGGCCACGGCGCGTGTCGGATCAGCCTGCGCCGCCGCGCTGAAAATCACGTCGATCATGCGCAAGATGGTTTCGGTGTAGCCGCCCACGGGCCGCGGCCGCGCCGCGCTGATGACCAAGCCGTCGGGCAGCACGAAGTCCACCGCGTCGAGCACGCCGGCATTGGCCGGCACGTCGGGAAACAGGTGCTTGAGCGCCACATAGCAGGCGGCAATCGCCGTGGCGCGCGAGATGTTGACCGGGCCGGCGCACTGCGGCGAAGTGCGCGAAAAATCGAGTGTCATGCGTTCGCCCTGCACCGTCATGTCGAGCGCAATCGTCAACGCTTCGTCCTTGACGCCGTCGTTGTCCAGGATGTCACCGAAGGAGTAGCGGCCATCGGGCAGCGAGGCAATGTGCGAGCGCATGAGGCGGACGGCGCGCGCGCGCAGCTCACCCATGGCCTGCAGCACCAGCGCGTCGCCATACTCGTCGAGCAGGCCATGCAGACGGCGCACGCCGAGCTCGAGCGCGGCGAGCTGGCCGTTGAGGTCGCCCCAGAGGCTGTCGGGCAGACGGGTGTTGGCCTGCAGGATGGCCAGCACATCGGCGTCGAGTGCACCGGCGCGCACGATGCGCACCGGCGGAATCTGCACCGCTTCTTGCCAGCACTCGGTGGCCGCCGGGTTGTAGTTGCCGGGCACCGCGCCGCCCACGTCATGCCAGTGCGCGGCCGAGGCCAGGTAACAAAACAGTTTGCCGCCGCGAAAAAAGGGCCGCACCAGCTTGAAATCGTTGGCATGGGTGCCTCCCTCGTAAGGGTCGTTGAACAGCCAGGTGTCACCGTCGGCCATGCCGTCGGCCGGATCGCCGGGCGCGCTGCGCTCGCGCGCCACCCGGGCTGCCGCGCGCACGGCAAAGGCCATGGCGCCGACAAACACCGGCAGGCCCGACTTGCCCTGCACCAGCGTGTCGCCCGAGCCGGCGTCATACAGGCCGTGGCAGGCGTCGTGCGCCTCGGCAATGATGGGGTTGAAGGCGCTGCGGTACAGCGTGGCGTCCATCTCGTCGGCGACCTGCTCCAGCCGGCCCTTGAGGACGGCCAGGGTAACGGGGTCCATCACCGGCCCAGTGGAAATATCAGTCATTGAACAGGCTCCTTGCCAAATCGGATTCGCAGTTGGTTCATCAATCCGCCGCTGCGTGCCATGTCCAGCAGGAAGTCGGGGATGGGCTCGCAGGTCAGGCGCTCGCCAGCGCCTGAAATCACCGCGAGATGTGTGGTATCGAGTGCGACCTGCTCGGCTTCCTGCAAACGCTCAGCCTCCGGACAGGTCAGCAGCAGCAGGCCCACATTGAAGGCGTTGCGGAAATACAGGCCGCTGAACGACGGGGCAATCACCGCCGCCACACCAAGCTTGACCAACACGGCGGCCGCCTGCTCGCGCGAGGAGCCAATGCCGAAGTTGGAGCCGGCCACGATCACGTCGCCCGGCCGCACCTGGCCGGCGAATTCGGGGCGCACGGATTCGAGGCAGTAGGTGGCAATCTTGTCGATGCCGTGTTTCATGGCATGGCCGGGCGCCAGCACGTCGGTGTCTATGTCGGCACCGAGCTTCCAGACACGGTGGGTGGCCGCCGCCTGCGTCATGCCAGCACCTCACGCGGATCGGTGATGACACCGCGCAGCGCCGAGGCGGCCACGGTGTAGGGTGAGGCCAGGTAGACCTGCGCGGTCGCCGAGCCCATGCGGCCCTTGAAGTTGCGCGCCGTGCTCGAGATCACCGTGGTGTTGTCACCGATGGTCTCGCCATAACCGGCGCAGGCGCCGCAAGCGGTAGGAAACAATTCGGCGCCGGCATCAAGCAGCACCTGCAGCACGCCCTCTTCGCGCGCGGCGTTCTGGTCCTTCTGGCTGGCCGGCGCCACCATCAGGCGCACGCCGGTCGCCACGCGCTGGCCGCGCAGCACCTCGGCGGCGGCGCGCAAGTCGTCGAGCTTGGCGCCGGTGCAGGCGCCGATGTAGGCCACGTCCACCGGGGTGCCACTGTAGCGGCCCACCACATCGGCATTGGCCGGGCTGTGCGGCGCGGCCACAAACGGCGCCAGAGTGCCGGCATCGAATTCGTGGCGGGTCAAAGCAGCGCCTTCATCGGTATGCCAGCCGCTCGTGTCGGGCGTCGGCGCACCGGCCGCCGCCAGCCACGCCGTTGTCGTTTCATCAGGCGCGATCAGGCCCGCCTGCGCACCCAACTCGGCACTCATGTTGGACAGCGTCATGCGCTCCTGCATGGCCAGCGCCTTGACGGCAGGGCCGGCAAACTCCACCGCCTGGTACTGCCCGCCGTTCATGCCGAAGCGGCCAATCATGTGCAGCATCATGTCCTTGGCGGTCACGCCTTTTTGCAGGCGGCCGCGCCAGTGCATCTGCAATGTCTGCGGCACACGCAGCCAGATCTCGCCGGTCACCACCACGCCCAGCATCTCGGTGCTGCCGATACCGAACATGTAGGCGCCGAACGCCCCGCCGGTGGGCGAATGCGAGTCACCACCGACACAGAACATGCCGGGCCGGATGTGGCCGTGCTGGGCCACCACCACATGGCAGATGCCCTGGCTGTCGTACACATGGGGCAGGTCCTGCTCACGCGCCCAGTCGCGCGCAATGCGTACGATCTTGCGCGACTCGTCGTCACGCTCGGGCACGTAATGGTCCATCACCAGCACCACACGCGACTTGTCCCAGATCTGCGCGCCGAGTTCTTCCAGCATGGGCTTGAGCCGGCGCGGACCGGACGAGTCGTGGAACATCGCCAGATCGACCTTGCAGGTCACGATGTCGCCGGGCGAGACCGACGACCGTCCGGCCGCCCGGGCGATCAGCTTTTGGGCGAGGGTCTGCGGCGCAGGTGCTGGCGTGTTCATTCCGGTTTGGCTCCCGAAAACTTCACCACCCTGGCCCAGCGCTGGATTTCGCCCTGCACGAACTTCGAAAATTCTTCCGGTGAATTGCCGACAGCCTGCGCGCCTTCGGCATCGAGCCGGCGGCGCACCTCGGGCGCGGCAATCGCCTGCCGCGCGGCATCGCTGATGCGTTTGGCCAGCTCGGGCGCCATGCGTGCAGGGCCGAACAGGCCGAACCAGGCGCTCGACTCGTAACCGGGCAACACTTCGGCAATGGCGGGCACGTCCGGAAAAGCAGGCAGGCGTTTGGCGCTGGTCACGCCCAGCGCCTTGAGTTTGCCGGCCTTCACCTGCGCCTGGGCGTTGCCGATCGCGGCAAACATCAGTTCGACCTGGCCGGCGATCACGTCCTGAATCGCCGGCGCGGTACCGCGGTAGGGAATGTTCACGATGAAGGCGCCCGACTGCATCTTGAACAGATCGCCCGCCAGATGCAGCGATGAGCCCACCGCACCGATGGCAAAGTTGAGCTGCCCCGGTTTGGCCTTGGCCAGGGCAATCAGCTCGCGCACGTCTTTGGCCGGCACCGAGGGGTGGGCCACCAGCACCGAGGGCGAGGTCGCCACGCAGGTCAGCGGCGTGAAGTCGCGGATCGGGTCAAACGGCAGGGAGGGGTACAGCGAGGCATTGATGGCGTGGCTGGTGAAACTCATCAACAGCGTGTTGCCATCGGGCGCGGCCTTGGCCACGGCCTCGGCCGCGATATTGCCGCCGGCGCCGGGCCGGTTTTCGACGATCACCACCTTGCCCAGCAAGCGCCCCAGTTCGGTGGCCAGCGTGCGGGCCAGCGTGTCGGTGGAGCCACCGGCCGGTGCGCCGACCAGGATGCGGGTGGGCAGAGCTTGCGCAGACACTCCGGCCGCCAGCAGAGCCGCAGACGAAAGCAAAATCTCACGACGTTTCATGTTCAGACTCCAATAGGGATCAAAGGCCCAGGTAGGCGCGGCGCAACTCGTCGCTGCCGAGCAGGTCCGCCGGTTGGCCGGAAAAACGGATACCGCCGTTTTCCATGACATAGGCGCGGTCGGCGATTTCCAGCGACTGGCCGACGTTCTGCTCCACCAGCAGCACCGCCAGGCCGTCCTCGCGCAGCTTGCGGATCAGGCCGAACATCTCGTCCACCAGCAAGGGCGACAGCCCGAGCGAGGGCTCATCCAGAATCAGCAGGCGCGGTTCGGCCATCAGGCCGCGGCCGATCGCCAGCATCTGCTGCTCGCCGCCGCTCATGGTGCCGGCCAGCTGCGGCAGGCGCTCCCGGAGGCGGGGGAAAATGCCGAAGACCTTCTCGAGGTTGCTGGCGCGGCGCTCACGCGCACGCGTGAAGGAGCCGAGCTCGAGGTTTTCCAGCACGGTGAGGTTGGGGAACACCTTGCGCCCTTCCGGCACCTGGATCAGGCCGGCTTTCACCACCTCGCGGTAATGCGCGCGGCTCAGGTCCTGGCCGTCAAACAACACGCTGCCGGCCCAGGCCGGGTAGATGCCGCAGATCACGTTGTTCAGCGTGGACTTGCCGGCGCCGTTGCTGCCCAGCAGCGCCACGGTTTCGCCGGCCTGGACCGTCAGGTCCATGCCGCGCAGCACTTCGACCTGGCCGTAACCGCCGCGCAAGCCGCGGATTTCAAGCAATGCAGTCATGTCCTTGCTCCTGCCAGGGCGCCGGCACGCAGGCGCGCGGCCGTGCCGTGGCCCAGATAGGCCTCGACCACCTTCTCGTCGGCGGTGACCACGGCCGGTGTGCCCTGCGCAATCAGCTGGCCCTGGGCCAGCACCCAGACATGTTCTGCCAGGTTCATGACGGCCTGCATCACATGTTCGATCATGAGCACGGTGACGCCGCTTTGCGCGATGCCGCGCACCACCGGAATCATCTCGGCGATTTCCTGCGGGTTCAGGCCGGCCAGCACCTCGTCGAGCAGCAGCAGGCGCGGCCGCGTGGCGAGCGCCCGCGCGAGTTCCAGCCGCTTGCGACCGGCCACCGTCAGGTCGGACGCCGGCTTGTCGAGCAGGGCCGTCAAGCCGACGCGCGCGGCGACCTCTTCGGCCTGGCGCAACGCGCTGCGCCTGTCCTTGAGATGCAGGTGCGCACCGACGGCGATGTTCTCGCGCACGGTCTGCGTGGCAAACGGCTGCACGATCTGGAAGGTGCGCGTCATGCCCTGGCGCGCATTGAGGTGCGGCGCACGGCCGGTGATGTCCTGGCCGTCGAACACCACGCTTCCGCTGTCGGGCTTCAGGAAGCCGGACATCAGCGCAAACAGCGTGGTCTTGCCCGCACCGTTGGGGCCGATCAGGGCGGTCAGGCTGCCGCGGGGCACGTCCAGGCTCACGTTCTGCACGGCCTGCAGGCCGCCAAAGGACCGGGACAGGCCCTGGATGGAAAGCAGGGAATCAGCCACCGCGGCCTCCTTTCTTGTGTCCGCGCCCGCGCCACAGCGACCTGGCCGTCGCGCCGAGCCCGCCAATGCCACGCGGCATGAACATCACGATGGCCACCAGCACCACGCCATAAATCACCATGTTGATGCCGGGCAGCTCGCCGAACAGGTTGCGCGTGATGTCGGCCAGCACATGCAGCACCAGCGCACCCAGCACCGGGCCCCAGAGCGTGCCCAGGCCGCCGACGATGGCGGCGACCAATGCCTCGACCGAGGTGTGGGCGCCGTAGGCAATGCCGGGGTCGATGTACTGGAACACCTGCAGATAAAAAGCGCCGCCCGCCCCCATGAAGCCGCCCGACAGCGCAATCGCGCCGAGCTTGATGCCGAAGGGGCTGACGCCAATCGCGCGCGCCGCGTCCTCGTTGTCGCGCACCGCCTGCAGGTAGGCACCAAAACGCGAGTTCTTGAGCCACCAGCTCACCAGCAGCGCGGCCGCGACAAAGCCGAGCACGACGTAGATGTAGCCCTTGCGCGAGCCGAACTGCATGTTGGCAAAGGACTCCTGCAGCGGCAGCATCAGGCCGACGCCGGCGCCGGTAAACGGCACGGACAGGGCCAGGATGCGGAACACCTCGGCAAAGGCCAGCGTCACCAGCGCGAAATACGAACCCTTGAGGCCGTAGCGAAACGACAGCGCGCCGACAAAAACACCAACCCCGGCGCTGCCGGCCACCGCCAGGCCCAGCGCCAGCCAGGCATTGAGCCCGCCCTGCAGCTGGGCGATGGCCTGGATGTAGGCGCCGGTGCCGAAGAACAGCGCGTGGCCAAACGAGAACTGCCCGCCAAAACCGCCCAGGATGTTCCAGGCCTGGGCCAGCAGGGCCGCATACAGCGCCATCATCACGAAGTTCAGGATCACGCCAGAATCCGTCACCAGCGGAATGCTGGCGACCAGCGCCACAAACAGCACAATGCCGGTCAGATCTTTCATGCTGCTGCTCATGCCTTGGCTCCAAACAGGCCCTGCGGGCGAAACAGCAGCACCGCAATGAAGATGGCAAAAATGCCGATCTGTCCGAGCGACTCACCGAGGTACAAACCGCCCAGCGACTCGACCACGCCGATCAGCAGGCCGCCGAGCAAGGCGCCGCCAAAGCTGCCCATGCCGCCCAGCACCACGATGGTGAAGGACACCAGCACAAAGCCGCCGCCGACCTGCGGGTTCACGTAATAGGCCGGCAGCAGGAAACAGGCGGCAGCGCCCAGGCAGGCCAGGCCGATGCCGAAACTCATGGCATAGACATGGTCGACGTCGATGCCCATGAGCTTGGCACCGTGTTTTTCCTTGGCGACCGCGCGGATGGCACGGCCCAGATCGGTCTTGCCGACAATCCACAGCAGCAGGCCGGACACCGCGAGCGCGCCGGCAAAGGCCACCAGCTTGGGCAGCGCGATCATGGCCGGGCCGATCGCCACGGTGGTCAGCGTGTAGGCGGTGTCGATGGTGCGCGTGTCGGACTTGAAGAACAGCAGGGCCGCGTTCTCCAGGATGATGGACAGGCCCAAGGTCACGAGCAGGATGTTTTCGTCCTTGCCATGGCTGGCGCGGTTGATGATCAGGCGCTGCAGCGCGTAACCAAGCACAAACATGCCGGGCACGACCAGCGGCAGCGCCAGGTAGGGGTCTATGCCCAGATGCTGCTTGAGCATGTAGACGGCATACAGCGCGATCATCAGGGCCGCTCCGTGGGCAAAGTTGATGATGTGCAGCACACCGTAGATCAGGGTCAGGCCCAGCGCGATCAGCGCATAGACCGCGCCCGTGGTCACGCCATTGAGCAGGGAGGGAAAAAGGATGCTGAGGTCAAACATGGGTCACACAGGAAAGTGGCGCGGCCGCTGGCACCGGGCCCGGCCAGGCGCATGAAGGCGCTGGCGCAGGCACGGTGCGAACGGTGCTTTTTCAGGCCCGCAGCGGGAACAGGGGATCGGCTTCGCGGTAGTCGCGCGGGATGATGACCTTGATGTCGTTCTTCAGGACCTGCGTCATCAGCGGCTGGGCGCCCATGTTCTGTCCGTTGACGAATTTGGTCGCACCGTAGGGCATGATGTGATCGGAGAAAGTGCTGTTCTGCAGCGCGTTGATGATGGCCGCGCGGTCGGCTGACTTGGCCTTGTCGATGGCATCGGCCAGCAGGCGCATCGAGGTGTAGGTCATGAACACCTCGTAACTGAAGAACAGGCCCTGGGCCTCGACCCGCTTCTTGAGCTCGGCCGAGCGCTTGTCCTTGGGGTTGAACCAGTGGTTGCAGTCGATGATGCCGTTGGCCGCGTCCGGAAATTCCTTGACGAACTTGTAGCTCGACGCCGCGCCGCCGAGCACCGAATAAATCGCCTTGGGGCTGACTTTCTGCTGCTGCATGGTGCGCACCAGCAGCGCGTACTCGTTGTAGTAGTTGGCCGGGATCACGATGTCGGGATTGACCGCCTTCATGCGCAGCACGATGTTGTTGAAGTCGCGCGTCGGGTTCGCGTGTTTGATCACTTCCTTGACCTCGTAGCCGTAGCCGGGCAGCTCGCGCGCCAGCAGGTTGGCGGTGCCGGTGCCGAACAGCGACTCTTCGTGAACAATCATCACGGTTTTGGCGGGCTTGCCGGCGGCGGTGTTGAGCACATGCAGGTTGGCCACGGCGGTCTCGGCGCACTTGCGGTAGCCGGGGCCGAAGCGGAAGGTGTTTTTCAGGCCGCGCTCGACGATCTGGTCGGCCACGCCGACATCGACCACGTGCGGCAGGTTGTATTTGGCGGCCGCCTGGGTGGTGGCCAGGCAGATCGCCGAGGCAAAAGCGCCGACAACAGCGGACACACCCGCTTCATTCATTTTTTCAACCTCGGCAACGCCGGCCTGCGGCTGGGACTGCGCGTCACCGAGCAGCGCCTCGAGCTTGGCACCACCCATGGACTTGATGCCGCCGGCCTTGTTGATGTCCTCAATCGCCATCAGCGCGCCCAGGCGGCACTGCTGGCCCGAATAAGCCAGCGCGCCGGTCACGGGGTGCAGCACACCGACCTTGATGGTCTTGGGCTGCGCGCCCCCGACCAGGGGAAACGCCAGAGCCGAAGCGGCCGCAGCAGATTGGGACATGAAATGGCGACGGGTACTCATGGCATTCTCCTAAAGTGGATTAATGGAACTTGGCGGACAACTCTTTGCTGACCCACACCTTGGCATCGATGCTGCCAACGCGCGACAACTGCATTTCATACTCGTACCTGTCCGGGCGGTACAAACCATGCAACCATTGAATCGGACGGTCCTGGTCGTCGTAGACCAGGCGGCGCACGGCCAGCAGGGCCGAGCCGACCGCGACGTCCAGATGTTGGGCCACCATGACATCTGCCAGCCGCGCGGATATGGTCTGGTGGGCACGGCCGACCTTGACCCCGGACTCTTCGAGCAGAACGAGAATCGGTTTTCTGGCCAGCTCGCGCCGCCCGAACTTGCGGGCGATGTCGGCCGGCACATACGTCGTGATGTGGGACACCGGGCCTTCCCGTGTGCTGCGCACCCGGATCGCTTTCTGCACCGGGTCGCCCGCCTTGAGTTGCAGGGCATTGGCGACGCTGGCGGACGCGGTGACCAGCTCCACCTCCAGCACGTTGACCGAGGTTTTCAGCCCCATGCTGACCAGGTTTTCCAGCAGGCCGGTGAGCTGGGCCCGCTGCCCGGCCTGGCCGTGCGGTGCGGCCTGCGAGGCGCCAAGGTCCAGGGCCCGCGTGCCACGACCCGGCTCGCGCGAGATCAAGCCCTCGGACGCCAGTTGCTCCAGCGCCCGGCGCACCGTGACACGCGCCACGCCGAACTGCTGCATCAGCGCCAACTCGCCGGGAAATCCGTCGGCAAACCGGCCTTCATGCAACTGCTCGCGGAGCACCAGATAGATCTGGTGGTACTTCGTCATGGGCAATGCGGGTGACATGTGCCGATGGTAGGAACAGTCCTATTGTTCTGTCAATAGGACATTTGCATCGTCAAGCCAACCAAGGGTTTCCCCGCACCATGCAGCATTAAACCGCACCAGATGCGGGCGCCGCGCACCAGAACCGGCATCAAAACAGGCCTCGGAACCGGCGCCGGTCCGGCCTCCCCCACGCCGCGCCTGCTCCTTTGCGCCAGAGCCAAGCGCGCGACGACCTCGGGCCGCGCCGCCGGCCTCCCTCAGCTTTTGGCGTACTCCGAAAACGTCTTGCGGAACTTGGCGACCTTGGGACTGGCCACCGCCATGCAGTAGCCCTGGTTCGGGTTTTTCTCGAAGAAGTCCTGGTGGTACTCTTCGGCCGGCCAGTAGTTGGCCACCGGCAGCACCTCGGTGACGACCGGTTTGCCGAACAGCTTTTGCGCGTTCAGTTCATGGACCATGTCCTCGGCCACCTGCTTCTGCTCGGGCGTCGAGTAATAGATGCCGCTGCGGTACTGCGTGCCGCTGTCGTTGCCCTGGCGGTTCAGCGTGGTCGGGTCGTGGATCACGAAGAAAATTTCAAGAATCGCCCGCAGGCTGATCTGTGCCGGGTCATAGACCAGCTTAACGACCTCGTTGTGGCCGGTGGTGCCGGTGCACACCTGTTCATAGCTGGGCTGGCTGACATGGCCGTTGCTGTAGCCCGACTCGACGTCCACGATGCCGCGCACCTGCACAAACACCGCTTCGGTGCACCAGAAGCAGCCGCCGCCCAGCGTGATGGTCTGCAGGCTGGTGCCGCTTGATGGGTCTTGGGTCATGGGTCATCCTTGTTTGGTTACGATCGGTCAGTTCCGGCTTGTGTTGGCGGCCTGACCGAATGGTAGTGAATTCAGGCGTTGATCATCCGGCAAACCGGAAAACCCTGGGGCCGTCCTGCCGCCGACCCCGCCCCTGTCTCCCGAAGCTCATGAGTCCAATCGGCCGCCAGCCCTTTCTGCACCTGCGCAAGCAGCTATTTATTTGAGAGCATTCTGAATGATGTCCCTGGGTGAACTCAAGCCGATTCTCGCCACGCTGGTGCTGCCGCCCGCGGCGCCCCTGCTGCTGGTCCTGCTGGGCCTGTTGCTGGCCCTCCGCAAAAAGGCGCTTGGCCTGCTGCTGGCCTTTGCCGGTCTGGCCCTGCTCTGGCTCCTGAGCTGCCACGCGGTCGCCGTGTGGCTGGCGCAGAGCATCCTGCCGCAGCACACGCCGGTGACGGCGGCCACGCTGAAAAGCAGCGGTGTGCAGGCGATTGTGGTGCTGGGCGGCGGCGTGCATCCGGTGGCGCCGGAGTATGGCGAGGCGCAGTCCTCCGCCGCCGCGGCCATGCGCCTGCGTTACGGCGCCTGGCTGGCGCGCCAGACCGGCCTGCCGGTGGCGTTTGCCGGCGGCATGGGCTGGGGCGCGGCGGATGCACAAGTTCTGTCGGAAGGCGAAGTCGCACGCCGCATGGCCGAGCAGGACTATGGCCTGAAGCTGCGCTGGGTCGACGACCGGTCACGCGACACGGCGGAAAACGCCAGCCTGCTCAGGCCGCTGCTGCAAAAGGACGGCGTGCAGCGGATCGCGCTGGTCACCCATGCCTGGCACATGCCGCGTTCGGTGCTGGCGTTCGAGCGCGCCGGCTTCGCGGTGACCGCGGCGCCCATGGGTTTCATGCTGCCCAGCCGCAACGGCGTGCTGGAATGGCTGCCATCGTCCGATGGGCTGGACGCGTCACGGCTGGTGCTCAAGGAGTGGCTGGCCCTGCGCATTGCCCGGCCTTGATCTGCCGCAAGCTTTACCGAACCTTCACCTGCCCGTGCCCGGATAAAGTGGGCAGGTCCCTTGACGGACCGGGAGCAAGGCACTACATTACTAACCAGTCAGTCAGTAACTCATGTCCATCTCCAGATTCCTCAGCGATACCACCGCCACGCTCTCGGCCAAACGCGAGCGGCGCAAGGAAGCGCGCCCCGGCGAACTGCTGGACGCCGCGCTCGACCTGTTTGTCGAAAAAGGTTTTGCCGCGACCCGCGCCGAAGAGGTGGCCGCCCGCGCCGGCGTTTCCAAGGGCACGCTGTTCCTGTATTTTCAGAGCAAGGAAGAACTGCTCAAGGCCGTGGTGCGCGAAAACATCTCGGGCCGCTTCAAGGAGTGGAACGACGAGTTCGAACGTTTTGAAGGCACGGCCGCCGAAATGCTGGCCTACTGCATGACGGTGTGGTGGGAACGCGTGGGCGCCACCCGGGCCTCAGGCATCACCAAACTGATGATGAGCGAAGCCGGCAATTTCCCGGAAATCACCGCCTTCTATCAACAGGAAGTCATCCTGCCCGGCCAGGCGCTGATTCGCCGCATCATGCAGCGCGGCATCGACCGCGGCGAATTCCGGCCGATGGACCTGGACTACGCCATCTACAGCGTGGTTGCACCCATGATTTTCCTGATTCTGGCCAAACATTCCGCGGCCACCTGCGCCGACCCCAGCCTGCCGGGCAACGCCACCAAATACATCGCCACCCAGGTCGACACCATCCTCCACGGGATCTGCGTGGCGCCCGCCACCGCCAAGGCGAAAAAATGAAACCCTGGATCAAATGGGCCATCGCCCTCCTCCTCTTGCTGCTGCTGGCCACGGCCGTGTGGGGCACGCTGTCGGCACGCAAAAAACAGCAGCAGGCGCTGGCCGATGCCACGGCGGCCAAGGCGCAGACCGTGGTCGAACTGGCCGCCACCGATGTGTTCCAGGCCAAAACCGTGGAGCTCAGCCAGGGCCTGCCGGTGTCCGGTTCGCTCAAGGCCGTCAACTCGGCCTTCGTCAAGACGCGGGTGGCCGGCGAACTGCAGGGCCTGACGGTGCGCGAAGGCGACACCGTCAAGGCCGGGCAGGTGCTGGCACGCATCGACGCCAGCGAGTACCAGTCGCGCATGCGGCAGGCGCAGGAGCAGGCCGATTCGGCCAAAGCACAAATCGACATCGTGCAGCGGCAGTACGACAACAACCAGGCCCTGGTCAACCAGGGGTTCATTTCCAAAACGGCGCTCGACGCCTCGCTGGCCAACCTCAACGCGGCCAAAGCCAACCACCGGGCCGCCCTCGCCGCGGCCGAGGTGGCCAGGAAATCGCTGGACGACACGGTGCTGCGCGCGCCCCTGTCGGGCCAGGTCGCGCAGCGCCTGGCCCAGCCCGGGGAACGCCTCGGGGTGGACGTGCGGGTGCTGGAAATTGTCGACCTGAGCCGGCTTGAAATGGAAGCCAGCCTGAGCGCGGCCGATGCGCTGACGGTGCGCCCCGGCCAGAGCGCCGTGCTGCAGATCGAAGGCAGCGCGCAAACCGTCAAGGCGACGGTGGCACGCATCAACCCCAGCGCCCAGGGCGGCAGCCGCAGCGTGCTGGTGTACCTGGGCATCGACAACACGGCCACACCCCTGGGCCTGCGCCAGGGCCTGTTTGCACAGGGCACGCTGGGCACGACGCGCATGCAGGCCCTGGCCGTGCCGCTGAGCGCCGTGCGCACCGACAAACCCGCGCCGTATGTGCAGGTGGTGGACAACAACCGGGTCGTGCACAAGCCGGTGGAGCTGGGCCTGCGCGGCAGCAGCGCCACCGACGCGGGCCAGGGCACCCTGGTGGCCGTCAAGGGGCTGGCGGAAAACGCCGTGGTGATCGCCGGCGCGGTGGGTGCCTTGCGCGAGGGCACGGCGGTGAAGTTCACGCAGGCGCCCGCCTGGACCCAGGCCGCACCCGCTGCGCCAGCCTCCGCCAAAACCGCGCCGTAAGCTGGTATGTGGTTCACGCAGGTCAGCCTGAAAAATCCGGTCTTCGCGACCATGGTCATGCTCGCCATCGTGGTGCTGGGCCTGTTCTCCTACCAGCGCCTGCAGGTCGACCAGTTTCCGAACATCGACTTTCCGGTGGTGGTGGTCACCACCGAATACCCCGGCGCTTCGCCCGAGATCGTCGAGAGCGAAGTCACCAAGAAAATCGAGGAAGGCGTCAACTCGATTGCCGGCATCAACGCCCTGACCTCGCGCAGCTACGAAGGCCAGTCGGTCGTCATCATCGAATTCCAGCTGCAGATCGACGGCCGCAAGGCTGCAGAAGACGTGCGCGAAAAAATTGCCTCGCTGCGTCCGCTGCTGCGTGACGAGGTCAAGGAGCCGCGCGTGTTGCGTTTCGACCCGGCCAACCGCGCCATCTGGTCGGTCGCCGTGTTGCCCATGGCGGCAAGCGCAGATGGCAAAGCGCCGGCAGTAGTTGGCGCAGCGGCCCTGCCCACCGCGGTCGAACTGACCAACTGGGCCGACCAGGTGCTCAAGAAACGGCTGGAAAACGTGCGCGGCGTCGGCTCGGTCAGCCTGGTGGGCGGCAGCAAGCGTGAAATCAACATCTACCTGAACCCGCAGGCCATGGAAGCCCTGGGCATCACGGCCGACCAGGTGGCAAGCGCCGTGCGCAGCGAAAACCAGGACCTGCCGGTGGGCGCCATCCGCTCGCTGGCGCAGGAACGCGTCGTGAAGATCGACGCCCGCATGAAACGGCCCGAAGACTTCGGCAAGATCATCGTGGCGCGCAAGGTGTCCGCCGCCGGCGCGGGCAGCACCGTCACCGTGGAGCAGGTCGCCACCATCCGCGACGGCTCGCAGGAGATCGACAGCCTGGCGCTGTACAACGGCCAGCGCACGCTGCTGCTGACCGTGCAGAAGGCCCAGGGCGAGAACACCATTGCGGTGGTGGACGGGCTGAACAAGGCGCTCAAGGAGCTGGAGGCCCAGCTTCCGCCCGGCACGCGGCTGGAGCCGATTGGCGACGGCTCGCGGCCCATCCGGGTGGCGGTTGAAAACGTGCGCCGCACGCTGATCGAAGGCGCGCTGCTGACCATCCTGATCGTCTTCCTGTTCCTGAACTCGTGGCGCTCCACGGTGATCACCGGCCTGACGCTGCCGATCTCCATCATCGGCACGTTTTTGTTCATGAACCTGTTCGGCTTCACCATCAACATGATCACGCTGATGGCGCTGAGCCTGTGTGTGGGCCTGCTGATCGACGATGCGATTGTGGTGCGCGAGAACATCGTGCGCCATGTGCAGATGGGCAAGCTGCCCTACCAGGCCGCGATGGAGGGCACGCAGGAAATCGGCCTCGCGGTGCTGGCCACCACGTTTTCCATCGTGGCGGTGTTCCTGCCCATCGGTTTCATGGGCGGCATCATCGGCAAGTTCTTCCACGAGTTCGGCGTCACCATCGTGGCGGCGGTGCTGATCTCGATGTTTGTCAGCTTCACGCTGGACCCGATGCTGTCGAGCATCTGGCACGACCCGAGCATTCATGCGCACGGCCAGCACGGCAAGCCGGTCACGTTTTACGACCGGACCATAGGCCGGGTGACCGGCTGGTTCGAACGCGCCACCGACTCGCTGGCCGAGACCTACCAGCGCATCCTGCGTTGGGCCCTGGGCCACCGGCTGGCCACCGTGGGCCTGGCCCTGGCGATTTTTGTCACCAGTGTTTTCATGGTGCCCCTGCTCGGCACCGAGTTTGTGCCCAAGGCCGACTTCTCGGAAACCTCGCTCAACTTCTACACGCCGGTGGGTTCGTCGCTGGAGGCGACCGAGGCCAAGACGCGGCAGGTCGAAACCATTCTGCGCGAATTCCCCGAAGTGAAGTACACGCTGTCGACCATCAACACCGGCAGTGCGCAAGGCAAGATGTACGCCAGCATCTACGTGCGCCTGGTGGACCGCAAGGCCAGGAGCCGCAACGTGGACGAGATGTCCGGTGTGCTGCGCGAGCGCCTCAAGCAGGTGCCCGGCATCACCGTCACCCACGTCGGCCTGCTCGACGCTGTGGGCGGCAACAAGCAGGTGGAGTTCTCGCTGCAGGGCGCCGACCTGAAGGAGCTGGAGCGCCTGACCGGCCTGGTGATGGCCAAAATCAACGGCATCCCCGGCCTGGTGGACCTGGACTCCAGCCTCAAGGCTGACAAACCGACCCTCGAGGTGGACGTCAAGCGTGATGCCGCGTCCGACCTCGGCCTGTCGGTGGCGCAGATCGCGGCCTCGCTGCGCACGCTGGTGGCCGGGCAAACGGTGGGCAACTGGCGCGCACCCGACGACCAGACCTACGACGTGAATGTCCGGCTTGCACCCGATTCCCGCAACGCAGCGCAGGACCTGGAGCGCCTGCCCTTCATCAGCAGCGTCATCGGCAGCAACCCCGACGGCTCGGCCCGCACGGTGCGCCTGAGCCAGGTGGCCACGGTGAAGGAGGCCACCGGCCCGAACCAGATCAACCGGCGCGACCTGACACGCGAAGTCGCCATCAATGCCAACGTCTACAACCGCTCGGCCGGCGAGGTCTCCACCGACATCCGCAAGGCGCTCGACAGCATCAGCTTTCCGCCCGGCTACCGCTACCAGTTTGGCGGCTCGACGAAAAACATGGCCGAGTCCTTTGGATATGCGATCTCGGCGCTGGTGCTGGCGATTTTGTTCATCTACATGATCCTGGCCAGCCAGTTCAAGAGCTTTCTGCAGCCCATGGCCCTGATGACCTCGCTGCCGCTCACGCTGATCGGCGTGGTGCTGGCGCTGCTGCTGTTCCGCTCGACGCTGTCGATGTTTTCCATCATCGGCGTGGTGATGCTGATGGGGCTGGTCACCAAAAACGCGATCCTGCTGGTCGATTTTGCGATCCGCATGCGCGATGAAGGCATGGAACGCAGTGAAGCCCTGCTGACGGCTGCGCGCGTGCGCCTGCGCCCGATTTTGATGACCACGCTGGCCATGATCTTCGGCATGGTGCCGCTGGCCTTTGCCTTGACCGAGGGTTCCGAGCAGCGCGCGCCCATGGGCCAGGCCGTGATTGGCGGGGTGATTACCTCCTCCTTGCTGACGCTGGTGGTGGTGCCGGTGACCTATTGCTACCTGGATGACCTGGCGCAATGGTTCAAACGAATCTTCACCGGCCGGCGCGCCCTGCCCGCCCCTGTGGCTGCCTCCCAACTAAAATGATGGGTTTTCCCCGACCGTCTCACCGCTTATTACAGGCCACACCATGAACTACGAACAAGCCCGTTTCAACATGATCGAGCAGCAAATCCGCCCCTGGGAAGTGCTGGACAGCCAGGTTCTTTCCCTGCTGGCCGTGGTCAAGCGCGAGGACTTTGTGCCGCCCGCGATGCGCGCCCTGGCTTTTGTCGACATGGAGATCCCGCTGGGCGCCAAACCCGGCCAGTGCATGCTGGCGCCCAAGGTCGAGGCACGCATCCTGCAGGACCTGGCCGTGCAAAAACATGAAAAAGTGCTCGAAATCGGCGCCGGCTCGGGTTACATGGCCGCCCTGCTGGCGCACCGCGCCCAGCAGGTCATCACGCTCGAGATCGACCCCGACCTGGCCCAACTGGCCCGGGACAACCTGAAAAAAGCCGGCGTCTACAACGCTGAAGTGCGCACCGGCGACGGCGCCGCCAAACTCGGCCAGGCGGTCTCCGGCAGCGACCCGCTGAGCGGCCCCTTCGACGTGATCGTGCTCAGCGGCTCGGTCGCCGAGGTGCCGCCCGCGCTGCTGGCGATGCTGAAAATCGGTGGCCGGCTCAGCGCCATCGTGGGTTTTGAGCCCGTCATGTGTGCCACGCTGGTCACCCGCGTCGGTGACGCCGCCTTCCGCACCGAGCAGGGCTGGGACACGGTTGCGCCGCGCCTGCTCAACTTCCCTGAACCGTCCAAATTCAACTTTTAAACCGAGCCGTCCCGATGATTGACCAACTGTCCCCTGCCGACTTCACCGCCTGGCTTGCCAGCCTTCCGGCCGGCGGCCCCGCACCCATCGTGCTTGATGTGCGCGAGCCGTGGGAAGTGCAGACGGCGTCGGTCAAGGAAGACGGTTTCAGGCTGCTGCACATTCCGATGCGCGCCGTCCCCGCGCGGATCTTTGATCTCAAGGAAGAACTGCCGGCCGACCAGCCGGTGGCCTGCCTGTGCCACCACGGCGCGCGCAGCCAGCAGGTGGCCAGCTTCCTGGCGCAAAACGGCTTCACGCAGGTGGTCAACCTGCAGGGCGGCATCAACGCATGGTCCGAGCAGCGCGATGCCTCCGTCCCGCGCTACTGACCCTTGGCCTGCCCTCTTTACCGACTTCACATCTCATCAGGACACCCCATGAAAACGCTCTTGAAAAAACCGGCCCTGTTGCCCCTGTCGCTTGCGTTAAGTGCCGTGCTGGCGGCTTTTGCGCCAGCCGTCCAGGCGCAGAACCTGGTGGAGCTGTACCGTTCGGCGCGCGAGTACGACGCGTCCTACCAGTCGGCACGCGCGCAGTACGAGGCCAACCTGGCCAAGGCCGAGCAGGCCAAGGCCGGCATTTTGCCAACCGCCGGGCTGTCGCTGGGAGCGTCGCGCACCAATTTTGAAAACACCAACCCGGTCGTTGACCGCAACTTCCCGACGCAGACGGCCTCGCTGAACGCCTCGCAGCCGCTGTACCGGCCCGGCAACTGGGCCACCTACGAACAGGGCAAACAGCAAGTGGTGCTGTCCAGGGCTCAGCTCGAGGCCGCCGAACAGGACCTGATCGTGCGCACCAGCCAGGCCTATTTCGATGTGCTGGCCGCGCAGGACACACTGGCTTTTGTCCGGGCGCAAAAGGCCGCGGTGGGTGAACAGCTGGCTTCGGCCAAACGCAACTTCGAGGTCGGCACCTCCACCATCACCGACTCGCGCGAGGCGCAGGCGCGTTTCGACCTGGTGACCGCCCAGGAAATTGCCGCCGAAAACGACTTGCGCGTCAAGAAGATCGCCCTCGACCAGCTGGTCGGCAAGACCGACGCCCAGCCCAAAGGCCTGCTGGTGCCCGTCGAGCTGCCGCCGCTGGTGCCCGCCGACGTGAACACCTGGGTCCGGCAGTCCGAGGACATGCACCCGACGGTGCGCCAGGCCCAGGCCAACCTGGAAGTCGCCAAGCTCGAAATCGACAAGGCCGAAGCCGGCCACAAGCCCACGCTGGACCTGACCGCCAGCTACGGCGTGCAACGCAACCCCCAGGGCAGCGCCACCAGCCCGCTGGACAACCGGAGCAACAGCACCACGGTCGGCCTGGCGCTGAACCTGCCGCTGTTTGCCGGCTTCGCCACGCAAAACCGCATCCGCGAAACGCTGTCACTTGAAGAAAAAGCCCGCACCGACCTCGAAGGCGCCAAACGCGGCGTCGCCCTGGGCACCCGCACCGCCTACTTCGGCGTGTTGTCGGGCCAGGGCCAGGTCAAGGCGCTGGAAGCCGCCGAAGCGTCCAGCCAGAGCGCGCTGGACGCCAACAAGCTGGGCTACCAGGTCGGCGTGCGCATCAACATCGACGTGCTCAACGCGCAAAGCCAGCTGTTCCAGACCAAGCGCGACCTGGCACAGGCGCGTTACAACGTGCTGATCGGTGGGTTGCGCTTGCGCCAGGCCAATGGCACGCTGACGCCGGAAGATTTGTTGCTGATCAATTCGCTGCTGGTGCAGTAGTCGGCATGAAGGGTCTTTGGGGCCCTGCGTCTTCTGCGCTGAAAGACGGAAGCTTAGACGGCTTGCCACAGAAGCAGCCGTTCGTGTGACACCAGGCGACGGCCTGCTTCAGACTGTTTGCTGCCTGTCAGGTCTACGAAAAGCGGACCTTCAACGCGTGGTTAGGCGCCTTCATCCTTGCGCACCTATCGGGCAATTGCCAATTACCTCCTGGCCTGCCCTGACGGGAGCTACAAGCGGCTGAGAACCTCCAGCATCGCCGGAGAAATATCGGTATGGTGATGGACTATCTTCCACGCTCCGGCTTCTTGCTGATAGATGTTCGTGACGCGATGCTCGATGCTGACCTGCTGCCCGGCAAGCTTGAGATGTCCCTGCTCGATGCCCGCTTCGTAGGCCACATCCCCCGCGACCTGGATGAGTTGATCTTTCAGTTCAATCTTCCCGTCTGAGGCCAGTTGAGCCACTTTCTCAAATGATTCCCTGACTGCATCCCAGCCGACTTCCCGGCCGCCGATCGGGTGCATAGCCGTCACGGCCGCGCTGTGCGACCAGATGTCTGCCAGTGGTCCGCCATCCCCATTGACCATGCGGTTCAACCCGGCGTAGAACTGCTTTGATGCGTTGCGAACTTCGTCTTCTGTTGACATGAACCATTCTCCTTTTACCAACGTTTGATCGGGCTTGCGGCCCGTTCTGAATCGCACCCGCAGCTGATGCCCGCACGATGGGCGAGAGTATCAACTCTCCTGGCTGATACGCAATTTCCTCTCTGGACGGCCGGCGACGGCCGGCGACGGCCACTGCACAGTTGTGATTCGACCGGCGCCTAAAACGCGGCAGCCGCCGGTTTGCCGGTGGCTGCCGGCTCGAACGAAGAGTTTTAGGTATTTCGCTGTAAATTGTCCATTAGCGCTCGAGGAAGTAGATATCTGGCTTGTCGACCACCCCAACTTCTTGCATTTTCTCGCGTAGGTCTGCGGACGCTGCAAACGCCTTCGCTCGATTGAGATCCTGCGTTTCAAAAAGGATAACAACTTCGTTGGCGTCGTCTGAATTGCGAAGTAGGTATTTCTCTGTGAGACCTGCTTCGGTGCGTTTTGGCTGGTGAGCGTCGTAACCAGTCTTCCAAGTCTTGAAGTCCCTGACTTTGTGCCTGATCAGCAAGAATGCCATGACTTACTCCTTTTGTAGCGAGTGTCAGCAGATTAGGGGCGTCTAGGCGTCGCTGACAAATGCCTAACGCGATGTAGACCGAACGCCGCTGAGGTAGATATCGGCAGCACATCATTAAAAACATGCGCAAACCCGAGCCTATCTTTAAACGTTTGCGAGCATAAATTTTGAATAAAAAATTAACCACACCAAGTTAAATCCTGAACCAATTAACGATGAAGCGCTTGATAAATGTCAAAGGAACGGAATGACTGGCAAATAGACAAAACGTAACGCCCGTCGCTTGAGTGACGGCAATCGCTGCGAAGCGGAAACTTGCGGCAGCATTTAGAAAGTCTGCAATGGGCTAATTGCCGACATCTAGTATCGAAAATAACTAACTATCAAAAAGACAATATTGTCGATAGCCAGCCCAGTTGCTCAACATGCCAGACAACCCTGACAGAGGTGCCAACAAGCCTTGAGCGCATCCATCACCATGCACAACAGCCACCAACTCAAACTCCCCCAGCGCCCTCGCCTGCCCGTTGAGCAGAACCTCCACCCGATGCAGCCCCGCATGGTGTTTGCGCGTGGTCATCTCCGCAGTGGACACCGTCTTGCTCAAGCGCACCGTTTCTTTCGGTGCCAGCCTCACCACCTTGAGCTTGAAGACCTTGGCACTGGTCTTGCCGCTGGCCTTGACGTAGTGGATGCAGAAGTCCACCAGCACGTCCTGCGGCTTTGCGCTGGTGTTGGACACATCAAACGCGATGTTGACCTTCTCGCCCATGGGCACACGCGCGGGCGTGATGCGGGCATTTGACACTTCGACCTTGGCGCTTTGGCCGAAGCCCAGCACCTCCAGTGCGCCGGCCTCGCCGCGCTTGACGGCTGAACGCAGCGCGTGCTGGACGATCCAGCGGCGCTCTTCGCTGGCGCCCTTGAGCCACTGCTTCGCGGTTTTCGCCAGCAGGTCCGGGTGGTCCTTGCCGATGTCGTTGAGGTTGTTGGCGACCGAACGGCGCACGTACAGCGCGGGGTCGTCCTTGAGCAGTTCCAGCAGTGCCAGCACCGGCGCCGGACTCTTCTGGAAGGCCGGCAGGCGGCTGGCCCAGGGCAGGCGCGGGCGTGTGCCTTCGGACACCAGCCGGCGCACATGTTCGCTCGGGTCGCTGGCCCACTGTTTCAGGCGTGCCAGCGTGGCGGCTTCGTGCTGTTGCAGAAAGGCGCGGATGCTGAACTCGGCGGTGAAGCGCTGCGTCAGCGCATGTTGCGCGCGCATCGACGCCTCAAAATGATCGAGGCCGAACTCCGCCACAAACATCGTGTGCGGCAGGTACAGTAAAGCGCCCAGGGTCAGCCCCGCATCGCGCCCGTGGGGCTGGTCCAGCGAGGCCAGCAGAATCTCCAGGGCTTTCGGGTAGTCCGGCGGCAGGTGCCGCTGCAGGGCGCGCGCGATGTGTTTGCCGCGTGGCATCAGGGCCAGCGTGTCATAGCCCTGGAGTACGTCACGCATGAATTTCTTGGCCTCGAAGGCCGGGTGCACCGCGGTGATCATGCGGGCAATCGCCTGGGGCACATCGGCGCCGTACTGGTTGACAAGCGGCTCTGCCATGCCTTCGGTCCTTCAGCTCTTCAGAAGTTGTTCCAGCGCATGCACCGTGTTGGCGGCCGCGCCGCGATGTTGTGCCGAAAACTGCCGGCCGGCGGCTGCGGCGGCCTGTTGTGCGGCGGGCCGGCGCAGCAGGGAGCGGGCGGCACGCACGGCTTCCGCCATGTCTGCAACCCGGCGCGCGGCACCGGCGGCTTCGGCGAGTTCGGCGACTTCGGCAAAGTTGAAGGTGTGCGGGCCCATGATGACGGGGCAGCCGCAGGCGGCCGCTTCGATCAGGTTCTGCCCGCCCAGCGGTGCGAAGCTGCCGCCCAGCAGGGCCACGTCGCTCAGGGCGTAATACAGCGCCATCTCGCCCAGCGAGTCGCCGAGCCAGACATCGGCGGCGGCTGGCGGCGCACCGTTCCAGCCGGAGCGGCGCGCCACCGTCAAGCCGTGTTTTTCAACCAGCGCCTGCACCTCGTCAAAACGCTGCGGATGGCGCGGCACGATCAGGATCTGGAAGTCGGCGTCGGTCGGCGCCGGCTCGCCATCTGCTCTCTTTTCAGGAGCTGGTGGCGTCCGTGTGGAAAGGGCCAGCGCCTTGATTTTCTCCAGAAAACTGTCTTCCTCGCCCTCGCGCGAGCTGGCCAGCATCAGCACCGGGCGGCCCAGTGCCTGGCGCCATTGCCGGCCCAGCGCCTGCTGCGCTGCGTCGGGGGCGGCGTCGAACTTGAGGTTGCCGAACACGGCGCGCACCGGCGCACCGAGCGCGCGCAGGCGCTGAGCATCGTTGTCGCTTTGGGCGTACACCGCCGCCAGCGCCGCATAGGCCGGCCGCGAGAGAAGTGCCATGCGCAGCGCCTGCTGCAGCGACTTGTCGGACAGGCGCGCGTTGACCAGCACCAGCGGCACGCCACGCGCCTGCGCGCAGGCCACGGTGTTGGGCCAGACCTCGGTTTCCAGCAGCAGGCCCAGGCGCGGCCGGAAGTGCGCGAAAAAGCGCGCCACGGCGGCCTGGCTGTCCCAGGGCTGCCAGACCTGCACGTCGCCCGCGCGCAGCAGGCCCGCGCCCTCGGCCCGGCCGGTGGCCGTGCCGTGGGTCAGCAGGATGCGCAGCCCGGGCCACTGCGCACGCAGGGCCGCCAGCAAAATGCCCGCGGTGCGGGTTTCTCCCAGCGACACGGCGTGCACCCACACCAGCTCGGAGGTGCTTTCGGCAGCCTGGGGGTAATGGCCGAAACGTTCCTCGATGGCGTCGAGGTAACCCGGCTCGACTAAGCCCCGCCTGCGCAGCTTGCGCCGCAGAAAAGGCTGGGCGGCCCACATCAGCAGTGAATACAGCTGGCGGACCATCAGGGAAGCGGCGCCCATTCGGACACCTGCGCCGGGAGCGGCTGGCAACTGAGCCAGGCGTCCCAGACCGCCTGCACCGACGGTGTAGGCCGGGCAAAAACGCTGAGCTGGCGCTGGGCACCTGAGCCCGCAGGCACCGGTAATGGCCCGGTGCGCCAGGCCGTGTCGAAGTTGTAGATCTGCACATGCGGCAGGTCGAGCGCAACGGCAATGTGGCTCAGGCCGCTGTCCACGCCGATGACGCCGACGCATTGCGCTAGGTGCTGCGTCAGCGCGTCGAGCGACAGGCGCGGCCACACGATGCCCCGATCTTCCGCACTACCGGCGTTCAAGCCCGCAGCAATGGCCTGACTGGTCGCCAGTTCGTCCGTGCTGCCGTGCGGCAAGGCAATGCGGTAGCCGTGCGCAATGAGCTGCCGGCCCAGCCTGACCCAGTTTTCCAGCGGCCACTGCTTGTCGGCGCGCGAGGTGCCGTGCACGAACGCTATTATTTCAGGAGCACCCTGCGCACGTTTCATATGGGCTGAAAGCACTTTTAATCCAAAATCCGGAACCGGCGGCAAGGCGTAGCCCAGGGCGCGCGCGCACAGCTCGCGTCCGCGTTGCATGGCATGGATGTGCGGCGCCATGGCAATCGCCACGTCGGCGACCCAGCGCGTCGGCGCCTCGTAGGCCGAACCCTCGGTCTGGTTGGCCAGCGCATAACGCTTGCCGCCCGGCGCCAGCCGGGCCAGGCGCGCCACCAGGGCGGACTTGGTCAGGCCCTGCAGGTCGATCACCGCGTCGTAGGGCTGGGCCTGCAGTTGCTTTTTGAAAGCGCCCCACTCGGCTCGCGTCGCCGACGCCAGCGGCGCTTTGCGCCAGCGGCGCAGCTCGCAGGGGATGACGTGCTGCAGATGCCCACTCGCCCGCAGCGGGGACAGCAGCGGCGCAAACGACCTTTCCACCACCCAGTCGATCTGCGCGCCGGGGCGCGCCGCCAGGATGTCCTGCACCACCGGCAAGGTGTGCACCACGTCGCCGAGCGACGAGAGTTTGACCAGGAGGATTCTCACTGCGCGGTGTGCTCAGTGCGCCGCCACCGCAAAACTCGCATCGGGCTTGACGCTGCGCAGCAGGCCCAGCATGTCGGCCTGGATACGCGCCAGCGCCTCCGGTGTGCGGCCTTCAAAACGCAGCACCAGCACCGGCGTGGTGTTGGAGGCACGAATCAGGCCGAAGCCGTCGGCCCAGTCGATGCGCACGCCATCAATCGTGGAAATTTTGGCGCCGGCGTTGAGGGCTTCGCGCAAGGCGCTGGCGCCCGAGGGATCGGGACCGGCCGGCGAGGGACCGGCATCGCGCATCGCCTCCATGGCCAGGGACACCAGCGCGTCCACCACGGTGTGCGGTTCGCCCTCGCGGCAGGCCACGTTGAGTTCGGGCGTGCTGAAGCTGGTGGGCAGGGCATTGAGCAGGGCCCCGGCGTCGGGCGCGCGGCTGACGATTTCCAGCAGGCGGGCGCCGGCATAGGTGCCGTCGTCAAAGCCGTACCAGCGCTCCTGGAAGAAGATGTGGCCGCTCATTTCGCCGCCCAGCGGCGAATTGACTTCCTTCATCTTCGCCTTGATCAGCGAGTGGCCGGTGCGGTACATCATGGGCACGCCGCCGGCGGCCTCGATTTCGGGCGCCAGGCGCTGCGAACACTTCACGTCGAACACAATGGCGCCGCCCGGCGCGCGTGACAACACATCGCGCGCAAACAGCATCATCTGGCGGTCGGGGTAGATGTTGTTGCCGTCGCGCGTGACGATGCCGAGCCGGTCGCCGTCGCCGTCAAAGGCCAGGCCCAGTTCGGCGCCGCCGGACTGCAGCGCGGTGATCAGGTCCTTGAGGTTTTCCGGCTTGCTCGGGTCGGGGTGGTGGTTCGGAAACGTGCCATCGACCTCGCTGAACAGCTCGGTCACCTCGCAGCCCAGCGCGCGGAAGATGCCGGGCGCCGAGGCCCCGGCAATGCCGTTGCCGGAGTCGATGACAATTTTCATGGGCCGTGTCAGCTTGATGTCGGCCACGATGCGGTCGCGGTAGGCCGCGAGCACATTGACGTTGGTGATGCGCCCCGTGCGGGCCGGTGCGACCCAGCCTTCGGCCTCCATGCTGCGGCGCAGGGCCTGGATGTCCTCGCCGTAAATGGCGCGGCCGGCCAGCACCATCTTGAAGCCGTTGTAGTCCTTCGGGTTGTGGCTGCCGGTGATCTGGATGCCGGAGCTGGCCAGCGTGCTGGCCGCGAAATACAGCATGGGCGTGGTGGCCATGCCGATGTCAACCACATCCACACCGCTGGCCACCAGGCCGCGCATCAGCGCCGCGCTCAGGGCCGGCCCGCTGAGGCGCCCGTCGCGTCCCACCGCCACCGTCTGTTCACCCTGGGCCAGGGCGATGCTGCCGAAAGCCCGGCCCAGGGCCTCGGCGACCGGTTCATTGACAGTAGAAGGCACCACGCCGCGGATGTCGTAAGCCTTGAAAATGGATGCGTCAAGCTGCATGGGGTGGGCACTCCTGGGGTTGCGAAACAGCGCCGATTGTAGGCGCCGGGCGCGCGCGGGAGATGTCCGAAAACGGCTAGTCAAAACCCGCCCGCCACGTATCATCGAGCCCATGACCCCGGATGCCACCCCACTCGCCGACGATGCCTGCTACCTCGCGCTGAAAGCGCGGGACGCCCGCTTTGACGGCCGCTTTTTTACAGGGGTGACCTCCACCGGCATTTACTGCCGGCCGGTCTGCAGCGTCAAAACGCCCAAACGCGAGAACTGCCGCTTCTTCGGCCATGCCGCCCAGGCCGAAAACGCGGGCTTCCGGCCCTGCCTGCGCTGCCGGCCGGAACTGGCGCCGCACTCGGTGGTCTGGTCGATCCAGGACGCCTCTTACATCCTGGCGCACCAGGCGGCCCGCCTGCTGGATGAACCCGAGGCCTGGACGGAAGCCGCACCGTCCGTCGAACTGCTGGCCGCCAAGCTGGGGGTCAGCGACCGCCACGTGCGGCGGATTTTCGAGACGCAGTTCGGCGTGTCGCCCCTGCAGTACCTGCAGACGCGCCGGCTGCTGACGGCCAAGCAGCTGCTGGCCGACACCGCCCTGCCCGTCACGCAGGTGGCGCTGATCAGCGGCTTCGCCAGCGTGCGGCGCTTCAACGCGGCCTTTGTCGGCCACTACGGCCTGAACCCGACGCAGATGCGGCGCCAGGGCGCCACCTCGCCGGACACCGGCATCACCGTCAGGCTCGGTTACCGCCCGCCCTACGACGTGGCGGCGATGACGGGTTTTTTCAGCAAACGCCAGATCAACGCTATCGAATTTGTAGCTGACGGCGCAGGCGGAATGGGGATGGGACGCACTTTTCGCGTTGAGTCTGGCGGCAAGGTGCACGCCGGCTGGATCCACGCCAGCTTCGACGAAAGCCGCTGCCACGTCGTGCTGCGCATCAGCGACTCGCTGCGCGAGGTGCTGCCGCTGGTGATACGGCGGCTGCGCGCCATGCTGGACCTCGACGCCGACCCGCAGGCCATCAACGCCGTGCTGCACGCCGGTTTTCCGGGCGGCGACGGCCTGCGCGTGCCCGGCGCGATGGACGGTTATGAACTGGCAGTGCGTGCGGTGCTGGGCCAGCAGATCACGGTGGCGGCGGCGCGCACATTGGCACAGCGCATGGTGGACAAGTTCGGCGAACCGATCGACACCCCCTGGCCCGCGCTGACGCGACTTTTTCCTGCCGCGGCGGTGCTGGCGCAGGCCAGCGGCGACGCGCTGGGCCAGCTCGGCATCGTCAAGCAGCGGCAGACCGCCATCGTCGGCATCGCCCAGGCGGTGGCCGACAAGCGCCTGCAACTGCACGGCGGCGCCGACGTCAACGCCACCATCGCCGCGCTGAAGGCCCTGCCCGGCATTGGCGACTGGACGGCGCAGTACATCGCGATGCGGGCGCTGCGCTGGCCCGACGCCTTTCCGGCCGGCGACGTGGCGCTGCACAAGGCGCTTGGCGTGCAGGGGCTGAAACACCCGGCCAGGGAAGCCGAGCTCGCCTCGCTGGCCTGGAAGCCCTGGCGCAGCTACGCCGTGATCCGGGCCTGGAGCGGTGCCATGCAGGCCACTCCTCCGCCAGATGCTACGCAATTGATAGCTGATGGCGACCGCACAGCAAGGGCTGGCGCCACAAAAAGCATACAACCCACCTGACACCTGCAAGCACACTTCGCGGCGCTTGCGCCAATGAGAGACACTTCAAGGAGATCACCATGAAATTCGACACCTCCATCGTCCAGACACGTTTCCAGAGTCCGCTCGGAACCATCATCATTGCCGCCACCGCCAAAGGCCTGGCCGGGCTCTGGTTTGAGGGCCAGCGCCACCTGCCGCCGGAACTGGTTGAGCCTTCGGTCTGGCCCAGCGATCCCGACCATCCCGTTTTGAAAGAAGTGATGCAACAACTCACCGCCTACTTCGCGGGCCAGCGCAGCCGTTTTGACGTCCCGCTGGACCTCGCGCATGGCACCGCGTTCCAGCAATCGGTCTGGCAGGCGCTGCTGGGCATTCCGCAAGGCGGCACGGCCAGCTACAGCGAAGTCGGCCGGCGCATCGGCAAACCGACCGCCGTGCGCGCCGTGGGCGCCGCTGTCGGCCGCAACCCGGTCAGCATCATCGTGCCCTGCCACCGCGTGATGGGCGCCAACGGCGCGCTGACCGGTTACGCCGGCGGACTGGACCGCAAAACCGCCCTGCTCAAGCTCGAAGGTGTGCTTCAGGAGCACCGGTCTTGAGTTCAACATCTGCAAGCGCAGCCGCCGCCGCCCGCCCGAAACATTGGGCCATCGACTTCGTGCTGCTGGCCGCCATCTGGGGTTCGTCCTTCCTGTTCATGCGCATAGGCACGGTCGAGTTCGGCCCGCTGCCCACCGCCGCCGTGCGCGTCGCGATTGCCGCGGCCTTTTTGCTGCCGCTGGTGCTGCTGCGCGGGCTCGGCGCGACGCTGGTGAAAAACTGGCGCCATGTGTTTCTGGTCGGCGTGTTCAATTCCGGCATTCCGTTTGCCTGCTTTTCGTTTGCACTGCTGTCGATCACGACCGGGCTGTCGGCCATTCTCAATGCCACCGTGCCGATGTTCGGTGCACTCGTGGCCTGGCTCTGGCTCAAGGACAAGCCCAACCACTCGCGCCTGCTGGGCCTGGTGGTCGGTTTTGCCGGGGTCGCCATGCTGGCCTGGGACAAAGCCACCTTCCAGCCCGACGCCTCGGGCGTGGCGCCGGGCTGGGCCGTGCTGGCCTGCCTGCTGGCCTGCATTTGTTACGCGCTGTCGGCCAGCTACACCAAGCGTTACCTGACCGGCCTGCCGCCGCTGGTCACCGCCGCGGGTAGCCAGATCGGCGCCACCCTGGGCCTGGCGCTGCCGGCGCTGTGGCTGTGGCCGGCAAAGATGCCCGGCAGCAGCGCCTGGCTGGCCCTGCTGGTGGTCGGCGTGCTGTGCACCGGCATTGCCTACATCCTGTACTTCCGGCTGATCGAGACCGCCGGCCCGGCGCGCGCGCTGGCCGTGACGTTTGTGGTGCCGGTGTTTGCCGTGTTCTACGGCGTGCTGTTTCTCGGCGAGGCCGTCACGCTCTGGATGCTGGTGTGCGCCGTGGTCATCGTCTGCGGCACCGCGCTGTCCACCGGTTTGCTTAAAATTCCCCGATGAGTTCCGCCCGCAAAACCAAGATCAAGCTCAAGCTGAAGGCCACCCGGCCGCGCAACCCGCTGGTCGTGCCGGCGGCGAAACGCAAGGCCGGTGCGCACCGCAAGTCGCGCTCGGCGACCCGGCACGCCGACAAGCGGGCGCTGGACAAGCAACTGCGCGAAGGCTGACGGCCGGGCTTGGTGCAGGCTTACTGCAGGGCGCCCGCCACCACATTGATGCTGAGTGCCAGGATCAGCATGTTGAAGGCAAAGGACAACACGGCGTGGACCGTCGTGAGCCGGCGCATCGCGCGCGAGGTCACCTGCACGTCGGACACCTGCGAGGTCATGCCGACCACGTGGGCGTAATATAAAAAATCGAAATAGTCGGGGTCCAGCCCGCCGGGAAACAGCAGGCCGGCCCCGGCGGGCTGTTTGCGCTTTTCTTCCTGGTAATAGCGGTGCGCGTAATGAAACGCAAAAATTGCCTGAATGAACAGCCAGGACGCCGCCAGCGCCGCCATCGACAAGGCAATATGCAGTGTGCGTCCCAGGCCCGAGAGGTCCCGGCTCTGCTGCATCATGAACACAATGGCCGCCACACAGGCCAGGGTCGCCAGCAGCAGCATCAGGAAAATCACCACGCTGGGCTCGTCCTGCGCCTGGGCGCGTTCGCGGGTGCGTCTGGCGTCAAAACCCATGGCCAGCCACCAGGCCAGCAACAGGTAGACGGCCACGCCCGCACACCAGCCGAGCAAGCCGCGCAGCGGCCAGGCCAGCGGCAGCGGCAACGCCGCCGTGGCCAGGCCCGCCGCGAGGCCATACACCAGGCGCTGCGGGCCGGTGGTTTCGGAAAAGTGTTTGCGCATGCGCCCATTGTGATGCCAGCCCAACGCTGTCTCAAGGCTTGCGGCGCGCGGCTCGCCAGCGCGTTGCGGGAGGACGCAAGGGCGGTGCTTGCCGGACCTGCGCGCTATTTCTTCTTCAGGCCTTCAATCACCAGCGCCGCCTCGATGTCGGCCTCCTGCAGCGTCAGGTCCTGCACCACCAGGTCAAAGGCAGCGCCCATCATGACGGCGCGGGTGCGCTCGGGAATCTGTTCCCAGCTCTCCGCCAGCTCGTTGATCAGCACCTCGGCCAGCGTGCCCATGTCAAACACCCGCCCCTCGGTCAGGTCCGGCTGGTCCATCCGCTCGTGAAGCAGACGCATGACAAAATCCCGGTTCATTCATTTCTCCCTGATGGACGGTTCGACGAAAACATCGGCGCCCAGTTGATATTTCCGGCAACGACCAGACCAAGGTTACCGCGTCGGCAGGCGCCCTGCGCCCGGCGACATGAAAAACGCTGGCCATTCCGTGCAACAACGTTCCCGGCAGTTGCCTACAATGGCAAATTACCAGGCCGAGGGACAACGCCATCCCCGGCCGGTCATCCCACCGGATCACACATTCGCATGGCTGAATTTTTCAAGACCTCCGTCATCTGGGTCGTGGACTTCCACTACGAAGGCCGTGCGCGCCGCTGGTTCAGGGCCTTCGGCCCCAACGACGATCCGTTCCAGAAAATGACCGACACCCTGAAAGACCTGTACGGCGACCGCGCCAAGCTGGCGTCGGTGCGCAAGGCGACCGAGGAAGAGGAATTGCAGTACCTGCGCGGTGAAGAGCCGAAAAACAGCTACTGCCCGACCGGGCGCTGAAAGGCAAGCCGCATGAGCTCGCCCTCTGTGCCGGCCGGCCAGGGCTTTCGGGGCGGCGAGGGATAGCGCGGCGCCGGGAGCGGCCGCTTACGGCTGGATATTCGCGCTCTTGACGATGTTCTCGAATTTCTTGCGCTCGCTCTTCAAATAAGCGGCGAATTCCGCCGTCGGCATGCCGCTTGGCTGCGCACCTTGTTTTTCGAGCGCTTCTTTGACGTCCGGCATTTGCAGCACCTCGGAGATATCCTTCTGGATACGCTGCACCACGGTGTCTGGCGTACCCGCAGGCACAAACACGCCAAACCACTGGTTCAGCTCAAAGCCTTCCAGCCCCGGGGTGGCCGCCAGTGGCGGGATTTTCGGTGCAGCAGCCGAGGCCGTTTTGGACGAAACACCCAGCGCTTTCAATGCAGCGGTCTGGATATGCGGCAGTGCCGTGGGCAAACCGGCGAACCCGATATCGACATGACCGGCCAGCAGATCAGCGATCGACGGCGCCACGCCCTTGTAAGGGACATGGATCATTTTTACACCGCTGAGTTGTTCCAGCAGCACAGCAGCCAGGTGTTGTGGTGTCCCCGGGCCGGATGAGGCATAGGTCACTTTGTTGGGATTTTTCTTCACGTAGGCAACAAGCTCGGCGGCCGTGGAATACGGGCGCGACGGACTCGTCACCAGCACGAAGGGGAGACGCACGGCGAGCGTGACCGGGACCAGATCGGTCTCCGGGTTGTATGACATTTTTTCCATGATGAACTGGTTGATCGCGACCTCGGCGGTCGCCGACATCATGATGGTCAAGCCGTCCGGTGCAGCGTGCGCGACGTAGCTGGCGCCTATGGATCCGCTGGCGCCCGGCTTGTTGTCGACGATCACGGGCTGTTTCCAGCGCTCGGCCAGCTTCTGGCCGACCAGGCGTGCGACCGGATCGACGCCGCCGCCCGCCGGATACGGCACCACCAGTCTGACGGGCTTGGCCGGCCAGGTCTGCGCGCCGGCTGCGGCGATGCTGCCGATGGCGATCACGCAGGCGGCAAGGAGTTTCGATACGTTCATGGGACCCTTTCGGTTTGTGAATTTGTCGTCTGGTACTTCGACACAGAGGTAGCGGAACAAGATGAAAGTGATGGATTCGGGCCCAGGGCGAGGCGCAAACCGCAGACATAGCCGTCGCTATGGCGAGGATTTGCAACGACGGCCTGGGTGCGAAGGCGCGCTTTCATGTTTCGATATTTCTGGGTCGGAGTACCAGGGGAAGAGGAGGAAGAGGAACTAACTGAGGACTTCTGCGATGCGTTGCGCGATCAGCGATGACACGCGCACATTGGACTCCTGTGTGACGCCGGCAATGTGCGGCGTCAGAAACAAATTGGGACAATCGGCCAGCACAGAGTCAGCGGGCAGCGGCTCCTGTTCGAACACATCGACCGCCGCCGCGGCAAGCATGCCCGACCTGAGCGCCCTGACCAGCGCCGGTTCGCTGACCAGGCCGCCCCTGGCCGTGTTGATGAGAACAGCACCTTTTTTCATGATCGCCAGCTCGCGATCGCTGACCAGATTGGCGTTTTCGGGTGTGAACGGCAGATGCAGGGTCACGACATCGGCGGCACGAAACAAGGCATCGAGGTCCGGGCAGCGCACAGCGTTGATCCAGGCCGGATGCGTGGAGGGAAGAACCGGGTCGTAGGCGATGACGCGCATGTTCATCGCCTGTGCCAGCTTGCCGACGCTCTGCCCCACGGAGCCGAACCCGACGATAGCCATGGTCTTGCCCGCGGCCTCCAGGCCGGAGGCCAGTTGGGCGCGCGGCCAGAGGCCCTGAGCCACGCTGGCTGACGAAAAGAGAAAGCCGCGCATGAGAACCATGGCCATGCTGATGACATATTCCGCCACCGCTGCCGCATTGGCACCCACTGCCGGAATGACGGCAACACCCTGTCTGGCGCAGCAGTCCTGGTCGATGTTCTCCAGGCCAACGCCCAGGCGGCCGACGGCGACGAGCTTGCCGGCACCGGCAAGCAGGTCCCGGTCGACCTGGGTACGGTTGCGCACAATCAGCCCATCCGCATCCTGCAACGCCCTGGCCAGCGCCGGGCGCTGCAGCGCGAGCTCAGGGTCGTACAGAACATCAAAAGACGTTCGCAGGCTGTCCACCGCCGCCTCGTCCATGAATTCGGAAATCACTATTTTTTTCGTCATGATGCTTTGTCTTTCTGGGTGGATTCAAACCTTGAGGTGCCGGGGTGCGTTCAAGCGTAGTGATGCCTGGTCAGGAAGCCGCGCACGGCGTCCATGTCAGGCGCGACACCCAGCCCCGGATGATCCGACAGGATGACGGCGCCCTCGTTGACGGCAGGATAGGGAGTGGCCAGCAATTCGCGCAAGGGATTGGGGTTCGAGTCCACCTCCACGTAGCCGGCACCACCGACTGCCGCCTTCAAATGCATGGACGCCAGCAAGCCGATTCCGCCACCCAGCCAGTGCGGGCAAAACATGCGGCCCTTGTCCATGGCCTGGCGCGCAACGGGCAGGCAGCCGCTGAAGCCGCCCCATTTCCCCAGGTCGGGCTGGATCACGGAAAACGCACCGCAGTCGATGGCATCGGTGAACTGCTGCTCACCGCGCATGTTTTCGCCGGCGGCCAGAGGAATCGGGGATTGCCTGGCAATGCGGCCCCAGTCAGCCAGGGAATAATCCGCGGCAATCGGCTCTTCGAGCCAGGCCGGCCGGAACTCGGCCAGCCGGAGGCTCATATCGGCCACTTCATCCGGTGTCCACGCCTGGTTGGCATCGACCATCAAGGTCGCATCCGGGCCGAGCAGCTCGCGCAAGGCGCGCAGGTTGGCGACATCCCGCTCAGCGCCGAAACCCACCTTGAGCTTGAAAGCGCGAAATCCTTCATCCCGTTTGGCAGCGGCAAGTTTTTCCGGCTGCGTCGGACTCAGGCCGGATGCATAAGTTTGTATGCAGGCCGTTCCACCCAGCAGCCGCCAGAGGGGCTGGTCCACCTTTCTCGCCACCAGGTCCCAGAGCGCGATGTCGGCGCCAGCGATGGCCTGTGCGATCGTTCCAGGCTCACCGCACTGAATGCCGAGGATGTGCAGACGCCGGGACAGTTCCCGGAAAGCATGTTCGGGGGTTTTCCATTCTTGCGCTAGCAGGATGGGCGCGATCGCCGACTCGAGAACGCGCGCGCGGTGCTCAGCGCCTACGCCGGGAAAGTTGCACCAGATCTCGCCCCAGCCGACGGCGCCCTCGCGGTCCTCGACGCGCACGAGCACGGCGGGGCGGTCATACATGATCCCGAATGAAGTCTGTACCGGCTCGTCAATGGGGACGCGAAATACCATGGCCTCGACTTTGGCCAGCTGAACAGCGGGGAGCTTGTTGAACGAAGTGATAGGAGCAAGGGTCATGCGTGTCTCTGAAATAATGGATCAGACGGCTGTTTTGCGCGATCTGGACTTTTTCGGTTTCGCCGCTCCGTGCATGAGGTCGGTTTCAACCTGGATCATCTGGGCCGGATACTGAATATGGGCGTAATAGACAATGCGCCCATGCTGGTCCTGCAAGGCTCGGCAAACGTCCGCGATCGGAGCGCCCACGCCTATGTCCAGGTGAGCGGCCGTGTCTTCGTCGGACACGGTAATGCGCATGATTTGCTTGGCTTGTGCGATCTGCACCTCGGGCAGCGACGCCAGCTTCGGGATGATGGGCGCACTGCTGAAGGCCACGGGATCGAGTTCAAAAATATCCTTGGCCAGATAGATCTCTATCAGGCAGTAGGGCACGTCATTGTGGAAATGCACACGCCTGAGCCGGCGGTACGCCGGGGCCACGTCGCCGAACGGGAACAGGGGGATCAAAGGCTGGTCGTCCTGATCGATCGCCAGCAGATGGATCTTGAGGCTGGAAACGGCCGCCACCAGGTCATCGAAATTGGTCGGCATCTTGAACCAGCGCTGTTGCGACAAATCCTTGGCGACGAAGGTGCCGCGGCCACGCGTGCGGCGAATCAGGCCCTGCTCTTCAAGCTGCGCCAGCGATGCCCGCAGTGTGATGCGGGAGACGCGGTACTCCAGCTCCAGTTCGTCCAGCGTCGGGATTTGCTCGCCAAAGTGCCATTCCGCGCTCTCAATCTTTTTCCGCATCAGGCCGGCCACCTGCAGATAGAGCGGCATGCGGCTTTTCTGGAAGACAGAAGGCTTATTGTTCACATATGTATGATAACAAGCACTTTGAAAAAAAGAAAAGCGCTGTCAGCGCTGCGCCACACCAAAGGGGCTTCGGGGTAGCACCGATGGTGCTGTAAATGGTGTCGCAGAAAAAGAAAAAAGCCGTTATAAATCAATGACTTATAACGGCTTTTCGCATGCTTGGCGGAGTGGACGGGACTCGAACCCGCGACCCCCGGCGTGACAGACAGTAAATTCAAAAAATGCATCAACTTAGTGCGATCACTTGAGACGTTTTGAAATCGAATTTAAGAGCATAACTTATTGATTTAAAACGACTTATTTGTCTAAATACGTCTCAAGCCATCCGAAGCAGTTTTTTTCAAGCGCGTGTCAACTGTTCCCACGGTGTTCCCACGGAAGCGTTTTTTGGGGTATTCTGTTCCCATTACGCCGGGGGTAGCGGGTTAGCAGAATTCATGGGAACAGTGTCCGCTCAAGCCCCCGCCGAACACCCTTCGCCGGGAGGCATGAAATGGCACTGCACCAGTTGACGGATCGAGCGGTCAAGACCGCCAAGCCAACGGACAAGGAACGACTGATCGCCGATGGCGGCGGGCTGTTCCTTCGCGTACTACCCACCGGCTTCAAGTCGTGGCTGCTGGTGTACAGCTTCGATGGCAAGCGCAGCAAGCTCGCCCTCGGCAGCGCGACGGACGTGTCGCTCGCAGTTGCACGGGATACCGCAGCCCAGGAACGCGCCCGCATCGCCGCCGGCGCTGATCCCCGCGTCGCGCTCATGGAGCGCGAGGCCGAGCAGGCAGCACAGCGGGAAGCCCTCATTGCGGCAGAAATCCAGCGCAAGCGGGAGGCGGCCACACTGCAGGAGATGTTCGACGCTTGGATCGCCAATGGGGTGCAACGCGCCGACGACAACGCGGAATTGCGCCGCACCTTCGAGAAAGACATCCTGCCCAAACTCGGCAAGCTGCCTGTCCGCAGCATCACCGACACTGAACTGCGTGACGCGCTGCGCAAGGTCGGTCGGGTTCGCAAGCGCAGCCGCACGGCGGAGCGCATGCTGATCGAAGTGCGGCAGATGTACCGCTGGGCCATCAAACGGCAGCCGTGGAAGGCCCTGCTGATCGATGGGAATCCGGCCGAACTGGTCGAGACCAAGCAGGTGGTTCCTGCAGGGTACGAACCCGTCATCCGTGAGCGCATCCTGCAGCCCGCCGAAATCCGCGAGCTGCGCAACATCTTTGCCGCAACGCGGGAACAGTACGAAACAGCCGACAACCGGCGCAGCGCTGACCGCCCCCTGCAGCACGAAACGCAGCTGGCTCTCTGGCTATGCCTCGGAACCGCATGCCGCATCGGCGAACTGCTGATGGCCCGCTGGGAACACGTCGATCTCGAGGCGGGCACCTGGTTCGTACCGCGTGAGAACACCAAAACGCGCGTGGATTGGCAGGTCTACCTGTCGGACTTCGCGCTGCGCCATTTCAAGGTCCTGCATGCGATTACCGGCGTGGGCGACGACAAAAGTGAATGGTGTTTCCCTGCCCGCCACCAAAAAGGGCACGTTAACGTCAAGACCGTGTCCAAGCAGGTCGGTGACCGGCAAATGCAATTCAAGAACCGCAAGCCACTCAAAAACCGACGCAATGACGACACCCTGGTTCTTTCCAAGGGTGAGAACGGCGAATGGACGCCGCACGACTTGCGCCGTACCGCCGCCACCATGCTGCAAGCACTGGGGGTTAGCCTGGATGTCATCGACCGCTGCCAAAACCATGTGATGCCCGGCAGCAAGATCCGTCGGCATTACATGCACCATGACTACGCCGATGAGAAGCGTGATGCCTGGTGCAAGTTAGGCGCGCGAATCGATGCCATCCTGGCCGAAGCCTGATTGCCGCCCGGCCGTTGCGAGCCCCCTGGCATCGCCGCCAATTCGGAAGGCTGCGTCTTGGATCCAGCATTCTTGTCATCGGATCGACCAGGTGCCCGATATCCGCCGGGATCGTCGATCCAGGCTCGGAGCGCCGCCGGCGTCCAGCCGCAGGCCCGTCCGCCCAAGTGCACGGGCGCCGGAAAAATGCCGTCAGCGATCCGCCGGTACAGCGTCGCCCGGCTCAGTGAAGTGATGCGCATCACGTCGGCGATGCGGAAGAAAGCGGGCGCAGCGGTCATCGCCTTTGAAGCGCCAATCCCGGTCAGCTCGCCCCCGTCGGATTCGTTGGTAGACATCCAGAGTCCTCCTGAGAACATGATGTTCACAGGTTGCCTCACAACGCGGGCAACAAAAACTCACCGTGGCGTACTGGAGCACAGCCCCCTTGGGGCCCCAATCGGGAAGCGGTCAGGAGGCTCCTCCGTACAAAGCGCAGCGTATCGCTGCCATCAGGTTGAGATGGATTTCGCAGAGCGCGCCTTGTACCCATTCACGCATCATGCCGATCATTTTCCATTGTTGCTTAACCCAAGCGAATGACGCCGGGCCAGCAGAAAAAGACTATGGCGATTAGCAATGACGAAGTCATCCGTCATTTCGTTGGTGCGCCGGCAGGTCCTGGCCGGGCTTCAGGTTCTTCTTTTAGCAGGGTGACCTTCTTGCCCTCATTGAGCGCCGCTTCCTCTGCTTTATGGGTCATCAGGATGATGCTGATGCGGCGATTGATGGGATTGACCGGATCCTGCGTGTCCAGCAAGACTGCCGACGATAAACCGACGACCCGCAATACCTTTGTTTCGTCCATGCCACCAGCGACAAGTGCCCTGCGCGACGCGCCGGCCCGGTCAGCGGACAACTCCCAATTGCTGTAGCCCTTTTCGCCACTGGCGTAGGGTGTGGCGTCAGTGTGCCCGGAAAGACTGATCTTATTCGGCACATCATTCAACATGCTCCCAAGCTCATGCAGGATTGACCTCGTGTAGGGCTGCAGCTCGGCTTTGGACAGGGCAAACATCGGTCGGTTTTTTTCATCGACGATCTGAATCCGCAAGCCCTCTGTCGTGATATCGATCAATAACTGTTTTTTGAACGGCGTCAGCAGCGGCTGGGTTTCGATGGCAGTCTCGATGCGTGATTTCAGGGCCTTCAGGCGCGCCGTTTCGGATTGCTCCAGAGGCTCTTTCCTGAGCTGACCATCTTTCTCGCTCGGATCCTTGCCGCCCCCCGGGATCACGCTTGAGCGCTCGCCGCTGCCCGAACCGCCTGCCAGCGCGACCTTGAGCGGCGTTTTAAAGTACTCCTCGATGCCTCTGAGCGTGCCCTTGTCGGTTGAGCCGATGAGCCACATCAATAAAAAGAACGCCATCATCGCCGTCACGAAATCGGCATAGGCGATCTTCCACGCGCCGCCGTGGTGACCGGCGCGTTTCTTCTTGATGCGTTTGATGATGATGGGGCGGCGCTCTTCTTCGGCCATGTCGATGTTCGCTCAGGGGGTTTCTTGAATAAAGCTATGGTCAAACGCAGGCCGGTCCGCCTGTCGCCAGTCACTTGGTTCTGGCTTTCCTGATATGCGCTTCCAGTTCAAGAAAAGAGGGGCGTTCCGTTGAAAACAAGACCTTGCGGCCGAACTCGACCGCCAGCACCGGTGCGTAACCGTTCAGGCTCGCCACCAGCGTCACCTTGACACACTGGAGGATCTTCGAGGATTCGTTCAGCTTCTGCTCCAGCAGGGTGGACAGCGGCCCGACGAAGCCGTACGAAAGCAGGATTCCAAGGAAGGTTCCGACCAGCGCCTGGGCGATCAGGACGCCCAGCTCCGCCGGCGGCAAACCAACCGACTCCATGGTGTGAACGACACCCATCACCGCCGCCACAATGCCGAAGGCCGGCATGGCATCGCCCATCTTGGCGATGCAGTGCACGGGTACTTCACCCTCGCTGTGGTGGGTCTCGATTTCGTTATCCATCAGGTTTTCAATCTGAAACGCATCCATGTTGCCGGACACCATGAGACGCAAATAATCGACAATGAATTCGAGCGTGTGAGGCTCGCCCATCACGCCCGGATACTTGCTGAAGATCGGACTTTCCTCCGGCTTTTCGATTTCCCCTTCAATCGACATCAGTCCTTCTTTGCGCACCTTGGTCAGTATTTCAAACAGCAGGGACATCAGCTCCATGTACAGCGCCTTGGTGTACCTGGCCCCTTTGAAAACAGTCGGCAGCGCTTTGAGCGTGGCCTTGATCGCAGCCAGATTGTTGCCGACCAAAAAAGCGCCCACTGCGGCACCACCGATCATCAGAAACTCGATCGGTTGCAGGAGCGCCGCCAAATGCCCGCCCGCCAGCAGGAAACCGCCAAAGACCGAAAGCGTGACGGCAACATATCCAAGGATGACTAACAAACGCGCTCACTCCACTCGTAAAGAGGACCCGCCACGGTTAGCGGCCCTCTGTTTACCAATTAATATAACAAGCCGTTTGCTGCCGCAAATGGCCGAGCAATGGCATGAAAGATGGTCTTCATTCGATTTACGGCAAGCAGCACGAAAACTTTAACCAGGACAAGGGCAGGCTTCGGCGCCGGCGCAAGCTGTGCCAGGCGTTGCCTACATGCGCCAGCTGTAGAGCGCAGGTCCGCCGGGGTCGGGCCATGTGATGTCATCTGGCGCCATGCCCGGGATCGAAAACTCGTAACTGAGAAGCAGCGTGCCGGACCGCATTTCCGCTTTCGCCTTGTCCCTGAGCGCCGGCATCGCGGCGGGTGACAGATAGGCGAACACAACGTCATACCGGGCAAAATCCAGGCTGAAATAATCTCCCCGGATGAAGCGGCCGCTGCTGCGCCGGCTGCGTGTGCGCAGGAAACTGGCCAGCCAGGGCAGCGGTGCCACTTCGATCCCGACAAACGTGCTTTCCGGCCGGCGTCCGGCCAGATCCAGCACCAGGCCACCCACGCCGCTGCCCACATCGACGAACCGAATCGCCTGGTGCTGCGGCAGCAAGCCGGCCACGGCTTCCCAGACGGCCGGGCCGGACGGATAGAACGGAACCTGGGTGCGGAACGTGCTCCAGTACAGGCCCAGAAGTAAAACGAATACGACGAGGAAAAGACCGGGTGGCAGATCAAGCGACAGCAGCGCCATCGACGCGATCGGAAACAGGAACTGGATCGGCAGCCACCACGGCGCAAGGCCTCGCCAGTGCGAGAGTGCCGCTGCCAATGCGCCCTGAAGCAGCGCAGCGGCTTCAAGCGGTACCGATACGCCAGCCAGCCAGCGGCCACAGACCATCAGCACCATCACAAATGCCACGCCATGCAGTACCAAGGCTTCAACGGCTGGCACAAAGCGCAATGACCGGCCGCGTGGATTCAGACCAGCCCTGCCGCGACGGCGTGATCAGCTTCTTCCCTGGCTTTTCTGGTTTTCCCTGCCCTCGAAGGCATATGGCACAGGCCGCAGATGTACTTGCTGCGCACTTCCAGCGGATTAACCACAAATGCGCCGCCGCACGCGCCACAATGAGCGCTCGTCAACATCTTGCTGCTAAAGAAACGGACCAGGGTCCAGGCGCGCGTCAGCGAAAGCACCGGCTCTTCGCCCGGACCCGGCCCCATCTGCTCAAGGTAAAGTTTGTAAGCCTTCAAGATGGCCTCAATCCCGGAAATCTGGGCCTGTGCAAGCAGATACTTGTAAATGCCCATAAAGAAAGAAGCATGTATGTTGGGCTGCCAGGTGATGAACCAGTCAACCGAAAATGGCAGCAGGCCTTTCGGCGGTGAAACGCCCTTGAGTTCTTTGTACAAATTCAACAGGCGTTCGCGGGAAAGCCAGGTTTCCGACTCCAGCAGTTGCAGACGAGCGCCGAGATTGATCATTTCAATCGCCAGCTGGATGTCCCGGGATTCCGCCACCACGCTTTTCTTGGTCATTCGGCGCTTTCTTGGTGATGGGCAATCATTCGAGACCGTCAAACAATGTCTTCGACCGTGTGGCCTGTCATCAGAATCGCCGCGTGGGACCGGGCCAGCGCAGAGTCTTTGCCGTGGTCGGTCAGCATGCCGAGGATGGCGCCATCATCGAAGCGGAACCTGGCCAGCATCATGCTGGTGCTTGCCAGCTTCAACAGCTGTGCATTGCTGAGCCGCTCCAGCAGATCGGCGATTGCCAGACTGACCCCCAGCCGAAAAGTAGCTGCGGCCTTATCGGAACGGATCATCTGCTGCGCGAGCATCAGGTAGCTGAGATTGGCATCACGAATTTCGGCCTTCATATCGTCGACGTTCATGCTTCAAACCCTCTATGTAAAACCAGCCATTGCCGTTTTACCAATGATACACAAGTTAACGCGAATTTATCATTGTTTGCTTGAATTTGTCGATATCATCATATTTAGTGAAAAGTATTACACAATTGAATTTGACATGAGGATTACGGTTTTGTGCGCGTACTGTGGCCTGCGTGCCGCGCCCTCGAGCTGACCCCTGGGCCACCTTCGCTGATTCTGGAGATAACAAAAAAAGAATGTTGCATGGCTGCCTGGCTCACTGATCCGGACGCTAAACTCGGCGTCTGACGTGGGGAAGACTGTGACCTTGCGCGGCATCATGGCCGAGTCGACGACCTCCAGGCGTATCCGTTGCCTGAACGAGCGTTCCCCCCGGCGCAAGGGAAAATCTTACTGTACTGAAATGCGCGAAGCGCCAGTTTATTTTCCGCTGAGCAGCGACAGAAACTCACGTCGCAAGCTTGCATCGGTCAAAAATTTGCCGCGCATCACGCTGGTGGTCATTTTTGCGCCTGTATCTCTTACGCCGCGCCAATGCATGCAAAAATGGTCGGCCTCCATCACGATGGCCAGTCCATCCGTCTGCATCTTGTCTTGCAACACATCAGCCAATTGCACCACCGCTTCTTCCTGAATTTGCGGTCGGTTCATGATCCAGTCGGCGATGCGTGCATATTTCGACAATCCGATCAAATTGGAATGTTCATCGGGCATGACCCCCACCCACACTCGCCCCATGATCGGGCAAAGATGATGCGAACAGGCGCTGCGTATGGTGATCGGCCCGATAATCATCAGCTCGTTCAAACGTGACGCGTTCGGGAATTCTGTTAACGACGGCATGGGAACATACCGGCCCCGAAAGACTTCATGGAGGAACATCTTGGCAACCCGGCGTCCCGTTTCGTTCGTGTTGTGATCGCTGTCGGTATCGATCACCAGACTGTGCAGGACGTCGTGCAGCTTTGCTTGCACTTCGGTTAACAGGGCTTCCATTTCGCCGGGCTTGATGAAGTCGGCAATATTGTCGTTGGCGTGAAACCGAACCCCGGCTTCCATGATGCGCTCGCGTATCTTTTTGGAAACAGAAACAGCATCAGAAGGCGCTGGGGAAACCATGGGTTTTCTTTCTGGGTGTGGTTGAACCTCAGCGGCACCGCCGCGGATGCCCAGTAGAGGAAGGAGCAGCGAAATTGGCCAGCCCCCGTATTTTTTAAAAAAATCCATGAATTTCCAATCCGTATTGTTTTATTGATCCGCAAAAATCCTGCGGACAAGGTCAGCGGTCATCGGCGCGCGTTACATCCGATCAGCCCTTGGGTGCGCTGAAGACGGCCGCCGCGACCGGCTGAAATTTTTCCAGTTCTTCCTGTAGTGGCTTGAAACAGCTGCGCGCCGCATCAATTTGTCCTTCTGCGGCATGCACCTCCATTTTTCTTGCCCATTCGACCGCCGGCTTGGCGCCGAAGTAGCGAAGCGCCCCCTTCAAGGTGTGCGCGGCGCGTCTGATTTCCTCCTCGCCACCTTGCAACAGCGCATTCTCGATGGAAGACAAATTTTGGGGGATGGCCTCCACCGTCATGGCGCCTATGATGGCCAGTATTTCAGCATCCGATTGCGCGATCGCCGCAGCATAGTCGAAGCCGTTCACTGGCAACTTGCCATCAGGCCCATCAGGCAACTTGCGCTCCGACCCTGGTCTGCCGAGGTGCCGGGTGCGCACCACAGCGTCAATGGCGGCAAACAGCCTGGCGGAAGTGATCGGCTTTGAAACATAGTCGTCCATGCCAGCTGCGAGGCAGCGTTCCCGGTCATCGTCCATGGCATTGGCGGTCATGGCGATAATAGGAATGTGACCGCCAAGCCGGCGCTCATTTTCCCGGACGTGCAGGGTGGCCTCAATGCCCCCCATTTCCGGCATTTGCATATCCATCAGCACCAGATCGTAATTGTCACGCTCCAGCGCCTTCAGCGCCTCGCACCCATTTTCCGCCACGGTGACGTGGTGCCCGGCTTTTTCAAGCAGTACGATGGCCAGTTGCTGATTGATGGCGTTATCTTCCACCAGCAGGATGGCCAGGCGGACTGTTGTTTCGGATTGAACCGCGGATGTCGCCAAGCGTTGCGCGTTATCGTTCTCCATGCCGAGTGCAGCCTGGATCGCCTCCAACAAGCCAGACTGTGTGACGGGTTTGGTCAGGAAGGCGGCAATTCCCAATTCGCGCCTGTGCGCGGCGGCCACCGCGGTTGGGCTCGACGTCATCATGATGATGATGGTGCCGTCCAGATCGGCATTGCCGCGGATTCGCTTGGCCGTGGTGACACCATCCATCACCGGCATTTTTTCATCCAGTAACAGCAGAGCAGCCCCTCCCCCTTGCGCCCTGGCGCTGGCAAGAGCCGCCAGCGCCTGCTCGCCGCTGTCGACGGCGATCGGGTGCATATTCCAGCGGCGCAAGCTGTCGCTCAGGATACGGCGATGGGTCGCGTTGTCGTCCACGATCAGCACCGGCAAGCTGTCCAGTCCAGGAGGGCCGGCGACGGATTCTGCATCTGCTCCCAGCCCAAAGCGGGCGGTGAAATGGAAGGTGCTGCCCGCGCCAGGCTCGCTGTCCAGCCAGATTTTTCCGCCCATCAACCCCACCAGCCGGGAGCAAATCGACAGCCCCAACCCGGTGCCGCCGTATTTTCGCGTGGTCGAGCCGTCGGCCTGGGAAAAGGCGTCGAAGATGCTTTCCTGTTTGTTTTGGGGTATCCCGATGCCGGTATCCCGAACCGAAAAATGCAGAACAGTTTCGCCCTCCGGCGAGGGTTCCAGAATAACGGCAAGAACGATTTCTCCCCGCGCCGTGAATTTGACCGCGTTGCCCAACAGATTAAGGACAATCTGGCGCAGGCGTTCCGGGTCGCCGACAAGTTGATGTGGCACCGCGGGGTGGATTTCATGCAGCAACTCCACGTCCTTGTGGTCCATACGCACAGCGGTGGATTTGATGATGTCGGGCAAGACATCCTGCAGGGTGAACGGAATGTGTTCCAGGGTCATCTGGCCGGCCTCGATTTTGGAGAAGTCGAGGATGTCGTTGACGATTATCAGCAGCGAATCGGCCGAGGACTTCACCAGCCTTAAATAGTCGTGCTGGTCCTGTTTGTTTTCCGTGGCTATCGCCAGCTCGGTCATGCCAAGGATACCGTTCATCGGCGTACGGATTTCATGACTCATATTGGCGAGGAATTCACTTTTGGCACGATTCGCAGCCTCGGCCAAGCGCATGGCGCTCAGCAGTTCGGTTTCGATTGCCTTGCGCTCGGTGATATCAATACTGACCGAAATGAAACGCGCCTCACTCTGATGCGAGTTTTGCAGCGGCACGATGGCGCAGTCGCTCCAGATCAGGGTGCCCAGCTTGGTCCGATTGCAGAATTCGCCCCGCCAGACATCGTTGCGGGCGAGCGTATCCCACAGCTCGGCCATGAAGGCTTTGTCATGCAATCCGGAATTGAGCAAGCGATGGTCCTGACCGAGCAGTTCCTCCCGGCTGTAGCCGCAGGTTGCAATAAATTTGTCGTTCACCTGGGTGATGAGCCCGGCACCATCGGTGATGCTGACAAGGGCGTGCTGGTCGATCGCCTGAATGTAGCTGGAAAGCTCGGAAAAACTCCGATCGGCGCGCCCCAGTGCCACGGTCAACGCGTTCGCACGTTCGTGCAATGCCCGGTTCGATTGTTCAAGCTGGCCGGCCAATGCTCCCAAGTCGATCCGGCGTGCCTCCAGCTGGCGAATTTGACGGATGACGATGATGGAAAACAGCAAAGTCAGCGCGGACTGGAACAAAATCAAGCCGGTGCTGATAGCGATCTGCCGCTGCACTTCATGGGCTCTGGCCTCGGCACGTGCCCCTGTCATGCCGTTTGCGGCGAGCGATAACTCGCGCAGCGGATCGCGCAACTGCTCCAGGCCCTGAAACATAGTCCGCATCGCCTGGGCGTCCCGCGTGGTGGCGGCATTTTCGGAAAAATAAGATTCCGTGGCGCCAAAAAAAACACGTAACAACGCCACGGTCGAATCGAACTGCTCGTAGCTTGCCAACAAGGCGGCGCCGCGGCCGTCCATCACGACCCCAAAGCGACTAAAAAATATATCGAATCGAAGCTGCAGCTTGTCCCGATCGATAGCTTCCGGTTGGTTGAGCTCATCGAGCAAAGCTTCACGCAGGCGCAGGGACTCGGTCTCCAGCTGGAAAAAACTCCATGCAAGATTGTCTTCCTCCATCCGCAAGGTATTGCTGAGCAAGCGGCTCTGATGAAACTGAATGTAGAGCACCGCTGAAAAAACAAGGAGCAGCGTTGCGCTGATCACAATCAGCCAGCGTTGGCCACGGTTCACGTCCTTCATAGTGCTCCCGAATCGCGTATTTAAGAGGGCTCTTCGCGCAATTCAGCGGGGGTTCCCATTGAAGGGGCTAACCTGTCCATTGCAATGGCGCGCACCCCGGCGCGTTGCGCTGGCCTGGCCACGATGCGGGTCTCAAACGGACCGGTGTCCAGGGGTGTCTTTCACGATGCGCAGCGCCTGTTTGTTGTTTTGCACGCAGCTTTACCCGCCGCCAGACCCGGCTTCAAGGGATGCCCTTCAATGGAAATTTTCACTGAAATGCATAAAGCGCCTTCAAGATTACTTGATCTCGATTGCCTTAAGCTGCCATGCAGCACGGGAGTAGTAAATCTTGGTCTGAAGATCTTTATTTTGGTCGTAGGGATAAATGATGAACAAAGGCCCTTTTTCACGGACCGGCATTGTCTTGTCGTCCATGAGGCGAGCCACGATCACGTTGAGGCTGGCATCCTTGGCGGGGATTTCGGTTTTATAGTCGTTCAGTGCAAAAGCCGTCAGGGTCTCGCCAGAGGCACCCGCTGCAGTCAGCACATCTCGCAGCAACGGGCCGGTAAACTTGACCGGCTCCTTGAACCATGGCGTTTTGGTGGTGAAGCTGTGCTGCGGAAGTTTCTCCAGCATGGCCATATCAAAAACATAGCGGTCGCCATCATTTTTTTGGCTGATCTTGCCGGTCAGGATCAGGATCGGTTTGCCCGCAGGTTTGTCAGCGGCGAAAGAGGGATGCCCAAAAGCTGCGGCGAGCAGGACGCATTGTGCAAGGAACAGACGGCGTAAGATTTTCATGGTGATTTCCGATCATGGTGGTTAAAAATATCGTTTCTGACTGAATCTGTCCCGTCTCATGCGGGAGGATCGACCTGATGAGCGCAACCCCTGTCATCATTCAAGGCAATTCGTGGCCGCGTGATGGGCGGCATGGGGTGCAGCTTCTGGTTGACACTCGCCTCCAGTTGCCTGTTGGCCATGGCCAGTTCCTGATTCGCGGTTCGGACCAGGAGGTTCAGACGCCGGTTTTCGTCTTCCTTTTCCTTGTACTGAAAAGCTTCTTCGACGTGCTTTTTCAACAGACTGTCCTCCCACGGCTTGGTGAGGAAACGGTAAACCGCGCCCTCATTGATCGCATTGGTGACGGACTCCAATTCGGTGTAGCCCGACAGGACGATCCGGACCGTATCCGGATGACGTTCCTTCGCCGTGCGCAGGAACTGGACGCCATTCATGCCCGGCATGCGCTCATCCGACAGGATGACATCGACATGATGGCGCGCCATCATGTCCAAGCCCTCTTCTGCGCTGTTGGCAAGCAAAATCTCGCAGTCATTGCGACGCAACAGCCGCTTCAGTGCGAACAGCATGTTCGGCTCGTCATCCACCAGAAGCAAGGTTCGCGAGCGCTTTTTCAGGCGCAAGAGATGCGCCGGCAAGCGCCGGTCCGCCAACAGCAAGGCGGCAATATCCGCCGGCCCCAGCGGTTTTGAAAAGAAGTCCCCTTGTATTTCATCGCACATGTTCTGGCGCAGGAAGTCGCACTGCGCTTCGGTGTCAACACCTTCGGCCATCACCCTGATGCCAAGACTGTGCGCCATCGAGATCATGGCGTTGGATATCGCCACATCATTGTTGTCGGTGGTGATGTTCTTGATGAATGACGCATCGATCTTGACGGTATCCAGCGGAAACTGCTTGAGGAAACTGAGCGATGAATAGCCGGTGCCGAAGTTGTCCAGCGTCAGGGTGATCCCCAGCGCCTTGACTTGCCCCAGCGTATCCGCGGTAAATTGCGAATCGCTCATCAGCACACCTTCTGCTATCTCAAAGGAAAGCAGGCTCGGTTCAACCCGCATTCCCGAGAGCGCGCTTTCGATTTTCTGCAGCAGCAGAGGATCACGGAACTCGCTGGACGAGACGTTGACGGCGACCCGCGGGACACTGCAGCCGGCGTCAAGCCATGTCCGCATATCCAGGCAGGCCTGGCGCAGTACCCACTCGCCGATGCTCAGGATCAAGCCCGATTCTTCGGCAATTGGAATAAATCGATCGGGAAGTATCACGCCCCATTCGGGATGCTGCCATCGCAGCAATGCCTCGATCCCGGCAATCCGCCCCGTCTGCAGATCAACTTGTGGCCGGTAAACCAGATCCAGCTGATGATTGGGAATGGCCAGGCGCAGTGCGCTTTCGAGCGTGACGCGCTCGATGAAGGCCGCGTTCATGTCGCTGGAAAAGAACTGGAAATTGTTGCGCCCCATTTGCTTGGCGCGTAACATCGCCATGTCGGCACGTTCCACCAATTTTTCGGGATCGTCCGCACTAGCCGGATACGCCGCCAGCCCAACACTGCACGCCAGGAAGAAATCGTAGCCCTCAACCGTTAGCGGCTCCGAAACAGCCTCGATGAGATGTTGCACGGCGTCGGCTATCGATTCTCCTCCTTTGCCATCGGTGCCGTCGGTACGCCCGGGCAGGATCAACACGAATTCGGAATCGCCGAACCGCGCCGCGCTGTCGGTATTCCGCAAGGCAGACTGCAGGCGCGCGGCAACCCGCTTGATCAGCTGGTCGCCAATCTTGTGGCCGCGACTGTCATTGACGAACTTGAAACGGTCAAGGTCGAGAAAAAGCACCCATACCGGGTGCGCGCCGCGGTCGGCATCGCCAATCGCCTGGCGCAAACGTTCATACAACAAGCTGCGATTGGCCAGCCCGGTCAGGGCGTCATGGCTTGCCTGGTATTGCAGCTGTGTTTCGAAGTTCTTGCGCGCGCTGATATCCCGTGCGGACACGATAAAAAGACGCCCCGCGTCGGTGTGGAGATCCTTGGTTTTGATTTCCAGCGGAAAATGCACGCCGTCCTTGCGCACGCCGACCAGCTCCGCGCCCCCTCCAAGAAGCCTGGACTCGCCCGCACGCCAGGAAGATGCAGGGCTGTCATCATGCTCAATTCGGATCAGAGCCGGTATCAGCTGGCTGACATGCCTTCCGATCATCTCGGTGATGGCATGGCCAAATATCGTTTCTGCAGCCGGGTTAAAGGTTTCAATCGCCCCCTGCTCGTTCATCGTGATGATGGCCTCATCAACGCTGTCGAGGATCACGCGAATACGCGCTTCACTGTCGCGCAAGTGCGCCGTGCGCTCCCGCACATCCTGTTCGAGAGAGCGATTATGGTTGGCGATAAAGTCGCTGTATTGCTTCATGCGCAGCATGTTGGCGACCCGCATGCGCAACTCGGCACGATCCACCGGTTTGGTGAGGAAGTCCTGCGCGCCGGCCTCCAGCCCCTGATACATCGCCTGACGGTCGTCCAAAGCAGTGATCATGATGATCGGGATGTTCTTGGTCGCCGGATCTGCCTTCAGTTTTGTGGCCACCTGGTAGCCATCCATGCCAGGCATCAGGATGTCGAGCAGGATCAGGTCGGGTGCATTTTGCGCCGTGATGGCCAATGCCTCTTCCCCGCAGTCGGCAGTGAAGACACTGTATCCCTCCTGCTTGAGCAAGGTTCCTATCAGCGTTCTGCTGATGGGATCGTCTTCAACGATCAGAATCTGCGCTTTTTGGTCAATCATTTCCGGATTGCCTGAACTGACGATAGAAAAGTTTGGTGCTCGGCCATAAAAACCAGAAGGAAACAAAGAATTAAATTGACGCGCAAAGATATCGGGCCGTTGAGGCGACAGGGTCGACACTTCCGCCTTGGATGCCCCCCAGCTAAAGATCCACTATTGAAAACTGCTCCCACTATTGATGGCAAGAAGCAATGACGCCACCAATCTATTGCCAAGGCCGTCAAAAAAATAATTAAAAATGCCGAGGATGCTGGTTATAGATAACCCGATTTGGGCTATATATAGTCCGTTTGCCCGTATCAGGTAGCCATATAAAAAAAAGCAAATATTGGATACGAGAAAAAAGACAAATCCCCATCTTGAATATGGTAATTGGACAGCAACCAGTGAGGCACCGGTTAAGCCCGTGAGACAACCTCCCCATTGGAAAAATGAAGTCATGAACCGAGGGGAAGCCGTTAAATTTTGCATCATTGAATCTCAATCATCCAGTGTCGACCAGCGGCAATTTCAGCAACGCTGTCGCGCACTCCATGCGGGTCATTCGTTGGCCGAACCGGTAAAATTTGGCGCCTTCAAGTATTAGCGGCAGCTCGCCGGAAAACTTTAGCACTTGATTGAGCACTTGAACCTGCCAGATCAACTGACCGACCACGCGGCTGCGCGTGTAGCCGCTCCCCCTTGTGATTGAGTCCGACAGAATCTAGAACTAAAGTTTGATGTTCTGCACCCAAGCCAGCGCCGACAAGTGCGCCTGGTTCACTTGCGTGGCCGTCATGGACAAGGCCTCTGCAAAATCCGCCGCGCCACCGCCCTCTCGCTCGCTGGCCTCCGCGAGTGCCAAAACCTGGCCGTACACGCCTTCACGCGAGCGCAGAGCCTGCACCACCGGCTCCGGCAATACCAGCTGACTGAGCACCTCCTGTATCGGAATTCCCAGCAGGTGATCAAGGAACGAAAACATGCCGACGACAAACAGGTTGTCCGCTTCTTTCCTGGAAAGAAAGCCCTGGCCGAGCAGTTCTGCAAAGCGCCCGCGAACCATGGCGGCTTGCATCAATGCGGGTGAAAAAACCGTGCTGTTGGTCCTTGCCAGCAACAGCAAGAGCCAGCGAAACAGCGGCGAATAACCCAGCATCGCCACCGCATGACGCGGCGACTCGATTTCGACCTGCAGGCCAAAACCGGCGGAATTGATGTAACGGAGCAACTTGTATGCAAGAGCGACGTCACTTTTCAGGACTTTTTCCAGGTTGCGTATGTCGGCATCCCCCTGAACCATTTGCATCAGCTGAAGAATCTGTCGCGCTTGCGGTCCCAACTTCACCGACGGACTCATCGCATGCGGCGCCAAACAGAGATTTTCAAAAACCCCACAAACCCCCAGGCTGGCGCAGGCATCGAACGCCTGCCAGTCCGGGATTTTGTCCGCCACCACACAAAAAGGCGGCCGTCGGTGCCGGGCGAACTTGCTGATCTCGGTCAGGTCCGGATGGCCAGCGCCAACCAAAACGTAGGTGAGGCAAGAAAGCGGCGCCTCGTTGGCCCTCAGAAAGGCAAGGTCTGCATCACGAAGCGCCAAAACAAAGCCCCGCTGGTGCAATGACTTGGCTGAATCCACATCGACGGCATCAAGCAGCCCGTCCCGGCCCAGCACCAGCACGGTATTTTCGGGTGAGAGGGTCTGCAACACTTGCGCCGACAAAAGCGCAGGGTTCGCATCCAGAAAAAACAAGCCGGACTTGATTTCATCGACATGCCCGGCGACGAAGGCCAGCAGTTGCTGCGAATCCGCCGCATCGGAGATGTCGCTGCCGGGTCCGTTTTTTTGCCATGCCAGCCTGTAGCCGATGACATGTTGTTTGGGGTCGAGCAGCGGTGCCCTGAAAAGATATCTATTTTCGGGTATCAATCTTTAGAGCCAGGTTGTGAGAACAAGGTATCCCCGTCTTTGTCAACAGCGCAGACAGCAGGCTTCCCACTGGAAACTATAAATAGAGAGGATGAAGTTGCACCTTCAAGAAAGCCAGGAATCATCACTCTGTTTCTTGGGCATCAAAAATGATACACCACTCGCACCGGACCTTGCGACGCGCCAGGCAGCAAGCCCCATTTGGATTAAAGTTTTCAAAATGAGCGCCGATACCAAGGGGTTCCCGGCATCGGCTTCAGGGCTTGGCAGAAAAAAACCACAAGGGCTCTCAACTTTCACCAGCAGCGCCCGTTAATAGAACCAACAGCGGTCTGCAAACCAAGGCGGCCAATGTTGGCGGCTCTTGAGCCGAAGTTCCTTTAACCCCGTACCACCGTAGGAGAATCCTCATGGCAGCAGTCATCAACACCAACATCGCTTCGCTCAATGCGCAGCGCAACCTCAACACCTCGCAATCGCAGTTGGCCACCTCGCTGCAGCGCCTGTCCTCCGGCCTGCGCATCAACAGTGCCAAGGACGACGCCGCCGGCCTGGCGATTTCCGAGAAGATGAGCACGCAGATCCGCGGCCTGAACCAGGCCTCGCGCAATGCCAACGACGGCATCTCGCTGGCGCAAACCGCTGAAGGCGCGCTGTCCGAAGTCACCAACAACCTGCAGCGCATCCGCGAACTGGCCGTCCAATCCGCCAACGCCACCAACAATGCCGCCGACCGCGCTGCCCTGGACCAGGAAGTGCAGCAGCGCATCGCGGAAATCGACCGGATTTCCTCGCAGACCTCGTTCAACGGCACCCGGGTGCTCGACGGCAGCTTCGGCACCGCCGCCTTCCAGGTCGGCGCCAATGCCGGCGAGACGATTTCGGTGAATCTGTCCTCGGGCGTCAAGGCCAACCAGATGGGCCAGATCTCCACGGCCGCGGGTGCCGTGGTCACCAACTCTGCTTCGGCTGCCGGCGCCTTCACCATCCAGGTCGGCAACGGCAACGCGGTCGCAGTCGGCGCTTCGTCATCTTTTGCAGGTGTCGGCGCCAACGCCGGCGCAACCACCGCCATGGACGGCACCAGCGCCTTTGCCAAGCTGGCGGCGATCAATGCTTCCGGCGTCTCCGGCGTGACCGCCAGCGCCAGCAACTCCGTCACGGAAACGGTGGCCTTCAGCACGGTCACCAACGGCACGGGCGCCCCCGCCTACACCCTGGTGGTCAACGGCACGACGGTCATCAACAACACCACCGCCAGCGCTGTGATCACAGCTGATACCGTGGTCTCGGCGATCAATGCGAATTCCGCCACCACCGGCGTGTCGGCCACGAAAGATGCCACCACCGGCAAGATCACCATGAGCTCGGTGGACGCCCGCAACATCACCGTGAGCGAAACCGTGACGGCGGGCACCGGCGGTACGGGTACCGGCCTCAACACCAACATCGCCGCCGACAACGTCGGCACGGCGACGACGAGCCTGGGTTCCATCACCCTGAAGTCCACCTCGGCGCTGACGCTGGCCGGTGCCGACGTCGCCAAGTTCGGATTTGCCGCGCAAACCTACGCCGTGGACTCGACCACCCTGACCAGCGTCAACGTGCTCAGCGTCAACGGCGCCGTCGATGCCATGAGCCGCCTCGATGCCGCGCTGAACTCGGTGAGCACCCTGCGCAGCACCTTCGGCGCGATCCAGAGCCGCTTCGAATCGACGATTGCCAACCTGCAAACGACGGCCGAGAACCTGACCGGCGCACGCAGCCGTATTCTGGATACCGACTTCGCTGCGGAAACAGCCAACCTGACACGCGGCCAGATCCTGCAACAAGCCGGTACCGCGATGCTGGCGCAAGCCAACTCGCTGCCGAACGGCGTCTTGGCCCTGCTGCGCGGTTAATCAGTAGATTGACATGACCGTTCCCCGGCCCGAGGTGTTCGGCCGGGGAATTTTGGCCGAAGCCCTTGGATGGAGAAACATCATGGATATCGCAGCAAGCGGCAGCCCTGCCCTCAACCCTTACCGGGCAATAGACCCCAAGCCAGCCGGCGCCGCGCAGGTGGCTACGCCGGCGCCGCCCGTGGCGGTGCAAACCGTGGACGCAGTGCAGCGAGCGGCGCCGGCGATTTCCGTGGAGGAAGTCAAGCAGGCGGTCCAGGACATCAACCAATCCATGCAGTCGCTGACGAATGGTCTGGAATTCACCATTGATGCAAACAGCCAGCGACCGGTGGTCCGGGTTATCGACCTGGAAACGCGGGAACTGATCCGCCAGATACCGTCGGCGGAAGTGCTGGAGATCGCCAAAACACTGGACCAGGTGCTCGGCAAGCTGATCAGGCAACAAGCCTGAGTGTCAATCATTCAATAGCCGACTGCACGGCAAGTACCCGATGACCTGAACAGAGCGGTAAATCCCCTTCTCGAGTCGGGTTCGACCTGGTGCGGCGGGCGGTACATTAGAAACAGGTCGTTTTTCGCAGGAGACGCAAGTGGCAATTTCATCCCCGGGCATCGGCTCCAACCTGGACGTCAACAGCATCGTCAGCCAGCTGATGGCCATTGAGCGGCAGCCGCTCACGGCACTGGCCAGGAAAGAAGCCAGCTTCCAGGCCAAGCTGTCCGGTTTCGGCACGCTCAAGGGCGCGCTGTCGCAGTTTCAGACCGCGGTGCGCAGCCTGTCCGACATCAGCAAGTTCCAGGGCATGCGCGTCACCCCGGCGGATACCGCCATTGCGACCGCCAGCGCCACGGCCACCGCCGTCGCCGGAACCTACGCGCTGGAAGTGACACAACTCGCCCAAGCGCAAAAACTGGCTACCGCCGGCCAGGCCAGCAGCACCAGCGCGATTGGCGCGGGCGCCGCCACCACCCTGAGCTTCGACTTCGGCACCATTGCCGGCGGCACTTTCGACAGCGTGACCGGCAAATACACCGGAGCGGCTTTCACCAGCAACGGCAGCGGCGTGAAGACCGTCACCATCGACGCGAGCAACAATTCGCTGTCGGGCATCCGCGATGCGATCAACAAGGCCGACATCGGGGTCAGCGCCAGCATCGTCAACGACGGCGGCAGCTCCCCCTACCGGCTGGTGTTGTCGGCGAAAGCCACCGGCCAGACCCAGAGTCTGAAGCTATCGGTGGCGGGCGACGCGACCCTCTCCAGCCTGCTCAGCCACAACCCGGCCGACAACACCGGCCAGGCCCTCGCCGAAAAGCTCAGTGCCCGCAATGCCGAGTTCAAGGTCGACGGCATCGCGGTTTCCAAGGCAACCAACACCATCAGCGATGTGATCCAGGGCGTCACCCTGAATCTGGCGAAGACCAACAGCGGCAGCCCGACCAACATCACCGTGGCGCGCGACACCGCAGCGGTGACGGCCGGGGTGGAGGCCTTCGTCAAGGCCTACAACGACATCAGCAAAATATTCAAGGAAGCGGTCGCCTACGACCCGGACACCAGGCGGGCCGCCATCCTGAACGGCGAGTCCTCGGTGCGCGCGATCGAGGCCCAAGTGCGCAGTGTCCTGTCGGCACCGGTTGCTGGCGGCGCCGGCGCTTTCACGCTGCTGTCCCAGGTGGGGGTCAGCCTGCAAAAAGACGGCCTGCTGGCGCTGGACAACAGCAAACTGCAAGGCGCGATCGACAAGAATTTCAGCGACATTGCCGCCCTGTTCGCCGCCGCCGGCAAGGCCAGCGACAGCCTGGCCAGCTACACCAGCGCGTCAGTCAAGACCGTGCCTGGCGCCTACAAGCTGGAGGTCACCCAATTGGCCAGCAGCGGCAAGTCGGTCGGCTCGGCAGCGGCCGGCCTGACGATCACCGCCGGCAGCAACGACACCCTGCAGGTGCTGCTCGACGGCGTCAGCGCGACGGTGACGCTGGCGCCGGGCACCTATGCCAGCGCGGCCGCGCTGGCCGCCGAAGTACAGTCGAAAATCAACGGCGCCGAGGGCTTCGTTGCTGCCGGCTCGTCGGTGACGGTGACTGAAGCGGCCGGCGTGCTGACCCTCACCTCCACTCGTTATGGCTCGGCATCGAAAGCCAGCATCAGCGGCGGCAACGGCATGAGCAGCCTGATGGGCGCGGCGGCCGTGGTCACGGACGGCCTGGATGTCGCGGGCACGATCAACGGCGTGGCGGCGACCGGCACCGGACAAACACTCACCGGCGCCACCGGCAATGCGGCGGAGGGACTGCAGGTGAAGGTCAGCGGCGGCGCTACCGGCAGCCGTGGCACGGTGAACTACTCGCAAGGTTATGCCTATCAGTTCGACAAACTGATGGATACCCAGCTCGGCACCGCTGGCATGATTGCATCGCGTACCGGCGGCATCGATACCTCGCTGAAAAGCCTTGCTGCAAGCAGGGACCGCATGACCGACCGGCTGGCCGCCACCGAGAAACGCTATCGCGCGCAGTTCACCAAGCTGGATGTGACCATCAGCAGCATGCTGTCGACCGGCAACTTCCTGACGCAGCAGCTCGCCAACCTGTCCAAGAACCAATAAGGAAACCACAGCATGTTCGGATCAGCCAAAAATGGCGCAAACGCCTACGCCAGGGTCGGTATCGAGACCGGTGTCACGGCGGCCAGCCCGCATCAGCTCATCGTCATGCTGTTCGAGGGCGCGCTGGTGGCCGTGTCTTCTGCCCTGCAGCACATGCAGGCCGGCGACATCGCGCAGCGCGGGCAGGCGATCTCCAAGGCCATCGCCATCATCGACGACGGCCTGCGCGCCAGCCTGGACAAGGCGGCCGGGGGCGACATTGCCGAGAGCCTGGATGCGCTTTACGACTACATGAGCCGCCAACTGCTGCTGGCCAACCTGAAAAACCAGCCGGAGATGCTGCAAGAGGTCTACCGCCTGCTGTCGGAACTGAAAGCGGCCTGGGATGGGATTGCCGCGCCGGCAAGCAGCCAGGCACAGGTCAGCCGCAAGCCCGCCCCGGCAACAGCGGCCTACGATGCGCTCGCGCCGCGCTCGTTCCACTCCGCTCGTCCCACTGTTTAAGCACCCGGCCATCATGAGCAGCGAAGAAATCATTTCTCTCTACCAGGCCATTTCCGACATCACGGACCAGATGCTGGTCGCCGCCAGGGCGGGTGATTGGGAGGTTTTTTGCACACTGGAAACGCACAGCGCAGGCCATGCGCAAACCCTCAAGAGTCATGGCGCTGCGGTCGCTCTGCCCGACGTGGTACACGAACAAAAAATACGGCTCATTCACCAGATTCTGGCGCATGACCGCGAGATCCGCGACATCACCGAACCCTGGATGGCCCAGCTGGCGCGGCTGATCAACAGCGCCGGCGCCGAACACAAGCTGTCCAGAGCCTACGGCGCAGCGCCGGGCAACTGACGAGGCCGAGATGGTCATCGACCGGATCACGAGTGGCAGCCGGCCTGTAGCCTACGTCGAGCCGCTGGGGCCGGCGCCATCGATTGCCGATCCCCGCCAGGAAGCATTTGACCGCCTGCGCCAGATGGCGATCGGCAAGCAGTTCCAGGCCGAAATATTGGCGCGCCTGAACGATGGCAGTTTTATGGTGCGGATGGCCAACTCCCCGAACGACAAAAGTCCGGATGCCGGCCCCGGCGGTGCTACTGCGCGCATGCGCCTGCCGGCCGGCGCACAGGTGGGTGCTTTTCTTGATCTGACCCTGATCGCAAAGCAGCCGCGCCTGACTTTCCTGCTGGCGCCGGAAAAGAGTGCCGCACCCGCACGGTCATCCGACGCGTCAACCACGTCGCTCAGCAGCACCGGGCGACTGATCGGTAAGCTGCTGCGCACGGCGCAACAGGACAGCGCGCCGGCCGCGCTGGTCGGCAAGGCGCCGCTGCTGGCCTCGCCCGCAGTCGACACAAAGCAGATCGCAACGGCTTTGCAAAATACGCTGGTGCGCAGCGGACTGTTTTACGAATCACACCTCGGCCAGTGGGCCGCGGGCGCCCGCCCACTGGCGGAGCTGCTGCATGAGCCGCAAAACCAGACCGCCAAACCCTTGCTGACCGAGGCCGGCAGGGCCACGGCCGCCGGCAGCGGTGAATTGTCGCCGGCCTTGCAGCCAAGCTCAACGCCGACCTCACAGTTATTACCCCTACCCTCAGAGCCGAGCTCCGCGCCGGGTACGCCGGGATCGAACAGCGCGGTGGTCGCGCCCAGCCCCGACCCTGCCGTGCGGGACGTGCCGCTAGCGGACGCTCCGAAGCAGCTGGTTGCAGCGAGCGCCACGCCGGACCAGCAGGAGCCGGACGCAGCGGCGCAGCTGGCAACGCCCGGGCCCGAATCGGCGCGCCTGATCAACCTGCAACTCGATGCGCTGGAACAGCGCCGGGTGTTGTGGCAAGGCGAACTCTGGCCCGGTCAGCCCCTGTCCTGGGAAGTCAGCGAACAGGCGCCGGAAAATGACGCCGACGAGCCCACGCCATCCTGGCAGAGTACCGTGCATTTTGCGCTGCCGACACTGGGCGCGGTAGCGGCCACGATCCGCCTGGCGAACGGACATGTGCAGGTGCAGGTACGGACCGCGACCGATGCGGCGGCCCACTCGCTGCGGCTTCATGGCGCCGAGCTGGCCGCCTCGCTGGAAGCGGCCGGGCTGCCGCTGGACGCGCTGCTGGTGAAACAGAATGCGCCAGACTAAACCGCCGCAGAACGCCGTCGCGATTGTCTATCAGTCCGGCGACTCCGCACCCAAGGTGGTGGCCAAGGGACGCGGCATGGTTGCCGAAGAGATCATTGCCAGGGCCAGGGAGCACGGCGTCTTCGTGCATGAGTCCAAGGAGCTGGTGGCGCTGCTGATGCAGGTCGAACTGGACCAGCACATTCCGCCCGCCCTGTACCGTGCCGTGGCGGAATTGCTCGCCTGGCTCTATCGTATCGAGGCGGCGCAACAATGATTCCCGATAGCGACCCGGGAACCGACGAGCTGGCGCCCTGTCGGATTGACTCGCACCAGGACATCATTGTCTTGCTGCACAGCCTGGCGGTGCGCTGTCAGCTGCTCCACATGAACTTCGAGGGCAGTGCAAAAAGCCTGGTGACCGCCATTCTGGCAGTGCATGCATCCGAGGGCAGCCTGATCGTCAGCGGCTCGTCCGCTTCGTCTGGAGCCCAGCCAATTGCCGAGCGTGGCGAAATTACGTTTGAAACCGTGCCGGACCGTGTCCGCATCAGGTTTTCCGTCAGCCGTGCAGAGGTTTGTCAATACCAGAACCGCCCTGCCCTGCGCATGGCAATTCCGGCCAGCCTGACCCGCTTGCAGCGGCGCGAAAGTTGTCGTGTGCCGACACCGGTTGCGACTTCCGCCCGTTGCACCATCCGGATTGCGCATGCCAGCGGCGGGAACGCCGATTCAGTCAGCCTGGATTTGCAGAATGTGAGCGGCGGCGGCATTGCGATCCTCGATGAGGCAATGACGCTGGACGACACCATCGGGCGCATCTACCAAGACTGCCAGATCGATCTTCCGGGCGCCAGCCGGATCGTGACCGCCGTGCAAATCAGGAATTCGCGAAACCTCAAGTTGGCCAACGGCAAAACGGTTCGCCGCCTGGGCTGCCTGTTGCTCGATTTGCCTGGGCCGATGCTGGCCGCGGTGCAGCGTTATATCCTGAAACTGGAGAGGGAACAAAACGCCAGGCTGAGCGGACTGGAATAATCCCCGTCACACCTGCATATTCATCATGTCCTGGTAGGCGGAAACCAGCTTGTTGCGCACTTGCACCGTGGCCTGAAATGAAATACTGGCCTTTTGCATTGAAATCATCACATCCGACAGGTTCACGCTGTCGTCGCCGAGCACGAAGCGCTGGCCGAGTTGCTGGGCTTTCTGCTGCGTGTTGTTGACCTGCTCCAGCGAGGCCTTCAGCGCATCGGCGAAATCGACCTTGCCGGCGGTTTTTTCCGTCTGCAGCGGATTGACAGCGCCCTGGGAGCGCGCCGCAGCGGCCTTCAACTGCGTCACCATCGCCTCAATCCTGCTGGTATCGATCCCGGTCATGCTGCAATACTCCATCCAATTCGTGATGGACCACGATAGCACGCAGACCCGGCTGCAGCCCTGCGATAAAGGGCCGGAATAACGCTCTGATCGGGCAATTGAAGTTTGGCTGCGCACGGATAATCGCAGAAAAGCCCCCCCTGAATCGACGAGAAGCAATTGAACCCAACCCTCACCATTCACGGCCGCATCGGCGCGGACACCTCATGGCGGTAGAGGGCGAGATCGCCGTGGCGCCGGGCTTCATGAGCCTGGTCCGGACGCCGGGCGCGCGGAAAATAGCCCTGATGCTGGGCGTGGCCGCCGTCATCGCGGTCATGGCAGGGGTGCTGATGTGGAGCCAGAAACCGGACTACCGTGTGCTGTTCTCGAATTTCTCGGACCGCGACGGTGGTGCGATTGTTGCCTCCCTGCAGCAGATGAACATACCTTACAAGTTCGCCGAAGGCGGCGCGGCCATTCTGGTGCCGGCCGCCCAGGTGTACGATGCGCGCCTGAAGCTGGCGTCGCAAGGGCTGCCCAAAGGCGGCAGCGTCGGCTTCGAGTTGATGGAAAACCAGAAACTCGGCGTTTCCCAGTTTCTCGAACAGGTGAATTTCCAGCGCGCGCTGGAAGGCGAACTGGCACGCTCGATCCAGTCGATCGCGGCGGTGCAGACGGCGCGCGTGCACCTGGCCCTGCCCAAGGCATCGGTGTTCGTGCGCGACCAGCAGAAACCGACCGCCTCGGTGCTGCTGAACCTGCATGCCGGGCGCACGCTGGACCAGCCGCAAGTCAACGCCATCGTGCACCTGGTCGCCAGCAGCATCCCCGATCTGCCGGCCCGCAACGTCACGGTGGTCGACCAGAGCGGCAGCCTGATCTCGTCGCCGGACAAGCCGGCCGGCGCCAACGTGCTCGATCCTTCGCAGCTGAAATACGTGCAGGAGCTGCAGCAGAATATCGCCAGGCGCGTCGAGTCCATCATCACACCGATTGCCGGCCCCGGTAACGTGCGGGCCGAGGCCACGGCCGAGGTCGATTTTTCGCACAGCGAACAGGCTGCGGAAACATACAAACCGAACCAGACGGCCGACGTGGCGGCGATCCGCAGCCAGCAATCCAGCGAATCGCAAAATGGCGCCCGCACGCCAGCCGCCGGCGTGCCGGGCGCCCTGTCCAACCAGCCGCCGGCGACGGCGACGGCGCCGCTGACCGCCGCCGCGCCGCTGGCCGCAAACGCGCTGGCGGCTCCGGTTCCGACGCAAAAGGACCTGACCGTCAACTATGAAGTCGACAAAACCATCCGCTATGTGCAGCAGCCGATGGGCGGCGTCAAGCGCCTCTCGGTGGCGGTGGTCGTCAACTACAAGCGGGAAACCGATAAGGCCGGCAAGGTGACGATGAGGCCGCTGACCGACTCGGAAAAAACGCAGATCACCGACCTGGTCAAGCAAGCCATGGGCTACAACCAGGAGCGCGGCGATTCGCTCAGTGTCGCCAACAGCCCGTTCGCCCGGATCGAGCCGGAGGCGGTCGCCGACGTGCCGCTGTGGGAACGCCCCGGTGCACTGGACCTGGCCATCACGATTGGCAAGTACCTGGTCGCCGCGCTGGTGCTGCTCTACCTTTTCTTTGCGCAGCTGAAGCCGATGCTGAAAACACTGTCGAATGGCATGGCCGCGCCGGTCGCGTTGCCCGACCACAGTGGCACCGTGGCGCATCAGCAAGCGGAAGCCGAAGCGGTACCGGCCAGCGCGCCGGAAGCGGCCCCCAGCCCGCCGCGGACCTACCAGGACAACCTGGACGCGGCCCGACGACTGGCCAAACAGGATCCAAAAGTAGTGGCCAACGTCATCAAGGAATGGGTGGGCGGAATTGAGTGAGATCGGCATAAAGAAAGCAGCCATCCTGATGCTCGCGCTGGGCGAGGATGAAGCGGCGGAAGTCATGAAATACCTCGACCCGCGCGAGGTGCAAAAGCTGGGCGTCTCCATGTCCTCGATGAAATCGGTGATGAGCGACGAACTGGAGGAGGTGCTCGAGGATTTCTATTCCGAGACGGCGCAAAATACCTCGTTCGGCCTGAACTCGGACGACTACATCCGCAATGTCCTCATCAAGGCGCTCGGCGACGACAAGGCCGCCTCGCTGCTGAACCGGATTCTCGGTACGCGCGATACCGGCGGCATCGAAAGCCTGAAGTGGATGGATGCGAAGTCGGTGTCGGAACTGATCGTCAACGAACACCCGCAAATCATCGCGACCATTCTGGTGCACCTCGAGCCCTACCATGCGTGCGAGGTGATGGGCCATTTCAGCGAAAACCTGCGCAACGACGCGGTGCTGCGTATCGCGACGCTGGACGGGGTCCAGCCGGCGGCGCTGGACGAACTCAACGAGGCCCTGACCCGGCTGCTGACCGGCAACAAGGGATTCAAAAAACCGATGGGCGGCATCCAGGCCACTGCGGAAATCCTCAACTTCCTGAGTGGCGATAACGAAACGTCGGTGATGAACACCCTTAAAAATTATGACGCCGACATGGCGCAGAAAATCATGGACGAGATGTTCATCTTCGACAGCATTGTGAACATCGATGACCGCAACATCCAGCTCCTCCTGCGCGAGGTGGAATCCGATTCGCTGATCACCGCTCTCAAAGGAGCGGGACAGGATTTGCGCGACAAGATATTCAAGAACATGTCGGAACGCGCCGCCGAAATGATGCGTGAAGATCTCGAAGCCAAAGGACCGGTGCTGTTGTCCGAAGTCGAAGCGCAGCAAAAAATCATCATGCAGGTCGTTCGCACCATGGCCGACGAAGGCAAGATCACGCTAGGCGCAAGGGGCAGCGATGCCTATGTCTAGCGCCCTGCCGAAAAAACCGCAATCGGCCTACCAGCGCTGGGAAATGGCATCCTTCGATGATGATCGGCCGGGTGACTTCAAGGCTGATGACGATGCCCCGCCGGTCCCTGCGGAATCGCTTGTCACGGTCGCGCAACAACTGGCGAGCGCCCGCGAACAGGCACGGCTGGAAGGCCACGCCGCCGGGCTGGAGGAGGGCCGTACTGCCGGGCTGGCGCAAGGCCGTGCCGCCGGACTGGCGGCGGGCCACGCCGCCGGGCTGGAAAAGGGGCGCGCCCAGGCCGCGCAGGAAAAAATCCAGTTGCAGCAGATCGCCGCAAGTTTCGGTTCCGCCGTCGCGCAAGCCGAGCAGCAAATGGCCGAAGAACTACTGGATCTGGCACTCGATCTGGCCAAGGCGATGCTGAAATCGGCGCTCGCCGTGCGCCCGGAACTCGTCATGCCGATTGTCGGCGAGGCCGTGCGTTATCTGCCGAGCCTGCAGCAGCCGGCCTTGCTGTTCCTGCATCCGGACGACGCCAGCCTGGTCAAGGACCAGATGGGCAACGAACTCAGCAGCGCCGGCTGGCGCCTGGTGGAAGACGCGCACCTTGAGCGCGGCGGCTGCCGGGTCGAAACCGCCAGCAACCAGATCGACGGGTCGACCGCGACACGCTGGCAACGCCTGGCCGGCGCGTTGGGCAAGAACGCGGACTGGCTGGCGCCATGACACCCCTGCCCGGCGCCAGCCCGCGCTGGGAAACCTACTTGCGCGATTGCGGCGCACTGCTCAAGCTCGCGGAGCCGATGCAAGTGTCGGGGCGCGTCACCCGCGTCGCCGGGCTGGTCATGGAGGCGGTGGGCCTGAAGCTGGCGGTTGGCAGCGCCTGCAGCATCCCCCTGGCCCATGGGGCCAGCCTGGAAGCGGAAGTCGTCGGTTTCGAGAATGACCGGCTGCTGCTGATGCCGCACAGCGATGCAGAAGGCGTCGTCCCCGGCGCCCAGGTCTTTCCGGCGGATGCCGCAAAAATGCTGCCGCCGCCCGGCACCGTCACGCATGCACGGCGCCGTTTGAGCGACCGCGGCCGGCATCTGCCGGTCGGCCAGGAATTGCTGGGACGGGTACTGGACGGCGCCGGCAGGCCACTCGATAATCTGGGCCCGCTGAATGCGGTTCACACCGGGCCACTTCATGTCCGTGCCGGCAACCCGCTGTCACGGGCGCCGATCACCGATATTCTCGATGTCGGCGTGCGCGCCATCAACAGCATGCTGACGGTCGGACGCGGCCAACGCATGGGATTGTTTGCCGGCTCCGGCGTCGGCAAGAGCGTCCTGCTCGGCATGATGGCGCGCTACACCAGCGCCGACGTGATCGTGGTCGGGCTGATCGGGGAGCGCGGCCGTGAAGTGAAGGAATTCATCGAACAGATCCTCGGGCCGGACGGTCTGGCGCGCTCGGTGGTCGTGGCGGCGCCGGCCGATACGCCGGCGCTGATGCGCCTGCAAGGCGCCGCTTATGCGACGACGATTGCCGAGCACTTCCGCGACCAGGGGCAGCATGTGCTGTTGATCATGGATTCACTGACGCGTTACGCCATGGCGCAGCGCGAGATCGCGCTGGCCGTCGGTGAGCCGCCCGCCACCAAGGGCTACCCGCCATCGGTATTCGCAAAACTGCCGGCCCTGGTGGAGCGCGCCGGTAACGGCCAAACCGGCGGCGGCTCGATCACTGCGTTTTATACCGTGCTGACCGAGGGCGACGACCCGCAGGATCCGATCGCGGACGCCGCGCGCGCGATCCTGGACGGCCACATCGTCCTCGATCGCAGGCTGGCCGAGAGCGGGCACTACCCCGCGATCGACATTGAACAATCGATCAGCCGGGCCATGCACAACATCACCACGGCGGAGCACCAGAAGCGCACGCGCCACTTGAAGCAGCTGAGCTCGCGCTACCAGCGCAGCCGCGATCTGATCAGCGTCGGCGCCTACAGCGCCGGCAGCGACCCGGTGCTCGATGAGGCGATCGCCCTGCACTCCCGGATCGAGACTTTCCTGCAGCAGGACATCCATGAACAGGCGGACGTTGCCGAGAGCTTGGGGCAACTTACCGCGCTGTTCGAGTGATGGGCCAGGCCTCGCCAAAAATACAATGGCTGAAGATGGCCATCCCTTCCGCAATCGACACCCTGAGAGAACTGGCGTCGAAAGAAACCAACGAAGCCGCAATCCGGCTGGGCCGGGCCATCGTCGCTGCGGACGAGGCTGCGCAAAAGCGCGTGTTGCTGCTGCAATACCGCGACGAATACGGCGGCCGCCTGCAGGAAAAGCTGGCGGCCGGGCTGACAGCGATGGAATGCCGCAATTTCCAGCTGTTCCTGGTCAAGCTCGATGATGCGATTGCCGGCCAACAGCAAGTCTTGCGCGATGCGAAAAGGCGTATCGATGAGGAACGAAGCAGTTGGCAAGCCAGCGAGCGCAAGCGAATGTCCTACACCACGCTGGCCGCCCGGGCGCTCAAGGAACGGCAGCGCAAGGAAAGCCGGCACGAGCAGAAACAAACCGACGAACACGCCGCCAGGCGGCTACTTTATGAACGGTAAACCATGATAACCTCCGCGATACTGAATCCGGCCAGCATTCCGGCAGCTCCCGTGCCCACGGCCAAACAGAACGCAGGCAGCGCCTCCACCCCATCCTTCGGCGTGGTGCTGTCACGCGAGCTTGCCGGGCGCGGCAGCCCCGACGCCGACAGCCAGGCGAGCCCACAAGAAAGCCGCCCTGCCGCAGTGCCCGGTCAACCGCCAGCCGATCCCGCGGCGGCCACATCCGCCGTCGGCCAGTCCGGGCCAGCAAGCGATAGGGATAGCGACGAGATCGACGACAGCGATGCGGCGGCAACAGCAACGGCCCAATTGCTGCTGCTGGTCACCCATCTGGCCGGGGTGGACGCCATTGCGGCGGAATCCGCGACGGCGATCGCTGCAACTGCTGCAGCTGCAGCTGAAAAAAAAACGGCAACAGCTGCGACCACGTTGCCCCTGAATTCCGGGCAAGCGCAGAGCGCGGGTGACGTCATGGACAGCCTGACCGACCCGGCTGCTGCGGCGGCACTAGCGGAGCAGAAACCAGCGGACAGCCTGCCGGCAAACGCAAACGCAACAGCAACAGCCGCGGCCAGCGCAGCAGCCTCTGAGGTGAAGCAGCCGCCTGGACTGACCGAAGCGCGCGGGCCATCCGTCCAGGAAAGTCGGCCCGAACTGGTGAGCAGCGCAGCAACCGGCCCCGAGCGGCGCGCCGCCGCGCCGCCTGTTCAGCCCGCCCTTTCCAGCACCGCGCCGGCCCTCGCCGGGCCTGCCCCTCGTCCACCGGCGATGCAAGCCGAACCCATGACTACCGCGCCGCCGGTTTCCGCCTTGGGCGGCGTCACCGGTGCGCCGGAAATGCAAGCCGACCTGTCGGTGGCCGGGCCGCCAGCGCTGCAGCCGGCGGCCTTCAATAACGTCCTGGCGGCCACCGCACCGGCGGCCGATAAACTCACGCCGCAGGTCGGCACCAGCGGATGGGACCAGGCCGTCGGACAGAAGCTGGTCTGGATGGCCGCAGGCGCGCAGTCGAGTGCGTCGCTGACGCTCAATCCGCCCGATCTCGGCCCGCTGCAGGTGGCCCTGACCATCGTCAACAATCAAGCCAACGTCAGCTTCACGGCGGCACAGCCGGAAGTGCGCCAGGCGCTTGAAGCGGCACTGCCGAAACTGCGTGAAATGCTGGGTGACGCCGGTATCCAGATGGGTCAGGCCAGCGTCAATGCAGGCGCACCGCAGCAACACGGCGGGCACGGCGAATCACGCCAGACGTCACGTGGCGTCGATGAGGCCGCTGGCGCACCGCTGTCCGTCGCTGACAGTCAAGCGGCAGGCGGCAGGCAAGGACTGATCGATACCTTTGCCTGACAGGTCGCCGACATACGGCTTCAAACCCCCGAGTTCTTCGTCAAAGATGCGCGGATCTGCACTGTATTGGCCCCTCTTTTCCGCCTATGCCGCGGGCCGCTTTTATGAATAATAGGCTGTAGTCTCAACTAACGCCGCACCACAGGAAACACCATGGCGACATCCGCCCCGAGGGCCGCTAGCAAATCCGTCCCGCCAGCGCAAACAGTCAATGCTGAAGCGCCGGTCGCTAAAAAATCGAGGAAAATGGTCTTCTGGATCATGATCGCCGTGCTGCTGCTTGCAGGCACTGGGGCAGGCGCGTGGTTTCTGATGAATCAGAGCGCCAAACCGACGCCGCTCGCGCCCCCTGTCTTTGTGGTGCTGGAGCCGTTTACCGTCAATCTGCAGGACGGCACCGGTGAGTACCTGCATCTTTCCATCACCTTGCAAGTCGCCGACAGCGCCCAGGCGGAGCAGCTCAAGCTGTATCTGCCACAACTGCGCAGCCGTCTGTTATTTCTGCTTTCCAGCCAAAAATCGTCAGATATCTCGACCGCGGAAGGCAAGAAAAAACTGGCGGCAGACATCGCCGCGCAGGTCAGACTGCCGTTCACGGCCCAGGGCACCCCGCACAAAGTGTCCGACGTGTTTTTCACGTCCTTCGTCATTCAGTAGCGTCATGGCCGACAATTTCCTCTCGCAAGAAGAAGTCGATGCGCTGCTTCAGGGCGTCAACAATATCGGCACACCGGATCAGGTGCGGCAGGCGCTGCAGGCGCTGCAGGCGCTGCCGGCGTCGACAGCCGACGCCGGCGTACGGCCCTACAACCTGGCGAACCAGGAGCGCATCGTGCGCGGCAGGATGCCGATGCTGGAGATTATCAATGAGCGGTTTGGCCGCCTGCTGCAGGCTGCCCTGCTTAATTTTTTGCACTGCAGCGTCGAAGTGTCGATGGGACCGGTGCGGGTTTACAAGTACAGTGAGTTCATCAATGACCTGGTGGTCCCGGCCAACCTCAATCTGATCCAGATGAAACCCCTGCGCGGCACCGCGCTGGTGGTGTTCGACACCAACCTGGTCTTCCTGTTCGTCGACAATCTTTTCGGCGGCGACGGCCGTTTTCACACCCGGGTCGAGGGCCGCGATTTCACGCAGGCGGAACAACGCATCATCCGCCGTATTCTTGGCATTGTCCTGGAAACCTATGGCAAGTCATGGCAATCGGTCTATCCGATCCAGTTCGAGTACATACGTTCCGAAATGAACACCATGTTCGCCAATATCACGCCGACCAATGAAGTGGTGGTGGCGACGACGTTCACGATTCAGCTCGGCCCGGTCAGCGGACAGATGCATTTTTGCACGCCGTATTCGATGATCGAACCGATCCGCAACCTGCTCGCCAGCAATCTCAAAGATGAAACGGTGGATATGGACAAACGCTGGATCCGCCTGATGACGCAGCAGATACAGACGGCCGAAGTGGAAATCGTTGCCGATCTGGGCACCGCAAATTCAACCCTGGGCGCTATCCTGGACCTCAAGGCAGGCGACGTGATCCCCCTCGCGATTGCCGACAGCGTACAAGCCACCGTCGATGGCGTGCCGGTGATGGCTTGCAGTTACGGCAAGCTCAATGGCCAGTACGCCTTGCGCGTCAAAAAATTGATCCATAGTACAGATGACGACACGCAAGGAGATAAGCATGGCTGAGCACACCGACACAAAGGCGGCGGCAGATGATTGGGCGACACTGGCCGCGCAATCGCAGGCCGAGACGCCGACGGCAGTGCAGGCGCCAGCGGCGAGCGCCAACGTGTTCCCGGAATTTTCCGGGGCCGGCACAAAAAGCACGCAAAATGACATCGATTTCATTCTCGATATCCCGGTGCAACTGACAGTCGAACTGGGGCGCACCAAGATCGCGATCAAGAATCTGCTGCAACTGGCGCACGGTTCGGTGGTCGAACTGGACCGCCTCGCCGGCGAGCCGCTGGATGTGCTGGTCAACGGCTGCCTGATCGCGCAAGGTGAAGTCGTGGTGGTCAACGACAAATTCGGGCTGCGCCTGACGGACATCGTGACGCCGGCCGACCGCATCCGGAAACTCAACAAATGAGACGCAGCAGTTCCGGTACCGCCGCGCTGCTGTGCTGCAGCGGCGCTGTTCATGCCGCCGAACAGCCCGGCCCGGCTGCCGCCGGCAGCCTGTTGCAGGTGGTCCTGGGATTGATCGTCGTGCTCGGCCTGATGGCCGCCGCCGCCTGGGCGCTGAAGCGCTTTGGCGTCGCCAAACCGGCGGGCGGCACCACGGTGAAGATCGTTGGCGGCGTGTCCGTCGGCAACCGTGAGCGCATCCTGGTGGTCGAAGTCGCCGGGCAATGGATTGTCGTCGGCGTGGCGGCCGGACGGGTCAGTGCGCTGGCCACCATGCCGCGGCAGGAAAATGCCGCAGCGCCACCCGCCGCAGCGCCGCCGAATCATTTCGCGGCCCGCTTCAAACGGGCCCTCGAGCAGCGCCATGGCAACTGAAACGCGCTTGATGAAAGCGGCAGCGCGGATGCTGTGGCGCTGCCTGCCGGTGGCCCTGTCCGCCCTACCGCTCGCGGCCGTCGCGCAGGGGCTGCCCGCATTGACAAGCACCCCCACGGCAGGCGGCGGCCAGGCCTACTCGCTGAGTCTGCAGACCCTGCTGCTGCTGACCTCGCTCTCGTTTTTGCCGGCCGCGATGCTGATGATGACCAGCTTTACCCGCATCATCATCGTGCTGTCGCTGCTGCGGCAGGCACTCGGCACGCAATCGACGCCGCCCAACCAGGTGCTGGTCGGGCTGGCCCTGTTCCTGACGCTGTTCGTCATGGGCCCGGTATTGGACCGGATCTATGTCGATGCGTATCAGCCGCTGTCTGAAAACAAGATCTCGATGACACGCGCGCTTGAAAAAGGCGCGGTCCCGCTCAAGGAATTCATGCTCAGGCAGACCCGCCAGGCCGACCTGGCGCTGTATGTCAAACTCTCCAACAGCGCGCAGTTGCAAGGCCCGGAAGACGTGCCTCTGCGCGTGCTGATCCCGGCCTTCATTACCAGCGAGTTGAAGACCGCGTTTCAAATCAGCTTCTCGATCTTCATACCATTTCTGATCATCGACATGGTGGTGGCCAGCGTCCTCATGTCGATGGGCATGATGATGATGTCGCCCGCCATCGTCTCGCTGCCCTTCAAGCTGATGCTGTTCGTCCTGGTCGACGGCTGGCAGCTGCTGATCGGCTCGCTGGCCCAAAGTTTTTATTGAGGATTGATCCATGACACCCGAAAGCGTCATGGCCCTTGGCCGCCAAGCGATGGAAGTCACGCTGATGGTGGCGGCGCCGATGCTGCTGGTCGCACTGGGAATCGGCCTGCTGGTCAGCATCTTCCAGGCGGCCACGCAAATCAATGAAATGACGCTCTCCTTCATTCCAAAGCTGGTCGGAATTTTCTTGGCCTTGATCGTCGCCGGCCCGTGGATGCTGTCCGTCATGCTCGATTACATGCGGCAGGTGTTGACCGGCATTCCCTTGATGGTCGGATGAGTCTGATTCCGGATGATTACGGTTACCAGCGCCGAACTACAGACCTGGATCGCGGCCTTCCTGTGGCCGCTGGCCCGCATCCTGGGGCTGATCAGTGCCGCGCCGGTGTTCGGCAATCGCAGTGTGCCGGCCAGGATCAAACTTGCGCTCGGCGTGATGCTCGCCCTGATCATCGCGCCGACTGTTCCGGCGCTGCCGGCGCTGGAACCGATGTCTGCCAGCGGGCTGCTGATTCTGGCCCAGCAGTTCATTATCGGCCTGGCCATGGGTTTTGCCATGCGCATTGTTTTTTCTGCCGTGGAAATGGCGGGCGAAGTCACCGGTCTGACCATGGGCCTCGGTTTCGCGACATTTTACGATCCGATGTCGCGCGGCCAGTCGTCGGCCATTAGCCAGTTCCTGTCGCTGCTGACGATCCTGGTTTTTCTGGCGGCGAATATCCACCTGGCCCTGCTCGCCACGCTGGCGGAAAGCTTCACCACGTTGCCGATATCCGCCTCGCCAGCCGGCGCGCTGCGCTTTCAGCAGGTGGCGAACTGGGGCGGACAGATTTTCAGCGCCGGGGTCCAGCTCTCGCTGCCGATGGTCGCAGCCCTGCTGATCACCAACGTTGCCCTGGGCATCCTGACCCGCGCGGCGCCCCAGCTCAACCTGTTTGGCATCGGCTTCCCGGTCACCATCGGCGTCGGATTCATCATGATTGCACTGGCGCTGCCCTATCTGGCGACCCCGCTGGAACGTCTGCTTCAGGACGGGATCGGCATGGTCCGCCAGATCAGCATGCCAACGCCCTTGATGACAAGGTAATACAGACCCTCAAGTTCCTCGATATTCTGTCGTTATGAGTCCGAGCAGGACTCCGATTCAACGACAGCAGGTCGGCGCCGCGCCGATATTGGCAGAAAGCGCACTCTTAATGACCAAAAAGACAGCAAAGACAGTAAAGACAGTAAAGACAGGACCATGATGCCGAATCCACTGGCCTCGACCAGCAAAGGCATCGTGATTTGCGACGCGACACAGGCGGAGTGTCCGATCATCTTTGCCAACCCGGCCTTCCTCGCCATCACCGGCTACGAGCTGGCGGAAGTGGTAGGACGCAACTGCCGTTTTCTGCAAAACGGCGAATCCGGGCAGGCGGCACTCGCGGCCGTCCGCAACGCCATCGCAACCCAGACGGAAGTGCATGTGGTCTTGCGCAATTACCGCAAGGATGGCTCGCCGTTCTGGAACGATTTGCTCCTTTCTCCGCTGCGGGACGAAAGCGGCAAGGTCACCCGGTTTATCGGCGTGCAGACAGACATCAGCGAACAGAAACGCGATCAGGAACAGCTGGCGTTCCTGATGACGCATGATGAACTGACCGGATTGCCCAATCGCATCTTGCTGATGGAACGTTTGCAACAAGCCGTTCAGCAGGCGCAGCGGCAAGCCAGCCCCGCCGCATTGCTGTTCATCGACATCGATCACTTTCCGCAGCTCAGTGCGGGCCTCGGCCAGGACACCAGGAACCGGATTCTCACGGACATCGCGGAACGGCTGCGTGCCTGTGTGCAAGAGCCAGACACGCTGTCTCACGACGGTGACGGCAAATTCGCATTGATTCTGAACGATGCCGGCGGCCCGGGTTATGTGAGCGCCAGTTGCGACAGAATATCGGGAATCATTGCTGAACCCTTGATGATTGATGGCCAGATGTTCCGCGTCGACTGCCATATCGGGATCGCACAATGCCCGCAGGACAGCGACGATGCGTCAACCTTGTCCCAATACGCCAACATCGCGCTACACCACGCAAAAGACCTGGGAGACAAGAACCACCTGTTCTTTTCCAGCGAGATCCATGCCCGCATGGCGCAGCGGGTGGCACTCGAAGCGGCCTTGCGTTCAGCGATACTCAACGGGCAATTTGATCTCGTATACCAGCCGCAAGTTGATCTTCAGACCGGTCGAATCACGGGCCTGGAGGCTTTGCTGGGCTGGCAGCATCCGGAACTGGGCGTCGTGTCGCCGGTCACATTTATCCCGATGGCAGAAGAATCGGGCTTGATCGTGAGTATGGGTGAATGGGTGCTGCGCCAGACTTGCCGGCATCTACGGGGCTGGATCGATGCCGGCATTCAGGTTCCGCGTGTTTCCATGAGTATGTCGCCAAGCCAGTTCCGCGACCCTCTGCTGGTGCAAAAAATCGAGCAAACCCTGTCCGAAGAACGGATCGATCCCGCCCTGGTTTCCTTTGCAATCACCGAAGGCAAACTGAGGAGCGATGCGCAGCTGATCGAGATCACGCTGCGAAAACTGAAGGCATTGGGCGTCACCCTGGCATTGGACGACTTCGGCATCGGTTACTCATCGTTCAGCTATTTAAGGCGTTTTCCGTTTGATAAAATCAAGATCGACCCGTCCTTCATCACACACATTGCGACGGACAGCAACGATGCGGCGATTGCCAACGCCATCATTTCGATGGCGCACAGCCTTGGCCTCCAGACCGTGGCCGAAGGCGTCGAAACCGACGCGCAATGTGAATTCCTGTGCCAGCACCTGTGCGACGAAATACAGGGCAATCTGTTTTCCAGGCCGATGGCGCCGCATGACATCATGACCTTGCTGCGCGAAGACCGCAGACTATCGGATCATCTGCTGCGCACACAGAAAGCCTCTCGCACCCTGCTGCTGGTAGACGATGAACAAAACATTCTTTCGGCACTGAAGCGGCTGTTGCGCCGCGATGGCTACCAGATTCTGACCGCCAACAGCGCACTGGAGGGGCTGGAGCTGCTGGCCGGCAACCAGGTCGATGTCATCCTGTCCGACCAGCGCATGCCGGGCATGAACGGCGTCGAGTTTCTGCGCACGGCGAAGCTCAGCTATCCGGACACGGTGCGCATCGTGTTGTCCGGTTATACAGAATTGCAATCGGTCACCGACGCGATCAATGAAGGCGCGGTGTACCGGTTTCTCACCAAACCGTGGGAAGACCAGCAACTGCGGGGTCATATTGAAGAGGCATTCCAGCACAAGGAAATGGCCGATGAAAACCGGCGCCTGAACCTTCAGGTGCGCGCTGCGAATCAGAGCCTCGCCTCCGCCAACCGGCAACTCGAGGAAGTCCTCCAACAGCAGCGGCAGCAGATCATCCGCGATGAGGCGAGCCTCGATATCGTGCGCGAAGCGCTGCAGCACGTCCCGCTGCCGGTGATCGGCCTGGACGATGACAACATGGTGGCTTTTGCCAACGATGCCGCCCACACCTTGTTCGAAAACGCCGGCCCACTACTCGGCAGCGATGCTGCACAGCTGGTGCCGGAACTGCTGCACACGACGCATGCTACCGGCGAGGATGAACGCTGCACTGTGGAATTGAACGGTGCCCTGTTTCAGGTGGTGGCTCGCAGCATGGGCCAGGGCTCGCAATCGCGCGGCAAGCTGATGACGTTGACGCAACTCGTGCCATCCGGGGTGAAATCTTGAGCGCGCATCATTGGGTACTTGATCTGGATGACACGGCTGCGGGAATGACCCTGGCCGAACCCGTGTTCGACGACCGTGGCGCTATGCTGCTGCCGCGCGGAACGGTATTGACCGAGACCATGCTGTTGTCGGTTCGCCGCCGCGGGATAGACCAGCTGGTGGTGCTGGACGACACGGTGTCCGATGCCGACCTGGCGCAGGAGCGCGAGCGGCTGCAGCAACGCCTGGCGCTGCTGTTCAGACGATGCGGCGATCAGGGTTCGAGCGCCTTGCTGTTGCAGAGCATCACGCAATACCGATTAGGCGACCAAGCATGACGACCCTGAGCATTTCCGAAGTCATCAAAAACATCCGGGACCTGCCTGCGCTGCCGGTGATCGTGATCGAACTGCTGACCACCCTGGAAAATGAAAATACGAGTACGGGCGTGCTGGCGGAAAAAGTGTCGCATGACCAGGCGCTGACTGCCAAAACGCTGCGGCTGGCGAATTCCTCCTTTTACGGCATGCCGAGCAAAGTCACCTCGATCCAGCAGGCAATCGCGATTCTGGGCTACGACAGCGTACGCACGCTGGTGGTTGCGGCATCGGTGAACGGCACCTTCTCGGGAAGCAAGCATGCCACGTTCCAGTTCCAGGCGTTTTGGCGGCACTCCGTTGCGACCGCACTGTGCGCCAAGTCATTGGCGCGGCAGCTGCGCGCCAATGAAGACCACGCGTTCATGCTGGGCCTGCTGCACGACATCGGCCGGCTGGTCCTGGTCACGCGCGCGCCCGAGCATTATGAAAAGGTTCTTGCGTATCAGAAAGCGCAGGATTGCTACCTGATCGAGGCCGAACGCACGCTGCTCGGCCTCGATCATGCGATGGTCGGGCGCGCCCTGGCCGAATACTGGAAATTTCCGGTGCTGATGCAAAAGGCCATCGAGAGCCATCACGCGCCTGAGCTGCAGGGCGCGGGTTCGCTGGCGTGCATCGTGCATGTCGCGGACTGCATCGCTCATGCGCTGGATCTGTCCGGCGATGACCGGGATCTGGTTCCCCCTGTTTCCGCGCTGGCATGGAACGGCCTGAATCTGGACCAGGAAGCCATGATGCGGGTGTATCGCGAAACCGAAATGCAGTTCGAAGAGGCGTGCCAGATTTTAGTATCCATCACATGAACAACAATATTGAAACCACAGCGCCGGCCGCAGCCATGGCATCCTCGGGGGAACGCATAACACCGGCCTTGTCCGAATTTATCGACGGCAATCCGATGCCGGCTTTCGCGATTGACGCGGATCATGTGATCACGCACTGGAACAAGGCTTGCGAACTGGCATTTGGCAAGTCGTCGGCGGAAATGGTGGGCACCCGCAATCAGTGGCAGCCGTTCTACACCGAGCAGCGCCCACTCTTGGCCGACCTGATTGTTGACGGCAAGGTCGCACAAATGGCAGAGACTTATTATCAGCGTCAGTTCAGGTGCGCGCCATTCATTCCCGGCGCCTGGGAGGCTGAAGATTTTTTTCCTCAGCTTGAAGGCAATGGACGGTGGATCTTTTTTTCTGCCGCCCCCTTGCATGACCTGCAAGGCAGGATGATCGGCGCCGTGGAAGTGATGCAGGACGTGACCCAGAAAAAGTTGGCGGAAATCGACCCGCACCGGACGCAGCTTGACCTTGAGCAGCTGGTTGAAAAACGCACTGCCCAGTTGGCCGAAGCCAATCGCCGGCTGGAGGAAGACATCCGGCAGCGCGAAAAAACCGACACCGAACTGCACGCCCGCAATGCAGAACTGACAGCATTGAACGCCCAGTATTCCCGGGCCCAGGAGCAACTTGTGCAATCCGAAAAGCTGGCGTCCATCGGCCAGCTCGCCGCCGGTGTGGCGCATGAAATCAACAACCCGGTCGGCTACATCTTTTCCAACTTCGGCACGCTGGAGAATTATCTTCAGAGCTTGTTCGAGATGCTTGCCGCCTATGAGGAAGCGGAGCCGAACGTCAGCTCGCCTGCGGTGGCCGACAGTCTCAAAAACATGCGGGAAAAGGTGGAGCTCGATTTCCTCAAGGAAGATATCCCGGTCCTCATGCGTGAATCCAAGGAAGGCATCGTCCGGGTCCGAAAAATTGTGCAGGATCTGAAGGATTTCTCGCGCGTCGATTCAAACCAGGAATGGCAATGGGCCAACCTGCATGAGGGCATCGACTCGACGCTGAACATCGTGACCAACGAGACCAAGTACAAGGCCGACATCATCCGCAATTACGGCAGCATTCCAGACGTGGAATGCCTGCCTTCGCAGATCAATCAGGTGGTGATGAATCTGGTGGTCAACGCCGCGCATGCCATCGGTCCGGAACGCGGCACGATCACCATCAGCACGGGAAGCGAAGGGCCGCAGGTCTGGATTGACGTGGCCGACACCGGCTCAGGCATTCCCAAGGAGAGCCTGTCGCGCATTTTCGATCCTTTTTATACGTCGAAGCCGATCGGCAAAGGCACCGGCCTCGGTCTGTCGCTGTCTTATGGCATCGTGCAAAAGCATCACGGGCGTATCGATGTGGAAACCGAAGTCGGCAAAGGCACCCGTTTCCGCGTCACGCTGCCCGTGCGGCATCCTGACCCAACCGATAAAGAGGAAGATCATCCAGCATGAACGATGCAGCCCCCGAACTTGACAGCGAACGCACAGAGACGGTAAGAATTCTGTGCGTCGATGACGAGCCGAATATCCTGTCGTCGCTGCGTCGCCTGTTCCGCACCCAGGGATACCAGGTGCTGACAGCCGATGGCGGCAATGCCGGCCTGACGATCCTGGAAACCGAATCCATTGACCTCGTGATTTCCGACATGCGCATGCCCGAGATGGATGGCGCAGCCTTTCTCGAACATGTCCAGGCCCGCTGGCCAGATACCATCCGCCTGCTGCTGACAGGCTACGCCGACATCCAGTCCACCATCGAAGCCATCAACCGCGGGAAAATTTACCGTTACATTGCCAAGCCATGGGATGACAATGACCTGTTATTGATCGTCCGCCAGGCCCTTGAACGCAAGTTCCTGGAGCGGGAAAAGCAGCGTCTGGAAGAACTGACGCAGCGCCAGAACGAAGAACTGAGAACGCTCAACGCCAGCCTCGAGACAAAAGTGGAGGAACGCACCGCGGCGCTCACGCAGGCCCATGACCAGTTGCTGGCCACCAACGAGAAACTCAAAGCCAATTTCATCGTCTCTATCAAGATTTTTTCGAGTCTGATTGAAATGCGGGAGGCGCGGCCCGCCGGCCACTCGGCACGGGTCGCCGATCTGGCGCGCAAACTCGCCGCGAAAATGAAGCTGGACGAAGCGGAAGCCCAGGAAATATTTATCGCAGCCCTGCTCAAGGACATCGGGAAAATCGGATTTTCGGATGGCTTGTTATCGACGCCCATCGATCTGATGAGCGGCGACAATCTCGGTCACTACCGCCAGCACCCACAACGCGCCGAGCAGTTGCTGATGCCGCTGGAAGACTTGCGCGGCGCGGCAAAAATCCTGCGTTCGCAATCCGAACGTTTCGACGGCCTGGGCTATCCGGACAGTCTGGCGGAAAATTCAATTCCGACAGGCGCTCGCATCCTGGCGCTCGCCACCGATTACGACAATCTGCAGATCGGCGCGCTGGTGGAGCGCTGCTTTAGCCCGGCAGAAGCAAAGGAGCTGATTCTGCGCAATGCCGGAAAGCGCTATGACCCCCAGGTCATCCATGCGTTCAAGGCCGTTTTGAGCGACATCGCGCAGGAAACATTGGGAGAGTTCGTGGTGGGCTCAGCGGGCCTGCGCTCCGGCATGATCCTCGCGCGGGACCTGCTGACGCGCGAAGGCATCATGATGCTGCCGGCCGACCGGATGCTGGATGAACACCTGATCCGCAAGATCCTCGACTTTGAGGCGGCAGGAGGTGTGGAATTGACAATCTGCGTACGGAGGGAGTCTCGAAAATGATGCTGCGTTATATGCTTGTTGACGACGAGATCAATATCCTGCATGCGTTGCGGCGGGCCTTGCAGCAGAATACACGCGAGGAGAATCTGCGGATCGAAATTTATACCGATCCGCAGGAGGCACTGGCTCGAATGCTCGAAGTTTCATTTGATCTGGTGGTATCGGATTACCGCATGCCTCTCATGAACGGCATCGATTTTCTCAAGCGCGTCAAGGACCGGCAGCCGGATGCGGTACGCCTGATGCTGAGCAGTTCGAACGATTTCGAAACGGCGCTCGGCGCGATCAACGAGGCCGAGGTGTTTCGTTATGTCGCCAAGCCATGGGATATCGCGGAACTGAGAAAAATCATCGAGCTGGGGCTGGTCCGCAGGTATCAGGCAATGCAAGTCGGACTTCTGACCGACAAGCTGCGCATCACAAGCAGGCCATTGACACCGGAGGAAGCCGAACTTAAGCGCCTCGAGGAAAGCGAACCAGGCATCACGAAAGTCAATTGGGGCCCCGATGGCTCGGTGCTGCTCGATTTCCCGGAGCTGGACCCGCCCTGAGAGGGGTGAGGCTGCGCCGGAAATCCGGGCGCGGCGCTTATAACAATTTAAACAGCGACAGTCCCGAGACGATCATGAAGGATTTCTGCGCGGCTTCGAGCGTGAACTGTTGTTGCGTCAAATCGGAGATGGCCTTCGCATAGTCGAGGCTTTGCAGGTCCGACAGCGTCTGCTGATACTGGATATCCAGGTCCGAGCCGGCGCTGTCCAGAGAATCTAGCTCCTTCAGCCGGGAGCCAACCGACGCGCGTGCGTTCAGCACCATGTCGATCGACTGGTCGAGATTGCCGTTGGCGCTTGCCAGGCTGGCCGGCAGCGTTGCGGTGGCGGGCGCTTCCAGGACCGCGATAACATCCGTCAAGGTCTTGAAAACATCCAGGTTGCTGTTGTTGCTTTGAAAGACCGCATTGCCGGGAACGCTCATCGCAATCTGACGCGACGAGCTGACCTGGATCAGCGACTGGCCCTGGTCGCCAGCGTATTGCGCACCGCCGGCATTCTGGACGAAGGGCCGGGTTCCGGTCTGGTAGCCGGAAAACAGATGGTTGCCCATCCCGTCCCCGGCGTTGGCAAGGCCCAGCAGGTCGTCGAGGCGTCCGCGCAATTCAATGGCGAGGATGGCGCGGTTGGCATCGGTCAGCGTCGGATTGCCGGCGCTCACCACCAGCACCTTCGCGTCCTGCAGCAAGGCGGTGGCGCCCGCCAGCGCGGTTTCGACCTGGCTCAGCGAGTTCCTGGCGTACTGGCGGTTGGTGGCGAATTGCGCGGTCATGGCTTGCGCCTGCGTCACTTCCAGCGCGCGCGCCGCACCGACCGGATCGTCAGCCGGGGTCAGGATGCGCCGGCCGGCCGACAACTGCTGCTGCGTTTTTACCAGACCCGCCTGCAAATCGCTCAGGCGGGCACTGCCCTGTTCAAACATTGTATTGGTGCTGATACGCATGAGCGACGCTCCTTATCGACCGAGAGAAAGCACGACATCGAACATCTCATCGGCGACTTGCATGACTTTGCCGGCCGCCTGGTAGGCCTGTTGGTAGCGCAGCAGGTTGGTGGCCTCTTCATCCAGGTTGACCCCCGAAACCGACTGCTGTGCCTGTATCGCCTGGGCCAGCAACTGGCCCTCGGCACGGCTGGTGACATCCAGTTCACGCGTCTTGTTGCCGACCAGGTTGACCAGTTGCGCGTAACTGCCCTGAAAGTTGGTCGTGCCGCCGTTCATGGTGCTGGCGGTTTGCAGCGCCCCCAGCAGCAATGCATTGCGGTTATCGCCAATGCCGTTGCTGTTGGGGCTGACGGTGAACTGGTCCTGGTCACCTGGGACGCCGGAGATGGCAAAGCTGATGCCTCCAAAACCGATCGTCTGGCCGCTGCTGTAGGGCTGCGGGAACCCGGCAACTCCGCCGGAAGGGTTGGTATCGAGCGTGTTGGTGACGGCATCATAGATCAGCGTCACCGGCGCCGTCAGCGGCGCGGCCGGATAGCTGGCATCGACGACGCCGGCACTGATCCTGCCGGAACCTGTATTGGCGGACGGCGCCGCCGTGCGGACGGGCGCCGCCACCGCAATCACGGCGGTGTCTGAAATCGCGACGCGCAAGCCCGAGGCAGCATTGCCGCTCATGGTGAAAAAATCGCCACCCAGGTTTCCGTTCAGGTCCTGCCCCAGGCGGTGCTGGGCGTTGAAGGTGCTGGCCAGCGTCGTGGCCAGGCTGCCCAGCGACGCCTGCGCCGGATCCAGCGTATTGGAGCGGAAATCGAGGGAACCGCCGAGCCTGCCGCCGGGCAGGCTGTTTTCGGCCAGCAGGGTGGTCGTGCCATTGCTCAGGAAACCGACCACCAGCCGGCCGGGGTCGGTCACGGCGGGCTGCGCCACCATGGTAAAGGTTTGCGCACCCAACACCAGGGGCTGGCCGCTGCCAATGAAAATATTGTAGTTGCCGTCTTGCTTGACCACCGACACCCTGGTCTCCTTGCTCAGATCGGCGATCAGTTGATCGCGCTGGTCCAGCAGGTCACTGGCCGCTTTGCCATCGCTTCCGGCCTGCGAGCTCAGAATCGTATTGTTCAGCTGTGCGATCTGCCCGGCGTAGAAATTGATGCTGCTGACGCTGGCCGTGATTTCGCTGTTGACGTTGCGGCGCAACTCGTTAAACTGCCCGTCCATGCTCTGGAACCGGCTCGCCAGTGTCTCGGCCGCCGAGAGCGCCGACTGGCGCGCTGGCGCCGAAGCCGGATTGCCGGCCAAGTCTTGCATGCCCTTGAAGAAATCCTGCAGCGCCGGAGACAGGCCGGCGGCCGGATCGGCCAGCAGGTTGTCGATCCGGCTGATCTGCGAATAGTAGCTGGAGAGCGCACTTTTCGCACTTTGCGCGGAAAGCACCTGTTGCCCCAACTGCTCGTTGTAGAGCCGCCGCACGGCGATCACCTGGGTGCCGCCGCCGATGAAGCCGACGCCGGTTTGTTGCGGCGTGGCCGTGGTCTGGGTCACCGCCTGCCGGCTGAAGCCGGGCGTGGCCGCATTCGCAATGTTGTGTCCGGTGGTGCTGAGTCCGGTCTGTGCTGCGAGGAGTGCGCTTTGACCGATGCCGAAGATGTTGGCCATGTTTTTTCTCTGTTGCGATAGCAGTGTATTCAAGTGTTATTAACGGCAGTTCGCGGAAAAACTTGAGCTGCCGCAGCCGCTTGTCAAGTCAGCGATTGTTCAATGATGCGCATCAGCTTGCTCGCATAATTCGGGTCGGTGGCGTAACCTGCGCGCTGCAATCCGTTGGCAAAACCGGACACGGTCTGCGCATTGTCTAGGACGGTTTTGTATCGCGGGTTATTGCGCATCAATGCGGCGTAATCGCGGAAGGCATCGGCGTAGGAATCATAGGCACGGAACTTCTCGATTCTTTTTTGCGGGACGCCATCCACATATTCAGTGGTGACGCTTTCCACCACCCCGCCCTTCCAGCCACCGCTCGCCTTGATCCCGAACAGGTTGTGGCTGAGCGTACCGTCGGCACCGACAATCTCGCGCTTGCCCCAGCCGCTTTCCAGTGCCGCCTGACCGAGCATGAATTTGGCGGGAATACCCGTGCTGCGGCTGGCCTCTTCAGCATGCGATGCCAAACGCACCTGGAAGGCCTGGGCCTGGGCCGAGGGTGACACGTAGGCCGGCGGATTGGCGATTGCGGCCACCGGCTGCCACGGATTGGCCTTGCCTGCCGGCGCCGGCGCCGGCTTTTGCGTGCCCGGCACAGCCGGGCTCCCCGCCTGACTGGAAAGCTGGCGAATCAGCACATCGGCCAGGCCCACACCGCGCGACGCCAGGCTCTGGCTGACCTGCTGGTCCAGCATGGAGGTATACATCTTGCTCTGCTGACTGTCGAACATGCCATCCTGCGGCGTGGCTTCGCGCATGCTCTTCATGACCATGTTCAAAAACAGCGCCTCGAACTGCCTGGCGGCAGCCTGGAGCGCTTCCGGCGAATTCTGCTGCGCCGTCTGCCGCAGCCGGCTCAGGTCCTGGAGGTCGATCGCCAGACTGCCGGCAGCTTGGGGGGGGATAGTCATCGCCGGCCTAGATGATTTCCAGCTCTGCGCGCAGTGAGCCCGCTGCCTTCATGGCCTGCAGGATGGCCAGCAGGTCTTGCGGCGTGGCGCCGATCGCATTCAGCGCTTTGACGACGTCGGCCAAAGATGCGCCGCCTTTGAGCAGCAGCAGCTGGCCAGACTCCTTGTTGATGTCGATCTGCGAGCGCTGCCCGACCACGGTCTGGCCGCCGGAAAACGGGGCCGGCTGGCTGATGACCGGCTCGGTGCTGATGACGACCGAGAGATTGCCGTGCGCGACGGCACAGGCATCGAGCGTGACGGCCTGGTTCATGACGATCGAACCGGTGCGCGCATTCAGAATCACTTTGGCGCTGGCCTGGTCCGGCGTGACGCTGATGTTCTCCAGCGCGCCCAGGAAAGCCACGCGTTCGCCGCTGTTTTCAGGCGCCTGAACCCGTATCACCCGGCCGTCCTGCGCCTGCGCCGTCGCGCTACCGAAACGCCGGTTGATGGCATCGACCACCCGGCTGGCGGTGGAGAAGTCGCTGTCTTTCAGTTCGAGCAAGACGACGTTTCCCTGCCCAAGCGCGGTCGGCAGCGCCCGTTCGATCGTGGCACCGGCAGAGATCCGGCCGACGCTCAGATGATTGACCTGTGTCTTACTGCCCCCCGCTGCCGCCCCCACCCCTCCCACCACCACACTGCCCTGGGCCATGCCGTAGATCTGGCCGTCAGCGCCTTTCAGCGGCGTCATCAACAGCGTGCCGCCGCGCAGGCTCTTGGCGTTGCCCATCGAAGAAACGGTGACATCCATGGTTTGCCCGGGCTGGGCGAATGGCGCCAGCGAACTGGTGACCACCACGGCGGCGACATTTTTCAATTGCAGCGTTGTACCCGGCGGCAGATTGACCCCCAATTGCTGCAGCATGCTGGCCACGCTTTGCACGGTAAACGGTGTCTGTGTCGTCTGGTCGCCACTGCCGTCCAGGCCGACCACCAAGCCATAGCCGATCAGTTGATTCTGCCGGACACCCTGGATGCTGGTGAGGTCCTTCAGGCGTTCGGCCTGGCTCGCAGCCGGCGTCAACAGACAGGCGAGGCTCAGCAAGCCTGAAAACAAAGCTGTGGATGCCGGTCTGGCGAGGTTTGCGAGTTTCATGGTCAACCCTGGTTCCTGCAATTCCATCCTAGAGCGGCAACACGCTCAGGAAAAAGCGCGTCAGCGCGCCCATGACTTCGGCCTTGTCGATGCGGCTGTTGGCGCGGTATTCGATGCGTGCATCGGCGACCTGGGTGGAGGACACAAGATTGCCGGCGCTGATGGTCGCCGGATTCACCACGCCCGAGAAACGGATGAACTCGGCACCCCTGTCCAGTGCGATCTGCTTTTCTCCGCTGACCACGAGATTGCCGTTTGGCAGCACATCAACCACGGTGACACTGATCGCGCTGCTGAAATTGTTGCCGGCGCTGCCGGCGTTTTTATCCTCAAACTTGGTGGCCGTCGCTGCCGAAGCGCCTAAAAAATTCAGCGGCTTGCTCAACAGGAGCGGTACCGATGCCTGGACGCTGCCGCTTTTGCTGCCGGAGCTGGCAGCCTGCTTGCCGGCGTTGGTCTTCTCACTCACGCTGATGGTCAGTATGTCGCCGACCATGCGGGCGCGCCGGTCTTCGAACATCGGACGATAGGCCGCTGCCTGGAAGATCGCGCCGTTGGCCGCTGGCGCTGGCGCCACCGGTGGCGCCAGCGCCGTGGTGGGCTGCAGCACGATCGAGTCCGGCACGGTGGCGCACGCCGCCAGCCCGGCAGCCAGGGCCATGATCATGATGCGCAAGAGTTTTGTCATAGCTGCGACAGGCGTTGCAGCATCTGGTCCGAGGTCTGGATCGCCTTGCTGTTGATTTCGTACGCACGCTGGGTCTGGATCATGTTGACCAGTTCTTCAACCACGTTGACGTTGGACGTTTCGACATAACCCTGCGTCAGCAAGCCGGCGCCATTGAGGCCGGGCGTGCTGGTGTTGGCAGTGCCGGACGCGCCGGTTTCGACGTAGAGGTTTTCTCCTTTGCCTTCCAGTCCGGCAGGATTCATGAAAGTCGCCAGTTGCAACGCGCCGACTTGCGTCGGCTGCGCCACACCGTCCTGCGTGATGGAGACCGTGCCGTCGCGGCCGATGGAAATTTTTTGGGCATCGATCGGAATGGTGATGGCGGGCTGCACCGTGAAACCGCTCGATGTCACGAGCTGGCCCGAACTGTCGACATGGAAGGAGCCGTCGCGCGTGAACGCGGTGCTGCCGTCCGGCAGCAACACCTGGAAAAAGCCGGCGCCCTGAATCGCGACGTCCTTGTCATTGCCGGTCTGCTGCAGGTTGCCCTGCGTGAAAATACGTTCGGTCGCGACCGGTCGGACACCCGTGCCGAGCTGCAGGCCGGTCGGGAGCTGCGTTTGCTGCGACGACTGGGCACCGGGCTGGCGTATCGTCTGGTACAGCAAGTCTTCGAACACGGCGCGTGAGCGCTTGAAGCCTGTGGTGCTGACGTTGGCCAGATTGTTGGCGACGACATCCATCTGCGTCTGTTGCGCATCCAGGCCTGTTTTTGAAATCCATAGTGAACGAATCATTTTTCCTCCAAAAAACACATTTCATCACCTCGGATGCAGCTGCAGCCGAGGTCCATTGTTGCTAGCTCAACGCAAGAATCTGGCTCGCCTTGGCAGCGTTGTTCTCGGCATTCTTCAACAAGCTTTGCTGGATTTCAAACTGACGGGCCAGGCTGATCATGTTCACCATCGCATCGACCACATTGACGTTGCTGCCTTCGAGCATGCCGCCGATGACACGCACGCCGGCATCGGCTTCAACCGGGTTGCCATCCGCGACACGAAACAGGCCGTCGTCGCCGCGCGTCATCGATTCCGGCGCCGGATTGACCAGCTTGAGCCGTCCCAGCACGGTGGTGACGCGGGGGGCACTGCCGCTGGCAATCGCCGATACCGTGCCGTCCTTGCCAATCGAGATACCGACATCCGGCGGCACGCTGATCGGTCCGCCGTCGCCCTGCAGATTCAACCCCGCTTGCGTCTGCAGCAAACCGTTTTCGGACAGCTTCAGGCTGCCGTTGCGGGTATAGGCTTCCGTGCCATCTTCCAGTTGCACTGCGAACCAGCCGGCACCGCCCAGCGCGACATCGAGCTCGCGCCCGGTTTGCTGCAGCGGGCCGGGCGTGAAATCGGCGCCGACCGTCGCATCCACGACAAAGGCGCGGGTCGGCAAGCCTTCGCTGATGACCGGCACCGCGCGAAATGAATCGATCTGGGCACGAAAGCCGGTGGTGGCGGCATTGGCCAGGTTATGCGCGGTGGTGGCCTGCTGCTCCAGGATATGCTTGGCGCCGGTCATCGCGGTGTAAATCAAACGGTCCATTTATTTCTCCCGTGCCCACCCGAGCGTTAACGCAAGTTCAACAAGGTTTGCAATACCTGGTCCTGCGTCTTGATCGTCTGCGCATTGGCCTGGTAAAAGCGCTGCGCGGTGATCATGCTAACCAGCTCGGCGGTCATATCGACATTCGAGTCCTCGACCGAGGACGACTGCAGCACGCCCAGCCCGCCGCTGTTGGCGGTGCCGACCAGCGGCGGGCCTGAATCCGAGCTTTCGGTCCACTGATTGCCGCCTTGTACCGCCAGCCCGCCCGGATTGCCGAAATTGGCAAGCGCCACCTGGCCCAGCGTCAAAGTCTGACCATTCGTGTAGCGGCCCACGATTTTCCCGTCGCTCCCGACGTTGAGTCCGGCCAGACGGCCGGAGGCATAGCCATCCTGCGCCACTTTGTTGACGCCGAAATTCGAGCCGTATTGCAGGGTGCCGGTGAGGTCGAGATTGAAACTGATGTTCGCCGCACCCGATCCAACCGTGTAGGTGCGGGCGAAACTGGCCGGCAGCGGGGCGCTCAAATTGCCGTTCGTGTCGAAGGTGACCTGCCCCACCGATGTCACGGTCGGCGGCGCGTCGCTGCTGGTGGCGTGCACATCCCAGGTATTGGTGGCGCTCTTCACGAAGTACGTCTGCAGCGTGTGCATATTGCCCAGACTGTCAAAAACCCCGACCGCCGTCGTGTAATCGTAGGTCGTCGGATCGGCCGAATTGAACGCCGGAAGCGCCGGATGCACGGCCACGCGCGAATCCAGGTTCAGCAACAATCCCACCTTCTGGGTCGCGGCCGGCGGGTTTTCCTTGCTGCTGAGCGTCAGCGGCGCCGGCGCGCCCGGTGCGATCGCGCCGTTCGCATCCGCCAGGTAGCCGGTCAGCTGCATGCCGGCCGAATTGACGATCACGCCACCCTTGTCGAGATGGAACTGGCCGTTGCGGGTATACGAAATGGCGCCCTGGTTGCTCATCCGGAAAAAACCGTTGCCGTTGATCGCCAGATCCAGCACATTGCTGGTCGTGCTGATATTGCCCTGCGAGAACTGCTGGCCGGCCGCCGCCACCTTGGCGCCGCCCCCCGCCAGCGACCCGGAATAGACATCGGCAAATTGCACCTGCGACTGCTTGAAACCCACGGTGTTGGTATTGGCGACGTTGCTGCCGATCACGTCCAGCTGTTTGGCTGCCGAATTGAGCCCGCTTAACCCTGTCTGAAAACCCATTTTTCTCTCCTTGATTTGCTACCGGTATCAAATTCGACTCAGAGGATCTGACGGATGTCCGCCAGGCTGACCGCGCCGACGCCTGGCACATTCAGCTTCACGCCTTGCGTCCCGTTGGATACGCTCGCCACCACGCCGAATGCCAGCGCGCTCGCGCCAACCTTCTGTTCGCCGCGTGTCGCACTGACTTCGAAGCTGTAATCGCCGTTCGCCGCGGCCACGCCGTTATCGCCCTTGCCATCCCATGGCAAGGGATGGGTGCCCACACCCAGCGCCTCCAGATTGATGGTGCGCACTGCTTTTCCGGCGGCGTCACGAATCGTCACCTGCGCCTTGTCCGCCGGCTCGGTCAGTTCCACGCCAAACAGCGCCTGGCCGTCAGTGAGTGTCAATGTGCTGCCCGGGCTCAGGACGCCATGGCCGATCATGCCGGCCGCCTGCAGCGACTGGCCCGCCTGATAACTGCCGATCAGCGCTTCGAGCGTCGCATTCATCTTGTCGATACCGGTCACCGTCGACAGCTGCGCGAGCTGGCTTGTCACCTGGGCGTTATCGAGCGGATTCAACGGGTCCTGATTTTTCATTTGCGTGATCAGCAGCGTCATGAAGCGGTCCTGGGCTGCCGCCGGACCTTCTTTCGTGGCGGCCTTGGTGGCGGTCAGCGCACCGGCGGTGCCGATGTTGTCTACGGTACTCATTGAACAGTCCTTTCTTATTGGCCGAGGGTGAGTGTTTTCAACAGCATCGTCTTGGCCGCATTCATGGTTTCGACATTGGTTTGGTACGAGCGCGAGGCCGACAGCATATTCACCATTTCCTCCACCACATTGACGTCGGGCATGGCGATATAGCCTTTTTCATCGGCCTGCGGATGTTTGGGGTCGTAAACCATCTTCGGCGGCGCGGTACTTTCGATCACTTGCTGAACCCGCACGCCGGTCGACACCACACCGGCCACCGGAACCGCACTGAACACCACGTGCCTGGCGCGATAAGGCTGGCCGCTGACGCTGGTGCTGCTGTCGGCATTGGCGAGATTGCTGGCGACCACGTTGAGGCGCTGCCCCTGCGCGCTCATGGCAGATCCGGCGACATTGAAAATATTGAACAGCGACATGCTTATTGCCCCTGGATGGCGGTGAGCAGACCCTTGATCTGCGCACCAATTAATGTGAGACCCGCTTCGTAGCGCAGTGCGTTCTCGGCAAACTGATTGCGTTCCACGTCCATGTCGACGGTATTGCCGTCCACACTGCCCTGCTGCTCGGCCCGGTACAGCGGCTGGGCATGGGCACGGCCGCTGGCGCTGTCGCCGCTGCGCCCCAGGTGCGCGGCCGCGGTTTTGACGAGTACGACCGGCGCCGCTCCGGCGCCGCTCAGCGCGCCCTGCAGCGCCTTGGTAAAATCGAGGTCGCGCGCCTTGTAGTGGGGCGTATCGGCGTTGGCGATATTCGATGCCAGCAGCTGCTGGCGTTCGGCACGCACCGACAGCGCCGTCTGGTGAAAACGCAGGGTGTCGTCCAGTTTTCCGATCATCGCAATCTCCTCAAATTGTCGGCCACCTGGTGGCGCCGCCCATGGATTTACTTAGGTTCATGATACGGACGCCGGACCCGATTTGATCAATCAATAAGGGCATAAAACGCCAGTCTGTTCCTTGCTTTGCGTGATGGCCTGATCCGTATCATCGAAGCTGAAATCATTCCAACGGCCATCATGAATTTACCTGTCCACGTTTTGTTCGCGCTCCTGACGCTGTTGCCGCTGCAGCATGCGCTGGCACAGGCAACGGTTCAGCGCCAGGACCCGGAGGCACTGCGCCAGGCCGCCGCGCAATTCCTGCAGACGCAAGCGGTCGGACTGCCCGGTCAGGTCAGCATCGTGGTGGTCCCGGTTGAGCCGCGCCTGAACCTGCCGGCCTGTGCCGCGCCGCAGCCCTTCCTGCCCAGCGGCAGCCGGGCGTGGGGCAAAACCACGGTCGGCGTGCGCTGCACCGTGCCCAGCCCGTGGACGATCTATCTGTCGGCCACCGTGCGCGTGCAGGCCGATTACATCGCGGCCGCCCTGCCACTGGCGCAAGGTCAGAGCGTCGGCGCCGCTGACCTGACGCGGCTCAAGGGCGACCTCACCACCCTGCCGCCCGGCATCATCACCGATCCGGCACAGGCCATCGGCCGCACGCTGGCGATCTCCGTGCCTGTCGGCACGCCATTGCGCCAGGATGTGTTGCGCAGCCAGCAAGCGGTACAGCAGGGGCAGACGGTGCGGCTGGTGTCGGCCGGAGCCGGCTTTAGCGTGTCGAGCGAAGCCCGGGCACTCAACAATGCTGGTGAAGGTCAGCTGACCCAGGTCCGCACACCGTCGGGCCAGGTCATCAGCGGCGTGGCAAAAGCCGGCGGCATCGTCGAAGTCACCCACTGACGGCAAGCTACCGGCTGCTGCAATTCAGTGCTAAAGTTTTCGGCAGAAGCGCCGATACAGATGAGAGCCTATAAAATTCTGAGGACTTTCGCCCTCAACCAGACAAGGATCCTGTCGTGAAAATCGATGACTCAATCAAAAAAGCCGCAGGTCTTGCCGTTGCGACAACGCCAAAGCAAGCAGGCCAGGCCGAGCCGGTCGGCGCAGGCAAGGCTGCCTCGGACAGTGTCCGTCTTTCTTCGCAACTGCAGGCGCTGTCCGGCCAGATCGCCAGCACCGAGGTGTTCAATGCGGAGAAGGTAGCGGAGATAAAAGCCGCGATCACCGCAGGCCATTTTCAGGTCAACACCGAAAAAGTGGCGGATGGATTGATGGATACCGTCAAAGACCTGATTCAACCACGCAAGGCCTGAACATGCATGCACTGGTCACCAGCCTTCGCGAAGAATACCAGGCGGCCCGGAGCCTGCTGGCGGTGCTCAGGCAGGAACAGCTTCAACTGGTTGACGCGGATATCGACGGACTGCCCGCTCTCACCGCGGAAAAAACTAAAGCGGTGGCGCGCATGTCGGAGCTGGCGAGTCGGCGTCACCGCGCCTTGTCCGCCGCCGGATTCGCGGCCAGCGAAGCCGGCATGCAGGCCTGGCTGGAGAGCGCGCCGGCGCTGGAAGATGGCCGCCAGAACTGGCCGGACCTGTTGTCCGTGCTCGAATCCGCGCAAGAACTCAATCGCACCAATGGCTTGCTGATCCATAAGCATATGACGCGTAACCAGCAGGCGTTGAGCGTGCTGCACAGCGGCGCCCAGGTCGGCAATTTCTACGGCCCGAACGGTCAGACAACGATGCCCAGCGTCGGGCGCCGTCTGGTCGTCGGTTAATTTCCGGCCAACGCCGGTTTTTTGTAGCTTGTCACTTGCCGGGCGTTATTCCGACCGGCACTTCCGTGACCAGTTCCGGAATTGTCGACAGGATCGTTAGCTGTACACGCCGGTTGCGCATCCGACCCTCGGCTGTCTCGTTGGAAGCCACCGGCTGGTTCGATCCGTAGCCGACGGCCGCGAGGCGCTTCTCGGCGATACCCTGTTCGATGAAAAGCCGGACCACACTGCTGGCGCGCACAGCGGACAGCTCCCAGTTGGAGGGGAACATCGCATTGCTGATCGGCAGCATATCGGTGTGCCCTTCAACCTGTATCGCTTGTGGAAAATCCCTGACCACCTGCGCCACAGCCTTTAACGCCGCCCCCGATTCATTGCTCAGCTTGGCTTCGCCCGGTGCGAACAACACGCTGGCATTGATCTCCACGCTCACGCCACGGCTGCTTTGTGTGACACGCACCTTGCCCTGTCCCACCAGCGGGGCGAGCACCTGCAGAATATCGCGGGCCATACCGGTCATCTGCTGCCGTTCGCGCAGCAATGCCGCCTGGCGGGCGCGCTGTTTTTGCGATGGTAATGCGCGCGGCGGCAGGGGCAGGGGAAAGGGTTCTTTCTCAACGGTCGCCGACATCGGAGTCGTTGGCGACGGCGACGGTTTCCCGGAGAAGGCGCTGCCGAGCGCCTCCGAAAAAATCCGGTACTTGCTTTGATTCACGGAAGAGATCGCATACATGACAATGAAAAACGCAAGCAACAAGGTGATGAAATCGGCATACGAGACCAGCCAGCGATCGTGATTGTCGGGATCTTCCTGGTATTTTTTCCGAGCCATGGCGGTCGGCGTCCTTCAGCGCCGATAGCTGGACAAACGCTCTTCGATGACGCGCGGTTTGTCGCCGGCGGCGATACCGGCGAATACATCGGTCAGCATTTCGCGCATCATGATTTCCCGGTTGAGCAGCGCCTTGAGCTTGTTGCCGATCGGCAGGAAGACCAGGTTGGCGAGGCCTACGCCGTACACGGTGGAGACGAAGGCAACCGCAATGCCGTTCCCGAGCCGACCTGGATCGGACAGATTTTCCATGACCTGGATCAGGCCAAGCACGGCGCCCAGAATGCCGATGGTCGGCGCATAGCCGCCGGCAGCTTCCCACACCTTGATCGCCAGCCGCTGTTCGTTTTCATAGGACGAGATGTCGATTTCGAGAATTTCGCGCAGCAGGTTTGGCTCGACACCGTCCACGATCAGACGCAAGCCCTTGGCGGTGAACGGGTCATGCGCCGCCAGCATGTAACGCTCGAGACTGAGCAAACCCTCGCGCCGCGCAACGCCGCTCCAGGCAGTGATGTCGCGCAGCTGCGCCCGATGGTTTTCAACCGGAGGAGAAAACACCCAGCGCACCATTCGCACGCCGCGCAAAAAGCAGCGGTGGCCGCTTTGCAGCAGGACGGCACCGGTTGTCGCGCCGCCGACAATGATCAATGCGGCGGGTTGGACCAGCCAGCCGAAGTGGCCGCCATCCAGACCCTGGCCCAGCAGGATCGCCCCCAGCGCCAGGGTCAGCCCGGCTACGCTACCCCAATCCATGTCTTTTCTCTCAAGGTGGCGCGCAGGCGTGCAACAGCCTGGCTATGCAACTGACAAACCCGCGATTCGGACACCCCTAGCACGGTGCCGATTTCCTTCAGGTTCATTTCCTGTTCGTAGTACAAGCCCATCATGATTTTATCGCGCTGCGGCAAAGCCTCAATCGCCTCGATCACGGCCGCACGAAACCCGTTGTCCAACAGGCTTTGCAGCGGATCGCCGCCCTCGTTGCCGGTATAACGATCCAGAAAATGTTCGCCGTCGCCGCCCTCATGAAAATCCTCGTAATAAACGAGTTGGTGCCCGCCGCCGCTGGCCAGCAATTCCTGATATTCGATCAATGACAGCTTGAGCTCCCTGGCGACTTCACTTTCAATCGGTGGACGGCCCAGGCGTTGCTGCAGCGTGGTGATCGCCAGTTCGATCTTGCGCATGCTTTGGCGCATGCTGCGTGGCAGCCAGTCGGCGTTGCGCAATTCGTCCAGCATGGCACCGCGGATTCGCTGCACCGCATAGGTCTCGAACTGCGCACCAAGGGTTTCCTCATAACGGTTGACCGCGTCAAGCAGCCCGATCATGCCGGCTTGAATCAGGTCGTCGACTTCGACACTGGGCGGAAGTCTGGCTTTCATCTGGTGGGCCAGCTTTTTCACCAGGGGCGCATGCTGCGCAAGCAACTGGTTTTTGTCCGATTTTCCATCAGCGGTATACATGCTTCAAGCTCCCAGATCGGACAGCGCAAGACGTCCGGCCAGACGCCGGAATGCCATCGAAGCGCCTGCCATCGGGAAGGCATCGATGACCGTGCGCCCGAGACCGGCGGCGCGCGTCAGGTGCTCATCGGCCGGCACCGTGCCCAGGCAACTGAGCGGCACCGAAAGATAACGGCTCGCGGCCTGCATCATGTTCTGATAGATCTGTTGCGCCATCTCCTCGGAAGCGCCGGTCACCAGCACGCTGTACGGCCTGCGTCCGAGCCGGGCGTGGAGCCGCTTGATGATGGCGTAAGCGGACTTGATCGATGCGGCACCCGCCGATACCTGTATCACGATTTCGGCGGCTCCCATGGCCGGCAAGGGCAAAGCGTCATCGGCGTCAAGCTCGGCGTCCACCAGCAGGATGTCGGTTTGCGTGGCGATCACACCAAAGGTGTTGGCCAGACGACGTGCCTGGTCGGCATCGTGCAGCGCCGCCTCCAGCGAGCCATGCGTCAGCGTGCTGATGCCGAAGCCCTGCGGCATCAGCACGATCGCTTCATTCAGCGCGCGCTCCTGGCGCGCCACCTGCAGCAGGGTCGCGCCGTCCGATGCGCCCAAGCGAGCCGCGACACCGCGCAACTCCGGGTACGCATCCAGCAGCAGCACCGTGCTGCCCGAGCTTGCCAGCGACGCCCCCAGGTTCACCAGCGTGTCGTCTTTTTCTTCGTCCGGCGCGGTCGACAAAAAGGTGAAGAGCCGCGGCTTGGGCCCGGCGACCATGCGCCGCAAGCCTTCCGCCTGGTCCACCTCGAAACTAGCCAAGATGCACCCCACGCATATTTTTATCGTTGCTTGCCCGCCCCTTGTTCGGGATCGTCAGCGTCAATTCTCCGTCCAGTGGCTGGAAGGGGGCAGCCTCGGATCTCAGCTCGAACGCGCGCTTGATCAGATCGCGTGGATTGGCGAGGTGCAGGTCTTCCGGAACGCGCTGGCCATCGGCAACGCAGTAGAGCGTCAATTTGTGGCGAATGACGACATCCAGCGCAGCGCCGATGCTTGCGGCTTCGTCGAGTTTGGTGATGATGCAACCCGCCAGGCCCGATCCCTGATAGGCATGCACCACTTCGTTGAGTGTCTCGGTGGTGGACGTGGCGTTCAGGCACAACAGGCGTTGGACCTCGGTGCCGGCACCGGAGAGCAGGGCGACCTGCTCGGCCACCATGCGGTCACGCTGGCTCATGCCGACCGTGTCGATCAAAATCGTATGCTTGTTTTTCAATTCATCGAGCGCGATGCGCAGATCGGCCTCGTCCTTCACCGAATGCACCATCACGCCGAGAAGTTTGCCGTAAATGCGTAACTGTTCGTAGGCGCCGATACGATAGCTGTCAGTCGTGATCAGCGCCAGCTTGCCGCTTCCGTGACGCATCACGCAGCGCGCGGCAAGTTTTGCGGTGGTCGTGGTCTTGCCGACCCCGGTCGGGCCCACCAGCGCATAAACGCCGCCCTTTTCCAGGAATTTATTCTTGCGGCCTCGGGTCATGAGGTTGCCTGCCAGAATGCTCTTGGCCCGGGCCAGATCGGCTTTCCCGTATTGTCCCGCCGGCAACTGCGCTGTCAGGTGCTGTGCGAGACTGGCGCTGAAACCGGCGGCCAGCAGCTCGCGCAGAAGCAGCGTCTTTTTCGGCTCGCGGTCCTGCAGTGTACCGTCAGATATTTCATTGAATTGCGTCTCCAGCATGCTGCGCATCGAGCGAATTTCGCTGATCACCGCGCTCAGTTCGCTGCGCGTATTTTTTCTGGGCATCGGGTGGCTCTCCACATTGATCGGAGCGGTCGGCACTGCCGGCAGAACTGGCGCTTGCACTACCGGCGCAGCTTGCACTGCCGTCGGTAGCGTTAACGCTGCCACGATATTCTCGCTTGACAGCGCCATGATTTCGACCTGGCCCTCAATGTTGCGGTTGGAAATGATCAGCGCATCCGGGCCGAGCACGTCGCGCACCATGCGCAGCGCTTCGCGCGACGTACTCGCCGTAAATTTTTTCACATTCATGTATGGCCTCCAACCAGGCTGGTCACTTTAATGGTTTTTGAATCTGGAAGTTCGGCGTGCGACAGAACCTTGATCTGCGGCAGCGCCCGGTGCAGGAAGCGGGCCAGCAATGCGCGCAGCGGTCCCGGCACCAGCAGTACCGGGGTATGCCCGAGCTGTTCCTGCTGGCGAGTCGCCTGCTCGGCCTGCGTGACCAAGGTGTCGGCCAGGCCCGGCTCGATGCCGGCGCCGTCGGGCCCGCTGGTATGCAAGGCCTGCATCAGCAGGCGCTCGAGCCGACTGTCGAGCGTGATGACCGCCAGTTCATTCGTCGCCGGGAATATCTGCTGCACAATCGCGCGGCCGAGGGCGATGCGCACCAGCGCCGTCAGCTCGTTCGCATCCTGGCTGTGGCTCGCGTGCTCGGTCAGCGTTTCGATGATGCTGCGCATGTCGCGGATGTGCACCCCTTCCCTGAGCAGGTTCTGCAGCACCTTCTGCAGTGTGGAGAGCGGGATCAGCTTGGGCACCAGGTCTTCCCCCAGTTTGGGCGACTCGGTTGCCAGATGGTCGAGCAACTGCTGCAGCTCCTGGCGCCCCAGCAGTTCTGCGGCATGACTGGTAATCAGATGGTTGAGGTGGGTCGCGACGACCGTCCCCGCATCCACCACGGTGTATCCCAGGGTCTGCGCCTGCTCGCGCAGCGACGCCTCGATCCAGGTCGCCGGTAAACCGAAAGCCGGATCGCTGGTGAGCGGGCCGGGCAAACTGCCCGTGACCATGCCGGGGTTGATGGCCAGGTACTGGCCGGCATGGGCTTCTCCGCTGCCGACTTCCACGCCTTTGAGCGTGATCCGGTAGGCCGACGGCTTGAGTTCCAGGTTGTCGCGGATATGCACCGGCGGCGACAGAAAACCGACTTCCTGTGCAAATTTTTTCCGAAGACCCTTGATCCGGCGCAGCAGCTCTCCGCCCTGCCCTTTATCGACCAGCGGAATCAGGCGGTAACCGACTTCCAGTCCCAGCGTGTCGACCGGGACAATGTCCTGCCAGCCGGCTTCTTCCAGCTCGGGGGCCGCCACCGCCGCCAGCGGTGCCGGCTCGCTTGCCGGTTGTTTTGCCCGCTGAGAAATCATATAAGCGCCGCCGCAGAGCAGCGCCGCGAGCATCAGGAAGGCAATGTTTGGCATCCCTGGAATCAGCCCCATGCATCCAATCACTGCGCCTGCGATGTAGAGCACTTGCGGCTTCCCAAACAGCTGATCGACCAGTTGTCCGCCGATATCGCGGTCGCTGGCGACCCGCGACACCACCACACCGGCTGCGGTGGAAATGATGAGCGATGGAATCTGCGCCACCAGACCATCGCCGATCGCCAGCAGCGTGTAGGTTTTCATGGCGCTGGAAAAATCCATGTCATGCTGGAGCATACCGACCAGCAGCCCGCCCACCATGTTGATGATGGTGACGATGATGCCCGCCACCGCATCGCCCCGCACGTATTTGCTGGCGCCATCCATCGCGCCATAAAATTCCGCTTCCTGCGCGACTTCGGCACGGCGCTGGCGCGCTTCTGGCTCGCCGATCATGCCGGCATTCAGATCGGCGTCGATCGCCATCTGCTTGCCGGGCATCGCATCCAGCGCAAACCGTGCCCCGACTTCGGCGATCCGACCGGCCCCTTTGGTCACGACGGTGAAGTTGATGATGGTCAAAATAATGAACACCACGATGCCGACCAGATAATTGCCGCCGATCAGGAAGTGGCCGAACGCCTCGATCACCTTGCCGGCGGCGTCGGTGCCGGTATGCCCCTCGGTCAGAACCACGCGGGTCGATGCGACGTTGAGCGACAGGCGCAACATGGTGCTCATCAGCAGCACGGTGGGAAACACCATGAAGTCGAGCGGCTTGACGGTGTACAAGGCAGTCAGCAGGACGATGATCGACAGCGCGATATTGAAGCTGAAGAAAATGTCGAGCGCGAAGGCCGGCACCGGCAGCACCATCATGGCCAGTATGATGACGACGATGATCGGGGCGATCATGGGTTTCACGCCCTGGCCGGTCAGCCAGGCGGGCAGTTTCAGTCCATTCATCGCATCGGCCCGGCGATGATCGCGGCTGGCGCCGCCGGGTCAAGAGGGTCAAGCCCGGCCGGCACCTGCACCGCGCGCGGAACTTGCGGGCGCACGCCGCCCTGCTCACCAAAGGTACGCAGCTGGAACACATAGGCCAGCACTTCCGCCACGGCTGTATATAAAGCTTCCGGAATCTCGTCGCCCAGCTCCGCATGGCGGTAAAGCGCGCGGGCCAGGGCCGGCGACTCCAGTGTCGGCACCTTGCTGGCGCCGGCGATCTCCCGGATCCTGGCCGCCACCGCATCGGCGCCCTTGGCCACAACCTTCGGCGCCCGCATCGCCCTGTCCGCATACTTGAGCGCTACCGCGTAATGCGTCGGATTGGTGATCACCACGTCTGCGCCGGGCACTTCGGACATCATGCGGCGGCGCGCCATCTCGCGCTGCTGGGCGCGAATCTTGGCCTTGATTTCCGGGTTGCCGTCCGACTCCTTGGCTTCCTGGCGGGCTTCCTGTTTGGTCATTTTGAGTTTGTTCGCGTACTGCCACATCTGGTAAGGCGCATCGATCAGCGCAATCACTACCAGCGCACTGACGATCGAGATGAAGCTGACCAGCAGCAGATCGCCCAGATGCGCACCGCCGGTGGCCAGGGGCTCTACGCTCAGCCCCAAGACCGTATCAATCTGACTGGAGATCACCATCCAGGCCACGCTGCCGACCAGCAGGGTCTTGCCGATGGCCTTGCCGAGTTCGGTCGCAGCCCGTACGGACACCATGTTGCCCAGCCCTTTGAGCGGATTCATCCGGCCAAAATTCGGCTGCAGCGCCTGGGCACTGAACAGCCAGCCGCCGATCAGCAGCGGCGACGCCAGCGCCACCAGCAGCATCAGTCCGGCCAGCGGCGCAAAGGAAAACAGCACTTCGCCGAGGCTGGCGGCCAGACGTGCCAGCAGCAAGTCGGAATCGAACGCGTGCGCACGCTCGAACGTCAGGCCTGACACCAGCATCCGGTTCATGTGGCGTATCAGACTGTCTCCGAGAAACCAGAAACCGACGCCGGCCGCCAGCAACAGCGTGCAGGTAGCCAGTTCGCGCGAGCGCGGCACGTCACCGTCCGCGCGCGCCTGTTCAAGGCGTCGCGCCGATGCTGGTTCTGTTTTTTCGAGATCGCTGTCTTCGGCCATCGCCGACTCCTGTTTTGGCGCCGCCCGGTGTTTAACATGGGCGCCTATGAGCCAATCAGGACCGATTATTAGGGAGAACGGGGCACTGCCATCGGCGGAACAAGTGTGTAAACTGCCCCCTCTTTCGCGCAGGTACTGCGGGCGTTGGGGCGGGTGTAGCGCAAAGGGCAGGTGCTCAGCCAGCGATGCGCGATGCTGGCGTTGATGCCGTGGGCCAGGGCCACGGAGCCTCCGCTTTGGCGGCATTCCTGCACGAGACCTGGGCCTTCAACCGCACGCTGTATTGCCGCCGGGCTGGGCGCGCCAGCGGTTCTAGTGCGGTTGCACGCGATCTGGACATCAAAACGCGTCTTTTGCGTCATGGCGGCGTTGCCAATCCGCGCGATACCTGCGGCTATCGCTGTGGGTTGCGCCCGGCCCTGACCCAACATCCAGCGTTTTATCTGGTTCATCCCGCAGGCAAACTGCACCAGGTAGGCCTTGGTGCCCACGATCTTCATCATGCATACCATCTCTTGAACTCACACTCGGATCAAGATGGGTTGGCCGGACCTACCTTCAACCACCGTTGCTGTCGCCGCGCCCGTCGCCGTCGCCAGATTCGACCTTCCGTCCAAAAGTGAAATAAAACGTGGCGCCCTCGTTCACTTTGCCTTCAGCCCAGATGCGACCGCCGTGGCGGCCAATGATGCGTTTCACGGTGGCCAGCCCGACACCGGTTCCCGAAAAATCCGACTGCGAATGAAGCCGCTCGAAAGGTCCAAAAAGCTTCTCGGCGTGAGCCATGTCAAACCCTGCGCCATTGTCCCTGACGAAATAAAGCGGGCTCCCATCTGCTCCGAGCTCGCTGCCGACATCAATCCGGGCCATCGCCTGCTTTGCGGTGAACTTCCACGCGTTGCCCAGCAGGTTATTCATGGCGACCGATAGCAGAAGGGGATCGCCGTGCGTCAGCAGGCCGTCCTGAATGTGGGTCTGTACCTGGCGCTCCGGCTCCCGCTCCCTGAACGCCTGTTCTACCTGCCTGGAGATGGCCGAAAGGTCGACCACTTCGGATCGGAGCTGATCGTGTGACAGTTGGGCTAGCGACAGCAGCCCCTCAATGAGTTCACCCATCTGCCGGGTGCCCGCACGAATCCGGTCCAGGTAGTGCCGCCCCTTGTCGCTGAGTTTTTCACCGTCCAGGCGCACCAGCAGTTGGCTGAATCCATCAATCGCATTGAGCGGCGAGCGAAGGTCATGGGACACGGAATAGGAAAAGGCCTCCAGCTCCTTGTTCGCGGCTTCCAACTGGGCGGTGCGCTGGCGCACCCGTTCCTCGAGGTCGGCATTGAGTCGCATGATTTCATCTTTCGCCCGCTTGCGTTCGGTGATGTCCACCGCCACGCCGAGCACCCTGTCGGCCCTGCCGTCCGCGGCCACGATGGGGCGCTTGACTGTCTGCAGCCAGCGCTCCTTCCCGGCGGCGTCGATGAGTTTCTCCTCGGGGATGAACACGTCGCGCAGCGTGTCCATCGTTTCAAGGTCGGCCTTGAGGAAACGTGCAACTTCCTGCGCATCGGCGGTGACGTCCGCTTCGGCCTTGCCCAGCATCTCCTCGACGCTGCTGCCGTAGGCCTCGGCCATGGCCTGGTTCACCAGGACAAAGCGCCCCGCGCGGTCTTTGGCGAAAATGAAATTGGGGTTGAGGTCGATCACCTGGCGCAGAAAAAGACTCTGGCGGCGAATTTCTTCCTCGGCGCGGCGCAGCGCGGCATGTTCTTCTTTTTCCACCAGCGCACGGCGCACGGCGGTATCGAGCCGCTGCGGCCGCTGTTTGAGAACGTAATCGGTGGCGCCGGCTTTCAGGCAGTCCACCGCCTCTTCCTCGCTGAGCCCGCCGGACAACATGATCACCGGAAGCTCCGGCTGCTTCTCGCGGACGTGCCGGAGCGCCGACAGGCCGTCGTAACCCGGCAGTTTGTAGTCGGCCAGCACCAGGTCAAAGGTTTCCTGCGCCAGGGCGGATTCGAAGGCTTCCCTGCCGCTCTCCCACCGGATGTCGCAGGACAGTCCGGCGGTTTGCAGCCTCAGCCGGATCAATTCCGCATCCAACGGATTGTCTTCCAGATGCAGCAGTCGGATGGCGTGGTTCATCTCGGTCTCCGGTTCGCGCATGTCAACAACTAGGCCCCCCTGGGCGTGCTGGCGGGCGGCGGCTCGTTCACGATGGCCCAGAACGCGCCCACTTGCTTGACCGCACCCATGAAATTCTCGAAATTCATCGGCTTGACGACGTACGCGTTCACGCCCAGCCGGTAGGCGGCTTCCAGATCGCGCTTCTCGCGCGAGGACGTCAAGACCACCACCGGGATCGTGCTGAGACCGGGCTCGCCCTTGATCTGGCGCAGCACCTCGAGCCCGTCCACCTTCGGCATCTTCAGGTCGAGCAGCACGACCGCGGGGTTGCCCTCGGCCCGGTCGGAGAATTCGCCCCGGCGAAACAGGTAGTCCAGCGCCTGGGCGCCGTCGTGCAGGTGCAGGACCTCCTGGTCCAGGTTGTGCTCCGCCAGTGCGTGGAGCGCCAGTTCCGCGTCGCCCGGGCTGTCTTCGACCAGCAGGATGCGTTTGAGTAAGTTCATGGATTCTCCCCTTGCTCATGGTTGATGGATTGGTTGATGGGTTGATGGGTTGACTCCGCCGACCGCTTCAGCGTGAAATAAAACGTGGCGCCTTCGCCGGGCCGGCCCTCGGCCCAGACGCGGCCGCCGTGGCGCTCGATGATGCGGCGCACGCTGGCCAGGCCGATGCCCCGACCCTCGAACTCGTCGGCGCGGTGCAGCCGCTGGAACACGCCAAACAGCTTGTCCGCATACCGCATGTCAAAGCCCACGCCGTTGTCGAGCACGAACACAATGAGCCGCCCGTCCTCCTCGCCGGCGCTGCCAATCTCGATCTGCGCTGCCTCACGCGGGCGGCTGTACTTCACGGCATTGCCCAGCAGATTGGCGAACACCTGCCTGAGCATCGCAGCGTCGCCGAGCACGCGGGGCAGCGGCGCGATCTGCCAGGCAATATGTCGGCCCTCGGTGGCCATCTGCAGCTGGCCGATCGCTTCGCGCACCAGTGCGTCAAGATCAACACTCGATTGGCTCATCTCGGCCCGGTTCATGCGCGAAAGCTCCAGCAGGTCGTCGATCAGCTCGCCCATCTCCCGCCCGGCGCCGGCAATCACCTGCAGATAGCGCCTGGCCTCGGAGGACAGCGTGCTGCCCGCATCCGCGCCCAGCAGCTCGGCGTAGCCCTGCACATGCCGCAGCGGCGCGCGCAGGTCGTGCGAGACCGAGTAGGAAAACGATTCCAGCTCCTGGTTGGTGGCTTCCAGTGCGGCCGTGCGTTCCTGCACCCGCCGTTCCAGGTCCTGATTCAATTTCAGAATCTCATCAAATGCCGCCTGGCGCTCCTTTTCCAGCGCCTCCCGCAGCTGGCTGTTTTTTTCCTCCAGCTTGTGCACCAGAACCTGGCTGTATTGCCGCAGCACATGGGCCTCGTCTGCCTGCGGTGCCAGCGGACGTTTGCGCTTGCTGGCGTTTTGAACCGCTTCGCGCAAGGCCTGCAGAATGACCGCCTTCGGGGCGGGCTTGACGACGTAACGGTCGGCCCCCACCGTCCGCGCGAGCTGCTGGTCGGCGGGCGAATCATAGGTGGCGGTGAAAAGGATGAACGGGAGCGCGCCGAACTTTTCGCTCTGGCGAACTTCGCGGCACAGCCGATAGCCGTCCATGTTCGGCATCAGGATGTCCGAGATGATGGCGTCCACCGGTTCGCGCTCGAGAACCTGCAACGCCTGCACACCGTCGACGGCTTCAAGCACGGTGTGGCCCTCGGCCTCGAGTTGCACGCGAAGCAGGATGCGATTGGTGGCGAAGTCGTCGACGGCGAGGATATTCATGGAATGCGTCCGCCTTGCTGAATTTTTTTGCTTGGCATGCTCAGCTGCGTGCTTTGGACAGAGTGAATAAAACGTGGCGCCTTTGCCGGGCTGGCCTTCGGCCCAGGTAGCTCTCGCCGCAGCCCGGGTTATGCAGACCTTCCCAAGGTTGATTTTCGAAAGTCAATCTGCGACTGTTTGAAGGGTTAGATGAACGTCGGCTTACAGTAAGTGCCGCCAACATTGGCCTCCTTGGGTTACAGATCGCGGTTATTTAACGGGCGTTATCGGCGAAAGTTGAGAGCCCACGCCAGATTTTTCGGTCACCACCTGAACCTATGCCGGGAACCCCTCTATATCGGCGGTCATTTTAAAAACTTTAATGAAAATGGGCTTCTCAACCCGTAACTACGAATGTTGCGGGCCAGCCGCGAGGCGTCGAAGCACAACACGGCGCCGACTTCCCCGGCGCACAGCCCAGCGACAAGATGATCGAACCCGGGCCTGGCCACCATGCCGATCGCAGACCGGCCGAGATCATCGTCGATGACCTCGACTTGTACAAACCCTCGGTGGCGTGCTTCCTCGACCAGGTCATACTGCCGGCGCTGGCTCCAGGTTGTTTTGAACCTGCGTCTGGGTAGACTATCGAACGTAGACGACGGCCTTGCGATGCAGCAGGGCGGCGGGCAACAGATCAATGCTCGTCATTGTTTTCCCCTGGCAACTGCACACCCGCTGCTTGTAGCAGCAGATTGGCCAGTTGCGTGACCGCGCTGGCTCGTTCGCTTGGGTTCATTCCCTGGAGTACAGGTGGCTCGAACGCCATGCTCAGTTGACGGCCTTGAATGGCGCGTCTCGGTTGCGCGCCTTCAGCGCGTCGTCAATATCTGAGCCCTGAGCCGCATCACACCGACAGCGGTCAGCGGTCAGCGATCAGCGATCAGCGGTCAAACTATGAGGATTTGAGGACGGCTACCGAGGCCCAACTGGTTGAGCAGACGCGGCGACACCAGCGCGAGATTGAGGAAGGCCTCATAGGTGAAGAAGCCGCGCGCCGCCCAACTCGGGAATCGCCGCGTCGAGGCGCTTGTTGATGCCAACGAATATCGCCTTGATCGCCATACCGCCCCCTAACCGATCCGGGCCAGCAGTTGATCGATTACGTCGCTCGACTGGCGCTGACGTAGCGCTCTCACCTCGTGTTGATCAGGTTCATCGCCTTCGCCTAGTTCAAACTTGGCCACCGACACGGGGCCGTCCTTCCTATAACCCTCAGTCTTGTCGTCCTGCGCGAAGCGCTTGCGCAAAATCTCCAGGGCGGCCTGGATCACAGCGCCATGCTTGCCGTCGCGTTCCTTGCGGAATGCTTCGGCGACCGCATCCAGTCCCTCGGGCGCATGTTCGATGCAATAGATGAGATCGTGAGCATCCTTGCGTTCGTAGCGCTGGTCGAACGCGAACGACTTCAAGCAGGTAAAGCTGACCAAATTGGCGTGCTTGATCTTCTCGGTCGCGATGCCGTTGTCGCCCAGCAACTCGGCCTGGATCTCGGTGACCTGGTGGAGGTCGAAGACTATGGACGAATGCGGGATGTTGAGTGCCGAGATTGTGCCTTCGGTCGGCAGCGCCTGGACCTTGCCACCGGCGATGTCCGGTGCGTCAGCGAGCAGTTCGAGCACCATCAGCGCACCGTGTTCAGTACGGGTCTGCCAGCGCCACGAGAGTTTCTTTCCGCTCTCGTTTTCGGCACGCTCGAAGCCCATTTTCTTGAAGTTATCTTCCAGCGTGTGGTACGCGTCAGTGTCGGCCAGGATTTGCAGGTCGATCACGATGTCCACATCCATGGTGCCGGCATGCGCGGGTACGACGGGCGGCCGGGCAGGTACCAGATATCTCGGTGTGAGACCGCCGACAAGGTAGACGGAGTCCTTCCACGGCCCCAGTCCGCGCAGGAGCGTCACCAGGACGCGCTCGCAGTCAAGCGTGTACTGGTCGCTGTAACCGTCGAGGGTTGCGGGCTTGGCCATCAGAAACCGATCCTTTCTTTGCGCAGGTGTTCCGCCATCTCCTTGGCACGGCCTTCGCCGCGCAGTAGATCGAGGTAGACCTGGATCGGACTGGCCAGCCAGATGCCATCCACTTGCTGCCGGAACAACAGCTCGCCGGGCGACTTCGCTTCGATGATAGAGAAGTTTGCACCTTCACTGACCACGCGCGCGCCAAGTGCGCCAATGGCGGCATCGGCGGCAGTACTGACCAGCAAGCGGGCGCGCACCTGGGAAACACTGGAAAGGAACGGCGCGTAGCGCTGTGCAGCGGCTTCGTAGCTGACCGCGTACCCCGCCTCATGGGCGGCGAAGACCTGTCCGATGTGCTCCAGCAGGGTGTCCGCTTTCATAGAGGGAACGTAGTAGCGGCGCAGCGCGGGGGGGCGGGTTGACGCGAGCTGTTTCGCCCAGGCATCCAGTAGCGCCGCAGGCTCTCTGAGGTGGCGCTCTTTGCTGGGGCCTTGTCCTCGCGAGACCAGCCAGTCGAAACGCTCAAGCTCCGTCAGCACCTGCGAAGCGGTTGCCGGCGACACCAATGCTTGTTCAGCGAGTTCTTTGCCGCCGAACCATTCCTGAGGGCGCATCAGCAGGGTATGCAGCACCTGCGCGCGCCGCCCGGAAAACAAAGACCGTACCGACTTCGACAGCGTTTTCGGTGGCGGCTTGTCGATGTAGAGATACACGCCAGGTGCGGGCAAGAACAGGCTGCCGCCGCTGTCGTAGTACCCGACATGCTCATCCCTGAGCAGTTCCTTGGCGCCCGGGGAGATGGACTCGGCGACCAGGACTGATACCGCTTCGTCGCCACTTTGCGCTTTGGGCCTGTTGTGGCTGATTTCCCTGAACTGCCAGAGAACTTCACGCACATCTCTTGGATAAACGGCCTTTTTTGCCTCGATCAGAATGGTGAAGGACTTGCCTGCGATGTGAAGGTCGATTTGGGCGTCATGCCCCTTGTCGCCAGCCAAGCCGGCAGGCACCCCCCGATGGTCCAGTTCGGCCTGCACCTCGGGCAGCGCCCGAAGCGTATCGAGAAACTGCTCGATTAGCTGTCGTTCGGTCGTATTCGACTCAAGCATCATGGTTTATGGATTCTTTACTGCGCAGTGAATATTCGGATATTAGCGAATATTCAATGAAATGGCAATATTTACTGTGCAGTGAATCTTGTTGCTCCGTTCTGAGCGTACCGGCGTACCGCCGTCGGGCTCGCGGGCGTTGCCCCGCGCCTCGTGCCGAGTCACGGCCATGCGGCTTTGATCCCTGACGCCTGCGGCCCTTCGGACCTGCGCGCTGCGCTTGCTCTAAACCCGGTGAGGTGGGGGTGGGGGCGGCCTTGCTGTTCCCTTTACCGTACCACGCCGTTCTCGCCGTCAAGGGCGGCGCGTGCCTTGCACGCTGGCGTCCTCGCGGCCGTCTGCGCGACCCCTGACTGCTGCGCTGCGCCGTGTTCCGCCGGTTCCGGGCAATTCCGCCCGATTCAAACCGGAAACAACCATGTCGCAACTTTCTCTTTCTCTCGATTCTTCCCTTCTCGTTCGCGATGTCGCGGGCGACTACCGGCCAGCCAGTGCCGGTGAAGTCCTGCAGGCTGCACAGCGCGTACTGGCTGGACAGATGCGCGGCTGTGAAGTTCTTTCATCGCCACAGGTGGTGCGCGACTACCTTCGGGTCAAGCTGGGGGCGCTGGAGCATGAGGTGTTCGCAGTGGTGCACCTGGATTCGCAGAACCGCGTGATCGAGTATGTCGAGATGTTTCGCGGCTCGGTAAACCAGACATCGGTGTATCCACGGGAGGTGGTCAAGGAAGCGTTGGCGAGGAACAGCGCTGCCCTGTTGCTGGTGCATAACCATCCAAGCGGTTCGACCCAGCCGTCGCGCGCCGACGAGATGCTGACGCAGACGCTGAAGGCGGCTCTGGCGCTGGTGGACGTGCGGGTGCTGGACCACGTGATCGTGGCCGGTGCCGAGGTTCTGTCAATGGCCGAACGGGGACTCCTGTAATCCGGGGGCTTTGACCCCTTTTTTCTTCGTCCTTTGGTTTCGGGGAAAGACTGTGCGCTGCGCTTGCCTCCAGGGGTCGGCTGACGCCCACCCCGCCGCGCCGGCTTGGCGCCCCGGGATACCGCCGAACAGGCTGCGCCTGATCGGCCGGCGCATGGTTGCGATTTCGCGCTGGGCGCTTTGTTCACCTCCAGCCAGGCGCGCCTGTAACACGCAGGGGCGCTTGCCGCGCGACGTTGGTTCGTCGCCTCTTTGGTCGTTTGTGGCCGTAAGCCGGTCATCCGTCTCACACCTTCTTCATCGCTGTCCCGCGACCGTAGCAATGAGAACGAAACGTTGACTCGAACAGTCCATATTAACGACGCTGTCACATTGGTTCTTCGCGGTCTCTTGCGGCGTTTCAAAGAAATTGCTGATGGAAGCCAGGGCGTTGCACTGGCATGTATCTCCTGTTCGTAACTTCCAAAGTTGGCAGAGCCCGCCGAATGAAAGTCCGCTTGCGCGTTGGACCTGGAAAAGCAGACGTGCAAAAGGAGTTTTTTACGCCTGTGGCAAAGGCCCCTTTAGTCGCCCTCCCCCACTCGCGACCTCGGCACCTTGGTTGTCAGAGTCTTGAATCCTCGATCCCGCATGATGAACGATTCCAGCATATGCGGAATCAGCGTGACGGCATCGACCGGGTCGCCGTAGGTCTGCGCATGCAGCGCGGCATAGCGCTCCAGATCGACCTTTAATGCCACAGTCAGTGCGATGGTCAGCTTCACAGTCTCGGTCTTGGGCAGCGGCCCCAGCCGCAATTTGCCAACGGCAGTGCTCATTGCGGTGCCCCTCTCACAAAAAATAGCGGCTGGTACGGTCGCAGAATCAGATCCTTGCTCACCATCACCCGCATCGGAGACCCAGGCCGAATTGTCAGCGTCGGCTGAACACTCATATTCCGCTTACTCATCTCCTGACCCACCTGGTTCACCGTGTCCTGCGCACCCTGACGCACGGCAATGATCACCTTGCCATCACTCCCGCTGCGATCCGGCGCCGCCAACTCGGCCCCCACACCCAGCAGCGTGGACAGCGCCGCACCGGCAAGAATCCGGTCCCAGTGCCAGTCAACACCATCCTCCAACCCGGCGTAACCCGCCGGATCAATCCCAGGCAGGCGGTCCAGTGCAATCGAAGACGTATCCGGCAGGATCAACCGCGTCCACACCAGCAACACCCGCCGCTGCCCGAAAGCAACCTGGCTGTCATATCGCCCAATCAATCTTGACCCCTGCGGAATCAGCAGGTAGCGCCCCGTGGCCGTGTCGTAAACCGTCTCCGTCACGTTGGCGATGACCTGCCCCGGCAAGTCAGAGTTGATGCCCGTCACCAATGCTGCCGGAATGACAGTCCCCGCCATCACCTGGTAAGGTGAGACCGGCATCTGCAGGCTGGCCAGATTGCGCGTAGCCGTGTCACCCGCATTCGCGACAAAAGCCGCCTTTTGTTCCTGCCGGTTCTGCGCAGCGGTCGGATCGGCTGCCTGCGCAGTGGCGGTCGGCGGCCCCATCGGACTGAACGGCTGATTGCCCGGCATCGGTGCCGATGGACTGCCAGCTGAAGCCGAGTTCGCAGTTGCCGCCGACTTGGCTCCATTGCCACTGCTCCTAAAAAACACCGTAGAGCGCGCTGCTTCCTCCGCATCACGCAAGCGCGTCAATCGATCCGCATGCGCAGGATCGTCGTACGCCGCCGATACATTCGCCTGACGCTGACGTTCTGCGCTGACGATGGCTGGCCCCAAATCACCTGGCAGCGGTTCGCCTAAAACAGGTACGGTGGGTTTAACCGGAACAGGTATCTTCGAATAGTCCTTGGGCAACTGGTCCAGGCTCTCGGCCCGTGAAACCCTATCCACGTTGTACAACTCGGTGGCCGGGTTGCGCTCACGCTTGTGCGACTGCAGCGACCACAAGGTACCTCCGAGCACGGCAGCGGCCAGCGTGCCCGCACCAAGCGCCAGCATGCGCCGATTCAGTCGCACCACTGGACGTGGCGGCGCACGCAAGGTCATGGTGTCCGGATCGACCTTCGGGGGCACCGGCGTGTCAGCCTGCGGTGTGGCGGGCGTACTCATGCTCAGTTCCTCCGTACCGCACTGGCGACACCATCGGTGCGCTCGATCCGCACCACCTGGGCCCTGTCTGCCCCCAGTCGCAGCTCGGCAGCACCGAACAGCCGGTCCACCACGTAATAGGGAGAACGGAAACGGTAGTTCACCAACTGTCCATCACCCTGCGCCCCAATCACGAACAGCGGCGGCAGCTCCCCCTGCGCAATACCACCAGGAAACTGGATGTATACCCGCTGCCCGTCATCAAAGGCGCGCAGCGGCTTCCAGGGTGGGCTGTCGCCGGAGATGGCATAGCGGAACTTGATCTGTTCCAGCGACAAACCGGAATCCACTGGCGCGGCCGCTTGAGCCTGCTGCGCCTGCTTCTGCAAGGCCAGCATCCGGTCCTTCGGGTAGTCCCAGGACACCGAAGCCATCCAGGCTTGCGGCGTCGAAGACAGTTCCAGCAGGTACATGCGCCGGTTCGTGGTGATGACCAGGTTTGTTTTAAGGCCAGTGCGAGTGGGTTTAACGAGTACGTTCACGCGCAGGCTGGCACCTGCGCCGCTGGCCGTGTCACCAACGACCCAGCGCACCGTGTCGCCTGCCGAAACCGTCACCAGCTCCTCGCCCTCCTGCAGGGCAATGACCGTGACCCGGCCTGGACTCGTGTAGACCTGGTACAGCGCGCCATCGGCGTATGGCCACACCTGGATGGCGTTGACGTAGCCTTCTCGGCTCGGTGCCACACGCGCCTCCATGTTGGCCCGTGAGACGCGAATCTTCTCGTCAGCAGCTTCTGGTGTGGACTTCGCATCTGCTTCTACGGGCAACGCTTTCAACTGCGCAGGCAAGGCCAGCGGTTCGGGCAACATCACCACTTCGATGGGCTTGGGTGGTTCCGGCAGTCGCTGCGCGGCAACGGGTTCATCCAGTGTGATGGCGGGCGGCGGCTTGCCTTGTGTGGCGCAGCCGGTGATGGTCGCCAGGATAGCGATCATGATCACCGATAAAGCGTAAATACGAAAATGTGTCTTCATGGTTTTACTCCTTGTGTCGCTTCGAGTTCACGGCTCCAGGACAGCCCGTTGACGTAGATGCCCAGTGGATTGCGGCGCAAGCGTTCTTCGGTGCGCGGCGGTTGCAGCACTACCGACACCACCGCCGTCCAGCGCTCGGTGCCCGAGGGCGCGCCATTCGCATAGCTGCGCTCTATCCAGCGCATCTGGAACGACGATTCGCTGGCCCGAACCACGCTGGTCACCTCCACCGAAACAGAGTTCTGCCCGATGCGAGCAAAAGGATCGTTGGCACGCGCGTATTCGTTCAGCGTGGCCGCGCCCTTGTCGGTGGTGTATTCATAGGCTTCGAGCCAGTTCTTCCGCACCACGATGGGATCGATTGACAGCGAACGCACGTCGGTGAGAAAGCGGGCCAGGTGATAAGCAATCTGTGCATCATTTGGCTTATACGGCGTGGCCGCTTCGCCGACTGCCCGCACCTGACCGGCGCTGTCCACCTCGACGACATACGGTGTCACGATGGACTGTGCCGAACGCCAGACCAGTCCGCCCGCCATCAGCAAAGCCAGCGACAAGCAGCCAAAGGCCATCAACCGCCAGTTCTTGGCCTGCACGCGGGCGCTGCCGATGCGCTGATCCCAGACCTGCGCTGCAGCCTGGTACGGGGTGACAGGTTCGGGCGTGTCCGAGTAACGCACCTGGGGTCGTTTGAATAACATGAAGTGATCTCCTTAATGGTTCGAAGGGTCGCGCAGGCTCGGACTGGCGCCGCCCCCGCCGTGATCACCTGAGCGCAGGGTGTGCGCAGCGGTAGAAACCCCTTGCGAAAGACGCTGGTTGCGTTGCAAGCGTTTCGCCCAGGCGGGTGCGGGAGGTGGCGTGTCGGTGCTCATAGCGCCTGTGCCAGTTGTGGCACCTGCGGCCGAAGCCGGTGCAGCCCCTTCAGATACAGCCGATGCAATGCGATCCTTCACGGCCTTGGCACCGGCCGCGATACGCTGGCCGACGGCGCCCGCACCACTCTTCGCCATGTTGGCAAGACCTGCACCGGCAGCGGGAACACCGCCACCGTCGGAAGCCGCGGCACCCGCCAGGAAGGCAGACTTCGCGCCAGCAGCCATGGTGCTTGCAGAACGGGCGGCGCTGGCACCACCCACAATGGCTGCACGTGCCGCCCCCGGCGCCATGCGTGCACCGGCGGCTACGGCGCCAGCGCCTGTGGCAATGGCTGCGCCACCTGCCACGGCCAGTCCTGCGGCACCGAACACGGTCCCCGCCGCAGCACCCGCGCCCAACTGCGGCGCGCCCGACACCAGCCCGGTCGCGATGCCGGGACCGAAGATGCCCAGACCGAGCAGCGCAAGCGAGGCCAGCATGATGACCAGCGCATGGTCGATGGAAAGCTCGGTCCCCGGTGGCGTCTGAAACTCCGCAAACAGCCCTGAGCCGATCCCGACGATCACCGCGAGCACCAGCACCTTGATGCCTGATGACACCACATTGCCCAGCACCCGCTCGGCCAGGAACGCTGTCTTGTTCCACAAGGCAAAGGGCACCAGCACAAAGCCCGCCAACGTCGTCAGCTTGAACTCGATCAGCGTTACAAACAGCTGAACCGCCAGCACGAAGAAGCTCACGATCACCACCAGCCAGGCCAGGAACAGCACGGTGATGACGTCGAGATTGGCGAACACCTCGGGGAAGCCCGTCAGGTCGCTGATCTGCACCATGATGGGTCGGCCCGCATCGACACCGGTTTGCGCGAGCCGTCCCGGCTGCAACAACTGCGCCTGCGTCATACTGGAGCCGGACGCCACCAATCCGAGTCCGGCACAGGAGCGGAACACGATGCCCGCCAGGTTATTGAAGTTGCCGATGATGAAGGCAAAAGCCCCGACATAGAGCACCTTCTTGACCAACTTGCCAATGACATCATCACCACCCCCACTGGCATGGCTCATGGCCCAGAACAGGCCTGCCAGTGTCATGTCGATCCCGACCAGCGTGGCGGTCAGGAAGGCCACCTCGCCATGTAGCAATCCGAAGCCCGAATCGATGTAGCGCGAGAAGACGTCCAAGAAGCGGTCGATGACCGACAGGTCGTTCATGACAGTCAGTCTTTCGAGGTAGCTGGTGGCGCCGGTTTCGGCACGGGATCGTTCGCGTAAGGCGACTTGCCTTCGCCCATGAAGCGCCGCCGCGTGGCCTCGGACACCGCAGCGCAAATGGCGTCCCCCACCTTGACGTGGTCGGCCTTGCACTGGGCGCGAAGCTCTTTCAGGCGTTCAGGATTCGTGACCAGTGATTCGACTGTATCGGTCGGTGTCGATTTACCGCAGCCCGTTGTGAGCGATATCGAAACCGCAAAGACAATGATCCAAAGCTGTTTCATGGCGATCCTCTCAATTGCTGTAAAAGTTGACGGTGTACGGTGTGTAAGGCGTGCCCTCCCCCTGAAAGCGTCGGCGTACCTCACGCGCCCGTTCCTGCACCGCCACCTGCCGTGCCTGCTCCAAGACAGTCGCACGGTCCTGCGTGATCTGAAGCTGTTGCGCCTGAATCGCCTGGCGGGCCTGCAAGGCCAGCAGTTGGTTAGTCGCTTGCGTGGCCTGAAGCGCACCAACAGCCGACTGGCTGCGGTTCACCAGGTCGGTTAGCGTCTGCTCGTCGGATCGAAAGTTCTGTACCGCCTGCGACTGCACCTGGGTCGCGGTGCGCAGAGCTTCCAGCGAGTTGCGCCAACGCTGCCGTGCGTCCAGCGCCATCTGACCGCCTGAGGTAGATGCGGAATACGCATTCGGGTAAAGCCGTGAAAACTCCCCATCCATCTGCGACACATTGAAGGCCATGCCCTGCGCCTGCTGAATCAGTTGGTTGGTCGCGGACAAAGCGGACCGCAAGTCAGCCAGTGCGCTGAAATCCAGACCCGTCAGATTGCGCGCTTGGTTCATCAGCATCTGCGCTTCGTTCTGTAACTGCCGGATCTGGTTGTTGATCTGCTCCAGCGTGCGCGCTGCGGTCAGGATGTTCTGGGAATAATTGGACGGGTCGAACACGACCCACTGGGCTTGTGCAGCAGGCATCGCGGTCACAAGCAAAGCAGTGGCAACGACCAGCAAGGTCTTCTTCATGGCGAGTTCTCCTGAGGGGTTGAGGGTGTGGATGGAAAAGATGGAGACGGAGGAAAGGACGGAGTCAGGTCCGCAGCCCAGTCCAGACCCCGATGACGTAACCAAGCGGCTGCGAAGTCCGCAGGTGAGACGGATGCCGACACCGAATCCATGGCACGCTGGTCCTCGGGTTTGGCCGCACCTGCAAACGCCAGTGCCACAGGCCCGAGTCCCAAATCAAAGACCCGGTTCCCCAGCCGCGACTGGTAGTAGTAGTCCCGCTTGGGTTGCGCCTGCGCGACGATGTCGATCTGCCGGCTGTTAAGCCCAAAGCCTTCGTAGATGACGCGAATCTGCGGTTCGGTTGCCTGTGGGTTAGGCAGGAAGATGCGGCTGGTACAGCTCTCGATGATGGCCGGCGCAATTGCGGAGTCCTTGATGTCGGCCAGGGATTGCGTGGCAAAGATCACCGACACATTCCTCTTGCGCAAGGTCTTCAACCACTGGCGGATGCGCGATGCAAACACCGGATCGTCAAGGAACAGCCAGGCTTCGTCCAGAATCAAAAGCGTCGGTGCCCCGTCGAAGCGTTCCTCGAAGCGGGCGAACAGGTAACCCAGTACGGCCAGCATTGCCGCCTTGCTGTGCATCAGCTCTTCCATCTCGAAACCCTGCACGTCGGCGGAACCGAGCCTGTCCGAGTCGGCATCCAGCAGCTTGCCGTGCGCACCACCCAACACATAGGGCTGTAGGGCCTGGCGCAAGGCGTTGGATTGCAGCAGCACCGACAGACCCGTCATGGTGCGCTGATTGACCGGAGCACTGGCCAGACTGTTCAAAGCCGACCAGACCGCATCCTTCTCGGCCGGACCAACGGGGACGCCTTCGTGAATCAAGCGCCCTGCTATCCATTCCGCCGCCCAGGCGCGATAACCGTCCTGGTCAATGCGCGCCAGCGGCTGGAAGGAAATAGCACCCTCGGCACCACCATCATTCCCCAAGTCGTAGTGCTCACCGCCCAGCCCGAGGATGGTGGCGCGAATCGAACGCCCCATGTCGAAGGCCAGAATGCGTGAACCCGGATAACGACGAAACTGCATGGCCAAGGTGGCCAGCAGCACCGATTTGCCCATGCCGATGGGGCCGACCACCAGCGTATTGCCCACGTCGCCAATGTGCGTGACAAGCCGGAACGGTGTCGCACCATCGGTGCGCGTCACGATCAGGGGCGGCCCGTCCAGGTGCGCATTGCGTTCCTGCCCCGCCCAGACGGCTGACACCGGCATCATGTGGGCCAGGTTCAAGGTTGAGACGATGGGTTGGCGCACATTGGCGTAGGCATGTCCCGGAATCGACGACAGCCAGGCATCGACCGCGTTCAAGGTCTCAGGGATCGTCACGAAACCCCGGCCCTGGATGGTTCGCTCCACGGCGCGCAGCTTCTCGTCGGCGGCCGTGGCATCCGTATCCATCACCGTGACCGTCGCCGTCACATACCCGAACGAAACCTGGTCACTGCCCAGTTCCTGCAAGGCAGCATCGGCATCCGTCGCCTTGTTGGACGCATCGGAATCGACCAGCGGGCTTTCCTGCTGGAAGATGGTCTCGCGCAGCAGCGCGACAATGTTCTTGCGCTTGGCGAACCACTGGCGGCGCAAGCGCGTCAGTTCTTTCTCGGCTTCTGCCTTGTCCAGGCACAGGAAACGCGTGCTCCAGCGGTAGGCAAAACCCAGACGGTTCAGGTCATCCAGTAAACCCGGCCAGGTCGAGGTCGGGAAGCCCCGCACCGACAGCACGCGCAGGTGCTGATTCCCAAGCATGGGGGCAAGCCCACCGGTCAGCGGCTCGTCCGCCAGCAAGGCGTCCAGGTGCATCGGCACCTCGGGCACAGCCACCGGATGCCGGCGCGTGGACACGCAGCCATGCAGGTAGGTCAGCGTCTGTCCATCGTCAAGCCAGCCAATCTCGGGTATCACGCCTTCGAGCAGGCCGAAGAAGCGTGCCGTCTCGGACACAAAGGCGTCAAGCCTTTCGCGCCAGTCAACGCCCTGGGCTTTGGTGTTCTCGTACAAGAGCTTGGCGGCGCGGGCCTGGGACTCTTCGGGCGGCAGATACACCAGCGTCAGGTGGTAGGTGCTTTCGAAGTGGCTATCGGCCTCCTCGAATGCGGCGCGGCGCTCTTCATCGACCAGCCACGACAGCGGCTCCGGGAAAGAAGACTCGGGATAGTCCGCCGCTTCGCGCCGTTCGGCCTCGACAAATAGCGCCCAGCCCGACCCCAGTCGGCGCAGCGCGTTGTTGAGCCGTGCAGAGGTTGCGACCAGTTCACCCTGCGTCGCGCTGTCCAGGTCCGGCCCCCTAAACCGTGCGGTGCGCTGGAACGAACCATCCTTGTTCAGCACAACACCCGGCGCCACCAGCCCGGCCCAGGGAAGCCAGTCGGCCAGCAAGGCCGGGCGTTTGCGGTATTCGGCGAGGTGCATCATGCTGTGTTCTCCATGGCTTGCCTCACACGTCCAGCAGCACGCGGTGCTTGATATGCCGCGCGAAGACAGGCATGAACTGCGGGTCCAGGCGTGCGCCCCAGACCGCCAGCGAGTGGCCGATGATCCACAGTGCAAGGCCAGGCAACCAGAGTTGCAGGCCCAGCCCGATCGCAGCAGCCAATGTGCCGTTGGCAATCGCCACAGTGCGCGGCGCGCCACCCAGCAGGATGGGCTCGGTCAGGGACCGGTGCAGCGGCACCTCAAAACCCGGTGTGTTGGCCGTGCCGGCGTTCATGCCAGTACCGCCCCACCCGAGAAACTGAAGAAGGTCAGGAAGAATGACGACGCAGCAAATGCAATCGACAGCCCAAACACGATCTGCACCAGCTTGCGAAAGCCACCGCTGCTGTCGCCAAACGCCAGCGTCAGACCCGTGGTAATAATGATGATCACCGCCACAATGCGGGCCACTGGTCCTTGAACCGATTCGAGGATGGACTGCAGCGGCGCCTCCCAAGGCATGTTCGAGCCGGCCGCAAAGGCAGGCAAGGAAACGGTCAGCAATAGCGCGCCAATGGTGGCGACCTGAAGGACTGGTTTTACGGAAATGCGTGAAGTCGTCATGACGGTTCTCCGGTAGTGGCGGTAGGTAAGGTGGCGGATGAAATGGAAGGAAACGAAGGCATCAGCTCGGTGCTGAGCTGGTAGCCGTGACTGTCGAAGCCGATGACGCGCGCAATCTCCTGCACGCGCCTATGGCGGCCGCGGCCTGCGATGAAGACGATGACGTTGACCGCCTCAGCAATCAGCGCGCGAGGAACGGTGACCGAGACCTCCTGGATCAGTTGCTCCAGCCGGACCAAGGCACCATGGGCCGAACCGGCGTGCACGGTGGCGATGCCGCCGGGGTGGCCGGTGCCCCATATCTTGATCAGGTCCAGCGCCTCGCCACCGCGTACTTCGCCAACTACCACGCGGTCTGGCCGCAAGCGCAGCGTGGCGCGCACCAGGTCGGCCATGGTGCTGACGCCGGGCTCGGTGCGCATGCACACGTGGTCGTCGGATCGACACTGCAGCTCCACCGTGTCTTCGAGAATCATGACCCGGTCGCCGGTATCGGCAATCTCGTTGAGCAACGCATTGGCGAGCGTGGTCTTGCCGGTGCTGGTGCCGCCACATACGACGATGTTGAGCCGCTCGCGCACGGCAGCGCGAAGAAACCCCGCTTGCGCTTCGGTCAGGATGCCATCGGCCACGTAGTGGTTCAGCGTCATGATGCGCAGCGCCCGCTTGCGGATCGCAAACGAGGGCGCACGCACCACCGGCGGCAACACCCCCAGAAAGCGATCTCCGGTCTCGGGCAGCTCAGCCGACAGGATGGGTGCCCCGGCATTCACCTCGGCCCGCACGTGTGCCGCCACCAGGCGAATAATCCGCTCGGCCACCGCAGGCGGCAGCGTGGTGCCGGTCGGGGCGCGCCCCGAGCCCAGCCGGTCCAGCCACAGCGAACCGTCCGGGTTCAGCAGCACTTCCACGACTTCCGGGTCTTCCAACGCCGCCGCAATCTCCGGCCCCATGGCCGTGCGCAGCATCCGTATGCGGCGCTCCAATGAGACGGCGGCGCTGCCGCAGTCCGCCGTGTCTCTGTCAGGCTTGTGGAGCACTGGATATCTCCCCTTCCTTTTGTTCTGGTGTGGTCACCTGCGAAGCCAGGTCATCCGGAGCAACCTCTTCATGGACCTCCCGGACCAGGCTGCGCCCGCGCTGGATGTGACGGGCGAGCTGTTCGATGAACTGGGCATAGCGGGCGCGGCCCTGGGCTCTAGCCGCATCCTGCTGGCCTTCAGGCACAGGCAGAGAAACGGTCAGGAAGTAGCGGATGTAAAGCGCCACCGTTTCAATCAGGATGGACTGATCGCGCTCCAGCCGGTCGAACTGACGCGAGAGGCGGTCCAGCCGTTTGCCCATGGCCGCTTCGCGCTGGTCGGCCGCATCCGGTGAGAGGAACGAGGCCAGGGCGGCGGCGATCACCGCCGACTTCGACACACCCTTGTGCACGGCGAGCTGATCCAGCCGCTTGGCATGATCTGGCTCGATGAAGATATTGAGACGGGTCCGAGTCATAGTGAAATCCCGTCATCCGGGTCCAATGCAGCGAGTCGCGCATTGCGCTGCATTCTTTGGTCCGTCTCACCAATGTCCCGCCTATCCCGCTTCAGGCTGTGCGGTTGCAACGACATGTCGTCCTCGTCATCGAGCACCAGCAGGTCGTCGATGTCCATCGGGGTGGGTGCATCAAACGCAACGTCCAATTCAGGTTTGAGCTGGTAGCCGCCTTCGTCGGCAAAGCCACCCGACTGGATTGCAGTCAAGGCCTCGGACACGGCAGGGATCGCCAATCCGGTCCAGTCGTCTGGTCGCGCCATGGGTTTGTCTGCATAGCCGTCCAGCCCAAGCACCGGCGGTGCCAGCATCCGGACCATGAAATTCCTGTCCTGGTAGTAGCGCAGCTTCGCCGCCTTGATCGGTGGATGCCCCGACACCATCACAACTTCTTCATCGGGCGGCAACTGCATGACCTCACCCGGCGTGAGCAAGGGGCGTGCGGTTTCTTGCCGCGACACCATCAGGTGCCCCAGCCACGGGGCCAACCGGTGGCCCGCGTAGTTGCGCTGCGCCCGCAGTTCGGTGGCCGTGCCCAGAGCTTCGGAGATTCGCTTGGCCGTGCGTTCGTCGTTGGTCGCGAAGGCAATGCGCACATGGCAGTTGTCGAGGATCGAATGGTTCTGGCCGTAGGCCTTGTCGATCTGGTTCAAGGACTGTGCAATCAGGAAGGCGCGCAGACCGTAGCCGGCCATGAAGGCCAGTGCGGACTCGAAGAAGTCCAGGCGTCCCAGCGCCGGGAACTCATCGAGCATCAAGAGCAGCTTGTGTTTCCTGGCAATGCCGTCGGAGCCGTCCAGCGATTCGGTCAGGCGTCGGCCGATCTGATTGAGGATCAGCCGGATCAGCGGTTTGGTGCGGCTGATGTCGGAGGGCGGCACCACCAGGTACAGCGATACCGGGTTCTCCGCTGAAATGAGATCGGCGATGCGCCAGTCGCAGCGCGAGGTGACTTCGGCCACCGTGGGGTCGCGGTAGAGACCCAGAAAGCTCATGGCGGTGGAGAGAACACCGGAACGTTCGTTGTCGCTCTTGTTAAGCACTTCGCGCGCGGCCGAAGCAACGACGGGATGGGTGACGTCACCCAAGTGCGGTGTGGTCATCATCCGGTGCAGCGTGATCTCGAACGGGTTGGCTGGATCCGACAGGAAGTTGGCGACGCCGCGTAGAGTCTTGTCGTCACCGGCGTAAAGCACGTGCAGGATGGCCCCGACCAACAGGGCATGTGAGGTCTTCTCCCAATGGTTGCGCCGCTCCAGCGCACCTTCGGGATCGACCAGGATGTCGGCGATATTCTGCACGTCGCGCACCTCATGCATGCCGCGCCGCACTTCGAGCAGCGGGTTGTACGCAGCAGAGCGGGCATCGGTCGGGTTGAACAGCAGGCATTGCGAGAAACGTGAGCGCCATCCGGCGGTCAAGGTCCAGTTCTCGCCCTTGATGTCATGGATAACGGCGGAGCCAGCCCATGATAAGAGCGTTGGTACCACCAGGCCGACGCCCTTGCCTGATCGGGTCGGGGCGAAAGCCATCACGTGTTCCGGGCCTTCGTGACGAAGGTAGCCACCTTCTTTAGTCTTCAGTCGGCCGAGGAACACGCCAGCCGGTTGGGTCAGGCCCGCCGCCCGAACCTCTTCAGGATCCGCCCACCGGGCTGAACCGTAGGTCGTGACGCGCTTTGCAAGACGCGAGCGCCAGACGGCCATTGCGATGGCGGCAGCGGTTGCAAGCAGTCCGCTGGATGCCGCGATGATGCCTCCGCGCAGAAAAACTTCGGGTGCGTAGGCGTCGAAGAAGTACCACCATTCGAATAACTGCCAAGGGTGATAGATTGGTATGCCAGACAGGTCGAACCAGGATAGCCCAAGGCGCGCCTGGTAGCCCAGCGCTGCCGCCGTCCATTGGGTGGCGACCCATAGGCCACCAAGCGTGAGGCCGAGCACTACAGCTATCTGTCCGAACAGGATGCCTGTTGGCATACTTTCCCCCTTATGCACCGACTCCAAGCCTGCGCATACCACGGCAGCAGCGCTGATGTGAGTCTGACCTCAGAGGGTCACGCCACATACCCATGGGCGAGTAGCACAGCGCAGTTCGTCAAAGAGAATCCAATCCCCCCCCTTTATACTGACCGCAGACATTGCCAATATCGGCCGGCGTTGCCGAGGAGAAAATTCTGGGTGTCTGTCATATCCACACCGTCCCAATAAGACAATTGAGAGCAGCAGCAGCTGTCCCCCTGGCATGAAATTGCGCGCCAGAGTGTCAGTCAGACAACCAGTTGCACTACGCCCGCTCAAAGAACTCAAGAATCTTCGGTTGCTTTGGGTTGGCTATTGGGTGCCAGCTTTTGGCGCAGTAGTTTCGTAGCCGTCATCATGTTCAACAGTGCGGCTTCCGTTTCAGGCCAGCCGCGGGTCTTGAGGCCACAGTCCGGATTGACCCAAAGATTCTCTATCGGTACGACACCAGCCGCCTTCTGAATGAGATTGATCATTTCGTGGACGCTTGGCACACGTGGCGAGTGAATGTCGTACACACCGGGTCCAATCTCGTTCGGGTACTTGAAGTCACCAAAGCCGCGCAACAACTCCATCCCCGAGCGGCTGGTCTCGATGGTGATCACGTCCGCGTCCATCGCGGCGATCTCGGGCAGGATGTCGTTGAACTCCGAGTAGCACATGTGGGTGTGGATTTGCGTCCGGTCGGCCACGCCGCTGGCGCTGACGCGAAAGGCGCGGGTGGCCCACTCCAGGTAGGCCTTCCAGCCCGCGCGGCGCAGCGGCAGGCCTTCGCGGATGGCGGGCTCGTCGATCTGGATAATGCCTATACCGGCCCGCTCCAGATCCAGCACTTCGTCGCGAATGGCCCAGGCAATTTGCTGGGCGGTGCTGCTGCGCGGCTGGTCGTCGCGCACAAAAGACCATTGCAGGATGGTGATGGGACCGGTGAGCATCCCCTTCATGGGCAGCGGGGTAAGGCTCTGAGCGTACGTGGTCCACGCCACCGTCATGGCGGCGGGGCGTGACACGTCGCCGTAGATCACCGGCGGCTTGACGCAGCGCGAGCCATAGGACTGCACCCAGCCATTGGTCGTGAAGGTGAAGCCGGCCAGCTGCTCGCCAAAATACTCGACCATGTCATTGCGTTCAGCTTCACCGTGAACCAGAACATCCAGGCCAATGGCCTCCTGCTTGCGCACGGCCAAGGTAATCTCGGCCTGCATTTTCTGGCGGTAGCTGGCTTCATCGAGCTGGCCGCGCTTGAAGGCGGCGCGGGCGGCGCGGATGTCGGCCGTCTGGGGAAAGGAGCCAATGGTGGTCGTCGGCAGCAAGGGCAAAGCAAAGCGCTCGGCCTGCACCGCCTGGCGCTGCGGGAAGGCGGAGGCGCGTCTGTCGTCATCGGCCGTCGTGCGGGCCAGGCGCAGGGCGACATCGGCACGGTGCACGCGCGGGCTGCTGCGGCGCGCGGCGCAGGCGCTGCGGGCCTCGGCAAGCGCGGCCTGCACAGAAGCCGCGTCGTCATTGAGCACGGCCTTCAGCGTCTGCAGCTCACCGAGTTTTTCAACGGCAAAGGCCAGCCAGGACTTGATCTCCGGGTCCAGCGTCGCTTCGGCCTGCAGGCTGTAGGGCACATGCAGCAGCGAGCAGGACGGCGCAATCCACAGCGCGCCCTGGTGCTTGTCGGCCACCGGGCGCAGCCGGGCCAGCGCCGCGTCCGGGTCGGTGCGCCAGATGTTGCGGCCATCGACGATGCCGACCGACAGCACCTTGTGGCTGGGCAGCCAGTCGGCCACGCCGGTCAGTTCTTCGGGGGCGCGCACCGCATCGACATGCAGACCAGCCACCGGCAACTGGCAGGCCAGGCGCAGGTTTTCCTGCAGCGGCGAAAAGTAGGTGGCCAGCAGCACAGGGGGCGCGCTGCGCGCCAGCCGCGAGTAAGCCGGCTCGAAGGCATGGCGCCAGTGATCGGGCAAGTCCAAGCCCAGGATGGGCTCGTCGATTTGCACCCATTGCACGCCCTGCGCCTTCAAGCGGGCCAGGATGTTTTCGTAGACCGGCAGCAGTTGCTCAAGCAACGAGAAGCGGTCAAAACCGGCCTCCTTCTCCTTGCCCAGCCACAAAAAGCTCAAAGGTCCGAGCAGCACCGCCTTGACCGGGTGGCCCGCCTGCAGGGCTTGATCCACTTCCTCAAACAGCCGGTGGCTCGCCAGCTTGAACTGCGTGGTGCTGGAAAATTCGGGCACCAGGTAGTGGTAGTTGGTGTCGAACCACTTGGTCATCTCCAGCGCCGTTTCGCCTTCGGACCCTTCTGACGTGTTGCCGTGGTTGCAGGCGAGGCCGCAGGTGTGCTCAGCATCGACCTGCACACCGCGTGCCATCGCAAAGTAACGCGACAAAACCGGCTCATCGCCGCCAAAGCCAAAACGGGCGGGCTCGCAACCGAGCAGCTGGATCTGGTTGGCAACATGGTCATAAAACGCAAAATCGCCCACCGTGACAAAGTCCAGCCCAGCTTCGCGCTGGATGACCCAGTGGCGCGCACGCAGATCGGCGCCGACGGCCTCCAGCGCCGCCGCATCGATGTCGCCTTTCCAGTGTTGTTCAAGTGCAAGTTTCAGCTCGCGGTGCGCGCCCATGCGGGGGAAACCAAGGGTGTGGGAAAGGGTTTTCTTGGCGGTCATGCCGGTCCTCTTGTGATGGATTGGGAGTCAGGACAGCATGGTCGGCCAAGCCAGTATATTATTCAAGCGAAACATTTGGCCATTCAACATGAAAAATTCTAATGCAACAATCGGTTCTTGAAATTCGCCACTTGCGCACGCTGGTCGCGCTGCGCGATGCCGGCAGTCTGGTGCGGGCTGCGCAGTTGCTCAATCTCACACAGTCGGCACTGTCGCACCAGGTCAAGCTGCTGGAGGAGCGTTATGGCGTGACGCTGTTTGAACGCAAGTCGGTGCCGCCACAATTCAGCGCGACCGGCCTGCGACTGCTGGGCCTGGCCGATGCAGTGCTGCCGCAGGTGGAGGAGGCTGAGCGCGACGTGGCTCGCATTGCACAGGGTCTGGCGGGGCAACTGCGCATCGTCGTGGAGTGTCACACCTGCTTCGACTGGCTCATGCCCGCCATGGATGCCTTCCGGGAACGCTGGCCCGAGGTGGAGCTGGACATCGTCTCGGGCTTTCACCCCGACCCGATCGCGCTGGTGCTGCAGGACCGGGCCGACATCGCCATCGTGTCGGAGCAGGACGCCGGCGAAACGGTGGACTTCCATCCCTTGTTCCGCTTCGAGATAATGGCGCTGCTTGCCAATGACCACCCGCTCACGGCCAAGCCACATCTTGTAGCAAAAGACTTTGCGGACGAAACGCTCATCACCTACCCCGTACCCGACGACATGCTGGACGTGGTGCGCCAGGTGCTGGAGCCCGCAGGCATCAAGCCCGCGCGCCGCACCACCGAGCTGACGATCGCCATGCTGCAACTGGTGGCCAGCGGCCGCGGCATCGCGACGCTGCCGCTGTGGGCAGTACAAAGCTACCTGGACCGCGGCTACGTGACCGCGCGGCCGGTGGGCCGCAAGGGCCTGACCGGCCACCTCTACGTGGCCTGCACCAGCACGACCTCCGGGCGCCCCTGGCTCGCGGACTTCGTCGCCATCACGCGCGAGAGCTGCTTCCTCACCTTGAGCGAGATCGAGCTTCTCTACGGATGAAATCCGGCTCCAGCCCTTTCTCCTCGGACGCAAAAAGCTATCGAAAAGATAGCAACTTCAGACCTGTGGCTTTTGCAGCAAGCGGATCACGCTGGAGAAATCCAGCGCGCCGCCGCCGGCCAGGCTGTGCGCGGCATACAGGCTGCGCGCCAATCCGCCCAGCGGTGTGGCTGCGCGCACGGCTGTGGCATTTTCTTGCGCAAGGCCCAGGTCCTTGAGCATGAGGTCGGCGCCAAAACCGCCCATGTACTTTTTCGAGGCGGGCGCATTTTCCATCACACCCGGCAAGGGGTTGTACTTTTCCAGCGCCCAGTTGCCGCCCGAGCTGCGGCGCATGATCTCCGACAGCACCTTGGGGTCCAGCCCGTTGGCCACACCCAGTGCCAGCGCCTCCGACGTACCGATCATAAGGATGCCCAGCAGCATGTTGTTGCAGATCTTGGCGGTCTGGCCGGCACCGGCCTCCCCCGCGTGAAAAATGTTTTGCCCCATCTTCTCCAGCAAAGGCCGCGCACGCTCCAGATCCCCGGCCGTGCCGCCAACCATGAAGGTCAGCGAGCCTGCGATGGCGCCACCGGTGCCACCGGACACGGGCGCGTCAATGCAGGCGATCTGCCGCTTGGTGGCGCCCTCGGCCACCTTGCGCGCAGTGGCGGCGGCAATCGTGCTGCAGTCGATCACCAGGGTGCCGGCGGGCAACTGGTTCAGCAGGCCGGGCTGGCCGTTGCCAAAATAAAGCGACTCCACATGCTGACTGGCTGGCAGCATGCTGATGACGACCTCGGCGCCACGCACCACGTCCTGGGCCGAGCCGGCAATCCGCAGTCCCTCCTCGCCCAGCCGCTTGCAGGCATCTTCCGACAGGTCGAAGCCCGCCACCTCGTGGCCGGCCTTGTGCAGGTTCAGCGCCATGGGCGCGCCCATGTTGCCCAAGCCAATGAATGCGATTTTCATGTGTGTCTCCTCAGGATGGTTTGAAGGGGGTTCAGATTTCAGGCCAGCGCGGCCAGCGGATGGGGTGCGGCGAAGCGGGGTTCAAAGTGCTCGTTGATCCACTCCGGCGTGACATGCTCCAGCGTCTGTGGCGTCCAGTGCGGGTTGCGGTCCTTGTCGATCAGCAGCGCGCGTATGCCTTCGGCAAAGTCAGGGTGCGCGCAACAGCCGAGTGACACGCGGTATTCGAGACGGAACACCTCGGCCAGCGAAAGCCGCTGCACGCGGCGCCAGAGTTCGAAGACCAGCGCCGCCGAGGTCGGCGAGCCTTTGGCGAAGGTGGCGGCGGCTGTCATCAACCAGGCGTCGTCGCTTTGCAGCTTGCGCAGGCGCTGTGCGATGTCAAGAAGGTCATCGCCGGCCATGAGTTCGTCGATCAGGTCGAAATGCCGGCGCAGTTTCGATTCCGGGAGGTCCTGGGCCGCCTGCCCGGCCAGCAGGCGCGACAACGCTGCGCGGTTGTCGCCCGCAGCATCGTGCCAGTTCGCCGCTGCAATGCTGCTCAATACATCCGTCCGGTTTTGGCTACCCAGGTAGAAATCGGCCAGTCCGCAGAACAGGGCATCCGCCGCGTTGAGTGGCGCGCCTGTCAGCGCGAGGAACAGGCCGACGCGCCCAGGCATGCGGCGCAGGAACCAGCTGCCGCCCACGTCGGGATACAGGCCGATGCTGATTTCGGGCATGGCGAGCTTGCTGGTAGAAGTCACCACACGGTGCGAAGCACCCGCCATCAGGCCGATGCCGCCGCCCATCACAATGCCCTGGCCCCAGCACAACAGCGGCTTGGGGTAGCGGTGGATCAGGTGGTCGAGCTGGTATTCCTGCGCGAAGAAGCCCTGCGCATAGGGGTTGGGGCCGGCGCCGCAGTCGCGCATGGACTGGTAAAGCTCGCACAGGTCGCCGCCTGCGCAAAAGGCTTTGTCGCCGCTGGCCTGCAGCACCACGCCGGCGATACCGGGGTCCACCGCCCAGGCGCGCAGGGCCGGTGTCAGCGCCTGCACCATGGGCAGGGACAGGGCGTTGAGTGTGGCGGGCGCATTGAGCGTGGCCAGGCCAAAACACCGGCCGCAAGCCGTGGGCAGTTCGTCAAACAGGACGACGTCGGTCATCGTCATTTCTTTCATGGTCATTTCAGGCGTTACGCCAGACCGGCGCGCGCTTGGCCAGAAAGGCGCTCACGCCTTCGCGCTGGTCCTGGCTGTCAAACAAGTCGACAAAAGCCTCGCGCTCGGCCACCAGGGTGGCCGTGGGCGACTGCGTGCGCGCGCCCTGAATCAGGCGCTTGCAGGCGGCCACGCTGGTCGGGCTTTGTTTTTCCACGCGCTGGGCCAGCAGCAGGGCCTGCGCCAGCGCCTGGCCGCGCGGCACGACTTCTTCGACCAGGCCGATGCGCAGCGCGGTGGCCGCGTCCACGCGCTCGCCGCACAGCACCATGCGCTTGGCCCAGCCCTCGCCGACCAGCCAGCTCAGCCACTGCGTGCCACCCGCGCAGGGCAAGAGACCCACGGCGGCCTCGGGCAAGGCCATCTGCGCCTGTTCCTCGGCGATGCGCAGGTCGCAGGCCAGCGCGCATTCGAGACCGCCGCCCATGGCATAGCCGTTGATCGCGGCAATCGACAGGCCGCGAAAACCGGACAGCGCCTCAAACGCTTCGCCGAAGCGGCGCGCTATCTCGCGTGCCACGGCCTTGTCGCCGTCGGCAAACAGCTTCAGGTCGGCGCCGGCCGAAAAAAACTTCTCGCCCTGGCCGGTGACGACCAGGCTGTAGATATCGCGCCTGGCGTTCAGCTCGCTCACCAGTCGCGTGAGTGCGGCCAGGCTTTGTGCTGTCCAGGTGTTGGCGGGCGGGTTGGCCAGGGTCAGCACGGCGGTGTGACCGCGCAGTTCCAGTTGCAGGCCTGCGTAAGTTGTTGGGCTCATCGGATCTCCTCGGTATGGTCTGTGTTGTCGGTTTCCAGCATGCGGCGCGAGACGATCACGCGCATGATTTCGTTGGTGCCTTCAACGATCTGGTGCACGCGGGCATCGCGCAGGTAGCGCTCCAGTGGGTACTCGCGGGTGTAGCCGTAGCCGCCGTGGATTTGCAGCGCCTCGTTGCAGACGCGAAAGCCAATGTCGGTGGCAAACTGCTTGGCCATGGCGCAGTACACAGTCGCCTGCGGCACTCCGGCATCGAGCCGGGATGCGGCCAGCCGCACCATCTGGCGCGCGGCCACCAGCTCGGTCGCCATGTCGGCAATCTTGAACTGCAGGGCCTGAAAACTGCTGAGCTTGCGCTTGAACTGGCTGCGCTCATGCATGTAGCGCCGCGCTGCGTCCAGCGCACCCTGCGCCGCGCCGACCGAGCAGGTGGCGATGTTGATGCGCCCGCCGTCCAGCCCCTTCATGGCGATGCGAAAACCCTCGTCCTCCTCGCCCAGCAAATGGTTGATCGGCACCCGCACGTTGTCAAAGGCGATGGTGCGCGTGGGCTGGCTGTTCCAGCCCATTTTTTCTTCCTTGCGGCCAAAGCTGATGCCGGGCGTGTCGGCCGGTACCAGCAGCGCCGAAATGCCGGCCGCGCCTGCGCCGCCGCTGCGCGCCATGACCACCAGCACATCGGTCGCACCGGCGCCCGAGATGAAGGCCTTGCTGCCGTTGAGCACATAGTGATCACCCTCGCGCTGGGCGGTGGTGCGCAGCGCGGCGGCGTCCGATCCCGCGCCGGGCTCGGTCAGGCAGTAAGAGGCGAGCTTTTCGCCGCTGCTTAGCAGCGGCCCCCAGGCCTGCGCCAGCTCGGGGCTGGCCCAGCACGTCACCATCCAGGTCGCCATGTTGTGAATCGTCAGGTAGGCCGTGGTCGAAGGGCAGGCCGCGGCCAGCTCTTCAAACACCAGCGTCGCGTCGAGCCGCGGCAGGCCCAGGCCGCCGTAACGCTCGTCGGCGTACAGGCCGCAAAAACCGAGCCGGCCCGCCGCGGCCAGCGCCTCGCGCGGGAAGATGCCTTCGGCGTCCCAGCGCGCCGCATGCGGTGCGAACTCGCCCGCAGCGAAGTCGCGCGCGCTGTGCTGATAGGCGCGCTGCTCGTCCGACAGTTCGAAGTTCATCCGGGGCCTACCGCAGGCTGATGGTGGTGTTGACCGCACCGGCCACGCTGCTGTCGTCAAACCAGCGCTCGGTGATGGTTTTGGTCTGGGTGTAGAACAGCACCACCTGCTTGCCGTAGGGCCCGAGGTCACCGAGCTTGGAGGCGCGCGAGCCGGTGAACGAGAACAGCGGCACCGGCACCGGAATCGGCACGTTGATGCCGACCTGGCCCACGTCGACCTCTTCCTGGAACTTGCGCGCCGCCGCCCCCGACTGGGTGAACAGCGCCGTGCCGTTGCCGTTGGGGTTGGCGTTGATCAGGGCAATCGCCTCGTCCAGGCTGGCAGCCTCTGCAATGCACAGCACCGGGCCAAAGATTTCCTGGTCGTAGATGGCCATGCCGGGCTTGACGCCCGAGAAGATGGTGGGGCCGACGAAATTGCCTTCACGCACACCCCCATCCAGCGGCGGCTGGCGGCCGTCGAGATCCAGCGTCGCCCCTTCGGCCACACCTTGCGCGATCAGGCTTTCCACGCGCTCTTTCGCGGCGCAGGAAATCACGGGCCCGACATCGGTGCCGGCCGCGGCCCCATTGCCAATCACCAATTTCTGGGCGCGCTCGACCAGCTCAGGAATCCATTTCCGGGCCTCGCCCACCAGGATGGCGACCGACACCGCCATGCAGCGCTGGCCTGCGGCCCCGAACCCCGCGCCAATCAGATTGTTCAGCGTCTGCTCCTTGTGTGCGTCGGGCAGGATGATGGCGTGGTTTTTTGCGCCCATCATGCACTGCACGCGCTTGCCCGCCTGCGAGGCGCGGTGGTAAACATGGGTGCCCACGCGCGTGGAGCCGACAAAGGACACGGCCTTGATGTCGGCATGGTCACAAATCGCGTTGACCACCTCTTCGCCGCCGTGCACCACATTGAGCACGCCGGGCGGAATGCCGGCCTCAATGGCCAGCTCGACCAGGCGCATGGTGCTCATCGGGTCTTGTTCGGACGGCTTGAGCACAAAGGTGTTGCCGCAGGCAATCGCCATCGGGAACATCCACAGCGGAATCATGGCCGGGAAGTTGAAGGGCGTGATACCCGCGCAGACGCCCAGCGGCTGCTGCACGGTGTAGGTGTCAACGCCGGTGGCCACGTTGTTGGCCAGCTCGCCCATCTGCAGGTTGCCGATGTTGGCGGCATGTTCCACCACTTCCAGCCCGCGGAAGATGTCGCCCTCGGCATCGGGCAGGGTCTTGCCCTGCTCGGCCGTGAGAATGGCGGCCACTTCCTTCATGTGTTCGCGGATCAGTTGCTGGTATTTCAAAAAGATGCGGGCACGCACGCCGATGGGGGTGTGGCGCCAGGTTTTAAAGGCCAGCTTGCCGGCGGCGACGGCGGCATCGACTTCTGCGCGGGTGGCCATGGGCACGCGCGCCAGCACCTGCTGGGTGGCGGGGTTGACGATGTTGCGCCACTCGGTGGTTTCCGATTCGACGAACTGGCCGCCTATCAGCAGCTTGACGGTGGGGATGGTGTTCATGCTTGTCTCCTGTTGATATGAAATTGCTATTAATTTAATAGCTGCTTGCACCCATTCAATATGGGCTAGAGGCCTAAAAGGCTTGTCATTCAGGTGTATTGGCGCTCCAGCGCGTCGTACAAGGGCTTGTTCACCAGCCGCTGCCGTTCAGCAAACGGTACGACCAGCGCCGGGTCTTCGTCAATACGCCGGGTGTCACGCAGCACGGTCAGGGCTTTCTGCATGCCCGCCAGCGCGCCCTGCAGTGCGGCGTTGGCATACAGCACGATGCCGTAGCCCAGCCCGGCCAGCTCGTCGGTGCCGAAGATAGGCGTTTTGCCGCCTATCACCATGTTCATCAGCTGGGGCTTGGGCAAACGCTGCGGCAGCGCGCGGATTTCATCGGCCGTCGTCACGGCCTCGACGAACAGGATGTCGGCCCCCGCTTCGCCGAACTTGTGCGCGCGCTCGATCGCAGCTTCGAAGCCGTGCACCGCGCAGGCATCGGTGCGCGCCATGATGAGCAGGTCGGGGTCGTGGCGTGCATCCACTGCGGCCTTGATCTTGCCCACCATTTCTTCGCAGGAAATCACTTCCTTGCCTGCAAAATGCCCGCAACGCTTGGGCGCTACCTGGTCTTCCAGCTGGATGCAGTCGGCGCCGGCCCTTTCCAGCACGCGCACCGTGTGGCGCACGTTGAGGGCGTTGCCAAAGCCGGTGTCGGCATCGACGATCAGCGGCAGCTGCACCGCGTCGCGAATGCGCGCCGTGTGGTCGGCGATCTCGGCCAGGCCCATGAAGCCCTGGTCGGGCAGGCCGAGCCACATATTCGTCACGCCGGCGCCGGTGACGTAAATCGCCTCAAAACCGAGGTCTTCAATGACCCGGGCCGAGAGTGCATTGAAGGCGCCCGGCACCAGCACGCCGCGGCGGGCTTCGGCGAGTGCGCGCAGTTGTTGTTTGGTTCCCATGTTCAGATCACGTAGAGGTCGACGTACTCGTGCACTGGCATGGCTTCCAGCTTTTTCTGGTCCAGGCTCACGGCCAGAATTGCCTCCTGCTGCTTTTTCGGAAAGCGCCGCGCCAGGTTGGTGCGGAACTTGGCTTCGAGCAGCGGAATGCCGTCGGCGCGGCGGCGCTTGTGGCCGATGGGGTATTCGACCGCGACTTCGGGAAAGCTGCTGCCGTCCTTGAATGCCACCGTCAGCGCATTGGCGATGCTGCGTTTTTCCGGGTCGTGGTAGTCGCTGGTGTAGCGGCTGTCTTCCACGCAATGGATCCTGGCCCGCAAGGCGTCAATGCGCGGATCCGCCGCCACGCTGTCCTCGTAGTCGGCCGCAGTCAGGTTGCCAAAGATCAGCGGCACGGCCACCATGTACTGGATGCAGTGGTCGCGGTCGGCCTCGTTGTTCAGGGGCCCCTGTTTGTCGATGATGCGGATGCAGGCTTCGTGCGTGCGGATGGTGATCCGTTCGATGTCCTCGACCCGCTTGCCCGCCGCCTTAAGCTGCTGGTGCAGCGTGACGGCGGCTTCCACCGCCGTCTGGCTGTGAAACTCGGCCGGAAAGCTGATCTTGAACAGCACGTTTTCCGACACATAGCTGCCGTAGGGCCGCTGGAACTTGAAGGCCTGGCCCTTGAACAGCACGTCGTAAAAGCCCCAGGTCTTGGCCGTGAGCGCCGACGGGTAGCCCATTTCGCCGGTCTGCGCAATCAGCGCCAGGCGCACGGCCCGGCTGGTGGCATCGCCCGCGGCCCAGCTCTTGCGGCTGCCGGCGTTGGGCGCATGGCGGTAGGTGCGCAGGCTTTGGCCATCGACCCAGGCCAGCGACACGGCCGCCAGGGTTTCGTCGCGGCTCAAACCCAGCAGTTGCGACACCACGGCCGTGGACGCGACCTTGACCAGCAGCACGTGGTCCAGCCCGACCTTGTTGAAGGAGTTTTCCAGCGCGATCACGCCCTGGATTTCGTGCGCCTTGATGATGGCCGTGAGTACGGCATGCATGGTGAGCGGCGGCTTGCCGGCGGCCACGGCGTTGCGGCTAAGCCAGTCGGCCACGGCCAATATGCCGCCCAGGTTGTCGCTGGGATGGCCCCACTCTGCCGCCAGCCAGGTGTCGTTGAAGTCCAGCCAGCGGATCAGCGCACCGATGTTGAAGGCGGCCTGCACCGGGTCAAGCTGAAACTGGGTGCCCGGCACCTTGGCCCCGTTGGGAACCACCGTGCCTTTGACGACGGGGCCCAGCAGTTTGCAGGCAGCCGGGTATTCCAGCGCTTCCAGGCCGCAGCCCAATGTGTCAATGAGGATGTTGCGCGCCGTGTCGTAGGCGAGGGCCGACTTGACGGTGTAGTGGAGGGCGTAATCGACGATATCGACGATGACGGGGTCCCATTCAGGGCGAACGTTGCTGATGTGTGCGGACATGTGTGCGGGTGGTTGATGGAGTGAGAGAAATGAAAAAATTCAGACGCGCTCGGCAATCGGCACGAAAGCCAGGTCGTCAGGCCCGGTGTAGTGGGCGCTGGGGCGAATGATCTTGTTGTCGAGGCGCTGCTCGATGATGTGGGCGGCCCAGCCCGAGGTGCGTGCGATCACGAACAGCGGCGTGAACATGGCCGTGGGCACGCCCATCATGTGGTAGCTGACGGCGCTGAACCAGTCGAGGTTGGGGAACATCTTTTTCACCTCCCACATCACGGTTTCCAGCCGCTCGGCGATGTTGAACATCTTCATGGAGCCAGCCTCTTGCGACAGCTGTTTGGCCACGCGCTTGATCACCTCGTTGCGCGGATCGGACACGGTGTAGACCGGGTGGCCAAAGCCGATCACCACTTCCTTGGCTTCGACGCGGCGGCGAATGTCGGCCTCGGCTTCGTCGGGTGAGTCGTAGCGTTTCTGGGTTTCAAACGCCACCTCGTTGGCGCCGCCATGCTTGGGGCCGCGCAGCGCGCCTATGGCGCCAGTGATGGCCGAGTAGACGTCCGAGCCGGTGCCGGCAATCACGCGGCTGGTGAAGGTGGAGGCGTTGAACTCATGCTCGGCATAGAGGTTGAGCGAGGTGTGCATGGCACGCTCCCAGCTTGCCGACGGTTTTTGCCCGTGCAGCAAATGCAGAAAGTGCGCGCCTATGGAATCGTCATCGGTTTCGACCACGATGCGGCGGCCCTGCGTGGACCAGTGGTACCAGTACAGCAGCATGGAGCCCAGCGACGCCATCAGCCGGTCGGCAATGTCACGCGCGCCGGGTGTGCCGTGCTCGTCTTTTTCGGGCAGCACGCAGCCCAGTGCCGAGACGCCGGTGCGCATCACGTCCATCGGGTGGCTTGACGCGGGCAGGTGCTCCAGCGCCTCCTTCACGCTGGCGGGCAGGCCGCGCAAGGCCTTGAGCCGGGTTTTGTAGGCCCGCAGCTCGGCGCTGTTGGGCAGCTTGCCATGCACCAGCAGGTGCGCGATTTCCTCGAACTCGCAGACATCGGCCATGTCCAGGATGTCATAACCGCGGTAATGCAGATCGTTGCCGGTTTTGCCGACGCTGCACAGCGCGGTGTTGCCGGCAGTCACGCCCGACAGCGCGACCGATTTTTTGGGTTTGAAACTGCCTGGCAGGGCGGTAATGGCGGTGATGGCGGCGTTCATAGGGTCTCCGTTAAAAGTGTTGACGCAGGGCTTGGCGTCAGGGCGCTCGGTTTGATGGCGGCCGGCTTGCCTTGCGCATCCACGGCCACCATTTCAAAGCGCCCCTGCAAGGCGCGCTGGCTTTGGCCGGTGGCCAGGCTCTCGGCCATGCCGACCACCTCCACCGTCAGCGAGCTGCGGCCCACGCGCACCACCTGGGCCATCAGCTCCAGCGTCTGGCCCAGCCTCACCGGCCGGTGAAACTGCACCTCCTTGCAAGCGGCCATCACGACGGATTGCCGGGCGTAGCGGCTGGCCGAGATGAAGGCGGCCTTGCTCAGCAGGTTCAGGGCGTTGCCGCCGAACAAGGTGCCGTAGTGGTTGGTCTGGTCCGGAAAAATCATTTCCACCAACCGGGTTTTGAGGGCTTGATCTGTCATGGATTCGCAATTTACGCCGAAGTATTCATCTGCGGAAGGACTGAATTGGCGAAGGAGTGCGAAGGTTTTTTGCCGGTTTTGCGAATCTTGCGAATAAAAATGGCGTTAGCATGCGGGCAGATGATCAGGAGCGCTTGAGATGAAAAAAACCTTCATGGGCATACGCCTGCGCCGCCTGCGCGAAGAGCGCGGCATGACCCAGCTCGCGCTGGCCCACACGCTGGGGCTATCGCCCAGCTACCTGAACCAGCTGGAACAAAACCAGCGGCCTCTCACCGTCTCGGTGCTGCTGAAGATCAACGCCGCTTTTGGCGTGGATGTGCAGATGTTTTCCGAAGACGAAGAGGCTCGCCTGATTGCCGGCCTGCGTGAAGCGCTGGCCGATGTTTCTGCGGCCGATCCGGTGTCCTTGGCCGAGATCCGCGAGCTGGCTTCCAACATGCCGGCCGTGGGCCGCAGCCTGATCGGCCTGCACCGCCGCTACCGCGATGCCATTGAGCGGCTGGAGACCATGGCGGCCCGCCTCGGCGATGACCGGGGCAGCGCGCCGGGCGTGCAGCCCATGCACTACGAAGAGGTGCGCAATTTCTTCATCGCGCGGCACAACCACATCGCCGAGCTTGACGAACAGGCCGAGCGCCTGTTTGTCGAATGCCGGATTGAAGTCGGCAACGCTGCAGAGGGACTGGAGCGCCGGCTGGCGCAGCGGCATGACGTCAAGGTCATCTATGCCGACGGCGATGCGGGCCTGCCTAAAACCGACGTGCAGCGCCAGTACGACCCCAAGAGCCGCGTGCTGCGCCTGTCGCCGCACCTTGAGCCGGGCCAGCACGCCTTCCAGATGGCCACCCAGCTGGCTTTCCTGGAGATGGGCGCGGTGTTGCAGAAGCTGACACAGGGCGACAACGAGCTGTCGGGCGACCATGCCCGCGCGCTGGCCCGCATTGGCCTGGCCAACTATTTCGCCGGTGCGCTGCTGCTGCCCTACCGGCAGTTTCTGGATACCGCCGAATCGATGCGTTATGACATCGAACGGCTGGGGCATCACTTCGGCGTTGGATTTGAGACCGTGTGCCACCGCTTGAGCACGCTGCAAAGGGCTGAAGCGCGCGGTGTGCCGTTCTTCTTCATCCGGGTGGACCGGGCCGGCAACATCTCCAAGCGGCAGTCGGCGACGCATTTCCACTTTTCGAAAATGGGCGGCACCTGCCCCTTGTGGAATGTCTACGAGGCGTTTGCCCAGCCCGGACGGATACTTACCCAGCTGGCCCGCATGCCGGACGGGCGCGCCTACCTGTGGATTGCCCGCGCCGTGTCGCAGGGGCATGGCGGCTACGGCGCACCGAGCAAGACATTCGCGATCGGTCTGGGCTGCGACATTCATCAGGCCGAGCGGCTGGTGTACTCCAAAGGACTCGATCTCAAAGACCCGGAAGTGCCCACACCCATCGGCATGGGCTGCAAGGTCTGCGAACGCGAAGCCTGCCCGCAACGCGCGTTTCCGTTCATCGGCGGTGCGTTAGACGTCAATGAGAACCAAAGCCGGTTTGCACCTTACCCAGTCGCCTCCCAGCCACTGCGGCCCAGTTAAAACGGAATACTCATGCAACTGATTTGCCAAAAAATGTAGCCTCCTTGCAGGACAAAATTCGCGTCAAACCGCCCCGTAACACGGGGTATCCAACCATCACTTGTTGCACCAAAAAAAGTGCGTGATCGGCCACTATTCTTTGAAGGGTTCCATTGCACCAGGTCTGCGCAACATCTTGTTCACTTCATCAAGATGCAACTCTTCTTGAACAATCATTTCATGGGCATATTCCTCAAGCAAAACCGAAGCGTCTTCCGCGATTTTTCAACAGATCGTAATAGGCCCCCAGTGAACCTTTTCATGCTCAAGGCTTTCTCGAAGAATGTCGCCAATATCGTGTTTCTCGGTTTCAAGCAGGGCACCAATTTTCAACGAAATGTGACCGCCCAAATGATTGCTTCACCCCCATAACCCTAAACCTATCGGCCACGCTGCCGCCCCAGCCCCCAAGTAACTGATACCCCCCGTGCGATGGCTGACACCTGCTGCCCCAGCCGCTGCTCCACCACCGGTCTCCACGGCACCAGGCTGAACCCCATGCCATCGTCCAGCATTGCGAATCGACCGCTGGCAAGCTGGACTGAGCGGCGGTAGACGCCGTTTGCCCGCTCACCATCAAGCAGCGGGCGGTGGATCAGTCCGGTCTGATGCTGAATAACTTTGCCCGTTTCTGCCAGTTCCCGGTCACGCAAGGTGGACAGCAAATTGCGCGCTAAAACCACGCGCTGGCCGCGCCGGTCGGCCAAGCCCTGATCGACGAGGAAGCCCATCCGATCCTGCAACGCACCATGCACCTGGGCCCCAAAGCCCTTTGGCGACAGCTCTTTGGCATCACCCACCAATCGATGGTCCAGCCATGTTGCCCCCTGAGCATGCACTTGCTGCTCAATAGACAGGTGCGAACGCAATTCGACGATGACCCCCGCAGCTCGCTGTGCATCATGTACCTGGGCATGCGACAAGAAGTCAGACGGCACGCGCCAAACACCATCAGCCACGCGCTCCACGACCCCCGATCGGCGCAACGCTTCGAGGCGACGCACATGGACATCGACCGCAGTTTGCGGGTCTCGGGAGCCTTCGTGTCGAAGTCGCGCACGATGGTCAGCGCCACGGTAAAGCCCCTCGCGCACGATGCCTGCGATATTGCGATCTACCGCTCGTTCCACTCCAGCGAACGTCACTTCCACGATGCCACCCACCGGCAGTGCAGCCAGGTCAGCGCCGGCCGGCAGACGAACATAGTGTGCACGACCATCAATGCCATCCACCACAAGATACCCCCGGTCGTTGAGCTCGTCGGCCAGGCCCTTGGCCGTGATGCAGCCGACGACGGGTGTTGCCGGTTCCGCTTCCAGCACCAGCTCCCGTTGCTGTTCCTTCAAGGCCTTGTGCATCGTGCGCAGGATGTCTCCGCGCTCGCCCATAGCGGTCAGCGTCTGTTCCATCCTTGGGGATAACCGCCAATGGTTCGCATCGATTCGCTGGACCAACTCCATCGCCTCCAATCGCTGTAGTCGGGCACGAAGGAGGGTCTGGCGCTGTCGATCAGTAGGCTGCTGGGTCAAGTCCACGATATCCACGGTGGCTTGCCGCAGCAGCGCCCGGTCCAGGCTCGTCAGCCGTTCATGTTCAACTTCCCGTAGCAGCCCTTGCCGGATCTCCAGTTCGGTACGTGGACCCAACCATTCGGTTGCCAGTTCACTGGCCCGCATGCGCATGCTGTGGGCCATGTAGTCCGGCGCAATCACCAGGTCCTGACCTTTCCCCCTCCCCTCCCCGGCGCGCCCGCGTAGCACAATGTGCGTGTGCGGGTTGTCGGTATCCCAGTGGTCAACGGCCACCCAGTCCAGCCGGGTTTCCAGGTCGGTGGCCATGCGTTGCATGAACTCTCGCGTGTAGTCGCGCAAGTCTTCCAGCGCCTCGGCATCTTCCACCGACACGATGAAGCGGAACTGGTGACGATCACCCTTGCCGCATTCCTCGAAGGCCTTCAGGTCGGCGGCGTCAGTCTCAGGTCCGTAGGCCTGGCCGCGTTGCCCGTCGCGTGTCACTCCATCCCGTTCCATGTAGCGCAGGTGGGTGGATACGGAATTGACTCCGGCCTTCTTCAGCACCACATAACGGGACTTGATCACCACGCGCCGGGCGGTCACCGCCAGCGTTTGACCTGCCCTTCCCGCTGCAACGCGCCCTCGACCGAACGTCGATGCAGGGCGCGCACCACGCGTGCCAGAAGCCTTCGCACCGGACTTCGAGACTTGCTTCAACACCTGCGAGACGAAGCGTTGCGCACGTTGTCCACTACCTCCGCCAGCAACGTCCTTGGGTGCTCCTGGCTTGACCTTGAAACGCTCATCGTCACGTGTGACCATGGCACAAGCTCCAGCGCAATGCAGCGAATCGCATCGAAGACAGCACGCGGCCAGCCCTGATGCTCTGCGGGTTTGCGTTCTGCGACGGCACACAGGCTGCAAGCCGCCGTGCCGCGTCAACCCCACGTGCAGACTGGCTTTGCAGCCGGGCGCGTGCCGGCCCTTTTATCTTGCCCTCTGTCTTCACCGGTCCCCTCCGGTCCCGGCTCCGACTCTGCGCCAGATGCACACCAGGCGTGCCACGCTGCCCAACGGACAGCGCCAGTGCAGCAAAAGCTGCACGCTGGCGACAGGACATCTGCACGATGGACAACACCATCATGGCGTGCTCCAGGTCCAAATCGGCTGCGCATTGCCAATCACATCCGATGCACGGATGGGACCGAAGTAGCGACTGTCGAACGACACCGGATTCGTGCTACTCAACAGAAACAATTCACCGCGCGCCAGTCGTCGGCACTGCGGCCAGGCAGACAGTGGACGGCCACGTCCATCGACAGGCAGCACGGAGGCTACCGCCACGTCGTCGATGCGCACCGATGCGCCATCCATGCACACCCGTTGCGGTGCCACGGCACCAACGCGCTTGAGCAAGGGAATGCCGGCTGGCAGATAGTCACGCTGCGCCGCCAGCGTAGCCGCCTGTACCGGAAGCCGGGCCAGCACGATGTTACCAACCTGCAGCGAGTCGGCAGATTCGATGCGGTACCAGCCGCGCGGCACGCTGTCGCTGGGGTTGTAGCCCAGGTGCACACGGTTTGGGATGGCCAGCGGCATGAGCAGCGCCGCCAGGCCGATGTCCATGCAGAGAATCACTGCAGCCCGTTTCATTGCAGCGCCTCTCGCGCAATGTGCGCCGCATGCCGCTCGACTGTGTACTCGGGCAGCGGCTGGCGTGCAGCCAGCCGGTTGCCAACCATGCGCCAACACGTCACAGCCACAGTACACGGGTCGATGCCCAACGCCTCAATGCCGTCAATGACGACTAGCACGGCCTTTACCTGAAGCTCACCGTCGGCACGCAACAGAATGCGCGCTCCTGGCACCACACCTGCGACGCGCTGCGCACCGTCAAACAGCATGGGTGCCTGCAACACCATCAACTGCCATAGCGCCGTCCCGTAGTCATTGGCAATCCACTTCACCCGGCAACAGACCGCGCCGGGTTCGAACACCGCGACGCGCCGCCAGCGGTTCAGAACGGTGTCGCGCAATGGCCTGCCGAAACGCAGCCACACGTTCACCCGTTGCTCGACGAAGGCAAGGGAAACCTGCATCGGTATCGACCTGTGCGTTGCCAATTCAGGTCGCATGACCTGTACCGCTGCTTGCACGCTTGACTGCATCATGACGCCCCCTCCGGAAACTCACGCTCCAACAGTTCGCGCAACATCTCGACGGCAGTAACACCACGTTTGAACGCCACAACCTTGATGCGCCCACGTAGCACGGGCGTGACATCAATGGTGAGCCGTGCGGTGTAGACCGATGCCTTTGCGGTCGCTATCACCGCGTCAACCTTCTGGACCCAGGCTGCTGCCGGATCGGCACCTGGCCTGCGACCAATCGGTGCACGCCGCTGCGAATTGGACGACTGTGGTTTTGTCATAACAGCATCTCCCGCACCGCTTGCGCCAGCGCCGCGATCTCGCGCGCGGCTGCGCAGTGCGGTGCCACCTCGAACGCCAGTCGACCCGCGGCAACGCTGTCGGCAAACACGATGCGTTGTGAGACTTCCACTTGCAGCGCAGGAAACGGCTGATCGGCGAGCGCCGCACGCGCCTCGCGCCCAATCACCGTTCCCACAACGCGCCGGTTGATCACAAAGGCCGTGCGCAGCTGCGGCCGAAACACCCGCGCTTCGGTGATCAGCTGCACCATCTCATGGCTGGCCCAGACGTCATAGGCGCTGGGCTGTACCGGAATCAGCACCAGGTCTGCGGCCAGCAGCGCGGAGCGCGCGAGTGCCGCGACCCGGGGTGGGCCGTCAATCACGACGAAATCCGCCTGCAAGGCAATCTGCGGTGCTTCCTGGTGCAGAGAGTCCCGTGCCAGGCCAAACACACCGTACAGGCGACCATGGCCGCTTTGCGCACGTCGCTGCGCCCAGTCCAGGGCGGAGCCCTGCGGATCGGCATCCAGCAGTGTCACGCAGCTTCCCGCGAAAGCGAACTCCCCCGCGAGGTGCGTGGCCAGCGTGGTCTTGCCTGCCCCGCCCTTCTGGTTGAGCAGCGCGATCACCTTGCCGGGCTTGGTTTCCGCTTTGGTTTTTGCTTCTGATAAACGGTTTTCATCGGTGCTGGATGAAGCACTGCCCGTTTTTTGGGCAGCGGTGTTTCCTCTTTTATCCATAGTTATGTCTTTAGTTAGATTAGTTAAGGAGGCCCGAAACCGTTGCTGGGCGTGGGCTGGCGGCCGATGCGCACGTGTGATTACCCGTGTCGTTTGCGGGCGATTCCCCGAATGCCGTGCGGGTGATTCCCGAGTCCGGACACAGCTTGTCCACCGACTTGTCACCAGCGCCTGTGGATAAGTCGGGTTGCGGTGGGTGCGACCAGCAACGGAATCGGAGCCAGTCCGCGCCGCCCACGTGCTCAAGGGAGAGCCAGTAACCTGGCAGTGACTGCCGGTGCACCAGCCGTCGCAACTGAACTGCGAAGTCGGCATAGCGCTGCAAGCTGCCCGACTTCAGGTGCAGGTGGCGCAGATTGAAGCGCCAACCCTCCGCCTGCCGGCCACCGTGCTTGCGCACTACGCGATACAGCCAGCGCTCAATGCCCCCAGTGAGCCGGAAGTACGCCGGGTCCAGGGTCAGGACCAAGGCATCGTCCATCACACCGGCATAGAACCAATCCGCCAGAATCAACTCAATGCCGTAGGACCGGCCCCGGGCACCGGGCAGTTCCTTCCATTCGTTGATCCAGGAGAAGCGGTGCATGCGCCGCCCCGCAGGCTGGCGGATGGACGTGGCCACCGTGGTGGACTGCAGCCGGTCCAGCGCCGCCTTGAGCATCAGGTAGTCCTTGAAACCGGTGCCGCGCTGCACGAAGGTCAGGATTTCATGCGGCGTTGCGGCCATCAGGCGCGAAGTGCGCAAACCCCGGTCCCGCGCCTGCACGAGTTGGCTGGCCGCCCAGATCAACACGTCGGCATCCCAGATGGTCGCTATACCGTGTTCCGGCACGCCTTCGACCGTCAGCGACACGCTCCCTGCTTCGAAGCAGATCGGCACCACCCTGCGGGACTTGGCCAGCGAGAAGAACGGGTAGGCCATCAGATCCTGCGCATCGCGCGGGGCCATGTCGCCGCCCGGCAGTGCCCGGAACAGCATCAGCTGGTCGCGGTCAGTCAAGGGTTTAACCATGACGCCCCATCGATTCGCGCGTTCGTGAATCGGACACCGGATCAGCGAACAGAAGCCCGCTGCGGGCAGCCGGGATCGGAGGTCATGTCATAGGCCCGGCTGTTGGCCCAGGCACGCAGGTCCTCGGCCGCGTAGAGCACGCGTGCGCCAAACTTCCGGTAACGGGGGCCGCCACCCAGAACGCGCTGCTTCTCCAGCGTGCGGGGCGAAAGGCGCAGAAAGGCTGCGGCCTCATCGTTCGTCAGAAACTCAGGGTTACCGGGTGCTGCAGCAGACGGCTGCGCAGCCGCAGGTAAAGGACGCAAAGGCAGGGAATTCGCAGTTGCCATGAAGGACTCCATCGACGGTCATCGCCTGGCAGCGAAATGCCGCCAGATGGAGGGAGTCTCAGAAAAGCCAGGCCAACTGCGAAGGGAGATATTCAGTGCGCCGGTTCGTCTCCGGGGGCGCCAGTGTGCTGCTGGCGTACCCCGGCCAAGGCCAGATAACCGCCACGCATCAAACCCTCGGCCCGACTCAGGAGGTGGCGAATCTGCGCACGAAGTTCGCCATCTGCTGTCCAGCGCTTGCGCACGGCGTCAGCGCCGAACAGTGCCCCGGCAATGTCGCGATGGCGTGCACCGGCCCGCCACCCATCGAGCGCCTGCAGGGCGCGCAAATGCAGCAGCGCCGCGCGGCCCGCTGGTCGAGGCAGGGGTCGGGGAACTTCGCCATGAAATACACGCGCCTGTGCCTGGTACTCGGGCAGCCGTGCGCGCGGGGACGGGTCGAGCGGCACCATCAAACCGCAAGCCGTGCCGTCTTCCAATTCAGGGGACAGCGAGGCACGCAAGCAGTGCGGACCATGCACCGCCACGAGAACCAACTCCGTGCCCGCATGCGCCATGCGCTTACGACCAGGAATCTGCCAGGCGCTGAATGTCCTGGCTACCGAGGTATCGTGCTTGCCCGTGGCGCGTGCGTGGAGCAATTCAGCAGTACCAACGGCCCAAAGTGGATGCGCATGGCGTGCATCCAGGTCAGGATCATCGGCAATACTTCAACCCCCATCGGGCCGCCTCGGCCCGGTGGCGCTTACCGAGCCAGCTGGCACGGTAAGCAGGGTTGCGGCGCAGGTACTCCCATGCGAGCGCAGGATCGTCCAGGTCCAAGGTGTAGAGGTAGGCTGCCGCAGCGCGCCAGGGCGCGGGACAGTCAGCGGCATCGATTCGGATCGTCATTGTTTTTACTCCCTTGGCGCTTCCAGAAACCTGCCGCGGATGGTAGGGCAACCGGTCGTCATCAAGACAGCTGACTGTTACCAAAGGTTGTTGCCAACGCTCCATCTGGATGGCCATGGCGGCAACACCCGTCAATCGTGAATCGACCCATCCCGTGCCGCATCAGCGGCATAGGCCGACAGCGCTTGCCTGGCCTTGAAATGCGGATCGGCCACGATACGCAGGCCGCGCGGGCCGCGTACGCCCGCCAAGGCGGACAGGCTCACCGTGCCCAGCTCTGGAAATCCGGTGCCAGCATCGCACAGTCCGTAGGCCTGGTCACCATCCGCATCCAGGCTCACCAGCAGCCAGACGGCACCGGCGTCCAGTGTGTAGAGCTTGACGACGGGAAAAGGATCGATGGCTTCGCCACGCGCACGGGCTGCGCCGTTGGCCAGCATTTGCGCGCGCTGCAACTCAGTGAGGAAGGTCATGGCGCATCCGTGGGATCGTTTACAGAAATTTACTGTTTTGGAACCGCCCTGAACAGCTTCAACTTTAGTCGCAGTTTGCGTTCAAGGCAAAAGAGTTAAATATAACGTGGTTTAAATTGTTCTAAACCGCGACGCTCCTGTCCATGCAGAAGCGTGTCATTCAGCGAGGAAGGCCAACCGGCGCAACGACCTTTGAGTCCGCGCCCGCTCTGGCGTTCGGGGCTGCGGTGCGCGCCACCAGAACCGAAGACGGCATCGCCCAGGAAACGCTGGCTTACATGGCGGGCATCGAGCGCTCCCACCTGGGCAAGATCGAACGTGGCGAGCATATGCCTACGTTGGCCATGATTTTAAAGATCGCGCGGGCATTGGGCCGCAGTGCAGGTGAACTGATGCTGGAGACGGAAGCCAGGCTTCCGGCGGAATGGCATCAACCGCCAGCCGACGGTTGATGCCCGCGGCGCTTACGCCACGATGCGCCCCACCATCCGGGCTTCCCGTGCATAGGCGCTGATCGGCTTGTCGGCTGTGAAGCGCAGATCCCGCTCCACCATCGACGACTGGCGGGGACGAAGGAACACTATCGGAAGACTAAGCAAGCGATAGGACGTCCTCGTACAGCCTACGCAAATGGCTATCGGACATGTCGAGGATCGGCTCGTACATGAAGGAATTCAGGTGGATGTTCTCCGGTGTCATAAGCACGACGCGCTGTAGCGCGGAGATGGATGCAGTCTCTGTCGAAAAGTTGTTCTTGAAGCGCTGCAGCAAAGCTGGTGTCTGATTCGCGGTGATCGAGGCCACCCATGCATCGTCGCTGATCTTCTTCACCATGAACCGCTCGGCTGCAAGTCGGGTTGCGATGGACAAAACCACCTTGTTCTCGAAGTTAATCCCGTCCGGCGCCTTGAGGCAATTGCTCGCTTCGCCTTCGATGAGGTTCATCACAGCGATAGTGCCGTCCGGTGATTTGCCGTTGTCAGAGAAAAGCCTGCTGTAGATGACGTCCAAGTCCCCGATCGTGATCTTTGCAGAGTCAGGCTTCCAGTGCAGCAGTGACGTGAGCTGGAGGAAATCCGCGTCGCCTTCGCCTTTCGTGTACTCGATTAGGTTGCGCATGAACGGAACGCAGGCGACCTTCTTCTTGGTGTCGGTGTAGAACGCATTCTTCCAGTCCCGCACGAACACGTTTTTTACGCCAATTGCCTTCTCCAACTGAACCCCTGTGCTCCCTTTCGAAACCATGAAGCAACTACTACGGTTGACGAGTCGGCTCTCCAGCGTGCGGTAGAAATCGAAGTTGTGCGTGAGAATCAGCTGCTTGAAGCAATCGTCCACGGAGATGTCCATCAGGTATTGGATGATGGCGTACTTGTTCTTGTAGTCGAACGAGTCCGCGATATCGTCGACCACGATCAGCGTATCGACCTTGGCCTTGCGACGCACCTCGATCTCAAACAAGATGTTCAGCACGTAGAACGCCTTCTTCTCACCGGTGCTGAGGGCTTGCATCAGGGTATCGCGGCCCACCGACGCCTTTTCGGCGCCGTCCTCAAAAATGAAGCCGAGGGTCAGGATGTCCTGCTGGCCAAGCATGACCTCGATCTTATTAGCAGGCACGAGCTTGAAGGGAACGAAGAAGCGTTGGTTGAAGATGTCAATTACTAGCTCCCACAGGGTGCGCTCCTTACTGGCCTGCTCCTGGATCTCCTTGCGGCGCGCCTCCGCAGCCTGATATTTTTCCAACAACGCGATGTACAGGTCGTAGCAATTCCGGATGTACGACTTCCAGAGCTTTTCCTTGAACGCCGGAATATTTGCGAACTCTGCCAAGAGCTCCTCATGGTTTTGCAGATAGTTCTCGAAATCGCGCAGGGTGACGTTCTTCTGGATCTGCTTCTCGATATCCGCGAATTTTTTCCGCAGATCTGCGTCATTGGAGATCGCCTCTTTCTCCTTGTTGATCAGCGCCTCCAAATCCTTCTCGGACTTGATTTCCAGCGGCGTTTCTGCATTCAGGCTCACCGTGTGCTTCGCTTTGAAGAACCCATTGTCGGCCAACTGTTTGGCGATGGTCGAGGCGTTGTAGAAGTTGAAGGTGCCCTTCTTGAAATACTTTGACGCTGCCAACAATTCGTTATATTTCTTGACATAGGCGTCAATGGACGTCCTGAAGTCCTTGGTATCGAGGAAGGCCAGCACCTTCTCATCCATTACGGTGTCGTAGGGTACCGCCGCGAACGGCACCTCGGTTTGCGAAGCCAGTTCACCCTTGATCCGATTCAATGCGACATAGAACTGATCTTCACTTGCGGTGAATGTCGCCGAGAGTTCCTTCTCCAGATTCCTCTTCGAGCCAGACTGATCCTTCAGCCCTTTCAAGAAGGCAGCCTTCGCGGTATCGATGTCCGCGTAAAGTGTCTCGTATTCCTTGCGCAGGTCCGGATTGACGAGCAGGGTAGATATTTGCGTGGTGTTTCCAAAAACTTCGTCATACGGACGCACCACTAGCACGCTTCCTTTCGGGAGGTCTTTGCCGTTCTCGTCCAGGATCAAGCGCTTGGTCTTGCGATCCGGGAAAATACGGTCCCTGGAGTCTTTGTCGTCGGCCACGTCCTGAAAGGTTTGTGCCAACGAACTCTTCATCGACCCGTTCGGCGCGTACACCGAGATCGCGCTGGACTTTGAAAAATCCAGGCTCGTCTGCAACTTGCGCACTCCGTAGCAGTTCTCGAGGTCAAGACTGATCAGCTTCAAGTTGATTACTCCCTGTGCATGGCGCCCCAATGGCTAGGCGCGCGCTGTTGTACATACCTGCATTTTGCATGACTGACCGGGGCCTATCGGATCGATTTAGGTTCTCGATTGCTTGGGGGGATGACGCCGTCAAATCCAGCGGTCTCGGTCACCGAGGCGCATCATGAAGCAGACAGGTTGCAGTCATAGGACCGAAGGCGGGGAATGGCCGCCAACAGCCTATGAGAAGAACTGCGAAATGTCGGCGGAATCGGCGCGACGGCGTGGCTGCTCTACCGGCCGATCAGGCACCGTCTGTTCTGCGGACTTGGAGGGGCGCCAAGCATCGCGCGGCGGGGACGGGCTGGCAGCCGGTCCCCTGAAGTGCAAGCGAAGCGCGCAGGCGTCAGGGATGGAAGCCCAAAGGGGCGAGACGCCATCGGTGGCTCGATGCGCAGCACGACAGCGCGACCCGGCATCGCCGGGGGACGCTCGGACATCCGTGGAACCTGCAATGCGTCTTTACTCAAAGCCTCAGAAACACGAAACCACCTTCACGCATCTGCGTAAACCCACAGAACCGTACATCCGTAAAAGCGACTTTGTGCTCATGCAGAAATCCGGATTTGCTTGTCTGCGTCAATCCGTACATCCGCAAACCCGTCAATCAGCAGAACAGGTCAAACGTAAAAAATACCCGCGACACATGGCGGGCCACTCACTTGCCGGGGTTGGCTAAAACGCCCCGCCACAGGGCGGGGCGTCAGGGCGACGCTCAGTCGCCCTTGCTGCGCGACCAGATCAGGTTGTGCGTACCGTCCTCGGCTTCAACCAGTCGGGCGTAGATGGTCGCCGGGAACGACGGATCATCCAGGGTCGCCGACAGGTAGGGCCGCTGCTCCGCCTTGCTGAGTTTCTTCCATGCCGCACCGATCTCGAAAGTGCCGGCGACGATGCGGTAGTCCGGGGCGTTCTCGCTTTCCTTGGTGTTGGGAACGATTTTGACCTTGACGTTGAGCGTCAGGGTGCGAACCGTGCCGGAGAAGCTGTTGCCTTGTGCGGTGAAATTGCCGATGTTGGCCATGATGAAGTCCTTTAGAAGTTAACCAGGTCGCAACCATTGCGGCCTTGGCGTGATCCGATGGGCGCGGGTCCGGGCGCGCTGCACCGCAAGGCGGCCGCAACGCAGTGAAGGACCGGTAGGCCCAAAGAATTTGTTTCGCGAGGAAGGCGCGCAGCGACGGGGAAATTGTTTGGGCCGGACGGTTGCAGCGAACAAGCCCGAGGCGAAGCCGTGCCCGCGCCAGGATTCACGACAAATACAAGGCCGCTGTGGGTGCGATCCTGCCTTTAAAGGACGCATGCCGTCGTGCGAGTTCAACAAGATGATTTCGTTGGCCTCTGCACCGTTGATCTGGTTGGAGTGGCGCAATCGCAGCATGTGCTTGGTGTACTCGCGCTTGCCGGTATCGCGTACACGCGTCTGGCACACCATGAACGGCTGAAAACCTTCTTTGCGCAAGGCACCCAACACCTCCCCGGTCGGGATGTAGGTGTAGCGCTCGGATCGGCTCTGGTGCTTGGCCTCCGCATAGATGGACGGGGCGACCCGGTAAATCTGCTCATCCGATAGCGGATGATCGGCGCGTAAGAGAGGGGTCGCATTTGCGAAACGGGAACTGAGTTGCATGGTATTTCTCCAGTGGTTACAAGCTGTGGTATCAAAGCTGACCGGATTCCAAGATTCGGAGCCCGGTGTGGCTTCGGTGGGTTCGGCGCAGTGACCTGGGCTGGTCGCCGTTACCGCCGTCTTTCCTGAGTTCATCGCCCGCGAATAACCGGGCCGGCGGGGAATGGCTGTCAGGGGAACAAGCGCAGGGTTGGTGCGGCCCGCAGCCGCAGGCGAGGACACGGCCCTGCGCGCCTTGACGGCCAGGCACCGCGGGCTACGGTCGCGGGATCAGTGATGAAGTAGGGGCAAGACGGATGACCGGTCAACGGCCAAGTCTGCGACCTTGGGCGCCGAACCCACGCCGCGCGGCGAGCGCCCCGCGTGCCGTAGTCACGCCTGGCTGGTGGTACACAGAGCGCATAGCGTGAAATGAACAACGTGCACTGGCCGATCAGGCACCGCCTGTTCGGCGGTATCCTGGGGCGCAAAGCCAGCGCGGCGGGGTGGGCCGAAGGCCGCCCCCTGGAGGCAAGCCCAGCGCGCAGCCTTTCCCCAACACCAAGGGCGAAGCAAAAAGGGGGCGGTGCCCCCTGGGTCACATCAGCCCGCGCTCCGCCATCGACAGGATGTCGTTGCCCGCCACAATCAGGTGATCCAGCACCCGTACGTCCACCAGCGCCAGTGCAGTCTTGAGCGTCTGCGTCAGCATCTCGTCGGCCCGCGACGGCTGGGTTGAACCGCTCGGGTGGTTGTGCACCAGTAGCAAGGCGGCCGAGTTGCGCATCATGGATTCCCTGACCACCTCGCGGGGATAGACCGATGTCTGGCTCACCGTACCGCGAAACATCTCGACGTATTCGATGACGCGGTTCTGCGTATCCAGATGAACCACCGCGAACACCTCATGCTCCAGCGTCCCCAGCTTGACCCGCAGGAAGTCGCGCACCGCCTGCGGCGAGGCCAGCACGTCACTGCCCCGCACCCGGCCCAGCAGCACCTGCTGCGCCGCCTGCAGCACCTCGTCGGCATCGACTTGCCGATAGTCGCCCGCAACGTCACGAACGAGAAGGACAGAAGAATTGGAAGAATCGAAGGAAGCGAAAGAGGAAAAGAGATCGTGCGACATGGTCAGCTCCGTGCATCGGGCGGGATTGCCCGAGACCGGCAGAAACACGGCGCAGCGCAGTTGTCACAGGTTCAAAGACGGCCGCCAGGACGCAAGCGCACAAGGTGCGCGCAGACCTTGACAGCGAGAACGCCGTGGTACGGTGAAGGGAACAGCAAGCCAGCCCCACACCCCCCACTACTGCATCACGGCAAGCGCAGCGCGCAGGCCCACCGGGCCGGAGGCGTGAAGGATCGAAGCCGAAGGGCCGAGACAGGCGCAGCCTGACTCGGGGTGTAACCCGCAGAGCCTGCCGGCAGACCGTACCGGGACGCACTAGCATCGACAAAGCTCGCCATGAGGTCCGGTCGTATGACATGATTTTTGCCTTCGTCAAGTCGAAACTTCTTGTTTTACCTCCTTATTTAAGGTATAAAAACCGGAAGTTAAGCCCACTGGGCAGAAAGGCAACTAAACATGACGCAGATTTACGCAGACGCCGGAGACATTGACGGTCGGCTGACTCAACTCGGACTCGAAGAAAGCAAGCTGGCAGAGATCGTGCGCCGTGGATACCTCGCCTTTGCGTCATGCACGCCGAACGATCCTCCTCTCTACCCAGGTTTTAGCGCCTGGGCGGCCATGGTCCGAGGACTGCGGGAGTACTTGCTGCCTGAATGGGAGCGCTGTGACGAGAACAACTATTCGCTGGTCATCAATCCAACGGGAACCATGGCAATTGTCGTAGCGACCGGCGACGATGCAACGGGTCGCCCTGACGCCGCTCCCACAACAAAGTCTTCCAAAGGGCCGAGCACTATTGAGGCTGTCACTTCAAATCAGATGCAGTTGGAGCTTCCCTACGTTTTCGACTCTGTGCCCGCCTCGTCGCCTGCGCGCCCTGAAAACACGGATGAGCAGCGGATGACCTGGATTCTTCTTGTCCACCGTGCGCGTGGCGAAGTCCGGTGCGAACTGTCGTTGCCGACGTCAATGGGTTCAGATGGCCGTGTGGACGGATGGCGCGAGCGAATCATTTTGAAGGCAATCCCGACCGACTCCGAGATCGTGGAAATCACGCCGCCACAGCCGTCGCTGCCGGACATCTCGGTCGACGTCAAGCGTCGAGCATGATTGCTAGCCGACTTTTCAACCCGTCTCGGCTCACTTTAGCGCGCAAACGCCGCGGGCTGACAATGATTAAATTGGCAACTGCGGTTGGCGTAGAGCCACGTTCGGTTTCAGCCTATGAAAAAGGCGAGTTTGGACCTGATGACAGTCGAATGGCCAGCTTGGCATCGGTATTGAAGTTCCCCCAAGCATTCTTCTTTGGAGATGATTTGGACGAACCTACACCCGATATCGCCAGTTTTCGGGCGCTGTCGAAGATGACCGCTGGGCAGCGGGATACGGCGCTGGGTGCTGGCGCCATTGCGCTGATGCTCAACGCATGGATCGAGGCTCGCTTCGAGCTGCCATCCCCAGATCTGCCGGATCTGAGCCGCGAGGGCAACCCCGAAGCCGCCGCACATGCATTGCGGCAGCAATGGGCGCTTGGCGAGCTACCGATCAAAAACATGATCCACCTGCTCGAAGCGAAGGGGGTCCGGGTTTTCTCGCTGTCTGTAGATGCGGCCGAGGTCGATGCTTTTTCTATGTGGCGTCAGAGAACGCCATTTGTGTTCCTGAACACAAAGAAGTCTGCAGAGCACAGCCGGTTCGATGCCGCGCATGAACTTGGGCACCTGGTCTTACATCGCCATGGATCACCACAAGGTCGCGAAGCCGAACGTGAAGCCAACGCCTTTGCCTCTGCATTTCTGATGCCTAGGGCAAGCGTGCTCGCCTATGCACCTCGGATGGCCACCATCGACCATCTGATCAAGCTCAAAAAAATCTGGAGTGTTTCGGTGGCAGCCTTGACATACAGGCTGCACTCAATCGGCGTACTCAGCGATTGGCACTACCAGTCGCTGTATATCGAGCTGTCATCGCGGGGCTATCGCAAGAGTGAGCCCGATGAAGGGCAACGGGAAACCTCGCAAGTGCTTCAGAAGGTTTTTGCCGCGTTGCGGGATGAAAGCATTTCGAGAGGTGATATCGCGGGCGAGTTGTGTGTTCCCGTAGAAGAGCTGGATCAACTTGTGTTTGGGCTCGCGCTCACGGGGCTCAGCGGTGGCGGTGGCAATGGAAGTGCTCGAACAAGAAAGCCACCTCAACTTCACGTCGTGAGCTCATAAAAGGAATTTCAAGAATGACCAAAAAGGATGTCCATGTGGTTCCCCATGAAGATGGCTGGGCCACAAAGAAAGAAGGAGCGGGGCGCGCAGGCGTAGTCGTCAACACACAAAAAGAAGCGATTGAACGTGCACGCGACCAAGCCAAACGAGAGCACGTTGAGGTTGTCATCCACCGCCGTGACGGAACAATTCGGGATAGTGACAGCTACGGGAACGACCCGAACCCGCCAAAAGACAAGAAGCACTGATTCACTTCGCTGCTTTGTGGCAGTCATTGTCCGATTGACGGGCAACGGTCGATTGTCATCGTCACCACACATCATATGCCTTTGGTGGCCTCAGCGATTCTGTTGACGGCGACGAAACGCGTACCGAATTCAGCCAGCAACTGGCTGAATGATGACCGGCGGTTTGATTCTGTCGCGTATTTCTTGGTACACAGGAATACCCGAACCGACTGCGACCTCCAGGGATACGCAGACCGCGAATCGAACTTTGCCCGTCAACTCACCCGCGTCAGCGGCGCAGTTCACCTTACACTGGAACCGGTTGCCATCGACGAATGCCACTGCATCCGTACCTTCAAGGATCTCATGCTGCACGGAGCCACGTAGCGCCGCCTTGTCATGCACGCTATTGGCTCGTTTGATCCGAAGTTGATCCTGCGGCGGCGTCATCCAGAGCTTGGCACGGCGGTACCCCTGGTGGGAACAATTGATTGGCGCCATCCATGCCAACGTCACGGTCAAACGGCGCCATGCAATCTTGCCGGCCAATGTCGGCGGCAGCGGTGCAGAAAACACAAAGGCCTCATCTGCACCCAACTCTCCCACACCGAGCAGCGTTGCTCGCTCGGCCGCACAGGTAATGGCTCGTTCGACATCGACGGGGCCGTACCCCAACCATCGCGTCACCAGGTCCTTCTCGGCTGCATGCCTCGCCACTCCATGAGTGATCGCCGCGATTTCCGGGTGCTCGGCCAAGAGCCGCTGCGGCCAGTCACCCCACTGCGCGCCATGAACCAACAACGCTTTGAGCAGCACTGCGTCATACATGGCTCCCGGTGCGTCTTCCACCTCGGCACGCAACAATTCGAGCATGTCATAGGCTTGCACGGCCGCACGACTGGCAAGAGCAGCGGCGTTGCTGGTGCCTCGGGTATATGCAGTCGCGGCCAGTGTTTCCCCTTGTAGCGGCGGCACCGCCACGCGATGACCAGGTGCCACCCCTGCCGTGACGACCTCCAGCACGCTGGCAGTCGGATCGGGCTGCATCCTGGCGCGATAAAGCACACGTCCTCCCGGCATCAGGATGTCCGGTTTGATGGCTCGACGAAAACCATGGCCGACGCGCGACAGCGGACTGAGCCCGCCGGCCGCGAAGAGGTCGAACCGTCCGGGCACCACGGGCGGATTTGCTTGGTCAGCGTGCAAGGCACCGACGGTCAGCACATTCAGCGCCTCCGCGGGAGCCAGCAGGCGCCGCTCCACGTGTTCGGTGGTCATCGCCGTGAATGCCAGCGCAGATCGCTGCTCGGCAGTCAGTCCATCCAAGGTGTGGCTCGGCGTATTGAGGCTGAGCGCCCGCATGTCGTTGCCCACGCTGACGATGAACAGTACAGAATACCGGAACGACAGCCAATCCAGCAGGCGCGCCCATGGCGACATCTGGCGTTCGAACAAGCGCGCTTCGTCGCCAATCGACAAGTTGATGACACGCACCGACGGTGCCGCCGCGGGCTCCTGGCCCTCCCCTTCGCAAATCCGCTTGACGGCTCGGTGGATCAAGTCGATCAACAATACGTCGTCCGGCGTATGCTCGCGCCGGCGGGCGTTGAAGTTGTCATTGGGATCAGGACGCAGGACCGGGCGCACATAGAGGCGGCGTCGCAGAGGTTCAGCAGGACCATCCAACTCACCGTGCAGGATTAGAGAAGCCATCGCAGTGCCGTGTACCCGGTCCTTGGCCGCGTAGTTTCCCTCCCAACCATCTGGGTCATCCACCAACAGCCGTCCTTGTAGCTGCGCGTGGTTCTGCAAGGGCAACCCGTCGAGCAGTGCCACCACCGGCAGTTGGTCCGAGGCCCCAGCCGCGGGAGCTTGAGAAAGTACATCGGCCTCGTTGACGCCATCGGTGATAGATTGCGCTTTGGGCCGGAAGAACATGATGCGGTCAGACAACACCAACTCAGGTGTCTCACCCGCCATCACGCCGGCAACGGCTTGCGCGGGCATTTCCACAAGAAACCCGTGGTAGCCGATCTCTCCAATGAGCGCACGGCGCAGAACCTGTCCGCCGAGCCCTTGGACCAGGGTTTCTATTTCCTCGCGGGATTTGTCGTTCTTCTGCTGCGAGACGAAATACCATGCCTCGATCTCGAACCGGATGACCTGCAGGCCATCGTCGATACAATCCTGCCAATACTGGCGAACGTCAACATCGATACGGTCCGCCACGCTCCAATGGCGAATGTTGCGTAACTGTCCAAACAGGTTGCGGAACTTGTTCAGTCCGCGCTCGAACTGAGCGGCGGGGTCATTCTGGTAACGGGTCCAGAGCGCCAGCAACTGTGTGAGCGCCTCCTGGTTGCTTCCCAACAGAAACAAGCGCCCCGAGAAAGGCTTTTCTTCCTTGCCTCGGATGAAAAAATCATCATCCGGTGCAATCTGGTCTTCGGCCCATTCAATAAGCCATTCCAGTCCAGGTATCTTGGCAACGGCCTTGGCGAAGTCCTCCACCGTGCTCGCAACTTCCAGAACCAGGATCAGTTCTGGGTTCTCCATCGGCGCCGTCTGCTGCAGCTTCAGGCGCTGTGCATCGAAAGCCTGTTGCAGCACTGCGAGCTGTGGGGCGATGCGAGAACGCTGGCGTGCAATATCCGGAATATGCACCTTGCCTCCTCCGCCTGGGAGGAGGTTTCGATCAGCGGGTGTAGGTTCGGGAAAAAATAGAAGTGGGAAATTTCCTGTTGCCATCCGTTGATCATCCCTTGTTGTCGCTTGTTATTGGCTAATGGTGAATCGAGCCTGCCATTGCTTGAGCCTTTCCGCCACGATGCGCTTCAGATTCGCATCAGGGAGCGACAGCACATAGCGCCGCTGAATATCCTCGCAAAACTGCTCCAGGTCCGAAAAACTGGAGGCTTGAATCTTGGTGGCCAGGGTCTTTGGCGAGAAGCCGAGCGGTCCTTCCAGACGGGCCTGAAAGCGCGTGAACCATTCTTCCTTCTGCGCGAGCGTCGGTGCCGGCAGCGAAAGCCGCAACTGGAACCGGCGCCACACTGCCCGGTCCAGCAGTTCGGCATGATTGGTCGCGGTCACCACCACGACATGGCTGGGCAGGGCATCGATCTGCAGCAATAGCGAACTGACAACACGCTTGATCTCACCGGTTTCATGGACATCACCACGCTCCTTGCCGAGCGTATCGAATTCGTCGAAAAAAAGAACGCATTGATGCGTACGAACGAAGTCGAACAGCTTCTTCAGTCGCCCGCTGGTCTCGCCCAGAAAGCTGCCGATAACCGCCTCATACCGTACGACAAAGAGAGGGACGAGCAACTGAGCAGCTATCGCTTCGGCAAGAGAAGTCTTACCGTTGCCCGGCGGGCCGGACAACAGAACGCGGTGCCTTGGCTCCAGGCCATATGAACGAAGGATGTCCTTGCGATGTTGCTCTTCCACCAGCTCGCGGCATGCCGCAAGCGACGCGGCATCCAGGAACAGCGCTTCGAGAGCGCGGCGCGGCTCCACCTCATACAGCAAGCCGCCGTGCCCACCATCGAACGAGCGGACGACCTCAGGCGTGCGCGGCCGTCCATTAACGGCCCGCAAGTTCTGTTCGAGTTTGTCTGCGAGCTGATGATGATGTTTGGCACGCTCTTCCGCAGCCATCGCTTCAACTGTCGTGCGCAGCAACTGTTGATCGCCTTGGCTCCCTGCTTTGACGAGACTGACTATGAGGTCTGCTCGTGACATATCTCCACCTCTCTCAATATCGGATTCATGTGCTCTTCCCGCATCTTCTCACACTGCAACCCGGATCGAACCGCTGCCACCCCTGCGACAGGGCTTGACGATAATCTCAACCTACGGGTTCAGAGCAAGAACGGCTTGCATCAAACGCTCCAGCGAAATCTCGCGGAGCTTGTAATTCCGGATGACAGACACCTTCGGGTGAGGCATGCCCAGGAGCATCGTCCACTCGTTGACTCGAAGGATTGAACGGATCACGCAATCAAAACGCGAGCGTCGCGTGACGGCAGACTCAGGGCACCGATGAACATCAAACACTTAAGCCAAGTTCAAGTGTTCCCATAAGCGTTCCCATGGCGAAGACAAAGAAAAACGGGTTACAGCAAAACTGCTGTAACCCGTTGATTTTATTGGCGGAGTGGACGGGACTCGAACCCGCGACCCCCGGCGTGACAGGCCGGTATTCTAACCAACTGAACTACCACTCCTGGTAGTGACAACTTTCGCTCTTGCGAGCCAAGTCACCTGCTTGCGCAGGCTTGTTATCAACTTGTGCCTTGTGCTTCACATCGCTGTGAAGAATTTTGGCGACCCTAAGGGGATTCGAACCCCTGTAGCCACCGTGAAAGGGTGGTGTCCTAGGCCTCTAGACGATAGGGTCTAAACCTTGGAACTTCCGTCAGCAGGTTTTTTGTTTTTACACAAAGACCTGCAAAAAAAACTCTACTCAAAAAAACTTTTCGACCATTTAATGGTGGAGGTAAGCGGGATCGAACCGCTGACCTCTTGCATGCCATGCAAGCGCTCTCCCAGCTGAGCTATACCCCCCTGTTGCAAGTTTCCTTGCAATCGTCGAGCCTTGAATTATAGCCCGAAAATCAGAGCCTTTTCAAGTGGACGAGACGCGCAATCACGTTTTCCCTGTCCATCAACGACAAAAAAGCATCGAGCGACGGTGTTTGCTGGCGGCCGGCCACCAATACCCGCACCGGCATGGCCAGCTGCGGCATCTTCAGGCCCGTGTCCAGCAGCACCTGCTTGATGGCGGCCGCGATCGCCGGCTTGCTCCACTCGCAGCTGGCCAGCAACTCGGCGAGTTGGTACACGGCCGGCGCCACATCGGCCGGCACATGGGCCTGGATGTCTTCCGCGCTGACCGGCTCATGGCTGACCAGCACGCCCATCCAGTCGGCCAGTTCCACCAGCGTGCTGCAACGGTCTTTCAGCAAGGCGCAGGCGGCCACGCGCCGGCCTGCGTCGAGACCAGCGAGCGCATGCTCATTAAGGAAGGGCAACACCAGTTCCGCGAGCCTGTCATCGGCCAGGGCCTTCATGTGCTGGGCGTTGACCCAGCGCAGCTTGGCTTCGTCGAACTGTGCCGCGCTCTTGCCGAGGTGATCTAGGTTGAACCATTGCAGGAACTGTTCGCGGCTGAAGATTTCATCGTCGCCATGGCTCCAGCCCAGGCGCGCCAGGTAGTTGACCATGGCATCGGGCAGATAGCCTTCTTCGGCGTACTGCGTGACCGCCTTGGCGCCGTGGCGCTTGCTCATTTTTTCGCCCTGCTCGTTGAGCACGGTCGGCAGGTGGGCATACACCGGCACGTCCTTGCCCAAGGCACGGAAGATGTTGATCTGGCGCGGCGTGTTGTTGATGTGGTCGTCGCCGCGGATCACATGGGTGATCGCCATGTCGAGATCGTCGACGACCACGCAGAAGTTGTAGGTCGGCGTGCCGTCGGGCCGCGCGATCACCAGGTCGTCGAGCTCGTCGTTGCTGATCTCGATGCGGCCCTTGACCTTGTCGTCCCAGACCACGGCGCCGTCCTGCGGGTTTTTGAAACGCAACACGGGCAACACGCCTGCGGGAGCCGGCGGCAGGGTCTTGCCGGGCTCGGGCCGCCAGGTGCCGTCGTAGCGCGGTTTCTGCTTTTCGGCCATCTGCTTTTCACGCAGGGCATCGAGTTCGGCCATGCTCATGTAGCAGGGATACACATGGCCGGCGGCCTGCAGCTCGGCCAGCACGGCCTTGTAGCGGTCCATGCGCTGCATCTGGTAATAAGGGCCTTCGTCGTAGTCCAGGCCCAGCCAGCGCATGCTTTCAATGATCACGTCCACCGCGGCCTGCGAGGAGCGCTCGACATCGGTGTCTTCAATGCGCAGGATGAAGTCGCCGCCGGTGGCGCGCGCAAACGCCCAGGGGTAAAGCGCCGAGCGGATGTTGCCGAGGTGGATGAAACCTGTCGGTGAAGGCGCAAACCGCGTTCTTGTTTTTGGTGTCATGTCAGGGTGCCCAGGCCGCGCAGCAGGTCGGCCTTGATGTCTTCAATATGCTCCAGGCCCACCGCCACGCGTATCAGGCCCTGGCCGATGCCGGCGGCCTGCCGCTGGGCTTCGGTCAGACGCCCGTGCGAGGTGGTGCCGGGATGGGTGATGATGGTCTTGGTGTCGCCGAGGTTGGTGGCGATGCTCAGCACGCGGGTGCTGTTGATGACATGGAAAGCATTGATGCGCGCGGTGTCGGGGTCGTTCCCCACAACGTCGAACGACACCACCGCCCCGCCCTGCCCCGACTGCTGGCGCATGGCCAGGTCGTGCTGCGGATGGGAGGCCAGACCCGGGTAATAAACGCGCGCCACGCCGGGCTGCGCTTCCAGCCAGCGCGCCACCGCCAGCGCATTGGCGCACTGCGCCTGCATGCGGATGCCCAGTGTTTCGAGCCCCTTGAGCACGACCCAGGCATTGAAGGGCGACAGCGTCATGCCGGCGGTGCGCACGACCGGGCCAAACACATCGACGATCAGCTTCGAAGGGCCGCAGATCGCCCCGGCCATCACGCGGCCCTGGCCATCGAGGTATTTGGTGCCGGAGTGGATCACCAGGTCGGCGCCCAGTTCAGCCGGCCGCTGCAAGGCCGGCGTGCAGAAGCAGTTGTCGACCGCCAGCAGCGCACCGGCGCCGTGCGCGAGATCGGCGAGGGCGGCAATGTCGCAAACGTCGGTCAGCGGGTTGGTCGGCGTTTCGGCGAACAGCAGCTTGGTGCTGGGCTTGATCGCTGCCTTCCATTCGGCCACATCGGTTTGCGAGACAAAGGTGGTCTCGACGCCGAACTTGCCGAATTCGCGGCCGATGAGTGTCAGCGTCGAGCCGAACATCGAGCGCGAACAAACAACGTGGTCGCCGGCCTTGAGCAGGCCCATGCACATCATGAGGATCGCACCCATGCCGGTCGACGCGCCTATGGCGGCTTCCGTGCCTTCCAGCGCGGCCAGCCGGCGCTCGAAGCTGCTGACAGTGGGGTTGGACGTGCGGCCGTAGGTGTAGCCGTCTTCCGTGCCGGCAAAGCGCCGGGCCGCGGTTTCGGCGTCGGGCTGCACGAACCCGCTGGTCAGGTAGAGCGCTTCGGAGTGTTCGCCGTATTGGCTGGATTCCAGCGCCACGCGCACGGCCAGCGTGTCGCGGTGCAGGTTGTCGGGCAGTGGTTTGCCGGCCATGCTCAGGCTTCCTGCGGATTGGGCAGCGCCAGGCGCGAGACATCGACATCGCCCTCTTCGCTGCTGTCAACGCGCTGCGCGTTCATTTTGGCAATGCTCTCGGGCGTGATGTCGCCGGTGATGTAGACGCCGTCAAAACACGAGGCGTCAAAACCGTCGAGCTTGCCATTGAGCGAGCCGATGGCGCGTTTCATGCCATCGACGTCCTGGTAAATCAGCGCATCGCAGCCAATGGCGAGGCGGATTTCCTCGACCGTGCGGTCATGCGCCACCAGTTCGGCCGCGGTCGGCATGTCGATGCCGTAGACGTTGGGGTAACGCACCGGCGGCGCGGCGCTGGCCAGGTAGACCTTCTTCGCGCCGGCGTCACGCGCCATCTGCACGATCTCTCTGGAGGTGGTGCCGCGCACGATGGAGTCATCGACCAGCAGCACGTTGCGGCCCTTGAACTCGCTGGCGATCACATTGAGCTTTTGCCGCACGGATTTTTTGCGCACGCCCTGGCCCGGCATGATGAAGGTGCGGCCCACATAACGGTTCTTCACGAAGCCTTCGCGGTAGGGAATTCCCAGCAGGTGTGCGAGCTGCGTAGCGCTCGGGCGGCTCGACTCGGGGATCGGAATGATCACGTCGATTTCGTTGGGCGGCACGGTGGACACCACACGTTTGGCCAGCGTCTCGCCGAGGTTCAGGCGCGCCTGGTAGACCGAAATGCCGTCGAGCACCGAGTCGGGCCGCGCCAGGTAGACGAATTCAAAAATGCAGGGCATGAGTTGCGGGTGCTCGGCACACTGCTCGGCGTGGACCTTGCCGTCCATGTCGACAAACACCGCCTCGCCCGGCGCAATGTCGCGCTCGAACTGGTGGGCCGTGCCTTCCAGGGCCACCGACTCGCTGGCCACCATGACGGTGTTGCCGCTGTCGTTCTGGCCATGGCCGATGCACAGCGGGCGAATGCCGAAGGGGTCGCGAAAAGCCAGCAGGCCGTGGCCGGCAATCAGCGCCACGACGGCATACGAGCCCTTGATGCGTTTGTGCACGCCGCGCACGGCTGCAAACACGTCGGCGGGTGTCAGCGGCAGGCCGCGCGTGGTTTTTTCCAGCTCATGCGCCAGCACGTTGAGCAGCACTTCGGAGTCGCTGTCGGTGTTGATGTGGCGGTGGTCGGTGTTGAACAGCTCCGCCTTGAGTTCGGCCGCATTGGTCAGGTTGCCGTTGTGCGAGAGCACCAGGCCAAACGGTGCGTTGACGTAAAACGGCTGGGCCTCGTCTTCGCTGAAGGCGTTGCCGGCCGTCGGGTAACGCACCTGCCCCAGGCCCACGTTGCCCGGCAGCGCGCGCATGTTGCGCGTGCGAAAGACGTCGCGCACCATGCCCTTGGCCTTGTGCATGAAGAACTTGCGTCCCTGCTGCGTGACTATCCCGGCCGCATCCTGACCGCGGTGCTGCAGCAGAAGCAGACCGTCGTAAATCAGCTGGTTCACCGGGGCCTTACTGACAACGCCAACTATTCCGCACATAGATTTCCGTTCATCAATTCGCCAATCATTAAAGGTACTTTGCAAACTGTTCGGGCAACACCGGCTTCAGGCCCTGGACCGCCGCCGTCAGCACCCCGGCGCCAACGGACTCCTGCCACCAGGCGCTGGCCTTGAAGGCGGTCATGTTGACAACCACCGTGACCGCCAGCAGCAGGATCACCCCGCGCACCAGGCCAAAAGCCGCCCCCAGGGTCCGGTCCACCGGCCGCAGGCCGATGGCCTCCACCAGTTTCTTGAACAACACCGCCAGCAGGCCCGCCAAAAACACGGACACAATGAAAATCAGTACAAAGGCCGCGGCGAAACGCACCGGATCGGATGCACTCTGCAGCGGCAGCACGGCAGCGACCTCTGGCGCAAACCATTGCGCGATGTAAAACGACAGCGCCCAGCCGAGGACGGAGAGGATCTCGTACACCAGCCCCCGCCACGCGCCGATGATCAGCGACACCACCAACACCCCCAGAAACGCCCAGTCCGCAACAGCCAGCACGCGACACAAACCTACAAGGTCAGGACGGCGGCCGGCAAATCAAGGCTTTTGATCTTGCTGGCGGCCTTGTCGGCATCGGCCTTGCTGGCAAATGGCCCGACCCGCACGCGGATGCGCTTGCCGTCCTTGGTGTCGGCCACCTGGGTGTAGGTCTTGAGCCCCGCCCTTTCCAGTTTCTGGCGCACTTCGCGGGCCTTGTCGGCATCGGCGAAAGCGCCCACCTGCACCACCAAGCGGCCTTCCGCCTCGGCCTTGGCGGCGGTCGCCTTGCCGTCGAGCAGGGCCTTGGCACGGGCGCCCTCGTCGCCGGCAGGCGCCGTTGCGGGCGTTTTGGCCGCGACCTTGGGCTCTGGTTTGGGTTCTGGCTTCAGCTCCGGTTTCGGTTCGTGTTTTGCTTCTTTTTTGATAGCAGTTTGCGCAGGTTCAGCGGGCGCCTCGGCCTTTTTTTCCGCGATGATTTCTTCGCGGGGCGAGAGGCTGGACGGCGTGGCGACCTTGTCGCTGACTGCAGGTGCGGGACTGGCTGCAACGGCCGGTGTGGTGGCCGGCACCGGCATCACCAGCGGCTTGCCGCCGCTCTTGGCAGGGATCTCGATCGGAATATCAACCGCCACCGGGCGCGGCTGGGTGTCGAACAACAGGGGGAAACCGATCACCCCGGCCAGCACCAGCACCACCGCACCGATGAGGCGGTGCTTGGCACGTTTGCGCATCACTTCCACGCTCTCGGTCTGGGCGGCAGACCCGGCTGCAGCAGAGGCTTGGCCCCGGCGAAAGTTGAAAAACGGCATGGCGATGACGGTATCCGTTACGTTAGGTATCGGTTGATGAAGCGTGGCGCTCAGGCGCAGCGTGCGGAGCGAAAAGACGCGGCAGGCCGTCCTTCAAAACACCCCCCACCGTATAGAACGATCCGAAGACCACAATTCTATCAGCGGGGTCTGCGGCAGCGACGGCGGCCTGCAGGGCTTGCACCGGGTCGGCATGCACGCTGGCACGGGCATCCTGGCGGGTGTTCAGCGCCTGCCACGTGGCCAGCAAATCCCCGGCCCTGGCGGCGCGGGCGGTCGGCAGATCGGTGAAATACCAGCGGTCGACCAGCGGCCCCACCCGCTTGAGCATCTGCGCCAGGTCCTTGTCGGCCATGGCGCCGAACACGCCGTGGGTGCAGGGGTAAAAACCCATGGCGTCGAGGTTCTCCGTGAGCGCCGCTACCGCGTGCGGGTTGTGCGCGACGTCCAGCACCAGCGTCGGCTGGCCGGAAATGATCTGGAAGCGCCCCGGCAGTTCGACCATGCCGAGCCCGTTGCGCACCGCCTGCGCGGTCACCGGCAGGCGGTCGCGCAGGGCCGTCAGCGCGGCCAGCACGCCCGAGGCATTGACCAGCTGGTTGGCGCCGCGCAGCGCCGGGTAGGCCAGGCCGGCGTAACGCCGCCCGCGGCCGGCCCAGGCCCACTGCTGCTTGTCACCGGAAAAGTTGAAGTCCTGGCCCAGGCGCCACAGGTCGGCGCCCACTTCGGCGGCGTGGTCCAGCACGCTTTGCGGCGGCACCGGGTCGCCCACCACCACGGGTTTGCCGGCGCGCATGATGCCGGCTTTTTCAAGACCGATGCTTTCCCTGTCCTTGCCCAGCAGCTCGGTGTGGTCGATGTCGATGCTGGTGATCAATGCGCAGTCGGCATCAATGATGTTGACCGAGTCGAGCCGACCGCCGACCCCGACTTCGAGAATGACCACGTCCAGGCCGGACGCAGCCATCAGGCTGAAGATGGCGAGCATGGTGAACTCGAAATACGTCAGTGAAATGTCGCCGCGCAGGGCCTCGACCCGCTCGAAATGCGGCAGCAGCTGGTCGGCGCGGGCCATCTCGCCGCGGATGCGGCAGCGCTCCTCGAAATGCACCAGGTGCGGCGAGGTGTAGACCCCGGTGCGGTAGCCGGCCTGCCCCAGGATGGCCTCGAGCATGGCGCAGCTCGACCCCTTGCCATTGGTGCCGGCCACGGTGATGACCGGGCAGTCAAAACGCAGCGCCATGCGTTCAGCCACGCGGCGGACGCGGTCCAGTCCGAGGTCAATGGCGTGGGGGTGCAGGCGCTCGCAGTAAGCGAGCCAGTCGTCGAGGGTGTTGGGCTTGTCCATGGAAGCCGTATTGTCGCCGCTGCCGCGCCGCGTCCCGTGGTGCCGCCGCCCCGCCCGTACGCAAGATGGGGTTGTACAGCTATCAAATCAATAGCTATCGACGCCCTCGCTGCAAGGGGTCAAGGCCCATTTGATGCCAAACCATGCGAAAATCCGCACATGATCACTGTTTACGGCATCCCCAACTGCGACACTGTCAAAAAAGCCCGCGCCTGGCTGGCCGCGCACGATGTTGCCCACACTTTTCATGACTTCAAAAAACACGGCGTGCCGGCAGACCGGCTGGCCGCCTGGGAGCAAGCGGTGGGCTGGGAAAAACTCCTCAACCGCCAGGGCACGACCTGGCGCAAGCTGGACCTGCCCTTGCAGGCCGCCACGGTGGACGCAACCAGCGCCCAGGCCCTGATGCTGGCGCAGCCCAGCGTCATCAAGCGGCCGGTGGTGGACTGGGGTGGGCAGATCACGGTCGGTTTTGACGAAAAAAGCTGGTCGGCACGGCGTTGAAACGGCGTTGAAGCGGCCGGGGCAGCTTTACAGGGCTTTACTGAACTTGTGTGCACCAAATCCACTCTGAATCATTAAACTGATAGCCGTTATTTTGGCCTCCCCGGGCGGCCTCTTCCAGCCGGCTGAAAAGGGATTTGCACCATGAAAAAAACACTTGTTTTATCGGCAGTTGCCGCAGCCTCCGGCCTGTTTGCCGTCAACGCCTCGGCCATGGACATCCTGGCACGCGTGATCTCCAGCACCCCGGTGGTCCAGCAGGTCAGCGTGCCGCGCCAGGTCTGCTCCGTCCAGCCCATGGTCACCGAAGCCCCGCCCTCGGGCGCCGGCGCCGTGATGGGCGCCCTGGCCGGTGGCGCGATGGGCAATGCCATTGGCGACGGCGGCGGGCGCGCCTTGGCGACCATGATTGGCCTGGTCGGCGGCGCCATGGTCGGCAACAACATCGAAGGCAACCGCAGCCAGGTGCAGAACGTGCAGCAGTGCGGCACCCAGATGTCCTACGAAAACCGCACCACGCACTACAACGTGGTCTACGAATACGCCGACAAGCAGCACACCGTGCAGATGCCCAGTGACCCCGGCCTGTATGTGCGGCTGCAGGTCACGCCGGTGGGCGCGATGCCCGCGCCACAGGCCGGTGTTCAGCCCGGTTATGCCCAGCCCGCCCAGCCGGTGTATTCGCAGCCGATCTACGCCCAGCCTGTCTATGCCCAACCTGTTTATGCCCAACCGGTGTATGCCCAGCCGGTTTATGTGCAGCCGGCGGTGGTCGCTTACCCCGGTTATTACCCGCGGCCCTACTACCCGCCGGTGGGCGTGTCGCTCAATTTCGGCTACAGCCGCGGCGGCTACGGGCACCGCCACTGGCGCTAGGGCCTGTTCCCACTATTTATACAAGTGCGAACGTGGTGAAAACAGCGCCAATCAAGGCGCGCGACGACCGCCAGACCGGGCGTCTGGCGTAGGAGTGCAACGCAGAGTGGCGTTGTTTTCACCACGTTCCCTCCGGGTTGCGGCCAAAAAGGCCATGCGCAGCGTTGCAAAGCCTTGCCGGGCTTCAGCCCGGCTGCATTTTGCGCCTCACGCATGGCCTTTTTGACTCGCAACGCATCTTGCATAAATAGTGGGAACAGGCCCTAAGCCAGTCAAACAAAAAAGGGGCTTGCAAGCCCCTTTTTTGTTGCCGGCCGCTGCGGCCTGAAGCGCTTCCGGCTTTACAGCGTGGTCTGGAGCAGCGCACCCTTGAACAGCACCGGCCCGCTCGGCCCGCTGCCCGCCGGAACGCCGCCCCTGGGCTCCAGGCTGATGGCCAGCGCCGGCACCTGGCTGACCTCGCCGCTGCGCGCGGGAAGGCGAACCACCGTGCCGTCACCCAGCACACCCAGCGACTTGGGGCCGCCCGAGGGGGGCAGCGCCCACAGCTGCAGGGACTTGTCGGGCCCGGGGTGGAACTGGCCCACATGTTTGAGCTGCAGCAGGCTGTGTTTGGGGTCGTAGGTCACCAGCACCGAGGGCGCCGCTTTGTCATCCGCCAGCACGGCAACGTACTGGATTTCAGGCGTGGCGGCCAGTTTGGCGCTGAGTTCCTTCACCTGGCCATTGAGCTGGGTGTTCAGGTTCACGCCCACCACCACGGCAGCCACGGCGGCCATGGCACCGGCGGCCGAAGCCCCGCGCCACAGGCCCAGGCTGGCCCACCAGCCCGCGCTGGCGCGGCCCGCGGGCGCCTGCCGCGCAGCCTGCATGGCCCGGGCCTGCTTGTCCGCCTGGATGAGGTTTTCAATCCGCTTCCAGACTGCCGGGCTGGGCGCCTCCTGCGCCTGCAGTTCGGTGACCGACGCCATGCGCCCTTGCCAGATCAGCGCGGCGGCGCGCACGGAGGCATGGGTGCGCGCCAGTTCCTCGAACCGGCGCCGTGCACCGCCACGCAAGGTGCCCAGCGCATAACTGGCCGCCAGCTGATCGATCAGCGCGGGATTGCGGGTCAGGTTCATACGCCACCTTCTTCAGAAGTTTCCCGCCGCAACGCAGCAGGAACAAACAGAGCAAACAGATCAAACAAAACAAACATCGGCTTCATCTCAAGCAAACCGGGCCATGCAGCCGCGCAACTGCTCCAGGCCGCGGCGTATCCAGGTCTTCACGGTGCCCAGCGGCAGCTTGAGCTGCTCGGCCAGCTCGCCATGGCTCAAATCGCGCAGGTAGGCCAGGCTCACCACCTCGCGCTGCTTGTTGCCCAGCTGGCTCAGGCACTGGTGCAGGGCCCAGGCCTGCTCGCCCGCCAGCGCGGTGTCCATCGGGTTGGCGGAGTCGCCCTCCAGCGTGTCGGACATCACATCGTCGAGCTCCTGCACCGCATCGGCCCGGTCGGAGTTGCGGCGCCGCAGAAAGTCCAGCCCCCGGCTGCGCACGATCAGGCAGAGCCAGGCCATGGGCGGCGACAGCGTCGCCTTGTAGTCGCCCGCAATGCGCCAGATGTTGATGAAGGCCTCCTGCAGCACGTCCTCGGCCCAGCTTCGATTGCTGACCACACGCACGGCCACGCCATACAGCTTGGAAGAGGTCAGTTCATACAGCTCCCTGAGCGCCGATTCGTCGGCCAGTGCGACGCGGTCGATGAGCGCGATCAATTGGGTATCCGGGCTTTCTGCTTTCATGGACCTGATTGTCCTGCATTCGTGATACGCCTGAAATGGCCGAACGGATTCAGGGCCCTTGCCCCGTCAAGACCGTCCTGCCGCATGCCGGAGGTCCGGGTGACCTAAAATCAGAAGCTTTGCATCCCAGCCCGGCAGCCGGACGTTTTCCCCGCCCCCATTTCAAATCACCATGACTACAGAAAAAATCGACAACATCAGCGTCACCACCCAGGCCAATGTCTATTTCGACGGCAAGTGCGTGAGCCATGGCATCACCTTCCCCGATGGCACCAAAAAATCCGTCGGCGTGGTGCTGCCTTCGACACTGACCTTCAAGACCGGCGCGCCCGAGATCATGGAATGTGTGGCCGGCTCCTGCGAGTACAAACTCGCCGGCAGCGACGCCTGGGTGAAGTCCGGCGCAGGTGAGAAATTCAGCGTGCCGGGCAACTCGTCCTTCGACATCCGTGTCGGCGAGGCCTATCACTACATCTGCCACTTCGGCTGATCCGCAGGCGAATTACTCTTAATTTCATAGCAGCTTGCGCTGATTCCATAAGGGCTAGAGGCCAATTTCATGTCTAATACCATCCTGCAAAACATCCCCGCCGGCCAAAAGGTCGGCATCGCCTTCTCCGGCGGCCTCGACACCAGCGCCGCGCTCTTGTGGATGAAACAGAAGGGCGCCCTGCCCTACGCCTACACCGCCAACCTGGGCCAGCCCGACGAGGCCGACTACGACGAGATCCCGCGCAAGGCCATGGAATACGGCGCCATCAAGGCCCGCCTGATTGATTGCCGCCCGCAACTGGCTGCTGAAGGCCTGGCCGCGCTGCAGGCCGGCGCCTTCCACATCACCACCGCCGGCTCCACCTACTTCAACACCACGCCGCTGGGCCGCGCCGTCACCGGCACCATGCTGGTCAGCGCCATGAAGGAAGACGACGTCAACATCTGGGGCGACGGCTCCACCTTCAAGGGCAACGACATCGAGCGCTTCTACCGCTACGGCCTGCTGACCAACCCCGCGCTGAAGATCTACAAACCCTGGCTGGACCAGCAGTTCATCGACGAGCTGGGTGGCCGCTCCGAGATGAGCGCGTTCATGACCGCCAACGGCTTTGGCTACAAGATGAGCGCCGAGAAGGCCTACAGCACCGACAGCAACATGCTGGGTGCGACGCACGAGGCGAAAGATCTGGAGAACCTCAACAGCGGCATCAAGATCGTCAACCCCATCATGGGCGTGCCGTTCTGGAAAGACGACTGCGTCGTCAAGGCCGAAGAAGTCAGCGTGACCTTTGAAGAAGGCCGCCCCGTGGCGCTGAACGGCATCCACTACCCCGACCTGGTCAGCCTGATCCTCAAGGCGAATGAAATCGGCGGGCGCCACGGCCTGGGCATGAGTGACCAGATCGAAAACCGCATCATCGAGGCCAAGAGCCGCGGCATCTACGAAGCCCCCGGCCTCGCGCTGCTGTTCATCGCCTACGAGCGCCTAGTCACGGGCATCCACAACGAAGACACCATCGAGCAATACCGCGACAACGGCCGCAAGCTGGGCCGCCTGCTGTACCAGGGCCGCTGGTTCGACAGCCAGGCCATCATGCTGCGCGAAACCGCCCAACGCTGGATTGCCAGTGCCATTACCGGCACCGTGACGCTGGAACTGCGCCGCGGCAACGACTACAGCCTGCTGAACACCGAATCACCCAACCTGACCTACGCGCCGGAGCGCCTGAGCATGGAAAAGGTGGAAGATGCGCCGTTCTCGCCGCTGGACCGGATTGGGCAATTGACGATGCGCAATTTGGACATTACCGATACGCGCGCCAAGCTGCAGGTTTATTCCAATGCTGGGATGCTGGAGTTGGGCAAGGGGGATGATTTCCTGAAGTTGGGGAAGTAAGCCCCGGTTGAAGCCCCATAGACAAAGCCCGCCGAGTGAAAACTTGGCGGGCTTTGTCTTTCAGTTTGGCTACTCAAGGTCAACCAGGGTTACGCCCCTCATACGCTAGAGCAATCCATGGCTTGACCGCATCCAAATCAGCCTGGGATGTGAGCGGTACTTCCAGGTTACCCGTGCCCCAGTGGCCAATGTTGGTTACATCACGAGCGTTGGTTAAGACCGGGAGTGCGGTTGCTGGGTCTACGTGCAGATAAAGCAGCAGGCAATTCTTGCGGTGTAGTACGACGGTTGCAAAGTTCTTCAAACGTTTGAAGGCTGCATACAGCCGCAGTTCTTTGCGTTGCACGTCATCGCCCAAGGAGAAGGTGTAATCCTCGAGGGAAGCCAATAGCAACTGCATGGGTTCTGGCAGGTTGGCCAATATCTCTGCAAACGACTTGTCGGGCCCCGTGCCCTTAGCACCTGTTGGATCTGTTGGAGTGGTCACGGCACTACCCGCGTTGCTGGCGCCGGCCTTAGCAAACTTTGCCAGGCTGGCCTTGCCATTTGAGTCATTGCCCGCGTTTACCGACTCCAAAAGCAGCAGATCGTCACCAAAGCGCCGGTAGCGGATTAGCTCGATGTTGCGGCCAATCTGCTGCACCGCGTGACCATCGTACTTAGTGAAGTCCGCCGCTATACACACCACCCGCGGCGCGCTCCAGTCAATGGCGTCAGCCGCTGTAGCGCCCAGCTTGTCCAGCACCAGCAACTTGAATTCCGCCTTGTGGTCCATCAGCCAATCCAGGTAAAACAAACCCTGGTTGATTACGTTCTCACCCACCGAGCGCTTGTACTCAAGGATGACTGGGCAATGGTTTTCGTCCAAGCCTAGCGAGTCAATACGACCACCGTGCGTTTTGCCGGTGGAGTGCTCACTGGCAATGAAGCGGATATTGAGCAGCGGCTGCAAGTTGGCCTCAATCAGCGTTTGCAGAGGCTTTTCCAGGTCAGACGCGTTGCCTTGCAGTTCGGTGGCGGTGCCACCAGACAGGCGGAAGAGTTTGATGTCGCTCATGGTCTATTTCACAAACCGTCTTCTCTCTTGAGCCGTTTTAGCTCCGCTGCCCTCGATAACAGCGAACATAGCTGCTCGTCCAGCGCGTTGGCCTTCTTCAATCACTTGAGAAATAAGGGTGTAGCCTCGCGCATCGCAGCCAATCCAGCCCTCACGCGCTAGTTCAACAAACTGCGAGTTATTCAAATATCGTGCGCAATTTGCATAACCTACCCGTTGTCCGGTCGGCTTAACAAGCGAATCTGGCAGTTGCAGAAAACGCTTCAGATGCGAATGACTGAGGGTGAGACCCGAAATCAACGCGTCATCGCGAGAATCAGGACTTGTTGTTTCACAAAACTTGAAATAAAAAGCTTCTTCACTCATGCGCCAGTCCAGCATAGAGGCTGACACTGGTATGGGCAAACGTTGAATTGCATCAACAGCATCATCCATCGCATTAAGTTGTTTGTGCAGCTGTGGATCGACCAGATATGACCATGTCTTTCCTTCGCCATCACTCTTTGGCTCCATGCACTTGTACTGCAACAAAAGATACGACTTGTAGTCAGCCATGAAGATCAGAAGATCGATCCCAAGAACCGTTTCCAATGGCTTCTTGTCATATACGTGAACTCGAACTTCCCTTGCTCCAATCCCTGAGAATCGAGCGCTGCGCATGCCGTCGTCGGTTAGAAGTCCTTTAAAGGCAAGCTGATCTTTTCGAACGATGTCCTGTTCATGCAGCGGCTCTGCATCTAAGAGATCCAAAACAGACTTGGCACTTTGGACAGCCTCAAAGTGGGCTTCGCGCAAGATAGTCTTTCTGTCCAGTGACGCGATATCCAGTGTCAACCCAATGGCATCACGTTGCTCTGTCAGCCGTAAAACTTTTGCATCGTTTCCAGTTAGACGATTCTTTTCCTCTCGCAACTTTACCAACGCATCTAAACGGTCCGCCAAATTGGGGCGTTGGCGCTTAACCGCCTCAATGACTTTTGGCCATTCGGCGGAAGGAATTCGCTTAAAGGTTCCGGCAGTACACATTCTTTCAGCAGCTGGGAAAACATCAGAAATTTCATCTGGTCGTACTGCCTTCGCCAAGAATATGGGTGCCCACATACGCATCTTCAGCTTACCTGTACCACCAGAACCATGCATCCGCTCCATAAGCACGACAGCATCAATGTTGTATTCGCTGGGCGTGAATGACAAGAAAGCGATTTCGCGGCGTTCAAATACCCAGTCCATCGCGGAGAAAGACTCGGAGGCCTCCCCTGGGTAGTAGAGACTCTCCGCTATTTTTTTGATGCGTCCTGATTCAAACGTTAAAAAGTACCCTGAGTAGGGTGGCTTTTCTACCTTCTTTTTATCCACCACGATGCGCCCTCATCATCTATTGCAGCAAAGCCAGGCGCCTGGACTTGTCGTCGGCTGATTTGATAAGCATGACCCTCTCCCCTTCGCATTTTGTTGTGCTCTGACTGTAGCGCAGGGCTGACGGGGAACGGCCAGTGCTTCCACGGGGCTCGAAAATCCGTTTCAGCCTGGATTTTTGCCCGTTTTCAGAGATCAAGAGTGCCCGAAACTCCCGTCCGCCGCGCGTGAGCAGCTATCAAAAAAAATAGCGATTGCACATGAACCCGGCCGATTTTTTGAATTAAAAATGGCTACAACCCTCGTCCCATCTAGGCTAACAGCTATTAATAACATAGCATAGCCAGATCACCGGGCCGGCTACACCACCACCGGTTCCGGCTCCAGCAGGATGCCGAACCGTTCGTAGACGCTGGTCTGGATGGCCTTGGCCAGGGTCATGACCTCGCCGCCGGTCACCGGGTTGGTGCTGCCGCCGCGGTTGACCAGCACCAGCGCCTGGCGGTCGTATACGCCGGCGTTGCCGATGCTTTTGCCTTTCCAGCCGCAGGCGTCGATCAGCCAGCCGGCGGCAAGTTTGACCGAGCCGTCGTCCAGGTGGTAGTGGACGATCTTGGGCTCGCGCTGGATGATGTCGGCGCACTGCTCGGGCGTCACGGTCGGATTCTTGAAGAAGCTGCCGGCATTGCCGATGACCTTGGGATCGGGCAGCTTGGCCTTGCGGATCTCGCAAATCCACTCATAAATCTGCAGCGCATCGGGCTGGGTGATCGCAGACTGCGCCATCTTTTTCTCGATGTCGGCATACCCCAGCACCGGCTTCCAGGCCTTGGGCAGCGCAAAACGCACGCGCGTGATCAGGGCCTTGCCGGCCAGCCCCAGGCCCGGGCGCCCGTTCGGGCCGGTGCTGCTGTGTTTGAAGACCGAGTCGCGGTAGCCAAATGCGCATTGCGCCGCATTCAGCGTGAAACGTTGGCCGGTGCCCAGATCGATGGCGTCCAGCGAATCGAAACGGTCCTGCAGCTCCACGCCGTAGGCACCGATGTTCTGTACCGGCGAGCCGCCCACGGTGCCGGGGATCATGGCGAGGTTTTCCAGGCCCGGATAGCCGCTGTGCAGGGTCCAGCCCACCACCTCGTGCCAGTTCTCGCCGGCGCCGGCCTCGACGATCCAGGCTTTGGCGGTTTCGTCCACCAGCTTCCTGCCCATGATCTCCACCTTGAGCACGACGGATTTGACGTCGCCGGTGATGACGATGTTGCTGCCCCCGCCCAGCACGAACTTGGGGGCCGCCTGCAGCACCGGATCGGCCAGCACGTCGGCCACGTCCTCTTCACTGGCGATACGCACCAGCGTGAGGGCCTTGGCCACGATGCCAAAGGTATTGGAAAACTGGAGGGGAACGTTTTTCTCGACTAACATCACGGGATTGTCGCACCCCGACATCCCTGCAACGCAACCCCGGAAGCCGGAAAACCATGCCCTCTTTTGACACCGTTCTCGAAGCCGATCTGGTCAAGGTCAAAAACTCGGTCGAAAACACCGCCAAGGAAATCGGCACGCGTTTCGACTTCAAGGGCACGGCGGCAGCAATCGAGCTCAAGGAGAAGGAAATCACGCTGATCGGCGACAGCGACTTCCAGATCGACCAGATCACCGACATCCTGCGCAACAAGGCCACCAAAAGCGGTGTGGACGTGCGCTTTTTCGACGCCGGCAAGGTCGAGAAAATCGGCGGCGACAAGGTCAAGCAGGTCATCAAGGTGCGCAACGGCATCGAGGCCGAGCAGGCCAAGAAAATCTCGCAACTGATCAAGGGCAGCAAGGTCAAGGTGCAAGCCTCCATCCAGGGTGACGCCGTGCGGGTGACCGGGAAAAACCGCGACGACCTGCAGGAGGCCATGGCCATGATCAAGGCGGACCTGCCCGACATGCCGCTGAGCTTCAACAACTTCAGGGACTAGGCGTGGCCCCCACGCTCCCCACTGCGTGTGGTTCGCGAGGCCTTGCAGGCCGCAGCTCGCCAGAGGCTTCGCTTCTGTCGCCTGTCCAAAGCTGCTCAAGCAGCTTTGGAGCCGCAGGCTCCAGCCCCTCGGGGGCGCTGCGCCTGCGGCCCGGCGAAGCCGGTTCCGCGGCCCCGGCTGGCATGGGATGGGGACACCTCACCTTCTTGCTCATCGCGCTGGCGGCCTTTAGCAGCATGGCACACGCGCAGAGCGTCGCGCTGGCCGGCATGCTGGGCAGCAAGGCGCTGTTGATCGTCAATGGCGGCGCACCGAAGTCGGTGGCACCCGGCGAATCCCACCAGGGCGTGAAGGTGGTCTCCACCGCCGGCGACCAGGCCGTGCTGGAACTCTCGGGCAAGCGCCACACCGTGCGCGTCGGCGATGCGCCGGTCAGCGTGGGTGCGGGCGGAGGCACGGGCGCCGGCAAGGGCACGCGCATCGTGCTGACCGCCGGCACCGGCGGTCATTTCTTCACCCCGGGCCAGATCAACGGCCGGGCCGTCCAGTTCATGGTGGACACCGGCGCAACCGGCGTGGCCATGAGCGCCGCCGATGCCGAGCGCGCCGGCATCAATTACAAAGGCGGCCAGCCGGTACAGATGAGCACCGCCAACGGCGTGACGCAGGGCTTTCGCGTCAAACTCGGTTCCGTGCGGGTCGGCGATGTCGAGGTCTACGACATCGATGCGGTGGTGTCACCCCAGCCCATGCCCTACATGCTGCTGGGCAACAGCTTCCTGACGCGCTTCCAGATGATCCGTGAAAACGACCAGATGACGCTGGTCAAGCGATTCTAGAAACAAAACAGGCTGCAACCAGCACCAAACAAGCGCAAGCAGCTATCTGATTGATAGCAACCGGCAATCCAGGTCAGCCCTTTTTCTTCGCACCCAGCTTCGATTCCGTGCCCTTGAGCAGCTTGTTGATGTTTTCCCGGTGCCGAAAAATCAGGAAGGCGCTCATGGCCACAATGGCCAGCGCGACCATCTTGTCGACATACCAGAACGAGCGGTCGCCGATCAGGTAGTACCAGGGCGCAAAAATGGCGCAGGCCATGGCCGCCAGCGACGAATAACGCGAGAAGAACGCCACGATGACCCAGGTGGCCAGTGTCGCCAGGCCCAGCACCCAGTGCACGCCAAACAGCACCCCGGCCGCCGTCGCCACCCCCTTGCCGCCCTGGAAGCCGAAAAACACCGGGTAAAGATGGCCGATGAAGGCCGCCAGGCCGACCGCCGCCAGCGTGCCTTCGCGCATGCCGTAGTCCTTGCCGAACCACATGACCAGCGCCATCGGCAGCCAGCCCTTGAGGCCGTCGAGCAACAGCGTGAGCACGGCCGCCGCCTTGTTGCCCGAGCGCAGCACATTGGTGGCGCCGGGGTTCTTGCTGCCGTAGCTGCGCGGGTCGTTCAGGCCCATCAGCCGGCTGACGATGACCGCGAACGACAGCGAGCCGATCAGGTAGGCCGCCAGCACGGCCAGGGCGGAATAAGCGTAGTCCATGGTGTTCCCTCCAGTATTGTTGTTGTAGCTTTATCTTCAATCAGCAAGCGCGCAGTGGACCGATTTTGCACCCAGCAGGTCCACACACACCTGCGGCGCGATGCCGACCAGGTAACCGCGCCGGCCGCCGTTGATGGCGATTTTAGGCAAGGCCAGGATGCTTTCCTCGATATACACCGGCATGGCCTTGCGCGTGCCGAACGGCGAGGTGCCGCCCACCAGGTAGCCGCTGTGGCGGTTCGCCACCTCGGGCTGGCAGGGTTCGACCGACTTGGCGCCAATCTGGCGCGCCAGGTTTTTGGTCGACACCTTGCGGTTGCCATGCATCAGCACCAGCAGCGGTTTCGCGTCCTGGTCCTGCATCACCAGGGTCTTGACCACGGTGAAGGGATCAAACCCCAGCACCTGCGCGCTGTGCTGCGCGCCGCCGTGCTCGAGGTACTCGTAGGGGTGTTCGGTGAACGCCACCTTGTTCGCCTTGAGCATTTGCGTCGCAGGCGTCTCCGAAACGTGGGCCTTTTTGCTCACCTCGGCGCTTCCGTTCAAGTGCCAGCGCGGAACCGGCTTTGCCGGGCCGCAGATGGCGCCCCCTGGGGGGAGGCGCCCAAGGCGCTTCGGGGGGAAATCATATTTACTGCGCCGGGTCGCGCAGCTCCCAGCGGATCGCGTCGATGGCGGCCAGCAATTCGGGGGACAGGGTCGTGCCCCAGGCATCGAGGTCTTCGTCGAGCTGGGCCACCGAGGTCACGCCGATGATGGTGCTGGCCACCTGCCACTTGGTGTAGCAAAACGCCAGTGCCAACTGCGTCGGCGTGAGGCCGTGTTCGCGGGCCAGCGCGTTGTAGCGGCGCGCGGCGGCCAGCGCTTCCGGCCGGCCCCAGCGCTGCTTGCGCACCGACTCGTATTTCGCGATGCGCGCGGCAGCTGGCGCGGACGGGCCGGCGGTGCCACTCATGTCGTACTTGCCGGTCAGCAGGCCAAAACCCAGCGGCGAATAGGCCAGCAGCGACACGCCGAGCCGGTGCATGGTTTCGTCGAGCCCGTTTTCCACCGTGCGGTTGATCAGGCAGAACGGGTTCTGCACCGTCGCCACCTTGGGCAGGCCGTGCTGCTCCGCCAGCCGCACAAACTCATGCACGCCATAGGGGGTTTCGTTGGACAGGCCGATGGCGCGCACCTTGCCGGCTTTCACCAGGCCGCCCAGCGCTTCGAGTTGCTGGTGAATCGAGCTGACCGCCTTGTCGTTGGCCGGGTCGAAATACACCATGCCGAACGCCGGCACATTGCGCGCCGGCCAGTGGATCTGGTACAGGTCGATGACATCGGTTTGCAGGCGCTTCAAGCTGTCGTGGCAGGCCTGCACGATGTCCTGCGGCGTCAGGTCGGGGCTGCCGTTGCGTATCCAGGGCATGCCGCGCGCCGGGCCGGCGACCTTGGTGGCCACCACCAGTTGGTCCCGCGCGCCCGGGCGCCGGGCCAACCAGTTGCCGATGATGGTTTCGGTGGCGCCGAAGGTTTCGGCGCGGGCCGGCACCGAATACATTTCCGCCGCGTCGAGAAAATTGACGCCGCGCGCCAGGGAACGGTCAAGAATCGCATGGGCCGTGGTTTCGTCGACCTGTTCGCCGAAAGTCATGGTGCCCAGGCAAACGGGGGTCACCTGCAGGTCGCTGCTGCCGAGTTGGATTTTGTTCATGGATCAGGGGTAAGGACTTCGCGATAAAAGGGGCGCAGCGGGTGGCGCGCCCGGGACGGGTCCTAGTTTAAAGGTTCACCGCTGCTGTTGCAGGAGGGCACGAACTCGGGTGATTGGCTTACAAATTCCTGATTTTTGCCGCGCTACCATCGATGCACAAAAGCTTTAACCCTTGCGTTTCGCAACAACTTCCCAGGAGCCTTCCATGAAACTCGTACTCACTTCCCTGACCTGTGCTGCCCTCTTCCTGAGCGGTTGCGCCAACATGAGCGAAACCCAGCAGGGCACGGCCAAAGGTGCCGGCATCGGCGCCGTCGCTGGTGCTGTGATTGGCGCCGCCACCGGTGGCTCCAAAGGTGCGGCCCAGGGCGCAGTGCTCGGTGGCGCTGTTGGTGCAGGCGGCGGTTACCTCTGGTCCAAGCGCATGCAGGACCAGAAAGCCGCCATGGAAAAAGCCACGGCCGGCACCGGCGTGGCTGTGAGCCAGACCGCCGACAACCGCCTCAAGCTGGACATCCCTTCGGACATCTCGTTTGCAACGGGCCGCTCTGATGTGAACTCCACCTTCGCACCGATCCTGAACCAGTTCGCCTCCAGCCTGAACCAGAACCCGGTGACCACGGTGACCATCATCGGCCACACCGACAGCACTGGCAGCGATGCCATCAACAACCCGCTGTCCATCGACCGCGCCAACAGCACGCGCAACTACCTGGTGGCCCGTGGCGTTGCAGGCAACCGCATCGCCACCGACGGCCGCGGTTCGCGCGAGCCAATCGCCGACAACAACACCAACGAAGGCCGTGCCAAGAACCGCCGCGTCGAGATCTATGTGGCCGAGCCTGTGCAGGCCACCGCCCGCTGATCACAAAGCGGCGCCTCCAGGACACCCCCGGTGCGAACCGGCGCTGACCGCGGTTGACACCGCAGTGCGCGGACCGACCGCCGGCACAAGGTCCTGGGGACACTGATGACAAAACCCTCCGGGCCACCGGAGGGTTTTTTCGTTTCTGCCGGTCAGGCGCACGCCGATCCTGCCTCTTTTTCAGCAAAGGCTTCCCATGCGACTTTCCACCCACCTGCGCACCAATGCGCCGGACATTCTTGCTGCCTGGGACGCCTTTGCCGCCACCGTGGTGCACGACGGCAGCATGATGGACCCGGCGGCCTTGCGCGATCACGCCGGCGAAATCCTGGCAGCGATTGCCGACGAACTCGACCGTCCGCCGGCTGCCGAGAATCCCGGCAGGTCCCCGGAAGCGGGCAAGGGCCCCTCGGACGAGCTGGAGTCGGCTGCCGAGATCCATGCCGACACCCGCATGGTCTCAGGCTTTGCCATCGACGCGATGATCACCGAGTACCGGGCTTTGCGGGTCAGCGTGGTCCGGCTGTGGATGGCCGCAGGCGGCGGCCGGGAGCAGCCCCGGGACATGCTTGATCTGGTCCGCTTCCATGAAGCCATGGACCAGGCGATTGCCGAATCGGTCGCCCGCTACACCGACCAGACCCGCCAATCCACCGAGCTGTTCATCGGCATCCTGGGTCACGACATCCGCAACCCGCTGGGCACGATTTCCATGTCGGCGCAGTACCTGGTGCGCTCAGGCCAGCTGGCGGCCCCTGCGGCGGACGCCATCATCAACAGCGTTGTGCGTATCAACAGCGTGATCGAGCATGTGGTTGATTTCACGCGCGCCCAGTCCGAGGGCCTGATGCCGATCAAGCCCGGGCCGGGCAACCTGGTCACCCAGTTTGGAAAAATCCTGGAAGAAACCCGCGTACGCAATCCGAAAGCCGTTCTGCATCTGGAGAGCACGGGAGATTTCAGCGGCACCTGGGATGAAGGCCGCATGGGACAGCTGCTGTCCAACCTGCTGGCCAATGCCATTTCCTACGGTGCGCGCGGCGAGCCCATCACGGTTCGCCTGTGGGAGCAGCAGGACCAGGTGATTTTTTCAGTCCACAACCTGGGCACACCGATACCCCTGAAGGAGCAGCAGCAAATCTTCAAACCGCGGGTTCGCGGCCTGCTTCCTGCCAAGGCCGAGCAACGGGAGCCGACCGGGCTGGGCCTGGGCCTGTTCATCTGCCAGGAAATCGTTCGCGCGCATGGCGGAAGCATCGCCGTGACGTCGGATGCCACCGCCGGCACGTCGTTTACCGTCACCCTGCCGCGGGGCTGAGACTCACCCCTATCGGCGCTCACTGCGTGTAGCGCCTTTTCCCCTTCCAGGGGGGACGGCGCCTGCAGGCCGGCGGAGCCGGACCTGCGGCCCCTGCTGGTCAAGAAAAAAGCCCCCTGCGGGGTGCTTTTTTTGGTCAGGACGATGCGAGCGCGCGGAAACGTTCTTCTTCCTGCAGCCTGAGCACACGCCGCTGCACCTTGCCGGTGGTCGTCATCGGCAGCGCATCAATGAACTCGATCTCCTTGGGGTACTCGTAGGGCGCCAGCAGGCCCTTGACGTGGGCCTGCAACTCGGCCGTCAGCTTGCGATCAAATTGCCCCTCCGCCCCCGCCTGATATGCGCGAGCAGCTACAAAATCAGGAGCAAGCACGATGAAGGCCTTGACCACGGCGCCGCGTTCGCGGTCGGGCTTGGGCACCACCGCGGCATTGGCCACGGCCGGGTGCTTGACCAGGCAGTTCTCGATCTCGCCGGGGCCGATGCGGTAACCGGCCGCCTTGAACACGTCGTCGGCCCGGCCTTCGTACCAGAGGTAACCGTCCTCGTCGCGGGTGGCCAGGTCGCCGGTGCGGCACCAGTCACCGCTGAACTTGGCCTGCGTGGCGGCCTCCTTTTTCCAGTAGCCGAGAAAGAAGATCGGGTCGGGATCGCCATGGACGTCATAGCGGTTGACCGACACGTCGCCGGGCACGCCGACCGGGCATTCATTGCCGTCGTCGTCAATCACCGCCACGCGGTGGCCCGGGTAGCCTTTGCCCATGCTGCCCGGCTTGGCCGGCCACAGGGCCGAGCAGTTGCCGACCACGTAATTGATCTCGGTCTGCCCGAACATCTCGTTGACGAGGACACCGAGCTCGTCGCGGCAGTAGGCAAACACCGCGTCGCCGACCGCTTCGCCCGCGCTCATCATCGCCTGCAGCTTCAGTTTGAACTGCCGGCGCGGGTGCGGGTAGGCCTTCATCATGGCTTTCAGCGCGGTCGGAAACAGAAAGGTGTGCGTCACACCCTGCTGCGCCATCAGCGTGAAGGCCAGCTCGGGGCTGAAGCGGCCGTTGAAGGCGACGATGGGCCGGCCGAAATACAGCGTCGGCAGCAGCGCATCCATCAACCCACCCGTCCACGCCCAGTCGGCCGGACTCCAGAACACCGCCTCGGAGCCGGCATTGGTCTTGCCGTCAAACCCAAACCAGTTCTGGCTGCAGACAAACCCCGGCAGATTGCCGATCAGCGCGCGGTGCGCCAGCAGCGCGCCCTTGGGCGGGCCGGTCGTGCCGCTGGTGTAGATCAGGATGGCCGCGTCGTCGGCTTTGGTTTTCACCGCGGTGAAGGCGCGCTGTTGCGCTGCCAGGGCGGGTTCGTAGTCGATGTCGCCCTGCCCGGCCGCCGCGCCGGCGGCCACCACGGTGCGCAAGGCCGGGCAGCGGCTGCGGATGGTGTTGACGCTGGTGATCGAGTTTTCATCACAGATGGCCAGCACCGCGTCGCTGTCCTGCAGGCGGTACTCGAGCGCCTCGGGGCCGAACAGCATGGACAGCGGCATGGCCACCGCACCCATCTGGAACACCGCCATGTAGGCCACGGCGGTCTCGAAACGCTGCGGCATCACAATGGCGACCCGATCGCCGCGCTGCACGCCCAGCTGCACCAGCACATGGCTCAGCGCGTCGGCGGCCTGCTGCAGCTGGCCATAGGTATAAAAAGTGGTTGCAGCCCCCGTCTGGTGGGCGCGGATAGCTACTCTTTTGGGAGCGCCTTTGGCACCGCCGGTCGCCCAGCGCCGGCAGCAGACGTCGGCGATGTTGAAGTAGTCGTCCACCTGCCAGCGAAAGCTGCTGTGCAGGGCGGCGTAATGGTCGGGCTGGCGCACGGCGGCCATGTCCCTGTCTTGACTGCGCTTCAAATCGGGTCTCCTTATGATGGGCATCAATGTACAAAGAAAAACGTCTTTCCCGTAGCGAGTATGTCCCTATACGCGGCATCAACTACCACGTGCTTCACTGGGGTGAGGCCCAAAGCAGCCTGCCGCCGCTGGTGCTGGTGCATGGCTGGATGGACGTGGCCGCGTCCTACCAGTTTGTTGTCGACGCCCTGGCCGACGCCTTTGTGCAGGGCCGGACCATCCTGGCGCCCGACTGGCGCGGTTACGGCCGGACCGGCACGCTGGGAGCCGACAATTTCTGGTTCCCCGATTACCTCGCCGACCTCGATTTCCTGCTCGACCACTATGCGCCCGGCCAGCCGGTGGACCTGGTCGGCCACAGCATGGGCGGCAATGTGGCCATGCTCTACGCCGGCGTGCGGCCCGAACGCATCCGCAGGCTGGTCAACCTCGAAGGCTTCGGCATGCCCGCGACCCGGCCCAGCCAGGCGCCTGCCCGTTTTGCCAAATGGATGGACGAGCTCAAAAGCCTGCACCGGGGCGAGATGGCGCTCAAGCCCTACAACGACGTGGACGGCGTGGCCCGGCGCCTGATGCGGACCAACCCCCGGTTGAGCCAGGACAAGGCCGACTGGCTGGCCCGGCACTGGGCCGCGCCCGACGCCCAGGGCCAGTGGCGTATCCTGGGCGACGCGGCCCACAAGATCACCAATGCCCAGCTCTACCGGGTCGACGAGGTGCTGGAGATTTACCAGCGCATCAGCGCCCCCACGCTGGCCATCGAAGCCTCCGACGATTCCCTGGGCAAATGGTGGGAAGGCAAATACACGCTGGCCCAATACCACGAGCGCCTGCAGTCCGTGCCGCAGGTGCGCACCGCCGTCATTGGGGACGCCGGTCACATGCTGCACCACGACCAGCCAGAGCAACTGGCCCGCCTGTTCGAAGGCTTTCTCGGCTAGCGCCGGTGCGTAAAAAGGCGCGCGGCAAGGCTTAAGTTCGGTAACGAACACAAGAAGAACCCGCTTTGTAGGACAATGGGAGCTTTATTGCGCTTGGCGCGGGGAAGATTCATGACCACACCCAGCGCCATCCAGCAGGAAAACTTTCGCCGCATCCTGACGCGTAACATCAGCCTGCCGATGGGCGTCGGCGCCTTCAGTGCCGCCGTTTTTGTCGGCCTGATCTTTTATCTGCTGTCCGCCCTCGGCGGGGTCGAGCAGGCCGAGCGGGCCATCAGCAACGCCAACCAGATCGCCAAGCTGGGCGCCGACATGGAAGCCAGCATGTCCGGCTACCTGGTCACCGGTGAAGAACGCCTGCTCCAGCCCTTTGAAATCGGCAAGCCGCGCATCGCCGCCGAAACGGCCACGCTGGCCGGCCTGGTGCGCGACAACCAGGACCAGGTCAGCCGGCTCAGGCGCATCGCCGCCCTGCAGACGCAGTGGAACGAGTTTGCGCAAGCGATTGTCGAGCTGCGGCGCAAGGACCTCGACTACCAGGCACCGATACGCTCGGCCGGCGGAAAAAGCCTGACGGACGAGATCCGGCGCGAATTCTCGGAATTCATCAACATTGAAGAGCGCCTGCTGCAGGACCGCAATGCGCAGGCCCGCAGCAACACGGCCTGGGGCATGGCGGCCTACCTGCTGTTCAGCCTGGGGCTGAGCGGCCTGCTGGCCCTGCTCGGACACCGCGAACTGCGCCGCTTGTCGGACACCTACGGCGAAGCGGAAAACAAGCAAAAAGCCACGGCGCTGCTGCTGGACCAGCAGCTCTGGCTGCGCACCGGACAACGGCAACTGGCCGAGCACACCCTGGGCCAGCACGCCATCGAGTCGCTGAGCCGCAGCGTGCTGGAGTTTCTGGCGCGTTATCTCGATGTGGCGGTGGCAGCCCTGTATGTCCGCAAGGAAGACGGCCGGCTGCAGCGTGTGGCCGCTTACGGCCTGACCCATGACAGCGGCGAGGCCGGGCAGTCGCTGGACAGCGACCAGGGCCTGGTCGGCCAGGCCGCCCTTGAAAACCGGGTGCTGCAGCTCGATGACCTGCCGGCCAGCTACCTCAAGGTCAGCTCCGGCCTCGGCCAGGGCTCGGCGCGCCATGTGCTGGTGGTTCCGGTGCATAACGACGGGCTGGTCAACGGCGTGGTCGAACTCGGTTTCCTGCGGGCCCTGGCCCCGCGCGACCTGGAATTCGTCACCATGATTGCCAGCAACATCGGCAACTCCCTCCACGCGGCGCTTTACCGCCGCCGCCTGGAGGATGTGCTGAGCCAGTCCCAGGAGCTCAATGAAGAGCTGCAGGTCCAGCAGGAAGAGCTGCGCACCACCAACGAGGAACTGGAAGAGCAGTCCCGCGTGCTCAAGGAGTACCAGGTCACGCTGGAGAACCAGCAGGCAGAGCTTGAGCAGACCAACGAACAGCTGTCGGAAGTGGCGCTGTCGCTGGACCACAAGAATGCGGCACTCAACCAGGCCCAGACCCTGCTCGAGGAACGCGCCACCGAGTTGAGCCGGGCCAGCCGCTACAAGTCGGAATTCCTCGCCAACATGTCGCACGAGCTGCGCACGCCGCTGAACAGTTCGCTGATTCTTGCCAAACTGCTGGCCGACAACCCCAAGGGCCACCTCAGCCAGGAAGAGGTCCGGTTTGCACAGTCCATCTATTCGGCAGGCAACGACCTGCTCAGCCTGATCAACGACATCCTCGACATTTCCAAGGTCGAAGCCGGCAAGCTGGAGCTTTCCCCCGAGGACATGGTCGTGGGCACGCTGGTGGATTCGCTGAAAGGCACGTTCGAGCCGCTGGCCGGCCAGAAAAACCTGGCCCTCACCATCCGCATCGAGTCGGGCACCCCGGCGACGCTGAAAACCGATCGCCAGCGGGTCGAGCAGATCCTGAAAAACCTGCTCTCCAACGCCATCAAGTTCACCGATGCCGGCGAGGTCAGCCTGCGCGTGTCGCTGCAGCCGCAGGGCATCATTGCCTTTTCCGTGCGCGACTCGGGCATCGGCATCCGCCCCGACCAGCAGCAACTGATTTTTGACGCCTTCCGCCAGGCCGACGGCACCACCAGCCGGCGTTATGGCGGCACCGGGCTGGGCCTGTCGATTTCGCGCGACCTGACGACCCTGCTGGGCGGCTCGCTCTCGGTGGAAAGCAGCGAGGGCGGGGGCAGCACCTTCACCCTGCTGCTGCCCTGCGAATGGAGCCCGGCACCGGCGCCCCAGCTGGACACCAAACCCGCCCGGCGCGCGCCCGGCCGGCTTCGCAACCCGGCGCCGGTGACGGCGCCCGCCGCCCTGCCGGCGCCCGTTCCCGCCGCGGCTTTTGCCGACGACCGGGGCCTGCCGCCCGGCGACCGGCTGGTGCTGGTGATCGAGGATGACGTCATTTTTGCGCAGATCCTCTACGACCTGGCGCGTGAGATGAACTACCACTGCCTCGTGGCCCACGGCGCCGAGGACGGTTTTGCACTGGCCTTGCAGTTCCTGCCCCATGCCATCCTGCTCGACATGGGCCTGCCGGACCGCCCGGGCCTGTCGGTGCTGCAGCGGCTCAAGGAAAATTCAAAGACACGGCACATCCCCGTGCACGTGGTGTCGGGCGACGACCTCAGCGAGGAAGCCCTGCAGATGGGCGCCATTGGGTATGCGCTCAAGCCGACCACGCGCGAGCAGCTCAAGGACGTGTTCCAGAAGCTGGGCGACAAGCTCGCCCAGAAAATCAAGCGCGTGCTGCTGGTCGAAGGCGATGCGCTGCAACGCGCAAGTGTCGTGCAGTTGATCGGCGACGGCGACATCGAGATCACCGCGGTGGAGACCGGCGGTGAAGCGCTCGGGCTGCTCACCAGCACCGTTTTTGACTGCATGATCATGGACCTGAAGTTTCCCGACATGCAGGGCCACGAGCTGCTCCAGCGCATGTCGGCCGAGGGGATTTCAGCCTACCCACCGGTCATCGTCTACACCGGACGCGAGATGACCCGCCAGGAAGAAGCCGAACTGCTGAAGTATTCGCGCGCCATCATCATGAAGGGCGCGCGTTCGCCCGAGCGGCTGCTCGATGAAGTCACCCTCTTCCTGCACAAGGTCGAGTCGGAGCTGTCCGCGGATCGCCAGATCATGCTCAAGAGCCTGCGCAGCCGGGACACCGCCTTTGAAGGCCGCAAGGTCCTGGTGGTGGACGACGACGCGCGCAACATCTTTGCCCTGACCAGCGCCCTGGAGGCAAAGGGCATGCGGGTCGAGATCGGCCGCAACGGCTTCGAGGCGATCAGCAAGCTCGACGAGATCAGCGACATCGACCTGGTCCTGATGGACATCATGATGCCGGGCATGGACGGGCTGGAAGCCACGCGCCGCATCCGCAAGGACGCACGCTTCAAGAAGCTTCCCATCGTCGCCGTCACCGCCAAGGCCATGAAGGACGACCAGGAGCAATGCCTCAAGGCCGGCACCAGCGACTACCTGGCCAAGCCGATTGACCTGGACCGCCTGTTTTCACTGCTTCGCGTGTGGATGCCGGCCACGGATCGCAGCTGAATGCCCAAAAAGCCTGACGCCCACTTGCCCGCCCCCGGGAGCGCCCCCGGCAGTGATGCCGCCAATGACCATCCGGAAGCCGACCTGCAACGCCTGATGCAGGCCATCTACAGCCAGTACAGCTACGATTTCCGCGACTACGCGGGGGCGTCGCAAAAAAGGCGGGTGCACAAGGCGCTCGCACAACTCGGCTACCCGACGATCCCGGCCCTGCAGGCGGCCGCTGCGCAGGACCCCGCCGTCTTCATGCAGCTGCTGCAGTACCTGACCATTCCCGTCAGCGAGATGTTTCGCGATCCGTCGTTTTTCCTGGCCCTGCGCCAGCAGGTCGTGCCCGTGCTGCGCACCTATCCTTCGCTGAAAATCTGGATCGCAGGCTGCAGCACCGGCGAGGAGGTGTATTCGCTGGCCATCCTGCTCAAGGAGGAAGGCCTGCTCGACCGCTCGCTGATTTATGCGACCGACATCAATCCCCAGTCGCTGGCCAAGGCGCGCCAGGGCATATTTTCGCTGGCCAGCATCCAGGGCCACACCGCCAACTATCAGGCGGCCGGCGGTCAGCAAGCGTTTTCCGACTACTACACGGCCGCTTACGACGCCGCGATTTTCGACAAGTCCCTGCGCGACAACATCACCTTTGCCGACCACAGCCTGGCCACGGACAGCGTGTTTTCGGAAACCCAGCTCGTGCTCTGCCGCAACGTGCTGATTTATTTCAACAAGAAGCTGCAGGACCGCGCGCTGGGCCTGTTTCACGAATCGCTGAGCCGCCGCGGCTTCATGGGTCTGGGCAGCAAGGAAAGCATCGACTTCTCGACCTATGCCGCGCGTTTTGAGCCGCTGGACCGGCCCGAGCGGATTTTCCGCAAGCTGGAAGTCTGAGCAATCTCATGGATATCCAGCAGGTCGCAGCAAGGCATGCCGTCGAGGCCGTGGTGATTGGCGCCTCCGCCGGCGGGGTGCACGCCTTGCTGGCCCTGCTGTCAGGGCTGCCGGAGCACTTTTCGCTGCCCATCATTGCCGTGCTGCATCTGCCGCAAGAGCGTGACAGCCGGCTGGCAGACGTCTTCCAGCAGCGGCTGGGCATGTCCGTGCGCGAGGCCGCCGACAAGGAAACCATCGCCCCGTCCACCCTGTATTTCGCCGGGTCCGGCTACCACCTGTCCATCGAGGCGGACCGGACTTTTTCACTCAGCTGCGAAGAACCCGTCAACTATTCGCGGCCATCGATCGACGTGCTGATGGAGTCCGCCGCCGACGCTTATGGCGCCGGCCTGGCGGGCGTGCTGCTCACCGGTGCCAATTTTGACGGCGCGGCGGGCCTGGCCCGCATCAAGCAGCGCGGTGGCCTGACCGCGGTGCAGGACCCGGCGGAAGCCCAGGTCGCCACCATGCCGCAAGCGGCCATCCGCAAGCTCAAACCCAACCTGATTCTCACGCTGGACCGCATCCGGCAACTGCTCATCCAACTTGACCACAACCATGCGAACACCTGACGCTGCGAAAGTCCTGATCGTTGACGATCTGCCCGGCAACCTGCTGGCGCTCAATGCACTGATTCGCCGGGACGGCCGGGAAATTTTCCAGGCCAGCTCCGGCGAGGAAGCGCTGGACCTGCTGCTCGAACACGAGTTTGCACTGGCGCTCCTGGACGTGCAGATGCCGGGCATGAGCGGCTTTGAGCTGGCCCAGCTGATGCGCGGCACCGAAAAAACCCGGCAGATCCCCATTATTTTTGTCACCGCCGCCGGCAAGGAACAGAACTACGCCTTCACCGGCTACGAAACCGGCGCGGTGGACTTTCTCTACAAGCCGCTGGACGTGGAAGCCGTCCGCAGCAAGGTCAACGTTTTTGTGGACCTGTACAACCAGCGCATGGAAACCCGCCGACAGGTCGAGGCGCTGGAGAAAAGCCGCAAGGAGCAGGCGCTGCTGATGCAGCAACTGACGGCCACGCAGGGCGAGCTGCAGGCCGCCGTGCGCACGCGCGACGACTTCATCTCCATGGCCACCCACGAGCTGCGCACACCGCTCAACACGCTGTACCTGGACTCGCAATTGCGCAAGATGCAGCTGGACCGGGGCCGCACGGACATTTTCGATGTGCCCTATCTGCACGCCATGGTGGCGCGTGACCGGCGCCAGGTCGAGGCCATGATGCGCCTGATCGACGACATGATGGATGCCTCGCGCATCAACAGCAAGCAGCTGTCCATCCGGCCCGTGCCCATGGAACTGTCGGCCCTGCTGGCCCGTGTGGTGGAGAACCTCGCCCACCAGGCCGCGGCCGCCGGCAGCCCCATCACCCTCGATGCCGGTCAGCCGGTGACGGCCCTGTGGGACGAGTTCAGGATCGAACAGGTGGTCATCAATCTGCTGACCAACGCGCTGCGTTATGGCGAGGGCAAACCGGTGGCGGTCAGCCTGCGCCTGCTGCCCGAAGGTGCGTGCATTTCCGTGCGCGACCACGGCCGCGGCATTTCGGCGCCCGACCAGCAGCGCATTTTCGAGCAGTTCTCGCGCATCGCCAGCGACGACGGCACCGGCGGGCTCGGCCTGGGCCTGTTCATCACCCGCCAGCTCGTGCAGGCGCACGGCGGCAGCATCAGCGTGGAAAGCCGCCAGGGCGAGGGCGCCGTGTTCACCGTCACCCTGCCCCTGACGCCCCCGGCCCCGCCGGCGGCCTGATCCCGGGCCGGCCGGCGCAGCCACGGGGGTTCCGCCGGGCATGGCCTTTTTTTGCGTTCCCGCGGTCCGGAGCGTGAGAAAATGCCGGATTGAACCCCAGACACCAGCAGACACCAGGACAGGACTTTCCCATGGACGCAGAACACATCAATATCATCGGCAACCAACTCGCAGACCTGAGCAACCGGGTCAACGAGCTTCGGGGGTATCTTTGACTACCCTGCCAAAGAACGTAAATTAAGCGAAGTCAACGCCGCGCTGGAAGACCCGAAAGTCTGGGACAACCCCAAGCGCGCGCAGGAACTCGGCCGGGAAAAGAAGTCCCTGGAGGACGTGGTCCATGTGATCGACCGTCTGAGCTCCGAGCTGGCCGACAACACCGAACTCTTCGAGATGTCCAAGGCCGAAGGCGACGACGCCGGCATGCTGGCGATTGAAGAAGACGCTGCCAAGGTGGCGGTGGAAGTCGAGAAAATGGAATTCCGCCGGATGTTCAACAACCCGGCCGACCCGCTCAACGCCTTCCTGGACATCCAGGCCGGCGCCGGCGGCACCGAAGCCTGCGACTGGGCCAGCATGCTGCTGCGCCAGTACCTCAAGTACGCCGAGCGCAAGGGCTTCAAGACCCAGATCGAGGACGAAACCGCGGGCGACACCGCCGGCATCAAGGGCGCGACCATCAAGATCGAGGGTGAATACGCCTTCGGCCTGTTGCGCACCGAAACCGGCGTGCACCGCCTGGTGCGCAAGTCGCCGTTCGACTCCTCGGGCGGGCGCCACACCTCGTTTGCCTCGGTGTTTGTCTACCCCGAGATCGACGACTCGATCGAGATCGAGATCAACCCGTCCGACGTGCGGGTTGACACCTTCCGCGCCTCGGGCGCCGGCGGCCAGCACATCAACAAGACCGACTCGGCGGTGCGCCTGACCCACCTGCCAACCGGCATCGTGGTGCAGTGCCAGGACGGCCGCTCGCAGCACGGCAACCGCGACGTGGCCTGGAAACGCCTGCGTTCGCGCCTGTACGACTTCGAGCTGCGCAAGCAACAGGAAGCCCAGCAGAAGCTGGAAGACACCAAGACCGACGTGGGCTGGGGCCACCAGATCCGCAGCTACGTGCTGGACCAGAGCCGCATCAAGGACCTGCGCACCAACTACGAGACCTCGGCCACCCAGAAGGTGCTCGACGGCGACCTCGACCCGTTCATCGAAGCTTCGCTCAAGCAGGGCGTGTGACATGACCCCCACGCTCGTCACTTCGTGTACTTCTCTGCCCCCCGAGGGGGCCGCAGTCGCCTTGGGGCGGCCCGGCGGCGACTCAGCCCATTCCCCCCACTTTTCAGGAACCCACCATGCTGCGTGAAGGACAAGCCACGGCCATCCACCGTGCAGACTACGTTGCCCCCGCCTACTGGATCGACACCGTCGACCTGTGTTTTGACCTGGACCCGGCCAAGACACGTGTGCTCAACAAGATGACGCTGCGGCGCAATGCCGACGTGCCGGCCCAGCCCCTGAAGCTCGACGGCGAGGAACTCAACCTGGCGCGCGTGCTGGTCAACGGCCAGGGCACCTCGTTCAAGATGGACGGCGACAAACTGGTGCTGGAAAACCTGCCGCTGGGCCCCGAGCCCTTCGAGCTGGAAATTTTCACCACCTGCGCGCCGGCCAAAAACACCAAGCTGATGGGCCTGTACGTCAGCAACGACTCCTTTTTCACCCAGTGCGAGGCCGAGGGCTTTCGCCGCATCACCTACTTCCTGGACCGTCCCGACGTGATGGCCAGCTACACCGTTACCTTGCGCGCCGACAAAGCGAAGTACCCGGTGCTGCTGTCCAACGGCAACCTGGTCGAGCAGGGCCACCTTGAAGGCGGCCGCCACTTTGCCAAGTGGGTGGACCCGCACAAGAAACCCGCCTACCTGTTTGCGCTGGTGGCCGGCCAGCTGGTCGCGCGCGAGCAGCGCATCACCTCGCGCGCCGGGGTGGACCACCTGCTGCAGGTTTATGTGCGCCCGGGCGACCTGGACAAGACCGAACACGCGATGACCTCGCTGATGCATTCGGTGGCGTGGGACGAGGCGCGCTTCGGCCTGTCGCTGGACCTGGAGCGTTTCATGATTGTCGCCACCAGCGACTTCAACATGGGCGCCATGGAAAACAAGGGCCTGAACATCTTCAACACCAAGTACGTGCTGGCGAACCAGGCCACCGCGACCGACACCGATTATTCGAACATCGAAAGCGTGGTCGGTCACGAGTACTTCCACAACTGGACCGGCAACCGCATCACCTGCCGCGACTGGTTCCAGCTGAGCCTGAAAGAAGGCCTGACGGTGTTCCGCGACCAGGAATTCAGCCAGGACCTGTGCGGCGAGGCCTCGGCCCGCGCCGTCAAGCGCATCGAGGACGTGCGGGTGCTGCGCACCGCGCAGTTCCCCGAAGACGCCGGCCCGATGTCGCACCCGGTGCGGCCCGACAGCTACATCGAGATCAGCAACTTCTACACCGTCACCATTTACGAAAAAGGCGCCGAAGTGGTCCGCATGATGCAGACCCTGGTGGGCCGCGACGGATTCGCCAAGGGCATGAAGCTGTACTTCGAGCGCCACGACGGCCAGGCCGTGACCTGCGACGACTTTGCGCGGGCGATTGCCGACGCCAACCCGGCCTCCGACCTGGCGCGCCTGCTGCCGCAGTTCAAGCGCTGGTACAGCCAGGCCGGCACGCCGCGCGTGCATGCCGAAGGGGTGTACGACGCCGCCGCGCGCAGCTACACCTTGACGCTGGCGCAAAGCTGCGCCCCCACACCTGGCCAGTCGGCCAAGGAGCCCTTTGTGATTCCGGTGGGCCTGGGCCTGCTTGGCACCGACGGCGCCGACCTGCCGCTGCAGCTGGAAGGCGAGCCTGCCGCCGTGGCCGGCCCGCGCACCTTTGTGCTGACCGGGGCCAGCGAGACCCTGCGTTTTGTCAACCTGGACGTCGAGCCCGTGCCGTCCATCCTGCGCGGCTTCAGCGCGCCGGTGGTGCTGGAGTTCGACTACCGCGACGCCCAGCTGCTGCACCTGCTGGCCCATGACAGCGACCCCTTCAACCGCTGGGAGGCCGGGCAACGCCTGGCGGTGCGAAGCGCTATTAAATCAATAGCTGCTTCCGCTTATCCGGTGGGCGCCGAGCCTCTGAATGATGCTTATCTCGATGCCATGCGCAGCGTGCTGCGCGACCCGGCGCTGGACGCCGCCTTCAAGGACCTGGTGCTGACCCTGCCGTCGGAAACCTACATGGCCGAGCAGCTCGACGTGGTCGATCCGCAGCGCATCCATGCGGTGCGCGAAGCCATGCGCCTGCAGCTGGCCACGGCGCTGCAGGCTGACTGGGAAGCCGCGTACGCGGCCAACCACGACACCGGCGCCTACAGGCCCGACTCGCTGTCCTCGGGTCGCCGCGCCCTGGCCGGCATGGCGCTGACGCAGCTGTGCCTGGCCGCGGTCGCCAGCGGTGATGCCGTCTGGCCCGGCAAGACCTACCAGCGTTTCAAGGACGCCGGCAACATGACCGACCGCTTCAACGCGCTGGCCGCCCTGGTGTCCAGCGGCCACCCGCTGGCCGCCGAGGCGCTGCAGCGCTTCCATGCCATGTTCAAGGACGAGGCGCTGGTCATCGACAAATGGTTCAGCCTGCAGACCAGCGCGCCGGACCGCGGCGGCAACGTGCTGCCGGCCGTGAAACAGCTCATGAGACACGCCGACTTCAGCCTGCGCAACCCGAACCGCGCGCGCAGCGTCGTCAGCACCTACTGCCAGGGCAACCCGGCCGCCTTCCACCGCACCGATGCGGCGGGCTACGTGTTCTGGAGCGAACGCGTGATCGAGCTCGACGTGATCAACCCGCAGGTGGCGGCCCGCCTGGCGCGCGCGCTGGACCGCTGGAGCAAGCTGGCCGAGCCCTACCGCAGCGCCGCGCGCGAAGCGATTGCCCGCGTCGCCGCCCGCACCGACCTGAGCAAGGACACGCACGAGGTCGTCACACGCGCCCTGGCCGACTAACCAACCACCTGTCATTGCGGACTCGATCCGCAATCCATGGATCCCGGATCAGGTCCGGGATGACCAACCGAGGAGCTTCCCGATGTCTTCAAAAGTATCTCTTACGCGTTACCTGATCGAGCAGCAGCGCATCGACGGCCACATTCCCTCGCAGCTGCGCCTGCTGCTGGAAGTGGTCGCCCGCGCCTGCAAAAGCATCAGCCAGGCCGTCAACAAAGGCGCGCTGGGCAGCGCGATGGGCAGTGCCGAGAGCGAAAACGTGCAGGGCGAGATGCAGAAAAAGCTCGACATCATCGCCAACGAGGTGCTGATCGAGGCCAACGAATGGGGCGGCCACCTCGCCGGCATGGCGTCCGAGGAAATGGACACCATCTACGTGGTGCCGAATCGCTACCCCAAGGGTGAATACCTGCTGCTGTTCGACCCGCTCGACGGCTCCAGCAACATCGACATCAACGTCAGCATCGGCACCATCTTCAGCGTGCTGAAAATGCCCGAGGACGACCGCGGCGTGGACGAAGCCGACTTCCTGCAGGCCGGCAACAAGCAGGTGGCCGCGGGCTACTGCATCTACGGCCCGCAGACCACGCTGGTGCTGACGGTGGGCGACGGCGTCGCCATGTTCACGCTGGACCGCGAACAGGGCTCGTTCGTGCTGATCGAAGAGAACGTGCGTATCCCCGAAGACACCAAAGAGTTCGCCATCAACATGAGCAACATGCGGCACTGGGACGCACCGGTGAAACGCTACGTGGACGAACTGCTGGCCGGCAAGGACGGCCCGCGCGGCAAGGACTTCAACATGCGCTGGGTGGCCGCCATGGTGGCCGACGTGCACCGCATTTTGTGCCGCGGCGGCATCTTCCTGTACCCCTGGGACAAACGCGAGCCTGAAAAGGCCGGCAAGCTGCGCCTGATGTACGAGGCCAACCCCATGAGCTGGCTGATCGAGCAGGCCGGCGGCGCCGCCACCAACGGCCACCAGCGCATCCTGGACATCCAGCCCGGCAAGCTGCACGAACGCGTGAGTGTGATCCTGGGTTCGAAGAACGAGGTGGAGCGCGTCACCAGCTACCACGGTGAGAAGCTGGGCAAGCCCTAGCTGCCAGCCTATCGTCGTGCCGTTGGGTCCAGCCGGGCCTGATGAAGGCTAGGAGTCTGGGCGGCAGAAGGCGTCGAAGCGAGAAGTGGCCCCGGCGAGGCCAGTTTTTGCCGGGTTTGCAGCGCCATAGCCGTAGCTATGGGGCAAAAAGCCGGTGAAAAATGGACCGTCGCGGCCACTTTGCAGCCGACGCTCCTTCTGCAGCCCAGGCTCCTAGCCCGGCAACGCCCTATCGCGCAAAAAACGCGCTCGCAAGCTTCACCCAATAACTCGACCCGATCGGCAGCAACGCGTCGTTGAAGTCATAGTTGGGGTTGTGCAGCTCGCAGGGGCCCATGCCGATGTACTTTTCGTCGCGGTGCGCGCCTTCGCCATTGCCCAGGAACAGGTAGCAACCCGGCACTTTCTCCAGATAGAAAGAGAAGTCCTCGGCGCCGCCGTGCTGGGGCGTGTGGCCGTCAACGTGCTCTGCGCCAAACGCGTCTTGCGCCACCTTCATGGCAAAGTCGGTCTGCTCGTCCCAGTTGACGAGCGGCGGGTAAGCGCGGTGGAACTTGAGCTCGCCGCTGCCGCCATGCACCTGGGGCAGCATCTCGGCCACACGGCGCATGTTGGACTCGATCTCGTCCAGCACCTGGGTACTGAAGGTGCGCACGGTGCCGCGGATCACGGTCTCGCCGGGCAGCACGTTGTACGCATCGCCCGCGTGGATCTGCGTGATGCTGAGCACCGCAATGTCAATCGGGTTCTTGTGGCGAGAGATGAGCGTCTGCAGCACGCCCACCATTTCAGCCGCGATGACGATGGTGTCCACCGACTTGTGTGGCTGCGCAGCGTGGCCGCCGGTGCCACGCACAAAAATGTCAAAGCGGTTGCTCGACGCCATGGTCGGTCCCTTGCGGAAACCGAAGTGGCCGACGTCAAAGCCCGGCATGTTGTGGATACCGTAAATCTCGTCGCAAGGAAACTTGTCAAACAGGCCATCGGCCATCATGGCCTTGGCGCCGGCATTGCCACCCTCCTCTGCCGGCTGAAAGATGAAGTTGACGATGCCGTCAAAGTCGCGGTGCGCGGCCAGGTACTTGGCGGCACCCAGCAGCATGGCGGTGTGGCCGTCGTGGCCACAGCCGTGCATGCGGCCGGGGTTTTTGGAAGCATGGGCAAAGCGATTGTGCTCAGGCATGGGCAGCGCGTCCATGTCGGCACGCAGGCCAATGGATCGCGGCTTGCTGCCGGCTTTGGTTTGGGAACCTTTCAGCACCCCCACCACGCCGGTCTGGCCCAGCCCGCGATGCACCTCGATGCCCCAGGACGCGAGCCGCTCAGCCACGACGTCGGACGTGCGGTTTTCCTGGAAGGCAAGCTCGGGATGCGCGTGGATGTCGCGACGCAGCGCGGTGAACTCGTCGTGGGTGGCTTCGATTTCGGCGATCAGGCTCATGGCGGGGTTCTCTGGTCAGGAAGGGATCTGGGCTTGGACGTATGCGGCAATTTCAGCAGAAATGTCCGCCAGTGCGCTCTGCAGGGAGGCAAAGTCCACGCTGCGGGCTCGGGTCTTTTCGTCCATGTAGAGGCCGCGGTGCAGTTCGACCTGCAGGCTGTGGCGACGCTCGGCCGGCCGGCCCAGTCGGGCGATCAGCGCTACTCCCTTGAACGGGTCGTTGATGGCGACGCTGAAACCGCGCTGGCGGAATGCGTTGGCCACCATGGCGGTGAATTCGGGGGCGGCGGTGGTGCCGTCACGGTCGCCCAGCACCACGTCGGCCAGCGGGTGATCGCTCTGGATCTGCAGGCTCTCGTACGAGTTGGCAGGCATCGAATGCAGGTTGAGGTGCCAGACAGCACCAAAGCGCGCATAGGCCGCTTCAATCTGCGCCTGCATGGCTGCGTGGTAGGGCCGGTGGTAGCGGCTGATGCGGTTTTGCACCTCGGCGACGCTGAGCTTGCGCGCGTAGATGGGGTCTTGCCCGCCCTTGCTCGCATCGCGCCAGATCAGGCCAATGCCCAGGCGGGTTTTTTCACCGGGGGCCAAGGGGGCAGGCCAGGGCGCGTCGAGCAGGGTAGCGTCCAGGTCTTCGACGTCGCGGTTGGGGTCCACATAGGCGCGCGGAAAATTGGCGGCCAGCAGGGTGGCACCGACCGACGGTAGCGCATCCCACAACACATGCACGTCGGTGTCTTCACCCTTGCGCAGGATTTCAAAAGGCAAGGCATAACCGAAGTCGTCGGGGTACAGCGTGCCGCTGTGCGGTGAATCGCAGATCAGTGGCACGGCGCCGGCTTCGGGCAGGCGCAGGGTGTAGGGCTCAAAAGGGGTGGGGACGCTGGGCAGAACAGGATGGGTCATGAGGTCAGGCTGGGCGCGGTTGGCGCCACGTCGTTGAGATGGCAGGCGCTAAGGTGGCCGGTGGCCAGGGTGCGTAGCGGGGGCTGTTCGATCTGGCAGCGCGGCATGGCGTGCGGACAGCGCGGGTGAAAGGCGCAGCCCGTGGGCGGCCGCAGAGGTGAAGGCAGCTCGCCCTTGATGGGCTGGTAGTCGCGCCGCTGGGTGTCCAGCGTAGGCAGCTCCGACAGCAGGGCTTGCGTATAGGGGTGGTTGGGGCGACTGAAAATCAACTCGGTGGGCGCGATCTCGACCACGCGGCCAAGGTACATGATGACCACACGGTCCGACACATGGCCCACCACACCCAGGTTGTGGCTGATGAACAAATAGGTCAGCTCAAAACTGCGGCGCAACTCCAGAAACAGATTGAGCACCTGCGCCTGGATGGAGACGTCCAGCGCAGCCACGGCTTCGTCGCACACGATGAGCTGCGGCTTGAGCGCCAGCGCGCGCGCAATGCCGATGCGCTGGCGCTGGCCGCCCGAGAACTGGTGGGGGTAGCGCTGGCCGTAGTCAGGGTCCAGCCCCACCTGCCGCATCAAGCCGGCCACGTAGTCGGCCATGCCGGACGCGGGCACCAGGCCGTGCACCACAGGCGCCTCGCCAATGATATCGAGGACACGCATGCGCGGATTGAGCGAGGCCATGGGGTTCTGGAAAATCATCTGCACGCCCAGGCCATAGGCACGGCGCTCGGCGGCGGTCATGTCGGCCAGCTTCCTGCCCTGGTAGCTGACCTCGCCGGCCGAAGGCGGGTTGATGCCTGCAACGATGCGGCCCAGCGTGGACTTGCCGCAGCCCGACTCGCCGACCACACCAATCACTTCGCCGGCATGGATGTCCAGGTCCACCTCCGACACGGCCTGCACCACAGCGGGGGCATTGTGGGCGCCCAGCAGGTTGGCGATCTTGCCCGCCAGATCAACGGGCTGGACAAAACGTTTGCTGATACCGCGCAGTTGCAGCAGCGGCGTGCTGGCTAAGGGGGAGGGGGTCAAGGAGGCGTCCATACGGGTCATTCAGGTGACGTTCAGGCCATTCAGGCAAGCGCGTGCCAGCAGCGGACGGTCTTGTGATGCGCGGCTTCGGTGGGCTGCGGCACGGTCAGGCACTGGTCGGTGGCGTAACCGCAGCGCGGCCTGAAGGCGCAGCCTTGCGGCAGTTGCAGCAGCGACGGCGTCATGCCCGGAATCTGCCGCAACAGGCTGCCGTGCGTGGCGCGCGTGGGAATGGAGTTGATCAGCCCTTGCGTGTAGGGGTGCGAGGGACGGTGCACCACGTCTGCCGTGGCGCCGCTCTCCACAATCCGGCCGGCATACATGACGGCGATGCGGTCCGCCAGGCCGGACACCACCGCCAGATCGTGGGTGATCCAGATCATGGCCGTGCCGGTTTCGCGGCAGAGCTTTTGCACCTCATACAGGATCTGCGCCTGAATGGTGACGTCGAGCGCGGTGGTGGGCTCGTCGGCAATGATGAGCTTGGGCTGGTTCAACAGCGCAATTGCAATGGCCACACGCTGGCGCATGCCGCCCGACAACTGGTGCGGGTAGGACAACAGGCGTTCGGCCGGCGACGGGATGCCCACCATGGCCAGCGCATCCTGAGCGCGCGCTCGGGCGGAGGCCGGGCTGACTTTCTCATGCGCGTGAATGGCCTCGACCATCTGGGTGTCCACCCGCAACACCGGGTTGAGCGTCATCATCGGGTCCTGGAAGATCATGGCGATCTCCTTGCCGCGCAGCTGCTGCAGGCGTTTCTCGGAAGCGCCCACCAGATCTTCACCCAGGTAGCGGATGTGCCCGCCCGCGATGCGGCCCGGCGGGTCAATCAGGCCAATGATTGAAAACCCGGTGATGCTCTTGCCTGAGCCGGACTCGCCGACCAGCCCGAGAATTTCGCCGGCGTTGACCTGCAGATCAACCCCGTCCACGGCCTTGACCACACCGCCATGCGTGAAAAAATGGGTTTGCAGGCCGCTGATCTGCAAGACCGGTGTGCTGCGTGAATCGTCCATGGTTGGCTGCGCGCTCAATGTGCGTTGTGCGGGTTGAGGATGTCGCGCAAATGGTCGCCCACCAGGTTGATGCCGACGATGGCCAAGGCCAGTGCTATGCCCGGGAAGAACGAAATCCAGTAGTGGCCGCTGAGCATGAACTCAAAACCGTTGGCAATCAGCATCCCCAGCGAAGGCTCGGTCACCGGCACACCCACGCCCAGAAACGACAGCGTGGATTCCAGCGCAATGGCGTGGGCCAGATCGATGGTGGCGATCACGATCAGCGGTGGCAGGCAGTTGGGCAGCATGTGGCGCAGCAGGATGCGCGGCGAACCCAGCGCCATGCATTGCGCGGCCTCCACATACTCCTTGGCGCGCTCCACCAGCGCCGCGCCACGTGCGGCGCGTGCAAAGTAGGCCCATTGCACAATGACCAGCGCGAGGATGACCTTGTCCACCCCTTTGCCCAGGATGGCCAGCAGGATCAGCGCCACCAGGATGGAGGGGAAAGAAAGCTGGATGTCGACGATGCGCATCAGCAGCGCATCCACCCAGCCGCCAAAGTATGCAGCCGCCAGCCCCACGATGCTGCCAATGACCAGCGCCGCAGCCACCGAGATGCCGCCCACCATCAGGCTGGTGCGCAGGCCGTAGAAAATGGCCGAGAGCAGGTCGCGCGCCTGGCTGTCGGTGCCCAGCCAGTAGGTCATGGTGCCGGCGGCGTCCTTGCTGCCCGGTGGCAGCTTGGAATCAAAAATGTCGAGCTTGCCGATGTCGTACGGGTTCTGCGGCGATATCCACGGGGCGAACACGGCCACCCCAATGGCAAGCAGCAGGAGCACCAGGCCGATCACCGCGAGCTTGTTGGCAAAAAACTCGCGGCGCAGGCGCTGCCACGGCGTTTCAGGGGGCGGTAGCGGCGTGGGGTCAATCACCACGGTGGGGGGCGTCAGGGTAGTCATGCCTTGGCTGCCTGCAGGCGCACGCGCGGGTCGAGCACCGAATAAAGGATGTCGGTCACGAGGTTCAGCATGACCAGGAAGAAGACGATAAGGATCAGGTAGGCCACCACCACCGGCCGGTCCAGCGTGATGATGGAATCCAGCAGCAGCTTGCCCATGCCCGGCCAGGCAAAAATGGTTTCGGTCACCACCGCAAACGCCACCACCTGGCCAAACTCCAGCCCGAACACGGTGACGATGGGAATCAGGATGTTCTTGAGCAGGTGCACGCGCAGGATGCGGCTCCAGGCCAGGCCCTTGGCACGGGCAAACTTGATGTAGTCCATGGGCAGCGCCTCGCGCGTGGCGGCCCGGGTGACGCGGATGATCAGCGCCGCCTTGGCCATGGCGATGGTGCAGGCCGGCAGGATGAGGCGACTCCAACCATCGAGCGTCAGCACGCTGAGGTCGAGCGGGCCCAGCATGACCGTCTTGCCGCGGCCGCTGGCTGGCACCCAGCCCAGGTACACGGCAAATACCATGATCAGCATCAGGCCCACCCAGAAGTTGGGCAGCGAAAAACCCAGCACCGAGCCGGTCATGATGCCACGCGTGCTCAGTGCGTCAGGGCGCAAGCCGGCCCAGATGCCCAGGGGCACACCCACCAGTCCGGCCAGCGTCATCGCCACCACCGCCAGCTCCAGTGTGGCCGGCATGCGCTCCAGAATGAGGCCCATGGCCGACTGCCCAGTGAGGAAGCTCTTGCCAAAGTCAAACCGCACGGCGTGCGACATGAAGATGGCATATTGTTCCAGCAAGGGTTTGTCGAGGCCAAAGTTGGCCCGGATGGCGTCGCGCTCCAGCTCCGTCGCTTCGGGGCTGGCCATCATGGAGACCGGGTCGCCCACCACATAAAGCCCGACGAAAACCAGGCCCGACATCACGGCCATGACCAGCAGGGCCTGAAGCAGGCGGCGAATGATAAAAGCAAGCATGGATTGAATGGCCCGCCACCGGGGCGGCGGGCTTGCGGGTTGCGGGGTAGCCGGGGCTTACTTGACGACGGTGGCGTACTGCACCATGGTCTGCTGGTCAGCACGACCCTTGAAACTGATGCCCTTCTTCATGGCCCACACCGAATGCTCAAAGTGAATGGGCAGCATGGCGAAGTCGGCCATGGCGACCTCACTGGCCTTGGCCAGGGTGGCGGCGCGCTGGGCATCGTCCATCTGGTTGGCCGACTCGGCGACCAGCTTGTCCATTTCAGGGTTGGAGTAGCGGCTGCGGTTGGTGGTGCCCTGCCCTTTTTCCTTGTTGGGGGTGACCAGCAGGGAGTTGAGCGTGTTGGACATTTCACCCGTGGACGTGCCCCACCCTGCCATGTAGGCGCTGTAGGCATGGGCATCGCGGTTCTTGAAGAACACGGCCGGTGCGTTGGAATCGATGGTGGTCTTGACACCCACGCGTGTCCACATGGAGGCCAGCGTCTGCGCAACCTTGCTGTCGTTGATGTAGCGGCCGTTCGGCGAGCCCAGCACCATGGTGAAGCCATTGGGGTAGCCGGCATCCTTCAGCAGGGCCTTGGCCTTGTCGGTGTTGACCTTGGCCGGCGTCACCAGGCTCTTGCTGGCGCCAAACATCGGGTAAGGCAGAAGCTGGGCGGCCGGCGTGCCCACACCACCCATGATGCGGGCCACCAGGGCCTGCCGGTCGATGGCCAGCGACAGGGCTTCGCGCACGCGCTTGTCGAGCAGCGGATTCTTGCCGTTGGTGCCTTCGATACCCGGCGTCTTGTCGCCGTTCTGGTCGAGCGCCACGTAGATCACACGGTTGGACGCCTTGGTTTCCACCGTCAGTTTGGGGTCCTTTTGCAGGCGCTCAAGGTCATCGGTGGGCGGGTCTTCGACCAGGTCCACGTCGCCGGCCAGCAAGGCCGCCACACGCGCGGCGGGATTGCTGATGGGTCGATAAATCACCTTGTCCCAGGCGGGGGCCGGGCCCCAGTAATGCGGGTTGCGTTCGAAGATGATTTCGCTGCCTCGCTTCCAGGAGACAAAACGGTAGGGGCCTGCGCCCACCAGACCGCTGCCGGAATTCAGCTCGGTGGTGGTCTTGCCTTCAGCCGCCGGGCCGGCCGCCGCCTTGGCCGACATGATGGGCAGACCCACCATGTTGATCGCCAGCAACGGGTAAGGCTCGGACGTGGTGATGCGCACCGTGAGCGGATCAACCGCCTCCACCTTCTCCACCTTTTGCAGGTACACCTTGAATGACGAAGGGCTGTTGGGCACCTTGGCCACACGGTCCAGCGTGAAGACCACGTCTGCAGCGGTGAGCGGCGAACCATCCGAGAATTTCACATTGGGCCGCAACTTGAAAGTCCAGCTCTTGCCACTGGCCGTCCACGACTCTGCCAGGCAGGGCTTGATGGCCAGGTCAGCATCGGCACACACCAGGCCATCGAACAACGTTTGCGACAGCTGGATGTTGGGCGTGAGGGCGTGGTACTGCGGGTCCATGGAGGTCGGCTCGGTCTTGAGCGCCACAACGAGGTCGCGGGCATAAGCTCCGCTCGACAATACGGTGATGGCGGCCATTGCGGCGGTCATCACCCCGCGACGCATGCTCGGTCGGACAGCGGAGTTGACGGGCATCTGGAATTCTCCTGAAGGATTGCTGAATGGAATTAAGGAAAGATTGGCCTCGTGAACCCCGTTAGCAAGAAACAAGCCCGCCTCACCTCATTGATGTAACAGCATAACCAACAGCGCCCGGAGTGATACCGGGAATAACCCGCTGATGCGACCAGACGTAACCGCGGGCTTGGGGAAGCCACTGCGGTTCATGAGGCCGGCCAGGTGACGGCATGCATGATCTTCTGAATTCCGGGCACTAAAGGCTCCGTGCGGGAAGACCGAATTCCAGGCGCATGCACACCACGGCTTCCTGCACAGCGCACGTTCTGTTTTGCGATTGCTGACTGGCGGCCCGGATTTTCGGCGCCAGTTAGCGGGACGACTCACCAGCGATCAGCCAGTGAATTCTGCCCGGCTATAATCGAAGGCTGTAATTCAGAATTCGCCGGTGTAGCTCAGTCGGTAGAGCAGCTCATTCGTAATGAGAAGGTCGGGTGTTCGATTCATCTCTCCGGCACCAAATGAAGGCCCCCTAGCTGTCATGGTTAGGGGGCTTCTTCATGTAACCAACGCGTAACCCACATTCATTATTGGCGCTAAACGCCATTTGGACAAGCAGTTCTATTCAAACGGCTTTATGGCCAAGCGAACGCCATAGGACAACTTGTTCCCATTTCTCGCAGTGCCGCCTCCTGTGACTTCGGCCGAACAGAGCGTTACCGAATCGCCCAATTTTTTTGCCGCAAGACGACGCCTAAAGCTGCGAGCGTCCTCCTTCGCCATATACCCTACGGTGCCGACACCCTCACCGTCGACACGCACTGCCAAGTGATCGTGTGGATTGTCCTCAGGAATGAGCATGGCGCGAAATTCTGCGGAGGATGAATTGCTTCCGTGATCACCTGCTAACCGCTTTATCGCGTTTTGGTAGTTCGACTCGCCGACGATTTCAAATTCACATTCATCCAACTTAGGCCAGACATAAGGGGCATCCCCTGCAGTCGGTGGTTCAACCGTGCGAGGGCGTTTACGCTGGACTTCTTTGGGGTCACTGGGAGCGATGATGGCGGCGATCACCCTAAAGATCAAAATGAATATTTGCTTTACCAATCTGACCAAATAGTTGCTGTTTTTAGCCATCATCACTCCCGGTTTTTGCTGAATGTAGCATTCACTCTCGCAGTCGGCTAGCGCGATCAAGTTTGCGCCTGAAACAATCGATCAAGTCTGCCAGCCGCATATTGCAGTCCCTCAGGCGCCACATGTGCGTAGCGTTCAACCATGGACTGGGTTTTCCAACCGCCAAGCCGCTGTAATTCATGAGTAGGTGTGCCCGCCTCCCTGTGCCAAGTGGCAAAGGTATGCCGCAGGTCATGCCACCGGAAATCGTGAATCTCAGCGCGTAGGAGCGCATTGCGCCAAGCCTTGGTGTTGACCTGGGCAATAGGGTTGCCCTCATAGGTGAACACGTGCGTTAGGTGATCACCCTGCCGCCGCTGCAACACATCTAACGCAGCTTCATTCAACGGCACCGAATGCGGCCGGCCGTTCTTGTGGTCGTTACCTGCCACCCACAAATGACGACGCTCAAGGCTGATCTGCTTCCATTGCAAGCGCGTCACGTTGGCCTGTCTTAACCCTGTAGCAACGGAAAACTGAGCCATATCCGCAAGGTGTGGCGGCAGCTCAGCCAGCAGGCGGGTGAACTCATCGCGTGACAGTGAGCGAATCCTGCCCTCCGTGTCGCGGAACATACCGACCTTCGGAGCGCGATCTATCCACTCCCACTCGTTGCAAGCCTTCCGAAGAATCGTTCGCACCAGTGCCATGTATCGATTGACCGTGGATGTGCTGACGCCCTTCCCTCTGACCACCCTGACCTGATCGAGCAACGCCCGGTTGATGTCAACCAACTCTTTCCCCCCTAGAAGGGGTTGGAACCAGCGCAGCATGGACTTGTCCCATTCATGCGTGCGCTTGTGGCTGGTTTCCTCCAGGAACTTGGCGGCAGCTTCGTCCCATGTGTGGCACGGCTTGACCCCGAGCTTGTCCTGTTCCCACCGTTCGGCCATGAGTTTGTCGTGGTACTTCTGCGCATCGCGCTTGACGGCTGTCCCGGTGCTTTTGAAAAACGGCTTTAGCTCACCCTTGATCGGCGCGAACTTGACCCACCAGTATTTTTCCCGCTTGTAGAGGGTCATGACGTCACCGCCAATTCCCGATCAAGCATCGTCGGATTCTGTTTGACGTGATAGCTGTAGGCGTCAATGCGCGCAGGATAGCCCGGACGACGCAGGCTCTCGACAACCCCCGCGAAATCACCGCCGAGAACGTCAAGCATCAGGTTGATGGTTTTTCCGCAATGACGCTTTGCGTTTTCAACTGCCGTGTCATAGGCGATCTGCCCACCCTTGGCAATCGTCTTGATGACAGATTGCTCCTCGGTGAGGAAGGCAAGGCAGGGATAAGCGCCCGCCAGATAGTGACCCGGACGCGTGAGTACATCGTAAGGAATGTACCGGTCCTGCGCACGCCACTCGACCTCGATGCGCGTCCATGGGCTGGAGGCTTCGCCGAGCTGCTTTCCTTTCTCGTAGATGCGCGCATATTTGCCGCTGCTCCGGTTGCCTATGCCGAGCGTTCGACCCTTGGTGGACGCCTCCCCCTCCAGCCAGTCGCCAAACAGCGTATGCGTCGGTTTACGGCCTCCAGCATTGAAGCCTTCCCCCCGATACTGGTCGACAGCCCACGCGATGCTGACGAGCGCCCCCTCCATGTCGTCATAGGCAACGTCAGCGCGCTTGATAACTGCCTTATGCGCTTCGAGCCATACCGCGAATGCAGGCCAGTCCTGGAGCATCGAGCAGCCCTTGCCCATGAGGCTGAAATAGACGCGCCCTCGCTGGCTGTCACCGCCCCATGCAATCATTCCAGCGCCATCGCCAAACCGTGCCGAGTGCTGAAAGCCGAACAGGCCTTTGCGTTGCTCAACAGAGCCCAGGTCGAGGAACTGCGCCATCTCCTGCAGCACCCACACATACGATTTTTCGTCAGGCGGCACGACAGAAAAAGCAACAGCGTCGATAAGCGCCATGGACTTTGAGACTGACTCTACCGTTGCCAGATGCCGAGTAACACTGATGCCTCGACCAGTAGCGAAGATTTCAACAGCCTCTCCGGTTTCGTCATCCACAGCTACCGGCTTCTTGACCTTTCTCCCCGTGGTTACTACACGGGGCAGGCGCTGCACATCGGCGGAGTCCCCGCAGAGCGGGCCCCCTCCGCCGATGGCGCAGCTTTGCCTACTGTCAGGATTTTGGGAATTTGAATCAAACATGCGAACTCCAGATTCTTGGGTTCGCTTTTGCAATGCAGCAGCGAACCCGGTTGAAGGGATTCGCAAAAGCATTCGGTGCTGTTGCCGGCCTCAGGCACTAAGACCCAACGAGGAAATGACGCGGCGGACGTTTTTGTGACCGGGACGCCAGACCCGTTATTTGCACCCCAATGCTATGCGAACCGCTCATGCACCGTCAAGGCGGTGTTGCTAATTCACACGGCCTTAGCGTCGGCGTCGTCTGGTTCGTTGTCCTCAGGAGAGCGAAACGAGTAGGTCACACGCTTGGCGGAAGTGTCGTAATTGACAATGACTTTGAAGCGTGACCCGAGCAACTGGCGAAGCATCGGATCATCAGACAGCTTGTCTGCGATCCCCATCACGTATGGCTGCGCGAGGCCAGCAGGTAGAGGTATGGTCGGCTTCTGCTTCATGCCCGCACCTGGTGAACAGCCGTTTGCTTTTCAAGGCGCGGCACATGCCAACCCGGTGCGACCAATGCGCCCGCGACGGAAAACGTCACAGCGCCAGCACCTCCATTCGGGTTCAGCTTCGCTTCGCTTACATGGGGGCAGGCCCCCATACCCCAAAGAAATTTGACTCTCATTCTCGTAACTCCAGTGTTGCTCGATGACAGCAAACAAATGGAATTACGCGTTGTGACCTCAAAGGCGAGGACAGTTTAGGAGCCGTTCGTAATGAGAAGGTCGGGTGTTCGATTCATCTCTCCGGCACCAAATGAAACGCCCCTAGCTGTCATGGTTAGGGGCTTTTTCATTTGGCTAACGCGCAACCCAAACCGATTCCGATGCCTACGTACCTTTAGTTGGCAATTGCACTTTATCGTTTTCACCAATAGACTTCAGCGCCGCCGAATGCGCCACGGAGAACGGGCTGAACTCATGACTCAAGCATGTGCTTGCATATTGAGCAAAGCCCTCCAAAACATCAAGGGGCTCCTGGCTGGCCTCGTGAGGTTTGGCGCCCTCGCTCCTCAAAGCAACAAACAGGCTTGCTTGAAGAAAGATTTCGGCGTCCGCCTGCGTAACTTTCGCAGAAAGTCGGTGAGCGAGGCGATTTCTTATGACATTTAGGTGCTTTATTCCAGCGATGATTTCAGCAAACTGAGGCAGTGAACTTATTAGGTCCAACTTTTGAGAAAAGCGAAGAGCAGCTTTTCGTATCGCCAAGTTGGGAGTCGCTCTTTCTAAATAGTCGGTAAGGTATTGCTCAAGATAAAGGTGCGAACGAAGAATACGACCAAGGACTTCAACGTCTTGCCTCCAACGCAATTGAGTTTCTCTGTAGTCAGCATCGATGATCGCCCAAGCCTTGTCTTTGCCGCCTAAGTTTTCAAGTACCTTCGAAATGAGTAACGAAGGATCGACATTGGTGGAAGGTGGCTTGCTCATTGTTGTTGGTTCCAATCATCTGCGGTAGTCATGAATAAGTCTAATTGACTGGCAGCGACTTGGAGCCCTTTCGGCGCCAGGTGCGCATAGGGCGTCCAGCCCTGGCGCGCTGAGGCTGGACGGCATTTCACACGTGCGTCCGCACCCAGCTTTTCAGGGCATCATTGATGCGGGTTTGCCAGCCCTCGCCCGTTGCCCTGAATTTTTCCACCACCTCCACGTCCAGGCGCAGGGTGACCTGGGTCTTGCTGCCACTGCCCAGCGGGCGGCCGCGACGCACCAGCGGCTTGGCTTGCAGCCATTCGGCATCCGTGAAGGGGACGGCATCGGGGTCTGCCAAGGCAGCGGCCGTGATGGCGGCGTCCTCCGCAGGGTTGGGAAGGATGGTTCCGGTTTTAAGTTTCGGCATAACGTTTCACCTCGCGTGTGTTGGCTTTTCTCAAGCTGATGATGCGCCGCTCTGTGGGCGACTCGGGCGGGCGGTCAACCAACACCACGACCATGATGCGCAAGCCGATATAGCCCAGCGCCACCATGCGGGCCTCGTCATACACGCGGCGCTGGTCAGGCCATACCACGGCGGTTTCCCATTCAAAGCCCACGGCGTCCAGCAATGACAAGCCATGTTTTGCCAGATTCGCGGCATCCTTGGCTGGGTCGAACGTCACATTCATAGCTTATTGTAGTTACGTTTATTCTAATTACAAGGATTTTTTGTAACTACACTATTTCGGCAGTCTGACGGTCTTGCCGGGCTCACACCCCATAACTCGGGAGTGGTTCCTCGGGCTTCTCCATGAACCAAATAGGCATCCATCCCATATCTAATGGTCACCAGCAGCTATCAATAAGTTAGCAACTGGCAGCCCCGCCCTGCCCCGCTACAGAAACAGAAAAGCCGCCGCAGCCACCGCGGTAGGCCCCAGGGCGCCCAGCAGCAGCCCGCCGGCGCCCACGGTCTCGTCGGCAAAGCCGCGTTTGAGCAGTGCCACGCCGGCCGGGTTCGGCGCGTTGGCGATCACGGTGAGCCCACCGCCGGCCACTGCGCCCGCCACCAGCATGTACTTGGACTCGTCGGAGATGCCGGCGATCAGCGAGCCCAGGTAGGTCAGCGCCGCATTGTCGGTGATGGCGGTCAGGCCGAGCGCGCCCATGAACAGCGCCAGCGGCTGCAGGCTGGCCACAATCGGCTGCAGCCACCAGGCCTGCATGCCGCCCAGCACCACCAGCCCGGCCAGGAAGAAGCCGACCAGCAGCGCTTCCTTGATGATCAGCGGGCTCTGGTGCCGGTCATAGGCCTGCGTGAAACCGAGGAACAGCAGGAAGATCGCGAGGAAGGCGACCGGGTGATGCGCCATCAGCACCACGGCGGCGAGCAGGGCGATGTGCACGGCCACCACCGACAGCGGCATGCGCGCTTCCCCACCCTCGGGTGCGGGCGGTGTGCCCAGGTGCCGGCGCATGACGAAGGTGGCGGCGGTCGCATTGATCACCACGGCGATGGCCGCCTTCCAGCCGAAGTTGGCCGCCATGAAGGCGCTGTCCCATTGCCAGGCGGCGGCCACCATGAGCACGGGCGGTGCCGCGTAGGCGGTCAGCGTGCCGCCGATGGACACGTTGACAAACAGCACACCGAGCGCGAAGTACTTGACGCCCTCCGGCACGGCGGTGCGGAAGATTTGCGGCGCCAGCATCAGCGCGGCGATGGTCATGGCCGCGGGTTCGGTGATCAGCGAGCCGAGCAGCGGCACTGCGGCCAGGCCCAGCCAGGCGGTGGCGATCGGCGTCGGTACCGGGATGTAATGGGCCAGGGTGTTGACCGAGGCCATCACCGCGCGCAACACAGGCTGTGACGCCGCGATGACCATCACCACGAAGACGAACAGCGGCTCGGTGTAGTTGCGCGACTCGGCGTATGCCAGGGCGTCGCCGCCGCCCACCAGCAGCGCCATGCTGAGCACCAGCACGATGGCCCAGAAGCCGAAGACGACCTCGACCTCGCCAAGCAGGTGAAAGAGCCCGGCGTGGCGGGGGTAGCGGTGTGACAGCCGCTCGAACTGTTTGGCGGCAAAGGTATGCAGCAGGGCCACGGCAAAAATGGCGGCGGCAATCAGCTGGATGGTTTCAGGGGTCGAAGGCATGGGCACAGGTACTCCGCGTGGCGGCCCGACCGACGCATACCTGCCATGGCGCGAATGCGCTGACACCCAAACTTAATCTTAACAGGGGGCTGGCGCGGGCTCGAAGCCGGACATCGGCCGAAACACGGCGTCAGCGCCGGTGCTGCATAACCCACGCCGCATAGACACGAACATACTCATGCACCGCCCGGTCGGTTGCGGCCTGGTCCAGCGCGAACCACTGCCACCGGGCATGTTGTTCGCCGGCGCCCTGCGGCAACTGGAGATGTTTTTCCTCGTCGCGCGTCAGCTGCAGCCACAGCGGCAGGTTCACGTAATGGGTGGACACCTGGGGGTCGAAGGCGCTGTCCGGATAGAAGTGGTCCCAGGTGCCCATCAGTGTGGCGCGTTCGAGCGCAGATGCGGGCAAGCCCAGCTCGTCGTGCGCAACGCGCCGTTTTGCTTGGGCCAGGGGTTCGTTTTTCCGTATCCGGCCTCCTGGCGTGAACCACCAGCCGCGGGCCGGCGCGTTGTTGCGCAGGCCCAGCAACAGCTGGCCGTCGGTGTTGGTCAACACCAGGTCGATGGACACCAGAGGCAAGGCCGCGCAGGCTGCAGAAAACTGGGCAATGGGTAACGGGAGGGGCAAGGGTGGCAAGCTCATGGATGGGTTTCGCTACGGGCACATTCTCGACGATGGCTTGTGCCTCTGTATGACTGCGAAGGCGCCGGCGGATTTGGCTCTGCCTGATTTATCAAACCAAATCGGCCGTCAGCCTAATCAAAATCTACGCAAGCAGCTATCAAAATAGTAGTAAAGGGCAGCCCCCCCCGGCCCTCACCGCGGCGGCGGCAGCGGGTCGCCCCACATGCGCCGCCACAGCCAGGGCAAAGCCGTCGCCACATCGGGCCGCGTACTGTTGAGGGTGGGCACATGGCTTTGCGCGGCGCGGGCGGCGGCGGTGCCGAGGTCGAAGTGGAAGGTGTAGGCCGGCTCCTGGCCCATGCGCAGGTCGGTGACGAACAGGCGGCCGCCCGCTTCCGACAGGCGGAAAAAACCGTGGCTGAAGGCGGCGATGCGCGCCACCGGCGGGTCCTGGCCGTGCAGCGTGATCAGGTCGGCGCCGCGGTCGTGCGCGGTCCAGGTGATGCGCGGCGAACTGTCGAGCAGCGAGTAGTGGCCTTCAAAATACTGCGTGGGCGTGGTGGCCACCAGGCGCCACAGCAGGGTGTTGAAGGGCGCGGGCGTCACCAGCAGCGCACTGGCGGTGATGCCCTCGGCCTGCAGCGAGCTGCGCGCCACCGCGGTGGCCTGCTGCTGCGCCAGCACGCTCCAGCCGAGGTAGAGCGTGCTGAGCAGCAGCGCCGCCGCGTTCCAGCGCAGGCCGCGGGTGTTTTGCAGGCGCAGCGCGGCCACCACACCGACGATCAGCGGCACGGTGTAGAGCGGGTCGATGATGAACACGCTGCCCACGCCGAACGGGTAGCTGGTGAAGGGCAGCAGCAGCTGCGTGCCGTACACCGTCATGGCGTCGAGCAGCGGGTGGGTGATGAGCGCCAGCCAGAGCGCCAACCACCAGCGTTTGAACAGCGCGCCTTCGCCGTGCAGGCGCGAGACCAGCCAGGCCAGCGGCGGCGCGGCCAGCGTGAGGTAGAACAGCGCGTGGCTTTCGGCGCGGTGCAGCGTCATGTTGAGGATGGCGTTGCCGTGGTCGATGAAGGCGTCCAGGTCCGGCAAGGTGCCGGCCACTGCGCCCCACAACGCGGCCTTCCACACGGCGGTGCGCCGGCCCATGACGGCCACGCTCACGGCCGAACCAAGGGCAATCTGGGTCAGTGAATCCATGGCGGGCAGCTTAGCGCAGCGGCCCGCTGGCTGGCGCGGCGGGCGGCCCTTGCCCCCGGGCGGGGCCGGGACGATCTGCCTGCACCGGGCGCCGCGTCACCCGTTCGCATGAAAAAAGCCGCCCAGCCTCAGGGCACCGGCGTCTGTTTGCTGCGCCGCCAGAAGTAGCCCATCATGGGCTTGACGCTGACCCCGTGGAGCAGGATGGACAGCGCCACCACCACCAGGGTCATCTGGATCATCTGCAGGGCCAGGCTCTCGGGCAGCTGGTGCTGGATGGCGTACATCAGGTAATACAGCGAGCCGATGCCGCGCACGCCGAACCAGGCCGTCATGCCGCGTATGCGCCAGGGCGTCGGCGTGAACAGCAGGCCGGCCAGCACACTGAGCGGTCGCGCCACCAGGAACAGGAACAGCGCCAGCCCCACCGCCGGCCAGCTCCAGGAGGTCAGGAACAGCGAGCCGCCGACCAGCAGCACCAGGATCAGTTCCGACAGCCGCTCCAGGTGTTCCTTGAAGATCAGCGAGCCCTCGCTGACCGTGTGCAAGGAGTCCGGATCGGCGCCGGGCCCGGCGTTGGCCGGCGCGCCGGTGCCGCCGGTTTCGGTGGTACCGGCGGCGGACTTGAGTGCGTTCCGTGCCAGCTTCAGTTCGGTCTGGCGCAGCGCCACGGCGGCAAAAAAGACGGCCAGAAAACCCCAGGCATGCACCATGACCGTCAAGCCGTACACCACGCCGATCAGCCCCAGGCCCAGGAAGTCGTCCAGCAGCTCGTGTTTGTGCGGCGCACGCCGGAATTTCCAGCCCAGGCGGGCCAGGGCAATGCCGGCCACGCCACCAATCAGGACGGCGGCCAGCGTGGCCCACAGCACATCCACCAGGACCCAGCGCAGCCCGAAGTCGCCGAGTTCGTGCAGGCCCAGCAAGCCGAGCCCCAGCATCACGAAGGGGAAGGCGCTGCCGTCGTTCATGCCCGCCTCGCAGGTCAGGGTAAAACGCAGCTGGTCGCGGTCGCCCGGGTGGCGGATCTGCACGTCGGTGGCGAGCACCGGGTCGGTCGGCGCCAGAATTGCGCCCAGCAACACGCCGGCGCCCAGCGGCAGGCCCAGCACGTAGAAAGCAAAGGCCGCCACCATGGCGACGGTGAGCGTCATGGACACGGTGGCCAGCAGAATCGGCGCGCGCCAGCGGGTGAAGCTGAAGGGCACCGGCATCTTGACGCCGGCGGAAAACAGAGAGATCAGCACGGCACCCTCGGTCAGCACCTCCAGCAGGGCCGACTCCTTGAGCGGGTTGAAGTGCAGCAGGTTGAGCGCGCTAGGCCCCACCAGCAGCCCCACGGCCAGGTAAATGATGGCGGCCGTGACCGGCGAGCGCTTGAGGACGGTGTAGGTCAGGCCCATCACCAGCAGCAGGCCGCCCACCAGCAAGAACCACACGGCGCTATTCATCAGCCGGGCCGTGCAGGGCTCGCAGGGTGCGCAATGGGCGGAGTGAAGGGTTCATGAAGAATGCCCGGCGAACGCGGCCGGCTGTCTTGTTCCGGTGGGTTGTGCCAGCAAGGATACCGCGTCCTTCGCAACAGCGGGCGCCGGCGGCTGGGCCAGCAAGCCGAAATGCTATTGAATCAATAGCTGCCTGCGCCCGTCCTGATTGGGCTGGAGGCCGAAAACATGGATTGCCGGCGCTCGAATGAACGGCATCGGCACTAGGCCGGCTCGTCCGGCTGCCCGGCAATCTGGCTGACCAGCACCTTGTCGATGCGTTTGCCGTCCAGGTCCAGCACCTCAAAACGCCAGCCCGCGGCGTCCACCACATCGCCGGTGCCGAGCAGGCGGCCCGACACGCTTTGCAGCAGGCCGGCCACGGTGTTGTAGCGGCCCTTGTCCTCCTCGGGCAGCTCCCGGATGTCGAGCCGGGCCTTGAGTTCGGACACCGGCATCACGCCGTCGATCAGCCAGCTGCCGTCGGCGCGGCGCGTGGCCCAGGCGTCCACCTGCGCGCCGGGCTGCAGCTCGCCAGTGATGGCCTCCAGCATGTCCATGGGGGTCATCAGGCCCTGCACCACGCCGTATTCGTCGACCACAAACACGATGCGGGTGGACTGGGTGCGAAACTGCTCGAGCAGCTCCATGCCGGTCAGCGTTTCGGGTACAAACATGGCCGGAATCGCGTAGGTGTCAATGCGGTCGGCCAGCGTCGGAGTGGTGCCGGTGCCGGTCTCCTCGCCGACGGGCTGGATCTGGCCGCGCAGGGCCAGCAGCTTGGCCACGTTGACCACACCCACGACGTCGTCGAGGCTGCCGCGGCACACCGGGTACCACGAGTGTCCGGTTGCGCCGGCCTTGGTGATGGCCTGCGCCACGGTGTCGCTGGCGTCCAGCCACTCGATGTCCGAGCGCGGCAGCATCAGCGAGGTGAGCAGCCGGTCGTCGAGCAGAAAGACGTTCTGCACCATCTGGTGCTCGTGCTCCTCGATCAGCCCCGCGTCCACGCCCTCTTCCAGGCTGGCGGCGATTTCCTCATCGGTCACGGTGCGGTCGCCGGCGGTGTCGACACGCAGCAGCTTGAGCACGCTGTGGGTACTGAAGGACAGCAGCCGCACAAAAGGCTTGGCGCCGGTGGCCACCCACATCATCGGACGCGACACCAGACGCGCCACCGTCTCGGGGTACAGCTGGCCGATGCGCTTGGGCACCAGTTCGCCAAACACAATCGTGATGTAGGTGATGATGGTCACCACCAGCGCCGTGGCCGTGATGTCTGCCGCACGGGGCGAGGCGCCGAAAGTCTGTATCCATGTCGAGAGCCCGCTGCTGAAGGCCGCCTCGCCGATGATGCCGTTGAGCATGCCGATGGAGGTGATGCCGACCTGCACCGACGAGAGAAACTGCGTCGGGTTGTCGAGCAGCGTCATCGCCCCCTGCGCGCCCTTGTCACCCGACTCTGCGAGGGCGGTGAGCCTGGCCTTGCGGCTTGCCGACAGCGCCATCTCGGACATGGCAAAAACGCCGTTAAGCAGGGTCAAAAAGGCGATGAGGAAGAAATCCATGGATCCGAAGGCAGAATGAACACATGGCACTTTACTTGATTGGCGACCTGCAGGGTTGCAACGAGCCGCTGCAGCGCCTGCTGCACAGCGTGGATTTTTCCCCCAGCCGCGACACCCTCTACATCCTGGGCGACCTGGTCAACCGCGGCCCGGACTCGCTGGGCGTGCTGCGCCGCCTGTCCGGCCTGGGCGATGCGGCGCAGTGCCTGCTGGGCAACCATGACCTGAACCTGCTCGGCATCCGCCACGGGCTGCGCAAGCCGCACCGCAGCGACACCGTGCAGCAGGTGCTGGACGCGACCGACGGCGACGCCCTGCTCGACTGGCTGCGGCACCGCCGCATGGCCATGCTGGAACACGGCTGGCTCATGGTGCACGCCGGCGTGCTGCCGCAATGGAGCGCCGCGCAGACCATGGCGCTGGCCGGCGAGGTGGAGCAGGCGTTGCGCGGCCCCGACCTGGCAGGTTTTTTGAAAGCGATGTACGGCAACACGCCGAACCAGTGGCAGGACACGCTGGCCGGTGCCGAGCGGCTGCGCGTGATTGTCAATGCCCTGACCCGCATGCGTTTTTGCACGGCCGACGGCGCCATGGAATTTGCCACCACCGGCAGCACGCAGACGGCCCCCCCCGGTTACCTGCCGTGGTTTGAAGTGCCCGGCCGGAAAACCGCCGGTCTGCCCGTCGCCTTCGGCCACTGGTCCACGCTGGGCGCCGACACCGTGGCCAGCGGGTCCGGCCTGCTGGCCAACACCCTGCCGCTGGACACCGGCTGTGTCTGGGGCGGCTGCCTGAGCGCGGCGCGGCTGGGCAGCCAGCCCGGTCAGTTCGAGTTGGTCCGGGTGCAATGTCCGCAGGTCCAGGCACCGGACTGAGTGCTGCCGGATACTCAAGGGTTTCAAGCGTTTCAGGCCTCCAGCCCAACAAACACCTGCGCCAGAAGCTATCAATAAAGTAGCAAACCAGCAGCCCGCCAACAGCTCAGGCGGGGGCCGGGGCGGCCTTCCTGAGTTCCGCCTCGTCGGACAGGGCGCGCGCCACACTGGCCGAGAGCAGCAGCACCGCCGACGAGAAGTAGATCCACATCAGCAGCACCACCAGCGAGCCGGCCGCGCCGTAAGCCGACACCACGGCCGCGGTCGACAGGTAAATCGCCATCAGGTACTTGCCCAGCGCAAACAAAATGCCGCCGGCGATGCCACCCATCACCAGGTAACGCAGCGAAGGTTTGGGCCCGGCGCTCATGCGCATCAACGCAACAAACAGCCCCGCGGAAAACCCCATGGAGACCAGCTCGTTGATCGCCACCGCAACACCTTCGAGCGGCACGTAGACGCCGGCCCAGGTGGTCAGGAAACTCAGGATGGCGGAGATCGCCAGCGACACCAGCAACAGAAAGCCGAAGGCCAGGATGTAGGCAATGCCGCGCACGCGCAGCGACGCGCCGTACCACCACTTCTGCTGCGGCGGCACGCCGGTGTCCTGGCGCCAGAGCCGCTCGAAGGCGTCCTGCAGTTCGGCAAACACGCCGGTGGCGCCCGACAGCAGCAACACAAAGGCGATGCCCGAGGCCAGCAGCCCCTCTGACGGCTCCTGCGCGCTGGCCAGCGCCTGCTTGATCATCTGCGCGCCCTGCTCGCCGATCACGCCGCCTATCTCCCGGATCAGGCTGCTTTCGATGTAGCTGCGGTCCAGCCACCAGCCCAGCACGGCCACCAGCAGCACCAGCAGGGGCGCCAGGCTGAGAATGCCGTAGAAGGACATGGCCGCACTCATGCGCAGGCCGTCCGCGTTCATCCAAAGGTCAATGGCACGGCGAGCCGGACGCAACAGGGTGGGGAAAGAGGAACGTTGGTAGGCGCGGCGCAGGCGCGCGATCGAGGGCATCATCGCCCCAGCTTAGCGCGGCTGGCGTGGCCAGCCCATCAGACGCCTGCGCGGGAAAAGGTAGGCCCCGGTCCCGACAGCCGGCGGGCCCGCCGCCTCAGCTGCCGGTCTTGAACAGCGCCGCGACTTTTTTCTTCGGCTTGATGTTGGCCGACACGCCGCGTGCGGCGCCGCCCTTGGCGGCCGCTTCCCAGGCCGGCTGCGCTTCGGCCGGCAGGCTGGATTCGTAAGGCTTGTCAAAGAAGGGATCGCGCGAGGCCTGCTGACGCTGCGGCGGCGCCTCGCGGCGTTCGCGGCGCTCCGGCCTGTCGCGCTGGGCCTCAAGCGGCTCGCGCACCGGCTGGTCGCCGCTGTCGCGGTACATGCGCCGGCCGTCGTTGATGCGGCCCTGCTCCTTGATGCGTGGCTGGTCTTCGTCGAACTCCATGGGTTCGAGCTCGATCTTGGTCTTGATGAGTTTTTCGATGTCGGTGACCAGGCGCTGGTCGCTGGCGGCCGCAAAACTCACCGCCAGGCCCGAGGCGCCGGCGCGGCCGGTGCGGCCGATGCGGTGCACATAGTCTTCCGCGTTGAAAGGCACGTCGAAGTTGAACACCGCCGGCACGTCCTTGATGTCCAGGCCGCGCGCGGCCACATCGGTACACACCAGCAAATCGACTTCACCGCTTTTGAAGGCTTCGAGCGCTTTCAGGCGTTCGTCCTGGCTTTTGTCGCCATGCAGGGCGGTGGTTTTCAGGCCTTCGCGCTCCAGGGAGCGGGCCAGGCGTGCGCAGCCGAGCTTGCTGTTGACAAACACAAACGCCTGCTTGATGCCGCGGGTCTTGAGCACCTGGTGCAGCGCGCGGCGCTTGTCGTCGGCACTGACGGCGTAGAAATGCTGCTCCACCGTGGACGCCGTGGCGTTGGAACGCGCCACCTCGATCGTCACCGGGTCCTGCAGGAAGCTGGATGCCAGACGCTTGATCTCGGGCGAGAAGGTGGCCGAAAACAGCAGGGTGATGCGCTGCTTGGGCAGGTAGCTCAGGATGCGCTGCAGGTCGGGCAAAAAGCCGATGTCCAGCATGCGGTCGGCCTCGTCGAGCACCACGTACTCGACCTGGTTGAGCACGGTATTCTTGGCTTCGATGTGGTCCAGCAGGCGCCCCGGTGTGGCCACCAGCACCTCGACGCCTTTCTTCAGCTCAGCGGTTTGCGGCTTCATGTCCATGCCGCCGAACACCACCGCGCTATTGAGGTTGGTGTATTTGGCGTAGAACTTCACCTGCTCGGCGACCTGCACCGCCAGTTCGCGCGTGGGCAGCAGCACCAGCGCACGCACCGGATGGCGCGCCGGCGAAGTCGAGGCGTTCTCGTGCTTCATCATGCGTTGCAGCAGCGGGAGCGCGAAAGCGGCGGTTTTGCCGGTGCCGGTCTGGGCGGCGCCCATCACGTCCCTGCCCTGGAGAACGACCGGAATGGCCTGCTCCTGGATGGGGGTCATGGTTTCGTAGCCCATTTCGGCTACGGCGCGGGCCAGCGGTTCTGCCAGCGAAAGGTTCGAAAAAGATGATGTCATTTAGCCTGCTATTGTCGCACTTTGGGCGATAAAGGCATTTTGGCCGGCCCGTCGCCCGGTGGGGCCGACGGATGGCCTGTTTCCCGTCGCCCAATTGCTATAAATTCAATAGCTACATCCGCTTTAGAAACGCGGTCTGTAGCCATTTTTTCTATAAATTCCTGGCGGAGAAGGTGTCACAGGCCTTGACACTGCCCTGCTGCAAGCCGTTGTTGAACCAGCGCGCACGCTGGGCACTGCTGCCGTGGGTGAAACTCTCGGGCACGATGGCACCGCCACCGCCGCGCTGCAGCGCGTCGTCGCCGATTTTTGCGGCAGCATTCATGGCCTCCTCGACGTCGCCCTGCTCCAGGATGGCACGGGCGCGCTGCGCATGGTGCGCCCACAAGCCGGCAAAACAGTCGGCCTGCAACTCCAGCCGCACGCTCATGGCGTTGTATTCGGTCTTGCTGACACGGCCGCGCATCTGCTCCATCTTGCCGGTGATGCCCAGCTGGTTCTGCACATGGTGGCCGACCTCGTGGGCAATCACATAGGCCTGGGCAAAGTCGCCGGGCGCGCCCAGCTTTTTCTGCAGGGTTTCATAAAACCCGAGGTCGATGTAGACCTTCTGGTCGGCCGGGCAATAAAAAGGCCCCATGGCTGCCTGCCCCTGGCCGCAGGCCGTGGCGGTGGCACCGCGAAACAGCACCAGCCGCGGCTCCTGGTAGGTGCTGCCGCCTTGGGTGAACACGACTTTCCAGACGTCTTCGGTGTCGGCCAGCACGGTGGACACAAAGCTGGCCATGCGGTCGTCCGCCGGCGGGCGCTGCGCCGGCCCCTGCTGCTGCACCTGCGCGGTGGGCGTGCCGCCGCTGAGCAAACTCAAAATGGTCAGCGGGTTGATGCCGAAAATCCAGCCACCCACCAGCGCGATCACAATGGTGCCGATGCCGATGCCGCGGCCGCCGATCAGCCCGCCCAGGCCGCCACCTCCGCTGCCACGGCGGTCCTCGACGTTGTCCGACTCGCGGTTGCCTTCCCATTTCATGATTGACTTTCGTTGGCGTCGGCGCCGCCGGTGGCGGTGCAAACTGTGCAGACTACTTTACTTGAGCTTGCAATTGAAGGATGGAACATTTTGTTCGTTGCAGCATCGGATTACACATGAACAGCTTTCTTGCGCGTGCGCGTCTTTTTCCCGTCCTGCTGTCAGCCGTGTTGCTGAGCGGCTGCGCCAGCGCGCTGGTAACCCAGGTCACCAGTTTCAACCAGTGGCCGGCCGACGCGGCCGGCAGCAGCTTCAGCTTCATCAAGCCGCCGCCCAACCGCTGGGGCGCGCCGCAAGAACTGGAGCAGGCCACCTATGAGCGGTATGCGCAGCTGGAACTGGAAAAACTGGGTCTACGGCCTGCCGCCGCGGGCGAGCGGGCGCGCCTGCTGGCTGAGCTGAGTACGGTCAGCCAGACCCAGCAAAGAACCTATCTGCAGCCTGTCTATGAAGACCCCCTGGTGTTTTACCCGCCGCGCCGCAACGCCGCCGGCCAGTATTTCCCGGGCTTCTGGGCGCCCAGCCGTTTTGGTCCGACCTATGTGGGCGACCGGGTCGTGCCCTACACCGTGCAGTACAGCCAGCTCAACCTGCGCCTGCTCGATACCCGCAGCGGCCCGCCTGGGCAGCCACGCGCCGTGTTCGAATCCCGCGTGGTACATGAAGGCGACGCCGCCTTGCCGGCGGTCATGCCTTATCTGGTGCGCGCGGCGCTGGACGGCTTTCCGGGCCAGAACGGGCAGGTGCGCCAAGTCCGTTTCGACCGGGAAACCGGCGCACTGATCAGGAAATAAGCGCCTTGCACCAGCGCCGCCGCCGGGGCGATGCCGGGAAGCCATGTGACCCGGACTGCCGCACAATGGCGGCATGCCACGCCCGACGACCTCCCCACCCCTGCCGCCCATCCTCCTGACCGGGTTTGACGCCTTCGGCGGCGACACCCTGAACCCGAGCTGGCTGGCAGTCCAGGCGCTGCACGGCCGGCGCATCGGTGGCCACCAGGTGGTGGCCGCGCCATTGCCAACCGTGTTTGAAGCCTCGCTGGCCGAACTCGGGCGACTGCTGCGCACGCACAAGCCGGCGCTGGTCATCTGTGTCGGTCAGGCCGGCGGACGCGCCGCCCTCTCGCTGGAGCGTGTGGCCATCAATGTGAACGACGCGCGCATTGCCGACAATGCCGCCGCGCAGCCGGTGGACACGCCCGTTGTCGCCGACGGGCCGGCGGCGTATTTCAGCACGCTGCCCATCAAGGCCATGCTGCTGGCGCTGCACAAAGAAGGCATTGCCGCCGAGGTCTCGCAGACCGCCGGCACCTTTGTCTGCAACCATGTGTTCTACGGACTCATGCACATGCTGGCCACGCAGCGCGGCTTCAAACGCACACGCGGCGGCTTTGTTCATGTGCCTTTCCTGCCCGGCCAGGGCCAGGTTCAGGGCCAGCCCCACATGGCGCTGGAGGACGTGGTGCGCGGGCTGCGTGTGGCCGTACGTGCGGCACTGACCACGCAGCGCGACATCACGCAGGGCGCGGGCGCGATCAGTTGATTTTTTGGGGAGCGGGCTCGTCCCGCAGCAGCCGCCAGACCAGCCAGCTGCCGATCAGCGCGTTGCTGAGGGCGAAACCGCCGACGGTCAGGGTCGCCCAGGTGTCGAGCACCCGGTTGTGGACAATCCAGGCCAGCGCGGCCGACAGGGCATTGAGCGCCATGGCCATCCAGAACAGGGGATTGCGAGGCTGAAACAGGCGGGATAACTTCATGCAAGGAATGCTAACCGCTGCCGGCGCCCCTCCCGAAACCACCTCTGCACCGCAGACCGGTGCCTGCCGGAGACAGCCGGGTCAAAAGCCTGGTTTACCGGACAGTGCTGAAGGAAACCGGCAGCATGCCGATGTTATCCGCGGGCACATTGGCCTGGCCACCGGCCAACACCGCGCCTGCCGGCTCGTTGCCGGCCAGGGTGGACTTCGCGCCGTCGTTGTACATGTCGGCTCGGGCATGTCGCACGCAATTGCTGAGGGCCGCACCGCGCAGGGTTTCCACACAATAAGCCACCGCGGTCTGCTGGGAGGCCAGCATGGAGTCACGCGCCTTGGCCTTCTTGACCTCACCACCGGCCACCACGGCGATGGCCGCCAGCAGGCTGACAATCAGCACCGCCCCGGCACCCAGATAGAGGTATTCACGGGGGATGGCATTGACTTGGGGCAGATGGGTGGAAAACATGAAACAGACTCCTCGTTGCGACTGTTTCGATGTTATGAATGCGCCCTGGACATTCAACGCGGGGCATTTCCCGTGCCGATGTAGGATAAAACCGCTTCCCGCAAACACGCCCTGACCGGCCCTGCGCCGGCGCCACGGGCAGGCCATGCGCAGGCTGGCTTACCATCCAGCCATGACCGATTCACCCATCCTGCTGAGCGCCGCGCAGACCGCGGCCCGCCTGCCCTACCCCGCCCTGATGGAAGAGATCGTGCGCCTGCTGGGTGATGCCTCGGTGCAGGTTCCGCAGCGGCAGGTGCTGCCCCTGGCCGGCGGCGGCAGCCTGTTTGTGATGCCGGCCTCGGACAGCCGCGTGGCCATGACCAAACTGATCACCTTCACGCCGGCCAACGCCGGCACACCGCGCGCCACCATCCAGGGCGATGTCGTGGTGTTTGACATTGCCAGCGGCGAACGCCGGCTGGTGCTGGACGGCCCGACAGTGACGGCGCGGCGTACCGCGGCCGTTTCCGTGCTGGCGGCGCAGCGGCTGGCCACCAACACCCGCGGGCCGCTGCTGATTGTGGGCGCGGGGGTGCAGGGCAAGGCCCACCTCGACGCCTTTGCCGAGGTCCTGCAGGTCCGCGACGTCCTGATCGCCTCGCGCAGCGCGGCCAGTGCGCAGGCGCTGGTGCAGCACGCGCAAGCACGGGGCCTGCAGGCCCGTGTGGTGCAGGACGCCAACGCCGCGCTGGCCGACTGCCCGCTGGCGGTCACCTGCACGCCGGCCCATGGCGTGGTGCTCGACAGCCTGCCGCGCCGGGATGCGTTCATCAGCGCGGTCGGCGCCTTCACGCCGCAGATGGTGGAGCTTGGCCCCGACCTGTGCCGTCACTTTGCACAGCAGGGCGCGGTGTTTGTGGACACCGCCGATGCAAGCCATGAAGCCGGCGATCTGCTGCAGGCCGGTCTGGAGGTGAGCCGCTTTGCAACACTCGCGGACGTGCTGGCCCATGACACGCCGAGGCCGGCAGGGCCGGTGCTTTTCAAGAGCTGCGGTTGGGCCGGCTGGGACCTGGCAGCCGCGCGGACGGCCCTGGCGCGGTAAAAAACGCCGGCCGTCCCGTCCACCCCGGTTGATCCACCGCAAAGGGACGCGCCACCGCCCTTTCTAGACTGAAGCCATGAAACTTCAATTCCTCGGCGCAACCGACACCGTCACCGGTTCGAAATACCTGCTTCAGCACGACAAGTCCAGGGTGCTGGTCGATTGCGGCCTGTTCCAGGGCTACAAGCTGCTGCGCCTGCGCAACTGGGCGCCGCCACCGGTGAAGCCGTCATCAATCGACGCGGTGATCCTGACGCACGCCCACATCGACCACAGCGGCTACCTGCCCCTGCTGGCGCGCCAGGGGTTTCACGGCAAGGTGTTCTGCACACCCGCCACCTACGACCTGTGCCGCATCCTGCTTCCCGATTCAGGCCACCTGCAGGAGGAAGAAGCCGAGTACACCAACCGCCATAAACTATCCAAACACAAGGAGGCGCTGCCGCTGTACACGCGCGACGACGCACTGCAGTGCCTCAAGCTGTTTCATCCCGTTCCCTTTGACACGGACTGGCAACCCGCACCAGGCCTGCACGCGCGCATGACGCCCTCGGGCCACATGGCCGGCTCCTCGTTTGTCAGGCTGGATGACGGATCACGCTCCATCCTGTTTTCCGGAGACATCGGCCGGCCCCACGACTTGGTGCTCAAGCCCCCCGTGCAGATGGATGGGGCCGACTACCTGGTGGTGGAATCCACCTATGGCGACCGCCCGCACAAAAATTCGGACCCGCTGCTGGAACTGGGCAAGGTGATCAACCGCACCGCCGCCCGCGGCGGCGTGGTGGTGATCCCGGCCTTCGCCGTGGGCCGGGCTCAGAGCCTGCTGCACTGCATCCAGCTGCTCAAGGCCCAGGGCGTGATCCACAACATTCCGGTGTACCTCAATAGCCCCATGGCGGCCAGCGCCATGCAGGTGTACCTGAAACACAAATCGGAACTGCGGCTGACGGCCGCCGAATGTGATGCGCTGGCGCACGCCGCACATATCGTGCAAACGCCGGAAGAATCGCGGCTGCTCAATGCGCGCCACGGCCCGATGGTGATCATCGCCGCCAGCGGCATGGCCACGGGCGGGCGCGTGGTGCACCACCTCAAGGCCTTTGCGCCCGACAAGCGCAACACCATTTTGTTTGCCGGCTTTCAGGCCGGCGGCACGCGCGGTGCCTCGATCGCAGGGGGTTCACCAACGGTACGAATCTTCGGCGAGGACGTGCCCGTCCGGGCCGAGGTTGCCATGCTGGACGACCTGTCGGCCCATGCGGACGCGGCCGAAATTGTGAGCTGGCTCAAGGGGTTCAAGGCGCCGCCCAAACAGACCTTCATCACGCACGGCGAACCCGCTGCAGCGGACGCCATGCGCCAGCGCATCGAGCGCGAGCTGCACTGGAAGGTTCACATGCCGTTCTACCTCGAAACGGTCCTCCTCCGCTGACGTCGCCAAGGCAGGCCTGCGGTCAGGCCAGGCCGCACCACTCGGCAAAGCGGTGAAAGGCATCCGCCCACAGCGCCCAGGCCGCCGCGAGGATCAGCAAGCCACCCGCCGCGCGTGTGCCCCAGTCCTGCTTGAGCTTGTTACCACGGCCCTGCAGCTTGTCGTACAGCAGCGGCACCAGCATCAGCGACACGCTGCTGCCGGCAGCGAACAGCGCCATCGAGAGCGCGCCCTCCAGCGGCCCGCCGCTGAGCGAAGCGACCAGAAGCGCCGAATAGAGCAGGCCGCAGGGCATGAAGGCCCACAACGCCCCGGTGGCGAAGATGCCGCCACGCGCCGCGGCCAGTGGCCGGATGCGTGACCAGACGGCGCGGCCGGCGTCGCTGACCCACGCGGGCTGGCGCGCCTGGGACAACAGCATCAGCCCCCAGAGCAGCACAGCCAGGTGAAACAGCGTCCAGACCGGACGCAGCGCCGCGGTATTCGTGGTCAGCCAGGCCAGGCTTTGCACGGCCAGCGCGGCAGCGGCGCCGGCCAGCGAATAACCCGCCAGGCGCCCGGCCTGAAAGCTCCAGAGCGAACGCGACGACGCGCCCGAGCCCTGGCGCGGACCCAGGCGCGAAATGCCCGCACAGGCAGCGCCGCACATGGCAGCGCAATGCGGGCCGCCGGCCAGCCCCATCATCAGGGCGGTCACGGCCAATGTGGTGGACATGGCTGGAGCCTGTTCAGATGATGCGCGAGAACCTCGCGCGGTTGCGGTCGGCCTGCAGGTAGCGGTCAAACACCATGGCCACCGCACGCACGAAGAACCAGCCCTGCGCCGTGACCTGGATGCCCGATTCGTCGAGCAGCACCAGCCCCGCATCGGCCAGACTGCGCAGCTGTTCCAGCTCGGCCGCGAAATAGCTGCGGAAGTCCAGCAGCCAGGCCAACTCGATCGACTCGAAAATCACCTGGCCCTGGCACATCAGCGCCATGATCACGGCCCGGCGCGCCAGGTCGTCGCGGCTGAGCGCCAGTCCACGCACCACCGGCAGGCGGTTTTGGTCGAGATGGTCGCAATACTCTTCCATCGTCTTTGCGTTCTGGCTGTAGGTCGCACCAATGCGTCCGATGGCTGAGACGCCCAGGCCGATGAGGTCGCAGTCGGGCTGGGTGCTGTAGCCCTGGAAATTGCGATGCAGCCGGCCCTGGCGCTTGGCCACGGCCAGCGCGTCGTTGGGCAGTGCGAAGTGGTCCATGCCGATGTAGACGTAGCCCGAAGCCATGAAGGCAGCGAGTGACTGCGACAGCATGGCCACCTTGGCCGCAGCGCCGGGCAAGTCCGCCGAGACAATGCGCCGCTGCGGCTTGAAACGTTCGGGCAGGTGCGCATAGGCATACAGCGCAATGCGGTCGGGCTTCAACTGCGCCACCTGGGCCAGCGTTCGCGCAAAGGACTCGGGCGTCTGGCGCGGCAGGCCGTAGATCAGGTCGACATTGATGGAGTCGAACCCCACTTCGCGTGCCTGGACCATCAGTTCGCTGACCTGCTCAAACGGCTGGATGCGGTGCACGGCCTTCTGGACATCGGGATCGAAATCCTGCACGCCAAAACTCAGGCGGTTGAAACCCATGTCGGCCAGGGCGCGCAGGCGTGAACCATCCACCGTGCGCGGATCGATCTCGATGGAGTATTCGCCGCCGGGCACCATCGTGAAGCTGCGCCGCAGCATGGCCATGAGTTCCCTCAACTCATCGTCGGACAGGAAGGTCGGCGAGCCTCCGCCCAGATGCAGTTGCGTGACCGTCTGGCCCTGGCCGAGCTGGGCCGTGTGCAGGTCGATCTCGCGGCTCAGGTAGCGCAAGTAGCTGACGGCACGGCTGTGGTGCTTGGTGATGATCTTGTTGCAGGCGCAGTAATAACAAAGCGATTCACAGAACGGAATATGCACATACAGCGACAGCGGCATGGTCAAGCCGGCCGGGCCCGTGCGGCGCTGGGCCAGGGCCTGGCCATAGTCAGTTTCAGTGAAGGCTTCTACGAAACGATCGGCCGTTGGGTAGGATGTATACCGCGGCCCCGGAACGTCGAATCGTTGGAGCAGTTCGGGCGATACATTGGTCATGACATGTTTCTCGTGGAGGTAAGTGACTGTGCCGCGTCCGCCCACCTGACCGCTTGACATGGATCAAAGGCGCCGGGGCCGGGACCCGGACAATTTGATCAAGATCATAAAAGGCTCTCCCATGAAGGAAATCCCCGTACGTACGACCACCGCGGATCTGCTAGCAACTGCCCCGGAAACCCCATTTATCGATGAAAAAACCATCAAGGTGGCGTGCTCGAACTGCAACCTGCGCGAACTGTGCATGCCGGTGGGCCTGAGCCCGCAAGAGCTCGCACGCATCGACGAGGTCGTGGCCGTTCGCCGCAAGGTCAAACGCGGCGCCACGCTGTTTCGCAACGGCGAGCCTTTCGAATCGCTGTTTGCCATTCGCACCGGCTTTTTCAAGACCTGTGTCACCTCCGGTGACGGCCGCGACCAGGTCACCGGCTTCCAGATGGCGGGCGAGGTCATCGGCCTGGACGGCATTGTCAACGACCGTCATACCTGCGATGCCGTCGCGCTCGAAGATGCCGAGGTCTGCGTCATGCCTTTCAATCGCATCAGTGAACTCTCGCGCGAGATCAATGCCCTGCAACACCATGTGCACCGCATCATGAGCCGCGAGATCGTGCGCGAACACGGTGTGATGCTGCTGCTGGGCAGCATGCGCGCCGAAGAACGCGTGGCAGCCTTCCTGCTGAACCTGGTGCAGCGGCTTCATGCACGGGGATTCTCGGGGTCGGAGCTGGTCCTGCGCATGACCCGCGAGGAGATCGGCAGTTACCTCGGGATGAAGCTGGAAACCGTGAGCCGCACCTTCTCGAAGTTTGCCGACGACGGTGTCATCGATGTTCACCAGCGCCATGTGCGCATCCTCGACACCGACGCCCTGCAGTCCATCGTCAACCAGCAGGGCTGTAACTAGCGCACTACCGGCGGGCAGCATCCTCGGCCCCGCGCACCACCAGCACCGGAACCGGGGCGGTCCGCACGATCTGCTCGGCGTCGCTGCCCAGCAGGACACGGCCGATGCCGCGCCGCCCGTGCGAACCCACCACAATCAGGTCCGCCTGCGCGCTCCTGGCCTGTTCGGCCACATGTTCGCAGATGCGGCCCGGTCCGCCCACCACCAGCACGCTGTCGGTGTCCACACCTTGGGCCTGGGCCTTTTGCCGGGCGAGCGCCAGCAGCTTCTCGCCCGCCGCCTGCATCAGGGGCACGATTTCATTGATGTAATTCGTCGCCGTCTCGAAGCCGTTGACGTAACTCAGCTCGTCCACCACATGGAGCAGCCGCAGCCGCGCGCCGGTCAGCCGGGCCAGACGGATGGCTTCGTCGAGCGCCTTGTCCGAGGTCGGGCTGCCGTCGAAAGGCACAAGAAGCTGATGGTAAACGGACAATTTTTTCTCCTCGGTCAAAGATTTCTCAGCGCAGCGACAGACGCATTGCCATGGTGTCCTGCGCGCTGGCGATGGACACGTCGAACCCAATCTGGCGCGCCAGAGCCGCCATGGCCACGTTCTCCGGCAGGCACTGCCCCACGACCTCGGTGGTGCCGTGCTCGCGCAGGTAGCGAATCAGCTTGTCCATCAGCTGGCGCCCGAGGCCGCGCCCCTGCCAGTCCGTGGCCACCTGGATCGCGAATTCCGCCTGCAGGTTGTCCGGGTCGCAGACGGCCCGCGCTTCGGCCACCATGACCGGCTCGCCACCCGCCTGCGGCACCATCGCCACAAAGGTCATCTCGCGGTCATAGTCGATCTGGCTGTAGCGCGCCAGTTCGGAATGCGGCACCTCGCGCCGCGTCATGAAAAAGCGCAGCCGCATGTCGGCGGGCGACGCCCCGGCATAAAAGGCCATCAGGCGCTGGCCATCCTCGGGGCGGATCGGTCGCAGCAGCACATCCTGACCCTTGACCTGCACATGCTCTTCCAGCGCCTGCGGGTAGGGACGGATGGCCAGCCGGCTGCGCTCGCCCGCCGGGACCTGGCGCAACCGCACCCGCGCATCAAGCGCCAGCACGCCGTGTTCGTCGACCAGCAGGGGGTTGATGTCGAGTTCGGCCAGCCAGGCCAGGTCGCAGGCCATCTGCGAGACCTTCAGCAGCGTGGCCAGCAGCGCCGCCTCATCGGCGGGCGGGCGCCCGCGGTAGCCGGCCAGCAGGAGCGACAGCCGGCTGCCGGCGAGCATGTCCTGCGCCAGCCGGGTGTTGAGCGGCGGCAGCGCCACCACATGGTTCTTGTGCAGTTCAACGGCCACGCCACCCTCGCCGAGCAGCATCACCGGGCCGAACACCGGGTCCGAGGCAATGCCGACAATCAGTTCGTGCGCCCCGGGACGCTCAGCCATGGCCTGCACGGTGAAACCGAGGATCTGCGCCTGCGGCAGCAGCCCGATCACCTGCCGGCGCATCTTCCCGGCCGCGCGCCTGAGTTCTTCCGCGGAGACCAGGTTCAGCGCCACGCCGCCGACGTCGGACTTGTGGATGACCTGGGGCGACACGATCTTCAGTGCGACGGGGTAACCGATGCGGTTGGCCACGGCGACCGCCTCCTCGACATCGCGGGTCCTGACGGTCTCCACCGTGGGGATGCCGTAGGCCCGCAGCAGCGCCTGGGCCTGCGCATCACTGAGCCACTCGCGGCCTTCCTGCAGCGCCTCCTCGAGCAGCGATTGGGCCAGTTGCCGGTCCGGCGTGAAGTCCTCCAGCACGGATGCAGGAAGCTGCTGCAGCGCCTGCTGGTTGCGTGCATAGGTCGCCAGTTGCAGCCACGCCGCCGCCGCGCGTTCCGGTGTGTTGTAGCTGGCAATGCCCGCGCTGGCGCTGTCCCGCCGCGCCAGCGCCACTGCCGCACCACCCAGCCAGCAGGTCAGCACAGGCTTGGCTGCCGCCTGGATCAGCGGCAGACAGGCTGCTGCAATCCGGTCGGCAGGAACAATCGCCGTGGGGGCATGGATGAACAGCACACCGTCGACCTCGGGCGCTGCCAGCAAGACCCGCAGGCTGTCCGCATAACGGTTCACAGGAGCGTCGCCGATGATGTCGATCGGGTTGCCATGCGACCAGGTGGGCGGCAGGCACTGGTTGAGCGCCTCCAGCGCCCCCGCACCCAGCACCGCCAGTGTGCCGCCGCCCAGCGCCAGTGCATCGGCGGCCAACACGCCGGCACCGCCGCCGTTGGTCAGCACCGCCAGCCGCTCACCCTGCCAGCGCTTCACATGGGTCAGGGTTTCGGCCGCGTCGAACAACGCCTCCAGCGTGTCCACGCGCAACATGCCGGCACGCCGGACGGCAGCATCGAACACCACATCGGAGCCAGCCAGCGCACCGGTGTGCGAGGCGGCCGCCCGGGCACCTTCAGGCGCACGGCCGGCCTTGACAACAATCACCGGTTTGTTGCGTGCAGCAGCGCGCGCCGCCGACATGAACTTGCGCGCGGCCTTGACCGACTCCATGTACATCAGGATGGCCTTGGTGCCGGGATCGCTGGCCAGGTAGTCGATGACGTCGCCGAAGTCCACGTCGGCGCTGTCGCCCAGCGAGATGAAATGCGAAAACCCGATGCCGCGGCTGTTGGCCCAATCGAGCATGGCGGTTGCCAGCGCGCCCGATTGCGTCACAAAGGCCAGCTTGCCGGGCAAGGCATTGCCGGGCGCAAAACTGGCATTGAGCCCGATCCCCGGCACCAGCGCCCCGATGCAGTTGGGCCCGAGGATGCGCAGCAGCCAGGGCCGCGCCGCATCCAGCATGGCCTGCTCCAGCGTGGGCCCGCCCGCGCTGGTGGTCTGCTTGAGTCCGGCCGACAGCACAATGGCGGCGCGCGTGCCCTTGCGTCCCAGGGCGGTGATCAGGTCGGGCACTGTCTCGGCCGGCGTGCAGATGATGGCCAGGTCCGGCGCCTGCGGCAGCGACGCGACATCCGTCCAGGCCGGCCCGCCGCCCACCTGGGTATGCCGGCGGTTGACCGGCCAGACCGGCCCCTGAAACCCGTCCGCCCGGAGATTGCGCAGGACCACGGCACCCAGGCTGCCCTCCCGGTCGGAGGCGCCTATCAGGGCCACAGAGGTGGGGTGGAACAGGGTTTCGAGATTGCGTACGCTCATGAATATCCTTGGAACAGGGGACCAACCTGCCCCACGCTGGAAGATTAGCGCCCGAGCAGCGCCCGCAGTTGCTCCAGATCAAAGACCCGGGTGCGGTGTACCCCGCAGAATGAGCATGCCAGCACACGGCTCTCTATGGAAACATACGACAGCACCCTGATGCCGCGCTTCAGCCAGATTCTGCTGCTGCGCGAAGCCGAACTGCGTGCCCTTCTGCAAGCCAGCGCCGAACAACCCCATGAGGCAGGCGGCCCCGGGCAACACCGTGTGATGGATTTCAAGGATGTCGCCATGGAGCAGGCCCTGGCCACGGTCGATGAAGCCAAGGCCGGGCACGCGATACTCGAACTCGAAGAAGTGCTGGCGGCGCGCCGCCGCCTGGCCGACCAGAGCTTTGGCCATTGCCTGGACTGCGGCGAAGCCATCGATCTGCGGCGCCTCGCGGCCCGGCCCGCTGCGGCCCTGTGCACCCCATGCCAGGCCATCCATGAGCATGAGCGCACAGCAGCCATGCGACGCTGAACCGGAAACTGTCCACCACCCGAAAGGAATTCCCATGCGAGCAAAACACTCCCCCGATCCGTCCCGCAAAAGCACGGATACCTCCCCCTCCAGCCTGTTGGCCGATCTCGGTCGCCAGCAACTGGCGGTGGCTGCCGATGCGGCCTGCGCCCTGTTGCGCGGCAGCGAAGCCATGCGGGCCATCCAGCATCAAGTGGCTCACGAAGCCGCCATGCGCCACCAGGCGGCGGCACGGAAGCTGCACGAAAGCCATGAACCGGCCGAGCTGGTGGCCATCCAGTCGGACCTGCTGCGTTATGACCTGCAGGGTGCCACTGAGTACTGGCAGCAGATCACCGCAGCGGCACTGCAGTCGCAGGTCGAGCTGATGGCCAGCGCGACCCACCTGCTCGACAGCGAAAAGGGCGGTCCCTTGAAATCCGCCATGGAAAGTTTTCAGGCGGCGCTCACGTCGGGCAACGGCTTTTTGGCGGGCAAGCCCGCCACCACGGGGTCGCAAGCCCGCGCCTGAAGCGCTTCGCCTGCTGACCCTGCCCATGGACAGCGGCATATAAAAAAAGAGCGACAAAAAAGCCGACCTCAGCCCTGGTGAACGTAGCTGCCGGGTGCCGCTGGCAAATGGTCCTCAGAAGGCAGGCCGGTGACCGGTACCGACCGGACCTGGCCTGTTGAATGTTCATGCAGCCAGGCGTGCCAGCGCGGCCACCAGGAGCCGGCAACCGGTGGTGTTCCTTTCAGCCAGGCCTGAGGATCCGCAGGCGCCCGGCCTTCGGCATGGGTGGCGAAGCGATAACTTGCCTGGGGGTGAGCCGCGGCGCCGGACGGCGGATTGACGATGCCGACGTTGTGCCCGCCCGAGGTCAGCAAAAAACTCACCCGTGCACGCGCCAGGCGGTGAATCTTGTAGACCGAGGTCCACGGCGACACATGGTCGCGCTCGGTGGCCACCACAAACAGCGGCACCTTGATGTCGCTCAGCGAGATGGCGCGGCCACCGGCCATATAGCGGCCCTCCGCCAGGTCGTTGTGCAGGTACAGCCGGCGCAGGTACTCGCTGTGCATGCGCGCCGGCATGCGCGTGGCGTCGGCGTTCCAGGCGCGCAACGCCGTCATCGGTGTCTGCGCGCCCATCAGATATTCATGCACGAGTTTGGACCACACCAGGTCCTTCGAATTGATCAGGGCGAAGGCGCCCGCCATCCGGCGGCCATCAAGATAGCCGTGTCCCGCCATCAGGTCTTCCAGAAAGGCGATCTGGCTCTCGTCGATGAACAGCCCCAGCTCGCCAGGCTCGTGAAAATCAACCTGGCCGGCCAGCAGGGACACGGTTTTCAGCGGGTTGCGCGGCCTGCCACCCAGGGCGGCCGCCGCCATGGCCAGCAAGGTGCCCCCCAGGCAATAACCCGCGGCGTGAATGCCGGCGCCGGGCCGCAACCCGCCCACCGCCTTCAGCGCGTCCATGGCCCCGAGTTCCAGGTAATCGTCGAGACCCAGGTCACGGTCCCGGCTGTCCGGGTTTTTCCAGGACACCATGAAGACGCTGTGGCCCTGGTCCACCAGGTAGCGCACCAGCGAATCGGCCGGTGTCAGATCAAGGATGTAGTACTTCATGATCCAGGAGGGCACGATCAGCACCGGCTCGGCGTCCACCTTGGCCGTGGCCGGCTCGTACTGGATCAGTTCGATCAGGCGGTTGCGGAAAACCACCTTGCCCGGGGTGAGCGCCACCTCTTTGCCGGGACGAAAGGCCTCCACGCCGCGCGGCTTGCCGTCCGTCAGCACCGCCAGGGCATCGCGCGACCAGTTGGCAAAACCACTGGCCAGGTTGGCCCCGCCTGTGGCCAGGGTCTGTTTGAGCACCTGGGGATTGGACAACAGGAAGTTCGAGGGCGACCACATGTCCAGCCACTGGCGTGTGGTGAACGCTGCCACGTCTTCATGGTGCCGGGAGACGCCGCGCACGCCGGTCATGGCCCCGGTCCACCACTGGTCCTGCAGCAGAAAGGCCTGGGCCATGGCGTTGAACGGCAGCAGGTTCCATTCCGGCGGCGAGAACCGCTTGTCCTGGGGGGCCGGCTCCACGCAGCGCACACAATCACCACGCCAGGCCTGCGGCGCATACTGCGCCCACAGCAGGCCCTTGCGCAGGGCGTCGGCCAGCAACTCGGCCTGCCGGGACGGCGACACCAGCAGGTGGGTGTACCAGTCGGCATACGCCATGGCCACCGATGCCGGGGAGACACCGTGCGTGAGCCTGGCCAACCCGAGCTTGAGCGGAAGGTCCATCGGAGCCGGTGCGTGCCCGTGCGGGCGGGGGTGGGACAGTGCCATAAAAAGTTGCGGCACCGCTGCGCCGCCGGTCAGCCAAAAACACAATCGTCCCGTAGCCACGCCCCCCGGCATTTGCGCAAGGTCAACGAACCCCCCAATCCCGGCCCATGGCCTCGCCAGCTGCGTAACATGCCCGGATGCTGCCCGCTGCCATGTTCGCAATGACGGTCGATCCCTCCGGTACACAACTGCAGCCCGCCTCGAAACCTGTGCCGCAGGCGACTGGCTGCGAGGTGGTGGTCCGCGTGCTGGCCTGTGGTGTGTGCCGCACCGATTTGCACATCATCGACGGTGAGTTGCCGGCCCGGCGCGCCAACCTGGTGCCGGGGCATGAGGTGGTGGGGCGGGTGATCGCCAACGGTCCCCGGGCGCGGCGTTTTGCGCTCGGCCAGCGCATCGGCATCCCTTGGCTGGGCCGGGCCTGCGGTGAATGCCCGTTCTGCGCCATGGCCCGGGAAAACCTGTGCGACCAGCCGGTGTTCACGGGTTATGACCGGGATGGCGGCTTTGCCGACTATGCCGCCGCCGACGAGCGCTTCTGCTTTGCCCTGCCCGACCGCTACGACGACGCTCACGCCGCCCCGCTGCTCTGCGCCGGCCTGATCGGCTTTCGCGCCTGGCGCATGGCGGGCGAGGCCCTGCCGCGCCGGCTGGGCCTGTATGGGTTCGGCGCGGCAGCCCACATCGTCTGCCAGATCGCCGTGGCGCGCGGCCAGCAGGTCCATGCCTTCACCCGGCCGGGCGACACGGCGGGACAGGCGTTCGCCCGCAGCCTGGGCGCCACCTGGGCCGGTGGTTCGGACGAAACCCCGCCCGCCATGCTGGACGCGGCGCTGATTTTTGCCCCGGTCGGCGCGCTGGTGCCGGCGGCGCTGGCCGCCACACGCAAGGGCGGAACCGTGGTCTGTGCCGGCATCCACATGAGCCCCATTCCGGCTTTCGACTATGGCCTGCTCTGGGGTGAGCGTGTGCTCCGGTCGGTCGCCAACCTCACACGCGAAGATGGCGAAGCCTTCTTCCGCACCGTGGCCGGCATGTCCCTGCAGACCCATGTGCAGACCTTTCGCCTGCGGGACGCCAACGCGGCGGTGCAGGCCCTGCGCGCGGGGCTGGTACAAGGCGCTGCGGTGCTGCTGCCCTGAGACCGGAAGCGGGGTTCCGCGCCGACTTGAGCAATGTCAATGCACACCGCGCCAGGAAGAATAAATTGGCGCCTTGGCAGTGCCCTGCAGCTGCCTTCAGATTCCTACAGCCATCAGGAGAGTTCCATGAAAACGGATGCCCACATCAAGGCCGACGTCACCGACGAGCTCGCGTGGGATCCCGCTGTCAACGCCACCGGCATCGGCGTGGCGGTCAAGGATGGTGTGGTGACCCTGACCGGCCACCTCGACAGCTACGCCGAAAAGCATGCGGTGGAACAGGCCGTGCACCGCGTGGCAGGCGTGCGCGGCATCGCGGTGGAGCTGGATGTCAGGCTGGCCACCGAGCACAAGCGCAGCGATTCCGACATCGCGCACGCGGCGGCGACGGCCCTGCAGCTGAACTCCCTGGTACCCGACGAGAAGATCCAGGTTCTGGTCGAAAACGGCCGGGTCACCCTGACCGGCGAAGTCGACTGGAGCTACCAGTTGGCCAGCGCCGAACAGTGTGTGCGGCCGCTGGCCGGCGTGCGCGGCCTGACCAACCGCATCACCATCAAGTCCCGCGCGAGCAGCAAGGACGTCGGCGACCAGATCACCGCGGCCCTGACGCGACAGGCCGCGCGCGAGGCCAAGCACATCACCGTGGAGGTTGAGGGCAGCGTCGTCACCCTCTGGGGGAAAGTGCATTCTCTGGCGGAGCGCGAGGCGGCCGTCGGTGCTGCGTTCTCGGCACGCGGTGTTTCGCGCGTCGTGGACAAACTCGAAGTCGGTGCCTGACCCGGAAGGCACATTTTTTCCATCATTTTTACAATCATTCAAGGAGTGTCAATCATGAGCAATCTTCGTGTCCTGGATCCCACCTTCACCGACTCCTTCGAGTCCGCCATGCGCCGCTTTTTCTCGCCCTCAGTTTTAGAGACGGAGACCCCGGCGCTGAAAATGCGCATCGATGTCTCGGAGAAGGACGATGCCTACCAGGTCAAGGCCGACATCCCCGGTGTCAAAAAAGAAGATATCAACGTGCGCATCGATGGCAACGTGGTGCAGATCGACGCCGAAGTCAAGCGCGAAAAAGAGACCAAGGGCAATGGTGACAAGGTCCTGCGCAGCGAGCGCTACTGGGGCAATATTTCGCGCACCTTCAGCCTGGCCCAGGACGTGGACGACAGCAAGGTCCAGGCCAAGTACGCCGACGGTGTCCTGAGCCTGGAGCTGCCTAAAAAGGCCTCGGCAGCGAGCAAGAAAATAGCGGTTCAATAGGCCCTGCACGCATGACCACGGCGCGGCAGCCGGACGTCCCGGTGCTGCGCATCCGGTCCTTGTCCAAGACCTACGGCAGCGGTGAAACTGCGGTACACGCCTTGCGCAACGTGGATCTCGAGGTGCGGGCGGGAGAATTTCTGGTGCTGCTGGGTGCCTCGGGCAGCGGCAAATCCACGCTGCTGAACATCCTGGGCGGACTGGACCGGCCGAGCACCGGCGAGGTGGCGTTCCTGGACCACCGCCTGACCGATGCGCCCGACGAGGAGTTGACGCGTTACCGGCGCGAACACGTCGGTTTCGTGTTCCAGTTCTACAACCTCATCCCCAGCCTGACCGTGCGCGAGAACGTGGCACTGGTCACCGACATTGCCAGCAACCCCATGCCGGTGGACGAGGCGCTGGCGCTGGTGGCGCTGACGCCGCGGCAGGACCACTTTCCTTCCCAGCTGTCCGGCGGCGAGCAGCAGCGCGTGGCCATTGCACGAGCCATCGTCAAACGCCCGCAGCTGTTGCTGTGTGACGAGCCGACCGGCGCGCTGGACTATGCCACCGGCAAGCTGGTGCTCGAAGTCATCGCCCGCATCAACCAGGAGCTGGGTACCACGGCCATTGTCATCACCCACAACGCCGCCATCGCCGGCATGGCCGATCGCGTCATCCGGCTGGCGGACGGGCGTATTGCCAGCATTGAAGCTCCTTCGCGGCGCCTGACTCCCGCAGAATTGTCCTGGTGAAACCATGAAAGCGCTGGACCGGAAGTTGCTGAGGGACCTGCGCCTGCTCTGGAGCCAGGGCCTGACCATCGCGCTGGTGGTGGCCAGCGGCATCGGCGGCTTCATCACCAGCCTGAGTGCGGTGGACTCGCTGGACCTGGCGCGTGAGCGGTTTTACACCCAGGCGCGCTTCGCCGACGTGTTCGCCACGGTCAAACGCGCGCCGAATGCCCTGGTCGAGACGCTGCGGCAGGTGCCCGGCGTGGCCGACGTTCAGACCACGATCGAGCAGGTGGTGCGCATCGGGCTTCCAGGTGTGAGCGACCCCATTCTCGGCCAGCTGATCGGCGTGGACCGCAAACAGCTGCCGCGCATGAACCAGGTCAGCGTCTCGCGCGGCCGGGCGCTGGACCTGGCGGCCACTTCCTCCGGCGCACGTAGCGACGGGCGCATCGAGGCACTGGTGTCGGCCGGTTTTGCGGCATCCCGGGGCGTGAAGCCGGGCGACACCTTCACTGCCCTGATCAACGGGAAACAGCGCACCCTGCTGATCGCGGGCATCGCGCTGTCGCCGGAGTATATTTTTGCCGGCCTCGGCGGCAGCCCCGACCAGCGCGGCTTCGGGGTGTTCTGGATGGACCGCGACACCCTGGCCGCGGCCTACGACATGCAGGGCGCCTTCAACCGCGTGAGCGTCAAGCTCGCGCCGGGAGCGTCGCAGCGCGACGTGATTGCCCGCATGAGCCGGCTTCTGGCACGCTACGGTGCAGGAGAAGCCTACGGCCGCGAGGACCAGATGTCACACGCGATGCTGGACGCCGAGATCAAGGAGCAGCAGGTGCTGGGCACGGTGCTGCCTTCCATCTTTCTTGGCGTGGCGGCCTTTCTTTTGCATGTGGTGGTCTCACGGCTGGTGTCCACACAGCGAGAACAGATCGCGGCCCTGAAGGCGCTGGGGTATCCCAACCGCAGCATAGGCGCGCACTACCTCAAGCTGGTGCTGGTGATCGTCCTTCTGGGGCTCGCACTGGGCATCTGGCTCGGCGACTGGCTGGGCGCCGCCTTCACGCGGCTGTATGCCGACTTCTTCTACTTTCCGACTTTCGAGCATCACCTGGCGCCGTGGCTGCTGGTGGTGGGCGCCGGCCTGACGCTGGCGACCGCCATGCTCGGCACGCTCAGTGCCATCGGCGCCACGGTGCGCCTGGCACCGGCCGAGGCCATGCGCCCGCCCGCACCCGGGCACTTCAGGCGCACGCTGCTGGAGCGCCTGGGCGTCGAAGGCGTCAAGCCGGCCTTGCAGATGATCCTGCGCAACATGGAACGCCGACCGTTGCGCACCGGACTGTCGGTGGCCGGCGTGGCCGCGGCCGTGGCCATCGTGGTGATGGGAAATTTCATACGCGACGCGATCGACCATATTGTGGATACCCAGTTCACCCTGGCCATGCGCAGCGACGTGATCCTGTGGATGAGCGACCCCATTGGCAACCAGGCCCGCCATGAGGTGGCACGCCTGCCCGGTGTCATCGCGGTGGAGGCGACCCGCGATGTTCCGGTACGTTTCGTCAACGGCCCGGTCAGCGAGCGGGGCCTCATCCAGGGTTATGCAGAACGGCCCGAACTTCGGCGCATCGTCGACATCCGCGGCCGGGAAGTGCCGCTGCCCGATGGCGGCCTGGTGATGACCGACCGCCTGGCCAGCAAGCTGGGCCTGCGTGTGGGTGACACGGTGCGCACCGAGGTGCTCGAAGGACGCCGGGATACGCTGCAGCTGACACTGGCAGCCACCGTGCAGGAAATGATGGGGCTGAACGCCTACATGGAGCGCCGCGCACTGAACCGCCTGATGCGCGAAGGCGACGTGGCTTCGCAGTACGCGGTGGCACTGCAGCGCGGCAGCGAGGCCGCTTTCCTGGCCGCCAGCCAGGGCCTGCCGCGCGTGGCAGGCACCTTCAGCAAGGCCAACCTGCTGCGCAACATGCAGGAGGTCAGCGCACGCAACGTCCGCCTCATGAGCCTGGTTCTCACCATGTTCGCCAGCGTGATCGCCGTGGGTGTGGTCTACAACAATGCACGTATTGCGCTCTCGGAGCGAACCTGGGAGCTGGCCAGCCTGCGGGTGCTGGGCTTCACGCGCGCCGAAGTCTCGGTCTTGCTGCTCGGCGAACTGGCCATCTGCATCGCCATTGCGTTGCCGCTGGGCATGCTGATGGGCTGGAGCCTGGTGCATCTGGTCGCGGAACTGCTGAAGTCCGACCAGTTCCAGTTTCCAGTGGTGATCCAGCCGCGTACCTACGCCTGGGCGGCCATCTGCGTGGTCGCCGCCGGCGTGGCCAGCGCCCTGGTGGTGCGGCGGCGCATCGACCGGCTGGACATGGTGGCTGCGCTCAAGACAAGGGAATAAGGAATAGGGGAAACCGGGAATGAATGTGCTGAAACTGAAAAAAACGACCTGGCTCTGGATCGCGGCGGGCGTCGCGGTGCTTGCAGCGCTCGCCTGGGCCTTTTCGCCGCGACCGGTCGAGGTCGAAACCGCGGTGGTCCGACAGGGGCACTTCGAGCAGTCCATCGAGGAGGATGGTCGCACCCGGCTAAAGGACCGCTACACCGTCTCGGCGCCGGTGGCCGCACGCGTGGCGCGCATCGTGCTGCGCGAGGGAGACCGCGTGGCCGCCGGCGACGTCGTGGCCGTACTGATGCCGGTCATGTCGTCGATGGTCGATGAACGCAGCACGCGCGAAGCCACGGCACGGCTGAAAGCGGCCGCGGCCGGGGTGGAGCGCGCCTCGGCCCGCGTGGCACGCGCCGGGATTTCCCTGCAGGAGGCTCAACTGGAAAAGGAGCGTACCGAAAAGCTTGCGGGTGAAGGCTTCCTGTCGGCCTCAAGGCTTGATGCGGTCCGCCTGGCGCTGGCAGGCGCCCGCCGCGAACTGCAGGTGGCCGACGCTGAGCGGGAAATGGCCTTGCAGGAAAAGGCCCAGGCCGCGGCGGCGCTGCTGCAACCGGTGGCGGCCGGCAGCAGCAACACCCGGCCGCTGAGCGTGCGGTCGCCAGTCAGCGGGGTGGTGCTGCGCGTGCCGCAGCCCAGCGAGGCCACCATTGCCGCGGGTGCCGCCCTGCTCGACATTGGCGACCCCCTCCAGATGGAGGTGATCAGCGAACTGCTGACCACCGACGCCGTGCAGGCCACGGCCGGGCGCCGCGTGGTGATCGAACGCTGGGGCGGGCCGTCCGTCGACGGCGTGGTGCGCCGGGTGGAACCGGCCGCTTTCACCAAGGTCTCGGCGCTGGGGGTGGAAGAACAGCGCGTCAACGTGCTGATCGACGTCAGCAACCCGCCCGAAGCCTGGCGCAGCATGGGCGACGGCTTCCGGGTGTCGGTCCGGATTGTCACGGCCAGTATCGGGCAGGCCGTGCTGGCACCCCTGGGGGCGCTGTTTCCTCACGGCAAGGGCATGGCGGTCTACCGGCTGGACGGTCGTTATGCCCGGCTGCAACCGGTCGAGGTCGGTGCCCGCAACAACAACGAGGCCTGGTTGCGCAGCGGCCTGACACCGGGTCAGACCGTGATTGTTTACCCTCCCGCCACCATCCGCGATGGCCGCAAGGTCCACGTGCGCACGCCTTGACACCGGGTCGCCGGCGGCGGCATCCCGGACCAGGTCAGCCGGCCAGAGGTGACCAGCTGGCAGGACGCACCGGGCTGGCCTGCCGGCTGGCTGTCTGCAGGGCCTGGCCAAAAGCCTCCAGACGGCCGGCACAACTGCCGTCGTCGACCTCACGCGTGGTGAATGCGGTCGCCAGCAGGGGGGCACGACCCAGCAGGTGCTCAATTTCGGCCACGGCATTCGGTGCGCCGCTGCCGCCCATCACCGACACCACGCCCACCTGCTGCAAGTCATCGCGTTGGTCGGCCACAAAACTGCGCATCGGCGAGGCCAGGCGATACGCCCAGATCGGGGAGACCAGCACCAGTGTTGCGAAATCCTTGGGGTCCGGCCCCAGGTAACGGATGCGCGGCTGGCGTCGCAGCAGGGAATCGACCACGCAGCGCAGCGTGCCAGACGCGCCGGAACGGGTTCGCTCCTCCACAATTTCGCCCGAGGGCCAGCCGAGTTGACTGCACAGCAGTTGCACCAGGCGCCGTGACGTCCCGGTGTAGGAATAAAAGACGACCAGGATCCCGTCCATTGCGTGCTCCTCTGAGGTGGTTTTGAAACTATAGGCAGCGGCGGGGTCGGGGCATTGAGGTGTATCAAGCCGCTGCGAGTTCCGGCCCGGAAGGAACGCCCGGCAGCGGCGCCCCAAAGCTGATTGACGGACATCAAGCCCGGCGCCGCAGGGGCGGCTTAGTCTGGCTGCATGATGCCAACGCCTGATGCTGCCCTGAACTCCGCCCGCGCCCTGGTCACCTCGCTGGCCGACGCCTTGCGCGCGGAACTGGTCGAGACCCACATTTCATGGGTGCTGTTGACCGCGGACACCGCCTACAAGATCAAGAAACCCGTGCACCTGCCCTTCGTCGACTACAGCACCCTGCCAGCCCGGCGCCACTTCTGCGAGGAAGAAGTCCGGCTCAACCGGCGGCTGGCGCCCGGGTTGTACCTGGGCGTCACAGGCATCACCGGCATGACCGCATCGCCCGAAATCGGCGGCGCCGGGCCGGTGCTGGAGTACGCGGTGTGCATGCGCCGCTTTCCCCCGGGCGCTCTCTTCAGCGAAAGAATCGCCGCCGGCACCCTGGACAACAAGGACGTGGATCAGCTGGCTGCGCTGCTGGCCGATTTCCACCAGAGCGCGCCGCGCGCGGCGGCTGCGGCTGGTTTTTCCAGCGCCGGCCAGCGCCGGCGCGTCGCGCTGGCTGCGCTCGAAGGTGTCCGGCCATTGGCCAGCCATGCTGCGTTCTGCAACTTGCAAGCCTGGCTAACCGCCGAAGCCGACGCATTGGCGCCCTTGTGGACCTCCCGCCTGACGGACGGGCATGTGCGCGAATGCCATGGTGACCTGCACCTGGCCAACGTGGTGCGTCTTGACGAGCATGTCGCAGCCTTCGATTGCATCGAGTTCGACCCGGCACTGCGCTGGATCGACGTTCTCGACGATGCGGCTTTCGTGGTGATGGACCTTGCTGCCCACCAGCGGCAGGACCTGTGCTTCCGCTTCCTCAATGCCTGGCTGGACCGCACCGGCGACCATGCCGGCCTGCCCGCACTGCGGTTTTCCGTGGTTTACCGCGCGCTGGTCCGCGCGCAGGTGGCGCACTTGCGCAGCGCCGGGAGCGCCGCGGCCCACCGTTACCTGGCGACCGCGTTGGCCTGGGCGCGACCGGGCCAGGCCTGGCTGTCCATCATGCACGGCCTGCCGGGGTCGGGCAAGACCTATGTCTCGCAGCACCTGCTCGAGCAGGAAGGCGCGATCCGGCTGCGCTCGGACGTGGAGCGCAAGCGCCTGTACGGCCTGGGCATGCTGGAGGATTCGAGTGCCCGGGGGCTGGACCTGTACCGCGCAGACATCACCGCGCGCACCTATGCGCAGCTGTTCGGCCTGGCGCGCACAGCACTGCAGGCAGGTTACCCGGTGATCCTGGACGCCGCTTTCCCGCACCGCATCGAACGGGATCAGGCACACGCCTTGGCACAAGCGCTTGGTGTGCCGTTTTCCATCGTGCACTGCGAAGCTCCCCTGCCGGTGCTGCGTGAACGCCTGCTGGCCCGCCGCGGCGATGCCTCGGAGGCCAACGTCGCGGTGCTCGACCGCCTGCGCGATGCCGGGGACCCGCTGTCGGGCGATGAAATGGCCATGGTGCGAGCCGCCCCCGGTGCGGCGCACGCGTGATGGATTTTCGGTATCCGGGTCCACAGGGGCTTGCCAGCGCCCGCGTTCAATAGAGGTCCGGCTGTCCTCCCAGAGCGGGTGCGCCGGGCGACTCCTTGCGCGGCGCGTTGGCAATCATGCAGTCGATGGTCAGCACCAGGCTGGCGATCGAGCCGGCATTTTGCAGCGCCAGGCGGGTGACCTTGGCGGGGTCGATCACGCCCATCTCCAGCATGTCGCCGTACTGGCGCGTGCCGGCGTTGTAGCCGAAACTGCGCGGGCTCGCATTTTCCACCCGGTCCAGCACGATGGACGCTTCCTCTGCTGCATTGATGACGATGCGCCGCAACGGTTCCTCCAGCGCCCGCGCGACGATCTTCACCCCGGAATCCTGATCGAGCGTCGGCAATGCCAGACCCTGCAGCCCCTTGCGGGCACGCACCAGGGCCACGCCGCCGCCAGGAACAATGCCCTCCTCCACCGCCGCGCGCGTGGCGTGCAGCGCATCTTCCACGCGCAGCTTGCGCTCCTTCAGTTCGGTTTCGGTGGCGGCACCGACCTTGATCACCGCCACGCCGCCCGACAGCTTGGCAATACGCTCGTCGAGCTGCTTGCGGTCGTACTCGCTGCTCAGGTTTTCGCGCTCCTTCCTGAGGGCGGCAACGCGCTCCTGAATTCGCCGGGGCTCACCGGCACCGCCAACAATCGTGGTGCGGTCTTTTTCCACCTCGACACGGCGCGCGCGACCCAGGTGCTCGAAGGTCGCCTTCTCCAGGGTCAGCCCCAGTTCATCGGCGATCACCTGTCCGCCTGTCAGCAGCGCGATGTCCTGCAGCATGGCCTTGCGACGGTCCCCGAAACCGGGCGCCTTGACCGCGCAGGTCTTGATCGCGCCACGCATGCTGTTGATCACCAGCGTCGCCAGCGCCTCGTTGTCGATATCCTCTGCGATCACCAGCAAGGGCGCGCCGGCCTTGGCGGCTGCTTCCAGCAAAGGCACCAGGTCCTTCACCGTCGAGAGGCGCTGGTCGTACAGCACGATCGCCACATCTTCCAGCACGGTGGACTGGCGCTCGGCATTGTTGATGAAGTAGGCGGACAGGTAGCCCCGATCGAACTGCAGGCCTTCCACTACCTCCAGCTCGCTGGCCATGCCGGAGCCGTCTTCGATCGACACTGCGCCTTCGCGGCCGACCTTGTCCATCGCCCTGGCCACCAGCTCACCGATGGAGCGGTCATTGTTGGCGGATATGGTGGCGACATGGGCAATTTCCTGCGACAGGGTGCAGGGCTGTGCCAGCGCCTTGAGCTCACCCACAACCACCTCGATTGCGTGGTCGATGCCGCGCTTCAGGTCCATCGGGTTCATGCCGGCGGCCAGGTATTTCAGGCCCTCCTGGATCATGCTGTGCGCCAGCACCGTGGCGGTGGTGGTACCGTCCCCCGCCATCTCGCTGGTACGCGCCGCCACCTCGCGCAACAGCTGCGCCCCCATGTTTTCGAAACGGTCTTCCAGCTCAATGGACCTGGCCACCACCACGCCGGAGTTGACGATCTGGGGGGCGCCAAATTCGCGGTCGATGACCACCGTTCGTCCGCGTGGACCGAGCGTTACCTTGACGGCATCGGCAAGGGCCTCGACGCCGCGGCGGATCTTGTCCCGCGCATCCTCTCTGAACAGAAGCTGTTTGGCGGCCATGGTGGGTTACCTCCCGGGAAATGCTGCGGTCGACCTGCGTCCCTTATGGCGGCAACCAGTCCTGGCCGGCAGCAGGCGGGCAACGCGGGTGTCACCGCATCTCAAGGTCCGCCAGGTCGGAGCCGCCTGCACAACGGACAACGACCGCGACGCAGAACGCCACAGTGAACGGGCCGTGGGGACGACCCTGTATCGTTGTCCTAGCCGCAGCGGCGGCAATGCTTTCGACACGGTGACAAATACACTTTAGGCGCACGGCCGGGAAGCGCCATGATTTATATCAACCGGGAAAGAACTCACCACCCGGCATCCGCTGACGCGCAGCAGTGGGGCCTGTAATTTGTCACAACGTGGGGCAGCCGGGGAAAGCCGGGGCCAAGGTCCCGAACGGTTCAGCAGCTGCGGCCGTCAAGCCGGACTTGCGCTGCATCAAGGCCAGCGATACCCGCCTTGCCTACAGTGGCGCGAAAGGACCGCCCATGCAAGCAACGCCGCCCCCTGCCACTGCCACTGCCCCTTCCACTGTCACGGCCCCTTCTGCTGCCAACCGGCTGCGCCTGCGCCGGCTGGGCATCGACACTTACCAGGAACCGGTGCTCTACATGCACCGCGACTGCCCCATCTGCCACTCGGAAGGCTTCGAGGCGCGGTCGCGCGTGGAACTGCGGCTCAATGGCTACACCATCGTGGCCACGCTCAATGTGGTGAGCGGGGACTTCCTCTCAGCCGACGAGGCTGGCCTGTCCGAAGCGGCCTGGCGCCTGCTTCATGCACGGCCAGGGGAAGAAATTACGCTGCACCATCCCGCACCGCTCGAATCGCTGAGCCATGTACGCGCCAAGGTCTACGGCCGCCGCCTCGGCCAGGCCGCCATCGACGCGGTGATCGCGGACGTGGCGGCCGGCCGTTACTCGGACCTGCAGCTGGCTGCCTTCGTCACCGCCTGCGCCGGCGACCATCTGGACATGGACGAAACCATCGCGTTGACCCGCGCCATGGTCAACGTGGGCGAGCGCATGCACTGGGGCGAGGGCCTGGTCATGGACAAACACTGTGTGGGCGGCTTGCCCGGCAACCGCACCACCATGATCATCGTGCCCATCATCGCAGCCTGCGGGCTGCGCATGCCCAAGACCTCGTCGCGCGCCATCACCTCGCCGGCCGGCACCGCCGACACCATGGAGACATTGGCGCCGGTGGACCTGGACGTGACCCAGATCCGGCGTGTGGTCGACCGCACCGGCGGCTGCATTGTCTGGGGCGGCGCCGTGCGGCTCAGCCCCGCGGACGACATCCTGATCCGCGTGGAGCGCCCGCTGGACCTGGACAGCCAGGGACAACTCGTCGCCTCGGTCCTGTCCAAGAAAGCCGCGGCCGGCGCCACCCATGTGCTGATCGACATGCCGGTCGGGCTGACGGCCAAGGTCCGCAGCGCCCATGCGGCCAAGCTGCTGGGTCAACAGCTCGAGCAGGTCGGCCGGGCGCTGGGCATGCAGGTGCGGGTGGTGCAGACCGACGGCGTGGCCCCCGTGGGCCGCGGCATCGGCCCCGCGCTGGAAGCGCGCGACGTGCTGGCCGTGTTGCGCCGCGAAACGCGGGCGCCGGCCGACCTCGCGCTGCGTGCCCTGCAGCTGGCCGGCCAGATTCTCGAGTTCGGCGGCGCGGCACCCGCCGGGTCCGGCCTGGCCCAGGCCACCGCAGTGCTGGCGGACGGCCGCGCCTGGCAGAAGTTCCAGGAGATCTGCGAGGCCCAGGGCGGCTTGCGCGAGCCGCCGGTGGCCACCCACCAGCAAGCGGTGCCGGCCCGGCACAACGGCACGGTGATCGCCATTGACAACCGGCGCCTGGCACGCATCGCCAAACTGGCCGGTGCCCCCTCGGCGGCGTGTGCCGGCATCGACATGAATGTGCAGCTCGGCACCGTGGTTGAGCGCGGCCAGCCGCTGTTCACGCTGCATGCGGCAACGCCGGGCGAACTCGCCTATGCCCTGGAGTACGCCACCAGCCAGGCCGAAGCGGTGCATGTGATGGAAGAGGCCTGATGCTGGTCCTGGCCCTCCCCGGTGGTGAGCAGCTCGCGGCCGGCCTCGCCAGCCGCCTGCGCTGCGACGTCGCCAGCCTGCAACTGCACCGGTTTCCTGACGGTGAAACTGGCGTGCGTATCGACGCGCCGGTCAAGGGCCGTTGCGTGGTCCTGGCCGGCAGCCTGGACCAGCCCGATGGCAAGACCCTGCCGCTGATTTTTGCCGCCGACGCGGCGCGCGAGCTGGGCGCCCGGCAGGTCGGGCTGGTCGCGCCCTACCTGGCCTACATGCGGCAGGACAAACGCTTCCAGCCTGGCGAGGCGGTGACCTCCCGCAGCTTTGCCCGGCTGCTGTCCGCTTCGCTGGACTTTCTGGTTACCGTGGATCCGCACCTGCACCGCATCCACAGCCTGGCCGAGGTGTACACCATCCGTACGCAGGTCATCCCGGCCGCGCCGCTGATCGCGCGCTGGCTGCGCAGCCACGTGGAAGCGCCCTGGCTGATCGGACCCGACCAGGAAAGCGAACAATGGGTTGCCGAGGTGGCAGGTCTGGCGGGCGCCCCCTGGACCGTGCTGACCAAGACACGGCGCGGCGACCGCGAGGTAGGGGTCCGGCTGGCCAGCCGGGAACGCTGGCCGGAACGGACACCGGTGCTGCTCGACGACATCATTTCTACCGGGCACACCATGCTGGCTGCCACGCGGCTCCTGAAGAAGGCCGGTCTGGGCGCGCCGATTTGCCTGGGCGTGCATGCGCTCTTCGATGCCGAGGCCCAGCGCCAGCTGCTCGAAGCAGGCGTCACGCGTTTGCTGACCTGCGACACCATCCCCCACCCGACCAACGCGATACGCATGGCCCCGCTGCTGGCCCGTGCCGTGCGCCAGCTCAGCGCAGCCAGCAAGGATGCCGCGACATGACGGCGAAACGCATCGTCCTGATCCAGGGCCACCCCGACAGCACCGCGCCCCACCTGTGTCACGCCCTGGCGGATGCGTATGCCGCGGGCGCGGAAGAAGCCGGGCACAGCGTGCGCTGCATCCAGGTCGCCGCGCTTGATTTTCCGCTGCTGCGCAGCCAGCAGGCCTGGGAGGAAGGCGCACTGCCCGCCGGCTTGCAGCAGGCGCAGGCCGATATCCGCTGGGCCGAACACATCGTGCTGTTCTTCCCGCTCTGGCTGGGCGACATGCCGGCCCTGCTCAAGGGATTCCTGGAACAGGTGGCCAGGCCCGGCTTTGCTTTTGAACACGAAGCGGGCCGCGCGACCTTCACCAACAAAGGGCTGGCAGGCCGATCGGCCCGTGTGGTGGTGACCATGGGCATGCCGGCGCTGGTGTACCGCTGGTATTTTCGCGCCCACAGCGTCAAGTCGCTGGAGCGCAACATCCTGGGCTTCGTCGGCATCGCCCCGGTCCACACCACACTGATTGGCATGGTCGGCGATTTCAAGGCGGACGACGGCAGCCGCTGGCTGGCCAAACTGCGCCGGCTCGGGCAACGCACTCAATAAGGCATGCATGGCCAAGCCACCCACTCCATCCACCCAAGAAAGACCCCGATGAACCCTGCACCCATGGCGCCAACCCTTACGCCACCGAGCGCCCCCGCGCCCGGCAAGCCCGGCAGCGACATCGTCAAGCGGGTCGGCCTGCTCGCCGCGCTGGCGGCCCTGCTGGCCATCGTCTGGATGCCGGCCCTGCAGGGCCTGCCCGCCGCCGGCCAGGTGATGCTGGCCATCCTGGCCTTTGCCGTGATCGTCTGGATGACCGAGGCGCTCGACTACGCCGTGAGTTCGGTGGTCATAGGCGCGCTCATGATCTTTCTGCTGGCCTACGCGCCCGACGCAGCCAAGCCGGCCGGCCCCGACATGGGCACCGGTGCCGCGCTCGGCCTGGCCCTGTCCGGCTTCTCCAACAGTGCCGTGGCGCTGGTGGCGGCGGCCTGCTTCATTGCCGCGGCGATGTCCGCCACCGGGCTGGACAGACGCATCGCGCTGAAGGTTCTGTCCAAGGTGGACGCGGGCACCAACCACATCGTGATCGGCGCCATGGTCACGGGTTTCCTGCTGTCCTTCATCGTGCCCAGCACCACGGCGCGCGTGGCCTGCCTGGTGCCCATCATGATGGGTTTCATCCTGGCCTTCAAGGTCGACAGGCGCAGCCGCTTTGCCGGCCTGCTGGTGATCACCGCGGCACAAACCGCCAGCGTCTGGAACATCGGCATCAAGACCGCTGCGGCGCAAAACATGGTGGCCATCGGTTTCATCGAGAAGCAGTTCGGCACCAGCATCAGCTGGACGGAGTGGTTCATTGCCGGTGCGCCGTTTTCGGCCGTGCTGAGCGTGGCGGTGTATTTCATCATGACCCGCCTGATGAAACCGGAGATGAAGGAAATCGCGGGCGGCCAGGCCACCATCCGGCAGCAGCTTGAAGCCATCGGGCCGATGACGCTGCGGCAGTGGAAACTGCTGGCCATCGTGCTGGTGCTGCTGGGCTTCTGGGCCACCGAAAAAGTGTTGCACAACTTCGACACCTCGTCGACCACCATCGCGGCCATCGCCCTGATGCTGATGCCACGCCTGGGCGTGATGGACTGGAAGGAATCGCAGCGCGGCTTCCCCTGGGGCACGGTGATCCTGTTTGCCGTCGGCATCAGCGTCGGCACCGCCCTGCTGAAAACCAACGCGGCCGGCTGGCTGGCCAACCTGATCGTCCAGCACCTGGGGCTGCAGCAGGCCAGCGCCTTTGCGATCCTGATGCTGCTGTCGCTGTTCCTGATCGTGATCCACCTCGGCTTTGCCAGCGCGACGGCGCTGGCCTCCACCATGATCCCCATCATCATCAGCGTGCTGACGGCGGTGCAGACGCCGGGCATCAACGTGGTCGGCATGACCATGCTGCTGCAGTTCGTGGTGAGTTTCGGCTTCATCCTGCCAGTCAACGCGCCGCAAAACATGATCGCCTACGGCACGGACACCTTCGATGCGCGCGACTTCGTGCGCACCGGCCTGGTGATCACGCTGGCCGCCATGGCGCTGCTGGTTGTCTTCGCGCTGACCTACTGGCCGTGGATGGGCTACATGACCAAAGCGGTCTAGGAAGAACCGGAAACAAGGAGGAAGGCCATGACCACCCTGACCAAGCTCGCCCTCGGCATGATGGGCAAATTGCGGCCGCAACCGGCCCTCGGCAACGCCGCCGCCCTGATCAGCCTGCCGCCGCCCGACCGGCAAGCCGGTCTGCCGCTGATGCAGGCGCTGGCCCAACGCCAGTCGCGTCGCGACTACAAGCCGGACCCGCTGCCACTGGCGCTGCTGTCCGGCCTGCTCTGGGCCGCCTGCGGTGTGAACCGGCCCGATGGCGGGCGCACCGCACCCTCGGCCCTCAATGCGCAGGAAATCGACATGTATGTGGCCTTGCCCGAGGGTGCCTACCGCTACGACGCCGCCGGACATCAACTGCAACTGGTCGCCGGCGCCGATCTGCGGCGTGTAACCGGTTACCAGGACTTTGTCGATGAGGCGCCCCTGGACCTGGTCTACGTCGCCAACCACCCGCGCATGTCGCTGGTGCCGGCCGCCCAGCGCGAAGCCTTCGCCCACGTCGCCGCCGGCGCCATCACGCAGAATGTCTATCTGTTTGCGGCCAGCAGCGGCCTGGCCACGGTGATACGCGCCTGGATAGACCGCACGGCCATCGCCGACGCGCTGGGCCTGAGCCACGACCAGCAAGTCCTCCTGTCGCAGACGGTCGGGTTTCCGGCTGCCGCCCCCTGAAGGCGCGGCGAGGGCCTGCAGGCTCAGCGCTCCCCGGCGCCGGCGCGTGCGGCCATCACCCGGCGCCAGAGTCGCAGCGCCAGCAGCACCAGGGGCATGGTGTGAATGAACAGGTCGAAGATGTCCAGGGGGCGGGACAAGGTGCCCTGGCCCAGCATCCGCAATTTTTCAATCAGGTGCGGCTCGGGCGTGATCGGCGCCACGGCCATCCAGAGCGCCAGGACGACCAGCCAGACCAGCGGGATGCGGTCCAGCCACTTCATGGCCAGACGCCCTGCAGCCGCTGCCGGCCATGCGCACAAACAACCTGCAGAGCATCATTCAAAGGACGGCGCCTCCGGCTTGACCACCGGCTTGCCGGCCGCGACCCAGCCATCGATGCCGCCGGCAATCGACCGCACGTTCAGGTAGCCCATCTCGTGCAGGGCCGCACCACTCAGAGCGGCGCGACCGCTGGTCTTGCAGTACAGCACGATCTTCAGGTCGCGCGGCTGCAGCGCCGGGGTGCTGCTGAACTTGAATTCGAGCAGGCCGCGCGGGACGAGGACCGCGCCGGCAATGTGGCCGGCGGCGTATTCGTCGGCTTCGCGCACATCCACCAGCACATCGGCTTCCTGCAGGGAGATGTCAGCGTTGGATACGGTGATTTCCCGGACGCGGGTTTTGGCAGCGGCGACGAGATCATGGGCAGTTTTCATGGGGAACTCCTGGTAACAAGGTGAAAAATAAAATGGGGAACGGGTAGGGCAGCCTGCGTCCGGCGCGTGCGCCGGATGCCGCAAGCTCAGGGTGCGCGGATTTTTTCGTGAATGCGGCGCGTGGTGCGCCACACGCCCCACAACACCAGCGGGATCAGGGCTCCGGCGGCGATCTCCGGGTTGACGGGCGCACCGGCGGCCTTGAACGCCTTGCCCACATACAGCAGCAGGCTCACCACGTAATACGAGATGGCCGCAATCGACAGGCCTTCCACCGTGGATTGCAGGCGCAGTTGCAGCTCCTGCCCGCGCGTGAGTTTTTCCAGCAATTGCTGGTTCTGCACCTCGGTGGCGATATCCACCCGGGTGCGCAGCAGCGCGCTGGTGCGCGACACCCGCTCGGACAGGGAAGCCAGCCGCTGCGCCGTCGCTGCCACGGTGGCCATGGCCGGCGACAGGCGGCGCTGCATGAATTCGCCGAGGAGCTGGGTGCCGGAAATGGGTTTTTCGCGCAGCTCGGCGATGCGCTGCCCGACCAGCGCGCTGTAGGCCCGCGTGGCCGAGAAACGGTAGACGTGTTCGGCCGTCGCGCGCTCCACGCGGGCCGCCAGCGACACCAGCGTGTCCAGCAGGTCCTGGTCGGAGGCCGACTTGTTTTCGAGCCGTGCCGTGATGTCGGCCAGCTGCCCCTCGGCCTCGGCCAGCATGGGGCCCAGCGCCTTGGCCACGGGCAAACCGCGCAAGGCCATCAGGCGGTAGGTCTCGAGTTCCAGCAGGCGCTGGGAAATGCGGCCGGCGCGCATCTCGGTCATCCCCGGCGGTGCAATCACCAGCATGCGCTCGAACCCGTCGGCATCGAGGTGAAATGCGGTCACCGCCCACGAGTGGCCGTTGCCCAGCTGTGAAGCCACCACGGCCCGGCCGCCGAACCAGGCCAGCGCCTGCGCCATCAGCGCCGCCTCGCCGGACAGATCGCCGTGCACCAGGGCCAGCTGGATGGCCGCCACTGTGCGCCCCGGAATGCCGGGCAACCAGCCTGGTGCCACCACCGGGGCCGACAGCAGGGGCGGCTCGGCGGCACCCAGCAGCGCGCTGGCGGGCAGCGCCTGCACAACGGCATAACGCGTGAACTCGGTGTGCCGTTCCCACTGCACGCTGTAGCCGCCGCAGCGCAGGCTCAGGAAGTTGCCGTTCAGGCTGTCCTGCGGCAAATCCTGCTGCCCCGGCAGGCGGCGCAGGTGTTCACATTCCTGCTCGCGGGTCACGCCGGCGTTGAGCACCGCCACATAAATGATGAGTGCCGGCAGCCGCACGCGGGCCGACGGCCGCGCATGCAGCTCGTTGTGCAGCACGGCACGCTGCGCATCGTCGGGCGGCAGCAACGCGAAGGACGCAGGGAAAGAAGCAGCAGAGGAAGACAGGCTGGAAGTCATGCCCCGACACTACCGTTTTGATAGCTTCTTGATCTTTCCTGGCAAGGGCTGGCGCCTGTTTTCATGAAAAATTCCCGATGGACCTGGACCTGGAAGTGGAAGGCATGGAAGACCGGCACGGCTTATTTCAGGCGCTGGCCGGCGCTGTCAGAAATTTCGATGGTGATCGGGATGCCCTGCCCCACACTCTGGGTGACGGTGCAGAACGCCTCGAACTGCTCGAGCACGCGGTCCAGGTGCTGCAGCGAGGCCGCCGGCACGCCCAGCGTCAGCTGCGCGGTCATGGCCAGCACACGCAGGCGCCCTTCCGGGTTGCGGCCCACCTGCGAGGTGATGTCGCAGCGCATCGGCTCCGGGGCCTGCTTGAACTTGCGCAGCGCAAACAGCAGCGAATCGCTCAGGCAGTTGCCGACGGCGGCGCTGAGCAATTGCACCGGCGAGGGCCCGAGCCCGGTCCCCAGTGGCGCCGGTTCATCACCGGTCAGCACCGGAATGGCCCCGCCAAACTGGATCTCAAAGCGGTAGTCGTGCTGCTGGACCAGGCTGACCTGGACGAGGGTGTCGCTCATGCTCAGGCGCCGCAGGAGACGCGGGACTCGGGCACGCCCAGCTTCTTGAGGATGAAGCCGAGCGGGCACACGTTGGTAAACCCGAACTGGAACAGGTTGAAGCCCACAAAGGCGGTGAAGGCCAGGGCCCACTTGCTCACGAACAGCGGGCTGCCCTCAACGCCGAGCGCCAGGGACACCAGGATGAACAGGCCGGCAATGATGCGGATGTAACGTTCGACAGTCATGAAATTCTCCAGGAGTTAAAAAAACAAAAACAAAAAACGGGTTCTATTTCAGGCGCACGATGCCCAAGAGCTTGAGCACGTACTTCTCATACACCGGCTCCGAGTTGCCGGTTTTCATCTTGCGGATGAAATACTTCTCGAACGCGATTTTGGCCAGGTGCACCCATTTGCCCTTCTTGAACCAGTTCACGTTGCGCGGTGGTATCTGCGGCAGGGCCACAAAGGCGGCCCCGGTGTCGCCCATGTCGGCCAGGCAGATCGCGTTCCAGGTGGCCTTGGCCTGCACCGGCCGGCCGGCAAGCTCGTCGGCGATGTTGTGGGTGCTCGCGGTGACCATGGTCTCGATCATGTAACCGGTCTTGGGCGCGCCCGTCGGCACGGGCGTGACCTCCACCGGCGGGATGGCCACGCAGACGCCGGCCGCAAAGATGTTGGGCCAGGCCTTGCTGCGCTGGTGTTCGTCGATCAGCACAAAACCGCGCGGGTTGCACAGCCCCGGCACCGCTGCCACCGCATCCACGCCCTTGAAGGCCGGCAGCATCATGGACAGCTTGAACGGGATTTCATGCTCTTTGTACACATTGCCGAGGTCATCGACCTGGGTGACAAACATTTTCCCGTCCTCGACACGCGTGGTCTTGGCGTTGGTGATCCACTTCATGTCGTGGCCGCGCATCTCCGACTCCATCATGGACTTGCTGTCGCCGACACCGCCCAGGCCCAGGTGGCCGATGTAGGGCTCGCTGGTCACAAAGGTGATGGGCACCAGGTGACGCAGCTTGCGCTTGCGCAGGTCGGCGTCGAGGATGAAGGCAAACTCGTAGGCCGGCCCGAAGCAGCTGGCCATCGGCATGGCGCCGATGACGACCGGGCCAGGGCTTTTGAGAAACTCCTGGTACTCCGCCCAGAATGCCTCGGCATGTCCCACGGTGCACACGGAATGGGTGTGCCCGCCGTGGGGACCGGCGCCGGGAACCTCGTCGAAGCTGAGCTTGGGTCCGGTGGTGATCACCAGGTAATCGTAGTCCAGGCTGTCGCCGCCTTCCAGCGTCAGGCGCCTGGCCTCGGCGTCGATGGCGGTGACAGCCTTGGGCACAAAGGCAATGCCCTTGCGCTCCAGCAGGGGGGCGATCTTCAGCACGATGTCGTCCCGCTTGCGCCAGCCCACCGCCACCCAGGGGTTGGAAGGCACGAACTGGAAGTAATCCACCGCGCTGACCACCGTGATCTGGTGCTCGGGCGGCAGCAGCTCGCGCATGTCGTAGGCAGCCGGCATGCCACCTAAGCCGGCGCCCATGATGATGATTTTGGCCATGTCATGTCTCCTTGGTTCGGGTTGAAGAATCAGTCCGTCACTCAGGCGGCTTCACTGCGCGCGGCAGGCGGGCCCACCCGATGCTGGTACAGCGCGAAATAGAGAACCGGAATGACCACCAGCGTCAGCAGCGTGGACACCAGGATGCCGAAGATCAGCGCAATCGCCAGGCCGTTGAAGATGGGATCGTCCAGGATGAAAAAGGCGCCAATCATCGCGGCCAGGCCGGTCAGCGCAATTGGCTGGGCGCGCACGGCGGCCGAACTCACCACGGCCTCCTTGAAGGCCATGCCCTGCGCGACCTGCAGCTCGATGAAGTCCACCAGCAGGATGGAGTTGCGCACGATGATGCCGGCCAGCGCGATCATGCCGATCATGCTGGTGGCCGTGAACTGGGCGTTGAGCAGCGCGTGCCCCGGCATCACGCCAATGATGGTCAGCGGAATCGGGGCCATGATCACCAGCGGCGCCAGGTAACTCTTGAACTGCGCCACCACCAGCAGGTAGATCAGGATCAGGCCCACACCGTAGGCCGTGCCCATGTCGCGGAAAGTCTCATAGGTGATCTGCGACTCGCCGTCCCACTTGACTGCGTACTGCCGGTAAGGATCGGAGGGCTGGCTGATCCAGTATTCGCCCAGCTCCCCGGTGTTGGGCAGGGCCGCCTGCGCCAGCTTGGGCCGGATGCTGAACAGGCCATACAGCGGCGAGTCGAGCTTGCCGGCCATGTCGCCGAACACATAACTGACAGGTTGCAGGTCCTTGGTGAACAGCGGCTTGTTGATCACGCCCCGGTCCACGCGCACGAGCTCCGACAGCGGCACCATGCGGCCGTTGGCGGCCTTCATGGGCAGGGCCAGCAAGGCATCGAGCCCGACCTGGCTGTCCAGCGGCAATTGCAGGCGAACCGGCACCGGGTTCTTGGACTGGCCATCGTGCATGTAGGCGGCATCCGCACCCGAGAGCGCACCCTGCACCGTCTGGGCAATCGCCGCCACCGGAATGCCCAGCGACTCGGCGCGTTGCCGGCGTACCGTGAGTTGGGCGCGCGGCGCGTCTTCCTTGAGCGAGGTGTCGATGCCGACGATGTCGGGCGTGGCCGCAAAGGCAGCCGCGATGCGCCGGGCCAGCGCCTGGCGGCCGGCCTCGTCCGGACCGTAGACCTCGGCCACCAGCGGGCTCATGACCGGCGGGCCGGGCGGCACTTCCACCACCTTGACCCGGGCCTGATGGCGCGCGCCGATTTTTTCCAGTTCCGGGCGCAGGCGCTGGGCGATCACGTGGCTCTTGTCGCTGCGGTGTGCCTTGTCCACCAGGTTGATCTGCAGGTCCCCCTGCTCGGACTCGGCACGCAGGTAGTACTGGCGCACCAGGCCGTTGAAGGTGATCGGGCTGGCGGTGCCGGCATAGCCCTGCAGGTCGCGCACTTCGGGCTGCTGCGCCAGAAACGTCCCCATCTCGTGCAGGGCGGCCGCGGTGTTTTCCAGCGGCGTGCCGGCTGGCATGTCCACCACCACCTGGAACTCGCTCTTGTTGTCAAAGGGCAGCATCTTGAGCACCACCCACTGCACCATGGTCAGCCCGACCGACAGCAGCAAGGCCACCAGGATGCCGGCCAGCAGCAGCCAGCGCTTGCGCGCGCTGTCGAGCAGTGGCGTCAGGACGCGTGTGAAAAAGCGTTGCAGCTTGGGGCCCAGCCCGCCAGGGGTTGCCGCGGCCTCGTGGCCGTGCCCCGGACCATGCGACTTCATGAGCTTGAGCGCCAGCCAGGGCGTGACGGTAAAGGCAATGGCCAGCGAGATCGCCATGCCGAGGCTGGAGTTGATCGGGATCGGGCTCATGTAGGGGCCCATCAGGCCGCTCACAAAGGCCATGGGCAGCAGTGCGGCAATCACCGTGAGGGTCGCCAGGATGGTCGGCCCACCGACCTCGTCAACCGCACCGGGAATGATGTCGGCCAGCGACTTCTCCGGAAAGAGCTGTTGGTGCCGGTGGATGTTCTCCACCACCACAATCGCATCGTCCACCAGGATGCCGATGGAAAAAATCAGTGCAAACAGCGACACGCGGTTCAGCGTGAAGCCCCAGGCCCAGCTGGCAAACAGCGTGGCCATCAGCGTCAGGATCACGGCGGCGCCGACGATCACCGCCTCGCGCCGGCCCAGGGCGAAACCCACCAGCAAAATCACCGAACCTGTGGCAAAGGCCAGCTTCTGGATCAGCTTGTTGGCTTTTTCCGCGGCAGTCTCGCCATAGTCACGCGTGACGGTGGTCTGGATGTTGGCCGGGATCACCGTGTTGCGCAACTCCGCCAGGCGGGCATTGGCGGCACGCGCCACATCGACGGCGTTTTCGCCGGGCTTCTTGGTCACGGTCAGCGTCACCGCCGGATAAACCTGCCCCGCTGCCGGTGGCGCCGTGGCCGTCGGGCCGGCCTGCGTCACGGCCGCGCCCGGCGTGAACCACACATAACGCTGCGGCAACTGGGCACCGGCCTCGATGCGGGCCACCTCGCTCAGATAAACCGGCTTGCCGTTGCTGACACCAACCACCAGGGAACCGATCTCCTCCGCGGAGGAGAGAAACTCGCCGGTCTCCACGCTGAGCATCTGCGGGGTCGGGCCCGAAGGGTCCAGCACCGAACCCGAAGGCATGCCGAAATTGGCAGCGGCCAGCGTCTGCTTGAGCCCCAGCACATCGACCCCGCGTTCGCGCAGGCGCACCGGGTCCAGCCACACATGCACGGCCCGGCCCGGGCCGCCTATGGTCTGCACCTCGCGCGCGCCCGGCACGCGTTTGAGTTCCATCTCCAGGGTGCGCGCCACCCGTTCGAGATCGTTGGCGGCCAGCGCATCGCCGCTCCAGAGCGTGACGGCCAGCACCGGCACGTCGTCGATGCCCTTGGGCTTGACGATGGGCGCGAGTGTGCCCAGGTCACGCGGCAGCCAGTCCTGGTTGGCGTTGAGCACGTCGTACAGGCGCACCAGCGCCTCGGTGCGCGGCACGCCCACCTTGAATTGCACCGTCAGCACGGCCAGGCCGGGCCGGGCCACCGAGTAGGTGTGTTCGATACCGGCAATCTGGCTGAGCACCTGCTCGGCGGGACGGGCCACCATGTTCTGCACGTTTTCGCTGCTGGCCCCGGGAAACGGGATCAGCACATTGGCCATGGTCACGTTGATCTGCGGCTCCTCCTCGCGCGGCGTGACCAGCACGGCAAAGAGGCCCAGCAGCAGGGCCATCAGGGCCAGCAACGGGGTGATGGCATTGGACTGGAAGGCCGCCGCCATGCGGCCTGAGGCGCCGAGGCGGGTGGAACCGGAAGAGGTGGGATCGTTCATGGCCACCTCAGCGCGCAGCGGTTTGCGGACGGGCACCGGAGAGGCCGGCACGCACCGGGTCCAGCGCCACGCTGTCACCGGCGGTCAGGCCCGCCAGCACTTCCACGCCGGCCGCGCCGTGGTCGGGGCCCAGCCGCACCGCCCTGAGCGCAAAACCCTGCCCGGCCACGACATACACCGCGGTCAATTCACCGCGCCGGACCACGGCCGAGGCCGGCACCACCATGCGCTCGGACGCGCCGCCGACAAAACGCACACGCACCTGCTGGCCGGGCACCAGGCCCTCCGCGCCGGCGGTCGGCAGCTCCAGCCGCCACTCGACGGTCTGGGATACCGGGTCCGCCGAGGGCAACACGCTGCGCGCCACCGGCACCAGCCACTGCGGCCCGGCCTTGCCGGCCGGGCCCTGGATTTCCACCCGGCTGGCCGACCGGGCGATGCCGCCCAGCGTCGCCGGCACCTGCACGACGGCACGCAAGGGCAGCGGCGCATACAGCGTCAGCAGGGGCGTGCCCGGCATGGCCAGGTCGCCCGCTTCGCTCAGGGTCTGCAACACCCAGCCGTCATACGGAGCGGTCACGCGCGTGAAACCCTGCGCAAGTGCCGACTGGCGGGAACCCGCGGCGGCCTGGTCGCGTCCGGCCTGCGCGGCGTTGAGCTGCGTGTTGGCGGTGTCGAGGGCGGCCTTGCTGACAAAACCCATGGCCTGCAACTCCCGCGAGCGCTCGGCGTTGGCCCGTGCATTGCGCAACTCGGCCTCGGCCTGCGCCACCTGCGCCTGGCTGCGCTGCACGCCGGTCTGGGTCTCGCGATCGTCAATGGTGGCCAGCAACTGCCCGGCACGAACACGGTCACCCGCCTTTACCAGCAGGGAGGCCACCCGTCCCGACGCCTGCGCCGACAAGGTGCTTTGCTGCACCGGCTGGACCACACCGTCGAGCTCGAAGCCCGTGGGCACCGCCTTCGCCCGGATCTGCACCACCGGCACCTCGACGGCCGTGACGGCGCGCGCCGGGCCTGCGCTGAACGCCAGGCCCAGCACCACGGCCAGCACCTGAAACATGGGGACCTGCAATTTCTTCATCTTCATTATTTGTCCTTTGACCTGCCCGAGGCTGCTGAGCGTCAGCCTCCGGAGCGGCAGCCTGTTTTTCAATATTCGGTTCAGGCGCTGTTTCTGAACTTGCTTCATATCAATCTCCCGCCGCTTTTCCGGCAGCGCGCCGCCCCGTCCCGGATGAAAGAGCAGCACCCGATCACAGCGCATTGAGCGGAATCTTGAGATAAGACACCCCGTTGTCCTCGGCAGGTGGCATCTCGCCGGCGCGGATATTGACCTGCACCGAAGGCAGGATCAGGGTGGGCATGTCGAGCGTGGCGTCCCGGGCGGTGCGCATCTTCACAAACTCGCCCTCGCTCACCCCGTCATGGACATGGATGTTTTTCGCGCGCTGCTCGGCGACCGTGCTTTCCCAGACGGGGGACCGGCCCTCGGGTGGGTAGTCGTGGCACATGAACAGGCGGGTTTCAGGCGGCAGGCTCAGCAGCCTGCGCACCGACCGGTACAGGGCGGAGGCGTCCCCGCCGGGAAAGTCGCAACGCGCCGTGCCGACATCGGGCATGAACAGGGTATCACCCACAAACACGGCATCGCCGATGAGGTAGGCCATGCAGGCCGGCGTATGGCCAGGCACCGACAGGGCCCGGACCTGGAGCGCACCGATCGCCAGGGTCTCACCGTCCTGCAGCAGGCGGTCGAACTGGCGGCCGTCGGCCTGGAACCCGGGCTCGAGGTTGAAGATGCGCTTGAAGGTGGTCTGCACCTGCGTGATGGCCGCCCCGATGGCGATTTTTCCGCCCAGCTTCCGGCGCAGGTAGTGTGCCGCCGACAGGTGATCCGCATGGGCGTGGGTTTCCATGATCCATGCCACCTGCAGCTTGTTTTCCTGCACGAAAGCCGCCAGCTTGTCGGCGGACGTGGTCCGGGTGCGGCCGGACCTGGCGTCGTAGTCAAGCACCGCATCAATGATGGCGCAGGCCCCGCCTTCCGTCTCATGGACCACGTGGCTGATGGTCCAGGTAGCGGGGTCAAAAAAGCTTTTGACAATAGGTGTCATGTCTGTTTTCCGGCTTGATCTGTTTCGATTCAGACATTCTATTTACATACATTATATTTGTCAATATAATATCATTGTCGCAAATCAAAAGGAGTGCCTCCCATGCCCGCAGACACTGTGATGGATCTCGGCAGCCTGCGCAGTTCTGCCGATGCTGCCTGCCGTCTGATGAAAGTGCTGTCCAATCCGGATCGCCTGCTCTTGCTGTGCCAGCTGGCACAAGGCGAGATGCGTGTGGGCGAACTCGAGGAATCGGTCGGCATCCTGCAACCCACCCTGTCGCAGCAGTTGGGCGTGTTGCGCGACGAAGGCCTGGTCAGCACCCGCCGTGACGGCAAGGCCATTTATTACCGCATCGACAGCCCGCAGGCGCTTGACGTGATGAAAGTGCTCTACGACCAGTTCTGCAGCGTTCCCGGCAAAAAAAAACGCTGATGCCCGCCGGCGCTAGCGCCGCTCCACGGACGCGTTGCCGGGCAGGTGCGCCTGCAAGGACCGGACCTGCCGCTCCAGCGCCTCGATGCGGTTCAGGTAGCCCAGCAGGAGACCGACCGTGAACAGGTCCAGGTCGAAGTCCTGGCGCAGCTTGCCGGCCGTGCGCAGTGGCATCACACATTCGGCGCTGAACAGGCGCTCCTGCCGGACCTCCTCCATCGGCACCAGGACGCCATAGTCCATCAGTTCGTCGAGCTCGGCCACAGTCATGGCGCAGATTTGCGCGAGTTCAGCCAGGGTCACGGCCTCGCGTGCGTCGAGCCATGCGACGTCAAGCAGCTGTTGTTCCATGAAACTTCTCCTTGCCCGCAGCTGCGCGCGGGTTGAAACGCGAGACCTTCGCCAGCTCCCCGAAAAGCTCGCGCTCCCGCTCGGTCAGGTTGGCTGGCACATCGATGCGCACGGTGGCGTACAGGTCGCCGCGGCCGCTGTGGCCGTCGGCCAGGCCCCGTCCCCGCAGGCGCAGCTTGCGGCCCGAATGTGTCCCCGGTGGCACGGTGAGCAGCACCGGGCCGTCCAGCGTCGGCACCTCCACGTCCGCACCCAGCGCCGCTTCCCAGGGCGCCAGCGCGAGGTCAAAGTACAGGTCATGGTGGTCGGCACGAAACACCCGGTGCGGTGCGAGCGTGATGTGAAGGTAAATATCGCCATCGGTCCCGCCGTTGTGACCCTTTCCGCCCCTGCCGCGCAGCCGCAGCTTCTGGCCTTCGGTCACACCTGCAGGAATGGTGACTTCGAGCGTGCGTCCGCCTTCCTCATCGGCCAGATCGAGCTTGACGCTTGCCCCATGGTGCGCGTCTTCCAGGGTGATGCGGACGCTGGTTTCATAATCCCGGCCGTGCATCGGCACCGGCCCCCGGGACGGCCTGCGCCCCCGCCCCATGGCGGCCAGCAGGTCGGCGAGGTCAACACCCTCAAACCCCTGGCCGTCCGCACCGAAATCATGACGCCACTGCGGAGGCGGCGCAAACTCCTCCCCGGCGGGACGGCGGCCCAACTGGTCGTAGGCCGCACGTTTTTCGGGGTCTTTCAGCGTTGCATAGGCCTCCCCCGCTTCCTTGAAGCGGGCCTCGGCATCAGGCGCCTTGGAGACGTCGGGATGGTGCTGGCGCGCGAGCTTGCGGTAGGCCTTCTTGATCTGCTCGGTGTCCGCATCGCGCGGCACACCCAGCGCGGCGTAATAGTCCTTGTACTTCATGACAGGGCCCGCCGCTCAACACGCGTTCAGTGCACGCGCGTCTCAAAAGCCCGGGTCAGGCCGTCCAGGTCGGTGATGCGGATGTGGCGCTTGTCCACCTCGAGCAGACGCTGCTGCTGGAAGGCCGAAAAGGTCCGGCTCACCGTTTCAAGTGTCATGCCGAGGTAGCTGCCGATCTCGGCACGCGACATCCGCAGGTGGAACTCGCTGGCCGAATAGCCGCGCGCCTTCATGCGTTGCGACAGGTTCAGCAAAAATGCCGCCAGCCTCTCCTCGGCATTCATGCTGCCCAGCAACACCATCAGGCTGTGCTCGCGCACGATCTCGCGGCTCATCAAGCGGGTGACCACGTGCTGCATGCCAGGGTTGCTCGCCGCCACTTCGGCGAAATGGGCAAAGGGGATGGCGCAGACTTCGGTGTCTTCCAGCGCCGTGGTGCTGCTGGCGTGCGCGCCATTGGCGACCCCGTCCAGGCCCATCAGTTCACCGGCCATGTAAAACCCGCCCACCTGCTCACGGCCATCGGCCAGGGTCAGGCTGGACTTGAAGGTGCCGCTGCGCACGGCATAGATGAACTGGAAACGGTCCCCTTCACGGTACAGCGTCTGGGCCGCCTTCACCTTGCGCCGGCTGAACATCAGGCTATCCAGCCGCTCCACGTCACTGCCCGTCATGCCGCAGGGCAGGCACAGGTCCCGCAGGTGGCAGGTGGAGCAATGTGTCATGAGGGGCGCGACCGATCCGGCGGCGGGAGCGGCTTGCCGGGGCACGATGCGGATGGGGGCGACGACGGCTTCGAGGGTGGCTGTAGACATGGGGTCCTCCTTGGGTGACTCAGGCGTCAGCACGCGACATACCGGGAGGCTTTCGCCACGGTCTGCACGAGCTGATCAAATTCGGTGTTTTTGTCAAGGAAAGCTTCAGCGCCCTCCCCGAAATAACGTTTACGGTAGGCGGGGCCAGAATTGCTGCTGAACACCACAAAGGCGATGTCCGGTGCGGCCTGGCGGACGGCGCGCAGAACCTGCAGGCCGGAACCGCCGTCGAGCTGGACGTCCAGCACCACCACATCGGGCGACGCCTCCAGGATGCCGTCGATTGCATCCTGCGGCGTGGCGGCTCGCCCCACGACGCTCATCGCGCTGGCTTCGAGCATGGCAGCGACGCGGTCCCGGATCAGGACGGAGTCATCAACGATAAAAACCTTGAGGGGGGCCTGGTTTGAAAGCATGACCCTACTGTGACCGCGACCGGGCCTTGCGGCCATAGGCAGCGGCTGAATGCACGCCTCGGAGTAGTCCGGATTCGGAAGGCCCGAGCTCCTATGCCGTCTAGGAATAGTCCGAGCACAAAAACGCCCCGGTCACCGCCGGTCCCAAGCGTCCAGCCGTACCCGCTCCGTCAGTGCGCCATGAGCACCGGCAGGGTCATGGACTGCAACACCGTGCGGGACGTGCCGCCCAGCACCCATTCCCGCGCGCGGCTGTGGCCGTAGCACCCCATCACCAGCAGGTCGGCCTCCAGGTCGAAGGCGCGCGACAGCAGCAACTCACCGAGCAACTCGGGCTCTCCTGTCTCGCGGTGCCAGGTCGCTTCCACGCCGTGCAGTTTGAGATAACTGTCCAGGTCCAGCCGCTGGCCGCTCACCGCCTCGTCCGCGCCTGACCAGGAAAGGACGTGCACGCGCCTGGCCCGCTGCAGCAAGGGCAGCGCAGCGCTGACCGCCCGCGCCGCCTCGCGCGTCGGTTTCCAGGCAAGCACCACGGTGTCGCCGATGGACGATGACACACCGATGTAGGGCAGGATCAAGGCCGGTTTGCCGCTGGCAACCATCACGGACTCGGCAAAATCGACCGGCACCCCGGTCGCCGGTGTGCTGGCCGGATCGTGCTGACCGAGCACCAGCAAGTCCGCGTACAGGGCCTGCTGGGCAAAGACGCCGATGATGGGGTCGTCGCCCACTTCGGCCCAGGCGGCCTGCATGCCGGGCTTGGCCAGCACGCGGTCGAACGCGGCGCGGGCGCGCGTACGCAACTCGTCATCAATCTCGCGCAAGGCCGACGCCACGCCCGGACCGACCTCGGGCGCGAAGGGCAACGCCACGAAACTGGGTGTCACGGCGTAAAGGCCGGTCACGGCCGCAGCGTGGGACTGACCGATGCGGCACGCCGCCTCGAGCCGTTGCGCGGCCTGCGGCGAAGCGTCCAGATGAACGAGCAGCTGCGTGAAGGTTGTTTTCATGGGCCGGCTCCTTGGTCATTGCGATCCCGCCACCTTAGGGGACAGGCGCCGGCAGCAGCTTGACGAAGGTCAAGCGCCGGTCATGAGCGGGCTCAGAGGCTGAGAGTTTGTTGGTCGTGCCCGAGTAGCGCGTCAAAACGTGCCCAATCGAGGCGCAAAGCACAGCCATAGCTCGGGCTATGGCGCGCATTTGCAACGATGAGTGGGTGCGTTTTGGCGTGATAAGCGGGTAGGAACAAAAGACTCTCAGCCTCTCAGGGCTCCAGCGGCTCCGACACCCCGTGCTTGATGGCATAACGGATCAGCTCGCTCTGGTTTTGCAGGCCCATCTTCTGCATCAGGTTGGCCTTGTGGGTGCTGATGGTCTTGACCGAAAGTTTCAGGCGCGCGGCAATGTCCGTCACGGAAACACCGGCAGCAATCAGGCGGAACACCTCGAATTCGCGGTTCGACAGCGACTCGTGCGGCGCCGAGGTGCCACCCGGCATGGCACTCAGGGCAAGCTGCTCGGCGACTTCGGCGCTGATGAAGGCGCCGCCGGCAGCGATCTTGCGGATGGCCTGCTCCAGTTGCCCCGGCGCGCTCTCCTTGGTCAGGTAGCCGCTGGCGCCGGACTTGATGGCACGCACGGCATACTGAAGCTCCTGGTGCATGCTGAGCACCAGAATCCGCACCTTTGGTTTTTCGCTGCGCACCAGCTTGATCAGTTCCATGCCGCTGCGGCCCGGCATGGACAGGTCCAGCACCAGCACATCAAACTCGGACTCACGCACCCGCTGCATGACTTCGGCTCCGTTGGCCGCCTCACCCACCACCTGCAGGCCATTCACCGAAGAAACGATGCGTTTGAGCCCTTCGCGAACAATAGCGTGGTCGTCGGCGATCACGATCCTGATCACGGAGCGGCCTCCGCTTCGGGCAGCGGAATGGTCACGCCGACGCTTGTGCCCTGTCCGGGCGCACTGTCGATGCTGACGCGTCCGTTGAGCAGTTGCGCCCGCTCGTGCAAACCCATCAGCCCCAGCGACTGCGGCTTGCGCGGCATCCCGGTCACAAAGCCCCTGCCGTTGTCGCGCACCGACAGCGTGATCTCGCCCGGCAGGCTGCCGATGGCCACGGCGACTTCGGTCGCCCCGGCGTGTTTGGCGACGTTGGCCAGCGCCTCCTGGACAATGCGGAAAACGGCAGTGGCATAAGGCTCCTGCAGCTCCAGGTCATCGTCGGCCGAGAGGGTGCAAGCCACGCATGTGCGCTGGCTGAAGCTGTGGACCAGCCACTCGATGGCGGCCAGCAGGCCCAGGTCGTCCAGCAACAGCGGCCGCAAGTCCGCCGCGATACGGCGCGTGGAAGCCACCATGCCGTCCACCATCGCCAGCATGTCCGTCAGTTTGGCGGTGGCCATTTCGGGCGCGGTCAGCGTGTGGTCGCGCACCCAGATGGTGTCCATCTTCAGCGCCGTCAGCGATTGCGCCAGCTCGTCGTGCAACTCGCGCGCCACCCGGGTCTTTTCCTCCTCACGCGCGGCATTCACGGCAGCCGCAAAGGCACTTCGCTCCTCCTGGGCCCGGACCCGCTCGCTCACATCGCGCAGGATCACGGTGTAGAGTTTTCCGTCGGCCGTGTCGAGTTGTGAGATCGAAGCGTCCATCGGGAACTCCTCCCCGTTGGCACGCACCCCGTAAATCACGGAGCCGTCACCCATGCGCCGGGAAGTGACGCCGGTTGCCGCAAACCGGCGGATATGTTCACAGTGACCGGCGCGAAAGCGTTCGGGGATGAGTTCGCCCAGCGGCTGGCCCAGGGCCTGTCCGCTCGGCCAGCCAAAGATTTTTTCAGCCGCGCGGTTGTACATCACGATGTGCTGCTCGTCGTTCACGGTGATGATTCCGTCCATCGCGGAGTCCAGCAGGGCCGCGAGCCGCGCGTGCTCGTCTTCCGCCAGCAACCGGCCGGTGATGTCGCGCAGGATCACCGTGAACAGCTTCCCGCCCGGCGTATCAAGCTGAGAAATCGACGCGTCCAGGGGAAACTCCTCCCCATTGGCCCGCAGGCCATAAACCACATTGCGCGTGCCCATGCGCCTTGATGTCACGCCGGTGGTTCCGAAGCGTTCAACATGTCCGGCGTGCTCTTGCCGGAAACGGCCGGGAATCAACCTTTGCAGGGACTGGTGCATGACATCCTGCTGCGGCCATCCGAAGATTTTTTCGGCCGCCCGGTTGTAAAGAATGATCTTTTGCTGCTCATCCACCGTGATGATGGCATCCATGGCCGAGTCAAGCACCCCCGCCAGCAGCGCTGCTGCGCTGCCGGGGTTGTCAGCCAGTGAGGCTGTGTCCAGGCGACCGATAGGAGAAAAATCCATACCACAGTGTAGCAATGACTAAAAGTATTCATTTTTTAGCCAGAATGCGGACAGTAAAACTTTATACCTAATCACTACTGTCCGGTTAAAAGTTGAACAAAATCAATTGGTTAGTGTCGGTTGGTAGTTCGGTTCCAGAGTTATCGGGCTGCAAGGCGCATGAAAGCTGGGTTTTCTCGAAGACCGAGACCGACAGGATCTGTAGACATGTGTAAAGCGAGGCATTGAGTTGAAGCTCCTTTTTGACGATGGCAATCAGCACGTAGGTAGCCACGGCGCACCACACCTGCGTCTTCACCGCGTTCTCGCTGGTGCCCAGAAATTTTTTGATGCGCAGGTGCTGCTTGATCCACTTGAAGAACAGTTCAACTTGCCAGCGGCTCTTGTAGAGCGCGCAGATCGTCAACGCTGGCAGAGCGGTGTTGTTGGTCAGGAAGACCAGCGTCTTGCCCGACTCGGGATCCTTGAAGCGAATGCGCCGCAGATGCTCGGGATACTTCTTGGCCGAATAGTAGCCATTGAGCATAACGCGTTGGTCGCAGATCACACCCGTGTCGCGATCGACAGGCGCCGAGTAGACCCGTCGTGCGTCCATCGGCGACTTGGCGCGCGTCACGAAGAAGGCACCGGCCTGATGCAGGGTGTACAAGCGCTCGAAGTCCACATAGCCGCGATCCATCACGTAGAAGGCGCCGGCCTCCAAGCTGAGCATGTCCAGCACGTTCACATCGTGCAGCTTGCCGTCGCTGATGTGGATGAACGCCGGAATAGAGCCGCGCAGGTCCAGCAACGTGTGCAGTTTGATGGCCGCCTTGGTCGAGCGAAACGGCGCCCAGTCGAACAGGGACAGGCACAAATCGATGGTGGTGGAGTCCAGGGCATAAACCGTGTTGTCCAACTCGACACCGAGCGAGTCGCTTGCGTACAGCTTGCGCGCGCGGCGGATCAGCAAGGCGGCCAGATCGAACCAGATGCGCCAGTCGCGCGATTCGTTGGCGTCGGCCAGCGTGGAGCGCTTGACCGCTACGCGAAAGCCCATCGCGTACAGCTTGGAGGCGTTGGCCGACAGGCTGACCTCGATGTCGCGCAGGCTCTCGCGCCAAGTCAGCTGCGCGAAGGCCATTGCGCGGAACTGCTCGGCGCACGACAGGGCGCGCACGCCCGCGTTGCCTCGATACCGATGCACGATGCGAGCAAAGCTCGTCCACGGCACGAACTCCATGACCTGGGCGAACAGGGTCTTTCCAACATACATGTGCATTCCCCGGAGAAGTCAACCCCGGGAAAGTACTCGGTTTTTGGCAAGAGAAGTTCAAGTCGGCACCAAACAAAATCAGTCTACAGGCCGCGCCAATGCTTGATCTCCGGCTCGGCGCATATCATTTAACCGGACAGCAGTGATACCTAATTATCAATAGCCTCGTAGCCAGATCCCGGATCAAAGGCCGTTGACCCACATCAATGGGTTTCCCCCGCCCTCGCGACACACTGGGTTCCGCTTCACTGCATCCTTCCAGGAGTCGAATATGTACCAACGGATACTTGTTCCCGTCGACGGGAGCGATACCTCCAACAAGGCCCTGACAGCGGCGTTGCAGCTCGCCAGGGATGCTGGCGGCCGGGTGCGGCTTGTTCATGTGCTGGAAGAACTGAGCTACCTGACCGGTTATGAACAGTTTGGCGGCTATTCGGGTGATCTGACCCGGATCATGCGCGACTCCGGGATGCAGATCCTTGATAACGCCATGGCCATTGCCCAGGCTGCTGGCGTGGAGGCGGACACGGTGCTTTTCGACAATCTGGGGGAGCGACTCGCCGAGGCAGTCGCCGAGGCCGCCAGGCAATGGAAAGCCGACCTGGTGGTCGTCGGTACCCATGGCCGGCGCGGCGTCGGTCGGATGTTGCTGGGCAGCGGTGCCGAACAGGTCATCCGGCTCGCCCCGGTGCCGGTGCTGGTGATCCGCGCGGAGACGGACAACAAGCCAGCCGACCACTGAGGCGGGCAAAAATACCCGGCTGGCGTAGCAGGGCGCCCTCAGGATGCGGCCAGTAGCGTGCGTACCGTCTCGTCGCCCACCGGTCCGAAGTCGCTGTAACAGTGCCCGACACCGCAGAAATCCGGCGGACTCAGGGCGCAGACAAATTCATCAGCCGCGGTCCCGATCCACTCCTGCGCACCGGGAGGCGCGACCGGCACGGCCACCACAATCCACGCTGGCTTGGCCGCTCGCAAAGCCATCAGTGCAGCGCACATCGAGGCCCCGGTGGCCAGGCCGTCGTCCACCACAATGACCGTGCGATCTTCGATGCGTGCAGCTTTCCGTGACCCGCGATACAGCGCATCGCTGCGCGCCAGCTCAAGGCTCTCGGTCGCGATGATCTCTTCGAGTTGCTGCGGACTCAGGCCGCTGGCAGCCAGCACCTTGGGATCGATGTACCTTGCGCCGCCGCTGGCAATGGCGCCCAGAGCCAGATCGGGCCGGCTCGGCACCCCCAGCTTTCGCACAACCAGCAAGTCCAGTTCAGCAACCAGCGCGCGGGCCACTTCCCACGCAACCGGTACGCCGCCACGTGCCAGGGCCAGCACAACGACATCGTCGCGTCCCGCATACGCCAGCAGATGGCCGGACAATGCACGACCGGCTTCAGCGCGATCCTTGAACAGGGTGGTCATGCCCATGCCGTTCTGAAATGCGCCAGACTACCCGTCTCTCTGTTAGCGCGGGCGGCAACTGTCCGGGCGATCGCCTGTCGGGATGGGACAGCGGTTGACCTCGGCGGATGACATGCCCAGCAGCGCGGTCAAGGCACTCGACACCATGCACACCATCCAGAATACAAAAAAAGCCACGGTGTACACGCCCTGCCGCGAAAGGCCCAGCGGCTGGCCAGACCAGTGCAGGTCACCCGGATCGACCACCGCAAAGACAAGCAGCTCAAGCGCGCAAGCACCAAGGAACGCGGGCCACACGATCCACATCAGTTTCTGGTTCCACATGGCTGTCTCCGTCTTTAGGGGGTTCAGCGCTGTCCGGCCGGCGCCGGCGTGGCACCAGGCGGCGTGGCTGCGTGGTTGCGACCCTGCACGGCCGGCATGAGGGATTTCTCCCTCTCTGCGGCGAGCGTTTTGTTGATCTCCATGCCTTGCCGGTAATAGTCCTCGGCCACCAGTGATTCCGGGTTGGCCAGGGCAAGCCAGAGCGTGGCAAAGCCGGCCACCACCACGACAGCGGGACCCGCAATCACCAGCCAGACGTAGCCGAATTTCCACCAGGGCGCGGGTGTCGCTTGCGATTCCTGGGCACTGCTCATGTTGTTTTCCTTCATGTTGCTCTCCATCATCGGGGGACAAGGAAAATCGACTTCTCGCTCACATGGCTCTCGCCTGCAACGTCACCGACATTGAACTCGATCGCGTGCGATCCGGGCGCAGCCGACCCGTAGCCGATCTGCAAGCGCACCGGCACCCAGCGCGATTCGGCGGGGCCGATATCCACTTCGGACTCCGAAGCCAGCGCCAGGCCTTCCAGGCCGGACGCCGTGATGCGGTACCGCTGCGGCTGCTCGGTGGCATTCATGATCTGCAGCCGATACACATTCTCCAGCTTGCCGCCGGCCACGATGCGCGACAACGCTGCGCGGTCCCTCACCACATCCACTTTCAGCGGCGTACGTTCAAGCAGACTCCACAAGAGGCCGACGCAAAGCGCCACCAGGATCGCACTGTAGACCAGCACGCGCGGACGCCGCACCCTGCGCCACAGCTGGGCCTTGCTCCACTGGCCAGCCATGGCGTTCTGGGTGCTGAAGCGGATCAGGCCGCGCGGGTAATTCATCTTGTCCATCACGGTGTCGCACACGTCGACGCAGGCGGCGCAGCCGATGCATTCGTACTGCAGTCCCTCGCGGATGTCGATGCCGGTGGGGCAGACCTGCACGCACAGGGTGCAATCCACACAGGACCCCAGCGCCAGCGTGGACAAATCGGCCTTGCGCGAGCGGGCGCCACGCGGCTCGCCGCGAGCCGCGTCATAACTGACGATCAGCGTGTCGCGGTCAAACATGGCGCTCTGGAAGCGCGCGTAGGGGCACATGTATTTGCAGACCTGCTCGCGCAGGAAACCGGCGTTGCCGTAAGTGGCAATGGCGTAGAAGTTCACCCAGAACCATTCCCAGGGGCCGAACGACAGCGTGAACGCCTCGGCCCACAAGGTCTGGATCGGCGTGAAGTAGCCGACGAAGGTGAAGCCGGTCCACAGCGACAGGGCAATCCACAGGAAGTGCTTGGTCCCCTTTTTCAACAGTTTGCGCGCCGAAGCCGGCTGCGCATCCAGCCGCATGCGCGCGCTGCGGTCACCCTCGACCTTGCGCTCGATCCACAGGAAGATCTCCGTGTAGACGGTCTGTGGGCAGGTGAACCCGCACCACAGCCGGCCCGCCACCGCCGTGAACAGGAACAGAGACAGCGCGCTGATCACCAGCAGACCCGTCAGGTAAATGAAGTCCTGCGGATACAGCACGACGCCGAACAGGTAGAAGCGACGGGCCCCCAGGTCGAACAACACGGCCTGCCGCTGGCCCCATTCCAGCCAGGGCAGGCCATAAAACACCAGCTGAGTCAGGAACACGAAAAACCAGCGCCAGCGGGCAAACAGCCCGGTCACCGAGCGCGGATACAGCTTTTTCTGCGCCTCGTACAGCGAGACCTCTTCCTCGGGAACAATGGGGATGATCTTGCGGACCGGGGATTCCTGCACGGGATGAACTCTTTCAGTTATCAGGGGCGGGCGGCGGCGAGCGTCGCGGTCTTGTTGGACAGGCCCCAGACGTAGGCTGACAACACATGGATCTGCGCTTCGGTCAGCTTGCCCGCCTGGCCTGGCATGACATTGACCTTGCCGTTGTTGACCATGCTGACGATCGCCTGTTCGCCCCAGCCGTGCAGCCAGATGTCATCTGTGAGGTTGGGCGCACCCAGGGCCTGGTTGCCCTTGCCGTCCATGCCATGACAGGCTGCACAAGCCGTGAACTTGGCCTTGCCGAGTTGGGAACGCAGCGAGTCGTGCGGACTGCCGGACAGGCTGAGCACGTAATGGGCCACGTTTTTCACGTCGTCGGGTGTACCCACGGCCGCGGCCATGGGCGGCATGTTGCCCTGCCGGCCTTGAGTGATGGTCTCGACAAGCTTGGCAGGCGCACCGCCGTGCAGCCAGTCGCCGTCGGCCAGATTGGGGAAACCCTTGCTGCCGCGTGCGTCCGAACCGTGGCACTGGGCGCAGTTGTTCATGAACAGACGCTCGCCGACAGCCATGGCCGCCGGATCGCCAGCCAGCACCTCGGCCGGTCTCGCGGTGAACTGCGCGTACAGCGGCGCCAGCTCCTTGTTGGCCTTTTCGACCTCGTCGGTATATTCGCCGTGGGTGGTCCAGCCCAGTTCACCCTTGTAGCTGCCCAGGCCGGGATAGGCCACCAGATAACCCAGGGCAAAAATGATGGTCAGCACAAACAGCCACATCCACCAGCGCGGCATGGGGTTGTTCATTTCACGCAGGTCCTCGTCCCAGACATGCCCTGTGGTGTTGTCGACACTGGAGGTGATCTTCTTGCGCGCCGTGATCCAGAGCAACAGCAGGCAGGCAAAGATGCTTACCAGGGTGAGGACGGCCACATAGACCGACCAGAAATTACCGGTGAAATCGCTCATGATCAATCCTGCTCAAACGGGATGCGCGCAGCTTCATCGAAGCGGTCACGGTTGTGGCGGGCGTAGGCCCACCAGGCAATGCCCAGAAAGGTGGCGAAGCTGGCCAGCGTGGCCAGGATACGCAGGGTGGTGATGTCCATTGGCATGGCTCCTGTCAGTTGGCAGCGGGTGCTGCAGGTGCAGCCGGCGGAGGCAACGCGCCGGGCGCCGCGCTGGCCGCGCTGCCCGCAACGGTCTTGCCGGCGAAGTTGTTGGTCAGGGCCAGGCCCATGCCTTGCAGATAGGCGACCAGGGCGTCCATTTCGGTTTTACCCTTGACGTCCTGGGCAGACTTGGCGATCTCGGCGTCGGTGTAGGGCACGCCCACCACCCGCAGTGCCCGCATGCGCGGCGCCATGTCGGCGGCATCAACCAGGTTCTTCTCCAGCCATGGATAGGCGGGCATGTTGGATTCGGGAACCAGATCGCGCGGGTTGTTCAGGTGAATACGGTGCCATTCGTCGCTGTACTTGCCACCCACGCGGTGCAGGTCCGGCCCGGTTCGTTTGCTGCCCCACTGGAAGGGGTGGTCGTAGACGAATTCGCCAGCCACCGAATAGTGGCCATAACGCAGCGTCTCGGCGCGGAACGGCCGGATCATCTGCGAGTGGCAGTTGTAGCAACCCTCGCGGATGTAGATATCGCGTCCGGCCAGTTGCAGCGTGTTGTAGGGTTTGACACCCGTGACAGGCTCGGTGGTGGACTTCTGGAAGAACAGCGGCACGATCTCGACCAGGCCGCCGATGGCGACAACCAGCACGATCAGCACGATCATCAGGAAGTTGTTGGTTTCAACCTTCTCGTGCGAGAAGCCGGGCGTGGTGTTTTTGCTATCGCTCATGTGTGTTTCCTCAGGCGGCTTGCGGCGCTGGCACGGCCACGGTGGCGGAGCGGCCATTGGCCACGGTCATCCAGGTATTCCAGGCCATCACCACCATGCCGAACAGATACAGCAGGCCGCCGAACACCCGAACGACGTAGAAGGGATAGGTCGCCTTGACCGATTCGACGAAGGTGTAGGTCAGCGTGCCGTCGGCATTGAGGGCGCGCCACATCAGACCCTGCATCACACCGGCGATCCACATCGCGGCGATATAAAACACGATGCCAATGGTGGCGGTCCAGAAGTGCACCTCGATCGCCCTGACCGAATACATTTGCTTCTGGCCGAACATGCGCGGAATCAGGTAGTACAAGGAACCCATCGTGATCAGCCCGACCCAGCCCAGAGCGCCGGAGTGCACGTGGCCGATGGTCCAGTCCGTGTAATGGCTCAGGGCATTGACGGTTTTGATGGACATCATGGGCCCTTCGAAGGTGCTCATGCCGTAGAAGGACAGCGACACGATCATGAAGCGCAGGATCGGGTCGTCGCGCAGCTTGTGCCAGGCACCCGACAGGGTCATGATGCCGTTGATCATGCCGCCCCAGCTGGGCGCCAGCAGGATCAGCGAGAACACCATGCCAACCGACTGGGTCCAGTCCGGCAACGCCGTGTAGTGCAGATGGTGCGGGCCGGCCCACATGTAGGTGAAAATCAGCGCCCAGAAGTGGACGATGGACAGGCGGTAGCTGTAAACCGGCCGCTCGGCCTGCTTGGGAATGAAGTAGTACATCATGCCCAGGAAGCCGGTGGTCAGGAAGAAGCCCACTGCGTTGTGGCCGTACCACCACTGAATCATTGCATCCTGCACTCCGGCATAGGCGGAGTAGGATTTCATCCAGCTATAAGGCACCTCGGCGCTGTTGACCACATGCAACAAGGCAATGGCCAGGATGAAGGCACCAAAAAACCAGTTGGCCACGTAGATGTGGCGCACCTTGCGGATCCCAACGGTGCCGAAGAAGACGATCGCGTAGGACACCCACACCAGCGTGATCAGGATGTCGATGGGCCACTCCAGTTCGGCATACTCCTTGCCCGATGTGTAACCCAAAGGCAGGCTGATTGCTGCCGCCACGATCACAACCTGCCAGCCCCAGAAAGTGAACGCGGCCAGTTTGGGGGCGAACAGCGGCACACTGCAGGTACGCTGCACCACGTAATAGCTGGTGGCGAACAGGCCGCAGCCGCCGAACGCAAAAATCACCGCATTGGTATGCAGCGGCCGCAGCCGGCCATAGCTGAGCCAGGGGATGCCGAAGTTGAGTTCGGGCCAGGCAAGTTGGGAGGCGATGATGACGCCGACCAGCATGCCGACGACGCCCCAGACCACGGCCATCAGGGAAAACTGCCGCACCACCGTGTCGTGGTAATGCGCGGCGCGAGCTTGTGGTTCGTTCATGAGTCACCTATTGTCGATATGTAAGTAGTGTCTCTTTTGGCATGACCTGGGCGCTTGATGCAAGTCAATCCGATCGAAGAATGCGCTCACCTTCGGCATCCACGGAGTCAAACTGGCCGCGCCAGACGGCCCAGGCGAGCGCAACAATAATCAGCAGCGCCAGTCCGACCGACAGGGGAATCAGCAGAAAAAGAATGTCCATGAAGTCGTCCTGTTATCCCGGCAGGCGGGCCAGCCGGGCTGAATTGAGTACCACCAGCAGCGAACTGGCGGCCATGCCCAGTCCGGCCAGCCAGGGCGGCATGAAGCCGAGGATGGCCAGGGGCACACACACGGCGTTGTACAGGGCCGCCCACAGCAGGTTCTGGCGCACGATGGTGCGGGTACGGCGCGCATGCTGCAGCAATGCTGACACCGCAGCCAACTGCCCGCCCAGCACGATGAAGTCGGATTTGGCCTGCGCGAGCGGTACGGCCTGGCCCATGGCGACCGACACATCGGCACAGGCCAGCACCGGCCCGTCGTTCATGCCGTCGCCCACCATGGCAACACGCCGGCCCTGCTGCTGCAACGCGCGCACATGGGCCAGCTTGCCTTCGGGCGTGCGCTGTCCATACGCCTTGTCGATGCCTGCACGCGCAGCCAGGCGCGTGACGGCGGCCAGCAGGTCACCGGAAAGCAGTTGCACCTGCAGGCCCAGGGCGTGCAGCGCGCCCACCGCCGGCCTGGCGTCAGGCCGCAGGGCCTCGTCCATCTGAAAACTGGCGAACCAGCCCTGTTCATCCGACAAATGCACCTGCGGGCCGCCCGCGGCCTGGACATCGGGCGACGCCCCGCAAAACGCGGCCGACCCGAGGCGCATGACGCGCGGCTTCCCGCCCGTGCCGACGGCGACACTGCCCTGCACACCCTGGCCGGCAACTTCGGTGACATCCACGGCAGACCCCGTCACGGTGCCCGCCGCCTGAACAATGGCACGCGACAGGGCATGCATGGAATGCTGCGCCAACGCAGCCGCCAGCAACAAAGCCTGCGCGGCAGTGCTGCCCTCGCGGGTCCGGCCGACGGTCACCGCCATGCGGTCCTCGGTCAGCGTGCCGGTCTTGTCGAACACCACCGTATCCACCATGGCGCAACTCTCCAGCGCCTCCAGCCGGCGCACCAGCACACCGCGCCGCGCCAAGGCGCCGGCAGCGGCCAGTGTCGCGGCCGGCGTGGCCAGCGAAAGCGCGCAGGGACAGGTCACGATCAGCACCGCCACGGCCACGCTGATCGCATGCACCGGGTCGGTCGGCCACCACCAGAGCGCCGCGGCCGCACTGGCCAGCAACACCAGCAGCACAAAAGGGCCGGCGATGCGGTCGGCGATTCGCGCCAGGCGCGGCTTCTGCACCGAAGCCTGTTCCATCAGCGCCACCATGCCGGCATAACGGGTCTCGCTGCCTGCACGCTCCACCCGCACCAGCAACATGCCGCTCAGGTTATGGCTGCCGGCAATGACCGCGCTGCCGACGCGGCGTTGCAGCGGCGTGGACTCGCCGGTGAGCAGGGCTTCATCGACCTGGCTCTCGCCGGCCGTCACCGTGCCGTCGGCCGGAATCACGTCACCGGGCAGCAGGCGGATCAGGTCACCCGGCACAAGGCGGCGCACGGCCACACGCTCGAAGCTGCCGTCCGCCCCCTGCCGCTCCACGCCATCGGGCAGGCTGCGCATCAGCGCCTCGAGCGAGCCGGCGGTGCGGTCACGCAGGCGCTGCTCCAGCAGGCGCCCGGAGAGCAGGAAGAACACAAACATGGTGAGCGAGTCGTACCAGACCTCTGCGCCCCAGCGCGACGCCGGGTCAAAGGTGGCGGCCGAGCTGGCACCGAATGCAATCAGGATGCCCAGTGCCACCGGCACGTCCATGCCGACACGCCGGTTGCGCAGATCACGCAGTGCTGAAGAAAAAAACGGCCAGCAGGAAAACAGCACGACCGGCAGCGTCAGCACCCAGGACGCCCAGCGCAACAGGCCCTGGGCCTCCAGCGAGATGTCGCCCGGCTCGGCGATGTAGGCTGGAAAGGCGTACATCATGACCTGCATCATGCAAAAGCCCGCCACCAGCCAGCGCCAGAGCATCATGCGCTGGGCCTGGATACGCGGCGCCGCAGCCAGCATGTCGCCGGCGGGCAGCGCACCGTAACCGGCCCGCTGCAGCGCGGCCAGCCAGGCCGAGGGCCGGCCCTGGCCGGGCGACCAGGTCACGCGGGCCACCGCGCTGGCGCCATTGACCTGCACGCTGTCCACGCCGGGAAGCTTTTGCAGCACCTCCTCTACCGTGAGCGAGCAGGCTGCGCAATGCATGCCCTCGATCGCGAGGTAGGACTCCCACAGGTCCGCGCGGCCAGCCAGCGGCCGGCTGAAGCCCTCCCATTCGGCGCGCTCATCCAGAGCGGACCAGCGCAAGGCCTGTCGCGCGGCGCCGGTATCGAGGGTGGCAGTGTGCATGGGGCAAGCCTACCGCCCGCCGGTAGCACCCGCTTGACATGGATCAAGCACGCCGGACAATCGCCGGCCTAAGCTGCAAGCCTCGCATCAACCCCAGGAGAACCCGCCATGTACAAACGCATCCTCGTCGCCACCGATGGTTCCACACTCTCGAAAAAAGCCGTGCGCAGCGCCATTGATCTGGCCGGCGTCGTGGGTGCCGAACTGGTCGCGCTGTATGTGGTGCCGCGGTACCCGGTCAGCTATTTCGAAGGCGGCATCACGATTTCTGCGCAGGACGTGGCCCGTACCGAGAAGCAATGGGCCGACAAGGGCCAGGCCGTGGTGGATGCCGTACAGTCCCAGGCGCAGGCAGAAGGACTGAAGGCCAAGGCCGTCATCGCGCGTTCCGACCTGGTGGCCGAGTCCGTCATCTCGGCCGCAAAAAAACACAAATGCGACCTCATCGTCATGGCTTCGCATGGCCGCAAGGGCATCAAACGCGTGCTGCTGGGCAGCGAAACCCAGCATGTGCTGACACACAGCAGCGTTCCCGTGCTGGTGTTGCGCTAAACTGGTTTTGTAAAATCGGTTTATCCAGCACAAGGAGAAATAATGAAAGTCCTGTTCGCCGCTGATGGCAGCAAATACACCAAAAAGGCCCTGGCTTTTCTCGTCACACACGAGAGCCTGGCCGGCCCCGAGGATGAAGTGGTGGTGCTCCACGTCCAGCCGCCCGTTCCTCCGCGCGTCAAGAGCATGGTAGGCACGAGCACCGTCAACGCTTACCACGAGGACGAGGCCAAGAAAGTGCTGGACCCCATCGAGCGTTTTCTCAAGCGGCACAAGCTGCAATACCGCACGATGTGGGTCGCCGGCTCACCAGCGACTGAAGTGGTACGCGCCGCCAAACGCGAGAAGGCCCACATGATTGTCATGGGCACCCACGGCCACGGCATTCTCGGTCGCGCCGTCATGGGCAGCGTGGCCCAGCGCGTGGTCACCGATTCGGAAATTCCGGTGCTGCTGGTCAAGTAAGGACCCTTAGCGCCAAAGGGCCGCGCCGCGGTTTTCGCGCTATCAAAAAAAGCTGACAAAAGTCAGCTTTTTTCTGGCCCGAACTCTTCGTCTCAGCTACCGCTGGTTGACTGGCACGTTAGCGTATTCAGCAACGTGACGCCCACTTGACCCCCGTACTTGCTGTCGCGGTCCTTGTAGCGGCCCTCCCATCCTTCATCTTCGTAGCTTCAAAATGCATATCCGCGCACAGCCTTAACCAGCATAGATGCCCGCAGGTAGCGGGATGATGTAGTAAGGCCGCGCCGTCAAAATATAGTTGGCGCGCCTCGGCTTTGCTTATGTCGGGTTAGCTTCAAGCTCGGGATAAAAATTCTCCAGAAGCAAGCCATGAAGTTCTCGAACATCTTTAACGTATGAATCGTCCTTGTTGTAGTCCGCCGCCACGCTCCGGACGACCGAATAATGCATGGTCCATAAGCTCTCATGCTCCTCTACGACGCGCTGATCCCACTTAGTTTTCCATCGAGCATAACTTTTAGCGACTTTCTGGAATCCGGCTCTGACACTTTCGTCATCTGACATACGACTAGATGTCTTCACTTGCATCGGTCCCAAACTCTTGCTAAATCTCGGAAACACCAGCTTCTCCAGTCGTTGCACTATTGGCGGTCGATTGAACGATTCATAAATCAGAATGGACATTGCGACAGACTGACTGAGCTTGTCCGGCAACTCAGCGGTAAGGATGTGTCCGTACAGGCTGATAAAGCTCTTGACTTGGCTAGACAAATATCGATGCTTCCTCCGCTTGGCACCTGAAGTTCCCGTATCGATTTGATTAAAAATCAGGTACAAAAAAACAGCAATGAAAACCCAGAGTTCATTTGTCGCAGTTGCAAAATCTGGTAGCAGAGTTTTTTTAAAACGAATGAAATGATCATAGGCAAGCCAGCTTAAACCGACACAAACCGCTCCATGTATAACTTCCTTGGCCCAATTGAGAAGTAGTGCCCTCCCAAAAATCACGTTGAAGCCAATTCGCATCGCTATGTAATAAATCACCACGAACCAGATATCTGCAACAAATCGGTCCTGCCTCACGTAGTACAAGATTGCAGCCACGATCGTGATGAATACAACTGGACTTAAAACACGGAAAAGTGTGTTGAATGCTGGTGCGTCGTCACGACGCACAAACAAACTGAGGCTTATATATCCCAATGACCTTGCGTGACCGCCCACCCAATTGATCCCGACGAATAGGAGAATTGCCAGAAAGAGGTGAGCAGCAAGGACCATTAACGTTCCAATGTGTTTACGCTTTAGGCAGCGTGACCCCGACCTGCCCCTGGTATTTGCCACCGCGGTCCTTGTAGCTGACTTCGCAGACGTCGTCGGGATCGCTCTCGAAGAACAACACCTGCGCGCAGCCTTCGCCAGCGTAAATCCTCGCCGGCAGCGGCGTGGTGTTGGAGAACTCCAGCGTCACATACCCTTCCCACTCGGGTTCGAAGGGCGTGACATTGACGATGATGCCGCAGCGTGCGTAAGTGCTTTTTCCCAGGCAGATGGTCAGCACGTTGCGCGGGATGCGGAAATACTCCAGCGTGCGGGCCAGCGCGAAGCTGTTGGGCGGGATGATGCAGCTGTCGCCGTGGAAGTCGACAAAACTCTTTTCGTCGAAGTTTTTCGGATCGACCACCGTGCTGTGGATGTTGGTGAAGACCTTGAACTCGGGCGCGCAGCGGATGTCGTAGCCATAGCTGCTGGTGCCGTAGCTGATGATCTTCCGGCCTTCGCTTTCGCGGATCTGGCCCGGCTCGAAGGGTTCGATCATGCCGGTGGTCTCGGCCATGCGGCGTATCCATTTGTCGCTTTTGATGCTCATTCGGAAGGTTCCTTGCTTTGCCGCCAATTGTAGGCACGCTGCGGCGGGGCCAGACCGCCACCGGATTAACTATCTATTTGATAGCTGCCTCCGCCCGTAGTTAAAGGGCTGACGGCCAATTAGACCTTACATCCTCCACGATTCGGCTAGCCGGCGCTGGCAGCCTGCGAAATCACCGTACGCTCTATCACCCGGTCGTCGCCCAGCACGATCAGCGCAAACAGCAGCTCGTCCAGGCTGCCCGCCTGTGCGGTCTTGCGCGCCAGCAGGGGCGTGGCTTGGGGGTTGAGCACCAGGAAATCGGCCTCGCAGCCGGGCAGCAGGTTGCCGACCACGCCTTCCAGACCCAGCGCCCGCGCCGCGCCTGCGGTGTGTTGCCACCACAACTGCTGCGGCTTGAGCGACACACCGGGCTTGGTCTGCCCTTCCCGGCCCACGTAATACGCGGCGAGCATGGTGTGAAAGGGGCTGAAGCTGGTGCCGCCGCCCACGTCGCTGGCCAACCCGTACAGGAAACCCGCGCGGTCGGCGGCGGCATAGTCAAAAAAGCCGCTGCCGAGAAACAGGTTGCTGGTCGGACTGACGGCCGCGGCCGTGCCGGTGGCCCGCAGCAACGCGCGGTCCTCGTCATCAATGTGGATGCAGTGCGCGTACACGGCGCGCGGACGCAGCAGGCCGAATTGTTCGTACACGCTGAGGTAGCTGCGCGCCTGCGGGTAGAGCTCGCGCACCCAGGCGATCTCGTCCTTGTTCTCGGCCACATGCGACTGGATCCAGACATCGGCGTATCGGGCGGCCAGCTCGCCGGCGCCGCGCAGCTGCGCTTCGCTGCAACTGGGCACAAAACGCGGCGTGATCGCGTAACCGATCCGGTCCACGCCGTGCCAGCGCGTGATCAGCGCCTCGGTGTCGAGCAGGCTTTGTTCGGTTTCATCACGCACGCCGTCAGGCGCGTTCTGGTCCATCAACACCTTGCCGGCCATCATGCGCAGGCTTTGCCGCTGCGCCTCGCCGAGCAGTGCATCCACCGATTCCGGGTGCGAGGTGGCAAAGGCCAGCGCCGTCGTGACCCCGTGGCGCAGCAACTCTGCTATAAAAAATGTAGCCGCCTCGGCACTGTAGGCGGGAGCGGAGAAACGCTTTTCATGCGGAAAGGTGTAGTTCTCCAGCCACGGCAACAGGCCTTCGGCGGGTGACCCGATCACGTCGAGCTGCGGGTAGTGAATGTGCATGTCCACAAAACCGGGCGCGATGATGCGGCCCGGCAGGTGGGTGATGTCCAGACCGGAAAAGCGTGGCGCCAGTGCGCTGTAGCTGCCCACAGCCTGCACCACCTGCCGGCCACCGGCGTCGGGGCCGACCACCAGCAAACCATCGGTCTCCAGCACGGCTTGCGCCGGCCCGGCAAAGTAGAAAATGGAGGCGCGATAGGCTTTCATGGCTGCAAGAATACTTCAGCGGCCCGCCCGGCCTATAAGCCGTATCCGATAAGGACTATAGGCTCAGCATGCAGCCGTCACCCACCGACTCGCGCCACACACGCACCGAGCTCAAGGCCGGCAGGCGCGGCTGCAGCTGGCCGGCGATGAAACGACACAGGTTTTCCAGCGTGGCCGGACCGAGGCCCGCCACATCGTCGAGCAGGCGATGGTCCAGCATCTGCCGCAGTTGCTCGAGTTCGCTCCGCACCCTGCCCAGATCCATCACCATCCCGGACTGCGGATCGGACGGGCCGCTCAGGAAGACTTCGGCGTTGTAGGTGTGGCCATGCACGCGCCGGCTGCTGTCGGCTTCGATCTCGCGCTTGAGCGTGTGCGCCGCATCGAAGAAAAACTTCTGACTGATGGTGTAGTTCATCGGATACCCGTGATCTTGTGGGTCTGCAGGCTCAGCCGCCAGGCGGGGCGCTGCATGCACAGGGCAATGCAGGCCTGGGTGTTGTCGCTGCGTTGGGGGTTGTCCATGGGTTGCAAATAACGCTGCGTGAAGTTGGCGGCTTCCAGCTCCGCCAGGTCAAAGCCGGCCTGCGGCCACACCAGCTTGAGCTCCTGCCCCTCGCGCTGGACCCAGGGCGCGCCGGCCTTGGGGCTCACGCACAGCCAGTCGATGCCGGCGGGGGCGGCAATGGTCCCATTGGTCTCGACGGCAAGCATGAAGCCGCGTGCATGCAGGGCTGCGATCAGCGCCGCATCGAGCTGCAGCAGCGGCTCGCCGCCGGTCAGCACCACCATGCGGTGCCCGGCACCGGTCGGCCACAGCGCTTCGATCTGCCGGGCAAGTGCATCCGCATCTGCAAACTTTCCGCCCAGCGTTCCGTCGGTGCCTACAAAGTCGGTATCGCAAAACCGGCAGACCGCTGCAGCCCGGTCCTGTTCACGACCCGACCACAGGTTGCAGCCGGCGAAACGGCAAAACACCGCAGGGCGGCCCGCGTTGGCGCCCTCGCCCTGCAGCGTGTAGAAAATCTCCTTGACCTGGTAACTCATGGCGTTTTCGCCAGCTTGCCCTGGACGCCCTGCACCAGGAAGTTCATGCCCAGGATCTGCTCGTCCGTGAACGTCTTGCCGGCGGCCAGCACCTCGCGGCCCTCGTTGTCCAGCAGCGCGGTGCGCGCCCGGAAGGGATGCAGCTTGCCGGCAGCGATGTCCTTCTGCCGCGCCAGCACTTCGTCAACCACTTTTTTCGGCACTTTGGGGCCAAAGCCGTCGACGCGGATCATGCCGTCCTTCACACCGCCCCACACCGCACCGCTTTTCCAGCTGCCGTCCAGCACGGCACGGGCACGGCGGGTGTAGTAGTCGCCCCACTGGTGCGTCACCGCCAGCAGTTGCGCATCGGGCGCCACCTTGCGCATGTCCGAATGGTAGGCAATGGCGAGCTTGCCGCGCTCCTGCGCCGCAGCCATCACGGCGGTGGAGCCGGTATGAAAAGCGATCACGTCCACGCCCTGGTTGAACAGCGTCATCGCCGCTTCGCGTTCGCGCGGCGGGTCAAACCAGGCACCCAGCCAGACCACCTTGACGCTCGCCTGCGGGTTGACCGAACGCATGCCCAGCGTGAAGGCGTTGATGCCCTGGATCACCTCGGGAATGGCAAAACCCGCGACGTAACCGGCGCTGCTGGCCAGCCGGCCCGCGGCAACCCCGGCCAGGTAGCGGCCTTCGTAATAACGGGCATTGGCCACCGCCACGTTCGGCGCGGTCTTGTAGCCGGTGACGGACTCGAATTTCACGTCCGGAAAGTCCTTGGCCACCTTCAGCGTCGGCTCCATGTAGCCAAAGCTGGGCGTGAAGATGAGCCGGTGGCCCTGGCTGGCCAGGTCGCGGATCACGCGCTCGGCATCGGCGCCTTCGGGGACGTTTTCAACATAGTTGGTTTTGACCCGGTCGCCGAGCGCCGCCTCAACGGCCTTGCGGGCGTCGTCATGCTGGCGCACCCAGCCGGCATCGGTCAGCGGCGCTACATAAACGAAGCCGATCTTCAGGGGCTCCTTCGCCGGCGCCGCAGCTTGGGGAAAAGCGGGTGAAATAAAACAGGCGGCCGCGAGCGCGGCAGCGAGGTTTTTGTACATGGTGATCCTCTACATGGCCCCGGAAAAACAAAAACACCAGCGCGCCGGGACAGCACGCGGGTGAATTGCTATTTTAGCGGGTCAGCCGCCACAGCCACGAGGAGCGCTCCCCTCCCCTACCAGCAGGGGCCGCGGATCTGGCTCTGCCAGTCCGCAGGCGCAGCGCCCCCTCGGGGGGCAGCGACCCACACGCAGTGGGGGAGCGTGGGGGCTCTATATCTGCGGGGCTAGTAAGCCACGCAGGCTATGTCCCACAACGCACCGTGGAAAGAGCCGTCCTGCACGGTTTCCCATTTGCGCGGCAACGGGTCCTTGAACACTGCCTGGCCATGGCCCATGGGCTCGGACAGCAGCGCCACCGAGAGCAGGCGCATGCGCTGGCCCTTGCAGTCGAATTCGCTGTGGTGCAGGCGCGAGAAATAGCCCCTCTCGTCGGTGATCTGCACCAGCTGGTAATCCATCAGCCACCACATCCTGACCATGCCGCCCTTGCCGCGCAGGGTGGTGCGGTCGATGTAGGTGACCACCACCGGATCGACCATGACCGGCGTCCATTGCGCGGCAGCGCCGGCACTCAGGCTCATCAGGGCAAGGACGGTGATCAGGCGTTTCATGGGTGCTGCTCAGGCGATGGAAGGGATCCTGCCGCAATGCGGCGAACCGTCCTGCACACACGGTAGCACACCAACGGCGCCCACCCGCCCCGAAACGACGATAATCAACCGGAAAACAGAGCCTTTTCGCCGGGCAGCCGGAGCGACAACCAAGAAAGCCAGCGACTATGCGGGACAGCGACGTTTACCAACTCACCTCCAAGGGCCAGCAGGAACTGCGCAGCGGTGCGACCACACTGCCGCCCGCTGAAATTGAACTGCTGATCCGCATCGACGGCATCCTGAGCTTCGCCCAAATCAAGGCAGGCATGCCCGCCGTCACCGCCGAGACGTTCTCGGACACCTTCCAGAGCCTGCTGAACCGCGGGCTGCTGGCGCAGGCAGAGGCCGATCCCTTTACCGAACAGTTCAACATCCAGCTCAACCAGTTCGCCCTGTCCAATGCCGAGGCCGAGGCCGACTCGGGCGCCGCTTCCCTCAAGAAGGCCGGCTATTACGTCAGCATCGCGCGCGGCCGCGGACCAGCCCGCAAGCTGGCGCCCGGAGAGATGCTGTCAGCCATCGTGGTGGACGACGAGCCCATGCTCGCCAAGTTCATCCAGACCTATCTCTCCTTCGAAGGCTTCCAGGTCCGGCTGGCAGGCAACCGCGCGGAAGTGGTGGCCGAATTCCGCAAGCCCCCGATTCCCGACCTGATTCTTCTCGACGTGATGCTGCCCGATGCCGACGGTTTTGACATCCTGCTTCGGGTGCGCCAGCACCCGGCCCTGAAAAACGTCCCGGTCATCATGCTGACCGGCAAGGCCACACGCGAGTCCGTGATCAAGGGCCTGGCCGGCGGCGCCGACGGTTATGTCACCAAACCTTTCGAGGCCGACGCGCTGATGCGGGCGGTCAGGACCGTGGTGGGTCTGCCGGAAAACCCGGCCGCCTCCAGCGCACCGGCCAGCCTCTGGGTCAACCGGGACGCCAAGTCCTGAGTTGCCAAGCCCGACAAGCTCCTAGCGAAAACTCTCGAAACAGGCGGCCAGCCGCTCCAGGTGGCCGCGTTTGGCCGCTGCGTCGGCGAAGCTGGCTTCGAAACTGTTGCGCGCCAGCATCCAGGCATGCTGCGCCTCCATGCCGGTGGCCGCAAAGGTCTGCGTGAAGTTCTCGTTCATGTAGCCGCCGAAATAGGCCGGATCGTCGGAGTTGACGGTCGCGGCCAGCCCGGCATCGAGCAACTGGCGCAGGTTGTGGCTGGCCAGGTCCGGGAACACACACAGCTTGAGGTTGGACAGCGGGCACACCGTCAGGGCGATGCGGTCTTTGGCCAGGCGCTGCATCAACGACGGGTCTTTGGCCGACTGCACGCCATGGTCGATGCGTTCGACCTTGAGCAGGTCCAGGGCCGTCCAGATGTAGGCCGGCGGGCCCTCCTCGCCCGCATGCGCCACCAGGTGCAGGCCGAGTTCGCGGCAGCGCGCAAACACACGCGCAAACTTCTCGGGCGGGTTGCCGACCTCGCCGGAGTCCAGCCCCACGCCGATGATCAGGTCGCGCCAGGGCAGCGCCTGCTCCAGCGTCTCGAAAGCTTCTTCTTCGCTGAGGTGGCGCAGGAAACACAGGATCAGCGCGGCGCTGATGCCGAGCTCGGCCTGTCCATCGGCGCAGGCACGGTGCAGGCCCTTGATCACGGTTTCCATGCTGATCCCGCGCGCCGTGTGGGTCTGCGGGTCGAAAAAGATTTCGGCGTGGATCACGTTGTCCTGCGCGGCCCGCTCCAGGTAAGCCCGCGTCATGTCGTAGAAATCCTGCTCGGTGATCAGCACGCTGGCGCCGGCGTAATAGATGTCCAGGAAGCTCTGCAGGTTGGTGAACGCATAGGCACGGCGCAGTTCATCCACGCTGGCGTACGGCAGCTGGATGCCATTGCGCCGGGCCAGCGCAAAAATCAGCTCGGGCTCGAGCGAACCTTCGATGTGGATGTGCAGCTCGGCCTTGGGCATCAGGCGCAGCAGCTCGGGCAATCGTTCGGGGGAAACAGGTCGGACGGAATTCATGTCGGCTCCAGAAACGAAAAAAGCTGCCCAAAGGCAGCTGGGACCCTCACCCCTGCCCTCTCCCTGGGGAGAGGGAGAGGAAGAGGGTGCGAGGCGTCAGTTGCCCGGGACTTTGCCTTCCACGCCCTTGACGTAAGACTTCAGGCCACCGAGAAACTTGTCGTCGGCCACGGCGTCCTTGGCCACCAGTTCCTTGCCGGTGTTGTCCATGATCGGGCCTTTCCAGATCGAGAAGCTGCCATCCTTGAGGCCGGCCTTGATCTCGTCGATGCGTTTCTTGGTGTCATCGGGCACGTCAGCGGCAATCGACACCATGTCGATGGCGCCTTCCTTCACGCCCCACCAGGCCTGGCCGGTTGTCCACTTGCCTTCAAGCGCGTCGCGCGTGGCCTTGATGTAGTACGGGCCCCAGTTGATCACCGCCGAACCGAGGTGGGCCTTGGGGCCGTAGGCGGTCATGTCCGAATCCCAGCCGAAGGCGCGCTTGTTCATTTTCTCGGCAGTCTGCAGCACGGCCGACGAGTCGGTGTTCTGGAACAGGATGTCGGCGCCGCCGTTGATCAGTGCGGTCGCCGCTTCGGTTTCCTTCGGCGGGTTGAACCACTCGTTGACCCAGACCACCTTGGTCTTGACCTTGGGGTTGACCGACTGCGCGCCCAGCGTGAAGCTGTTGATGTTGCGCACCACCTCGGGAATCGGCACCGAGCCGACCACGCCCAGCGTGCCGGTCTTGCTCATCTTGCCGGCGATCACGCCGGCCATGTAGGCGCCTTCGTAGGTGCGGCTGTCATAGGTACGCAGGTTGTCCGCGGTCTTGTAGCCGGTGGCGTGTTCGAACTTGACGTCCTTGAAGTCGGCGGCTACCTTGAGCATGGGTTCCATGTAGCCGAAGGTCGTGCCGAAGATCAGCTTGTTGCCCTGGCCGGCCATGTCGCGGATCACGCGTTCGGCATCGGCCGACTCGGGGACTTTTTCGACGAAGCTGGTGACCACCTTGTCGCCAAATTCCTTCTCGATCGCCTTGCGGCCGTTGTCGTGCGCAAAGGTCCAGCCGCCGTCGCCGACGGGTCCGATGTAGGCAAAGGCAATCTTCAAAGGCTCCACCTTGGCCGGGGCCGGTGCGGCCACAGGCGCGGGCGCCGGGGCAGGGGCGACCTCTTCCTTCTTGCCGCACCCGATGAGAGCGGCGGAAGCGACTGCTGAAAGGGCAGCCAGCTTGAGCAGTGAGCGTTTTTGTAGGTCAGTCATGTCATCTCCTGTAACGACGGTTGCGGTTAACGGTGGGCGAGGTGGCAAACCCCAGATTATGGGCCGGGAACATCATGAACCGGGGTAGAAAGGCTTGCCAATCGAAGTCGGCATGTTCAGCCTGATCCAGCGCGGGTTGCGCGAGATCAGCACCAGCACCACGATGGTCGCCAGGTAGGGCAGCATGGTCAGGAACTGGGGCGGCACATCCACGCCCAGCCCCTGCAGGTGAAACTGCAGCATGGTCACGCCACCGAACAGGTAAGCACCAAGCAACACCCGTGCCGGGCGCCAGGTGGCAAAGGTGGTCAGGGCCAGCGCGATCCAGCCCTTGCCGGCAATCATGCCTTCGACCCACAGCGGCGTGTAGACCACCGAGACATAGGCACCGGCCAGGCCGCACAGCGCGCCGCCGGCCACCACGGCCGCCAGCCGGATGCGCCGCACCGGGTAGCCGAGTGCGTGCGCCGACTCCGGGCTTTCACCGACCGAACGCAGCACCAGGCCGGCGCGGGTGCGGTACAAAAACCAGATCAGCGCTAGCGTCAGCGCCATGGCCAGGTAGACCATGGGGTGCTGGCGAAACAGCGCCGGCCCGACAAAAGGCAGGTCACCGAGCCAGGGCAAGGCGTACTGGCCCTGCTCGGGGAGCTTCTCCTGCACGTACTTGATGCCGGCAAAGGCCGAGAAGCCCGCACCAAACAGGCTCAGCGCGAGCCCGGTCGCGTACTGGTTGGTGTTGAGCCAGATCACCAGCACGCCAAAGATGGCGGCGAGCAAGGCGCCGGCCGCCATGCCGGCGGCAAAACCGAGCCAGATGTTGCCGCTGTGCACCACGGCGGCGAAGCCGGCAATCGCGGCGCACAGCATCATGCCTTCGGCGCCGAGGTTGACGATGCCGGCTTTTTCATTGATCAACAGGCCCAGCGAAGCAATCGCCAGCACGGTGCCGGCGCTCAGGGTGGCCGCCAGCAGCAAAGCGTAGGAGTCCATCAGCGGGCGCCTTTCATGACGGGTTTGACGCGGCCCGTCCAGCGCACGCGGTAGGTGATCAGCGTGTCGCAGGCCAGCAGGCTGAACAGCAGCAGGCCCTGGAACACCCCGGTCAGCGACTTGGGCAGGCCCAGGCGCGACTGCGCGAGCTCGCCGCCGATGTAGAACATGCTCATCAGGATCGCCGAAAACACCATGCCGGCCGGGTGCAGCCGCCCGACAAAGGCCACGATGATGGCGGCAAAGCCGTAACCGGCCGGCACATAGGGCGTGAGCTGGCCAATCGGGCCGGCCACCTCCAGCGCGCCGGCCAGCCCGGCAGCCCCGCCCGAGGTCAGCAGCGCCACCCACAAGGCCTTGCGCGATGAAAAGCCGGCGTAACGCGCCGCGGCGGGCGCCAGGCCACCGACCTGCTGGGAAAAACCGGCGCGGGTGCGAAACAGGAACAGCCACAAGGCCAACGCGCCGGCCAGACCGATCAACAGGCCGATGCTGACGCGCGAGCCGCTCATCAGGCGCGGAATCTGCGTCACCGCCTCGAAGGTCCTGGTCTGCGGAAAGTTGTAGCCCTGCGGGTCTTTCCAGGGGCCGAACACCAGGTAGCTGAGCACCATGTCGGCCACATAAACCAGCATCAGGCTGACCAGGATTTCATTGGCGTTGAAGCGGTCGCGCAGCAGCGCCGTGAGGCCGGCCCAGGCCATGCCACCCAGCACACCGGCCGCGATGATGGCCGGGACGATCCAGGGGCCGGTGGTTTTGTCGGCCAGCAGCGCCACGCCGCCGGCCGCCACCGCGCCGATGACAAACTGGCCCTCGGCGCCGATGTTCCAGACGTTGGAGCGAAAACACACGGCCAGGCCCAGCGCAATGATCAGCAGCGGCGTCGCCTTGACCATCAGCTCGCTCAGCGCATAAGGCGACTTGACCGGTTCCCAGAAAAAGATCTGCAGGCCGCGCACCGGGTCCTTGCCCAGCGCCGCAAACAGCAACACACCGATCACCACCGTGATCAGCAACGCCAGCAGCGGCGAGCCGAGGCTCCAGAACTTCGAGGGCTGCGGCCGGGCTTCAAGCTTGAGCATGGGCGCCCTCCACGGCATGGTCCGTCCACAATCCGCTCATCCACTGCCCGACCAGTGCCACCGTCGCGTCAGCGCGCGGCAGCGCCGGCGAGATCTGCCCCTTGGCCATCACGTAAAGGCGGTCGCAGATGTCGAACAGTTCTTCGAGTTCTTCGCTGACCACCAGCACCGCGCAGCCGTTGTCGCGCAGCTTGAGCAGTTCGCCGCGGATTTGCGCCGAGGCGCCCACGTCCACACCCCAGGTCGGCTGCGAAACAATCAGCAGGGTGGGTTGGGCCTCGATCTCGCGGCCGACCAGAAATTTCTGCAGGTTGCCGCCCGACAGCGACTGCGCCGCCGCCTGCGGACCGCCGGCCTTGACCTGGTAGCGTGCAATGATGCCGGCCGCCTGCGCCTGCAGGGCACCGAGCTTGAGCCAGCCGCCGCGGCCCACCGCATCACTTCGCGTGAGCAGCAGGTTGTGCGCCAGGCTCAGCGTCGGCACGGCGCCGCGCCCCAGCCGCTCTTCCGGCAGGAAATGCAGGCCACGCGCACGGCGCTGCATCGGGCCAAGCCGGCCCACGCCCTGCCCCGCCACCTGGATGCTGTCACCCGCCGCACGTGTGTCCTCGCCCGACAGCGCATACAGAAGCTCCTTCTGGCCGTTGCCCGAGACGCCGGCAATGCCGACCACCTCGCCGGCGCGCACCGTCAGCGCAATGTGCTGCAGGTCCACGCCAAACTGGTCTTCCCGCTCCAGGCTCAGGTCGCGCACTTCCAGCACCACGGCGCCGGCGGGCTGCGCGCGGTGCTCCAGCGCCGGCGGCTCGGCGCCAATCATCAGGCGGCTCAGCGAGGCGTTGGACTCCTGGCGCGGATCGCAGACGCCGGTGACCTTGCCGCCGCGCAGCACCGTGCAGGCCGTGCACAGCGCGCGGATCTCGTGCAGCTTGTGGCTGATGTACAAAATGCTGCAGCCGCGCGCGGCCAGCTGGCGCAAGGTGACAAACAGGTTTTCCACCGCCTGCGGCGTCAGCACCGAGGTCGGCTCGTCAAGAATCAGCAGCTTGGGCTCGGTCAGCAGCGACCGGACAATTTCCACGCGCTGGCGCTCGCCGACCGCCAGCGTGTGCACCGGCCGCGTGGGTTCGAGCTGCAGGCCGTATTCCTGCGTGGTGGCGATGATGCGGCGCGACACCTCGGCCAGGCTCAGGCTTTTGCCGAGGCCGAGCCAGACGTTTTCGGCGACGGTCAGCGTGTCGAACAGGCTGAAGTGCTGGAACACCATGGCGATGCCCAGCGCCCGCGCCTCCTGCGGGTTGCGGATCACCACGGGGCGGCCGTCGACCTCGACACTGCCGGCGTCGGGCTTGACCGCGCCGTAGATGGTTTTCATCAGCGTCGACTTGCCGGCGCCGTTTTCGCCGAGCACGGCATGGATCTCGCCGGGCAACACCGTCAGCGAGACATCGCTGTTGGCGACCACCGCCGGGTAGGCCTTGGTGATGCCGGTGAGCCGCAGGCGCGGCGCGGCAGCGGAAGGCGGGCCGGGCGGCGGGCCGGGCGGCGGGTCGGAGGGAACGGTGGAAGCGGACATTGTCTCTTGGTTTTTATATGTGTTAAGGCTCTAGCCCTTGTGCATCATGCGCAAGCAGCTATTCTTTTCGTAGCGCCGAAGCCACCGTCTTGACACGGTCGCGCAGCCATTTGGCCGACGCCGAAGCATGGGTGCGCTCATGCCAGAGCTGGTAATACATCATGCGGGGGAAGTCTACCGGGCAAGGCAGGATCTTCAGCGGCAGTACCCCGGTATAACGCTCGCAGTACTGGCGGCCGGTGGTCAGCACCAGCAGGCTGGAGGCCACCATGGCGGGAATCAGGCCGAAATGCGGGCAGCGCACGGTGATGTTGCGCTGCAGGCCCAGCTTGTCCAGGTGCTCATCAATCACGCCCTTGGCGCCCGGGTGGGTGGGCGTCGGCGCCACGTGTTCGGCGGCCAGCCAGCTCGCGCTGTCCCAGCCGCGGCGTGCCGCCGGGTGGTCTTTGGCCACCAGGCACACCACCTCGTCGCCGAACAGGCGCGCCATGTGCAGGTCGCCGGGCGGCGCCGGCCAGTTGCCGACCACGATGTCGATCTCGCCCTGCGCCAGCCGGGTGCGGTAGTCCGACTCGCCCGACAGCGGGTGAATGTCCACATGGCACAGCGGCGCCAGGTGCTTGATCTGCGCCACGAGCTGCGGCAAAAACAGCGGATCCATGTAGTCGCTGCAGGCCAGGCTGAAGGTGCTGGTGGCGGTGGCCGCATCGAACCCGCGTGCGTCGCTGAACAGCACCTCGGCCGCCCGCAGAATGCGCGCCGAGGGATCGATCATGCGCAGGCCGGCGTCGGTGGGCACCATGCCGGCGCCCGAACGCACCAGCAGCGGATCCCCCGCCAGTTCGCGCAGGCGCTTGAGCGCGGCGCTGACGGCGGGTTGGTACATTCCAAGGCGGATGGCGGCGCGCGAAACGCTGCGTTCGGTCAGCACGGTGTTCAAGACCCTTATGAGATGGAGGTCTATCTTGTCGAATAAGGCCTGGTCTTTCATACCTTTTTGTGCATCGGCCTGATATGGCGATGGGTATACCCGCCTCGTGCGATTGGGTTTACCCTAGGAGCCTGTCTGACTTGGGGCGTCGAAAGCGAAAAGCGGCCCCAGCGAGGACAGTTTTTGCCGGATTTGCAGACCCATAGCCCAGCTATGGGACAAAAAGACGGTGAAAAATGGACCGCTGCGGTCGATTTGCAGCCGACGATTCCCAAGTCCGACGGGCTCCTACTAAATATGGACATTCAATCGCCTCTTAAAACCATTCATTTCATCCGGGGTGGCGAGGTGGTCGCGCTCGCCAATGTACCACCCAGCCGCACGCTGCTGGAGGTGCTGCGCGAGGACTTGGGGCTCACCGGCACCAAGGAAGGCTGCGGCGAAGGCGACTGCGGCGCCTGCACGGTGGTGGTTGGCGAGGCCGAAGGCGGCCGCATGTCTTACCGGGCGGTCAACAGCTGCATCAAGCTCGCGCATTCGGTGGACGGCCAGGCGCTGTGGACGGTGGAAGACCTCGCTGCCGCCGACGGCACACTGCACCCGGCGCAGGAGGCGATGGTGCAGTGCCATGGCTCCCAATGCGGCTTCTGCACCCCCGGTTTTGTCATGAGCCTGTTCGGCATGTACCAAAACCACGTTTGCCAGGGCCGCGCCATCACGCGCGAGCTGGCGCAGCAGGATTTGTCGGGCAACCTCTGCCGCTGCACCGGTTACCGGCCGATTCTGGACGCGGCGCAGCAGATGGCGGCCTTGCCGACCGTGGCTGTTGACGAAGCCGATATGCTATCAAAACTGGAGCTGCTGACCAAGAACCGGCAAGGGCTGGAGGCCGATTTGGCTTATAACGCGCCGCGCACGCTGGCGGGCCTGCTGGCCGCCCGCGCCGCCCAGCCCGACGCCCAGATCGTCGCCGGCTGCACCGACGTCGGGCTCTGGGTGACCAAGATGCACATGCAGTTCAACCATGTACTGGACGTCACGCGGGTGGAAGAACTCAGGCGGGTCGAGCATTACGCGCACCACGTTGCCATCGGCGCGGCCGTCACGCTGGCCGATGCCTTTGCCGCGCTGGTGGCCGACCGGCCGCAGCTGCAGGCCTTTGCCCAGCGCTTTGCCGGCCTGCCGGTGCGCAACGCAGGCACCCTGGGCGGCAACGTGGCCAACGGCTCGCCAATCGGCGACTCGATGCCGCTGCTGATCGCGCTGGGCGCCAGCATCGTGCTGATGAGTGAGCGCGGCCACCGCGAGCTGCCGCTGGAAAGTCTCTACACCGGCTACCGCAAGAACCTGGTGGCCAAAGACGAGGTGCTGGCCTGGATCAAGGTGCCCAAACCCGTGCCTGGGGAAATGCTCAAGGTCTACAAGATTTCCAAGCGGTATGACGACGACATCTCGGCCGTGTGCCTGGCGATCAAGCTGCAAGTGGAAGACGGCAAGGTCCTTTCCGCCTCGGTAGGCGCGGGCGGGGTCGCCGCCACGCCAGTGCGCGCTTCGCACACCGAAGCCGCCCTCACCGGCCGGCCCTGGTCACAGGACACCGTGCGGCAGGCCATCAGCGCCCTGCGCGCGGAGTTTTCGCCGATCTCCGACATGCGCGCGTCCGGCGCCTACCGCAGCGAAGTGCTGGGCAATTTGCTGCAACGCTTCTGGCTGGAGAGCCAGGGCCTGCAGCAGATCAACCTGGAGTCCTTTGTATTGCTGGAGGAAGCGTCATGAACGCCCGGGAAAAGAACCACGACGAAGGCCCGATGACCCGCGCCGACAACCCGACCGTGCCCGTGGTCCCCCTGCCGCCCGTGGCAGCTCCCGCCGCGGCAACCAGGCCCGCACGCGGCGCCGCCGGCCAGTCACACAAACATGAAAGCGCGCGCGCGCAGGTGGCCGGTGCCGCGACCTATGTGGACGACATCCTGGAGGCGCGCGGCACCCTGTACGCGGCGCCCATCCTCTCGACCGTCGCCCACGGCCGGCTGCTCGGTGTGGATACCGTCGCCGCGCTGGCCATGCCCGGCGTGCGTGACGTGGTCCTGGCCGGCGACATTCCGGGCGACCCGTTGCTGGCCACTTTTGTACATGACGAGCCGGTGTTTGCGTCCGACACCGTCGAGCACATCGGCCAGGTCATCGGCCTGGTGGTTGCCAGCTCGGTGATGCAGGCGCGGCGCGCCGCACGAAAGGTCAAACTCGACATCGAGGAACTGCCGGCCATCCTGAAGGTGCGCGATGCGCTGAAAGCTGAAAACCATGTGTTGCCGCCGGTGTTTGTCAGACGCGGCGACGCGGCGCAGGCGCTGGCCTCGGCCCCGCACCTGCTTTCCGGCCAACTCGAGGTCGGCGGCCAGGAACATTTTTACCTCGAAGGCCAGATCGCCTACGTGCTGCCGCAGGAGCAGAACCAGTGGCTGGTGTATTCGAGCACCCAGCACCCGGGCGAGGTGCAGCACTGGGTGTCGCATGCGCTGGGCATCAGCAACCATGCGGTGCGTGTGGAATGCCGGCGCATGGGCGGCGGCTTCGGCGGCAAGGAAACCCAGGCCGGGCACCTGGCCGTGTGGGCCGCGATCGCCGCGAACAAACTCAAGTGCCCCATCAAGCTGCGGCTGGACCGCGACGACGACTTCATGGTCACCGGCAAGCGCCACCCCTTTGCCTACGACTACAGCGTGGGTTTCGACGACACAGGCCGCCTGCACGGTCTCAAACTCATGATGGCCGCCAATTGTGGCTTCAGCGCCGACCTCAGCGGCCCGGTCGCCGACCGCGCGGTTTTTCACACCGACAACGCCTACTTTCTCGAGGACGTGGAGATCGCCTCTTACCGCTGCAAGACCAACACGCAGAGCCACACGGCGTTTCGCGGCTTCGGCGGGCCGCAGGGTGTGGTGCTGATCGAAACCATTCTCGGCGACATCGCGCGGCATCTGGGCCTGGACCCGCTCGATGTGCGCAAGCGCAACCTCTATGGCGTGGAAGACAGGAACACCACCCACTACCAGATGAAGGTCGAAGACAACATCCTCCATCCTCTGCTATCAAAACTGGAGCGGTCTGCGAACTACCGGAGCCGGCGAGAGGCCATTTCGGCATGGAATGCCAAAAGCCCGGTGATCAAGCGCGGCATTGCCATCACGCCGGTCAAGTTCGGCATTTCCTTCACCGCCACCTTGTTCAACCAGGCCGGCGCGCTGGTGCATGTCTACACCGACGGCAGCGTGCAGGTGAACCACGGCGGCACCGAGATGGGCCAGGGCCTGAACACCAAGGTGGCGCAGATCGTTGCCGACGAACTCGGCGTGGCCTTTGACGACGTGCTGGCCACGGCCAGCGACACCAGCAAGATACCGAACGCCTCGGCCACCGCCGCCTCGGCCGGCACCGACCTCAACGCGCGCGCCGCCCAGTACGCCGCGCGCAACGTGCGTGACAACCTGGCGCAGTTTGTGGCCGGACTGGACGGCTGCGGCGCCGGCGCAGTGTCTTTCGCCGGCGGCCTGATCAGCTCGCCCAAAGGCAGCCGACCTTTCCCGGAGGTGGTGCGCATGGCCTACGCCAACCGCATCCAGCTCTGGAGCGACGGTTTTTACCGCACGCCGAAAATCCACTACGACAAGACCACGCTGACCGGCCGGCCGTTTTATTACTTTGCCTACGGCGCCGCCTGCAGCGAGGTCGCCATCGACACGCTCACCGGCGAAAGCCGCGTGCTCAAGGTCGACATCCTGCACGACGTCGGCACCAGCATCAACCCGGCCATCGACATCGGCCAGATCGAGGGCGGTTTTGTGCAGGGCATGGGCTGGCTGACGACCGAGCAGCTGGTCTGGAACGAGAAAGGCCTGCTGAGCACCCACGCGCCCAGCACCTACAAGATCCCGGCAACTGGCGACATCCCCGAACACTTCAAAATTGATTTCTGGCCCGAGCCGAATCGCGAGGACAACGTCTTCGGCAGCAAGGCCGTCGGCGAGCCGCCTTTCATGCTGGCCATCAGCGTGCTGGAGGCGCTGAAGGAAGCCGTGGCAGCGGCCCGGCCGGGTGCGGTGCGACTGGAGTCACCGGCGACGGCTGAACATGTGCTGAAGGCCTTGAAAAGCGCCTAACGGGCCGAGAGCGCACACCTGCCCGACGCAGACCTCAGAGTCATGCTGTCAGCTGGCCAGCGCTTTCATCACCGCATACAGATCCGCCTTGCCCTCGAAACCAATGCCCGGCAGTTCAGGCAGCGTGACGTAGCTGTTCTCGACCTTGACGCCGTCAGGAAAGCCGCCATAGGGCTGGAACAGGTCCGGGTAGGACTCGTTGCCGCCCAGGCCCAGCCCCGCCGCAATCGCCAGCGACATCTGGTGGCCGCCGTGCGGGATGCAGCGTGTGGGCGACCAGCCGTGTTCCTTCAGCATGTCCAGCGTGCGCAGGTACTCGACCAGGCCGTAGCTGAGCGCGCAGTCGAACTGCAGCCAGTCGCGGTCGGGGCGCATGCCGCCGTAACGGATCAGGTTGCGCGCGTCCTGCATGGAAAACAGGTTCTCGCCGGTCGCCATCGGTTTGTCGTAATGGTTGGCCAGCTCGGCCTGCAGGGCGTAGTCCAGCGGATCGCCGGCTTCCTCGTACCAGAACAGGTCGTAGGCCGACAGGGCTTTGGCATACGCGATCGCGGTCTTCAGGTCGAAGCGGCCGTTCGCATCGACCGCCAGCTTCTGCCCCGGCGCCAGCATGCCCAGCACCGCCTCGATGCGCCGGCAGTCGTCGGCCAGCGACGCGCCGCCTATCTTCATCTTCACCACCGCATAACCGCGGTCCAGGTAGCTGCGCATCTCCGTCATCAGCTTGGCGTCGTCCTTGCCCGGGTAGTAGTAACCGCCGGCGGCGTACACGAACACCTTGCGCTTGGGCGTGCCGTCGCCATACCGTTCGGCCAGCAGCTGGTACAGCGGCACACCTTCGATCTTGGCCACGGCGTCCCAGACGGCCATGTCGATGGTGCCCACGGCGACCGAACGTTCGCCGTGCCCGCCCGGTTTTTCGTTGGTCATCATCGTCGCCCAGACCTTGTGCGGGTCGAGGTTGTTGCCGCTCTCGGCGAGCAAGCTGTCCGGCGCGGCTTCCAGGATGCGCGGCGCAAAACGCTCGCGGATCAGCCCGCCCTGGCCGTAACGCCCGTTGGAGTTGAAGCCGTAACCGATGACCGGCTTGCCGTCACGGATGACGTCGGTGACCACCGCCACCAGGCTCAGCGTCATCTTCGAGAAGTCGATGTAGGCGTTGCGGATGTCGGACTTGATGGGCTGGGTGACTTCACGGATATCGATGATCTTCATGGGAGGGCTTCGCGCTGAGTGAGTGATGGGGCTATCATCGGCGCCTCCCGCCCCGGCGTCCAATGCCGGTTTTTTCTTGTTCCATGCCCGCAAAGCACCGCCCATGAACCTGACCTGGTTGGAGGATTTCCTGGCGCTGGCCAGCTCTGGCAATTTCTCGCGCGCCGCCAGCGACCGCCACATGACGCAGCCGGCCTTCAGCCGCCGCGTGCGGGCGCTCGAAGAATGGCTGGGCGTGGCGCTGTTCGACCGCAGCACGCACCCGGTCACGCTGACCGAAACCGGGCAGTGGTTCCAGTCGGTGGCGCAGGACATGCTCGCGCGTGTGGCGCGCGTGCCCGACGAGGCGCGGGCGGTGGCCGACGCCAGCTCCGCCACCCTGCGCTTTGCCTCCACCCACGCGCTGTCCTTCACTTTCCTGCCGACTTGGCTGCGCGGGCTGGAGGCCGGCTCGCCGATGGGCCCGATCCAGCTCGTCTCGGACGTGATGCAGCAATGCGAGGCCCTGATGCTGCAGGGGCGCATCCAGTTCCTGCTGTGTCACTGGCATGAACAGGTACCGGGCCGGCTGGACCCGGCGAGCCACCGCTCGGTGAAGGTCGGTGGCGACACTCTGGTGCCGGTGTCAGCGCCGGGGAAAAACGGCAAGCCCCAGCACCTGCTGGCGGGCAGCGGCAAACGCGCGCCCATCCTGGCCTACAGCAGCGAGTCCGGGCTGGGCCGCATCGTGCGCGCCCTGCGCAGCGGCGCGCTTGAACAATCCCGCAGCGAGCCGGTCTTCACCGCCCACCTGGCGTCGGTCCTCAAAACCATGGTGCTGGACGGGCGCGGCGTGGCCTGGTTGCCGCTCAGCCTGATCGCCGAGGACCTGGCCAGCGGGCGCCTGGTCGCCGCCGGCGGCCCCGAGTGGTCGATTGAGCTCGACATCCGGCTGTTCCGCAGCAGCGCTGCGCTGCCGCCGGCGGCCGAGACCTTCTGGCGCCGGGTGGCGGGCCCGCCCGGCTCAAGCTGAGACGTCCCGGCGACGCGTCGCCCCGATCAAAGGACGCGAAACCGGAGACGGCAATGCCCCGCGGCCCGGCGCCGGCTGATTGGCATTGGCCGGCAGAAAGTGAAGCGCCCGAAACACCTGCGCCCCGCGGCCAGATGCCATTGCGCTAGATCAAGCAGGCAACCGCCATGGCGTGTCAGCATTTCATGCTTGTGGATCTTGCGCATCGTCTGCCCGAAAGGATGAGCCATGAAACAGAGAATGTTGCTCCTGCCGCTGGTCGCCGCAGGTCTGGTCGTGGCCACCACCTCCGCAGCCATCAGCCTCGACCCGTCCACCTGGTTCAGCCGGAACAAGCCAACAGCCCCCGGCCCCGCCGCACAGGTCACCAGCGCCCCGGTGGCGCCGGCACCCGTGATTGCGCTCCCCCCCGGTGTCACGCCGAACTACCGGGCCATCGTGCAGCAGGCCGGGCCGGCCGTGGTCGGTGTCACGGTGGCCGGAACCCACAAGCTGACGCCCGAGGAGATGCCACTGGACCTGGACGATCCCTTCTTCCAGTTCTTCCGCGGCTTGCCGGGTTTTCAGTTCCGCCTGCCGCAACGCGGCAACGCGGTGCCGTTTCGCAGCGAGGGCTCGGGCTTCATCATCAGCAGTGATGGCCTGATCCTGACCAATGCACACGTGGTGCGCGAGGCCAGGGAAGTGACTGTCAAGCTCAGCGACCGGCGCGAATTCAGGGCCAGGGTCATGGGGGCCGATCCGCTGACCGACATTGCGGTACTGCGGGTGGACAGCAAAAACCTGCCTGCCGTCCGCCTCGGCGACGCGCAGCAGTTGCGGGTCGGTGACCCGGTGCTGGCCATCGGCTCGCCTTTCGGCTTTGAGCAAAGTGCCACCCAGGGCATCGTGAGCGCCATGGGGCGATCGCTGCCGGGCGACTCGTCCGTCCCCTTCATCCAGACGGATGCGGCGGTCAACCCCGGCAACTCCGGCGGCCCCCTGTTCGACGGCAGTGGTGCCGTGGTCGGCATCAACGCCCAGATCTACTCACGGTCGGGCGGTTTTCAGGGTCTGTCGTTCGCCATTCCAATCAACGTGGCGCTCAAGGTCAAGGACCAGATCGTGAGCCAGGGCAAGGTCTCCCATGCTCGGCTGGGCGTGACCGTCCAGGACCTGAACCAGACGCTGGCTGAGGCCTTTGGCCTGAGCCGGCCAGACGGCGCCCTGATCGCGAGCGTCAGCCCGGACAGCGCTGCCGCCGCGGCCGGGCTGAAACCCGGTGATGTGGTGACGGAAATCAATGGCGAGCCCATCGTGCGCTCGGGCGACCTGAGCAGCCGCATCAGCCTGGCCGCCCCCGGGGACACCATCCGCCTCAAGATCTGGCGCGACCGAAGCACGCGTGAGCTGTCGGCCAAACTCGGCCGTGCCGAAGATGGTGCCAAGGCGCAGGCAGAACCGGGCGCCGAGGGGCCGCGCGGACAACTCGGCTTGATGCTGCGGCCACTGAAGCGAGAGGAACGCGTGCAGCTGAAGATCGACAACGGCCTGGTCGTCGAAGACGTGTCCGGGCCGTCGGCACGCGCCGGGCTGGTGCCAGGCGATGTGCTGCTGGCCATCAACGAGCAGCCGGTCAACTCGGCCGATCAGGTGCGCAGCATCATGGACAAAAAGCCCAAAGCCGTGGCGCTGCTGATCGCCCGCAACGGTACGCGCCTGTTCGTTCCCGTGGTGCTCGACTGAAGGCGGTCGTGTCACACGGGCGTGGGCCGTTGCAACAAGGTCTGCCGATGCTGCAGCCTGACGGGATCACCGGGAAGGTGCTGCACAGTGGCGAGTGACAGGCAACAGGAGATGCCATGAGCAAATTACCGGTGGCCGTGATCGGTGCGGGACGCCTGGGTCTCGCGTGTGCCGAAGGCCTGATCGACGAGACTGAACTGGCGCTCGCTGGCGTGGTGCGCCGTCCCGGTTCGCTGGCCCCCCTGCCTGGCCGCCTGCAGCGTTTTCCGGTCGCGTCGCATGTCAGGGAGCTCGAAGGGGTTCGCGCCGCACTGGTCTGCGTACCCGCCGATGCCGTGCTCGGGGTGGCGCGCGAACTGCTGCAGGCACGTATTCCCGTCATTGAATGCGCCGCTTTCGAAGGCAAGGCACTGGCGGCGCACCATGCCGCGCTGCACGAGGCGGCGGACAACCACCGTGTGGCCGCGGTGGTCGGGGCCGGCTGGGACCCCGGCGTGCTGCCGCTGCTGCGCGACGCCTTCGAGATGCTGATTCCGCGCGGCCACACCGCGCTGCACCGGCACCCCGGCCTGCACCTGCACCACAGCGCAGCCGTGGCGGCTGTGCGCGGCGTCAAGGGCGCACTGGCCGGTGACTACCGCGGTGACCAGGGAGAGTTGCAGCACTATGTTTATGTCGAACTGGAGCGCGGCGCGGAACTGGCGCAGGTGCAGGCGGCCATCGCGGCCGACCCGCTGTTTGCCGGTGAAGTCACCCAGGTGTTCCAGGTGGAGCATCTGTCCGAGCTTGAGGACGGGAACGGACTCGGCGTGGTGCTGGAGCGCCGCGGCAGCGCCGCCCACGGCCCGCACCAGAGCCTGCTGCTCGAGGCCCGCTTCGACGCCACCGCCTTCTCGGCGCGCGTCATGCTCGATGCCGTGCGCAAGCTGCCCGACCTGCGCCGGGGCGCGCACCGCTACGCCGTGGGGCTCTGAGCACCATGGCCGGCGAGCTGCGTCCCATCCCGCTGCGTGCCGGTGATGCACTGCTGATTGTGGACGTCCAGTCGGACTTCCTTCCCGGCGGCAGCCTGGCCGTCCCCCGCGGCGACGAGGTGGTCGCCGTGCTCAACGGCTGCGTGCAGGCTTTCCGGCAAGCGGGCCTGCCCGTGGTGGCCACACGCGACTGGCATCCACCCGACCATTGCTCGTTCCGGCCTCAGGGCGGGCCCTGGCCGCCGCACTGCGTGGCCGGCAGCGCCGGCGCCGGCTTTGCACCGGGGCTGCAACTGCCCGCGCAGGCGATCGTGATCTCCAAGGCCACGCAACAGCAAAGCGATGCCTATTCCGGCTTGGAGGGCACGGCGCTCGACCAGCGCTTGCGCCAGGCCGGCGTTGGCCGGCTCTTTGTCGGCGGGCTGGCGACCGACTACTGCGTGCTCAACACCGTTTGCGATGCCGTGAAGCTGGGCTACCAGACGGTGCTGCTGCTGGACGCCATCCGCGCCGTCGATGTCCACGCCGGTGACGGCGAGCGCGCCATTGCCCGGATGCTGCGGCTGGGTGCGCTGGCCGCGAGCTCGCAACACATCAGGGCGGGCGCAGCATGAACGGGCGCACCAGTCTGCTGCTCACCGACCTCTACCAGCTCACGATGCTGCAGGCCTATTTCGACCAGCGCATGGCCGACACGGCGGTGTTCGAGTTCTTCGTGCGCACGCTGCCGGACAACCGCAACTTCCTGGTGGCCGCAGGGCTGGAACAGGTGCTCGATTTCCTCGAGGACCTGCAGTTCACACCGCAGGAGCTGGCCTGGCTCGCCGCTTGCGGGCGCTTGCACAGCCGCTTCGTCGATTCGTTGCGCGAGTTGCGCTTCACCGGCGACGTTCAGGCCATGCCGGAAGGCACGATTTTCTTCGCCGACGAACCGATACTGCGCGTGGTCGCGCCGCTGCCCCAGGCGCAACTGGTCGAAACACGCATCATCAACCTGCTGCAATTCCAGACCCTGGTGGCCTCGAAAGCCGCGCGCATCCGGCTGGCGGCGCCCGAGAGCCTGCTGGTGGACTTCGGGCTGCGCCGTGCGCACGGCGCCGAGGCCGGGCTGCTGTCGGCACGGGCCAGCTACCTCGCGGGCTTCAACGGCAGCTCGACGGTGCTGGCCGCCATGCAGTGGGGCATCCCCATTTTCGGCACCATGGCCCACTCCTTCATTCAGACGCACGAGCGGGAGAGCGATGCCTTCGAGCATTTCGCGCGCTCTCATCCGCAGGCATCAACCATGCTGATAGACACCTACGACACCGAGGCGGCCGCGCACAGCCTGGTGCCGCTGGCCCACAGGCTGGCGCGCGAGGGCATACACATCCAGGCCGTTCGCCTGGACAGCGGCGACCTGGCCGGGCACGCGCGCAAGGTGCGGCTCATACTCGACCAGGGCGGGCTGACGCAGACCACCATTTTTGCCAGCGGCAACCTCGATGAATACAGGCTGGCCGAATTCATCGCCGCCGGCGCGCCGATTGACGGCTTTGGGGTCGGCACGCGCATGAACACCTCGGCCGACCGGCCCTATCTCGATTGCGCCTACAAGCTGCAGGAATACGCCGGCGTGGCGCGGCGCAAGCGCTCTGAAGGCAAGGCCACCTGGCCCGGCCGCAAACAGGTCTACCGCAGTTATGGCGCTGACGGCTGCATGAGCGGCGATGTCCTGACGACGGCCGACGCGCCGGCGTGCGGGCAACCGCTGCTGGTCCCGGTGCTGCGGCAAGGCCGGCGGCTGTCCAGCTCACCGGCGCTGGATGCCGTGCGCGATCATGCCCGCGCCGAGCTGGCCAGGCTTGCCGGGAACCTGCGGACCCTGACACCGGCCGCTTCGCCCTATCCCGTGCGCATTGCGGAGCCGCTCAGCCGGCTGGCCGCCGAGATCGACAAGCGCGCCTGATCCGGAAAAGAAAATGGAACATGCCAAGCCGCCGCAGGACGCCGTGAACCCGACTGACCCGCACCAGCTGCAGCGTTTCGTGGCGGCGCAGGCGCCGGTCTACCGCCAGGTCTGCGCCGAGCTGGCGGCCGGCGCAAAGACCGGCCACTGGATGTGGTTCATCTTTCCGCAGCTCAAGGGCCTGGGCCACAGCGCCCTCGCGCAGCATTTCGGCATCGCCTCGCGGGCCGAGGCGCAGGCCTATTGGCAGCATCCTGTCCTCGGGCCGCGGCTCAGGCAATGTATTGAACAGGTGCTGGCGGCAGACGGAAAAACCGCGCAGGACATTTTTGGCGCGACGGACTGCCTCAAGTTCCACTCCTGCCTGACCCTGTTTGCCCAGGTGGCGCCGCAGGAACCCCTGTTCCAGCGTGCCCTGGCCAAGTATTTCGCCGGGAAGACGGATCCGGGCACCCTGAAACTTCTGTGACGGCTGCCGAGGCCGCCCTATTCCCGGAACAGGTCCTCGATCACCCCGCGCAGCCAGCGGTTGCCGGGGTCCGCTTCAAAGCGTTTGCTCCAGTGCAGCGACACCGTGAAGTCGCGCAGCGGAAACGGCGGCTCGATGACGCTGTAGCCGCCACCGGCCGCAAAAATGTTGGCGATGTTGCGCGGCATCACGACCGCCAGGTCGGTGGCCTTGACGATGGACGGCAGCACCATGAAATGTTCGGTGGTCAGCCGCAGGCGTTCTTCCAGCTGCAGCATCTGCAGGATGCGCAAGGTGTCGGAATGGGTGCGCACCGCCACAAACTCCAGCTGCTGCAGGGCGTCGAGCAGCGCCTGGCCGCTGCGCCGGCGCCGCGCAAAAGGGTGGCCTTCACGCAGCAGCACGATGTAGCGGTCCTTGAGCAGCTGCACGCGCTGCGTGTCTTTCACCGCCGGCAAAAAGCCGAACGCAAAGTCGATGCGGCCGTTGTCCAGCGCCGGGGCGATGTCGCTGCTGGCCCGCGGTGAGGTTTCAATACGCACCCCGGGTGCCAGTTCGCGCAGCGCCGCCATCAGCTCGGGCAGGAAGCGGCCCTCGCCGATGTCGCTCATGTGGATGCGGAACACCTTGCGCGAGCGCAGCGGCTCGAACAGGACTGCTTCGTTGAGCGCCTGCTCCAGCATGGCCAGCGCGCTGCGCACCGCGTCGGCCAGGCGGTCGGCCCGGGGGGTGGGCTGCACGCCGCCACCGGCGCGCACAAACAGCGGGTCCTTGATCAACAGGCGCAGCCGCGTCAGCCCCTGGCTGGCGGCGGGCTGCGTCAGGTCCATCAACTCGGCGGCGCGGCTCACGTTGCGCGTGCGGTACACCGCGTCAAACAGCCGCAGCAGGTTCAGGTCGATGTCTTTTATATGCATTAAATGAATACCAGATAGTCTCGTTATTTTATTGATGGATAGTCGAATGGGGCCCAAACTCGCTGCTTCCCACGAAAATAAAACCCGGAGACAGCCTTGGAAGTTTCATTCAGCAAGGAAATCGAGTCGCTGCGCATGGGCGCGGGCGACACTTTCCACGGCGAGGGCATCCTCGCGATCACCAAGGCCCTGCTCCAGTCCGGCGTCGCCTACGTGGGCGGCTATCAGGGCGCACCGGTGTCGCACCTGCTCGACGTCATGGTGCAGGCCAAACCCTACATGGACGAACTCGGCGTGCATGTCGAGGCCTGTTCCAACGAAGCCTCGGCCGCCGCCATGCTGGGTGCGTCCATCCACTACCCACTGCGCGGCGCTGTGACCTGGAAGTCCATCGTCGGCACCAACGTCGCCGCCGATGCGCTGTCCAACCTGTCCTCGCCCGGCGTCACCGGCGGTGCGCTGATCGTCGTCGGTGAAGACTATGGCGAAGGCGCCAGCGTGATCCAGGAGCGCACCCATGCCTATGCGCTGAAGTCATCGATGTGCCTGCTGGACCCGCGGCCCGACCTGGGCAAGATGGTGGACATGGTCGAACACGGTTTTCGCCTGTCGGAAACCTCGAACATGCCGGCCATCCTGGAGCTGCGCATACGCGCCTGCCATGTGCGCGGCAGTTTCGAATGCAAGGACAACCGGCCGCCGGCGATCTCGACGCGCCAGCTGATGGAAGAACCCGCGGCTTTCGACTACGCCAAACTCGCACATCCGCCGGTCACCTTCCGCCACGAAAAACTCAAGTTCGAGGAACGTATTCCGGCGGCGCGCCGCTACATCGTCGAACAACAACTCAACGAGTTGATGGACGGGCCGCGCCAGGACCTGGGCATCATCGTGCAGGGCGGGATCTACAACGCGCTGATCCGTGCGCTGCAGCAGTTCGGCCTGTGTGACGCCTTTGGCCAGACCGAGATTCCCATTCTCGTGCTCAACGTGACCTACCCGCTGGTGCCCGAGCAGGTGGCCGAATTTGCACTCGGCAAACGCGCGGTGCTGGTGGTCGAGGAAGGCCAGCCCGAATACATCGAGCAGGAAATCGCCACCTTTTTGCGCCGCCGCGACATCAACACGCCACTGCACGGCAAGGACATGTTGCCATCGGGCGGTGAATATTCGGTGGAAGTTGTTGCCAGCGGCCTGGCCGCCTTTGTTGCGCGTTACGCCACCGATGTCGACACCTCTTCGGCCACCACCTGGCTCCAGGGCAATGCCGAACGCCGCAGCGCGGTGGGCCGCGCGATCGAGGCGCAGCTGAACCAGCCTTTGCCGGCGCGCCCGCCCGGTTTTTGCATCGGCTGCCCGGAGCGGCCGGTGTTTTCGGCGCTCAAGCTGGCTCAGCAGGACGTCGGGCCGGTGCACATTGCGGCCGACATCGGTTGCCACGCCTTCGGCACCTTTGCACCGTTTTCCTTCGGCCACTCGATTCTGGGTTACGGCATGAGCCTGGCCAGCCGCGCCGGCGTCTCGCCCATGATGGCGCGGCGCACGCTGTCTATCATGGGGGACGGCGGTTTCTGGCACAACGGCCTGCTGACCGGCGTGCAGTCGGCGCTGTTCAACGGCGACGATGCGGTGCTGCTGATCTTCAAGAACGGCTACACCTCGGCCACCGGCACGCAGGACATCATCTCCACGCCCAGTGATGACGCCAAGTTCAACGCCAGCGACAAGCTGCAAAGCCTGACCGACACCAACAAGACGATTGAGAACACCCTGCAGGGCCTGGGCATCCAGTGGCTGCGCACCGTGCACACCTACCATGTCGAAGAGATGCGCCAGACGCTCAACGAGGCCTTCACCACCGACTTCAACGGCCTGAAGGTCATCATTGCCGAGGGCGAATGCCAGCTCGAACGCCAGCGCCGCATCAAGCCCTGGCTGGCCGGCCTGCTGAAAAAAGGCAAACGCGTGGTGCGCGTCAAATACGGTGTGGATGAAGACATCTGCAACGGCGACCACGCCTGCATCCGCCTGTCCGGCTGCCCGACGCTGACGCTCAAGGACAACCCGGATCCGCTCAAGGTGGATCCGGTGGCCACGGTGATCGACGGCTGCGTCGGCTGCGGCCTGTGCGGCGCCAACGCGCATGCAGCCACGCTGTGCCCCTCGTTCTACCGCGCCGAAGTGATCCAGAACCCGAAGTGGCATGAACGGCTGCTGGGCAGCGTGCGCGGGGCACTCGTGAAAGCAATGCAAACCGCATGAACATGAACCCACAAAAACCCATCACCCTCCTGATCTGCGCCCTCGGCGGCGAAGGCGGCGGCGTGTTGACCGAATGGCTGGTCGACATTGCGCTGGCCAGCGGTTACGCGGCGCAAAGCACCTCGATTCCCGGCGTGGCCCAGCGCACCGGCGCGACCACCTATTACCTCGAAGTGTTCCCAGTGCCGCTGGCCGAACTTCAGGGCAAACGGCCGGTGTTCAGCCTGAACCCGGTGCCCGGCGCGCTGGACGGCATCGTCTCGTCCGAGCTGCTGGAAACCGCGCGCCAGATCGGCAACGGCATGAGTTCGCCGCTGCGCACACTGGTCATCAGTTCCAGCAGCCGCACCTTCACCACGGCCGAACGCATGGAGCCGGGCGACGGCCGCACCGACAGCGCGCCGCTGCTGGAAGTGGTGCGCGCGCAAAGCCGCGAGCACCATGTGTTCGACATGGGCGAGATGGCCAAAACCAGCGGCACCGTGGTCAGCGCGGTGATGCTGGGCGCGATTGCCGGCAGCGGCCTGCTGCCTTTCGCGCGCCAGGCGTATGAGACCGTGATCCGGCACGGTGGCAAGGGCGCCCAAGCCAGCCTGCGCGGCTTCGCCCAGGCCTTTGAACGGGTGGGCACACAACGGGCGCAGACGGCGCTGGTCACCAGCTTGCTATCGGAAGAAGAGCTGCTGGCGCCCGTCCCTAAAGGGCTGGAGGCCGATCTGGCTTCTCTTTTTCCGCCGGCCGTGCACGACATGCTGGCGCTGGGCCACGCCCGCATGCTGGACTACCAGGACCGCGCGTACGCCGACCTCTATGTTCAGCGCCTGCGGCAGGTGCTGGCCGCCGAGGTGCAGGCGGATCCGGCGGCGGCGCAGGGTTATGCCACCACGCGTGAGATGGCGCGCTGGCTGGCACTGTGGATGGCGTTTGACGACATCGTGCGCGTCGCCGACCTGAAAAGCAGCGCCAGCCGCTGGCAACGCGTGCACGGCGAAGTCAAGGCGGGCGCCGGTGACCTGCTGCAGGTCTACGACCACTTCAAGCCCGGCGCCGCGGAATTCGCGGCCCTGCTACCGGCTGGCCTGGCCGCGCGTGTGACACGCTGGGACCGCCAGCGCGTGGCGCGCGGCAAGGCGCCGTGGGCCCTGCCGCTCAAGGTCGGCACCCACTCGGTCTTCGGCATGCTCTCGCTGCGCCTGCTGGCCAGCCTGAAGTGGCTGCGCGTGCGCGGCAGCCGTTTTGCCACCGAGCAGGCGCTGATCGAGCAATGGCTGGCCGGCGTCGTGCGCGGCACGCAGGCACACTGGCAGCTCGGCCACGAGATCGCCTTGTGCGGCCGCCTGATCAAGGGTTACGGCAGCACCAACGAACGCGGCAAGGACAACCTCATGCATGTGCTGGAGCACTTGGCCACCGGCGCGTCCTTCGCATCGAACGAACTGCGCGCAGCCGCCATCGCCGCCGCCCGCAGCGCCGCCCTGCTCGATGAAGCCGGCAAGGCGCTGGACCAGACGCTGCTGAGCCATGGCGCGCCGGCGCGACCGGTGAAAGCACAACCGATCAGATGGGTCGACAACCCACACCGCAAGCCGCGTGCCGCCAAGAGCACCTGATTTTTTACCCACCCCAGAGGAGACACACTATGAGCCCATTCTTCCAACCCGGCCGCCGCACCCTGCTGGCACTGGCGCTGATCGCCAGCAGCCTGTTTTCCGCAGCCCAGGCGCAGACCTGGCCGGCCAAGCCGGTCAAGGTCATCGTCAACTTCCCGCCGGGCGGCGCGGCCGACCAGCTGGCACGCGCCATCGGCACGCCGCTGGCCGAAGCCCTGGGCCAGCCGGTGGTGGTGGAAAACCGCGGTGGCGCCAACGGCAACATCGGCGGTGAAGCCGTGGCCAAGGCGCCTGCAGACGGCTACACCCTGCTCATGAGCTCGGGCGGCATGGTGTCGGTCAACCCGCACCTGTACCCGAAGATGTCCTTCAACCCGGCCAAGGACCTTGTGCCGGTGGCGGCCGCGGCGCGCGTGCTGGTGTTCCTCGAAGTCAAACCCTCGCTGCCGGTCAACAACGTGAAGGAATTCCTGGCCTACCTGAAGGCCAACCCCGGCAAGTTGTCCTTCGGTTCACCGGGCAATGGCAGCTCGCCGCACCTGGCGGCCGAGATGCTGAAGGCGCAGACCAACAGCTTTGCGGTGCACGTGCCCTACCGCGGCGCGGCGCCGGCCATGCAGGACCTGCTGGGTGGCCAGCTCGACTTCATGTTCGACCCGGGCATCGGCCTGCAGCATGTGAAGGCCGGCAAGCTCAAGCTGCTGGCCGTGGGCAGCGCCAAACGTTCGCCGCTGTTTCCGGATGTGCCCACCCTCGACGAGGTCGGTCTGAAAAACTTCGACGCCGACACCTGGTTCGGCTTTTATGCGCCAGCCGGCACACCGCCGGCCATCGTGAGCCGGCTGAACCAGGAGATCAACAAGATCCTCGCCACCCAGCCGGTGAAAGACCGCATCATGGCGATAGGCGGCATTCCAGCGCCGATGTCGCCGTCCGACTTCAACATGCGCGCCGCCATTGACGGCACACGTTTCGGCGCGCTGATCCGGGCGCGGAATATAAAAGGCGATTGAGCCCCCACCGTCGCTCACACCCACCGTTCGGGCTGAGCCTGTCGAAGCCCCCTTCGACAAGCTCAGGGCGAACGGACCGGAAGCCTGACGACATAATGAACCCATGAGCAAACAGATCACCCACACCATCCGCGTTGAGTTCGGCGACTGCGACCCGGCGCGCATTGTGTGGTTTCCGAATTTCTTCCGCTGGATAGACGCGGCCTCGCGGAATTTCTTTGTGCAGTGTGGCGTGCCGTCCTGGCAGGAGACGGAAAAAACGCTGGGCGTGCTCGGTACGCCGCTGGTGGACACGCATTCGCGTTTCCTCCGCACCGCCACCTACGGCGACATGCTGGACATCCACACCTCCATCCCCGAATGGCGCGAGAAAAGTTTTGTGCAGCGTTACCGCGTCATGCGCGGTGCGGAGGCCATCATGGAGTGCGAGGAGGTGCGCATCTTCGCCGGCCGCCGGGCCGACAACCCGGAAGCCATCCGCGCCCTGCCGATTCCGCCGGAGATCCGCAGCCTCTGCGAATGATTCTGCAGAAAAATTGCTTCCATCCCTTGCTGGATGGTCGTCTTCAGCTACAAAATCAATAGCGCGCGAAAGTCATTGACATTGGTGTGGGTAGGTCCGGTGATCACCAGATCGCCCAGCGGCTCGAAGTAGCCATAGGCGTCGTTGCGGTCCAGGAAGCCGTTGATCTTCATGCCCTGCGCCACCGCGCGCGTCAGGGTGTCGGGCGCCACAAAGGCACCGGCGTTGTCTTCCACGCCGTCGATGCCATCGGTGTCCGCCGCCAGTGCGTACACGCCGCGCTGCCCCTGCAGCGCGAGCGCCAGCCCCAGGCAGAACTCGCCGGCGCGCCCGCCGCGGCCTTTGGCGGCCCCCGCTAGCAGCGGCCGGACCGTCACGGTGGTTTCGCCGCCGCTCAGAATCACACAGGGTTTGCTGAAGGGTTGGCCCCGGAGCGCCACCGCACGCGCCAGCGCCGCATGCACCTTGCCGACCTCGCGCGACTCGCCTTCCATTTCGTCGCTCAGAATGTGCGCATCCAGGCCCGCCGCGCGCGCCACGGCCGCGGCGGCCTCGAGCGACTGCTGGGGCGTGGCCATCATGTGGACCTCGTGGCCGTCAAACGCCGGGTCGCCCGGCTTGGGGGTTTCCAGCGCCCCGCTTTCCAGCCGCGACAACACGTCTGCTGGCACGTCAATGCCGTAACGTTTCAGGATGGCCAGCGCGTCGCCGCAGCTGCTGGCGTCGGGCACGGTCGGGCCGCTGGCAATGATGGACGGGTCGTCGCCCGGCACATCGCTGATGGTCAGCGTGACCACGCGCGCCGGCGCGCAGGCCGCGGCCAGGCGCCCGCCCTTGATGCACGAGAGGTGTTTGCGCACGCAGTTCATCTCGCCGATGTTGGCGCCGCTGTTGAGCAGTGCCTTGTTGATGCGCTGCTTGTCTGCCAGGCTCAGGCCTTCGGCCGGCAGCGTGAGCAGGGCCGAGCCGCCGCCGGAGATCAGGCACAACACCAGGTCATCCCGGGTCAGGCCTTGCACCATGGCCAGAATGCGCTGCGAAGCGGCCAGGCCGGCCGCGTCGGGCACCGGATGGGACGCTTCGACCATCTCGATGCGCTGCGGCAGACCTCCGGACCGCGGCGGAATGTGGTGGTAACGCGTGATGACCAGGCCTTCGAGCGGGGCGTCCGCCGGCCACAGCGCTTCAACAGCCTGCGCCATCGAGCCACCGGCCTTGCCGGCGCCGATGACAATGGTCCTGCCCTTGGGCGGTGGCGGCAGGCAGGCGGCCGTGTTGTGCAGCGGCATGGCACGCGTGACCGCGGCCTGGTAAAGATGCTCGAGAAATTGGCGCGGATGGGTGGCAGGATGGGGTGCAGTCATTCAATGTCTCCTGCCCCGTATTGTGCCGCCGTAACCCGCCGGTAACCCGCTGCCTGAGAGCGTAACCGCCAGCGGGCCGGCGATCCGTTTACTTCTTGCCCAGACCCAGACGCTGTGCGCTTTCGGTGTACAGCCGGGTTTTTTCCTTCATGAACGCGTCCATCTGGTCCACCCCCACGTTGACCAGCTCGAAACCGCTTTTGGCGGCCAGCTCCTTCATCTCCGGGTCATTGTTCAGGGCCGCCCACATGTCCGAAATCTTCTTGCGGGTCTCGGGCGGCGTGCTGCGGGGCACACCGATGCCGCGGTAGGCACCGTCCACCCAGTCCACACCGAGCTCCTTGAACGTCGGCACATCCGGCATCAGCGGATGACGCTTGTCCATGGCCACCGCCAGCGGGCGAATCCGGGTCTTGTTGTTGATGGCAAACGCGGTGTAGGTCATCGCACCGTCGACCTGCGCGCCCATGACCGAGGTGGCCATGTCGCCCGTGCCCTTGAACGGCACATAGATGGTCTTGACGCCAAACGCCGCGTTGAAGCGCTCATGCGCTGCATGGTTGGCCGAGTTCTGGCCCGAGCCGCCCAAACTCAGCTTGCCGGGGTTGGCCTTGGCCGCCTTGATGAAGTCCGCGAAATTCTTGATCGGGCTCTGCTCGGGCACCACCAGGATGTCGGGCGTGTAGTGGAACCAGAACACCGGCGTGATGTCCTGCGTCTTGTATTGCACCAGGCCCTCGATGGGCTGGAACACGATGTGCGGCAGGTTCACACCCACGATGTTGAGCCCGTCGCCGGGCAGGGTGTTCATCTGCGACCACATCAGCGCGCCGCCGGCACCGGCCTTGTACTGGATGATGGTCTCGATCGCCGCGCATTTCTTTTTCAGCACCATCTGCTGGTGGCGCGCCGACAGGTCCGACTCGCCGCCGGGCGGAAACGCCTGCCAGTACTGCAGGTTCTTGTCCGGGCAGGCCTGCGCCATGACGGCGGGCGCTGCGGCCAGGCAGGCGATGCCTATCCATTTTCTGATGTCAACTTTCATGCTGCTGTCTCCTTGTTTTATGAAATGCCACGGGGAAAAAGTGTCAGGCCGCGCGCGCCTGCTGCGTGCCGCCCTGGGCGAGCAGCGCACACACGGCGGCGGTGACCTGTGCGGTGGTGGCGTTGCCGCCCAGGTCGCGCGTGTGCAGGGCCGGGTTGGCGGTGACGGCCTCGATGGCCTGCATCAGCTGCTGCGCCGCGATGTTTTCACCGAGATGCTCGAGCAGCATGACGCAGCTCCAGAACGTGCCGACCGGATTGGCCAGGCCCTGGCCCATGATGTCGAAGGCCGAACCGTGGATGGGCTCGAACATCGAGGGGTAGCGGCGCTCGGGGTCGATGTTGCCGGTGGGCGCAATGCCCAGGCTGCCGGCCAGCGCCGCGGCCAGGTCGCTCAGGATGTCGGCGTGCAGGTTGGTCGCAACAATCGTGTCCAGCGAGGCCGGGCGGTTCACCATGCGTGCGGTGCAGGCGTCCACCAATTCCTTGTCCCAGGTCACGTCCGGGAACTCTTTGCTGATCTGCAGCGCGATCTCGTCCCACATCACCATGGCGTGGCGCTGGGCGTTGGACTTGGTGACCACGGTCAGCAGCTTGCGCGGACGCGACTGCGCGAGCTTGAAGGCGTAACGCATGATGCGCTCGACGCCGGCGCGCGTCATCATCGACACATCGGTGGCCACCTCGATTGGATGGCCCTGGTGGGCACGCCCGCCGACGCCGGAATATTCGCCCTCGGAGTTCTCGCGCACGATGACCCAGTCGAGCTGCGCCGGCGTGCAGCGCTTGAGTGGCGCATCGATGCCGGGCAGGATGCGCGTGGGCCGCACATTGGCGTACTGGTCGAAGCCCTGGCAGATCTTCAGTCGCAGGCCCCACAGCGTGATGTGGTCGGGAATGTGCGGGTCACCCGCCGAGCCGAACAGGATGGCGTCCTGGCCGCGCAGGGCGTCGAGGCCGTCGTCGGGCATCATCACGCCGTGTTCGCGGAACCAGTCGCCGCCCCAGCCAAAAGAGGTGAATGTGAAGCCGAAATTCTGTGTGGCGGCCAGGGCCTGCAGCACCTGCTCGCCGGCCGGGACCACTTCCTTGCCAATACCGTCGCCCGGGATGCAGGCAATTTTGTAAACCTTCATGACATGTCCTTGAAATCATTGACTAACAAGACTGGACTCTAACGCTTGCCAGATTCAACAGAGCGCCTTAAAGTTATTGCATTGTTTACTTTTAGTTAATAATGAGCACACCGGCCTCCGCCCCTTCCGAGATGGCATTTTTCAGCCTGCTGGCGCGCAGCGGCAGCTTGTCGGCCACGGCGCGCGAGCTTGACGTCACCACGCCGGCGGTCAGCAAACGCCTGGCGCTCATGGAAGCGCGGCTGGGCGTACAGCTGCTGAACCGGACCACACGCCGCATCAGCCCCACGCCCGAAGGCGAGATCTACCTCAGCCATGCACGGCGCATCCTGGCCGAGATCGCCGACATGGAGCAGCTGGTTTCCAGCGCGGTGGCGGTGCCCAAGGGCCTGCTGCGCGTCAATGCCACGCTGGGTTTTGGGCGCAGCCACATCGCCCCGCTGATCTCCGGCTTCGTGAAACAGCACCCGGACATGCAGGTCCAGCTGCAGCTCACAGTCAACCCGCCGCCGGCCAGCGAGGACGCCTTTGATGTGTGTGTGCGCTTCGGCGAGCCGCCCGATGCGCGCGTGATCGCCCGCAAGCTGGCCCCGAACCGGCGCCTGCTGTGTGCGGCCCCCGCCTACCTGGCCAGACACGGCATGCCCAAGGTGCCGCACGACCTGACCCAGCACAACTGCATCGGTATCCGCCAGGGCGACGAGGCCTACGGCATCTGGCGCCTGGAATCGGGCAAACGCACGGAAACCGTGAAGGTGCGCGGCAACCTGAGCACCAGCGACGGCGAGATTGCCGTCAACTGGGCGCTGGCCGGGCATGGCATCGTGATGCGCGCCGAGTGGGACGTTGCGCGTTACCTGCGCAGCGGCCGGTTGCGCCAGGTGCTGGAGAACTACCAGACCCCGCCGGCCGACATTCATGCGGTCTGGCCGCAGCGCCATCAGGTGTCGGCACGCGTGCGCGCCTTTGTGGACTACCTGGCGGGCCACTTCGAGAAATCGTCCACGCGGGCCGCCGGCCTGGTCACCCGCTGGTAACAAGCGTGGTCAGGGGGTGGCCAGGACGATCTCAGGGTGTCTTCGCACCCGCTTCGAACCACTGCCGGACCAGGGTCCGTTCCGCCTCGGTGATGCCGGTGGCGTTGTTCATCGGCATGGTTTTGCTGACCACCACCTGCTGGTAGACCGCCTGCGCATGCTGCCTGAGCAGCGCCGGCGAGTCGAGGCGGACGTTTTTCATCTGCACCTGCGCGCCGTGGCACAGGTAACAGCGCTGCTCCAGCACTTTTTGCAGGCTTGCATAGCCATTTTGGCCTGCAGCCCCCGCCAATCCTGCGCCACCAGCTATTGAGTCAGTAGCAAATCCGGCGCTGGCCGATTGCGGCGGTGGCTTCATCCAGACGATGGCGCCGAGGATCAGGACCACCCCGACCAGCGCATAGGGCAGCGGGTTGCCGTTGCGGCCCAGCTTGTAGCCGTGGCGCATGACAAAAAACTGGCGTATCAGCGCACCGGCCAGCATCATGACAATCAGCACCAGCCAGTTCTGCGGGTGGCTGTAAGTGAAGCTGTAGTGGTTGCTCAGCATCGCAAACAGCACCGGCAAGGTGAAGTAGGTGTTGTGCACGCTGCGCTGCTTGCCGCGCTGGCCATGCACCGGGTCCACAGCCTCGCCGGCCTGGATGCTGGCCACCACCTTGCGCTGGCCGGGGATGATCCAGAAAAACACGTTGGCGCTCATCGCGGTGGCGATCATGGCGCCCACCAGCAGAAACGCGGCGCGCCCGGCAAACCAGTGGCAGGCCAGCCAGGACGCCACACAGACCAGCACCAGCACCAGCGCGCCGACGATGGCATCCCCATTTTTACGTTTGCCAAACAGCTGGCAGATGCCGTCGTAAAGCATCCAGAACACCACAAAAAAAGACAGCGCCACGCCGATGGCGGCGCCGGGCGACCAGTCCATCAGCGATTTGTCGACCAGGTAGGTGCCGGCGTTCCAAAGGTAGGAGACGGTGAACAGCGCAAACCCGGTGAGCCAGGTGCTGTAGCTCTCCCAGTAAAACCAGTGCAGGTGGGCGGGCAGCGTGGGCGGCTTGACCGCAAACTTGACCGGGTGGTAGAAACCGCCGCCGTGCACGGCCCAGAGTTCGCCGCTGACGCCCTGGCGCTGAAGGTCTTCGTCAACCGGCGGCGTCAGGCTGGAATCGAGAAAGACAAAATAAAACGAGGAGCCAACCCAGGCAATGGCGGTGATGACGTGGACCCAGCGCAGCAACAGGTTGGCCCAGTCAAGAAGATAACTTTCCATGATCTCAACCTATGCAGCGACGCGGCGCTGCCTTGTGCACGCTGCTCACCACTGCGGGCGCTGTAAGCAGACAAAGGCCACGAACAACAAGGTGCTCCGCTGCGACCGAATCGCAAAAGTGTATGCGATCTATGTTGTACGGGCATGCAACAACTGTGCCGCGACCGCCACGGCAATCACTTCCGGCTCCTTGCCTTCGATACCGGGCAGGCCGATCGGGCAGGTCACATGCGCCAGTTCTTCAGCGCTGAACCCACGCGCCTCCAGCCGGTGGCGGAAGGTCGCCCATTTGGTTTTGCTGCCGATCAGGCCGATGTAAGGCAGGTCGCCCCGCTCGCGCTGGCGCCTCAGGCATTCGGCCACGATGTCCAGGTCTTCGGCGTGGCTGAAACTCATGATCAGCACGCGCGACTGCGGCGCCAGGCCCGTCACCGCACGCTGCACCGGGTCGGAATGCTCGCACACCACCTGCTCCGGCACCGCCTCGGGGAAAATGCCGTCGCGGCTGTCGATCCAGCTCAGCGCAAACGGCAGGCGCGAAAGCACCTGAATCAGCGCAAACCCCACATGCCCCCCCCCAAAAAGCGCAACAGGCTGTAAATTTGTATCCAGCCGGTGGCGCAGGTCCGGCACGTCGTCGGGCCCGACCGGTTCAAAGCGCAGATGGACCACCCCGCCGCAGCATTGCCCCAGCGACGGGCCGAGCACAAAGCGGGTGGACGCCTCACCCGGCAGCCCCTGCAGGCGCGCACGCGCTCTCGCCATCGCCTCGTATTCCAGATGGCCGCCGCCTATGGTGCCGACCGCCATGCCGGCAAAAACCGCCATCCAGGTGCCGGCCTCGCGCGGCACCGAACCTTCGGTGGCGGTCACCTCAACCAGCACGGCCGGCTCCAGCGCCAGCCGGGCCAAAAACAAATCCTTGAGCTGATTCACGGTAGAAACCCTCTGATACACGGCCCTCCGTCAGGGTCCGCAGAACGCATAATTCAGCCTCGGCGCAGCAGGTTTTTTTGTTACATAACCGGCGCCCGGGCCGACTGCACAATAGCAGCCGTGACTGCCTGACAACAACCCTAGGGTACATATGCCTGCATCCTCCAGCCATCGCCGCTTCTGGCTCATGGCACTGCTTTCGACCGCCGCCGGAGCCATCGTCTCGGCCTGCAAGTCTGCGCCACCGCAGCCAGAACCGGGCCCGTCTGAAGCGAACGCATCGCCCAATGCGGTCGCCCCCGTCGCGAGCCAGGCCGGCTCGGCGCGCAGTTCAGCGGCACCGAACGCCCGCGCCTACCGCCAAAGCGGTGCCAGCCACCTTTACGGACTGCACGCCGACCGGATCTACAAGGGGAGGATGCCGCCCCTGCTGTATGCCATCGGTGTGCTGAATGTGGAAATCAACCAGGCCGGTATCGTGACCCGCCTTGACTGGATGCGGGCGCCGCGCCATGCGCCTGAAGTGATTGCCGAGATCGAACGCATGATCAAGGCCGCATCGCCTTTTCCGGCGCCGGTGCGGATTGGCAAGGTCGTCTACACCGACACCTGGCTCTGGCACAAAAGCGGAAAATTCCAGCTCGATACGCTGACCGAAGGGCAGAATTAAGCCACCACGCTTGTCACTGCGTGTACTGCGCTGCCCCCCGAGGGGGCCGCTGCGCCTGCGGACCGGCAAAGCCAGATCCGCGGCCCCTGCTTGAATAAGCCCTCCACTCAGTTCACGCTTGCCGGCGAGTTCAGGATCCCCGATACGTGGAATAACTCCAGGGACTGACAAGCAGCGGCACGTGGTAATGCTGGCTGGTGTCGGCCACGCCGAAGTCCAGGCTCACCCTGTTCAGGAAATTCGGCTCCGGCAGCGTCACGCCGCGCGCACGGAAATATCCCGCCACGTCAAACACCAGCCGGTACGTGCCGCGCTGGAGGCTGCTGGTGTCATAGAGCAGACCGTCGGGGTTGCGACCGTCGCTGTTCAGGCGGAACGATTTCACCAGCGTGGCCTGATCGCCATCGGTGGTGTACAGCTCGACGAACATGCCGGCCGCTGGCGTGCCGTGCATGGTGTCCAGCACATGTGTGCTCAGGCCCATGTCAATTCCTTGTTTGCAGTGCATCGGTCCACCCGATGGTCTACTGAAAGTGTATACACTTTTGGGCTTTCCGGCTATCATTTGCGCCATGGAATCGTCCACCACCAGCGCCATTGTTGAAGCCCTGACCAAGGCCATTGTGGAGCACCGGCTGCATCCGGGCACCAAGCTGGCCGAGCAAAAACTGGCCGACCATTTCGGGGTGTCGCGCACGCTGGTGCGCCAGGCCCTGTTCCAGCTGTCGCAAAACCAGCTGATCCGGCTCGAGCCCGCGCGCGGCGCCTTTGTCGCGGCGCCTTCGGTCAATGAAGCGCGCCAGGTGTTTGCGGTGCGCCGCATGCTGGAAGCCGAGATGACCCGGACGTTTGTGCGCAGTGTCACACCAGCCCGGATCAAGGCCCTGAAAGAACATGTGGCGCAGGAAAAAATGGCGGTGGACCGGCAGGATGCGCCGGGTCGCGCCGAACTGCTGGGTGACTTTCATGTCCGTATGGCCGAACTGATGGGCAACGAGGTGCTCGCACAGATGCTGGGCGACCTGATTTCGCGCTGCTCGCTGATCACGCTGATGTACCAGAGCGCCAGCGCCGCCGAACACTCACACGACGAACATGCCGACATCGTCAGGGCGCTGGCCGCCAGGAACGAGGAGCGCGCCGTGCGCCTGATGGACGAGCACCTGCAGCATGTCGAGGAAAACCTCAGCTTTGACCGCCCGCTGCCGACCAACGATATTTCCATGGCCCTGTCTTGAACCTGAGCATGACCACCTACGACACCACCCTGCCCTACCCCAGAGACCTGGTGGGCTATGGCCGCACGCCGCCGCATGCGCAGTGGCCGGGCCAGGCCCGCATTGCCGTGCAATTCGTCCTGAACTACGAGGAAGGCGGCGAGAACGCCGTGCTGCATGGCGATGCCGGCTCCGAACAGTTTCTCTCCGAGATGGCGAATCCGCCCAGCTACCCCGAACGCCACCTGAGCATGGAAGGCATTTACGAGTACGGCGCGCGGGCCGGCGTCTGGCGCCTGCTGCGCGAGTTTGAAAAACGCCAGCTGCCGCTGACCGTGTTCGGCGTCAGCATGGCCCTGCAACGCCACCCCGAGCTGACCGCCGCCTTCGTCGCGCTAGGCCACGAAATCGCCTGCCACGGCCTGCGCTGGATCAACTACCAGGGCGTGGACGAAGGGGTCGAGCGCGAACACATGCGCCTGGGCCTGGAGATCATCACGCAGATGACCGGCCAGCGGCCGCTGGGCTGGTACACCGGCCGGGACAGCCCGCGCACGCGGCGGCTGGTCGCCGACGACGGCCAGCTGGCCTACGACAGCGACTACTACGGCGACGACCTGCCACTGTGGATGAAGGTGACGCGCACCGACGGCAGCGTGGTGCCGCGGCTCGTCGTGCCCTACACGCTGGACACCAACGACATGCGTTTTGCGCTGCCCCAGGGTTTCTCGCAGGGCGACGACTTTTTCACCTACCTGCGCGACAGCTTCGATGCGCTGTATGCCGAGGGCGACCCGAATGGCCTGAACGCGCCCAAGATGCTCAGCATCGGCATGCACTGCCGCCTGCTGGGCCGGCCCGGGCGCATCGTGGCGCTGCAGAAATTCCTCGACCATGTCCAGCAGCACGAGCATGTCTGGATCTGCCGCCGCATCGACATTGCTCGCCACTGGCAGCAAGTCCATCCCTTCAAAGAATGACCAAGACCATGACCGCTTCCCTGACCCTTGAACAACTGAACACCGCACCGGCCCCTGAAGCCGCGGCCTGGCTGGCTGGCCTCTATGAACATTCGCCGTGGATCACCGAAGCCGCGCTGGCCCAGCGCCCTTTCCGGTCGCTGGCACACCTCAAACACCTGATGGCCGGCATCGTCCGCGAAGCCGGCCGCGAGGCCCAGCTCACGCTGATCCGCGCCCACCCCGAGCTGGCCGGCAAGGCCATGGTGAGCCGCGCGCTGACGGCCGAATCGACCAACGAACAGGGCAAGGCCGGCCTGACGGACTGCACACCCGACGAGTTCGCTCGCCTCCAGGCGCTCAACACCGCCTACAACACGCGGTTCGGCTTTCCCTTCATCCTTGCCGTGCGCGGCCCGCGCGGCACCGGCATGAGCCGGCAGGAGATCATCGCCACCTTTGAGCAGCGACTGGCCAACCACCCCGACTTCGAGCTCGGTGAAGCCTTGCGCAACATCCATCGCATCGCCGAGTTGCGACTCAACGACAAGTTCGGTGTGGCGCCCCGCCTGGGCAACCAGGTCTGGGACTGGCAGGAAGAGCTCAGCAAATTCAGCGACCCGGGCTACCTGGAAAAAGGCCAGCTCACGGTGACCTACCTGACCGACGCGCACCGCGCCGCCGCCCGGCTGATCGAGCAGACCATGCGGGACAGCGGCTTTGATGAGGTGAGCGTGGACGCGGTCGGCAACGTGGTGGGCCGCTACCGGGCCGCCGCGCCCGGCGCCAAAATCCTGATGACCGGCTCGCATTACGACACCGTGCGCAACGGCGGCAAGTACGACGGGCGCCTCGGCATTTTTGTACCCGTGGCCTGCGTGGCCGAGCTGTCGCGCGCGGGCCAGCGATTGCCTTTCGATTTTGAAGTGATTGCTTTTGCCGAAGAGGAAGGCCAGCGCTACAAGGCCACCTTTCTCGGCTCCGGCGCGCTGATCGGCCAGTTCAACCCGGCCTGGCTGGAGCAGACGGATGCCGACGGCATCAGCATGCGCGAAGCCATGCAACACGCCGGCCTGCCGGCCACGCTGGAGGCCATCCGCGCCCTGCAGCGCCAGCCGGCCGACTACCTGGGTTTTGTCGAGGTGCATATCGAGCAGGGCCCGGTGCTCAACGAACTCGACATGCCGCTGGGCATCGTCACCTCCATCAACGGCGGTGTGCGTTACACCTGCGAGGTCACCGGCATGGCCAGCCACGCCGGCACCACCCCCATGAACCGCCGGCGCGACGCGGCGCTGGCCGTGGCCGAACTCGCGTTGTATGTGGAGCAGCGCGCGGCGCGCGACGGCGACTCGGTCGGCACCATCGGCATCTGGACGGTGCCCGGCGGCTCGACCAACGTCGTGCCCGGGCGCTGCCAGTTCACGCTGGACCTGCGCGCGCCCAACGACGCACAGCGCGACGCGATGGTGGCCGATGTGCTGGCCGAACTGAAAACCATCTGCGAACGCCGCGGCGTCCACCACACGACCGAACAAACCATGCGCGCCGCGGCGGCGCCAAGTGCCCCGGACTGGCAACAGCGCTGGGAAAAGGCGGTGGACAGCCTGGGTGTTCCGCTTTACCGCATGCCCAGCGGCGCGGGCCACGACGCGATGAAGCTCCACGAGGTGATGCCGCAGGCCATGCTGTTCGTGCGCGGCCAGAACTCCGGCATCAGCCACAACCCGCTGGAAAGCACGACCAGCGACGACATCGACCTGGCCGTCCAGGCATTCCAGCACCTGCTGACCCAATTTGGCGGAACCAAGCATGACTGATGACGAACAACTGGATGCCTGGGTGGACGCACACTTCGACGAGGAAGTGCGCTTTCTGCAGGAACTGATCCGCGTCCCCACGCCCACGCCGCCCGGCAACAACGCCCCGCATGCCGAACGCACGGCCGAGCTTCTCCACGCTTTCGGTTTCGAAGCGGAAAAACACAAGATCGCGCCGGTAGAGGTCAAGGCCTACGGACTGGAGTCCCTGACCAACCTGATCGTGCGCCGCCGTTACGGTGAAGGTCGGACCATCGCCCTGAACGCCCACGGCGACGTGGTGCCGCCCGGTGAAGGCTGGACCCAGGAACCTTATGGCGGCAAGGTCGTGGACGGCAGGATCTACGGCCGGGCCTCGGCCGTCAGCAAGTCCGATTTCGCCACCTACACGTTTGCCGTCCGCGCGCTGGAGGCACTGGGCATCCCGCTGCAGGGCAGCGTGGAACTGCATTTCACCTACGACGAGGAGTTCGGCGGGGAAATGGGTCCCGGCTGGCTGCTCAAGAACAAGCTCACCCGGCCGGACCTGCTGATCGCCGCGGGTTTCAGCCATGAGGTGGTGACCGCGCACAATGGCTGCCTGCAGATGGAAGTCACGGTGCACGGCAAGATGGCCCATGCCGCCATCCCCGACACCGGTGTGGATGCACTGCAGGCGGCGGTGCACATTCTCAATGCGCTGTACGCGCAGAACACGCTGTACCAGAAGATCAACTCGAAGGTCGAGGGCATCACCCATCCCTACCTGAACGTCGGTCGCATCGAAGGCGGCACCAACACCAACGTCGTGCCGGGCAAGGTGATGTTCAAGCTGGACCGCCGCATGATTCCCGAGGAAAAACCGTTTGAAGTCGAACGCGCGATCCGCACGGTGATCACCGAGGCCGCCAAAGAGTGCGAAGGTGTCCGCGTCGAGATCAAGCGCCTGCTGCTGGCCAACGCGCTCAAGCCCCTGCCGGGCAACCAGCCGCTGGTCGACGCGATCCAGAAGCACGGCCAGGCGGTCTTCGGGGAGCTTATCCCGGCGATGGGCACGCCGCTCTACACCGATGTTCGCCTGTACGCCGAGGCCGGCATACCGGGCGTGATTTACGGCGCCGGGCCGCGCACGGTGCTCGAGTCCAACGCCAAACGCGCCGACGAACACCTGGTCCTCGACGACCTGCGCGGTGCGACCAAGGTGATTGCGCGCACCCTGCGCGAACTGCTGGCGCCCCCGCCATGAACCCCTGGCGCCGGCAGCCCTCCCCATGCAGCACGGTGCGGGCCGCTTCAGGGGATATCCCGATGGCTGCGCCGCGCACCCGACCCACAATCAGGGATGCACATGGTGCCTCCAGACACCAGCCGGGCATTTTTCTTGCTTGACGTGATACATCCCTACCTTTCCCTGGAGCATCCATGACCAAACGCGCTTTCCTCAAGACCTTCGCCGCCCTGGCCGTCACGGTCGCCACCGCTGTGTGCGGCCATGCCTACGCCCAGAACACGCCCATCAAGTTCCAGCTGGACTGGCGCTTCGAAGGCCCGGCAGCGCTCTTCGTCACGCCCGCCGCCAAAGGTTATTTCAAGGACGCCAAACTCGACGTGACGATTGACGCCGGCAACGGTTCGGGCGGCACCGTCACCCGCGTCGCGTCGGGCAGCTACGACATGGGTTTTGCCGACCTGGCCGCGCTGATGGAATTCCACGCCAACAACCCCGACGCCGCGAACAAGCCGGTCGCGGTGATGATGGTCTACAACAACACGCCGGCTTCGGTGATGGCCCTGAAAAAATCCGGCATCAAGACCGTCGCCGATCTGAACGGCAAAAAACTCGGCGCACCGGTGTTCGACGCCGGCCGCCGTGCCTTTCCGATTTTTGCCAAGGCCAACGGCATCAGCGGCGTGCAGTGGACCGCCATGGACCCGCCGCTGCGTGAAACCATGCTGGCGCGCGGCGATGTCGATGCCATCACCGGCTTCACCTTCACGTCGCTGCTCAACCTGGAAGCGCGCGGCGTGAAAGCCGAGGACGTGGTGGTGCTGCCTTACGCCGACAACGGCGTCAAGCTCTACGGCAACGTGATCATCGCCTCGCCGAAAATGATCAGGGAGAACCCTGCCGCGGTGAAAGCCTTCCTGCTGGCCTTCACCAAGGGCGTGAAGGAAGTCATCGCCAAACCGGCGGCCGCCATTGAAGACGTCAAGGCACGCGACGGCATCATCAACACCGCGCTCGAAACACGCCGCCTGCAGCTGGCCATCGACACCGTGATCAACAGCCCCGACGCACGGGCCGAAGGTTTTGGGCGGGTCAAGGGCCCGCGCCTGACACTGATGGCCTCGCAGGTGTCGGACGCCTTCAACACCAAGACGCGTGTCAATGCCGACAGCGTGTGGAACGGCTCCTTCCTGCCCACGGTGGCCGAGCTCAACATCCTGCCCGCCGCGAAGAAGTAAGCAAGCAACCGCGACATACGGCGCCTGCCCGCGACCCGCGCCGGCAGACACCTTGAACGGCACGGCCGGCCTTTCCCTGAAATGCCGGCCGTTGTCCTGAACGTCCCGAGCGAATCACAAAACTCAAAGATCCATGCAAGCACCTCCCGACGGCCATTTTGTTGACTTCAGCGACGTCTGGCTCGCCTACAACGACGAGTTGCTGGCGCAGAACCACTTCGCTGTGGAAGCCATCGACCTCAAGGTGCGCGAGGGCGAGTTCATTGCCATCGTCGGGCCCTCGGGCTGCGGCAAGTCCACCTTCATGAAGCTGACCACCGGCCTGAAGATGCCGTCCAAAGGCCGCATCACGATCGACGGCCAGCCGGTGACCGGCCCGCTGAAGATTTCCGGCATGGCTTTCCAGGCGCCCTCGCTGCTGCCCTGGCGAACCACGGTGGACAACGTGCTGCTGCCGCTGGAGATCGTTGAGCCCTTCCGCAGCCAGTTCAAATCCAAACGCAAGGAATTCGAGGAGCGCGCGCGCAAGCTGCTGCAAAAAGTCGGCCTCGGTGGTTACGAGGACAAGTTCCCGTGGCAGCTGTCGGGCGGCATGCAGCAGCGCGTGAGTATTTGCCGCGCGCTGATCCACGAACCCAAGATGCTGCTGCTCGACGAGCCCTTCGGCGCGCTCGATGCCTTCACGCGCGAGGAGTTGTGGTGCATCCTGCGCGACCTCTGGACCGAGCAGCGCTTCAACGTCATCCTGGTCACGCACGACCTGCGCGAGTCGGTCTTCCTGGCCGACACCGTGTATGTGATGAGCAAAAGCCCGGGGCGTTTTGTGGTCAAACGCGAGATCGACCTGCCGCGCCCGCGCGATCTCGAGGTGACCTACACCCAGGCCTTCGGTGACATCGTCCACGAGCTGCGCAGCCACATCGGCGCCATCCGCACGCCCGTCATCAACCCGGCTCCCGCCGCTGAAGGCAAATAGCATGAGCAAAAAACAGATTGAACGCTGGTCCCCGTTTGTGCTGCTGCTGGCCATCCTGGCAATCTGGCAGGGGGTGGTCGTGGTGTTCGGCATCGCCGAATACATTTTTCCCGCGCCGCTGGCGATCGCCCAGTCCATGGCCGAGTTCGCCGGCCCGATCGCGCAGGCCGCCTGGAAAACCTTCTGGGTCACCATGGTCGGCTTCGGCCTGTCCATCGTGGTCGGCGTGATGCTGGGTTTTCTGGTCGGCTCCTCGCGCCTGGCCTATGCCGCGGTCTACCCGCTGCTGGTCGCCTTCAATGCCGTGCCCAAGGCGGCGATTGTGCCCATCCTGATCGTCTGGTTCGGCATCGGCGTCGGCCCCGGCATCCTGACCGCCTTCCTGATCTCGTTCTTCCCGATCACCGTCAACATGGCGACCGGCCTGGCCACGCTGGAGCCGGAGCTGGAAGACGTGCTGCGCGTGCTAGGCGCCAAGCGCTGGGACGTGCTGGTCAAGGTCGGCCTGCCGCGCTCCATGCCCTACTTCTACGGCTCGCTCAAGATCGCGATCACGCTGGCCTTTGTCGGCACCGTGCTGGCCGAAATGACCGCCGGCGACTCCGGCATCGGCTACCTGATGCTCAGCGCCGGCTCGCAGCAGCGCATGGCGCTGGCCTTTGCCGGGCTGGTCGTGATCGGCGCGATGGCGATGGTCATGTACGAGCTGTTCAGCTACATCGAGAAACACACGACCGGCTGGGCGCATCGCGGGACGCAGGGCGGCTGAAATCCATAGCGCCTGCTGACCACTATGCCTGTCATCCCGGACTCGATCCTGGCTCGCGCAGCATGGATTGTGGGTCAAGCCCACAATGACAAATCCTAGAGGAAACGCTCGAGCAAGCGCCGTGAAGCACGATCCAGCGCGCCCATGTCCTTCACGCTGAAGTGCACACCGTGGCCGGCGGCAATCAGCAGCGACTCGCGGTTCAGGCGGCGGATGTCTTCCTCGCCCTTGAGCACAAACGAGGTCTCGCCGCGGTCGGTTTCGACGACCCATGTGCTGGGTGTGCCGAAGCTCGACACGCTGATGAGCCGCGTGATCTCGGGCACAAAGTCGCGCAGGGCGAGTTCTTCCTCGAGCAGGCTGCGCTGCGGCAGCGGCAAATCATCCAGCCGCTCCAGCCAGACCAGTTCATGGCCCTCGCTGCTGATCAGGGAGATGCCCTCATCGGGCGCGGCAATCGGGAAAGCGCGCACCGGCACCACGCCCAGGTGCTGCTCGCCGTTGTCTGCAACCAGCAGCAGTTGGCCCGAGGCCTGCCGCTCCAGCTGGAAAGCGGGGCTGGCTGAAGTGGGGGGGGTGGTCATGCGGACTCCTTCAGACATGGCCGTTGTGCTGGGCGGTATGGGTCACCTGCGAGGTCGCCAGGGCGATGCGGCCTTCTTCGGCATCGACATTGCCCTCGCTGTCGACCTGGCGCGCCTGGGCTTCGTAGAGCCGCCAGTAGGCGCCCTGCTTCGCCATGAGTTCGTCGTGCGGTCCGACCTCGACCACCTGGCCGCGGTCCATCACCACCAGCCGGTCGGCCTTGCGCAGGGTGGACAGGCGGTGCGCGATGGCAATCGTCGTGCGGCCCTGCACCAGGTTGTCGAGGGCTTTCTGGATTTCCTGCTCGGTCTCGGTGTCCACCGACGAGGTCGCCTCGTCGAGGATCAGGATGCGCGGGTCAATCAGCAGCGCGCGCGCGATCGAGATGCGCTGGCGCTCGCCGCCCGACAGGCCCTGGCCGCGTTCGCCGACCAGCGAGTCGTAGCCCTGCGGCAGGCGCAGGATGAACTCGTGCGCATGGGCGGCACGGGCCGCGGCCACGATGTCGGCGCGGCTGGCGCCCGGTTTGCCGTAGGCGATGTTCTCGGCGATGGTGCCGAAGAACAGAAAGGGTTCCTGCAGCACCAGGCCGATGTTGCGCCGGTAGTCGGCCACGGTGAAGCGCCGGATGTCGGTGCCGTCCACGCTGATGCTACCGTCGGTCACGTCGTAGAACCGGCAGATCAGGTTGACCAGGGTGCTTTTGCCGGAGCCGCTGTGACCGACCAAGCCGATCATCTCGCCCGGCTGGATGGTCAGGTCCAGGCCGCGGATCACCGCGCGGTTGCCGTAACGAAAGCCCAGTCCGCTCATCTCGATGCGGCCCTGCATGGGCGCCATCGGCACCGGGTTGGCCGGCTCCGGCACGTTGGAGACGTGGTCGAGGATGTCAAAAATGCGCTTGGCGCCGGCCGCCGCCTTTTGTGTGACCGAGACAATGCGGCTCATGGAGTCCAGCCGGGTGTAGAAGCGGCCGATGTAGGCAATGAAGGCGGTCAGCACACCGACCGTGATCTGCTGTTTGGACACCAGCCAGATGCCGAAGGCCCAGACCACCAGCAGGCCGATTTCGGTCAGCAGCGACACCGTGGGCGTGAACAGCGACCAGACCTTGTTGAGCTTGTCGTTGACCAGCAGGTTGTGCCGGTTGGCGTCGCGAAAGCGCTGGGCTTCGCGCTTTTCCTGGGCAAAGGCCTTGACCACGCGGATGCCGGGAATGGTGTCGGCCAGCACATTGGTCACTTCGGACCAGACCCGGTCTATTTTTTCAAACCCGGTGCGCAGGCGGTCGCGCACCGTGTGGATCATCCAGGCGATGAAGGGCAGCGGCAACAGGGTGACCAGCGCCAGCCAGGGGTTGATCGAAAACAGGATGGCGGCGGTCATCACGATCATCAGCACATCGGTCGCAAAGTCGAGCGCGTGCAGCGACAGGAACACGTTGATGCGGTCGGTTTCCGAGCCGATGCGGCTCATCAGGTCGCCGGTGCGTTTGCCGCCGAAATAGTCCAGCGACAGCTCCAGCAGGTGGTCAAAGGTGGCCGTGCGCAGGTCGGCGCCTATGCGTTCGGACACCAGCGCCAGCAAATAGGTGCGCGCCCAGTTCAGCGCCCAGCCGAGCAGCGCCGCCGCCAACAGGGCACCGAGGATCGCCAAGACCTTCCAGGACTCGATCTGCTGGCCGTTCTGGAACGGGATCAGGATGTCGTCCATCAGCGGAATCGTCAGGTAGGGCGGCACCAGGGTCGCGGCGGTGGAGGCCAGGGTCAACAAAAACCCGGAAAGCAGCTGCCACTGGTAAGGCCGGGCAAAGCGCCACAGGCGCAGCAAGACCCAGGTGGACGGCGGCGTGTGCAGTTCGCGGGCGCAGGTCGGGCACTCGTCGCTGTCCGCCGGCAGCACCGTATCGCACAGGGGGCACAGGGCCATGTCGTCGCCGGCGGCAGCCGCACCGGGCGCCAATTGCTGCTCAAAAAGGCGCAGCAGCCGCAGCGCCTGCACATTGACCGCCAGCGTAAACCGCCAGCTGGCCAGGCGCTGCCCCCCCTGGTGAAGTTCCAGCGTGCCGACACCGGCATGGTCGAAATGACGCAGTGACAGGGGCGGCAGGTGGCCGGAGGCATCCGCCGGGCGCAACGGCCAGTTGGCCCACAGGCCGGTGTCGGGGTCGCGGGCCATCAGGCGGCGGTCGGTCAGTGCCAGCAAGCCCCGGGAAAAACGAAGTTGTTGATTCAGGTCAACCAGCACCGTACATAACACGTTCTCATGGTTTGCGAGTTGAGCGCGCAGGTCGGTCTGCGCTGAACCAGCCTCGCTGGAGGCGTCGACCGGATGGGAATGTTGCATTGTGATGTGGAAGCCGTAAAAACCGGTGCCCCCGAAACAGTGGGGTCAAATGAGGGATTTTCGCCCAATCGGCGCCGGCTGATGCAAGATTCGGTCACCGGACCGGAAAACCTGCCCGAACAAACAGAAACGCCCGTTGTAGGCGCCTATTCAGAAAAGAACGTTGCCCCGGCCCGGCCGGTTGACCGAATTCATAAAAACATGAGCAAACAGGACGACATCCAGCTTCTGCACATCAACTACCTGCGCGGCCCCAACATCTGGACTTACCGCCCTGTGCTGGAAGTCTGGATGGACCTCGGCACGCTGGAGGACTTCCCCTCCAACCTGCTGCCGGGTTTCAGCGACCGCCTGGTCGCCCTGCTGCCGGCCCTGCTGGAGCACCACTGCGGCGTCGGCGAGCGCGGCGGCTTCATCCAGCGGCTCTACGAAGGCACCTGGGCCGGCCATGTGCTGGAGCATGTCGTCATCGAACTGCTGAACCTGGCGGGTATGCCCACCGGTTTCGGCCAGACCCGCAGCACCTCGAAACGCGGCGTTTACCGCATGGTGGTCCGCGCCCGCGACGAGCAGGTGGCACGCAGCGCGCTGGCCGAGGGCCACCGCATGCTGATGGCCGCCGTCAACAACGAGCCCTTCAGTGACGCCGACCTGCAGGCGGCGGTTGGCCGCGTGCGCGACAAGGTCGACGAGTGTTACCTTGGTCCCAGCACGGCCTCCATCGTCGCTGCTGCGACCGAGCGCCGCATTCCGCACATCCGTCTGAACGACGGCAACCTGGTCCAACTGGGTTACGGCGCCAGCCAACGCCGCATCTGGACGGCCGAGACCGAACTCACCAGCGCGATTGCCGAAGGCATCGCCGGCGACAAGGACCTGACCAAAAGCCTGCTCGCTTCCTGCGGCGTACCCGTGCCCGAAGGCGAGATCGTCGACAGCGCCGAAGCCGCCTGGGAGGCCGCGCAGGAGATCGGCCTGCCGGTGGTGGTCAAGCCCACCGACGGCAACCACGGCCGCGGTGTGTCGCTGGACCTGACCACCCGCGAGCAGGTTGAAGCGGCTTTCCGCGTCGCGGAACCGCAGGGCAGCGAAGTGATGGTCGAGCGTTTTGTGCGCGGCCACGAACACCGGCTGCTGGTGGTTGGCGGCCGGGTGGTCGCCGCTGCACGCGGGGAGACCGCGACGGTCCGCGGCGACGGCCGCGCCAGCGTGGCCGAACTGGTCGAAGCGCAGCTCAACACCGACCCGCGGCGCGGCGCCACCGAAGACTTTCCGCTCGGCCTGATCGAGCTGGCCCGCGACGAAGCCATCCTGCTGGACCTGCAGCGCCAGGGACTGAGCCCCGCCTCGGTGCCGGACGCCGGACGCCAGGTGCTGATCCAGCGCAACGGCAATGTGGCGATCGACTGTACCGACGAGATTCACCCCGACGTCGACCATATCGTTTCGCTAGCCGCCCGCGTCGTCGGCCTGGACATCGCCGGTGTGGATGTCGTGGCGCAGGACATCTCCAAACCCCTGCATGCCCAGGGCGGCGCCATTGTGGAAGTCAATGCCGGTCCCGGCCTGCTGATGCACCTCAAGCCGGCCGAAGGTGCGCCGCGGCCGGTCGGCCGCGCCATTTGTGACCACCTGTTTCCCGAAGCGCCCGAAGGCACGCACAGCGGCCGCATTCCCGTGGTCGGCGTGGCCGGTTCGGCCGGCACGCACCATGTGGCGCGTCTGGTGGCCTGGCTGCTGCAGCTGTCAGGGCGGCACACCGGCCTGGCCTGTCGCGACGGCCTGTTCCTCGACGGGCGTTGCCTGGATGCCAGCGACTGCACACACTGGGAGGCCGGCCAGCGCCTGCTGATCAACCGTGCCGTGCAGGCCGCGGTCTTTGAGAACGGGGCCGCCACCATTTTGCGCAGCGGCCTGGTTTATGACCGCTGCCAGGTCGGGGTGGTCACCGACCTCGGGGGCGCCGAAGCGCTGGACGAATTCGATGTGACCGGCGAAAAACAGATGTTCAAGGTCATGCGCTCGCAAGTCGATGTCGTGTTGTCCGACGGTGTGGCCGTGCTCAACGCCGCCGATCCGCTCATCGTCGAGATGGCCCGCCTGTGTGACGGCGAGGTGATCTTCTATGCCGCCGACCCGGGTTTGTGCGCCATCGCCATCCACCTGGACGGCGGCGGCCGGGCGGTTTTCATGCGCCAAGGCCAGGTCGTGCTCGCCACCGGGGCCAGCGAGGTTTTCTTGCCCGGACTGGACAAGCTGGTCGTCTGGCAGGGCCGGCATGTCCCGACGGCCGAAGACAGCCTGCTCGCGGCCATTTCAGTGGCGTGGGCGCTCGACATCCCGCTCAACCTGATCGGTGCCGGCATTGAAGCCTTCAACCTGGAAACGGCCGCCGAGCGCTCCACCCGGGAAGAAAAGGTCGCCTCATGAACACCTTGAACACCGGTTCCCTCGCAAAACGTCCCTCCCGTGACCCCCAGCCCGGAAAGACACACCGATGAAAGTTACCCGCATCCGTGCGCTGCGCGGCCCCAACCTCTGGAGCCGCCATACGGCGCTCGAGGCCATCATCACCTGCACGCAGGCCGAGTGCGCCATCGACGCCCTGCCCGGCTTTGAGCCACGCGTGCGTTCACTGTTTCCCGCCATAGGCGCGTTGCGTCCCAGTGGTTATGTGGGGCCCGTGTCGCTGGCCCATGTGCTGGAATCGGCGGCGCTGGCCTTGCAGGCCCAGGCCGGTTGCCCCGTGACTTTCAGCCACACCGCCGCCACGCTCGAGGACGGTGTTTACCAGACCGTGGTCGAATACAGCGAAGAGGCGGTCGGCCGGCTGGCGATGGAGCTGGCCCAGGCGCTGGTCCATGCCGCACTCAATGAAACCAGCTTCGACATGGAAGCCGCGATCGCCCAGTTGCGCGACCTCGACGAGGACGAACGCATCGGACCCAGCACCGGCGCCATTGTGGACGCGGCCGTCGCCCGCGGCATTCCGTACAAGCGCCTGACCAAGGGCAGCCTGGTGCAGTTCGGCTGGGGCTCGCGCCAGCGCCGCATTCAGGCCGCCGAACTCGATGCCACCAGCGCGGTGTCCGAATCGATTGCCCAGGACAAGGATCTGACCAAAAAGCTGCTGCTCGCCGCCGGTGTGCCGGTGCCCATGGGCCGGCCTGTCGCCGACCCTGACGAAGCCTGGGCCGCCGCCTTGCAGATTGGCCTGCCGGTGGTGCTCAAACCGCAGGACGGCAACCAGGGCAAGGGCGTCACGGTCAACATCGTGGACCGTGACCACCTCGAGATCGCCTTCCGTGCAGCGGCCGAATACGGCACCGTCATGGTGGAAAAATTCCTGCCCGGCAACGACTTCCGCCTGCTGGTGGTCGGCAACAAGCTGGTGGCCGCCTCGCGGCGCGAACCCCCGCAGGTGCTGGGCGATGGCCTGCACACGGTGCGTGAACTGGTCGACATCGTCAACCAGGACCCGCGCCGCGGCGAAGGCCATGCCACCTCGCTGACCAAGATCCGTTTTGACGACATCGCCGTGGCCCGCCTGCACGTGCAGGACCTCACACCAGACTCGATTCCGGCGCGCGGCCGGCGCGTGATCCTGCGCAACAACGCCAACCTCAGCACCGGCGGCACCGCCACCGATGTGACCGGCGACGTGCACCCCGACGTCGCCGCGCGTGCGGTGGCCGCCGCGCAGATGGTGGGCCTGCACATTTGCGGCGTGGACATCGTCTGCGAAAGCGTGCTGCGACCGCTCGAAGCGCAAAACGGCGGCGTGGTCGAGGTCAACGCCGCGCCCGGCCTGCGCATGCATTTGTCGCCGTCCTATGGCAAGGGCCGCGCCGTTGGCGGCGCAATGATCAACGAGCTGTTTGCACCGGGCGATGACGGCCGCGTGCCGGTGGTCGCCGTGACCGGCACCAACGGCAAAACCACCGTCACCCGCCTGATTTCGCACCTGCTGACCGCCAGCGGCCTGCGCTGCGGCATGACCAACACCGACGGTGTTTATGTCAACGGCCGCCAGACCGACAGCGGCGACTGCAGCGGCCCGAAAAGCGCGCGCAACGTGCTGATGCACCCCGACGTCGATGCCGCCGTGTTCGAAGTGGCACGCGGCGGTGTGCTGCGAGAAGGCCTGGGCTTTGACCGCTGCGAAGTGGCGGTGGTCACCAACGTCGGCACCGGCGACCACCTGGGCCTGAACTACATCACCACGGTCGAAGACCTGGCGGTGCTCAAGCGCGTGATTGTGCAGAACGTCGCACCGACCGGCTACGCCGTGCTCAACGCGGCCGACCCCATCGTTGCGGCCATGGCGCCCACCTGCCCTGGCAACGTGATCTTTTTTGCTGTCGACCGGCACCACCCGCTGATGGCCACCCACCGCGCCCAGGGCAAACGCACGGTCTACGTGGACGGCAACGCGCTGGTCGCAGCCGAAGGCGCCTGGCGTGAACGTGTGCCGCTGCACAGCATTCCGCTGACACGCAACGGCAGCATCGGCTTCCAGGTCGAAAACGTCATGGCGGCACTGGCCGCCGCCTGGGCCGTCGGTCTGACCTGGGACACCCTCAAAAGCGGACTTGCCAGCTTTGTCAACGATGCGCACAACGCGCCCGGCCGCTTCAACGTGATGGACTACCGCGGCGCCACCGTGATTGCCGACTACGGCCACAACCCCGACGCCATGCGCGCGCTGGTCAGCGCGGTGGAAGCGATGCCGGCCAAACGCCGCAGCGTGGTCATCAGCGGCGCGGGCGACCGCCGGGACAACGACATCCGCGACCAGACCATCATCCTCGGTCACGCTTTTGACGATGTCCTGCTCTATCAGGATGCCGCCCAGCGCGGCCGCGCCGACGGCGAGGTCATGGGCCTGCTGCGCGAAGGCCTGGTGGGCGCCAGCCGCACCACCCACATCGAGGAAATCCATGGCGAGTTCCTGGCCATCGACACCGCACTGGCCCGCTTGGAGCCGGGCGACCTGTGCCTGATCCTGGTTGACCAGGTGCAAGAAGCGCTGGCGCACCTGGCCAAACGGGTGAAAGAAGCCAGCGATCTGAAGCAAGTCGCGCTGGCCTGAACGCGGGGTCAGCCTTGACGCCGCGGCCAGCATCTCAAAGCTGCATTGAGGCGCGCCCGCCAGCCCGGCGAAATTTATGGAAATAATAGCCACAGCCCAATAAAAACGCGCGCAAGCAGCTATAAATTCAATAGCGTTCTTGAGGCAGAATCGCGGCGGGCCGCGGGGTAAACTCCATCGATGGCCTGGAACGCAACGCTCTCCCTCGACTACACCTTGCAGGCCGGCAAGACCGTCGCCCACTTCCGCCATGACGGCCCGTTGCGCATCCTGCAAAGCCTGTACCCCGAGGGCGACGCCGTGTGCCACAACGTGCTGGTGCACCCACCGGGCGGCCTGGTGGGCGGCGACACGCTGGACATCGCGGTCACGGCGGCCGCCGGCAGCCACGGCCTGATCACCACGCCCGGCGCCACGCGCTTTTACCGGTCGGCGGGTGAAACCGCCCTGCAGCGCACGCGCCTGCGCCTGGAAGCCGGCGCGCGCGCCGAGTGGCTGCCGATGGAAGCGCTGTGTTACAGCGGCTGCCTGGCCGAAAACCACCTGACGCTGGATCTGACGCCCGGGGCCGAACTGCTGGGCTGGGACATCACCGCGCTGGGCCTGCCCAGCGCCAACCTGCCCTTTGAGCAAGGCAGCTTTTGCCAGCACATCGAGTTGCCGGGCGTCTGGCTGGAACGCGCACGCATCCGGGCCGACGACCTGCTGCTGATGAACAGCCCCCTGGGCCTGGCCGGCCAACGCTGCATCGCCACCCTGTTTTTTGCCGCCGGCAGCAAGCTCGAGCGCCAGCGCCGGCAACTGGCACTGGATCTGGCGCGGCAGGTGCTGGAGGCGCATCCGCTGAGCGCCGCCGCGGGCGCCACCAGCCCCGATGCGCAGGTGGTGGTGGTTCGGGTGTTGGCGCCACTGGTCGAGCCGGCCATGGTCCTGCTCAAGCAGGTCTGGAAGGTCTGGCGCCAGCACTTCTGGGGAAAAGACGCACCCAGCCCGCGCATCTGGTCGGCCTGATCGTCAGGCGGCATTTGCCGCCTGCGACCTACACCATGTTTGCTGGCCGTCCTACCGGGTGCGGAGCGCCAGCGGCGCAAAATCGGAAGCGCCATTGCCCCTAAAACATTGATCTGCGAGACGCTCATGAAAACCTTTCTGACCCCTGCCCTGGTGGCCATCACCCTGCTCTTCACCGGATGCGCCAGCACCACCGAAGGCGGTGCCGTCGGTGCCTCGCGCTCGCAGCTCCTGCTGGTGTCGTCTGCGGAGCTGGACCAGATGGCGGCCCAAAGTTACGCCAAGCTCAAGGCCGAAGCCAGCGCCAAAGGCATCCTCAACACCAATGCAGCCATGCTGGCCCGCGTGCGTGCCGTGGCCGCCCGCATAGCACCGCAAACGGCGGTGTTCCGTGCCGACGCACCGCGCTGGCAGTGGGAAGTCAACCTGATCACCAGCGACCAGCTCAATGCCTTTTGCATGCCTGGCGGAAAAATCATGTTCTACACCGGCCTGGTGTCCAGACTCAACCTCAGCGATGACGAAATTGCCGTCGTGATGGGCCACGAAATTGCCCATGCCCTGCGTGAGCACTCGCGCGAACAGGTGTCCCAGGCGGCGGCCGCGCAGACCGCCATCGGCATCGGCACCCAGTTGCTGGGTCTGGGTGGCGGCACCTCACAACTCACGGAAGCCGCCTACGAAGCGCTGGTGGCCACGCGTTTCAGCCGTTCGCATGAAAGCGAAGCCGACCGCATCGGCCTGGAGTTGACGGCACGCGCCGGCTACAACCCCCAGGCCGGCGTCAGCCTGTGGCAGAAAATGGCCAGTGCAGGCAGCACCGGTGGCGGCGACTTCCTGAGCAGCCACCCCAGCGACAGCAGCCGCGTGCAGCAGATCCAGGCCTTGCTGCCAACGGTGATGCCGCTGTACCAGGCAACGCGCCGCTAAACTTGTCATTCCGAACCTGACGCGCAAGCCCCCACGTTGCCGCGTTCGGGGCAGGCACGGCGCGCCCGGTGCACGCATCCAGCAACAACAACACGGGAAAAGCCATGCCTGCCGCGATGACCACGACCGAGATCTACCTGATCGCCATGGCGATCATTTTTACGGTGCCCTACCTGATCTGGCGGGTCTTCAAGACCGACTACTACGCGCCGCTGGTGGTGGTGCAGATCATTGCCGGCATCCTGCTCGGGCCCGGCATCCTGGGCAAGCTCTACCCCGACTATTACGCCTTCGTGTTCAGCGCGCCGGTTGTGCAGTCGCTCAACGGCATCGCCTGGTGGGCGGTGATGGTGTTTGTCTGGATCGCCGGCATCGAGCTCGACCTGAAAAAAGCCTGGGCCCACCGGCGCGAGAGCACCATCACCGCCGGCCTGGCGCTGGGCACCCCGCTGCTGTTCGGCTGCGCGGCCGCCGCCGGCATGCTGATGTACGAGGGCTGGGTCGGCCCGCAGGGCATGCGCTGGCAGTTTGTCATGGGCGTGGGCATGGCCTGCGCCGTCACCGCCCTGCCCATCCTGATCCTGCTGATGGAAAAGCTCGCCATCCTGCGCCAGCCCATCGGCCAGCGCATCCTGCGTTATGCCAGCCTGGACGACATCGCGATCTGGGGCGTGCTGGCCCTGATCCTGATGGACTGGGAGCGTGTCGGCCGCCAAGCCGGCTTTCTCGCGGCCTTTGGCGTCCTTGCTTACTCTTTTCGAAAACTCATGGTCTGGCTGCCGGAACGCGACCGCTGGTACGCCGGCCTCATCTGGCTCATCATCTGCGCCTTTGGTGCGGACTGGGCCGGCCTGCACTACATGGTGGGCGCCTTCCTGGCGGGCGCGGTCATGGACGGCGAGTGGTTCAACCAGGAACACATGGACCTGCTGCGCCACCACGTGCTGCTGGTGATGATGCCGGTGTTTTTCCTGAGTACCGGCCTGCGCACCAACTGGTCGGTGGGCGGCGAAGCCGTGTTCATCGCTGCAGCGGTACTGCTGGTGGCCTCGGTGGCCGGCAAGCTGATCGGCGTCCACATCGCCGGCAAGCTGCTCAAGTGGGCGCCCGGTGAAAGTTCCATCATCGGCTGGCTGCTGCAAACCAAGGCGCTGATCATGATCATCTTTGTCAACATCCTGCTAGACAAAGGCATCATCACCAACGAAACCTTCACCGCCCTGCTCTTGATGGCGATTGCCAGCACCATGCTGACGGTGCCGGTGGTCGCTCCCAGGCTTCAGCGCATGAAGGAAATTATTTTCCGGTCGAAGTGAGGACGCGGCCGGCTTGGCCGGTCGCTAGATCGCGACCAGTTGCCGCACGCCGTTGGCCTGCATGTCCTTGCCGTTGCCGCGCGCAATGAACTCGCCGCGTTCCATCACCAGGTAGTCGTCGGCCAGTTCTTCCGCAAAATCGTAGTACTGCTCGACCAGCAGGATGGCCATGTCGCCGCGGTCGGCCAGCATACGGATGACACGGCCGATGTCCTTGATGATGCTGGGCTGGATGCCCTCGGTCGGCTCGTCCAGGATCAGCAGCTTGGGCCTGGCCGCCAGCGCGCGCGCAATCGCGAGTTGCTGCTGCTGCCCGCCCGAGAGGTCGCCACCACGGCGGTTCAGCATCTGCTTGAGCACCGGGAACAGCTCGTACAGCTCGGCAGGAATCGGTGTGCTGGCGCTTTTGTAGGCCAGCCCCATGCGCAGGTTTTCCTCCACCGTCAGGCGAGCGAAAATCTCACGGCCCTGCGGCACAAAACCGATGCCGGCGCGCGCGCGTTCGTAAGGGGTGGCGTTCTGGATAGCCTTGCCGGCGAATTCAATGGTGCCGGTCTTGATCGGCACCAGGCCCATCAGCGACTTGAGCAAGGTGGTTTTGCCGACGCCGTTGCGGCCGAGCAGCACGGTGACCTTGCCGAGGTGGGCTTCCAGACTCACGTCGCGCAGGATGTGGGAGCCGCCGTAGTACTGGTTGATGTTTTTGACGTTTAGCATTTCGTGTTTCTCGTCAAGTCTGTTGTCTGCGTGGCAAGCCGGGTCTCGCCCCGGCGGGCGAGGCACTTTTCTTTGCGTCGCCAAAGAAAAGTACCCAAAAGAAAGGCGACCCGATGGTCTGGGTCCTTCCGCTTCGCTCCAGGCAACCTGCGGTGCTCGACAAAAGCGGGGTCTCGCTCGAACTCGCTTCGCTCAGACAATCGCGAGCCCTGATCCGCTTTTGCCTGCGCTCCTCGGCCCAGCCCGACGGGTTGGGGGGAACGGATACCGAAAACCAATACCGATACGGGGAGGCGAGGACGCGCAAAGCGCGTCCTCGCCGGAGCCCGATTCCGTACCCGAACCCGCTTCCGGTCCCACCACCCTTCTGGCTGCGCCGAGGAGCGGAGGTCCAGACGGATCAGGACGGGCGATTGTCTGAGCCGAAGGCGAGTTCGAGCCCGGCCCCGGCTGGACCGAGCACCGCAGGTTGCCCCCGTAGCGCAAGCGAAGGGGGACGCAGACAGCAGGGTCGCCTTTTCTTTGCTTACTTTCTTTTGGCGAAGCAAAAGAAAGTGAGTTGCCGCCGGGCAACCCCCGGCTTGTTGGCGGACCACGGAAGCGCGGACAGACTCGCTCCGGGCGTTGGCGAAATCAACGCCCAAGGTACACCTCGATCACGCGTTCATCCGCCTGCACCTGATCCAGTGTCCCCTGCGCCAGAACCGATCCGTCACACAACACCGTGACGATCTCCGAAATCGTCCGGATGAAACTCATGTCATGCTCCACCACCATCAGCGAATGTTTGCCCTTCAGGGTCAGGAAGAGCTCGGCGGTACGTGCCGTCTCCTCATCGGTCATGCCTGCCACCGGCTCGTCGAGCAGCAGCAGTTTCGGGTCCTGCATCAGCAGCATGCCGATCTCCAGCCACTGCTTCTGCCCGTGGCTCAAATTGCCGGCCATGCGACCCACACTGTCGGCCAGGTGAATCGTCACCAGGATTTCGGCCAGCCGGTCGCTTTGCGCCGAGTCGAGCCGGAAGAACATCGACGACTTCACGCCCTTGTTGGTCTTGAGCGCAAGTTCGAGGTTTTCAAACACCGTGAGCTGCTCGAACACCGTGGGCTTCTGGAACTTGCGGCCGATGCCGAGCTGGGCGATCTGCGGTTCGGTGTGGCGCAGCAGGTCAATCGTGCTGCCGAAGTAAACCGTGCCTTCGTCGGGCCGGGTCTTGCCGGTGATGATGTCCATCATCGTCGTCTTGCCGGCGCCGTTGGGGCCGATGATGCAGCGCAGCTCGCCCGGTGCAATGTCGAGCGAGAGTTTGTTGATGGCCTTGAAGCCGTCGAAGCTTACGCTCACATCTTCCAGGTACAGGATGCGGCCGTGGGTCACATCGACTTCGCCTGGGGTGGCGATGCGGCCCGTGCTGGCGTTGCGCCCGCCTGACTCGGTGTTGGACTTGCTCGCCTCCAGCGCCGCGCGGCGTTGTTCAATACGTGCGGCACCCTGCTCCAGAAGATCTGGCGTCATTTCTCACCCCCTTTGCGGAGTTTTTTGACCAGGCCAACCACTCCATTGGGCAGGAACAGCGTGACCGCGATGAACAGCATGCCCAGGAAATACAGCCAGTACTCGGGATAGGCCACCGTCAGCCAGCTCTTGGCGCCGTTGACAATGAAGGCGCCGAGAATGGGGCCCACCAAGGTGGCACGCCCGCCGACCGCCGCCCAGATCGCCATCTCGATCGAGTTGGCCGGGCTCATTTCACTCGGGTTGATGATGCCCACCTGCGGCACATACAGGGCGCCGGCAATGCCGCACATCACGGCCGACAGGGTCCAGATGGTCAGCTTGTAGCCGATCGGGTTGTAGCCCGAGAACATCACACGGGTCTCGGCGTCGCGGATCGCCTGCAGCACCCGGCCAAACTTGCTGCGCACCAGCCACCTGGCAAACAGGAAGAAACCGAGCAAGGTCAGACCGGTGATGACGAAGAGCCCCATGCGCATGGTGGGTGTGGCAATCGGTGTGTCGAGAATGCGCTTGAAGTCGGTGAAGCCGTTATTGCCGCCGAAGCCGGTTTCATTGCGGAAGAACAGCAGCATGGCCGCGAACGTCATGGCCTGCGTGATGATGGAAAAATACACACCCTTGATGCGCGAGCGGAAGGCAAAGTAGCCAAACACGAAGGCCACCACGCCAGGCACCAGCACGATCAGGAACAGCGTGGCGACAAAGCTGTCGCTGAAGGTCCAATGCCAGGGCAACGCTTTCCAGTCGAGAAACACCATGAAGTCGGGCAAGTCGCTTTTGTAGTTGCCGTCGCGGCCGATCTGGCGCATCAAATACATGCCCATGGCGTAGCCGCCCAGCGCAAAGAACAGGCCGTGCCCCAGCGACAAGATGCCGGTGTAGCCCCAGATCAGGTCCATGGCCAGCGCCACAATGGCGTAACACATGATCTTGCCGAGCAGCGCGACCGCGTAGGTGCTCATGTGGAACATGTTGGTCTCGGGCACCATCAGGTTCAGCACCGGCGCCAGCGCGCAAACCAGGAGCAGCGACACGATGAAGGCGCTCCAGCCAGCCCGTGTGAGCAAGGGGTCCTTGGCCGGCAGTGTGATCGAAGGTATGGATGGGGTCATGTCATGCTTCCGCTGAGCGGCCCTTCATTGCGAAGATGCCCTGCGGACGTTTTTGAATGAAGATGATGATGAGCACCAGCACCGCAATCTTGGCCAGCACCGCGCCGGTCCAGCCCTCGAGGAATTTGTTCAGGATGCCCAGGCCCATGGCGGCGTACACGGTGCCGGCCAGCTGGCCCACGCCGCCCAGCACCACCACCATGAAGGCATCGACAATATAGCCCTGGCCCAGGTCCGGGCCGACGTTGCCGACCTGGCTCAGCGCGCAGCCGGCCAGGCCCGCAATGCCCGAACCCAGCGCAAAGGCATAGGTGTCCACCCGCGCCGTGTTCACGCCCATGCAGGAGGCAATCGGCCGGTTTTGTGTGACGCCGCGCACAAACAGGCCGAGCCGCGTCTTGCTGATCAGCCAGGCCATGCCCAGCAGCACGGCAATCGCAAAACCGATGATGACCAGACGGTTGTAGGGCAAGGACAAATTGCCCAGCACCTGCACGCCGCCGCTCATCCACACCGGGTTTTCGACACCGACGTTTTGCGCACCGAAGATGGAGCGCACCAGCTGCTGCAGCATCAGGCTGATGCCCCAGGTGGCCAGCAGCGTCTCGAGTGGACGGCCGTAGAGAAAACGGATCACGCCGCGCTCCAGCGCCGCACCCATCAACGCCGATGCCATGAAGGCCGCAGGCACCGCCGCCAGCAAATACCAGTCAAACAAGCCGGGCAAATACTTCTGGAACAGGCCTTGCACCACGTAGGTGGCGTAAGCGCCAATCATCATCAGCTCGCCGTGCGCCATGTTGATGACGCCCATCAGCCCGTAGGTGATCGCCAGGCCCAGCGCCACCAGCAGCAGGATGCTGCCCAGGCTGACGCCGCTGAACACCGCGCCCAGCTTGTCGCCCCAGGCCAGCGCGGACTCGACTTTGCGCAGCGAGGCCTGCAGCGCGCTCTTGACTTCGGCGTCGTCCTCTTCCGCCAGGCGCGCGATCAAAACGGTCTTGCTGATCGGGTTGTTGCTGCCCGACAGGCGTGCAGCCGCTTCCAGCCGTTTGGCCTTGTCGCTGCTGCTCAACAATATGGTGGCGCGCACCATCTCCAGCTCGGTCTTGAGCGCAGCGACTGTTTCAGCTGCGTAAGCTTTTTCGATGAGCGGCAGGCGCGATTCATCACTGCCGCTGGCCAGCACCTTGATGGCATCAGCTCGCACCTTCTCGTCTTTGGAGAACAGCTTGAGCGCAGCCAGCGCCGTGTCCAGCTCGCCGCGCATCATGTTGTTGTTGATCACGTCTTCGGCGCCTTCGGGTACTTTCACTTCTGCGCCGGTGACGGGGTCAAAACCCTTGTCGTCCTTGATCACAAACACCTTGTCCCCGGCGGTCTTGACAGCATCGTCAGCCAGCGCCTGGATGAAGGCGGCGGTTTTGTCATCGGGGTTGGCAGCGGCCTTGTTCAATGCCTCGGCGCGCGCCTCTGTCTCGCCGAGTGCCATGCCTTTTACCTCGTCCGCGCTCAAGGCATGGGTGCCGGCAGCTATAAAAAACGTAGCAAACAAAAGGAATGTGCGAATCATCATGAGAAGAACCTGTAGGTTGGGCACAGCAGCCAGCCGATACTTGCTTGGCGTTGTGCCCAGGCTGCAACTTCCTTGAAAACCATGCACCGGAGTAGTGCAAGAAGTGGGCCAGACCACAAAAAAGCCGCACCTGTTCTGCAAGACCAGGTGCGGCTCGCACCGCAGGCCCCAAAACCTGCGGCGGCGACCTTACTTGGAAGCCACCTTGGCTGGCTCGTCAGGCTTCTTGTCGTTGCCTTCGATGTACGGGCTCCATGGCTTGGCTTTCACCGGGCCGGGCGTCTTCCACACCACATTGAACTGGCCGTCGGCCTTGATCTCACCGATAAACACCGACTTGTGCAGGTGGTGGTTCTTCTCGTCCATCTTGGAGACGATGCCCGACGGTGCCTTGAAGGTCTGGCCGGCCATGGCGGCGATCACCTTGTCGGTGTCGGTGGACTTGGCTTTCTCGACCGCCTGCTTCCACATGTTGATGCCGATGTAAGTGGCTTCCATTGGGTCGTTGGTCAAAGGCTTGTCCTTGTGGCCGGCAATGCCCTTGGCCTTGGCGTAGTCCGACCACTTCTTGATGAACTCGGTGTTGGCCGGGCTCTTGATCGACTGGAAATAGTTCCAGGCCGCCAGGTGGCCCACCAGCGGTTTCGTGTCCACGCCACGCAACTCTTCTTCACCCACGGAAAAAGCGACCACCGGCACGTCCTTGGCTTTCAGGCCGGCGTTGCCGAGTTCCTTGTAGAAAGGCACGTTGGAGTCACCGTTGATGGTGGAGACCACCGCCGTTTTACCGCCGGCAGAAAACTTCTTCACGTCAGCCACGATGGTCTGGTAGTCCGAGTGGCCGAACGGTGTGTATTTTTCGTCGATGTCGCTGTCCTTGACACCCTTGCTTTTCAGGTAGGCGCGCAGAATCTTGTTGGTCGTCCGTGGGTAGACATAGTCGGTGCCCAACAGGACCCAGCGCTTGGCACCGCCGCCGGCCTTGCTCATCAGGTAGTCCACCGCAGGAATGGCTTGCTGGTTGGGGGCCGCACCGGTGTAGAACACGTTTTTGGACAGTTCTTCACCTTCGTACTGCACAGGGTAGAACAGCAGGCCGTTCATTTCCTCGACGACTGGCAGCACCGACTTGCGCGACACCGAGGTCCAGCAGCCGAAAATCACGGACACCTTGTCCTGGCCGAGCAGCTGCTTGGTTTTTTCAGCAAACAGCGGCCAGTTGGAAGCCGGGTCCACAATCACCGGCTCGAGCTTCTTGCCCAGCACGCCGCCCTTGGCATTGATTTCGTCAATCGCCATCAGCACCGTGTCTTTCAACACGGTTTCCGAAATGGCCATGGTGCCCGACAGGCTGTGCAGAATGCCCACCTTGATGGTACCGCCCGACTGGGCATGGGCTGGCAGAACCGAGAGGCCCGCCAGGGCGACGGCGGCGCTCAGCGCCTTGAGGGTAAAACGACGTTGCATGTGTGCTTCTCCGGTAGGTAGGTAGTTCGCGTTTCGCCTCGCACAACCGCCGGACGGAGGCTTTTGCGAAGCGATGAAGCGATTCTGGAGACCGGAAAAGGATTGGGGAATACGCCGGGTGGCGTATGCCGGCGAGGATCACAACGCGTGCTGGTTCGCCGCCAAACGTGGTTCCGGGGGCTGACGCCGGTTGTGGCGCAGGAACTGGGGCCCTCCACCCGGCGCCGGCCTGGCCTTCCCGGACAGGGCGCCCAGGCACCGGCAGCAGCCAGCCACGCGGGAACGGGCGTATCGTCTTTTCCATTGGCCAGTCGCACCCCGCCTTTGACATTTATCTTCATCCGGTTCAGGATGGGACAATGCTCATCAAATTTTCACCCTCACTGTTTGCGGCGATTGCTGTTTCCATTTTTTTGCCCGGTTGCCAATCCATGGGGCAACCCGCCAACCAGCCGCCCTTCGGTTCGTTGGCGCAAATCACCTCCATCTCACCCGACACCAGCCAGGTCCTTCACCCGGGTCAGCAAGTCAGGCTAAAGATCGACGTCAGTTATGTGCTGACCTCGGCATCGGGAACGATCAAGCTTCTCGTTCTGGCGGCCGACAGTTCGGAGCTTGGCCAGGATGTCAAGGCGATCACGAAGGGAAACGGGAAATCCACGCTGGAAACCCAATTCACCGTGCCGGTCACGACCGAGATTCGCGTGTTTGCGCCGCTGGTTGTTCAGGGAGAAAGCTCGGGCTCCGCAGCGGACGGCCGGTCCTACAAGGTGCTCCCCCGTTGAGGGTGGTTCCGGCATTTCCCGGCACCTGACCCTGCGAATTATTTTTCCGTCAGGGCTGCCGCCAGGCCGAGGTCAAGGTGCCTCGGGCGGCTCCGGATCCTCCGCCTGCCGCGCCCTGGCAAACAGATCCCAGGCCGCCATGAACATCGCCGCGATGGCAGGGCCGATGACAAAGCCGTTCAGGCCAAACAGCGCCATGCCGCCCAGCGTGGACACCAGCACCACGTAGTCGGGCATCCGCGTGTCTTTGCCGACCAGCACCGGGCGCAGGATGTTGTCGACCAGGCCGATCACCAGCACGCCGAAGGCGATCAGCACCACGCCCTTGACGATCGCCCCCGTCGCCAGGAAATAAATCGCGACAGGCAGCCACACCATGGCCGCTCCGACAGCCGGCAGCAGCGACAAAAAGGCCATCAGCGTGCCCCACAGCACCGGCGCATGCACGCCCAGCACCCACAGGATCAGGCCGCCCAGCGCGCCCTGGATCAGGGCCACCACGATGTTGCCCTTGACCGTCGCGCGAATGACAGTGGTGAATTTGGTCGACAGCTTGCGCTTGACATCCTCATTGAGCGGCACGGCATCCTTGATGCGCATGACCAGGGCCGAACCGTCGAGCAACAGGAAGAACAGCAGGTAGAGCATGACAAAAAAACTGACGAAAAAATCGAAGGTGCCTTGCCCGATGTTCAGCGCCTGCGTGGCGAAAAACTGGCTGCCCTTGGTCAGCCCTTCGGTGATCCGCTGTTGCACCAACCCGAAGTTGTTCATGCCGAAGCGGTCGAGCAGGCCGGTGATCCAGGCCGGCAAGGCCTCATAGACCTGCTGGAAGTAACGCGCCACACTGAGTTCACCCGACTGCATGCGCTGGTAGACGCTGCCGCCTTCCTGGATCAGCAGCCCGGTCACGATGCCCACTGGCAGGATGACCGCCACCAGGATGATCAGCAGTGTCAGCAGCGCAGCACCCACACGCCTGGCCGGCATCGCCCTGAGCACGCGCAGGTACAGCGGCTTGAACATGATGGCCAGCACCGCGCCCCAGAACACCGCGCCGTAAAACGGCCAGAGTATCCAGAGGAAGGCCACCGAGACGGCCAACAGCAGAAGCAGGAAGGTCTTGTCTTCAAGCGCGGTGGATTTCGCTGCGTCGGGGAGGTTCATGGGTTCACGGTTCCTGGCTGGGTAAATGAGTGCCGCCTGCCACTCAGGTGGCACCGGGAAGGCCGGTTTCCGTTTGCGCGGTGACGCTCTGCCTGATGATCGCCTCCATCGAATGGCTCGCTCGCCAGTCCAGAGGTTTGCAGCCTGTGGGACAGGCCGGACAGCTGCTGTCAGCGGGCAACCCGAACCGCCTGATCAGCGCAAAGAAATGTGTCCCGCTCCTCCAGCGATGTAAAGTCACGCAACACCGTGCAACCTTGCTGGCGCCGACACGTCGATTGGCGTTCAATGGAGTTCATGTTTGCCACTATCGTCAGGAAACCGATGACTTTGACCACAACCTCACGGGGTGCATCCCGTACCCTTTTCGCCCTCGCCACCGCAGCGGCGGCCCTGCTGGCGCCCGTGGCGCACGCCCAACCTGCCGCGACTACGCCAGCCGCTCCGACGGCGGTGCAGGTGCAGTCTGCGCCGTCCACCTCCATGGTCTCGACGGCCTCGGCCGCTACCGAACCCAGATACACCGCCGGAGACATTGCACGGGCCTTCAGCTTCATGGACACCAACAAGGACGGCAAGATCAGCCGCGAAGAGGCCTCCGGCTTTCGCGGCGTGGCCAGGCACTTTGATGAAGCCGACACGAACAAGGACAGCGCCCTGTCGCATCAGGAATTCGAAAGCGCGTTGAACCAGGCCAAAAGCCGCTGACAGGGGACCACGGCGAGAACGCTATTTTATTGATAGCACTTACTGATTATCTGTATGGGGCTGCAGCCGTTTTTGGCATAACGTTCCACGGCCTGCGGCGTACCCGCCAGAACAAGCCTCATTGACGCCCTAGGCCAAAAGACCTAATCTTTCCCCGTCGCGCACAACGCCGCACCAGCGCGCTTGCCGACCCCTGCCGCGGAAAGAAATCCATGCCGTCTGACGCTCCGCACGCCGAAGAAACGCTCAATCAGAAGCTGGAGCCCATCGTGTTGCGGGCCCTGCACCGCTTTCGCGCCCTGCTTCCCCGCGAAGTCGAACTGGCACTGGAACTCTCCCATGAAGACCCCTGGCTGCGCGCACACGCCGACCGGCTCGAGCACGCCCTGTTGAGCGCCTGTATCGTCGCGTGGCAGTCGATGGTGGGCCTGGCAACGCAGATCGTTGTGGAGATGACCGAGATACTGCTCGATGACGTGGTGCTGGACCCCGATGCCGACAAGCTGCAGGGCGGGCTGCCGCCCCGGCGTTACGCACGGCTGGTCATCAGCAACAGCAGCCGGGCGGCCACCGGTCCCTTCCACACACTGGTGCCGGCGCCGGCGCAGACCGACGAGAGGCCTGCCAGCGCACGCCGCCTGCCGCTGCCGGAAGTGCGCGACATCATTGAGCGACACCAGGGCATGATCAACGTGTCACCCGAGCCCGGTCGCGGCACAGCCTTCGACATCTACCTGCCGGCCGCCGTGCCGCTGGAAACCGCGGCCGGTATGGACGCTGGCAAGGAAACGCCCCAAGTCGTCTATGTCGACGACTACGAAGCCATGCGGGCGCTGGTCAGCGACACGCTGCCCCAGGCGGGCTTTCGCGTCACCTGTCACGAAAGCGCCCGGCAGGCGCTGGCCGCCCTGCAGGCCGACCCTTTCGGCTGTGATGTGCTGGTGACCGATTACCGGCTGCAGACTCACACGGGGATAGACCTGCTCAGGCAGGTCAAGCTGCTCCGGGCCGACCTGCCCGTCATCATCATTTCCGGCTACATGGACAGCGCGCTCGAAGCCCGGGCGTACGAGGAGGGTGCAGCGCTTGTGATCAACAAGGGCGACGATCTCAGCAGCCTGTGCGTCGCGCTGCACCGACTGCTGGGCCATGCGCCACGCCCGGCCCTGGTCAGCTATTCCGACTGGGCCAGGCTGTAAATCCTCGGGAGCGCCTGGCGCGACGGGCGGCCCGGCCGGGCTGTAGGACAATATCGCCGGAAGGCGCCCTGTCAGCCAAAAGGACAACGAAATCGAAGGTGACGCGTTATAAAGTAGTTAACCAAGCACCGGACCCAGGCCCGGCCGATTACCTAGCTCCCAAGGTCACATCATGAACATGAAACAATTGCGTCAACTTCGTGCGCTGCCCCTCGTTTTGGCGTTTGCTTTCGCGGCAGGCTCCACCTGGGCCGAGAAACCCGAATGGGCCGGCCAAGGCAAAGGCAAAGGCGGCAAGCAGGAACAAAATGAACGTTCCGATGGCAAGTCGGACAAAGCTGGCCGGGGCGACAATGGAAACGGCAGCAACAAAGGTGCCCAGCAGGCCCGTCCGGCGCAACAAGACGTCCGCGTAGGCGCTTACTTCGGCGACCAGCAGCGCGTGGTGATCCGCGAGTACTACGGCAAGCAGTACAACGCCGGTCGCTGCCCTCCCGGCCTGGCCAAGAAAAACAATGGCTGCATGCCCCCGGGCCAGGCCAAAAAATGGGCCATGGGCCAGCCGCTGCCGCGTGACGTGGTGTTTTACCCGGTGCCCAATTCCGTGCTGATCCAGCTGGGTACCCCCCCTGCCGGCCACAAGTATGTGCGCGTGGCCAGCGACATTCTGCTGATCGCCGTGGGCACCAGCATGGTGGTGGACGCCATTCAGGATCTGGGTCGGATGTAAACGCCCCGAGGCGGGCTTGCTGCTGCAGGCCCGCCGCCCGAAGGCGCGCCCCTCGATCAGCGCGCCTGGCTGAGCACCCGCTGCAGCGTCTGCAGCAGTTCGTCGTTCGAGGTTTGCGCCTTGACCAGCACGGCAGCGGCCCGGGTTCCCTGGGCGCGGTCCACCTCGCTGGCCGAAAAAACCACAACCGGCGGCGGCCGCTCCAGCGCTTCGATGTCGGCCAACAGATCCCAGCCTGATTCACCGGGCAGGGTCAGATCGAGCAGGACCAGGTCGTAGGTCTGCGCCAGCAGGCACGCGCGGGCTTCCTGCAGCGTGGCGGCAAATTCAAAGGTGGCGAAGTCCTGCACGATCGCTGCCGTGATGCGCTGGATATCCAGATCGTCCTCCACATGCAGGATGCGGGGCTTGCCCTCGGCCATGCCGTCCATCGCATGGCGCAGACTGCGGATCAACAGGTTTTCATCAATCGGTTTTTCGAGCCAGCCAGACACCGTCAGCGGCTGGTTGTTGAACTGAATCTGGCCCTCCCCGGCCATGGCCGACACCACCACAATCGGCAGGTCACGCGTGCCGTCCTGGCTGCGCAGGGTACGGATCAGCGAGATGCCATCCTGGTCGGGCAGCTTGAGGTCCAGCGTCATCGCGGCATACCGGTTGACCGCCAGATGAGCCATCACCTCGGAGGCGCTGTAAACCATGTCGCTGTCAAAGCCGCCCTTGTCCAGCATCATCGCGATCAGGCGGGCAATGTCCCGGTCGTCTTCGCAGATCAGCACGCATGGCCGGGTGCAGACCCGGGCCTGGGCTGGAAGACGCGGCGCTGCCTCTTTCCATTCGGGCAGTTCAAAGAAAAAGGTGGATCCGATTCCGGCTTTGCTGTCAAAACCCATGCTGCCGCCGAGGCGTTCGACAATCGCCCTGGAAATATTCAGGCCCAGCCCGGTGCCGCCCTTCTGGCGCGTGTCGGACGAATCCGCCTGGGAGAATTTCTGGAAGATGCGCTTGCGGAATTCTTCCGGAATACCCGGCCCGTGGTCACGCACTTCCACCCGCACGCCGAGGCCGGCGCGTTTGACATGGACCTCCACCATCCCGCCCGGCGGTGAAAATTTCACCGCATTGGACAGCAGGTTGGTCACAACCTGGGCCAGGCGGTCGCTGTCCACCTGGACCCGCAGCTCACCCTCCGGGAAATCCAGGCTCAGACTGACGTTCTGCGCCGCCCCAAAACCTTCGTTGGCCGCCAGCACCTGTGCCAGCAAGGGCTGGAAATCCACCACCTGCAAGTCCAGGCGCATCTTGCCGGACTCGATTTTTTCGATGTCCAGGATGTCGTTGATCAGACGGATCAGCCGCTCGCAGTTGTTCCTGGCAATGTCCACCAGGGTCTTGACGGACGCCGGCAACTCGCCGGCCACGCCGCCGGAGATCAAACCCAGCGAACCGCGGATGGAGGTGAGCGGCGTGCGCAGCTCGTGACTGACCGTGGAGACAAACTCGCTTTTCATGCGGTCGATGCGCTTGAGCTCGGTCACGTCGGTCGCCAGCGAATAAAACCCGATGACCTCACCTTCTTCCTTGCCGTCGCCGTAACGCGGGAAATAATTGACCACGTAGTCGCGGTAGTCGCCGCGCGCGGTCTTCTGGGTGCGTTCGTAGACCACCGGGTAACCCGACAGGACCTCGTCGACCCGGGCGCGCACGACCTGGTAAAACTCCTCGCCCATGACCTCGAGCAGGGTCTTGCCGTCGATCTGCGCATGCGACAGGCCGAAGCCTTCTTCATAGGCCCGGTTGTGAAAGCGAAAGCACTGCGCCTTGTCGACATAGGCGATCAGGGCCGGCACGGTGTCCGTGATCTCGCGCAACTGCATCTCGCTGGCACGCAGCGCGTTGCTGACGCGGTGCATCTCGGTGGTGTCGCGGCCGGTTCCGCGGTAGCCGGTGAAGCGGCCGGAGGCGTCGAAAACAGGGACACCGCTGATGCACACATGGCGGATCTCACCCTGGGCGTCGAGCCGCGTGACTTCAAAATCACGAAAAACTTCGTGCCTTTCCAGCTGCGCCCTGTGTGCGGCCCAGACGCTGTCGTCCATCTGCACATAAGGCAGTTCCCAGCGCGTTTTTCCGGTGGACTTGTCACCCTTGAACGCCGCCGTGTGGGTGCGGCGCCCTTCCGCGGAAATCCGCACGAAGCGGAAATCCGCATCCTGCTCCCAGAACCAGTCCGACGACAGCTCGGTCAGGGCGCGAAAACGTTCCTCACTCTCGCGCAGGGTGTGTTCGGCCTCTTTTCGCTCGGTGATGTCCTGCACCTGGGAAATGAAGTGCAGCGGCTTGCGATCGGGGTCGCGCACCAGCGAACACGTCAGATAGGCCCAGACAATACGCCCGGACTTGTGGAGATAGCGCTTTTCCCACTGGTAGGTTTCAATCTCGCCGGCCAGCGCCCTTTTTCGCTGCAGCAAATCCCATTCGACGTCCTCAGGATGGGTGATGTCTTGAACGGTGCGGGCCAGCATCTCGGCCTCGGAGTAACCGAGCATCTGGCAGAAAGCGCTGTTGACCTTGATCCGGCGCGAATCGACGGCGATCAGCGCCATGCCGATCGCCGCATGTTCGAAAGCACTGCTGAACTGCTGGTCGCCGGCGGAGAAGATATCGTTGTCACTGCTGATCAGTGAACCCGCCGAATCCCGGGCTGCCCGGCCGGTGTCCCTGAACAGATGGCGTGAGCGGGGAAGGGCCAGCGCAATGCCCGCGTCTTCTGCGGAAACATCTTCCCCCGGCAAGGCATGGCCCTGGTCGCTTCCGAGCGTGAAATAAAACGTGCTGCCCTCACCCAACACGGAACTTGCCCAGATCCGCCCGCCGTGACGAATGATGATGCGCTTGACCGTGGCCAGGCCGATGCCGCTGCCGGCAAACTCTTCCGGCGAATGCAGGCGCTGGAAGGTGCCGAACAGCTTGTCGGCGTAAGCCATGTCGAATCCCGCGCCCTGGTCCCGGACAAAATACACCGGCGGCTGGTCGGCCACGGTTTCACGGCCGACCACGATCTCCGTGCGGGTCTTTTTCGCGCTGAACTTCCAGGCGTTGCGGATCAGGTTCTCAAGAACCTGCCGGATCAGCGCGACGTCCGCCCGGGCCAGCATGCCGGGCTCGACCGTCACCCGAACGTCGCGTCCGGGCTCGCTTTCTGACAATTGCGCGACGACCCGGGTCGCCTCGGCACCGAGGTCCACGCTCTGCCAGTTCAGGCTGGTGCGCGACAACTTGGCCAGCAGCAGCAGCCCGTCGGTGAGTTCGCCCATGCGGCGCACACCACCGCGTATCCGGCTCAGGTAGTGACCCGCGCGTTCGTCGGCCTGCGGCGACACCGCCTTTTGCAGCAAGGCACAGTAGCCGTCGATGGAACTCAGCGGGGAACGCAGGTCGTGCGCCACGGAATAGGAAAACGCCTCCAGTTCCGTGTTGGCCGCCTCCAGCTGGGCCGTCCTGCGCGAGACCCGGTTTTCCAGGTCGACGTTGAGCCGGACAATTTCGATCTCGGCGCGCTTGCGCTTGCTGATGTCGGTGATGGTGCTGACAAACCCGGACGGAGCGTCGCCGGCCCGGTCAAACAGCGGCCTCACATTGATCAGGGCCCACAAATCACTGCCGTCGGGCTTGCGGTAACAGAGCACCACGTTCGACTGCGGCAAGCCCGTGCGCCTGGCCACCATACTGGGCCGTTCGTCCTCGGTCATCAACGAACCGTCTTCGCGCAGCGTCTGCCATGTCGGCCCGAGTAGCGTCTCCCCTCTCATCTGGGCCAGAGTCAGGCCAAGAATGCGCTCGGCACTGGCATTGCAGTCGAAGATGCGTCCCTCGGCATCGCGCATGATGATACCTTCGGCCAGCGCACCAACCACGCTGCGAAAGCGGGCTTCACTGGCCACCAGCGCAGCTTCAGTCTGCTTGCGGGCGGTGATGTCGGTGCCCACGCCGCGGTAGCCCTTGAACTTCCCGTCCATGTCAACCACAGGCTCACCGCTGATGGAGAAAAAGATGTGCTGGCCGTCCAGGTCCACGCGTTCGTATTCGAAATCGCGGAAGGTTTCATGGTTTTCCAGCTGCGCACGATGCACCTTCCAGGCCGCCTTGTTGCGCGGGTTGTCGTCAATGTCCCAGCGCCTCCTGCCGATGTAGTCGCTGATCTGGGCCTGGCCTCCCGCATCGGCGGGTAGCCTGCCAAAGCGGGTCGCGCCGCTGGACATCCGGGTGAAGCGGAACTGGTCGTCCAGTTCCCAGTACCAGTCGGAGGAAAGCTGGGTCAGGCTGCGAAAACGTTCCTGGCTGTAGCGCAGGCGGGCCTCGGCGGCAAGACGTCCCGTGACGTCCCCGCTGGTGACCAGGATATGGGTGACGGCGCCGCTGGCGTCCTTCAGCGGGACCTTGCGCATGTGAATGCGGATGGCACCGCGGTGTCTTGTCGCGGCCAGACGGTCGGGCAGGTCCTGCATGACGCCCGCGGCGATCAGCTCCAGGTCGGCGGCGTGCATGCGGTCTGCATCCTCTTTAGGCCAGAGGGCGTGCACCGTGCGGCCCATCGCCTCTTCGCGGGTCACCCCGTACAAAGCCTCGGCCGCCTTGTTCCAGCCCACTATCCGGAACCCGTCCTGCACGGACTTCAGTTGGAAGGCGATAGGAAGGTTGTCAACCACTTCATCGAGAAAGCCGGCGGCTTGCCGCTCGGCTTCCTCCGAGCGCTTGATCGCGCTGATGTCGTGCACCGTCCCCCGATAACCGAGGAAGCGGTTCTGCTCGTCAAAGACCGGGATGCCACTGACCGATAGGTAGTGCGGCAGTGCGTCGCCGAGCTTGCGCATGTATTCGAAATTCCGGAACGGCTGATGGGCATCCAGCAAGGCGCGGTGCGCCTCCCAGGACCCACTGAGAGGCACCGCACCGGCAAGCTCCCAACGGCACTTTCCGATGTGATTGTCCCGTTCAATATCGAGCTCAACGGCCGCCTGCTCGCCGGAAAACCTGACGAAGCGATACGCCGCATCCTGTTCCCAGTACCAGTCCGCCGAGATCGTGGCCAGATCGCGCAATCCCTGCGCGCTGCTCCTGAGTAAATCGGCCTCGCGCTTTTGTTCGGCAAGCGCCCGATTCAGCAGGTCGTGGGCGCTTTCAAGTTCAAGCAGCCGCGCCTTTAGGCGACGGTTTTCTTCGGCAAGGTCTGCGTTACCCTTCACGCCGGAGCCTCAGGGTGGCCAGCAGCCTGCTGCAGGCAAGCTGGCGCGCCCCGCGCCGCCGGTGCGACCGGATAACCATTGGTTCACGAACAGAGTTGTTCCTCATGCCTTGTCTGCGCCTTTCATTACAAGGTTTGAGCGTATTGCGGGCTGTGTGCCAGCCGTGCAGGAGAGTGTGCGCCTCCGCGGGGGATTTGAAATAGGGATAAGTCCGTGGTGTGTGTCGGCCACGCCGCGCAAAGGCCGCCGCAGACTTCGCGGAAAAGCCCTTCCCGCAGCTCCTGCATCAAGGCTGCAGCGGAATCTTCATGGCGCGATCAACCGGAACCGCCGCGACGCTGTTTTGCGGCGAGCCTTCAATCACCCGGTCCGAGTACGTCAGGTACACCAGGGTGTTGCGGGCGACATCGACCATGCGCACAATCCGTATCTTCTTGAAGACCAGCGATATCCTCTCGCTGAAAACCTCTTCCTGCTGCGGCAGCGATTTGACAAACGAAACCGGCCCCACCTGGCGGCAATCAATGGAGGCCTCCGACTTGTCCTCGGCCAAACCCACGGCCCCCTTGATGCCGCCGGTTTTGGCCCGCGAAACGTAACAGGTGACACCCCTGACCTTGGGGTCATCGTGGGCATCGACCACGATCTTGTGATCGGGCCCGATGAACTTGAACACGGTATCCACCTCGCCAATGCCCTGAGCCTGGACGGGTGAGAAGATGCCGAGCAACAACGCGGACAGGACGGACAGGGTGGACTTCTTCATGGGATTTCCTTCAGCGTGAACATCCCCGACTATAGCCACGCCCCCTCCGTGGCGGCGCGGGCTGTCCGGCCGGCGCCCGGGTGACCAGGGCCAGGCTGCCAGGGAGTAGCATTGGCCCTTGCGCCCCCTCCCACCCTTGCCTCTGAGGAAGTCCCGATTGCAAAAGCTGCTTTTCATTACCTGCCTGCTGATCACCGCGCCCCTGCTGCAGGCTGCCGGCGAACCCGCACCGGCGAACGCCCACCCCCTGACGGGCACCTGGTCCTGGTCGCTGTTCGGCGGCAGTTGCACCGAGACGTGGCATTACCGCAGCAACCGCACGGTGCTCAGCACCAGCGGGCAGGAAGTGGCCGAAAAAACATACGAGGTCGCGAAAGTGGCCGACGCCAGCGGTTTCTACAAGCTGGTGGAGACCGTGGTCCGGCAAAACGACAAGAAGGACTGCTCCGGGGCGCTGCTGGAAGGGCCGGGTGAACAGATCACCCGCTTCATCCAGTTCAACCCGCAACGCAACAAGATGCTGGTCTGCGAAAAGGCGTCACTCAAGGCCTGCTTTGGGCCCGTGTCAAAAATGGAGTGATCGCCGGCCGGCAGTGGAAGGCCAGGTGAGACCTGCCCCGACTCGACCCGGCAAGCCGGAGCCAGGCCTCAGACCTGATCGCTGCGGACGCGCCAGCGCGCCGGCGCCGCGTCGCCGCTGGCCGGACCGGCGTCACAGGCGGGCTGCGCCTGCTGGCATAGCGGCGATAAAGCCTGGCCGCCAGACCGGAGGTGATGGCGAAAACAAGCAGCTTACGAAGCATGAAGTACCTCCCGGATTTAAAAAACGCCGAACAACATCAAGAGGAGGATGACGCTGATCGGCACACCGAGTAACCAGGCAATGATGGGCATGTGATTTCTCCTTGTTAAGCAAGAAACACAAAGATAAACACCTCTCGCCGCCGCGAGTGCCGGAAGCGGACCCCAACAAAGGTAGGGCCAGACCTACATTGCCGCGTTGAACAGCACACCCGGGCGCGGGACACATGCCTCAGAGCTTCGGTATATTGGGGCCTTGCTCACTACCCTGCCCGGCCAGACTTTCCTTTTTGAAGCCACCATGAAAAAGCTCTCCAAATATTTCTTCCGCGGACTGATCACCATCCTGCCGCTGGCCCTGACCCTGTACCTGCTCTTCGTCATGCTGGCATGGATGGAAACTGTGGCGCTGTGGATCCTGCGGCCGCTGTTCGGCGACTTCTACATTCCGGGCATGGGGCTGGTGGTCGGCATGCTGGGCATTGTGCTGATTGGCTACCTGGTGTCCAACCCGCGCGTGCGCAAGGCGTTGCTGTTGGTCGAGCTGCCGTTCACCAACCTGCCGGTTGTCAAAAGCATTTACTCGTCGCTCAAGAGTTTTGCCGACTACTTTTCACCGACGGGCAAGCAGGGCGAACAAAGCGTGGTGATCCTGCGCATGCCGGACAACGGTCTCGAAATTGTGGGGTTGATCACGCGCCGCAGTTTTGCGGATCTGCCCGCGGGCTTTTTGCCGGGGGAACGGGTGGCGGTGTATCTGCCGATGGGCTACATGATTGGCGGCTACACCGTCTTTGTGCCTGTCGAATGGGTGCAACCGATAGCGATGACGGTTGAGGAAGCGATGCGCTCGTCGATGTTCGCATGGATGGCGCGGCCGCCGAGTTCTGCGGACAACGCGCCCCGGCCTTGAGCCGGCTTCTGACTGCTATCAATAAAATAGCTGTTGGCGCCCGCCCCTCAAGGGCTGGCGGCCAATATGATCTAAAAAAAAACTTAGTGGCTGCGCGAAGGGCCTGGGCCGCGGCCGGCAATGTGCCGGAACGTGATGCGGCCCTTGCTCAGGTCGTAAGGCGACAGTTCCAGCGACACCTGGTCGCCCGCCAGAATGCGGATGTGGTTCTTGCGCATCTTGCCGGAGGTGTAAGCCACCAGCTTGTGGCCGTTGTCCAGCGTCACGCGAAAGCGCGAGTCCGGCAGCACTTCGTTGACCAGTCCGTGCATTTCAATCAGTTCTTCTTTGGCCATGATGAAAACTCCTTGCGAATTTGAAAATAATCTGTGGTGCAGGCGATCGGGCTGAGCCTGTCAGGCGCAAACCGGCGACGTGCGCTCGTGAATCCAGCCCAGCGCGTGTTCGGTAGCGTAATGCACGGCACCAGCCGCGCTGTCAAAAAGCCCGTTGAACCGCAGCACGCGGTCGTGCGTGGCACTGCCGCGCCCGGAGCGGATGGAGACCGACGCCGCGTAAAGGCCTTCGCCCTGCGGTTTGGCGAGCGGCGAGACAAGGTACTTGCCCACCGCGATGTTGGTGTGATCGATGTTCATAAAATCCGTGCCGGGTATTTTTCCCGGCTTGATAAATAAGGAAATAACGGCTTGCAAGCAAGCCCGCGCGTGTTCGGGTCCTGACCGCCAGGCTTTACAACATAAAGGACTGGCTGGTTGAGCCTTGCGTGGGCACCGTTGGGGGAGGTGCTCGCCGGAAATGGAACAGTGTTTGAGAGGGTTCAGCGCTGTAGGGGCACTGAAAACACTGTGAATTCGGGCTCTTGGAAGCGCCGCATTTGAGAAGGAAGCCGCGTGGTAAGGGGGCTTCGATGTAAAAAGCTGATGCTTTACCGAATCACGTATTGTAACCGTTACCACGCCTGCATGCACAAAGCCAGCCCAAGGGCCGCACACCAACATGAGTGGGAGGATCTTCTCCCGACCAGCCGGGGCCGCGGAACCGGCTTTGCCGGGCCGCAGGCGCAGCGGCCCTCCTGGGGCAGGGAGTTACACGCAGTGAACAACCGTGGGGGCGACTCAGTCTTCAAACTGCGGGTGCAGCAGCCGGATCCGGCTCATGGCCATGCCGGCCGCCGCGGTGCGGGTTTCGACCCCGAGTTTGGCAAACACCCGCTCCAGGTGTTTTTTCACCGTCATCGGGCTGGTGCCCAGGATGTCGCCGATATCCCGGTTGATCTTGCCCTTGACCACCCAATACAGCACCTCGGCCTCGCGCGCCGTGAGTTTGAAGCTCAGGCTCATGGCCTGGATCACGGATTCATCGGACTCCTCGCGCATGATGATCAGCCAGTCGTCGTCTCCGGTTTGCTGGTGCAGGCGAAAGGTCAGACGCCGCGCGCCGGGCGCCGGGCTCGGGCAGGTCAGGCGCGGCGGCTCGATCTGGCGTTCGGCATCGGCCAGATGGCGGCGCAGCCAGTTCTGCACCGGCTCGGGCGTCTGCGGCGCGCTGGTGCCGTAATACTGCTGCAGCAGCTCGCGCGCCAATGGCGTCTGCCACATCAGCCTGCCGTCACTGGCGCGCACCGTGATGGTGGCGTAGCCAAAGGCGTCCAGGGCGTTGCGCGCCTGGCGCTTTTCGCGCGCGCTCTGCAGGTGCACACCGATGCGCGCCAGCACTTCCTTGGGCTTGATCGGTTTGGTCACATAGTCGACGCCGCCCGATTCCAGCGCGGCGACCAGGTATTCGGTCTCGGTCAGCCCGGTCATGAAGATGATGGGAATGTGCGCGGTGCGGGCATCGGCCTTCAGGCGCTTGGCCACCTCGAAGCCATCCATGCCCGGCATCATCGCGTCGAGCAGCACGATGTCGGGCAGGGCCTGGGCGGCACGCTGCAAGGCGGCCTCGCCGTGGGTGGCCACCAGCACGGTGTAGCCTGATTCATCGAGCGCGTCGTGCAGCACCGACAGGTTGTCCGGCACGTCGTCGACGATCAGCACCACGTCGCTGTTGGCGCGGTCCAGCGTCTGCGCGAGGGTGCGGTCGCTCATGTCGGCACCTGGCGGAGCTGCTGGCTCATGGTCTCGAACTGGAACTGGCGCGCCAGGCCACGCATCTCGGCGGCAAACCCGGCGCTTTGCGGCTGTGATTTCTCGATCTCGTCCAGGGTGTTCATGATGCCGCGAAAATAGCCGAGGTTGACCACCTCGCGCAAGGCGTCAAGCTGCGCCGCCGGCGGGTAGATGCGCGGCAGCGTAGGAGCGGGCGGTGCCGCCGGGGCCGGCAACGGCGCTTCCAGCCAGACCAGCGCCAGGCGCCGCTCCAGCCAGTCCAGCAGCTCGCTGTGGCGCACCGGCTTGAGGATAAAGTCCTCCAGGCGGATGCCCACATCGTTGTCCAGCCCCTTGTCGAAGGCGTTGGCCGACACGATGGCCAGGTGAATCCCGGCATGGCCCGCGGCACGCACGCGGCGCAGCGTTTCCCAGCCGTCGATGCCCGGCATGGCCAGGTCCATCAGGATGATCTCGGGCCGGTAGCCGGCGGCCAACAGGTCCAGGCAGTCATGGCCGCTGGCGGCCGTGCGTATCTCGAAACCCAGCGGCTGCAGCACATTGACCAGCAGCTCGCGGTCGGCCTCCTCGTTGTCCACCACCAGCACGCGCCGGCGCGGGCCGGCGTAGCCGTAACGCGCCTTGTGCGCGCGCGACGACGGCGCCGGCAGCGCCGCACCGGGCGCCAGCCGCACCTCGGGCAAGAACAGCTTGACACGAAACACCGAGCCGACATCGGGCGTGCTGGCCACCGTGAGTTCGCCGCCCATCAGGTCGGTCAGCATCTTGGCAATCGTCAGGCCCAGGCCCGCGCCGGGCGCCGCAGGACCGGGTGTGGCCGCCCGCGTGAAGGGTTCGAAAATGCGCTCGATCTCCTGCGCCGACAGGCCGGGGCCGGTGTCCTCGATCTCGATGCTGGCCATCTCGCGCGCGTATTTCAGCCGCAGGCTGATGCGCCCCCGGGCCGTGAACTTGACGGCGTTGCCCAGCAGGTTGATCAGGATCTGGCGCACACGTTTTTCATCGGCGCGCACCACCACCGGCAGCGTGCCTTCGGACTCGAAGTGAAAGGACAGGCCCTTGGCCTGGGCCTCGAGTTCGAACATGCCGGTCATCTCCTGCACAAAGTCGGTGAAGTGCATGGGTTTGACGTTGAGCGTGAGTTTGCCGCTTTCGATGCGCGCAATGTCCAGCGTGCCTTCGATCAGCGAGAGCAGGTGTTCGCCGCCGCGCTTGATCACGCCCACCGCCTGCTGGCGGTGCAGCGGAATCGACGTGTCTTCGCCCATCAGCTGCGCATACCCCAGGATGCTGTTGAGCGGCGTGCGCAGTTCATGGCTGATCGCGCTGATGTAGCGGCTCTTGGCCTGGTTGGCCAGGTCGGCCACCCGTTTGGCCTGCTGCAGCGCCTCGTCGGTCTGGCGGTGCGACTCGATTTCCTTCATCAACAGATGGGTCTGGCGGTTCGACTCTTCCTGCGCCACCTGCCGGCTCTTGTGCGCCAGCACCAGCCACCAGGCCACTAAGCCGGCGATCACCAGCAGCGCCATGTAGGCCTTCAGGAAGCCGGAGCGCAGCGCCGATTCGGAGGCGGCCTGCAGGTCCAGCAAGGCGCGCATTTCCTGGTGGTACAGCAGGCCGAACACGCTCGCCAGCAGCGGCACGATGACCAGCATCAGCAGCAGGAAGTGCCCGAGCCCGGTGTCCAGGTACGGCCAGATGCGGCGCGGCAACAGCCAGCGCAGGGTGGCCGACCATTGCGCCGACAGGCTGGCCTGCGGCTTGCACAGATCGCCGCAACGCGCGTCCAGTGTGCAGCACAGCGAACAGATGGGCCCCTGGTAGGCCGGGCAATGCGCCATGTCCGGGCCTTCGTAGTCGCGCTCGCAGATCACGCAGCGCTTGAGTGCACAGGGTGTGGAATGGCCCTGGGCATCGGCCCCCGGCGCTTCGCCCTGGCGGGCAATGTAATAGCGCCCTTGCGTGGCCCAGGCAATCAGCGGCGAGGTGATGAAAGCCGTGCCCAGCGCAATGACCGCAGAAAAAGCCTGGGCCAGCGGGCCGAACAGGCCCAGATGCGCGGTGACCGACAGCAGCGAGGCCAGCGCCATCGCCCCCACACCGACTGGGTTGATGTCGTAGAGGTGCGCGCGCTTGAACTCGATGCCCTTGGGCGACAGGCCCAGCGGCTTGTTGATGACCAGGTCGGCCACCACCGCCATCATCCAGGCGATCGCGATGTTGGAGTACAGGCCCAGCACATCGCCGAGCGCCTGGAACACATTCATCTCCATCAGCATGAAGGCAATCAGCGTGTTGAACACCACCCAGACCACACGACCCGGGTGGCTGTGCGTCAGGCGCGAAAAGAAATTGGACCAGGCCAGCGAGCCCGCGTAGGCGTTGGTCACATTGATCTTGAGCTGCGAGATCACCACGAACAGCGCGGTGGCGGCCACGGCCCAATCGTAATGCGGAAACACGTATTCATAAGCCGCCAGGTACATCTGGTTCGGGTCGACCGCGCGCTCCAGCGGCACCATGTGCTGGATCGCCAGGTAGGCCAGAAAGGCGCCGCCCAGCATCTTGACCACGCCGAGCAGCACCCAGCCCGGTCCTCCGGCCAGCACGCCGGCCCACCAGCGGCGGCGGTTGGCCGCCGTGCGCACCGGCATGAAACGCAGGTAGTCGGCCTGCTCGCCCATTTGCGTGATCAGCGCGATGCCGACCGTCAGGGCGGCACCAAACAAGTGCAAATCGAACCCTGAACTCGTGCCTCTTTCACCTTTGTAGTGCGTTATTCCGGCGAAGGCACCGGGATCACGCACCAGAACATACACAAACGGCACCACCAGCATGATCAGCCAGAGCGGCTGCGTCCAGACCTGCAGCCGGCTGATGGCCGACACCCCGTGGGTGACCAGGGGAATCACCACCAGCGCGCAAATCAGGTAACCCCAACTGGGCGGAATACCCAGCGCCAGTTCCAGCGCATAGGCCATCACCGCCGCCTCCAGCGCAAAAAAAATGAAGGTGAAGGACGCGTAGATCAGCGAGGTCAGGGTCGAGCCGATGTAGCCGAAGCCGGCGCCGCGCGTCAGCAGGTCCATGTCCACGCCGTAGCGGGCGGCGTAAACGCTGATCGGCAGGCCGGCCATGAAGATGATGAGGCCGGTGGCGACGATGGCCCAGAAAGCGTTGGTGAAGCCGTATTTCACCAGCAGGGTGGCACCCACCGCTTCCAGGATCAGGAAGGAAGCCGCGCCAAACGCGGTGTTGGCGACCCGCCACTCGGACCACCGGCGAAAGCGCTGCGGCGTGAAACGCAGCGCGTAGTCTTCCATGGTTTCGCTGGCGACCCAGCTGTTGTAGTCGCGCCTGACCTTGATGATGCGCTGCACCGGCGCCTCGGCCTCCCCGGCCGGCAGCGGCGCAGGCGCCCAGGGCGGCACCGCCTGCGCAGGCAGGGGCAGCGGAGCGGCCGGGGTGTCCATGGGGCGGGGGCATCAATAGGTCATAAGGCGGAACCTCTGCAAGTGCAGATTCCATGCCACAGAGGGAAAACCAGCGCCGCGCGCCTTGCGCCTGTGGCACCATTCTTGCACCCAGGCGGAGCGTCCACTGCTGCAGCCGACACCGGAGAACCCATGGAACTGACCCCCCGAGAAAAAGACAAGCTGCTGATTTTTACCGCTGCGCTGCTGGCCGAACGCCGCCAGGCCCGCGGCCTGAAACTCAACTATCCCGAAGCCGTCGCGCTGATCAGCGCCGCCGTGATGGAAGGTGCACGCGATGGCAAAACCGTGGCCCAGCTCATGAGCGAAGGCCGGACGATTTTGACCCGCGCCGACGTGATGGACGGCATCCCCGAGCTGATCCCCGACATCCAGGTCGAAGCCACCTTTCCCGACGGCACCAAGCTGGTCACCGTGCACCAGCCGATTGTCTGACCCTTCACCCACACCCACACCATGGCCCGCCTCATGAACATTCGAAATGCTCTTAAGACAGTAGCTACTCTCGCAATAACGGCGGGGGCTGGCGCCTCATTTGCCCATGAAGGTCACGCGATGGCGGGCACGCACTGGCACGCCACGGACGTCTGGGGTTTTGTCGCCATGGCAGGCGTGCTTGCGGTCGCCATCTGGCTGCACAACGGCGACAAGTGAGGCCCCCATGATTCCAGGCGAACTGTTCACCGAAGGCCCCGAGCACGTGCTCAACGCGGGCCGGCGCACCCTGACCCTGGTGGTGCAAAACACCGCCGACCGGCCCATCCAGGTCGGCTCGCACTACCACTTTGCCGAGACCAACGGCGCGCTGGCCTTCGACCGCGCAGCCGCGCAGGGCATGCGGCTCAATATTGCCTCTGGCACGGCGGTGCGTTTCGAACCCGGACAACAACGCACGGTGGAGCTGGTGGACTATGCCGGTGAACGAAAAATTTACGGCTTTCGCGGCTTGGTGCAGGGAAAAGTCTGATGCCCCCACATTCATCACTTTGTGTATTCACTGCCCCCCGAGGGGGTGCTGGCCTCCCTTGGGGCGGCCCTACGGGAGTCCGTTGATGGCAACGATTGGCAGACGCGCTTACGCAGAAATGTTCGGCCCCACCGTGGGCGACCGCCTGCGCCTGTCCGACACCGATCTGGTGGTCGAGGTCGAGGCCGACTACACGCTGCGCGCCGGCAGCTACGGCGAAGAGGTCAAATTCGGCGGCGGCAAGACGATTCGTGACGGCATGGCGCAGTCCCAGAAAACACGCGCAGAGGGCGCGATGGACTGCGTGATGACCAACGCGCTGATCATCGACCACTGGGGCATCGTCAAGGCCGACATCGGCCTCAAGGGTGGTCGCATCGCGGCCATCGGCAAGGCCGGCAACCCCGACACCCAGCCCGGCGTGGACATGATCATCGGCCCCGGCACCGAGATCATCAGCTGCGAAGGCATGATCGTCACCGCCGGCGGCATCGACTCGCACATCCACTTCATCTGCCCGCAGCAAATCGAGGAAGCGTTGACCTCGGGCGTGACCACCATGCTGGGCGGCGGCACCGGGCCGGCCACCGGCACCTTTGCCACCACCTGCACACCCGGGCCCTGGAACATCGAACGCATGCTGCAGGCGGCCGATGCCTTCCCGATGAACCTGGGCTTTCTCGGCAAGGGCAACGCCAGCCTGCCGGCCGCGCTGCATGAGCAGATCGATGCCGGCGTGATCGGCCTGAAGCTGCACGAAGACTGGGGCACCACACCCGCCGCCATCAGCAACTGCCTGGACGTCGCGGATGAGACCGACACACAGGTCGCCATCCACAGCGACACGCTCAATGAAAGCGGTTTTGTCGAGAACACGATTGCCGCCACCCAGGGCCGCACTTTGTGTGCCTTTCACACCGAAGGCGCGGGCGGCGGCCATGCCCCCGACATCCTGAAGGTCGTCGGCGAGCAGAACTTTTTGCCGTCGTCGACCAACCCGACCATGCCCTACACCGTCAACACGCTGGACGAACATGTGGACATGCTGATGGTCTGCCACCACCTGGACCCGGCGATTGCCGAGGACCTGGCTTTTGCCGAAAGCCGCATCCGCAAGGAAACCATTGCCGCCGAAGACGTGCTGCACGACCTCGGCGCCATCAGCATGATGAGCAGCGACAGCCAGGCCATGGGCCGCGTCGGCGAGGTCATCATCCGCACCTGGCAAACGGCGCACAAGATGAAGCTGCAGCGCGGCAAGCTGCCGGGCGACAACGAGCGCAACGACAACTTCCGCGCCAAACGCTACATCAGCAAATACACCATCAACCCGGCGATTGCACACGGCATCGCGCATGAGGTTGGCTCGATCGAGCTCGGCAAGTGGGCCGACCTGGTGGTGTGGAAGCCGGCCTTCTTCGGCATCAAGCCGGCGCTGATCCTCAAGGGCGGCTTCATCGCCATGGCCGCGATGGGCGACCCGAATGCGTCCATCCCGACGCCACAACCGGTGCACTACCGCCCGATGTTCGGCGGCTTCGGCGGCGCGATTGCCAAAGGCTCGCTGACCTTTGTCTCGCAGGCCGGTCTGGCCGGCGGCATCAAGGAACGTTTCGGCTTGGCCAAAAACCTGGCTGCCGTGAAAAACATACGCGGCGTGCAAAAGCGCCACATGGTCCACAATGACTACGCGCCGAAAATGGAGGTCGATGCACAGACCTACTCGGTGCGCGCCGACGGCCAGTTGCTGACCTGCGAACCAGCCGTCAGCCTGCCCATGACCCAACGCTACTTTCTTTTCTGAACTGAATTTTCTCCATGCTCCAGGTTTCCAAAATCATGCCGCAGGGCGCTGGCCTCGCCCCCGTGCTGCACAAGCGCGCGGCCACCGTCGAACTCGACTGGGACATCCGCCAGAAAAGCCGCTTCGAAGCCACCGACTCGCTGGGCCGGCAGCTCGGCATCTTTTTGCCGCGCGGCACGCTGGTGCGCGGCGGTGACGTGCTGGTGGCCGAAGACGGCTCCATGGTCAAGGTGATCGCCGCGCCGCAAACCGTGCTGCGCATCACCGCTTGTCCCACCCACGGCTCACCGTTCGACCTGACACGCGCGGCCTACCACCTTGGCAACCGCCATGTACCCATCGAACTCAAGCCCGACCACCTGAAGATAGAGCCCGACCATGTGCTGGCCGACATGCTGCGGTCCATGCACCTGATCGTCAACGAAGTCAGCGAGTCCTTCGAGCCCGAAGGCGGCGCCTACACCGCTGGCGGCCACGGTCACGCGCACTCACATGCACCGGCGGCGGCCCCCGCGCCGCATGTGCACGGCCCGGACTGCAGCCATGGCCACGACCACGGCCATGAGCACACGCACCACGAAGTGCAGCCGGTGGCGATCCAGATCCACAAACGCAAGCCGCACAACCATTGAACGCAACGGCCCAGTCCCTGCCGGCCACCAGCCTGCTGCAGCTGATCTGGCTGGCCTCCCCGGCCCTGCCGGTCGGCGGATTTTCATACTCGGAAGGGCTGGAAGCCGGCGTAGAAAGGGCGGGAGTAGCTACTGAAAGCATAGCATCCGACTGGCTCAGCGACCAGTTGCAGCTGAGCCTCACGCGCGGCGACCTGGCGGTGATCGCGCAGGCCATACCCGCCTGGCGCAGCGGCGACCTGCAGCGCATCGCCCAGCTCAACGCCTGGGTGCTGCAGACCCGCGAAACCAGCGAGCTGCGGGCGCAGGCCGAGCAGATGGGCCGTTCGCTGCTGGAATGGCTGCGCAACCACCACAGCGTCAGCGCGGCGAATATGGACGCCTGCGCGAAGTTACCGCCCACCTACCCCGTCGCCTTTGCGCTGGCCGCTTCGCCGCTGGCGGCGGGTGTGCCCGATTGCCTGACCGCCTACGCCTTTGGCTGGGCCGAAAACATGATGCAGGCCGCACTCAAGTCGGTGCCGCTGGGCCAGAGCGCCGGCCAGCGCATCCTGGCCCGGCTGGCCGCAGAAATCCCGGCGGCCATCACCACGGCCATGGCACTTGAAGACCACGAACGTCAGGCCTTTTCGCCCATGCTGGCGATTCTTTCCTCGCAACACGAAACCCAGTACTCCAGATTGTTCCGCTCCTGAGTCCGCGACCATTCACCTTCAAGGCAAGCTCCATGAGTTTTCATCACATCGCCAACCGCACCAAGAAACTGCCGCCGCTGCGCGTCGGCATAGGCGGACCCGTCGGCTCCGGCAAAACCACCCTGCTCGAGATGTTGTGCAAGGCCATGAAGGACAAGTACGACCTGGTGGCGATCACCAACGACATCTACACCAAGGAAGACCAGCGCATCCTGACCGTCAGCGGCGCGCTGGCGGCCGAACGCATCATGGGTGTGGAAACCGGCGGCTGCCCGCACACCGCCATCCGTGAAGACGCGTCCATCAACCTGGAGGCGATCGACCGCATGCTGGAAGACTTCCCCGACGCCGATATCGTGTTTGTCGAATCCGGCGGCGACAACCTGGCCGCCACCTTCAGCCCCGAACTCAGCGACCTGACGATTTATGTGATCGACGTCGCCGCCGGCGAAAAAATCCCGCGCAAGGGCGGCCCCGGCATCACCAAAAGCGACCTGTTCGTCATCAACAAGACCGACCTCGCCCCCTACGTGGGCGCCGACCTCGCCGTGATGGAAGCCGACACCATCCGCATGCGCACCACGGCCAAAGGCTTGAAGCCTTTTGTCATGACCAATCTCAAGACCAACACAGGGCTGGCGGAGGTGGTGGCGTTCATTGAAAGCAAGGGCATGCTGCAGAGCGCCTGAAAGAGAGTTTTCTCACCCTTCCCCGTCCGGCAAGAAGGCGAGGCTAAAATACCCCACTTGGAAGCGTGGCAGAGTGGTCGATTGCACCGGTCTTGAAAACCGGCAAAGGGAAACCTTTCGTGAGTTCGAATCTCACCGCTTCCGCCAAACAGCAGCCACCGACAGCCTACGCTCTCGGTGGCTTTTTTATACCCGCGCGCAGCGCCCCGGGCTGGAAACCGCTGATTTACCTGCGCAACTGAACGCAGTAGCATTTGTGCCTTCACCGAACTGTCCCCTTCCCAAAAGGAGTTCCGGCCATGAATCACTTCACACGACTTCTGGTGACGACCTGCCTGTCTGCGTCTGCCGCAGCGTTTGCGGCCGGCGACGTCAGCGACTATGGCAACTCTTCGGCCGACCCTGTGCTGGCAACCACCCAGGCGGCCTTCGCGAAGAAGGACTGGGCCGCCGCCCAGGCCGGCCTGCAGCAGGCCCTGGCGGCCTCGCCGCAAAATGCCGATTACCACAACCTTTACGCCTACTCGATCCGCAAGGGACCCAGCCCCGACATGGCGCTGGTGTTCAAGCACTACGGAGAGGCGCTGCGGCTCAACCCGAAACACCGCGGGGCGCATGAGTACGTGGGCGAGGCCTACCTGATGGTCAATGACGCGACCAAGGCCAAGCAGCATCTGGCCGCGCTCGACAAGCTCTGCTTTCTGCCCTGCGAGGAATACAGCGACCTGAAAAAGGCGATTGCCGCCTACGAGGCCAGGCGCAAGCCTTGAGCCCTCGCAGCGCCGGCTGTGATCTGGACGGGTCGTCCGCAGCGTTGATAGCCGCTACTGCGGCCCTCGAATGCGCGACGGATTATCTGGCGCTGGCGTCACCTACCGGAGCGAGCCGGGCTGAGGCCTGATTGCGCGAAGCATCCTGAACATCGTACGAGCCGAAAACTTCGCGGGCCGAGCGGGTTTCCGGCAGGATATAGACGATGCCATTGGTCCCGGTGAACGACGGGCTCACCACGGTCTCATAGAACTTGACCGGCACATTGATGCAGCCAAAGGAAATGCGGTTGTCCAGTGGACTCGGTGTGGCCAGGCGTTCCGCCCGGCGCTCCTTGGGCTGCCCCGTCACGACCCGGTGCAGCGAAAGGGCAGAGTCGTAGTCGACCCAGAGAACCTCCTGGCCGTGGACATCCCGGTCCAGTGAAGCCACGAAACGACCGGCAGGCGTGGTGCGCTCCGCGGGAAGAATGCTCGACAGCTTGCGCTGGCCAATACCGGGAACGGTGTGGTCGCCCACGGCCAGACCCAACAGCGCGGAAGCAGCGCCTCGAAGTTGTCCCTGTGCATCGAACATATACACACGGGCCTGCACCTTGTCGATGATCATGAAAGGCAGTTTGCCGTTGTTGGCCGAGTCGATCACCCAGTCGGCCAGTTTGCGTGACTCCGGCGAAGCGGCTTCCTGCCCGAAGTTGGCCAGACTGACAAGCTGAGCCGGTGCAAGCTGCGGTTCGACGGGTGCCGGAGCCGAGATGTCGCGCGCGCCTGCGGCGGGTTCTGGCGCGATCAGGGCGGGGGAATTTGTTGCAGCGGTGGCTGGAAGTATCAATGCGCTGAGCGCTACTGCGCCGAGCAGAACGGATCGCGCCAGAAAGACAGACACCGGGCGTGTGAATCCGGCTTGGAGCAGTCCGGCACCAAAACTGTGTTGATCTATATTTAAGGGGCTTGGCATGGTGGTGTTCCTGTGCGCAATACGGGAGCCTGTGGAGGGCGGCATTACGTTCGGATTATGCAGGTTTGAGTCTGGCACATCGGGGCATTTTGATGGCATGGTCTCTGTCTCGCCAGCCCTTGACCGAGGAACCGACACGACCGCAAGGGTCGTGACGGTTCTCGTTCGAGTTATCCCTCTGACCATGGCTGAATGAGAACCCCATTCGACCATTGGACATCGAGGAAGGGGTTGCGGAAGTATTTAACCCCCTCACCCCTCAACTGACTTTAGTTGCGACCCTGTTTGGCCGGACGGACTGGCGGCTCGTAGGCAGGCATTGGCGCGACGGCGGGCGCGACGACAACAGGAGCAGGCGGCGGTGGCGCGACATACACCGGAGCTGGTGCAGGCGCGACAACGGCTGGTGGTACGTAGGCTTGCGCAACAGGGGTCTGGGCTTTGGGGCCAAAACGGTAGACCAGGCCAACTGAGGCCATGTCGATGTGGCCGCGGTTCCTGACCGGGTCATTGATGCGATAGCGCTCCAGTTCGGCACGCACAGCCAGCGCTTGCGTGATGGCGTACTGCATGCCAATACCGACTTTGAGGTTGGTGTCGTTCTTACGCGTGTTGGAAGTGTTCACAGGCACGGCGCCGGTGCTGTTGAAGCTGGCCCTGCTTTGCGCATAAGCCGCACCAACGCGACCGAAGACGGAAAAGCGATCCGACACCGGCAGCATGCCCACCAGATCGAGGTTCAGGCCGCGAACGCGAGTTTCACCGTTGAAGGTGCCGGCTGCGTTATCGATAATTCGGTTGGCGTTAACCGTGTAGCTGGACTTGCCCAAATCAAAATAACCACCTTCCAACGCAAAATTGCGGTTCAGCTGGTAGCCGCCGAAAAGCTTGTAGCCGGTGCCGCTGTTGTCCTCAGTCGCGGAACCAACCCTCAAGCCCTGACCGACCAGCGTTTGGTTGATGGAATCGTTGTTGAAGTTGGCGCGGGTGGCACCGATGTTGCCGCCAATGTACGGACCGGTGGTCTCGTCTTGCGCAAAGGCGCCGGAGCTGGAAACAGTTGCCAGTACCGCCAGAGCGATAAGCCCTAGTCCGCGCCTGGCTGCTGGAAATTTTGATGTCTTCATGATGTCGTCCTAAGGATTGAGACTGGTTAAAAAAGGAGCCGATGATTCACTGCTGGCCTGATTCGTATTGACAAATACAACTCAGACCAGGAGTGCAATCAGTGACTAATATGGGTGGGCATCCGTCGTCGATTTGTAGGAAGATAGCAACAATCACCGTCATTTCGCAAAAAAGCAACACTACAAATTCACGAGGGAATGCCGACCGAGTCTTGGGTCCGTATCCCTGGGCATGCAATGCCTACCTGAGAGAGACTGCTTGCGTCAAATGCCGGCCGCTGCCCAAAAAGCGAACAGCCGGTTTATGACTGGTCAGGATCCAGAAACAGCATCTGCAGATCGTTCAGGAAGTCAAAGCCACGCTCGGTTGGCCTGACCCGCGCAAAGTCGCGCTCGATCAGGCCCCTGCGTTCGGCCTCGTCCAGCCCGGCCTGGATGGCCGTCAATGGCAGGCCGGTTCTGTCTGAAAAGTCCTGCAGCTTGAAGCCCTCGCGCAGGCGCAGGGCGTTGAGCATGAACTCAAACGGCAGCTCGGCGCGGCTGACTTCGTGGTCCTGCGCCACCGGGGTTCCGGCGAGCGCCTTGTCCATGTAGAGCCTGGGCTCGCGAAAGCGCACCTGGCGCACCACGCGGTGCGCAAAACTGAGCTTGCTGTGGGCACCGGCGCCTATGCCGAGGTAGTCGCCGAACTTCCAGTAGTTCAGGTTGTGCAGGCAGCGGTGGCCGGACTTGGCGTAGGCCGAGATTTCGTACCGGTCCATGCCGGCCACCCCGGTCAGTTCGGTGATGCGGTCCAGCATCGCGTAGGCGACGTCCTCTTCAGGCAGCGCTGGCGGGTACTTGGCGAAATACGTGTTGGGTTCGACCGTCAGGTGGTAAATCGAGATATGTGGCGGCTGCAGCGCCAGCGCCTGCCGCATGTCCTGCTCCAGGTTCTCCAGCGTCTGGCCCGGCAGCGCATACATGATGTCGAGGTTGAAGGTGTCGAAAGCCTGCGCGGCCTCTTCAACGGCGGCCAGCGCCTGGGCGCGGTCATGCACGCGGCCCAAAGCTTTCAGGTGCCTGTCGTCAAAGCTCTGCACGCCAACCGACAGGCGCGTGACACCGGCGCTGCGAAAGGCCTTGAAACGGTGTTTCTCAAACGTGCCGGGGTTGGCTTCCAGCGTGATTTCGCAGTCGGGCTCCAGCCGCAGCCGCGCGCGGATGTCGCCCAGCAGGCGGTCGATGGCCTGCGGCGAAAACAGGCTGGGTGTGCCGCCGCCAATGAAGATGCTGTGCACCGTGCGGCCCCAGATCAGCGGCAGCGAGGCTTCGAGGTCGGCCATCAGCGCATCGAGGTAACGCTGCTCGGGCAGCTCGCCCTGCGCCTCGTGCGAATTGAAATCGCAGTAGGGGCACTTCTTCAGGCACCAGGGCAAGTGCACGTACAGCGACAGCGGCGGCAAGGCGCTGAGCTGCAGCGTGCCGTCCCGCATGTAGTGCTGGATGTCCTTGAGCCCCGCCCCGGTTTCCTCCCCGGGTGGCGCGCTGACAACAGGAATGGGGAAAGTCATGAGAAGAAAACGAACATGTTCACAACCAGCGCTCGCGCATCAGGTCCATCATCTGGCGCGCCGCCATGCCGCGGTGGCTGTTGGCGTTTTTGACGTCGACCGGAAGCTCGGCAAAGGTCTTGCCGAAGGCCGGGATGAACATCACTGGGTCAAAACCAAAACCGTTGCTGCCGGCCGGCGCGCGCGCGATCTCGCCGCTGACACGGCCCACCGCAATCAGCGGCTCCGGGTCGTCGGCAGACCGCAGCGCCACCAGCGTGCTGACCAGGGCGGCGCGTCGATCGGTTAGTCCGGCCATCTGCTCGAGCAGGGCGCGCACATTGTTGTCGTCGCCTTTGTCGTAGCCGAATTGCGTGGCATAAAAAGCCGTGTCCACGCCCGGCAGGCCGCCGAAGGCATCGACACACAGGCCGGCGTCGTCGGCCAGTGCCGGCAGGCCGCTCAGGCGCGACGCGTGACGCGCCTTGGCCAGGGCGTTTTCGACAAAGGTTCGAAAGGGTTCCTCGGCCTCGGGAATGCCCAGGTCGGCCTGTTTCACCAGCGTCACGCCCAGCGGCGCCAGCATGGCCTGCAATTCGGCCAGTTTTCCGGGGTTGTTCGATGCAAGGACGATTTTCATAAACAAAATATGGCCTCAGCCCAATCAATACGTACGCAAGCAGCTATCAATTCAGGAGCGACTGCTGCTGCAGCGCAACCAGCTCGCTGATGCCTTTTTCAGCCAGCAGCAGCAGCGCGTCCATTTCCTGGCGCGAAAAGGCCGCGCCTTCGGCGGTGCCCTGCACCTCGACGTAATGGCCGGCGCCGGTCATCACCACGTTCATGTCGGTATCGCAGCTCACGTCTTCAATGTATTCGAGGTCGAGCAAGGGCGTGCCCTGCACGATGCCGACGGAAATCGCGGCCACGTGACCGATGATCGGCGTTTCCTTGAGCTTGCCTTCGGCCAGCAGCTTGTTGACGGCGTCCTGCGCCGCAACAAAGGCGCCGGTGATGCTGGCCGTGCGGGTGCCGCCGTCGGCCTGGATCACGTCGCAGTCCAGGTGAATGGTGCGTTCGCCGAGTTTTTTCAGGTCAAACACCGCGCGCATCGAGCGGCCGATCAGGCGCTGGATTTCCTGCGTGCGCCCGCTCTGCTTGCCGCGCGCGGCTTCGCGGTCGCTGCGGGTGTGGGTGGCGCGCGGCAGCATGCCGTATTCAGCCGTGACCCAGCCCTCGCCGCTGCCTTTTTTGTGGCTCGGCACTTTTTCCTCGACCGAGGCGGTGCACAACACCCGGGTCGCGCCAAACTCGATCAGGACCGAGCCTTCGGCATAAGCGGTGTAGGCGCGGGTGATGCGCACCGGGCGCAACTGGTCGGCGGCACGGGCGCTGCTTCGCGAAAATGAACTCATGGTCAGGGCTTTCTGGCGTCGCTACGCCCGGGAGACAAAAAAAGAGGGAGGAAAGAGGGAAAGAAGGGGAAAGTCAGGCTCAAGGCAGCACCTGGGCCCATGGCGGCCAGGCCGGGAACTCAGGCCTTTTTTGCCGCAGAGCGGCGTATCGCCTCGTTGATTTCGGCGATGGAGCGTTCGATCGCTGCATCGTCAAGGTCTTCGACGCTGGAGTCGAGCACGCCGGCCTGGATGGTTGATGCGAACACGCCGTCCATGATGCTGTCGGTCGAGACGCCGCGCGTCGATTCGAAGGCGTCGGGCGTTTCCCACTCCATGGCCAGCACGGTGACGTTGTCGCTGTGCTCGCCGCCATTGCGCAGCGCATGTTCGACCATGTCGGGCACGGCGTCAGACACGCTGTTGCCCGCCATGTGGCGCACAATTTCAGCGTCGGTCAGTGTGCCCCACAGGCCGTCGGAGCAGAGCATCAGCTTGTCGCCCTGCTGCAGGACCACCGGGCCGGCGATGTCGAACACCGGCTTGGACGGGGAGCCCAGGCAGGTGAACAAAATGTTGCGGTTCAGGCGCTCGAGTTTGATGATGCCGGCGTTTTGCTGCTCCAGGTAGGAGTGGTCGCGTGTGCGCGTCAGCAGTTCGCCGTCACGCACCACGTAGAGCCGCGAGTCGCCGCAATGGACCCAGGTCGCGCCCGAGCCCTGCAGGATGGCCGCCACCACCGTGGTGCGCGGCGTGTCAAGCATGCCTTTTTCGCTGGCATAACGGATGATCTGGTGGTGCGCTGCCATCAGGGCCGACGAGAGGAATTCGGTGGTGTCCCTGACCAGCGGCCGGGCTTCCTTCTGGTACAGCGCAGAAATGGTCTGCAGCGCCAGCTGGGCCGCGACCTCGCCTTCAGGGTGGCCGCCCATGCCGTCGGCCAGCACAAACAGGCCTGACTCGCGGGTGTAGCAGTACCCCATGCGGTCTTCGTTTTTCTCGCGACCGCCCTTGCGACTGACCTGAAAGACCGAGAATTTCATTTGAATTTCGTCGCAAAGCCAGTGGCCTTGCGCGCGGTTTTCTTGGTGTCTGACACCATGTTGTCAAACTGCAGCCGCATTTTTTCGCCGACGGTCAGCTTGGTGTAGCGCCGCTCACCCTCGCGGCTGAGTTCTTTCTGCAGGGCAAAAACCGATTGCGGCCGCGACAAGGGATCGAGTGACATGCACCATTCAACCACTTCGATGAGGTTGTCGGAATACACACCGCGCAAGCGGGACAGTGCAAGCGACAGACGGTCTTTTTCAAGCCGCTGCGGCGCGTCGTTGGGCGGATAACCCTGCATGGTTGCGTAAATACAGGCGCCGATCGCGTAAATGTCGGTCCACGGCCCCATCGACGAATCACGCCGGTACATCTCGGGCGCAGCAAACCCCGGGGTGTACATGGGGCGGATGAAATTGCCTTCCTTGCTCAGCACCTCGCGGGCGGCGCCAAAGTCGATCATCACGGCCTTGTTGTCGTCGGTCACGAAGATGTTGGCCGGCTTGATGTCCAGGTGCAGCATCTTGTGCTGGTGCACGATGCGCAGCCCGCGCAGGATCTCGTCGAACAGCGAGCGGATGGTCGACTCGCGAAACACCTTCTGCTTTTTGAGCTCGCGTGCGGTGATGATGAAATCCTGCAGGGTGCCGCCCTCCAGGTAGTTCATCACCATGTAGACGGTTTCGTTTTCGCGGAAGAAGTTCAGCACGCTCACCACGGACGCGTGCGAGATCTGGGCCAGCGACCGGCCTTCCTCGAAGAAACTTTTCAGGCCCAGCCGGTACAGCGACAGCTTTTCGGGCTGCACCTGGGGCAGCAACTCGCCCGGCGGGCGGCTGGCCAGCGAAGACGGCAGGTACTCCTTGATGGCGACCTGCTGGCCCTCATTGTCAACAGCCAAGTAAACTACCCCAAACCCGCCGGCCGACAGCTTGCGCACCACGCGATAGCCACCAATGACGGTATCGGGTGGAAGTGACGCGGGCTTGACCTTTGACATAATTCGGGATTAAGCAAGGTGACGGGATCACCAAGTCCTGTTTCTCTACAAAAGCGTATTACTAAATGTCAGTTTACAGCATGACTGGCTATGCAGCCGTCCAATCCACCCCTGCGCGAAATGCCCCGGAAACGGACGCCGGGACGGACGCCAGCGCACGCCTGGGCGTGGAGATACGCTCGGTCAACAGCCGCTTTCTGGATCTGGCCTTCCGCCTGCCCGATGAGCTGCGCCAGACCGAACCCGCCCTGCGCGAACTGCTGACCGGCAAGCTCAAGCGCGGCAAGATTGAAATGCGTGTCTCGCTGGAGAGCAGCTCCGGCAGCAGCCTGCGCGCCCCGGCGGCCAGCACGCTGCAGCGACTGGGTTCGCTGGAAGACACGGTGAAATCCTGGCTGCCCCACGCCGCGGCCCTGAGCGTGGCCGATGTGCTGCGGCTGGCGAGCGGCGAAGACAAGACCACCCACGACTACAGTGACGAGTTGCTCAAGCTGTCCAAAAAAGCCCTGAAGGACCTGCTGGCGGCCCGGGAGCGTGAAGGCGCCCGGTTGGCGCAGATGCTGCTGGACCGCACGGCGCAGTTGCGGGCGCTGGCAGCCTCGGCCGTGCCCATGGTGCCCAAGCTGGTCGAGCAGCAAAAAATCCGCTTCATGGAACGCTGGCAGGAAGCCATGGCGCTGGGCGGCGGCAGCACCCTGCCCGAGGCGGCACAGGACCGGGCCCTGACGGAAGCCACCTCCTTTGCGATACGCATCGATGTGGCGGAGGAAATCACGCGGCTGTCGTCCCATCTGGACGAAATCGACCGGCTGCTGGCCGCTGGCGGCGAAGTCGGCAAACGGCTCGACTTCCTGATCCAGGAGCTGCACCGTGAAGCCAACACGCTGGGCTCCAAATCCGGGTCGCTGGAGCTCACCCATGTCTCGGTGGACATGAAGGTGCTGATCGAGCAGATCCGCGAGCAGGTCCAGAACATCGAATGAGGCCCGCCCGGCCCTGAATCAACCCATCTACAAGAACCTGACGCCATGGACTATCCCGGAAACCTGTTTGTTGTCGCTGCACCCAGCGGGGCCGGAAAATCCAGCCTGGTCAAGGCCCTGATGGAGCTCGATGCGCGGGTGCAGCCGGCGGTGTCACACACCACCCGGCCGCCGCGCGGACAGGAGAAACACGGCCGCGAATACTTCTTCATTTCGCCCGAGGAGTTTGACGGCATGGTGCTGCGGGACTCCTTCCTGGAGTGGGCGCATGTGCATGGCCACCGCTACGGCACCTCGCGACAGACGATCGAGGAACGCGTGGCGACCGGTGCCGATGTCATCCTGGAAATCGATTTTCAGGGCGCGATCAACATCAAGCGTATTTTCAACAACGCGGTGCTGATCTTCATCCTGCCGCCGAGCTGGGAAGAGCTGCGCTCACGGCTGGAGCGGCGCGGCGAGGATACGCCGGAAGTGATCGAATTGCGGCTTAAAAACGCGGCCGTCGAGATGGCCCAGGCCCATGAATTCGATTTCGTTATAATCAACGAGTTATTTGAACGAGCCGTTTTCGACCTGAAAACCATTGTTCATGCCCAGCGGCTCAAGTTTGCAGCCCAAAGACGTGCCCGCGCCGAGACCTTCCAGGCCCTGCACATTGCCTGACCTGCTGCTGCTTCATTCCCCCTATTGCATCTAACCCGGAGATCATCATGGCCCGCATCACTGTTGAAGACTGCCTGGAAAAAATCCCCAACCGCTTCCAGCTCGTTCTGGCCGCGACCTACCGCGCGCGCATGCTCAGCCAGGGCCATGCCCCCAAAATCGAGAGCAAGAACAAGCCTGGCGTGACCGCCTTGCGCGAAATTGCCGAGGGCAAAATCGGCCTCGAAATGCTGAAAAAAGTCCCCAGCTGAGGCGCCCGCCCTCTCCTCCAAAAAGCACCGCCTGCGGTGCTTTTTTGTTTTCCCAAGGTCGTGTAATGCCCGCTTTTTGCACGTTTTACCGGCACCACGATACATTTAAGGCATGAGCGCCCTGGATTTCCCCATCGCAAACGTCAAGTCCACCCCGGCTGCCGCCAACGCAGCCGCGGCGAGTTTTGCTGCGCTCACGGCCAAGCTGGACTACATGAGCGCCGAGGACGTCAACAACGTCCGGACCGCCTACCGCTTTGCCGATGAAGCGCATCTGGGCCAGATACGCAACGGCGGCCTGCCCTACATCACCCATCCGATCGCCGTGGCGCAGCAGTGCGCCGAATGGAAGCTGGACGCACAGGCCCTGATGGCCGCCCTGCTGCACGATGCGATCGAGGACTGCGGCGTCACCAAGCCGGAGCTGATCGAGCGTTTTGGCGCGCCGGTCGCGGAACTGGTGGACGGCCTGACCAAGCTGGAAAAGCTGGAGTTCAACACCCGCGAGGAAAACCAGGCCGAATCGTTCCGCAAGATGCTGCTGGCGATGGCCCGCGATGTGCGCGTCATCCTGATCAAGCTGGCGGACCGCAGCCACAACATGCGCACGCTCAGCGACGTGCCGCGCAGCAAGTGGAACCGCATTTCGCGCGAGACCCTGGACATCTATGCGCCGATTGCGCACCGCCTGGGCCTGAACGCCACCTACCGCGAGTTGCAGGACCTGGCCTTCCAGCACCTGTACCCCTGGCGCTACGCCACGCTGACCAAGGCCCTGGCCCGCGCCCGCGGCCGCCGGCGCGATGTGATCAAGCGGGTGCAGTCCGAAGTGGAAGCAGCGTTTGCCAGCGCCGGCATCCAGGTGCATATCTACGGGCGCGAAAAAGCGCTCTATTCGATCTATCGCAAGATGGACGAAAAACACCTGTCGTTTGCCCAGGTGACGGACATCTACGGCTTTCGCGTCATTGTCGCCAACGTCACGGCCTGCTACACCGCCATGGGCGTGTTGCACCAGCTCTACAAGCCGCTGCCGGGCAAGTTCAAGGACTACATCGCGATTCCCAAGGTCAACGGCTACCAGTCGCTGCACACCACGCTGGTCGGTCCCTTCGGCACCAACATCGAATTCCAGATGCGCACCGAGGCCATGCACATCGTGGCCGAATCCGGCGTTGCCGCACACTGGCTCTACAAGGCCACCGACCCGGACAGCGATGCTTCGCAGCGGCTGGGCACCCAGTGGCTGCAGTCCCTGCTCGACATCCAGCACGAAACCCGCGATGCCGCCGAATTCTGGGACCACGTCAAGATCGACCTGTTTCCCGACGCCGTCTATGTGTTCACGCCGAAAAGCCAGATCATGGCCATGCCGCGCGGCGCAACGATTGTCGATTTTGCCTACGCCATCCACAGCGACGTGGGCCACCGCGCCGTGGCCGCCAAAGTCAACGGCGAGCAGGTTCCGCTGCGCTCGGAGCTGCACAACGGCGACGTGATCGAGATCATCACCGCATCGGTCTCCAGCCCCAACCCCGCCTGGCTGGGTTTTGTGCGCACCGGCAAAGCCCGATCGAAGATTCGCCATTACCTCAAAACCATGGCCCTGAGCGAGTCGCAGGACCTGGGCGAAAAAATGCTGGCGCAAGCCCTGCGGGCCGAGGGCATAGACCGCGAGCGGCTGTCCGAGGACGACGACGCCCACCACGCCACTTGGGAAAAAATCCTGCGTTTCAGCGGCAATCGCACACGCGCCGAGTTGCTCACCGATATCGGCCTGGGCAAACGGATTGCCAGCATGATCGCCAAGCGCATCGTCACCCTGCTGGCTGAAACCGGCGAAAAACCGGACCCCTTGCTGATGAGCCGCGAGCGTTACACCGCGCACGAGTCGATTTCGCAGGGTGCGCTGGTGCTGGACGGCAGCGAAGGCGCCTCGGTGAAGTTTGCCGCGTGTTGCCGCCCCATTCCGGGCGACGCCATCGTGGGTTATCTGGGCCGTGGCGAAGGGCTGGTGGTCCACACGGACGACTGCGCCATCGCCAAAAAGCTGCAGCACCGCGACAGCGAGCGCTTCATTGCGGTCGATTGGTCGGACGAACCCACCCGTACCTTTGAAACCGGCCTGCTCGTCACGGTCACCAATGGCAAAGGCGTGCTTGCCCGCGTGGCTTCGGCGCTGGCCAGCGCTGAGGCCGACATCACGCATGTGGACATGGGGCAGGATCCGGCGCAGGATGCGACCGACCTGCGCTTTGATGTGGCGGTGCGTGACCGCATCCACCTGGCGTCCGTCATGCGCAGCGTCAAGCGCACCCCGTCGGTGTTGCGCGTCCAGCGCGCCAAACCAGGCGTCTGAGCGGACCCCCCAGGGCTGTTTAGTTCATGTCAGCGCGGCCCACCGGGGGCGTCTGGCGCCGGATAACTGACCTGCACCACCTCGATGTCCTTGAGTCCGCCCGGGGTCGCCAGCTTCACTTCGTCGCCGACCCGCGCCTTGAGCAGTGCACGGGCAATCGGTGAAATCCAGCTGACCTGGTTGCGCGCACTGTCCGCCTCGTCAATGCCCAGGATGGTCACCGTCTGCTCGGAACCGCTGCTGTCGATGTAGCTGACGGTGGCACCAAAAAACACCTGGTCGCTGCTATGGTGCACGGCAGGGTCGGAAATTTCGGCAATTTCAAGCCGCTTGGTCAAAAACCGGATGCGCCGGTCGATCTCGCGCAGCCGCTTCTTGCCGTAGTGGTAGTCGCCGTTTTCGGAGCGGTCGCCGTTGCTGGCGGCCCAGTGAACCACCTCCACCACCTTGGGGCGCTCGTTGTCGATCAGGTCCAGCAGCTCGGCCTTGAGCCGGGCATAACCCTCGGGCGTGATGTAGTTTTTGCCGCCCGCAGGCAAAGGCGGCAGCGACAACTCGTCATCGTCGTCCGTGTCGGTTTCTTTGGTGAAGGCTTTGCTCATGAGTGACTGAGGCAGTCAAAACGTGTCCATATCGGAACATCGTAACGAAAAAGCCCTGGAACCTCGCGGTTCCAGGGCTTGACGTTTGGTGCGGCTGGCAGGAATTGAACCCACGACCCCTTGGTTCGTAGCCAAGTACTCTATCCAACTGAGCTACAGCCGCTAAGCCTCGAATTATAGCCTATTAATTGGGTGGTAGGGCGTCACAGACTTGAACTGTGGACCAAAGGATTATGAGTCCTCTGCTCTAACCAACTGAGCTAACGCCCCACGTCGCCACTGCGGATTGTACCGGCCCTACTTGCTGTGGCTCAGTGCGCTGCTGACCATCTTGGCGGTGATGTCGACGATCTGGATCATTTTTTCATAGGGCATGCGCATGGGCCCGATCACGCCCAGGGTGCCCACCACCTTGCCGTCCACCTCGTAGGGTGCGGTCACGATGGACAACTCCTGGTAGGGCACGACCTGGCTTTCGCCGCCAATATAGATGCGCACGCCCTCGGCCCGGCTGGACACGTCGAGCAGGCGCATGAGCTGGGCCTTCTGCTCGAACAGGTCGAACAGCTTGCGCAGGTTGCCCATGTCGCTGGAAAAATCGCTGACCGCCAGCAGGTTGCGTTCGCCCGAGATCACCACCTCGTCGCGCGACTCGATCGCCTCGCTGCTGACCTGCACCGCCGCCTGCATCAGGCTGGCGATCTCGCCGCGCAATTCTTCCACCTCGTTGACCAGCCGCTCGCGCACTTCCTCGATCGCCATGCCGGCGTAGTGCGAATTGAGGAAGTTGGCCGCTTCGATGAGCTGGCTCTGGGTGTAGTCGGTCTCGGTGAAGATCACGCGGTTCTGCACGTCGCCGTCGGGCGAGACGATGATGACCAGGATGCGTTTTTCGGACAGGCGCAAAAACTCGATATGGCGGAACACGGACGTGCGGCGCGGGGCCATCACGACACCGACAAACTGCGACAGGTCCGACAGGATGTTGGCGGCGTTGCTGAAGACCTTTTGCGGCTGGTCCGGTGCCAGGCGGGGTGTACCCAGCGCGCTGAGCGACGAATACTGGTCGCGCTGCATGGTCAGCATGGTGTCGACAAACAGGCGGTAACCGCGGGCGGTCGGGATGCGGCCGGCCGAGGTGTGCGGGCTGACGATCAGGCCCAGATCCTCCAGGTCGCTCATGACATTGCGTATGGTCGCCGGCGACAGGTCCAGCCCGGAGGCCTTGGACAAGGTGCGCGAACCGACCGGTTGACCGTCGGCGATGTAGCGCTCCACAAGCGCTTTTAACAACAGTCGGGCACGTTCATCAAGCATGAAGCCATTCTACGAAGCTTGGCAAGGATGTTGTGATGTAATTTGGCGATGAAGTCGCAATTTCGTCACGTCGCCCTGATCGGGAAGTACCACGCACAGGGTTCACGCTCGGCGCTGGAGGAAATTGCCGGCTTCCTGCACACGCAGGGTTGCGAGGTCACGCTGGAAAAGGACACGGCCAGCAACACCGGCCTGACGCAGTACCCGGTCCTCGATGTGGCCGGCGTCGGAGCGCATTGCGACCTGGCCCTGGTGGTCGGCGGCGACGGCACCATGCTGGGCATAGGCCGGCAGCTGGCCCAGTTCGGTGTGCCGCTGGTCGGCATCAACCAGGGCCGCCTGGGCTTCATCACCGACATCGCCTTCGAGGATTTCCAGACGGCGCTCGCGCCCATGCTGCGCGGCGAATACGAAGAAGACCGGCGCTGGATGATGCGGGCCGAGGTCATGCGTGACGGCCGCTGCGTCTTCAACGCCACCGCCATGAACGACGTGGTCGTCAACCGCGGCGCCACAGCCGGCATGGTCGAACTCAGGGTCGAAGTCGATGGCCGTTTTGTGGCCAACCAGCGTGCCGACGGACTGATCATCGCCACGCCAACCGGCTCCACCGCCTATGCGCTGTCGGCCGGCGGCCCGTTGCTGCATCCGTCGATTTCCGGCTGGGTCATGGTGCCGATTGCGCCGCACACGCTGTCGAACCGCCCCATCGTGTTGCCCGACACCGGCGAGGTCACCGTGGAAATTGTCGCAGGCCGCGATGCCAGCGCCAATTTCGACATGCAGTCGCTGGCCACCCTGCTGCACGGCGATCGCATCACGGTGCGGCGCTCGGAATACCAGATGCGCTTTTTGCACCCCAAGGGCTGGAGCTACTTCGACACCCTGCGCAAAAAACTTCACTGGAATGAAGGTGCGGTATGAGTCTTAAAAACATCGCCCTGCGCGACTTTGTCATCGTGCGCGAACTCGCGCTGGACCTGGACAGCGGCTTCACCGTCCTCACCGGCGAGACCGGCGCCGGCAAATCGATCCTGATCGACGCCCTGCAACTGGCCCTGGGCGCACGCGCCGACGCCGGTGTGGTGCGCGAGGGCGCCCAGCGCTGCGAGATCAGCGCCACCTTTGACGCGCCGGCCCAGCTGGGTCCCTGGCTGGACCAGGCCGGCTTTGCCGCCGAAGACGACTTGCTGCTGCGCCGCACGATCGATGCCCAGGGCAAAAGCCGGGCCTGGATCAACGGCAGCCCGGCCACGGCCACCCAGCTGCGCGAGATCGCCGACCTGCTGGTCGATATCCACGGCCAGCATGCCTGGCAAAGCCTGACCCGGCCCGATGCGGTGCGCGGCCTGCTCGATGCCTACGCCGGCGTGCCGGCCCAGGCCCTGGCGCCGCAGTGGCAGGCCTGGCGCAGTGCGCACAAGGCCCTGCTTGACGCGCGTGAGGCGCAGGACAGCCTGCAGCGCGAGCGCGAGCGCCTGGCCTGGCAGATCGGCGAACTCGACAAGCTGGCGCCGGGCGAGCACGAGTGGGAAGAACTCAACACGCAGCACAGCCGGCTGTCCAATGTGCAGGCCCTGCGCGACGCGGTGCAGACGGCGGTCGATGCGCTGCAGGAGTCCGACGACAACGCCAGTGCCCTGCTCGGCCGCGCCCTCACAGCGCTACAGAATCAGGAGCATATCGAGCCCGAATTCAAAGGGCTGACAGAGGTTTTGGGCAGTGCCCTGGCGCAGATTGAAGATGCCGTGCATTCGCTGCATGGCTACGCGCGGCATGCCGAGCTGGAGCCGCAGCGGCTCGCCGAACTCGATGAGCGCCTCTCGCTGTGGGTCAGTCTGGCACGCCGCTACAAACGCACGCCGGCCGAGTTGCCGGAACTGCTGGCCACCTGGCGCAGCGAGCTGCAAAAACTCGATGCGGCAGCCGACCTCGTGGGTCTGGAAAAAGCCGAGCAACTGGCCCAGGCCGCCTACCGGGACGCAGCACGCCAGGTGTCGAAAGCGCGCAGCAAGGCCGCGCCCCTGCTGGCCCAGGCCATCACCCAGGCGATGCAGGGCCTGGGCATGCAGGGCGGCAAGTTTGAAGTGGCCCTGGGCAAGCTGGAGCAGCCCGCGCAGCACGGCCTGGAACAAGCAGAATTTCTGGTCGCCGGCCACAGCGGCAGCACACCGCGGCCGGTCGGCAAGGTCGCCTCCGGCGGCGAGTTGTCGCGCATTGCACTGGCCATCGCGGTGACCACCAGCCAGCTCGGGCAGGCGCAAACCCTGATTTTTGACGAAGTGGATTCCGGCGTCGGCGGCGCCGTGGCCGAAACCGTCGGTCGCCTGATGAAACAACTCGGCAAGGACCGGCAGGTCATGGCCGTCACCCACCTGCCCCAGGTCGCAGCCTGTGCCGACCATCACCTGATGGTGGCCAAACGCCCGGACAAGGGCCAGACCGTGAGCACCGTCGAACTGGTCCACAGCGAGCAGCGGGTGGCCGAGGTGGCCCGCATGCTGGGCGGCGAAAAGCTCTCTGGCACCACACTGGCCCACGCCAAGGAGATGCTGGGCCAATGAACGCCGCCGCCGACCCCACTCCGGACATGGCTGCGGACATGGACATGGTGCTGATCACCGGCATGTCCGGTTCCGGCAAATCCATCGCGCTGCATGCCCTCGAAGACGCGGGCTACTACTGCGTGGACAACCTGCCGCCGGAGCTGCTGCTGCCTTTTGTCGCGCTGGAAAAGCAGCACGGCGCCCGCAAGGTGGCGATCGCGATGGACGTGCGCAGCGCCATCTCGCTGCCGCTGGTGCCGCTGCAACTGGCGCAGATGCGGGAACAGGGCGTGGCCGTGCAATCGGTGTTTCTCGACGCCAGCACCGACACCCTGGTGCGGCGCTTCTCGGAAACCCGGCGCATGCACCCGCTGTCGCGGCGGGAAGACCTGGACCAACAGCGCGCCCTGATCGATGCAATTGACGAGGAGCGTGAGCTGCTCGGCGAGTTGCGCGAACATGCCCATGTCATCGACACCAGCATGATCCGGCCGTCCCAGCTGCAGGGCTATGTGAAAGCACTGATTTCCTCACCGGCCACCCAGCTGACCCTGGTGTTTGAATCGTTTGCCTTCAAACGCGGCGTGCCGGTCGATGCCGACTACGTGTTCGACGTGCGCATGTTGCCCAATCCGCACTATGAGCCGGAATTGCGCCGCCTGACCGGCCAGGACGAAGCGGTGGTGCGCTACCTGCAAGGCTATCCCGAGGTGGGCGACATGTTCCGCCATATCGAGCAGTTCATCGGCCACTGGCTGCAGGCGCTGGCCCGCGACCACCGCAGCTATGTGACGGTGGCCATCGGCTGCACCGGCGGCCAGCACCGCTCGGTGTACCTGGTCGAGCAGCTGGCGCAGGCCTTCGGCCCGCACTGGGTCACGCTCAAGCGCCACCGGGAACTCGACGCCATCCCGTGAGCCTGGCCGTCGCGGGCCGATTTACTCTGATTTTGATAGCTGCCTGCGCCCGCCCTTCAAGGGCTGGAGGCCAATTTCATCACAAACCACAGGCAATCAGGCGTCGCGCTGCGCGAGCAACTTTCTGACCGGTGCCGGCAATCCCAGCGCTTCCCAGGCGTCGCGCGCAAACCAGGCACCGGTGCCCGGCAGGCGGGTGCTTCTGGCCTCCCGGGCCGACAGCGCCAGCACCAGGGGCGACAGGCGCAAGTCCTTGTGCGTCAACACATGCACAAAGGGCGGAATCGCCGTCAGCCGGGGCTGCAGGGGCGCGGGCAAGGCCGCCAGCAAGTCCTCTTCGCTGTCGAACACCGGAAAACAATAAAGGCCACCCCAGATGCCGGGCGCAGCGCGCCGTTCCAGCCACACGCTGCCGTCGGCTTTTTCGGCCCACAGCAGCGCGAGCGACTGCGCGCTGCGCTTGAGCTTGCGGGTCTTGACCGGAAAGCGTTCCGGCGTGCCGCCAGCCAGGCCCCGGCACATGCCCTGCACCGGGCACAGCAGGCAGGAAGGCTGGCGTGTCGTGCAGATCGTGGCGCCCAGATCCATCAGGCCCTGGGTGTAACGTGGCATGGTCTCGGGCAGTTGGCGGCGCGGCAACAGCTCGGTGGCGATGGCCCACAGTTCCCGCTCCTGCGCGCTGGAGGCCAGATCGCCGGAAAACGCGGTGACCCGCGTCAACACCCGCTTGACGTTGCCGTCCAGAATGGCGACCCGCTGCGAAAAGCAGAACGAGGCGATGGCCGCTGCGGTCGAAGGCCCGATGCCGGGCAGGGTTTGCAGCAGTTCCGCCGTCTGCGGAAACTGCCCGCCATGCAGACGCACGACGTCCTGTGCACAGCGGTGCAGGTTTCTGGCCCGGCTGTAATAACCCAGACCGCTCCACAAACCCAGCACATCGTCCTGCGCGGCAGCGGCCAGATCGGCCACCGCCGGGAACCGCGCCAGGAAGCGTGCGTAGTAATCAAGCACCGTGGTCACCTGCGTTTGCTGCAGCATGATCTCGGACAGCCAGACGCGGTAAGGGTCACGCGTGTTCTGCCAGGGCAGGCTGTGGCGACCGTGGCTTTTCTGCCAGCGCACCACCTGGGCGGAAAAACGGCTCCCCAGTTCCGCCGCCTGCAAACCGGTCCCGGTCGCCCCGGAAAGCAGCGGGGACACACCGGTGCCGGGCGTGGAGCTTGGGGTCATCCCCGCGCTCAGGCGGCCCGGATCATGGCGGCGGCAGGAGCCGCCAGCGCCGGGTCATGCGGACTTGCCGGCGCATGCACGAGCTGGTCCGTCAGTTCGTCGAGCTTGCTGTCGAGTTCATCGAGCGCCCGCTCATGGGCGGCAATTTCAGCAATGCGTTCGTCCAGGCCGGTGGCCGCCTGCTGGATGCGTTCGATCGCCTCGATGCGGCGGCTGAAGTTGCGCCGGCGCTCCTTGAGCTGGGCATCGAGCTGCGAGGCCGCCGACTTGTTCCACAACTCGACCTCGCCCAGTGCGGTCTCGTAAACCACGCGCAGCCGCGTGGCCAGCGCCCGCACCAGCCGTTCGGAAAAATCCGGCCGTGCCAGCTTGAGGATGTTGGCCACGCCCAGGTATTGCAGGTGGCTGCGTTCGATCTGCTCCAGGTCCACCAGGAAACGGCCCATTTCGGGCTCTTTGGGCGCCTGCAGGGAAAAACCAAACTCGGCATTGAGCTGCTTGAACGATCCGCCCAGCATGCGCTGGATGTCAGCGCTGGTGGTCTGGGCTTTCTGCAGGCCTTCGCGCAGCCGCGCAAAGGTCTGGCCATAGGCTTTCTTGACGCCGAGCTTGATGCCGGGCTGCTTGAGTGCGTGGGTCAGTTCCGCCAGCTCCGTCTTGAGGGTCGGCGTGCCGAGCAGGTGGAACACTTCCCTGAGCAGTTTCAGGTGGATGGAACGCACGGCCTGTATCTTGGCGCCGCTGGCATTGAATTCGACCTGCTCCTGCTCAATGCGCGAACGCATGTGCTTGATGACCGAGTCGTTCTTGCCGCGCAGGCCGCGCAGCTCGATCATCTGCTCGGCCAGGTCGCGGCGGCGGATATGGATGACACGGCCGGCTTCGGCACGCAGCTCGACAATGCCGGCGGCCACCGCCGAGCGCAGGATTTTCTGCCGCTGCCCCATCACGCCCTGCGCCAGCGCCAGTTCCAGCCCGGGCAGGCAGCTGGCCTGCAGCAGCTTGTCATCGCCTGTGACTTTGGCGACCAGGCCTTTCTGGGCCGAGACCGGAATGACCTGGGCCACCGGCAACCCGAGAATCTCCGCCGAGCTGGCACGCTGGCGGTCGATCTGGGCCTGGATCTGCGCGGGCGAACTCAGGGCGTCCCACAGGGTGTCGATCTTGTTGAGCACCACCAGGCGGGCATCGTTGTCGTCACCCTCGGTGATCAGGTGTTCACGCCAGATGGCCAAGTCGGATTTGGTCACGCCGGTGTCGGCCGCCAGGATGAAAACCACCGCATGGGCTTGCGGAATCAGGCTCACCGTGAGTTCCGGCTCGGCGCCGATCGCGTTGAGCCCCGGCGTGTCGAGAATCACCAGCCCCTGCTTGAGCAGCGGATGGGCGATGTTGATCAGCGCATGGCGCCACTTGGGCACCTCGACCAGACCGGCGGCATTGACCCGCGGATTGTCCTGCGGCGCGTCGTCATGCCAGAAGCCCAGCGCGCGCGCCTCGTCCTGCGTGACATGGCTGACTTCGGCCACCTTTTCGAGCGCCTTCGAGAGCTTGACCGGGTCGTTCACATCGAGGTCGACCCGTGTCCATTTCTCGGGAACCATGCGCCACTCCATCAAGGCCTGCGGCTTGAGCCGGGTCTCGATGGGCAGCAGGCGCAGGCAGGGCGGCGCGTCCGCGTCGTAACCCAGCTCGGTCGGGCACATGGTGGTGCGGCCGGCACTGGCCGGCATGATGCGCCGGCCGTAACCGGCGAAAAAGATCGCATTGATCAGCTCGGACTTGCCGCGCGAAAATTCGGCAACAAAGGCCACCATGACCTTGTCCGAGCGCACCTGCGACTCCAGCCGGAGCAGGCGCTCTTCCACGGCGGCATTGAGCAGATCGTGGCCCTTCATCCATTCGGACAAAAGCTTGAGGCGCAAGGCAAACGCGCGCCGCCAGGCGCCGTGCTGGTCAAATTGTTGGTTAAAAGACATGGTGCGCCGTGGACATAGATCGGTCAATATAGCATCGCCCACCGGAAACGGTCAGCCCCGGGCGGGACGGGTGTTCAGGGTTTCTGGCAGTTGACACAGTAAAAAGTGGAACGCTGGCCCTGCCGGAGCATGCGGATCGGCGCCGCACACAGCTTGCAGGGAAGGCCGGCCCGGTCGTACACCATGGTTTCGAGCTGGAAGTAGCCGCTCTCGCCCATGGCGTTGGAAAAATCCTTCAGGGTGCTGCCGCCTTTTGCAAGCGCTTGCGACAACACGCTGCGGATCGCCGCATGCAGCCTGGCGGCGCGGGGCTTGCTCAGCCGCCCCGCCCGCACGGTCGGACGGATGCCGGCCATGAACAGCGCTTCCGAGGCATAGATGTTGCCGACACCGACAACGATCTCGCCGGCCAGCAGCACTTGCTTGATCGCCGTCTGCCTGCCTTGCAGCGCGCGGTAAAAGGCCAGCGCGTCAAACGCATCCGTCAGCGGTTCCACGCCCAGCCGGCCCAGAAGCTTTTGCGCAGCAGCGTCGTGCTCGGCAGGCGCGTACACCACGGCACCAAAGCGGCGCGGGTCGTGCAGCCGCAAGGTGCCTGCCGTGGTACGCATGTCGAAATGGTCGTGTTTTCCGGGCGGCGGCAAGTCCGCCCCGAATCCCAGGCTGCCGGACATGCCCAGATGGATCAGCAGCAGGCCGCCGGTGGTGTCGAGCAGAAGGTATTTGCCGCGCCGGCGGACCTCAAGCACGGTGCGCCCGGTCAGGTGCGCAGCATCGCAGCCCAGGGGCCAGCGCAGCGGCTTGCCCATCTGCAGGTCCAGTATTTTTGCGCCGGCAATGCGGCTGGCAAAACTCAGGCGGGTGACTTCGACTTCAGGCAATTCGGGCATGGGCAACTCGGGTCAATCACGGAACACACCTACATGGGCGCAGGGCTTCAATTATCATGGTCTGATGAAACAACTTATCAGCGTTTTCAGTGCAGTTTTCCTGGCAGTGCCGGCGCTGTGGGCCCAGCCCGCCCCGGCCGTGCCACCCGCCGCCCAGCCTGAGGCGCCGGCGGCTGCCCAGGACGCCACCCCCGTGCCCTCCCGCCTGGACGGGGAACTGTTCTACGAGGTGCTGCTCGGCGAACTCACGGCCCGGGAAGGTGATGCCCCGACCGGTTTTTCACTGATGCTGGACGCTGCCCGCAAAACCAACGACGCCCAGCTGTACCAGCGCGCAGCCGACATTGCCCTGCAATCGCGCTCGGGCGACGCAGCGCTGCAGGCCGCACAGGCCTGGCGCCAGGCCCAGCCAGCCTCGCGCGAAGCCAACCGCTATGTGCTGCAAATCCTGCTGGCACTGAACCGCATCACCGAGACCACGGAGCCGCTGAAAGATGAAGTGAAGCTCACGCCCCAGGTCGAACGCCCGCAGGCCATCATCACCCTGCCACGATTTTTTGCCCGTGTCGGCGACAAAAAACTCGCCGCCAGCGTGCTCGAGCAGGCGCTGGCCGACGAGCTCAAGGCCCCCGCCACGGGCGCAGCCGCCTGGACCGCCGTCGGGCGCATGCGGCTGGCCGCCGGCGAACTGCCTGGCGCGCTGGAGGCTGCCGAACGTGGACAGGCGCTCGACCCCGCGGCGGAAGGGCCGACCTTGCTGGCACTGGAATTGATGGATCCCAAACTGCCGCGTGCCGAGGCCCTGGTCCAGAAATACCTGGCGGGCAACCCCAAGACCGCGCCCGAAATACGCATGCTCTATGCCCGCGTCCTGCTCGATGTCCAGCGTTATGCCGAAGCCAGCACGCAACTGCAGCTGGTCACGCGCGACAAGCCCGACTACCCCGAAGGCTGGTTGGTGCTGGGCTCCCTGCAGCTGCAGGACAACCAGTTGGCGCCAGCGCAGACGTCGCTGCTGCGTTATATCGAACTGGCCAGCCAGGGTGAAGCCCAGCCACAGACCAGTCGCGGCCTGTCGCAGGCCTACCTGTCGCTCGCGCAGATTGCAGAAAAACGCCGGGATTTCGCCGCAGCGGAAAGCTGGATCGCCAAGATCCCCGACGCGCAGGAACTGGCCCAGGCGCAGGTGCGCCGCGCTTCGCTGCTGGCCCGACAGGGCAAACTCGCCGAGGCCCGCCAGCTGATCCGGAAATTGCCCGAACGCAACCCCGATGACAAACGCATCAAGCTGATGGCCGAGATCAACCTGCTGCGCGAGCAGAAGGAATACCGCAGCGCTTACGAGTTGCTGGCGCAAGCCGTCACGCAATTCCCGGACGAACCCGAACTTCTCTACGACCAGGCCATGATGGCCGAGAAGCTCGATGCCCTGCCGGAAATGGAACGCCTGCTGCGCCAGGTGGTGGAGCGCAAGCCCGACTACCACCACGCCTACAACGCGCTGGGGTACTCGCTGGCCGATCGCAACGTGCGCCTGCCCGAAGCCAAACAGCTGATCCTCAAGGCACTGGAGTACGCACCCGAGGACCCCTTCATCAAGGACAGCCTGGGCTGGGTGGAGTTCCGCCTGGGCAACAAGGCCGAAGCCCTGAGCATTTTTGAAGCTGCCTACAAGGCCAAGCCCGACGCCGAGATCGCCGCGCATTTCGGCGAGGTCCTCTGGAGCCTGGGTCAGCGCGACAGGGCACTGGCCGTCTGGAAGGAAGGCATGCTGCTCAACGCCGAGAACGAGACGCTGCTGGAGACCCTCAAGCGCCTGCGGGTCAGGCTGTAAACCGCCCATGACCGTCACGTTCACCCCCTTGCGCCGGCGCGCCGCCCTGCTGGCAGGCTTGCTGATGGCGACAGCTTTCATGGCGGGCTGCGCCAGCCCGCCCAGGGCGGTCGGCCCGAATGACACCAAAATTTCGTTCTGGTCAGGCCGCCTCAGCCTGCAGGTGCAAAGCGAGCCGCCTCAGGCCTTTTTTGCCGGCTTCGAACTCAAGGGCAACCCCACGCAGGGCGAACTGACGCTGAACAGCCCGCTGGGCAACAGCCTGGCCGTGCTGCGCTGGTCGCCGCAGGAGGCCGTGCTCGATTCCGGCAACCAGATCCAGCGCTTTGCCAGCGTCGACGAACTGATAGAAAAAGCCACCGGCGCAGCCGTGCCGCTGCCCGCGCTGTTTGACTGGCTGGACGGCAAAAACACCGTCGCGGACGGCTGGAATGCCGATCTGTCGCAACAGGCCGAGGGCCGTATTTCGGCCAGCCGGACCATGCCGCAGCCGCGCTCCGACCTGCGCATCGTGCTGGCGACGCCTTGATGCAAGCCGGCCTGCCGCGCCCTGCCTCGGCCGCGCCGCTGAAGGCGATCTACGATGTCGCGGCGCCGGCCAAACTCAACCTGTTTCTGCACATCACCGGGCGCCGCCCCGACGGCTACCACCTGCTGCAGTCGGTGTTCATGCTGATCGACTGGTGTGACACCCTGCATTTCGAGCTGCGCCAGGATGGCCGGATCACGCGCACCGACCTTGGCAGCGAGGCCAGCGAGGCGCTGCCCGCCGAAGACCTGGTGGTGCGTGCCGCACGGGCACTGCAACACGCGTCCGGCACCGCGCTGGGCGTGCACATCGGTCTGAAAAAACGCATTCCGTCGCAGGCTGGCATGGGCGGCGGCTCGTCCGATGCCGCCAGCTGCCTGCTGGCGCTGCAACGCCTGTGGGGCGTCAGGCTGCCCGCCGCGCAACTGCAGGCCATCGCCCTCGGCCTCGGTGCTGACGTGCCGTTTTTCCTCAGCGGCGGCCACGCCTGGGTCGAAGGTGTCGGCGAAAAAATCACGCCCTTGGCCCTGCCCGCCGCCCGCTTTGTGGTGGTCAAACCCGCCGCCGGGCTGCCGACCGACGCCATTTTCCGCTCGCCCGGGCTCAAACGCGATACAGAAACTGCTACAATCCGAGGCTTTGCTGCAAACGCAAATGGCTCTGTTTACGAATTCGGCCATAACGACTTGCAGCCAGTCGCGCAGGCCTTGTGTCCGCAGGTTGGTCAATCCCTCGATTGGCTCTCCATGCAGCATTTGCAAGGCCGCATGACTGGCTCGGGAAGTGCTGTATTTGCGCATATGCCGCACGAGATGGAACTAGCGGTCGCCCCGGGCGACTGGCAAGTCCGCAAGTGCAGCAACCTGGATGCACATCCTCTGGCCGGTTGGTAAGATAAGGGCCATGGAATGTGTTTCCAGAAACAACGATTAAAGGGTTGGTTGCTGGTCCCCTGACAGCTGTCTTTGACAGTTTTCAGCTCCGACAATCTACCTGTGTAGGGGTGTCGCCAAGTTGGTTAAGGCACCGGATTTTGATTCCGGCATTCGCAGGTTCGAATCCTTCCACCCCTGCCAAAATTTTCGGGTCCCATGGGGGTCCGAGTTTTTAGGCCACCCGACAACGGGGGCCGTGCTCGCTGACTGTTGAGTGTCTCCGGTGAAGGCGCTGCCTGCGCAATTCAGACGCTGAATTGGCCGGGCAGGAAATGGCCAGAAGCCGCATTGACATGGGACGGACACAGGGCGTCCGTGTTTTCAGTGCGTTTATTGCTTTTATCCATTCGGCAACGTTCCCCCTCCTAGACACCCGCTGGGCCACACATGCAACCGCACCACTCCGACTTCATGCTTTTCACGGGCAATGCCAATCCGGCCATGGCATCCGAGATCGCCCAGCATCTGGGCATTTCGCTGGGGGCCGCCCATGTGGGACGTTTCTCCGACGGAGAAGTGACGGTCGAGATTCAGCAGAATGTGCGGGCGCGTGACGTGTTCGTGGTGCAGTCCACCTGCGCGCCGACCAACGAAAACCTGATGGAACTGCTGATCATGGTCGACGCGCTCAAGCGTGCTTCGGCCGAACGCATTTCCGCCGTGATTCCTTACTTCGGCTACGCCCGGCAGGACCGCCGTCCGCGTTCGGCGCGCGTTCCCATCAGCGCCAAGGTGGTGGCCAACATGCTGCAGGCCGTCGGCGTCTCGCGCGTGCTGACGATGGACCTGCATGCCGACCAGATCCAGGGCTTTTTCGACATCCCGGTAGACAACATCTATGCCTCGCCGGTGCTGCTGGGCGACCTGCGCCAGAAAAACTACAACGACCTGATGGTGGTCTCGCCCGACGTCGGCGGCGTGGTGCGTGCCCGCGCGCTGGCCAAGCAGCTCGGCTGCGACATGGCCATCATCGACAAGCGCCGGCCCAAGGCCAATGTGTCCGAAGTCATGCACGTGATCGGCGACATCGACGGGCGCAACTGCGTCATCATGGACGACATGATCGACACGGCCGGCACGCTGGTCAAGGCGGCCGAGGTGCTCAAGGAGCGCGGCGCCAAAAAGGTGTACGCCTATTGCACGCACCCGATTTTTTCGGGCCCCGCGATTGAACGCATTGCGCAGGGCGAAGCCCTCGACGAAGTGGTGATCACCAACACCATTCCCCTGAGCCAGGCCGCGCAGGACTGCAAGAAAATTCGCCAGCTCTCCGTGGCGCCGCTGATTGCCGAGACAATCCAGCGCATCGCCAACGGTGAGTCGGTCATGAGTTTGTTTTCGGACCAGGACAACCTGTTCTGATCCGGAGCGAAAAGCCGGCTGCATTCGTGCAGCTTTTTTATGTCGGGGTGAGCTGGTCGCGGCCCACCTCTTTTGGAGAAGATTATGAAATTCGTCGCTTTTGAGCGCGCCAAGCAGGGTACGGGTGCGAGCCGCCGTCTCCGCATCACCGGCCGCACGCCCGGTATCGTTTACGGTGGCACCGGTGAACCGTCGCTGATCGAACTCGATCACAACGCACTGTGGCACGCCATCAAGAAAGAAGCTTTCCACGCTTCCGTCCTCGAGATGGAACTGGGCGGCAAGACACAAAAGGTCTTGCTGCGCGATCTGCAGATGCACCCGTTCAAGCAACTGGTCCTGCACATCGACTTCCAGCGCGTCGACGCGAAGACCCGCCTGACCATGAAAGTGCCACTGCACTACAGCGGCCAGGAAGAGTCCCCCGCGGTCAAGGCCGAAAACTGCCTGGTCAACCACGTGCTGACCGAGCTGAGCATTTCCTGCCTGCCCAAAGACCTGCCTGAATTCATCGCCGTCGATCTGAGCGGCCTGAAAAAAGGCACGTCGCTGCACGTCAAGGACATCACGCTGCCAAAAGGCGTGAAGTTTGTCGCCAAAGGCGGCATGGACAACCCGGTGCTGGTGTCGGTCTCTGCCGTTTCGGAAGAAGCTGAAGCCGATGCTGCCGCCGCCGCTGCCGCTGCCGTGCCTGTGGATCCCAAGGCCGCCAAGGCCGCTGCCGCCAAGGAAGCCAAAGCCGGCGCCAAGGCTGACGCTGCCAAGCCTGCTGCCAAGAAGTAATTCATGACGGCATCGGCCTGAAAAGGCCCGCGGCCCTTGTCCTCCCCGGAGGTCAAGGGCCGTTTTTCTTGGGGGAAGGTCCTGCTGCACCCATAATCCGGTGGCGGGCCCCACCTGCAGACCGTTTTCCCCTCTCATCACACCGCATGATCAAACTTTTTGTAGGCTTGGGAAACCCCGGCCCTGAATACGAGGCGACCCGCCACAACGCCGGTTTCTGGTGGACCGAGGCGCTGGCGCGCGAGCTCAAGCTGAGCCTGGCCCTCGACAAGAACTACCACGGCCGCGTCGCCCGCACCACCATCAGGGGCCAGACCGTCTGGCTGCTCGAGCCGATGACCTTCATGAACCTGTCGGGCAAATCGGTGGCGGCGCTGGCACGTTTTTTCAAGATCGCCCCCGAAGAGATCCTGGTGGCCCACGACGAACTCGACATCGTCCCCGGCCAGGCCAAACTCAAGTTCGGCGGCAGCCACGCCGGGCACAACGGCCTGCGCGACATCCATGCCCAGCTGGGCACGGGCGACTACTGGCGCCTGCGCATCGGCGTCGGCCATCCGGGCGTGAAGTCCGAAGTCATCAACTGGGTGCTGAAGAAGCCGTCCCAGGAACACCGCGCGGCGATCGAGGACAGCATCGCGCGCGCACTCAAGGCCGTGCCCGAGCTGCTGGCCGGCGAGATGGAAAAAGCCACCATGCTGATCCACACCAGCGCGCCGCCCCGGCCCAAGCCGCCGCGCAAGCCCGAGGCTGACGACTCCGTCAACGATTAGCGGCTTCACGCTGCGACAGCAGTCTGCCCCGGACAGTAGTTCCAACTCCCCACCCCACCCCTAACCCCTGCCCTCGCCCCGCTGGGCGATGGAGGGGGACTTCATTTGGCCGCGTGTGCTGCCCGCCGCGTGCAAACATGACGGCCGCTCGACGCTGACATGACGCGCTTTGCGCGTCATGTATCCCCGCACCCGACCCCGAACCCGCATTTCTTACCCACCCGTCGGGCTGGGCCGAGGAGCGCAGGTAAAAGCGGATCAGCAACTGTGTTCAAAGTCAAATCCATTTTGAGGTTTTTTCAAGCGTTGGCAAGCTGTGCACAACCGAAGGTGGCCTGCCACGGCCTGCCTGACTTGATGACCGCATTCAGGATGGTCAACAACTTGTGCATGCAAGC
>NZ_NBZW01000001.1 GCF_002379085.1 Polaromonas sp. AET17H-212 | reverse complement strand
GCCAATCTAGGCGCGCGACGACGCTCAGCCTGGGCGGCTGAGTTAGGAGTGCAACAACGAGTGGCGCTGTTTTAACCACGTTCCCTCCGGGTTGCGGCCAAAAAGACCATGCGCAGCGTTGCAAAGCCTTGCCGGGCGCCAGCCCGGCTCCATTTTGCGCCTCACGCATGGCCTTTTTGACTCGCAACGCATCTTGCATAAATAGTGTGAACAGGCCCTAGCCCTGGGCGCGTTTTTTGGCGCTTTGCTGCTTTTTCGGTTTTGCACGTTTGACGGTGCCGCCCGGCGTCAGGCGCTGGTTGCCCAGCACGCGCAGGGTCTTGACTTCGGGGCGCTGGCCGTAACGCGCGCTGTTTTTCAGCACCTTGACGTCGCGCGGACCCGGCATGCGGTCCTCGTTGACCTTTTTTTCCTTTTCGGGCATCGGGCGCCACAGCACCAGCAGCTTGCCGATGTGCTGGATGGGCGCGGCGCCGAGCTCGTCGGCCAGGGCCTGGAACATGGCCTCGCGCGCGGGGCGGTCGTCCGACTGCACACGGACCTTGATCAGGCCGTGCGCCTTCAGGGCCAGGTCGATTTCCCTTTTGACAGCGGCGGTCAGGCCGTCCGAGCCGACCATCACGACGGGGTCCAGGTGGTGCGCTTCGGCGCGGTGGTCTTTGCGCTGGGCAGGGGTAAGTAATATTTGAGCCATGCCCTGATTATCCTAGAAGCCGCCGCTGCCGTTGATTTATCGTTGGGGATGCCGCAGCGCCCGGCTTTCGGTAAGAGGACAATACGGGCATGAAAGTAAAAACCCAAAGCAAAAAGGTCAACAAAGCGTGGCTGAATGACCACGTCAACGATACCTACGTCAAGCTGGCCAAAAGAGAGGGTTACCGGGCCCGCGCGGCCTACAAGCTCAAGGAAATCGATGAAATGCTGGGCCTGATCAAGCCCGGCCACTGTGTGGTGGACCTGGGCAGCGTGCCCGGCGCCTGGAGCCAGTACGCGCGCCGCAAGCTCTCGCCGGCGGGCGCGGCGGCCGGCGCACTCAATGGGCGCATCATCGCGCTCGACATCCTGCCGATGGACCCGGTCGAGGGCGTTGTGTTCATCCAGGGGGACTTCCGGGAGCCGGAGGTGCTGCAGGCTCTGGAGCAGACGCTGGCTGCCGACAAAGGCTTTACCAAGGTGGATGTCGTGATTTCCGACATGGCGCCCAACCTGTCGGGCATTGAATCGGCCGACGCCGCCCGCATTGCCCACCTGGTGGAGCTGGCGGTGGATTTTTCCGTGCAGCACCTCAAGCCCGAGGGTGCGCTGGTGGTCAAGTTGTTCCATGGCGGGGCCTACAGCCCGCTGGTCAAGCTGTTCAAGGAGACCTTCAAGGTGGTCAAACCCGTCAAGCCCAAGGCCTCGCGCTCGGAATCATCGGAAACCTTTCTGGTCGGCATGGGGCTGAAAAACAGGCCGGCCGAAACGGCCTGAGCTTGCTGAAACGCAATAAATGCCGCAATCCCGCTTCAAACCAAGGGATGTCCCGGGCTTTACATGCGGCTTTTGCCCTTGAAACGCCTAAAATCAGGCGCATGTGCCTTGTGTTCCTCTATCGGAGACATCCTTGAACAATCAGTGGTTTTCTAAAATTGCAATCTGGCTGGTGATCGCCATGGTGCTGTTCACCGTTTTCAAGCAATTTGATACACGCGGTGGCGCCGGTACGAATTACCTTGGCTATTCGGAGTTCCTGGACGAGGTCAAGGGCAAACGCATCAAGTCCGCGACCATCGCGGAGGGGCAGGGCGGTACGGAAATTTCGGCCGTCACGACCGATGACCGCCGCATCCGCACCACGGCCACCTACCTGGACCGCGGTCTGGTCGGCGACCTGATCGCCAATGACGTCAAGTTCGACGTCAAGCCGCGTGAAGAAGGCTCGCTCCTGATGACCCTGCTGGTCAGCTGGGGTCCGATGCTGTTGCTGATCGGCGTCTGGATTTATTTCATGCGGCAAATGCAGGGCGGCGGCAAGGGCGGGGCCTTCAGCTTCGGCAAATCCAAGGCCCGCATGCTCGACGAGTCCACCAACACCGTGACCTTTGCCGACGTGGCCGGCTGCGACGAGGCCAAGGAAGAGGTCAAGGAAGTTGTCGACTTCCTGAAAGACCCGCAAAAATTCCAGAAGCTGGGCGGTCGCATTCCGCGCGGCCTGTTGCTGGTCGGCCCTCCGGGCACCGGCAAGACCCTGCTCGCCAAAGGCATTGCCGGCGAAGCCAAGGTCCCGTTTTTCTCTATTTCCGGTTCTGACTTCGTCGAGATGTTCGTCGGCGTGGGCGCGGCCCGCGTGCGCGACATGTTCGACAACGCCAAGAAAAACGCCCCCTGCATCATCTTCATCGACGAGATCGACGCTGTCGGCCGCCAGCGTGGCGCAGGCCTGGGTGGTGGCAACGACGAGCGTGAACAGACCCTGAACCAGATGCTGGTCGAGATGGACGGTTTCGAAACCAATGTCGGCGTGATTGTGGTGGCTGCCACCAACCGGCCCGACATCCTGGATGCTGCCTTGCTGCGTCCCGGCCGTTTTGACCGCCAGGTGTATGTGACGCTGCCCGACATCCGTGGCCGCGAGCAGATCCTCAATGTGCACATGCGCAAGGTGCCGCTCGGCCAGGACGTCAACGCCAGCGTAATCGCCCGCGGCACCCCCGGCATGTCCGGCGCCGATCTGGCCAACCTCTGCAACGAAGCCGCCCTGATGGCTGCACGCCGCAATGCGCGCACCGTGGAAATGCAGGACTTCGAAAAAGCCAAGGACAAGATCCTGATGGGCCCCGAGCGCAAGAGCATGGTCATGCCCGAGTCGGAGCGCAGGAACACGGCTTACCACGAGTCGGGCCACGCCCTGCTCGGCAAGATGCTGCCCAAGTGCGATCCGGTGCACAAGGTCACCATCATTCCGCGCGGCCGCGCGCTGGGCGTCACCATGAGCCTGCCGGCCCAGGACCGCTACAGCTACGACCGCGAGTACATGCTGAGCCAGATCAGCATGTTGTTCGGCGGGCGCATCGCCGAAGAAGTCTTCATGAACCAGATGACGACCGGCGCGAGCAACGACTTCGAACGCGCCACCGCGCTGGCCAGGGACATGGTCACGCGTTACGGCATGAGCGAGGCGCTGGGCCCCATGGTCTACGCCGAGAACGAAGGCGAAGTGTTCCTGGGCCGTTCGGTCACCAAGACCAACAACATGAGCGAGTCGACCCTGAAAAAGGTCGACGAAGAAGTGCGCCGCATCATCGACCAGCAGTACGCCCAGGCGCGCAAGCTGATCGAGGACAACCAGGACAAGATTCACGCGATGGCCAAGGCCCTGCTGGAGTGGGAGACGATTGACGTCGAGCAGCTCGACGACATCATGGCCGGCAAGGAGCCGCGTCCACCGAAAGACTGGACACCGCGCAACCCGTCGGTGGGCGGCAGCGGTGGTCCCAGCGGCGGCACGCCGGCGGTCGCGACCGACCCGGCACCCACGGTGGCTTGAACGCCGCCATCCACATGACAACCGGGGCACGTCCCCGGTTTTTCTTTGGCTCGAAAATACCCCATGCTCTGGCAAACCTCGCGCTTTCAAATCGACCTTGACCAGCCCCGCGTGATGGGCATCGTCAACGTCACCCCTGATTCGTTTTCGGACGGCGGCAAATACTTTTCCGCGGGAGGCGCGCAGCGGTCCGCGTTTGCGCATTGCGAGCAGCTTGTCAAGGACGGCGCCGACATGCTCGACATCGGCGGCGAGTCCACCCGTCCCGGGGCACCGCCTGTGCCGCTCGACGAAGAGCTGGCTCGCGTGTTGCCGGTCGTGCGCCATGCGGCGACCCTGGGCGTGCCGGTGTCGGTGGACACCTACAAGCCCGAAGTCATGGCCGCGGTGCTGGACCTGGGGGCCGACATCATCAACGACATCTGGGCGCTGCGCCAGCCCGGCGCAGCCGCCGTCGTGGCCGCGCATCCCGCGTGTGGCGTGTGCCTGATGCACATGCACCGGGAGCCGCAGACCATGCAGGCCGCTCCCATGGACGGCGACGTGGTGCCGCAGGTGCTGGCTTTTCTGGCCCAGGCCGCCGCTGAGCTGCGCGCGCTGGGCGTCGCTGCCGACCGCATCGTGCTGGACCCGGGCATCGGTTTCGGCAAGACGGTGGCGCAGAATTTCGCCTTGCTGGCGCGCCAGCGCGAGCTGCTGGCGGCCGGTTATCCGCTGCTGGCCGGTTGGTCGCGCAAGTCCTCGCTGGCCGCTGTGAGCAGCAGCTCGCTGGCCCAGGTGGCCCAGCTCGACATCATCGACCGCATGGTGCCCAGCGTCACCGCCGCCGTGCTGGCCGTGGACCGCGGTGCGCGGGTGGTGCGTGTGCACGATGTGCGCGAAACCGTGCAGGCACTGAAGGTTTGGCTGGCTGCCACGGCGCCGCAGCCTACAAGCGGGCCGGACGGCGCACCGTAGAATTTCCGCTCACGGCGACATTGAAACAGACCATCCAGGGACATCCATCCATGACCAGAACATACTTCGGCACCGACGGCATTCGCGGCACGGTGGGCCAGGCGCCCATCACGCCTGATTTTGTGCTCCGCCTGGCGCATGCGGTCGGCCGCGTGCTGAAAAAGACCGAGGCCCGGCCCACCGTGCTGATTGGCAAGGACACCCGCATTTCCGGCTACATGCTCGAGAGTGCGCTGGAGTCGGGGTTCAACTCCGCCGGCGTTGACGTGGTGCTGCTCGGGCCCTTGCCGACGCCGGGCGTGGCCTACCTCACGCGCACGCAGCGTGCCAGCCTGGGCGTGGTGATCAGTGCCAGCCACAACGCCTTTCCCGACAACGGCATCAAGTTCTTCAGCGCCCAGGGCGCCAAGCTGCCGGACGCCTGGGAGCAGGAAGTCGAGGCCGTGCTGGAACAGGCGCCGGTGTGGGCGGACTCGCCCAACCTCGGCAAGACGCGCCGGCTCGATGATGCCGCCGGCCGCTACATCGAGTTCTGCAAAAGCACGTTTGCCAATGACCTGACACTCAAAGGCATGAAGATCGTCGTTGATGCGGCGCACGGTGCGGCCTACCACATTGCACCGGAAGTCTTTCATGAGCTGGGGGCCGAGGTCATTGCCATCGGCTGCGCACCCGACGGCATGAACATCAACCACGAGGTCGGCGCGACCCATCCCGAGGCGTTGATCAAGGCCGTCAAGGCCTATGGGGCGGATTACGGCGTGGCGCTGGACGGCGACGCCGACCGGCTGCAGCTGGTGGACGCCCAGGGCCGTCTTTTCAATGGCGACGAAGTGCTGTACCTGATGGTGGCTGAGCGCCTGGCGCGCGGCGAAAAAGTGCCGGGCGCGGTCGGCACCCTGATGACCAACATGGCCGTCGAAGTGGCCCTGAAAGCCCGAGGCGTCGAGTTTGTGCGCGCCAAGGTCGGTGACCGCTACGTGCTGGAAGAACTGGAGAAACACGGCTGGCTGCTCGGCGGCGAAGGCTCCGGCCACCTGCTGGCGCTGGACAAACACAGCACCGGTGATGGACTGATCAGCGCGCTGCAAGTCTTGCAGGCCTGTGTGCGCAGCGGCAAAAGCCTGGCGCAACTGCTGGCCGACGTCACGCTGTTCCCCCAGACCCTGATCAACGTGCGCTTGCAGCCCGGGCAGGACTGGAAAAGCAGCGCGGCCCTGGCAGACATGAGCCGCAGCGTTGAAGCCGAGCTCGGCGACAGCGGCCGGCTGCTGATCCGCGCCAGCGGCACCGAGCCGCTGCTGCGTGTCATGGTGGAGGCGCGCGACGCCGCGCAGGCCCTGGCCTGTGCCGAGCGGGTGGCGGATACCGTCAGGCTCTGACCCGGGTTTTGAATGAATAGTGCCGCTGGTCCAGGGTGGCCGGGCGCCAGCAGCTATCAAAAAGAGAGCATTCTGTTCAGGGGGCGCGGAGGCACCGGCGCCATGCGCCCTGGCGCACGGATTCATGACCTGGATCAAGTTTTTCCGCAGGGGATTGCGTAAGCTGGCGTTTTACCCCTGCCGGAGCCATGAACATGCCGAATCTTGAATGGTCTGACGCGCTCGCGCTCGACCTGCCCGCGATGGATGACACCCACCGGGAATTTGTCGACCTGCTGGCGCAGGTGGAAAACGCCGCAGACCACGCGCTGCTGGACCACTGGCGCGTCTTGCTGGACCACACTGCTGAACATTTCAGCCGGGAAGATCGCTGGATGAAGGAGACGCGGTTTTCATCGTCCAACTGCCACAGCGTGCAGCACAAGATCGTGCTGCAGGTCATGCGTGAAGGCCTGACCGGCGGCGAAACCGGCAACCTGAAGATGCTGCGCGACATGGCGCGAGAACTCGCGCTCTGGTTTCCCCAGCACGCCCAGACCATGGATGCCGCACTGGCCCTGCACCTGCGCGGCATCGGGTACGACCCGGTCACGGGCGTGGTGGCCATGCCCGAGGCCTTGCCCAGGGACATCATTCACGGTTGCGGCGGCGCCAGTTGCACCGACACCCAGGCGCCTGCAGCCACCGCCCAGGCGGCATGAGTACCGCGCCTGCCGTTGCGGCCGGTGCCATGGGCGTGCCGCACCACCGCCTGCATGAGGATGTGCAGGCCCTCACCACTGGCACCCTGTTTGTGGCGCTGGGCGTGGTCATGTTTGGTCACGCCGGACTGTTGACGGGCGGCACGGCCGGCATCGCTTTTCTGATTCACTACGCCACCGGCCTGAGTTTCAGCCTCGCGTTTTTTGCGGTGAACCTGCCTTTTTATGTTTTTGCGTGGCGGCGCATGGGGCTGGCCTTCACCCTCAAAACCTTTGCGGCCGTGGGCCTGCTGTCGCTGTTCACCTGGGTCCTGCCGCAGGGGCTGGCCTTCGGCTACCTGTCTCCCGCGCTGGCGGCGGTACTCGGCGGGCTGCTCTGCGGCGCGGGCATGCTCATCGTGTTTCGCCATGGCGCCAGCCTGGGCGGGCTGAACATCGTGGTGCTTTACCTGCAGGACCGCCTGGGTTGGCGCGCCGGCAAGGTGCAGATGGTCATGGACGGCCTGATCGTGCTGGGTGCGCTGTGGGTGACCGACTGGCAGCGGGTGGCGTTGTCGGTGCTGGGCGCCGTGGTGCTGAACCTGGCCCTGGCCATCAACCACCGGCCCGGCCGCTACATGGCGATGTAGCTGCGTCTCTTCAGACCAGTATCCGGAACAGCCCCTTCCGGGACGAGGCAGCACCTCAGCCGAACCTCGAATTTATTTACCGGCGCGCTGGGCGTCCTGCGCCATCGCGCCCGTGGTCTTGACGAGATTCAGGCCTGCAGCCCAGTGACTACGTGCAGTGGGTGCTCCTGAAAACGAAGCATGGCCGGATCGCTCAGGGCGATGGCTCCGCCTGCCAGCCGCCACCGAGCGACTGGATCAGCGCCACGGCGGTGGTCTGGCGGTCGGCCATGGCCTGCACCAGCGCGCGGCGCGCGCTCAAGGCAGTGGCCTGCGCGGCGATGACCTCGGTGTAGCCGACCTGGCCGCTGCGGTAGCGGTTGAGCACCTGCTGCTCGACCTGGTCGGCCGAGGCGGAGGCCTGGCGGCGCAGCTCCTGCTGGGTGAGCAGCACGCGGGTCGCGGCGAGCTGGTCCTCGACATCCTGGAAGGCGGCCAGCACGGTCTGCCGGTAACGCGCCACGGTTTGTGCGTGGGCGGCCTCGCTGCCTTCCACGCGGGCGCCCGTGGCCCCGGCATTGAACAGCACCTGCGCGGCCGACAGGCCCAGCGACCAAGCCATGCTGGAAGCGCTGAACAGGTCCGCCACACGGCTGGCGCCCAGGCCATAGGAGGCACTCAGGGACAGCTTGGGGTAATAGGCGCTTTTGGCGATGCCGATCTGCTCGTTGGCGGCCGCCACGCGGCGTTCGGCCGCGGCGATGTCGGGCCGGCGCTGCAGCAGCGTCGACGGCACACCGACCGGAACCTCGGGCACGGAAGGTTTCCATGCCGCGCGGGCGAGCGAAAAATTGCCCGGCGCCTCACCGACCAGCACGGCGATCGCATGCTCGAGCTGCGCGCGCTGCCGCACCAGGCCGGCATCGTCGGCCTGGGCATTGGCGAGCTGGGTTTGCGCCTGCAACACATCGGTCTTGCCGACAATGCCGGCGTTGTAGCGGTTCTGTGCAATTTCCAGTGCGCGTCGGTAGCCGGTGAGGGTGTCCTCGAGCAGGCCCTTCTGCGCGTCCAGCTGGCGCAGCGAAAAGTAGTTGATGGCCAGTTCGCCTTGCGCCGACAGCTTGGCCGAGGCCAGATCGGCCGCGCTGGCCTGGGCGCCCGCGCTGGCACCATCGACCGCACGGCCGAGACGGCCCCAGACGTCGGGCTCCCAGCTGCCGCCTATGCTGAGCTGGTAGTTGTTGCCGGTGCGCCCGCCCGAGGTGTTTGTCGTGGTTGTGCTGCCACTGCTGCTGCCATCGCTGCCGGAGCGGGTGGCACCGCTGCCCAGCGTGACCGCCGGAAAGAGAGACGCGCGCTGCTCGCGCACCAGCGCACGGGCCTGCGCGTAGGCGGCCACGGCGGCGGCGACGTTCTGGTTGGACACCTCGACCCGCGCGGCCAGCTGGTCGAGCACCGGGTCACCGAACAGCGACCACCAGGGGCCGCGTTCCAGCGCATCGGCCGGTGCGGCGGGCACCCAGCCTTCGGCCTCCTTGTAGCTGCTGACCTCGGGCGTGAGCGGCCGCTGGTAGGTGGGACCGACGGCGCAGCCGCCGAGCAGAACAACAAGCGCAGCGGCGATGGGGTAAAGCGTGAATCTGGATCGCATGGCGGGCCTCATTGCAGTTGCAGCGGCACACCGGGTGTTGGCGCGCTGGCATCATCGGGATGACGGCTCAGGTGGCGCTCGGACGGGCTGCGGCGGCGCAGCTTGTCGAGCAGGATGTAGACCACCGGCGTGGTCAGCAGCGTGAGCAGCTGGCTGGCAATCAGGCCGCCGATGATGGAGATGCCCAGTGGCCGGCGCAGCTCGGCACCCTCGCCAAAACCGATGGCCAGCGGCAACGCGCCCAGGATGGCCGCCAGCGTGGTCATCAGGATGGGCCGGAAGCGCAGCAGGCAGGCCTCGCGCACCGCTTCGACGGCCGACAGGCCGCGCGAGCGCTCGGCCTCGATCGCGAAGTCGATGATCAGGATGGCATTTTTCTTGACGATGCCGATCAGCAGAAAGACACCAACCAGCGCGATGATGGAAAACTCCATCTTGAACAGCATCAGCGCGAGCACCGCACCCACGCCGGCCGAGGGCAGGGTGGACAGCACCGTGATCGGGTGCACCAGGCTTTCGTACAGGATGCCCAGCACGATGTAGATCACGATCAGCGCCGCCAGGATCAGCAGGGGCTGCTCGTTTTGCGATTGCTGGGCACTGAGCGCCGTCCCTGAAAAACTGCCGCGCACGTTGATGGGCAGACGAATCTCGGCTTCGGCCTGTTTGACGGCGTCCTGGGCCTGGCTGAGCGGGATGCCCTCGGCCAGGTTGAAGGACACCGTGGTCGAAAGCTCGCCGTCTTCATGGCTGATCGATGCCGCCGTCGGGTTTTCGCTGAAGCTCGCAATTGCTGAGAGCGGCACCATGGTGGTCACCGCTGCGCTCAGCGCCTGGCCCGAGGAGGGGTCGCGCAGCGCCGGGTTGACCACGCTGGTGCCGGCGGCCGGGGTTGCCGCGGCGAGGGTCGTGCCGCTGCCGCCTTTGGCGGGAACATAAATGTCTTTCAGCGATTCCGGGCTCTGGATGTAGCGCGGCGCCACACCCATGATGACCTTGTACTGGTTCAGGTCGGCATAAATGGTGGCGACCTGGCGCTGGCCGAAACCGTTGTACAGCGCGTTGTCCACGTCGCGTGAACTGATGCCCAGCCGCGCCGCGCTGTCCTTGTCCACGGTGACCATGGTCTCCACGCCGTTTTCCTGCTGGTCGGTGTCCACGTCGGTCAGCGCCGGCTGCAGCTTCATCTGCTCGGCCAGGCGCACCGCCCAGATTTTCAGGTCGTTGTTGTTGTCACTCTTCAGGGTGTACTGGTAGGTGGAGTTGCTGGCCCGCCCGCCGCCGCGCAGGTCCTGCACCGGGTTCAGAAACAGGGTGATGCCGGTGATCTGCGCCAGCTGCGGGCGCAGCCGCGCGATCACCGCCTGGCCCTTGTCCGTGCGCTGGCTCACCGGCTTGAGGTTGATGAACATGAAGCCGCCGCCGGCGCGCGAGCCGCCGGTAAAACCGACCACGGTATCGACCGCCGGGTCGGCCCGGATGATGTCCACCAGCGCCTTCAGCTTGCTCTGCATGGCCTGGAAGGAAATGCTGCGGTCCGCGCGTATGCCGCCGCTGATCTGCCCGGTGTCCTGCTGCGGGAAGTAGCCCTTGGGGATGGCGACGAACAGGTAGACATTGAGCGCAATGACGGCCAGCAGGCTCAGCATCACGATCACCCGGCTGGCCAGCGCCCAGTCGAGGCTGATCTCGTAGCCGCGGTGCAGGCGCCTGAACGCCGCCTCGAACCAGCGCGCCACCCGCCCGGGCGGCGTCGTGTGGGCGTCGGGCTTGAGCAGCCAGGCGCACATCATCGGCGTGGTGGTCAGCGAGATCAGCAGCGAGATCAGCACCGCCGCCGACAGCGTCACCGCAAACTCGCGGAACAGCCGGCCGGTTTGCCCGCCCATGAAGAGCAGCGGGATGAACACCGCCACCAGCGACAGGCTGATGGACAGCACCGTGAAACCCACCTCGCGCGCGCCCAGCAGCGCGGCCTTGAAGCGGTCCATGCCGGCCTCGATGTGCCGGCTGGTGTTTTCCAGCACCACGATGGCGTCGTCCACCACAAAACCGGTGGCCACCGTGAGCGCCATCAGGCTCAGGTTGTTCAGGCTGAAGCCCAGGAAATACATCACGCCGAAGGTGCCCAGCAGCGAGACCACGGTGGCCACGGCCGGAATCACGGTGGCGCGTGCGCTGCGCAAAAAGGCGCTGACCACCAGCACCACGAGTGCAATCGAGATCAGCAGCGTGATTTCGATCTCCTTGAGCGAGGCGCGTATCGAGTTGGTGCGGTCCGACGCGACCTGCAGCACCACGTCCTGCGGCAACTGGGCCTGCAGCTCGGGCAGCAGGGCGCGCACGCCGTCCACCGTGGCAATCACATTCGCATCGGGCTGGCGCGTGACCAGCACGATCACGGCCGGCTCGCCATTGAACAGGCCCAGGGTGTTGATGTTCTCCACACCGTCCACCACCTCGGCCACGTCACGCAGGCGGATCGCCGCATTGTTGCGCCAGGCCACCACCAGGTCGCGGTAGTCCGCCGCCTTGCGCCCGCCGCTGGCCGTGCTGGCGCCCGAGTAGATCTGCAGGCGCTGGCCGTTGCCTTCAATCGCCCCCTTGGGCCGGTTGGCGTTGGACGCCTGCAGGGCGGCACGCACGTCTTCCATGCTGACGCCGTAGCGGTTCAGCGCAAACGGCAGCAGGTCCACCCGCACGGCCGGCAACGAACCGCCGCCGAGTTCGACATCACCGACGCCCGGCACCTGGGCGATTTTCTGCTGCACCAGGTTGGAGACTTCGTCGTAGATCTGGCCGGGCGCGCGGGTTTTGGAGGTCAGCGCCAGGATGATGACCGGCGCTGCGGCCGGGTTCGCCTTGCGGTAGGTCGGGTTGCTGCGCAAGGTGGCGGGCAGGTCCACACGCGAGGCGTTGATGGCGGCCTGCACCTCGCGCGCCGCGGCGTCGATCTTGCGGTTCAGGTCGAACTGCAGGCTGATGCGGGTCGAGCCCGTGCCGCTGCTGGACGTCATTTCGTTGACCCCCGCGATCGTGCCCAGGCGCCGCTCCAGCGGTGTCGCCACGCTGCTGGCCATGGTGGACGGGCTGGCGCCGGGCAGCGAGGCATTGACCGAAATCGTCGGGAAGTCCACCTGCGGCAGGGGCGAGACCGGCAGCACGAAAAACGCACCTATGCCGGCGAGGGCCAGGCCTATGGTCAGCAGCACCGTGGCTACCGGGCGGCGGACGAAGGGTTCGGAGAGGTTCATCTCTTCGTCTCCGCTGTTCGCTGCTTCGGTTGTACGGGTTGCGCCTGTTGGCCGGGGGTTGCCCGGCGGCAAGTAACTTTCTTTTGCGTCGCCAAAAGAAAGTCACCAAAGAAAAGGCGACCCGACAGTCCGGGTCCCTTCGCTTCGCTGCGGGCAACCTGCGGTGCTCGGCAAAAGCGGGGTCTCGCTCGAACTCGCCTGCGGCTCAGACAATCGCGAGCCCTGATCCGCTTTTGCCTGCGCTCCTCGGCCCAGCCTGACGGGTGGGGGAATAAATTCCAGTTCGGGGAGGCGAGGACGCGCAAAGCGCGTCCTCGCCGGAGCCCGATTCCGAATCCGAACCCGCTCCCGAACCCACCACCCTTCTGGCAGCGCCGAGGAGCGCAGGGCCAGACGGACGAGGACGGGCGATTGCCTGAGCGTAGCGAGTTCGAGCCCGGCCCCGGCTGGACCGAGCACCGCAGGTTGCCCCGGAGCGCAGCGCAGGGGACGCAGACAGCAGGGTCGCCTTTTCTTTGCTTACTTTCTTTTGGCGAGACAAAAGAAAGTGAGTTGCCGCCGGGCAACCCCCGGCTAGCGGGCAAACCTCCAACGCAGGAAGGGAAGACGGCTCCGACAGGCTCTGCCCGAACGATGCTGGGAGAGCGCCACCATGGATCCCGGATCAAGTCCGGGATGACAAACTGCGGGGGGAGGGGGTTCACACGGAACCCCTCCGCCCAAACCTCTGCCCCATCCTGTCAAACGCCAGATAAATCACCGGCGTCGTGAACAGCGTGAGCACCTGGCTGACGATCAGGCCGCCGAAAATGGCCAGGCCCAGCGGCCGGCGCAACTCTGCCCCTTCGCCCCAGCCCAGCATCAGCGGCACGGCGGCAAACAGTGCGGCCAGGGTGGTCATGAGGATGGGCCGGAAGCGCAGCAGTGCGGCCTGGTGAATCGCGTCCTGCGGCGACTTGCCTTCGCTGCGTTCGGCGTCGATGGCGAAGTCGATCATCATGATCGCGTTCTTTTTCACGATGCCGATCAGGAGAATGATGCCGATGATGCCGATCACCCCGAGGTCGGAGCCGCTGATCATCAGGGCCAGCAGCGCGCCGACGCCGGCCGAAGGCAGGGTCGAGAGAATCGTCAGCGGGTGGATATAACTTTCATACAACACGCCGAGCACGATGTAGACGCAAATCACCGCCGCCAGGATCAGCCACAACTGGCTGGACAGCGAGGTCTGGTAGGCGCCAGCCGCGCCGAGAAAGGTCAGCGTCACGCTGCCGGGCAGGGCGATGTCTTTGGCCGCCTGCTTGACCTCACCCACCGCCTTGCCGAGCGACACGCCCGGTGCCGTGTCGAAACCCAGCGTTGTCGCCGGGTACTGGGCCACGCGGGTGATCTGCAGCGGAGCGGGCTGCTCGGTGATGGTGGCGATGCTGGCCAGCGGGGTGGTGACGCCGGAGCCGGTTTTGAGCGGCAGGCTGCCCAGCGCGGCCGCGGTCATCAGGGGGTCGGGCCGGGCCTCGAGGATCACACGGTACTGGTTGGTCTCGGTGAAAATGGTCGAGACGATGCGCTGGCCAAAAGCGCTGTACAGCGCGTCGTCAATCGCCGAGGTCGTCACGCCGACGCGCGAGGCGGTGTCGCGGTCCACCGAGATGTAGGCCGAGGCACCGGTGGCGCCGGCGTCCGAGGCGATGTTGCGCAGGGCCGGCAACGCCTGCATGCGCTGCGCCAGCCTGTTGGCCCACAGCGCCACCGTGGCCGTGTCCGAACCTTCCAGCGACACACGGAACTGCGTCGGGCCGGTTTCGGCGTCGATGGTCAGGTCCTGCGTGGGCTGCAGGTACATGGTGACGCCGGCCACCGCGCCGGCGCGGCGTTGCAGCCGGTCCATGGTGTCCTGCTGGCTGCTGCTGCGTGCGCGCTTGAGGTTGATCAGCATGCGGCCGGTGTGCAGCATGGTGTTGTTGGCCGCATCCACGCCGATGAAGGAACTCAGGGTGTCCACATCGGGGTCTTCCAGGATGGCCTTGGCCGCCGCCTGCTGCAGCTCGGCCATGCGTGCATAAGACACCGATTGGGAGGTCTCGATGCGCGCCTGCAACTGGCCGGTGTCCTGGGTCGGGAACAGGCCTTTGGGAATCAGCACATACAGCAGCACGGTCAGCAGCAGCGTGGCCAGCGCCACGATCAGGGTCAGGCCCTGGCGCCTGAGCACCCAGGTCAGCGACTGGTCGTAACGCGTGATCACGCCGTCAAAAAATTTCTGCAGTTTCGCGCTGGTCGGGCTGCCGCCGGTTTCCGGTTCATGCCTGAGCCATCTGGCCGACATCATGGGCACCAGCGTCAGTGACACCACCGCCGAGATCAGGATGGTGATGGCCAGCGTGACCGCGAACTCGCGGAACAGCCGGCCGACCACGTCGCCCATGAACAGCAGCGGAATCAGCACGGCGATCAGCGAGACCGTCAGCGAGATGATGGTGAAGCCGATCTGCTGCGCGCCCTTGAGCGCGGCGGCCATGGGCGTCTCGCCTTTTTCGATGTAGCGCGAGATGTTTTCTATCATCACGATCGCGTCGTCGACCACAAAACCGGTGGCAATCGTCAGCGCCATCAGGCTCAGGTTGTTCAGGCTGTAGCCCAGCAAATACATGGCGCCGCAGGTGCCGATCAGCGAGATCGGCACGGCCAGGCTGGCAATCACGGTGGCGCGGAGGTTGCGCAAAAACGCAAAAATCACCAGCACCACCATCACCACGGCCAGCAGCAACTCGATCTCCACATGCAGCACCGAGGCGCGTATGCCGGTGGTGCGGTCGCTCAGTACATCGACCTTCATGGCGGTCGGCAGGCCGGCCTGCAGCTCGGGCAGGCGGGCCTTGATCGCGTCCACGGTGGCAATCACGTTGGCGCCGGGCTGGCGCTGCACGTTCAGGATGATGGCCGGTTTCAGACCCGACCAGGCGCCGAGCTTGACGTTTTCGGCGCTGTCGACGACCTGCGCCACATCGGCCACACGCACCGCTGCGCCGTTGCGAAAGGCAATGACCAGGTTCTTGTACTCGCTGGCTGCCAGCAACTGGTCGTTGGAGTTGATGGAGTACGAACGTGTCGGCCCGTCGATGCTGCCCTTGGCGCCGTTGGCATTGGCCGCCGCAATCGCGGTGCGCAGCGAATCGAGGCCGAGGCCGTAAGAGGCCAGGGCGCGCGTGTCCGCCTGGATGCGCACGGCGGGCCGCTGGCCGCCGCTGAGCGAGACCAGGCCGACGCCGCTGACCTGGCTGATCTTCAGCGCGAGGCGGGTGTTGACGATGTTCTGCACCTCGGTGAGCGGCAGGCTGTCGGAGGTGATCGCCAGCGTGAGCACCGGCGCGTCGGCCGGGTTGACCTTGGCATACACCGGCGGCGCCGGCAGGTCGGCCGGCAGCAGCGAGCCGCCGGCATTGATGGCCGCTTGCACCTGCTGCTCGGCCACGTCCAGGCTCAGGCCCAGGCCGAACTGCAAGGTGACGATGGAGACGCCCGCCGCACTGGTGGAACTCAGGCGCTGCAGCCCGGCCATCTGGCCGAACTGGCGCTCCAGCGGCGCCGTCACGGTCTGCGCCATGACCTCGGGGCTGGCGCCGGGGTACAGCGTCTGCACCTGGATGGTCGGGTAGTCCACCTGCGGCAGGGCCGACAGCGGCAAAAATTTGAAACCGACCAGGCCGGCCAGCACGATGGCCACCATTAGCAGCGCGGTGGCAACCGGCCGCTGAATGAAAGGACTGGACGGGCTCATGCGGGCAGTTGCCTGGAGGCTGTCATTGCGCCGGCGCCTGCGCGCCCTGGCGCCGCCGTTCCATGATCTGCTGCCAGCGCGCCAGTGCGGCCGGCTCGCCGCGGTCGATTTGCGCCAGCAGGGCCTGGCGCCGCGCCAGCGCCTCCGGGTCGTCCTTCACCTGGTCGAGGAATCGCTGGCGCTGCTGCGCGGAAGGCGGGGTGGCCGCTATGGCCGGCGTTTGCGCGGCCACGGCGGGGGCGCCGGCCGGTGCAGAGGCACTGGCTTGCGGCGTGGCAGCGCCGGCGGGTGCACTGGCGTCGCCGCGCGGGGCCGACGCCGCGCCCTGGGGCCGGCGCCCGCCCGCGGCGCGACCGCCGCCGCCCGGTGCGTCGCCCGGCAGCACCACGCGGGCGCCGTCCTTGAGCCTGTCGGCACCCTCGGTGATGACGCGTTCGCCCACCTGCAGGCCGGAGGCGATCACGATCTTGTCCACCGTGGCCGGTCCGCGCTTGACGGGGCGCAGGCTCACGGTGCGCTCGGCGTTGAGCACATACACATAGTCGCCGCTGCTGCCGAGGCGCACGGCGGTCACCGGCACCACCACGGCGTTGTCGATGGTGCGGACCAGCAACTGCACATTGACAAACTGACTCGGGAACAGCGTGAGCTGGCTGTTGGCAAAACGCGCCTTGGCCTTGACCGTGCCAGTGGTAGTGTCGATCTGGTTGTCGAGCGAGGCAAACACGCCGGTGTCCAGCGTGGCCGCGCGGGTGCGGTCGAGCGCGGTGACCTTCATCACGCTGCCGGCACTGACGGCCTGCTGCAATTCGCCGACCTGGTCCTGTGGAATGGAAAACACCACGTCAATCGGGGTGACCTGGGTGATCAGGGCAATGCCGTTGGCATCGCTGGGACTCACCACATTGCCCACGTCCACGGCGCGCAGGCCGACGCGGCCGCTGACCGGCGCGACCACCCGGGTATAGCTCAGGTTCAGGCGGGCCGCGCCTTCGTTGGCCTTGTCAATCACGACTGTGCCCTCGAGCTGCTTGACCAGCGCGGCCTGGGAGTCGACCTCCTGGCGGGCAATCGAGTCCTGGCCCAAGAGGGTCCTGAAACGCTGCAGCGTGACACGTGCGCTGTCGAGCTGGGCCTCGTCGCGCTGGCGCTGGCCGCTGGCCTGCTGCAGGGCGAGTTCAAACTGGCGCGGGTCGATGGTGGCCATGAGTTCGCCGGCGCGCAGCATCTGGCCTTCCTTGAACAGCACTTTCTGCAGCACACCCGAGACCTGCGGACGCACCTTGACCGTGGCTTGCGGTGTGACCGTGCCCAGGGCGTCCAGAAGGATAGGAATGCTGGCCCGCTCGGCGGTGGCCACGCCGACCGTGGTGGCCGGCGGGCCGCGGCGGGCGCCGCCGCCGGGGGCGGCGGTGCTGCTGTCTGTGGCGGGATGGGTCAGGTGCCAGGCGAGCCAGCCGGTGCCGGCCAGCGCGATCACCGCGATGGCGCTGCCAATCAGGATGGCGCGGCGGCTCGGGCGTTTGCGGGGGAGGGTCTCGGGGCCGGCGGCCGGCGCCTCAGATTTTGGGTCCATCAGCTGTCCTTGTTGCCCACCGCACCAGCGGTCTGGCGCGGCACTTTTTTTGTGTTTGATGGGGGTTGTCACCAGCGGCGCCTTGGCACTGCCAGCGTGTATTTTTCAGCTCGCCAAAGAATTATCACTGCAAGGCTTCACACGCAGGTGTAGCGCCGGAAAGGGCTGCGTAAATGTCCGGTAAAGAGCAGCGGCCCGGCACGCACCCTGGCGGAAAGCGCCGGCGGCGACTGTCTGTTGGTGTACATTGCTCTGTTTTTGATAGCTGTTGGCGATGTACCTGTCTGGGCTGGAGGCCGTTTTGCTGTATAACTTCGGAGAGGGTGTTGCGGTCGGGGCGCGGACCCGCTGCTTAGAATCGCCGTATCCACTTTTCCACAGGGCACCTCCCCATGACCGATATCGCCGCTTCCGGCTTGCGCATCAGCCGCGCGGACTACCGCGACCCCGCACACGCCGATACGCTGGTCTTTCTGCTCGACGCCTATGCGCGGGACCCGGCCGGCGGCGGTCAGCCCCTGAGCGAGTTCGCCAAAACCCACCTGGTGGCGGAACTGGCCGCGCGGCCCCAGGCGTTCAGCGTGCTGGCCTTCGACGGCACCCAGCCGGTCGGGCTGGTCAACTGCATCGAGGGGTTTTCAACCTTCGCCTGCCGGCCGCTGGTCAACGTGCACGACGTGGTGGTGCTGGCCAGCCACCGCGGCCGGCGTGTCGGCGAGCAGCTGCTGGCGCTGGTCGAAGCCATCGCCCGCGAGCGCGGTGCCTGCAAACTCACGCTGGAGGTGCTGCAGGGCAATGCGCCCGCCATCAAGTTATATGAGCGCATCGGTTTTGCCGGCTACCAGCTCGACCCGTCCCTGGGTCAGGCGCAGTTCCTGCAGAAGTGGCTGGCCTGAGGGCGCGCTGAATCAGGCGGGCCGGACCTGTGCCACGCGCGGGCCCTGCAGCAGCATCAAGGCCGCCAGGCCAAGACCGCCCAGCGCGGCGGAGAACCACAGCGCGCCCGCGCCGAAGCGGTCAATCGCCAGGCCAAACAGCCAGGGCGACAGGGCCTGCGCAAAACGCGCCGGCACCATCAGCAGGCCCTGGCGCGCGCCGTAGTCCTTTGCGCCGAACAGCGCCAGCGGCAGCGTGCCCTTGGCAATCGTCAGCACGCCGTTGCCGGCACCGTGCAGCATTGTGAACACAGCCCCCGCCGGCACGCCGACAAACAGGAACACCAGGGCGCCCAGCGTGTGCATGGCCCCGGCGACGCGCGCCGACACCAGCGGATGGATGTTGCGCAGCAGTCCATATTCGAGCAGCCGCCCGGCCACCTGAGCCGGGCCGACCAGCCCGGCAAACACCAGCGCCGTGGCCAGCGGCACGCCGTGGACCTGCAGCAGGCGCGGCAGGTGCGCGGCCATGGCGGTGCTGATGAACCAGGTCACGGCGAACACAAAGGCCAGCAGCGCCGCGGTGCGTGCCGAGCTCTGCGCAGCTTCGGGCGCTGGTGCGGGTGCGATGGCCGTGGTTGCCGGCGCCACCGGCACGGCGGCCGGCGATGGGGGTGACGCAGGCGATGCAGGTAGCATCCAGTTCAGCGGCAGCGCCACCAGCAGATGCAGGCCGGCCCACACCCCGCAGGCGGCACGCCAGCCCCATTCGAGTTCCAGCCAGGCCGACAGCGGCCAGCCCACGGTGCTGGCAAAACCGGCCAGCAGTGTGATGCCGGTGATGGCTCCGCGCGCGTCCTTGCCATACAGGTGCACCAGCGTGGCAAAGGCGGCTTCATACAGGCCGGCGGCCATGGCCACGCCCAGAACGGCCCAGGCCACAAACAGGCCGACCGGCCCCTGCGCCAGGGCCAGGGCGGCGAGCCCGGCGGCAAAGATGAAGCTGGCGGCGGCCAGCACCGGCCGGCCGCCATACCGGTCAATCGTCTTGCCGGCGAAGGGGCCGAGCAGGGCGGACACCACCAGCGCCAGCGAAAACCCGAGGAACACCGTCGGCACACCGACACCGAGGTCGCGCGCCATCGAATTCGCCAGCATGGCCGGCAGGTAATAACTGGACGCCCAGGCCAGGGTCTGGGCAATGCCGAGGCTGGCGACGGTGAGGGTACGAGAGGGGCGCATCAGCCGCCGGCAGCAGATGCCGAGGGATGCGCCGGGTGTGAAACGGTCACGCGCTCAAACCCAGGCGAAGGGCCAGCGCGGCCAGCGTGAGCAGCAGCACCGGCACGGTCAGCACGATGCCGACCTTGAAGTAGTAGCCCCAAGTGATTTTCATGCCCTTGCGTTCCAGCACATGCAGCCACAGCAGGGTTGCCAATGAGCCGATGGGCGTGATTTTAGGACCGAGGTCGCTGCCGATCACATTGGCATAAATCATGGCGTCCCTGACAACGCCGGTCGCGTGGGTGGCATCGATGGAGAGCGCTCCGACCAGCACCGTCGGCATGTTGTTCATCACCGAGGACAGCAGCGCGGTCAGCAGGCCGGTGCCCAGCGCCGCGCCCCAGATGCCGCCTTCGGCAAAATAATCGAGCAGGCGGGTAATGGACGCGGTCAGGCCCTGGTTGCGCAAACCGTACACCACCAAGTACATGCCCAGCGAGAACACCACAATCTGCCAGGGCGCCTCGCGCAGCACCTTGCGTGTGCTGATGATGTGGCCGCGCGCCGCCACGCCCAGCAGCAGCAGCGCCCCGGCGGCGGCCGTCGCGCTGACCGGCACGCCCAGCGGCTCCAGGCCGAAGAAGCCGACCAGCAGCAGCGCCAGCACCACCCAGCCCATGCGGAAGGTGGCCGCATCGCGAATCGCCGCATTCGGCTGTTTGAGCTGGGTTGCGTCATAGTGCGCAGGAATGCTCTTGCGAAAGTAAAGCAGCAGCATGGCCAGCGCGGACGCCACCGCGACAACATTTACTGGAATCATCACGGCGGCATAGTCGTTGAAGCCGATGTTGAAGAAGTCGGCCGACACGATGTTGACCAGGTTGGAGACCACCAGCGGCAAGCTGGCCACGTCGGCAATAAAACCGGCCGCCATCACAAAGGCGAGTGTGGCCGCCGGCGTGAAGCCCAGTGCCACCAGCATGGCCATGACGATGGGCGTGAGGATCAGCGCCGCGCCGTCGTTGGCAAACAGCGCCGCGACCGCGGCGCCCAGCAGGATGATCAATGCGAACAGCCTCTTGCCGCGCCCGCCGCCCCAGCGCGCCACATGCAGCGCTGCCCATTCAAAAAAACCGGCTTCGTCGAGCAGCAGGCTGATGATGATCACGGCGATGAAGGTGGCGGTCGCGTTCCAGACGATGTGCCAGACGGTCGGTATGTCGCTGAGCTGAACAACGCCCAGTACCAAAGCCAGCACGGCGCCGAACATGGCGCTCCAGCCAATGCCGAGCCCGCGTGGTTGCCAGATGACCAGAACAAGAGTGGCGACAAATATCAGCAGGGCGACGAGCATATTGTTTTGATTTTTTGGATGAAGGGCGGCGAGACTTCAGGCAGAGGGGGTCATGAATGCGCCAGGTCCCGTGCGGCTTGCTGCACCACGGCGCGCTCGAGTTTTTCCGGCGGCAGGTTGATCAGCAGATCGATGCGGCGGCGTATCGCCAGCAGGGTCCTGCGGAAGGCCTCGCGTTTTTTGGCCTCATCACCCTCGACCTCCGACGGATCGGCATAACCCCAGTGCGCGGTGGCGGGCTGGCCGGGCCAGTAGGGGCAGACCTCGCCGGCGGCGTTGTCGCAGACGGTGATCACCAGATCCATGTGCGGTGCATCGGCAGCGGCAAACTCGTCCCAGCTCTTGCTGCGCAGGCCTTCGGTCGGAATGCCTGCGTTCTTGAGCGCCTGCAGGCCCAGCGGGTTGGGCTGCTGGTTGTCGCGTGGGCTGCTGCCGGCCGAAAAGGCCCGGAAGCGCCCTTTGCCGAGGTGGTTCAGTGTGGCTTCGGCCAGAATGCTGCGGGCCGAGTTGTGGGTGCACAGAAACAGGACGTTGACGGGTCGCTCAGACATGCAGGTTCTCCGGGGCGATGGCGAGGGGTTGAGGTGTTTTGATGAAACGGGCCAAAGGGCCCGGTTGCTCGGGCCAGCGCTACAAGTCCGTGCGGGCTGCGTTTGGCCTGTCCTGAATTTGTCAAAGGGTCGAAGCCTCCTGGCTTTGAGGCGCGCCTTCGACAAGCTCAGGGCGAACGGTCAGGCGAACAGTGTTGGGCTCTAGAGGCAGCACCACCACCGGTGAAAAGCCGCCCCCGGCGGTGCGGAAGTTGGTGGTCTGGCCGGTGTAGGTGCGCGCCGCCAGCAGCTGCACCTGGCCGCGGTAGGTGTAGGCGCGCAGGTCCAGCTTCAGGCGCGTCGCCACACCATCGACATCGACCAGCCTTTCACTGGGCGGCACCAGCGCCTGGGCGATGAAACCGCCCGCAGTGATGTGGACCCAGACACTTTTTGTGAGTTTGTCGCCGCGGTAGGCGGCCTTGGCGCCGAAACCTCCCGCGGGTTTGAAGAAGAGCTGGCGGCGGCGTGCCCATAGATCGTCCGCATGGTCGGCGGTAACGAGTTCGGTGTGCGGAACCACCGCCTGCAGCAGGCGCCGGTCGTCGGCCGACACGCCCCAGGAGGCCAGCAGCGCATCGTCGCCGAGGGTGATCAGGTTGCGCTTGTCGGCGTACAGCGCGTGCGCACGCGGGTGCGGCGTGACAACCGCCGCGCCCGCCATATAGGCGCTGCGCAGGGCGGCATGGGCCGGCTCGGCCAGGCTGAAGTCGGTCAGGCGGTTGTAGACCAGATCAACGGCCACGCCGGCAGGCAGGGCCGGGTGCCACAAGGCGCCGTCTTTCCATGACAGTTCACGCGCATCACCCACGGCAGCGGTGATGCCGTGCGCGAGGAACAACTGCCGTGCCAGGGTGAATTCAGGCGCCAGGTACTGGGACTCCGGTGCATCGTCGGTGATCAGCACGCTGCGCAGCGGCTGCGCGCCGCGCTGGGCCTGCCACTCGGCGCGGAACATGGCGATAAAGGTTTCATCCAGCCGCGTCAGGTCGCTGGCCGCATCCATCAGTCCTTGCATGGGTTCGCAGCAGTCGCGGTGCGCACGTGCCAGCGCGGCGTTGAGCAGCGCGCCGCCGGCGTTGGTGTTGATTTCGATCAGGCGCGGGCCATCGGCGCCCAGGTGAAAGTCATAGGCCATGAAGACGCCGGCGGGGCCGAAATCATGGCGGGCAATGTCGGGCGCACGGGCCAGCGCCGCTTGCTGGTAGGCGGGCAGGGCGATCACGCCTTCGATGGCAGCAATCGCCTGGCCCAGCGTGGCGCGGATGGCCGGGTCCAGAAACACCGCCGTCTCGGAGAACAGGTGCGGATGGGTGGTGGCCAGAGCGGCCAGCATGCCCTGCAGGCTGGGGTCGGTTTCCAGCTGCTGGCGCAGGCGCTCGGGGTTCAGGGTGCGGCACAGGCAACCCAGATTGAGGGTCTCGGCAAGGTTCATGGTCAGCAGTTCACGCCGCAGCTTTCGCCCTGGCAACAGTGTTCGGTCAGGTAGCCCAGCAGGGCGGTCATCTGCTCGAAGTTGGCGCGGTAAATCAGGTTGCGGCCGCGTGGCTCGCTGCTGACCAAGCCGGAATGCGCGAGTTCTTTCAGGTGGAAAGACAAGGCGCTGGGCGCAACGTCCAGCAGTTCGGCGATGGCCCCCGGTGTCAGCCCGTCGGGGCCGGCCACCACCAGGGCGCGAAAGGTGCGCAGGCGCTGAGCCTGTGCCAGCGCGGCCAGTGCGCGCACCGCAGCAACTTCGTCAAAGGTTTTTATTTCCATAGTTCAAATATAATTGAACAATTGAATTGAGGCAATCACTCGAGCAATCAAACAAGGAAAAAAGATATGGCCGACATCACGATTTACCACAACCCCCAGTGCAGCACCTCGCGCAACACGCTGGCGCTGATACGCAACAGCGGGGCCGAGCCCGAAGTCGTCGAGTACATCAACACCCCGCCCAGCCGCGAGACTTTGGCCCGGTTGGCGGCCCAGACCGGGCAGCCGCTGCGTGCGCTGATCCGCAGCAAGGAAAAGCGCTACGCCGAACTCCAGCTCGACAACCCGGCGCTGACCGACGAGCAACTGCTGGACGCCATGCTGGCCCACCCGATCCTGATCAACCGCCCCATCGTTGTGACGCCGCTGGGCACGCGCCTGTGCCGGCCGTCCGAAGCGGTGCTCGACATCCTGCCTGCGCCGCAGCAGGGCGCTTTCACCAAGGAAGACGGCGAGCAGGTCATCAATGACAAAGGGGAACGTGTTGCCGGTGCTTGACGACCTGCCCAACCTCGACCCAAGCCTGTTCGCGCTGCCCACGACCAGCGCACTGCAGGCGTTTCGGCCGTCCGCGCATGCGCCGCGCATCCTGCTGCTGTATGGCTCGGTGCGTGAGCGCGCCTACAGCCGCCTCCTCAGCGAGGAAGCCGCCCGTCTGCTGCAGGCCATGGGCGCCGAAACCAACACCTTTGACCCGAGTGGTCTGCCGCTGCCCGACGACGCACCCGACAGCCACCCCAAGGTGCAAGAGCTGCGGCAACTCGCGCAGTGGGCCGAGGGCATGGTCTGGACATCACCCGAACGGCACGGCGCCATGACCGGCATCATGAAGTCGCAGATCGACTGGATTCCGCTGGCGCAGGGCGCGGTGCGTCCGACCCAGGGCAAGACGCTGGCGCTGATGCAGGTCAGCGGCGGCTCGCAGTCCTTCAACGCGGTGAACCAGCTGCGCGTGCTGGGCCGCTGGATGCGCATGCTGACGATTCCGAACCAGTCCTCCGTCGCCAAGGCTTTCCTGGAGTTCGACGAAGCCGGGCGCATGAAGCCGTCCGCCTATTACGACCGCGTGGTCGATGTGATGGAAGAGCTGGTGAAGTTGACGTTGCTCACGCGTGATGTGGCGCCTTATCTGGTGGACCGGTACAGCGAGCGCAAGGAGAGTGCCGAGGCGCTGGCACAAAGGGTGAATCAGCGGAGTTTGTGAGCTATATGAATCAAATAGGCCTCCAGCCCTTTAGGGTCTGGCGCACGCAGCTATTGTATTGATAGCATCTTGCTTGCTTGCCAGCCAGTGACCGTGACGCCGGCGATGCCGGAGGGTTCGCCCTGGTGTGGAGAGGCTTGTAGCCCAAGCCTGAATGGGTCCTCGGTCGCGGGCGATTCGACAACCCGCTGCGTAGAATGCGGCGATATTCAATGGAGGAGCTACTTATGCGGGAAAAATTTCGGGCCGTGGCCCTGGTGTTCGCTGTCGCGCTGGGAGCCATGTTGGCGATGACGGGCTGCGCTGGCGCCCGCCTGACCTCGAAGCCAGAAGCAGTAGGGCAACTCAAGCTGACATCGGCGAAAGTTCAGTGGGAAACGTTCCACGATGTGAAGTTGCGCTATCCAAAGGCCTTCGGCGCGGAATACGCCCGCAAGGAGGTCGCCCCTGTGCTCGACGCTTTCCTCAAGAAGGGACCGGGGAAGATAGAAAAATTGCTCGCTGAAAGCGGAGTTCCCAAGGGAAACGACTTTACTCTCGAACTGACACCCAAGACGTTCACCTATAACAGTGCGGGGGCCAAACATTTCGAAATCGCGGTAGTGATTCGCGCGGCTTCCGGCCACACGCGCGGCTGGATTTCGGTTGCTACGAATGGCTCTGACTACGCGGATCCCGACGCGTTTGTTGACTCCTTCGCGAAAATCCTGGTCAGCGAGATGAAGACAGCGGGCTGGTATTGACGTCCTTCCTCAGCCCCGACGGGCGGGCGCGGAACGTCGGCAGAACGGCCTGGATCCCGACCATCATCCCGAAGGTGTTGGTTTCGAACACCTTGCGCACGGTGGCCATAGGCTTCCATCGATGATGACAAGCAACCCGCTACCGTTCGCCCTGAGTCTGTCGAAGAACCCTTCGTCAAGCTCAGGACAGGCTTCCACAGGCTCCGCCTGAACGATGCGGCGTCGTCAGCTACGACACCATCAATGATGAACAGGATCGGCATCCAGCCCTTGCGCTGAAAACGCAAGCAGCTATCTATTCCATAGCAATCAGAGCCGGCCAACGGCTGTCATCAAACTGCCATCAAACCGACATGAACACGTCACCGCGCGCTTCCAGAATCACCGCATCAGCTAAAAACACGATGGAGAGTGATTCATGGGTCAGGGATTCGGCAAGGATTACGAGCAGGGTGAAGGCGTCAACACGACGTCCAACCCCTTCATTCATGAAGTAGACGGCGGGCGCCGCCATGTGCTGCGTTGCACGACGGCGGCGGTGGCGCTGCTGATGGGTTCGCACACGCTCACGGCCAACGCCGCCACGGCGGCCAAGGGCAAACCGCTTGGTTTTACCGGGGTGCCGGTGTCCAGCGCCGATACGCTGGTGGTGCCACCTGAATACGATGCGCAGGTGCTTTACCGCTGGGGTGACGCGACCGGCATGGCCGGATCGGCGGCGCCGGCCTTCAGTGCCGATGCGTCCAACAGCTGGCAGGAGCAGTTGCTGCAGTCGGGCATGCACCACGATGGCATGGAGTATTTCCCGCTGGACAAGAACCCGCGCCACGGCCTGCTCGCCATCAACCACGAATACACCGACGACGGCCTGCTGCATAGCGATGGCATGAAGACCTGGAGCGCCGACAAGGTGCGCAAGTCGCAGGCGGCGCACGGCGTCAGCGTGATCGAGGTGGTGGAACGCGCCGGTGTCTGGCGCGTGATGCCCAACTCGCGTTACGCGCGCCGCGTCACCGGCAACACACCCATGCTGTTCAGTGGCCCGGCCGCCGGACACGCGCTGCTGAAAACTTCGGCCGACCCGGCCGGCCTGCGGCCGCTGGGCACGCTGAACAACTGCGCCGCCGGCCAGACGCCGTGGGGTACCTTTCTGACCTGCGAGGAAAACTGGAACGGTTACTTCTCGGCGCAAGACAAGCCGACCCCGGACGAGGCACGTTACGGCCTGCGCGCCAAGGGCTTTGGTTACCGCTGGCACGAGTTTGACGAGCGTTTTGACGCGGCCAAACACCCCAACGAGCCGCACCGCTTTGGCTGGGTGGTGGAAATCGACCCGCAGGACCCGACACAGACCCCGATCAAACGCACGGCGCTGGGCCGCATCAAACATGAGGGGGCCACGACAACCTTGAGCCGCGATGGCCGCGCGGTGGTCTACATGGGCGACGACGAACGGTTTGAGTACATCTACAAGTTTGTCAGCCGCGACAAGGTCAAGCCGGGCGGCTACCGCGCCAACCAGGAAATTCTGGACCACGGCACGCTGTATGTGGCGCGCTTTGATGCACAGGGTTACGGCCGCTGGCTGCCGCTGGTGCATGGCGAAGACGGTTTGAATGCCGCCGCCGGCTTTGCCAGCCAGGCCGAGGTGCTGATCAAGTGCCGCCAGGCTGCCGATGCCGTGGGCGCCACCAGGATGGACCGCCCCGAGTGGGTGGCGGTGCACCCCAACACCGGCGAGGTGTTTGTCACGCTGACCAACAACAGCAGCCGCGGCAAGGACGGTCGCATGGCCGATGCGGCCAACCCGCGCAATGACAACATCATGGGCCACATCATCCGCTGGCGCGAAGGCAAGGGACGTCAGGACAGCGCGGTCAGCCGGCTCGACGGCGACGCCAGCGCCACCGAGTTCCGCTGGATGCACTTTGCGCTGGCCGGCGACCCGAATGCCGGCAAGGCCGAATACCGCGGCACCATCAAGGGCGACATGTACGGCAGCCCCGACGGCCTGCAGTTCGATGCCGGTGGCCTGCTCTGGATACAGACCGACATCTCGACCTCGGCCATGCACAAGGACGCCTACCAGGGCATGGGCAACAACATGATGCTGTGCGCCGACCCGGTGACCGGCGAGACCAAACGCTTTTTGACCGGCCCGGCCGGCAGCGAGATCACCGGGATCACTTTCACGCCGGACCGCCGCGCGGTGTTCATCAACATCCAGCATCCGGGCGAGACCGCCAGCGAGCGCAGCGACCCGGCCCAGCCGAAAGCAGTGAGCCATTGGCCGGACGGCCCGACAGGCGGGCGGCCGCGCTCGGCCACCGTCGTCATCCGACGCAAGGATGGCGGCGTCGTCGGTACCTAGTGTCCATGCATCAACAGCCCCGCTCTCCGGGGCTTTTTTACAGCAATTTTTGAGTGTCGCGTGTCGAGAGTCGAGAGTCATTTGCGAGAAGACAACCAGGAGTCACCATGAAAGAACTGCCCAATCCCACCTTTGCATTGTCGCCAGTCGCAATGCCACGGGGGTCACTTCATCAAAGCTCTCATGCTGCCGATCCGGTCGCTGTTCAAGGGGCTGCGCCGGGAAAAATCCAGGTAAGCTGGGCCCGGCACCAGGACGAGGTCCGGCAAGCGCAGCGGCTGAGGTACCAGGTCTTTGCGCTGGAGATGGGGGCGACGCTGCCCAGCACGCTGCCGGGCCACGACATCGACCTGTTCGACGATTTCTGTGAACACCTGCTGGTGCGCGACGAAGCCAGCCAGGAAGTCATAGGCACCTACCGCGTGCTCACGCCGACCCAGGCCAAACGCGTGGGCAGCACCTACAGCGACACCGAGTTCGACCTGACGCGTCTGCGCGCCCTGCGCGAACGCATGGTCGAGCTGGGCCGCAGCTGTGTGCATGCCGAGCATCGCCACGGCGGTGTGATTCTGGCCCTGTGGGGTGCGCTGGCCGAGTTCATGGCGCGCAACCAGCTCGACACCATGATTGGCTGCGCCAGCATTCCGATGCAGCACAGCGGCCACCCGGAATACGGCAGCGGGCATGCCGCGGCCAGCATCTGGCGCCAGGTCCGGCAAAGCCACCTCGCATCCATCGAATACCACGTGACGCCGCGCCTGGCCCTGCCGGTCGAGCAGCTCGACGACTCGCTGGACGTTGAGCCGCCCGCGCTGATCAAGGGTTACCTGCGCCTGGGCGCCAAAGTGCTGGGCGCACCGGCCTGGGACCCGGACTTCAATTCGGCCGACCTGCCCATGATGATGCGCATTGCCGACCTGCCGCCGCGGTATCGCAAGCATTTTTCCGTGCGGGGGGACTGATGCGCACGCTGTTCGACAAGCTCGGCGCGCTCAACCCGGGTCTCCCACCGGGTGAGGAGGATGCGCATGACGAGGCCGCGCTGCGCAAGCGCTACCGCAGCATCTTCATCTCCGACCTGCACCTGGGCACGCCCGGCTGCCAGGCCGCGGCGCTGCTGGACTTCCTCCGGGCGCACCCCAGCGACTACCTTTACCTGGTGGGCGACATCGTGGACGGCTGGCAACTGCGGCGCAAATGGTACTGGCCGCAGTCGCACAACGACGTGGTGCAAAAGCTGCTGCGGCGCGCACGCAAGGGCTGCCGGATTGTCTACGTGCCCGGCAACCACGATGAGTTTGCGCGTGAATTCATTGGCCACCAATTCGGCGGCATCGAGGTCATCGAAGAAGCGGTCCACGTCACGGCCGATGGCCGCCGGCTGTGGATCGTCCACGGCGACTATTTCGACGCCGTTGTTCAGTGCGCCCGCTGGCTGGCTTATGTGGGCGACAACCTTTATGAATTCACGCTCAAGCTCAACCGCCACCTCAACAGCCTGCGCGCGCGCATGGGCCTGCCGTACTGGTCGCTCTCGGCCTACCTCAAACACAAGGTCAAGAGCGCGCTGAACTATGTCACCGACTTTGAAGTCGCGGTGGCCAACGAGGCGCGCCGGCGCGGCCACCAGGGGGTGGTTTGCGGCCACATCCACCGCGCCGAGATGCGCGACATCAACGGCGTGCTGTATTGCAACGACGGCGACTGGGTCGAAAGCCGCACCGCGCTGGTGGAGCACTACGACGGCAAGCTGGAGCTGCTGCACTGGGCGCCCACCCACGAAACGCAGGGCCGCGGCCAGGTGGCGGGCACGGTGGCCGCATGAAGATTGCCCTGGTTACCGACGCCTGGCAGCCGCAGGTCAACGGCGTGGTCACCACGCTGGTGGAGCTGGTGCGTGAGCTGCAGGCCCTGGGGCACACGGTCGAAGTCATCCATCCCGGCCTGTTCCGGACGCGGCCCTGCCCGGGTTATGCCGGCATCGACCTGGCCGTGCGCCCCAAGGCCTTGCTGACCGCCCGGCTCGATGCGTTTGCACCCGAGGCCATCCACATCGCGACCGAAGGCCCGCTCGGCTGGGCGGCGCGCAACTACTGCCGCAAGCGGGGCCTGCGTTTCACCACCGCGTTCCACACCAAGTTCCCGGAAATCCTTCATGCCGCGCTGAAAATACCGCTGTCCTGGGGTTATGCGCTGTTCCGTCATTTTCACAAGGCCTCCGCCGGGGTCATGGTTCCCACCCACGGCGTGTTGCGCATGCTGGAGCAGCGCGGTTTTCGCCAGCTGCGCAGCTGGACGCATGGGGTGGACACAGCCTTGTTCCCGTTTCATCCCGAGGCGCGGCTTTGCCCCCGCATGGGCACCCTGGTGCGGCCGGTGTCGCTGTTTGTCGGCCGCGTGTCGTATGAGAAAAACATCGAGGCTTTCCTGGCACTGGATATTCCGGGGACCAAGGTGGTCTGCGGTGTTGGGCCGCTGGAGGCGTCGCTCAAGGAGCGTTTTCCGCAGGTGCGCTGGCTCGGTGTGCTACCGCGGGACGAACTGGCCAAGGTGTACGCTGCCGCCGATGTGTTTGTTTTCCCCAGCCGGTCGGAAACCTTTGGCCTGGTGATGCTCGAGGCCATGGCCAGCGGAACCCCGGTGGCGGCTTACCCGGTCGACGGCCCGCTGGAGGTGCTGGGCAAGCCCGACGGCAGCCGCCACGGTGGTGTACTGGATGAGGACCTGAAGCGCGCCTGTTACAGCGCGATGGCGGTGCCGCGCCATGAGGCCCGCGCCCGTTCGCTGGACTTCAGCTGGGCGCATGCTGCCCAGCTGTTCGAAGGGTACCTGGTGCCGGTACGTGGCCAGGCCCCCGGTTCCCTTGCGGCGGCGCAAGCGGCAGCCTGAAACATTTGTCATGATGTTGTCACGCTTCTGTCATCAAATCCGCGCACACTGACAAGTCAGATTCATGACAATTACCAGTTCGGATCGAATGTTTCAAAATTCTGCCAATTCGCCCTCGGCTGCAAGCGCACCTGCTGCGGCTGCAGCGGTCCAGTTTCTGGACCGGGATCACAGCATCCTGGCGTTCAATGAGCGGGTGCTGGACTGGGCCAGGCGGCCCGACGTGCCGCTGCTGGAGCGGCTGCGCTTCCTGTGCATTGTTTCTTCCAACCTGGACGAGTTTTTCGAGGTGCGCGCGGCGCTGCACCTGACGGCTGCGCTCAATCAGGAGCAGAAGGCCCCTTACTCGACCGAGTCTTTCAAGGCACTGTCTGCCGCCGCCCACGACATGGTGGCGCGCCAGTACGCGCTGTACAACGACGAGTTGATGCCCGAGTTCGCGAAGCAGGGCATACGGATTGTTTCCCACGGTGACCGCAATGCGGCGCAGCGCCGCTGGGTCAAGGCCTACTTCGAACGCGAGGTCAGGCCGCTGTTGATCCCGGTCGGGCTGGACCCCTCGCACCCGTTTCCGCAGGTGGCCAACAAGTCCCTCAATTTCATCGTCAGGCTGGGCGGCAAGGACGCTTTCGGACGCCAGAACGACATTGCGATAGTCAAGGTGCCGCGGGTATTGCCGCGGCTGATCCACATGCCCGACAAGGGCTCGCAGAAAAAGCTGCTGTTTGTCTCGCTGTCGAGCATCATCCGGGCGCACCTGGCCGACCTGTTTCCGGGCCGCGAGGTGGGGGAATTTTCGCAGTTTCGCCTGACGCGCCATTCCGACCTGGCGGTGGATGAGGATGACGTGAAAAACCTGCGCACCGCACTGCGTCTGGGCCTGGAGCAGCGTCACTACGGGCAGGCCGTGCGGCTGGAGGTGTCGGCCGGCTGTTCCAAATACCTGGCGGATTTTCTGCTGGGTCAGTTCAGCCTGCCTGCAGAAGCGCTGTACCGGGTGCAAGGCCCGGTCAACCTGGTGCGCCTGACCCAGCTGGTGGACCTGGTCAATGACCCGAAGCTGCTTTTTCCGCCCTACAAGGCCTGTTACCCGACACAGCTGGTGCCGGGGCAGTCGTTTTTCGAGCGGCTCAAGCAGGGCGACGTGACCATCCACCAGCCCTTCGAGAGTTTCAACGGCGTGCTCGATTTCCTGCGCGAGGCGGTGAACGACCCTCAGGTGCTGGCCATCCGGCAGACCATTTACCGCACCGGGCCCGACTCTGAACTGATGGTCCTGCTGCGCGAGGCGGTGCGGCGCGGCAAGGAGGTCACGGTGGTGCTTGAGCTCAAGGCGCGCTTTGACGAGGAGGCCAACATCAACTGGGCCGAGATGCTGGAGTCGATCGGGGCGCAGGTGGTTTATGGCGTGGTCGGGCTCAAGACCCACGCCAAGATGCTGCTGGTGACGCGGCGTGAAGGCCGGCACCTGGTGCGTTACGCCCATCTCTCCACCGGCAACTACAACCCGACCACCGCGCGCCTGTACACCGATGTGAGTTACCTGACCGGCGACCCGGAGTTGACCGCGGAGATCGACAGCGTCTTCGGGCATCTGGCCAGCCAGAGCAAGCTGCCCCGGTTGCAGCGCCTGCTGGTCGCGCCGTTTCAGCTGCACCGCAGGCTGATCGAGAAAATCGATGCCCTGGCGGAAGCCGCAGCCCTCGGCAAGGACACGCGCCTGGTGGCCAAGATGAACGCCCTGACCGACGAGGGCCTGATGCTGGCCCTGGTCAGGGCCGGGCAGTGCGGCGTGAAAATCGACCTGGTGGTGCGCGGCGCCTGCATGCTGCCGGCCGGCGTTCCGGGGGTGACGGACAACATCCGCGTGCGTTCCATCATCGGCCGCTTCCTGGAGCATTCACGCGTGTTCTATTTCCGTTGTGACGGGGAGGAAACCCTGTACCTGTCCAGCGCCGACTGGATGAACCGCAACATGCTGCGGCGCGTCGAGCTGGCCTGGTCGGTGACCGATCCCGTGCTGCGCCAGCGCATCATTGACGAGTGCCTGGTCGCCTACCTGCATGACAGCCTGGATGCCTGGGATCTGCAGCCCGATGGAAGCTACCTGCGCGCCGGTGCATCGCCGCAGGGCGAGCAGCACGGTGCGCAGGCCGCGCTGATGGCCCGTTACTCGGCCGCCGGCGCCGCGGTGCACGGATAGGCCGCCATGGACCTGCTCCTGTGGCGTCATGCAGAGGCTGAAGAGGTGCCTGCTGAAGCACAAAGCGGGAGCGACCTCGAGCGTTCATTAACGCCGCGAGGCGAGAAGCAGGCGGCCCGCATGGCGGCCTGGCTGGACCGGCAGTTGCCGGAGCGGGCGCGCATCCTCGTGAGTCCCGCGCGCCGCTGCGAGCAGACGGCGCTGGCGCTGGGGCGCAAGTACAAGATCCGTGCAGAACTCGGGCCTGACGCGCCGCTGTCGCAATTGCTGGAACTGGTGCAATGGCCGGTCAACAAGCTGCCGATTCTGGTGATCGGCCATCAGCCGACGCTGGGGCAAACCATCGCTCAATTGCTGGGTTTGCAGGAAAGTGACTGCGCGGTGAAGAAGGGGGCGCTCTGGTGGCTGCGCACGCGTGAGCGCGAAGGGGGCTTGCAGACCGTGGTGGTCACGGTGCAATCACCGGAACTTCTTTGAACCGGTTGAACCCGTATGGAAAATCAGGCGCCCACCAGCACCACCGTCCACGGCATTTTTTGCCAGGCCAGGACTTCTTCGCGCAACAGGTGCGCTGACTGGGGGAAGGCCTCGGCCCAGCCCGGTCGGCAGACCAGCGAAAACTGCCGGTTACCGGCGCTGGTGATCTGCATGCCTTTGACGTCGGGGTCGCGGCGCGCGTGGCACAGGATCACCGCCAGCCGCAGGCAGAGCAGTTGCAGCACAAAAATCTCGTCCTCGAAATCGGCTTCCAGCTTGCGCAGCTTGCCGCGGTGACCCAGCACCAGCAGGCTCAGGCGGTGCAGTTCCTGCAGGGTGAAGCCCGGTGCATCGGCGTTGTCCAGGATGTAGGCGCCGTGCTTGTGGTAATCGCTGTGCGAGATGTGGCTGCCGATTTCATGCAGCAGGGCGGCCCAGTCGAGCTTGCGCTGGAAGCGCCCCAGTTCGGCCGGTGACAGGCCGGTGCTGGCCTGCGCGAAGAGCGCGCGGGCGACCTTGCTCACGCGCTGGGCCTGCGCGGTGTCGATGTCGAACTTGTGGGTCAGCCGCTGCACGCTGGTCGAGCGCAGGTCGGTGGTTTCCTCCTCGCGGTCCAGCAGGTCGTACAGCACGCCGTGGCGCAGGGCGCCCTGGGCGGTTTGCATCTGCTCGATGCCCATCAGCTCGAACACGGCGCGCAGCACGCTGACGCCGCCGCCGATCACGGCACGCCGGTCGTCCTTCATGCCCTCGAGTTTGAGGCGCTCTGCGCTCTGGGCCTTGAGCAGGCGTTCCAGCAACCAGTCCAGCCCTTCGCGCGTGACCAGGCCCTGGGGCCAGCCCCCGGCCATCAGCACGTCGCTGACAGCACCGACCGTGCCCGACGAGCCGTAGGCCACGTCCCAGCCGCCGCGGTAGAGGTTGACGGCTTCGTCCAGCACCGCCTTGGCCGCCACCTCGGCCGTCTGGAAGGCCCGGGCCGTGAACTGGCCATCGGGAAAATACTTCATCGACCAGCCCACGCTGCCGACGCGGTAGGACTCCATGGTCACCGCGTCCAGGCCCTTGCCCAGGATCATCTCGGTGGACCGGCCCCCGATGTCCACGACCAGGCGGCGTTCGCCGGACTGGGGCAGCAGGTGCGCCACACCCTGGTAGATCAGGCGGGCTTCCTCGCGCCCGGAGATCACGTCGATCGGAAAGCCCAGCACCTTGTGGGCGCGCTGCAGGAACACGTCGCGGTTGCGGGCCTCGCGCAGGGTCTGGGTGGCGACGGCCCGCACTTCCCCCTTCCTGAAACCGGCCAGGCGCTCGCCAAACCGCGCCAGGCAGTCCCAGCCGCGCTGCATGGCTTCCGGCGTGAGGTTGCGCTCCTCATCCAGGCCGTTGCCCTGGCGGACGGTTTCCTTGAGGTATTCGGTACGGTGGATCTGGCCGTGATCGAGGCGGCCTATTTCGAGGCGATAGCTGTTGGACCCGAGGTCCACGGCAGCCAGGCGGGTTCCATTTTGCATGTGTGAGCGTCTGAGAGGAGGCTCAGCATAGCACTCGCGCGGCACCCGCATCCGCAGTTGCGCCTCTAGCCGACCAGACGGCCGTCCGCCGTGGTCATGCTTTGCGTCACGTAGGTTGCGCTGCGGCGCTGGGCGTCATAGCTGACGCGGAATCCGCCGACGTCGACATCGGCGCGCCGCTGGAACTCGGCCAGTGCGGTCTGGCGCGTCAGCGGGCCATTGATGCTGCTTAAAACATCGTGGGTATAACGGGCCGCGATGAAACCCGCCAGGCTCAGCGGCACCGGCGGCTCGTCGAACAGGCGGCCCAGCGTTTCCCGATAAGTACGCACCACCGGCAGGCTGGCGTTGACCAGGGGCACCACCTGCGTGGCAATGACCGGTGTGGTTCGTGCGCCGCCCATTTGCATCATGGTCTGGATGTTCACATCGGCCAGTGCCACGATGTAGCGCTGCCGTGCCTGTTTGCCGAGGCCCTGCGTGAATTGGGCCAATTCGGGGGTACCGCCCAGAAAAAGCAGGACGGCCGGCGTGTTCGGCGTGAGTTTCTGGCCCAGAACGCCCAGATCGCCAGCACCGTGAAAGGACAACAGCTTGAGCCCCATGCTGCTGGCGATGCGTTCGACGTCGGCGCGATAAACCGTCTGGTCCTGGCTCGAGGCGTACACCGCGCCCAGTTCCTTCAAGCCCATTCCCGACAGGGTCTTCAGGGCGTGGGTGATCTGCTGCTGGCGGGCAGCAAAAATGGGGAAAGTCTGGTCGTCGATGGCGAGGCTGGAGTTTTGCAGCCAGGGGGCAGCATGGGCAATGGCCAGCCTGTCTTGCGGCAGTTGTGCAACGACCTGGCCGGCAACCTGGTCGCCGACGGTGCCCGAGAGCACCACGCACGAGGGATCGTCCTTGATTTTGTCCAGCGCGGCGCGCACGCTGGCGGCCGTGCCGTCGGTTTCCAGCGTCAGGTGCCGCACGGTTTTGCCGCGCAGGCCACCGCGGGCATTGATGTCCTGCCAGGCCGCTCGCGACCCGATCAGGAAGTCCTTGGAGACATCCTGCTGGGCCAGCGAAAAGTCAACCAACTGTGCAACGACAAGGCTGCGTGCATTGCCAGCTGACTTGCCGGGTTGGGCCAGGGCGGGAAGCGCGACCTGCGCCGCCAGAAGGCCGGCGCCCTGCAAAAGCTGCCGGCGCCGAAGCTTTGAGTGGAAATGCATGGTTTTTTTAACTCCACGGCGCAGCCTCGATGGCGTCACCGTCTGGTTTGAAGTGCTATTGAATGAGTAGCGGCTCACGCCCGCTGGATGGGGGCAGAGGCCGGAAATGCCTGAATAATGCAGAAAGTCCGGCGACAGCCGTCGCCGGACCCGGGCATGGTTTATTTCTTGACGGGGGGAATCATCACGCGGTCCACGGTGTGGATCACGCCGTTGCTGGCAACGATATTGGCGGTCTGCACCATGGACTCTTCAACGGTCACGAACTCGCCGGCCTTGGCCAGTGCAACGCTGGCGCCGTTGACGGTTTTGACGGAACCGTTCTTGACGTCACCGCTCATCACTTTTCCGGCAAGGACATGGTAGGTCAGTACGTCCTTCAGCATGGCCGGGTCTTTTGCAAGGGCGTCCATGGTTTTGGCAGGCACGGCCTTGAACGCATCGTTGGTGGGGGCGAACACCGTGAAGGGGCCGGTGCCGTTCAGGGTGGAGGTCAGGCCCGCCTTGACGATCAGGCTGTTGAGCGTGCTCAGCGATGGCGTGGCGGCGATGGTGTCGGCCACTGGCGCGGGCACGGAACGGGTTGCGCAACCGGCCACCATGGCGGCTGCAGCGGCGATCAAAATCAGACGGCGATGGAACATTGTGTTACTCCTGGTTAGAAAACAAGGTGATGATAGGAACGTTCCATGACAATTTCGTGACCCCTTGCATTGCACGGGGCTCCCGTGGGTTTGGGTGGCCAGGCTCGGCCGGATGGATGTAGGGTGTCATACGGCTGTCACACAAGCCTCCTACAGTCCTTACATCTTTCATCAACTCAAGAGGTGTACAAATGAATCTGAATTTCAAGGCGACCGTCGCCAGCGTGCTGGCCCTGACCGCTCTGTCTTTTGCCTCCTTGGCCAGCGCCCAGGACGTCACGGGTGCCGGCGCTTCCTTCCCCGCACCGATTTATGCCAAATGGGCAGATGCCTATAACAAGGCGACCGGGGTGCGGATCAACTATCAGTCCGTGGGCTCCGGTGCCGGCATTCGCCAGATCCGCGGCAAAACCGTCGATTTCGGTGCTTCCGATGCGCCGCTGACCGATGCTGAGTTGCTCAAGGACGGCCTGCTGCAATTTCCAACGGTGATTGGCGGCGTGGTTCCCGTCGTCAACATCAAGGGCATCGCTGCTGGCCAGATCAAGCTGACAGGCGCCGTGCTGGGCGACATCTACCTCGGCAAGATCACCAAGTGGAATGACGCAGCCGTCACCGCCTTGAATCCGGGCGTGCCGCTGCCGGACGCTGCGATTGCTGTGGTTCGCCGCGCCGATGGCTCGGGCACCAGCTTCATCTTCACCAACTACCTGTCCAAGGTGAACCCCGAGTGGAAGGCCAAAGTGGGCGAGGGCACCGCGGTGAACTGGCCAACCGGTGCTGGCGGCAAAGGCAACGAGGGCGTGTCCGCCTTTGTGCAGCGTCTGCCCAATTCGATTGGTTATGTCGAGTACGCCTATGCCAAGCAGAACAAGCAGACCCACGTGGCCATGCGCAATGCGGCCGGCAGTTATGTACAGCCCAGCGACACGGCGTTCAAGGCGGCCGCCGCCGGAGCCGCATGGAGCAAGTCGTTCTACCAGATCCTGACCGAGCAGCCAGGCAAGGACGCCTGGCCCATCACCGGCGCGACGTTCATCCTGATGCACGCCAAGCAGGACAAGCCGGCCCAGGCCACCCAGACGCTGAAGTTTTTCGACTGGGCCTATAACAGCGGCGACAAGATGGCCGATGACCTCGACTACGTGCCCATGCCTGACTCGGTGAAAGCAGTTATTCGCCAGTCCTGGAGCAAGATCACCGATGGTTCCGGAAAGGCCGTTGCGGTCAAGTAAGTACGCTTCGGAGTGGGCGAAGCGACGGGTGTCGCTTCGCCTTTTTTCATATCTGTTTAGGAGTCTGCCGTGGCAGCTACACTTCCTGCAAGTTCATACAGCAGCAGAGAAACAACCATGTCAGTTCCCCCCTCACCGACCCAGCGCCGATCAAGCCGGACGGCCGATCTGGTCTTCGAGTGGATGGCCCGGCTGGCGGCTGTCGTCACCCTGTTGTTGCTGGCCGCCATCATCCTGGCGCTCGTCATGGGCGCCTGGCCGGCCATCAAAGAGTACGGCCTGAGCTTTTTGTGGACTTCTGAGTGGGACCCGGTGCAGAACAAATACGGCGGCCTGGTCATGATTTACGGCACGCTGATGACCTCGTTTGTCGCGTTGCTGATTGCCGTGCCCGTGAGTTTTGGCATTGCATTGTTTCTGACCGAGCTGTCGCCGCGCTGGCTCAGGCGGCCGCTGGGTGTGGCCATTGAACTGCTGGCGGCCGTGCCCTCCATCGTTTATGGCATGTGGGGCCTGCTCGTCTTTGGCCCCATTCTTGCCCAATATGTGCAGGCGCCGTTGCAGGCCGCTTTTGGCGATGTGCCTTACCTGGGCGCGCTGTTCTCCGGTCCGCCTGTCGGCATCGGCATTCTGGCCGCGGGCATCATTCTGGCCATCATGATCATTCCATTCATCGCCTCCGTGATGCGTGATGTGTTTGAGGTCACCCCGCCCATGCTCAAGGAGTCGGCGTATGCGCTGGGCGCCACCACCTGGGAAGTTGTTTTCAGGATTGTGCTGCCCTATACCAAGGCCGGCGTGATCGGCGGCATCATGCTTGGTCTGGGGCGGGCGCTGGGCGAAACCATGGCGGTGACTTTTGTGATCGGCAACTTCAACCAGCTCGATTCCCTGTCGCTGTTTCAGGCGGCCAACAGCATCACCTCTGCACTGGCCAACGAGTTTGCGGAAGCCAGTGAAGGGCTGCACCAGGCCGCGCTGATTTACCTGGGCCTGGTCCTGTTTTTCATTACCTTCGTGGTCCTGAGTCTGTCCAAGCTGCTGCTGTCACGCCTGCAAAAAGGCGAGGGAGCCCGCACATGAGCAGCGCAGGAACCAACCCCGCCCAGCAGGCCCGGCTGGCCAAGTTTCGTCAGCGCAAGACGGTGAACATCGTCGCCATCACGCTGTCGCTGGGGGCCATGGCCTTTGGCCTTTTCTGGCTGATGTGGATTCTTTTCGAGACCTTCCGCCTCGGTCTGGGGGGGCTCAGCATCGCCCTGTTCACCGAAATGACGCCGCCGCCCAATGCTGAAACCGGCGGGCTGGCCAACGCCATCTTCGGCTCGCTCACCATGGTGCTGCTGGCGACCGCGCTGGGCACACCAATCGGCGTGCTGGCCGGCATCTATCTCGCCGAATATGGCGCCCACACGCGCCTGGGCAAGCTGACCGGTTTTGTCAACGACATCCTGCTGTCGGCTCCGTCCATCGTGGTCGGCCTGTTTGTGTATGCCTTGATTGTTGCCCAGGTCAAAAGCTTTTCAGGCTGGGCCGGTGTGGTTGCCCTGGCGCTGCTGATCATTCCGGTGGTCATCCGGACCACGGACAACATGCTCAAGCTGGTGCCAAACGCGCTGCGGGAAGCCGCCTATGCCCTGGGCAGCCCCAAGTGGAAGGTGATCATGGGCATCACGCTGCGTGCCGCGCAGGCCGGTGTCGTGACCGGGGTGCTGCTGGCAGTGGCCCGCGTGGCCGGTGAAACCGCGCCGCTGCTCTTCACCGCGCTGTCCAACCAGTTCTGGACCAGCGATTTGAGCCAGCCGATGGCCAGCCTGCCTGTGACGATATTCAAGTTCGCCATGAGCCCGTTCGAGAACTGGCAGAAGCTGGCGTGGGCCGGCGTGCTGCTGATCACGCTGGGTGTGCTGGCGCTGAACATCCTGGCACGCGTGCTTTTCAGAAACAAGAATTGAGGAAGAAGCGAGATGCAAACAACTCCCCTGGCGCGCAATGAAACGGTCAAGATGTCGGTGCGCGACCTGAATTTTTACTACGGCAAGTTCCACGCGATCAAGAACGTCAACCTGGACATTCCGGAAAAGAAGGTCACGGCTTTCATCGGTCCCTCGGGCTGCGGGAAATCCACCCTGTTGCGGACCTTCAACCGCATGTATGAGCTTTACCCCGACCAGCGCGCCGAGGGCCAGGTCATGATGGGCGGCGAGAACATGATCACGTCCAAGGAAGACGTTTCGCTGATCCGCGCGCGCATCGGCATGGTGTTCCAGAAACCAACGCCGTTTCCCATGTCCATTTACGACAACATTGCCTATGGCGTGAAGCTGTTCGAAAGCCTGAACGCCAGCGACATGGACGAGCGCGTCGAATGGGCGCTGGGCAAGGCCGCGCTGTGGAACGAGGTCAAGGACAAACTCAACCAGAACGGCGCCAGCCTGTCGGGCGGCCAGCAACAACGCCTGTGTATCGCACGCGGCATCGCGATCAAGCCGGAAGTGTTGTTGCTCGACGAACCCTGCTCGGCGCTTGATCCGCTGTCGACCGCCAAGATCGAAGAGCTGATTGCCGAACTGAAGGAAGACTACACGGTGGTCATCGTGACACACAACATGCAGCAGGCGGCCCGCTGCAGCGACTACACGGCCTACATGTACCTGGGCGACCTGATCGAGTTTGGTGCGACCGAAGACCTCTTCTTCAAACCCAAGCGCAAGGAAACCGAAGACTACATCACCGGCCGTTTCGGCTGACCAGACACCAGGAGCGCACCATGCCCGAAAAACATTTGTCCACCCAGTTTGACAGCGAACTCAACACCGTGTCCTCGCGCGTGATGGAGCTTGGCGGGCTGGTCGAATCCCAGATTCGCCACGCCATTTATGCGCTGTCGCAGTTCAGCGCCGAAACCGCCAACCAGGTCATTGAGACCGAGGCCCAGGTCAATGCGATGGAAGTCGACATTGACCGTGACCTGTCGTCCATCATTGCGCGGCGCCAGCCGACCGCACGCGATTTGCGGCTGCTGATTGCGATTTCGAAAACCACGGCGAACCTGGAGCGTGCCGGTGACGAGGCGGAAAAAATCGCCCGCATGGTCAAGTCCATCATTGAGAGTGGATCCTCGCGGGCCCTGCCTGCTTCTGAACTGAATGTGGCGGCAGAGCTTGCATCGGCACTGCTGCGCAAGGCGCTGGATGCGTTTGCCCGTCTCGATACGGCCGCGGCGGTTTCGATCCTGAAGGAAGATGACCTGATTGACAAGGAGTTTGATGGTTTCGTGCGCAAGCTCATCACCTACATGATGGAAGACCCGCGCACCATTTCGCCGAGCCTGGACCTGCTGTTCGTGGCCAAGGCCATCGAACGCGTCGGCGATCATGCCAAGAACATTGCCGAGTTCATCATCTACATCGTCAAGGGCGCCGACGTCCGGCACACCCCGATGGATCAGATCGAGTCGGCGGTCAAGTAATGGACCTCATCTGCACATGAAACACCTGCCGCGCATACTGATTGTTGAGGATGAGCCGGCGATTGCCGAGCTCATCGCAGTGAACCTGACGCACGGCGGCTTCTCCCCGGTGATTGCCGGCGACAGCGTTGCTGCGCAGCGCGAACTCGATGCGGTGCTTCCCGATGCGATTTTGCTGGACTGGATGCTCCCCGGGCAAAGCGGGCTGTCGCTGGCGCGGCACCTGCGCAAACAGGCCCGTACCAAAAGCATTCCCATCCTGATGCTGACCGCCAAGGGCGACGAACCCGACAAGGTCGCCGGCCTGGACGCCGGCGCCGACGACTACATCACCAAGCCCTTTTCCACGCAGGAGTTGCTGGCCCGCATACGCGCGGTGCTGCGCCGGCGTGCGCCGGAGTCGGTCAGCGACAGCGTGACGGTTGGCGAGTTGTTGCTCGACGCTGCCACGCACCGCATTTCCTTCCAGGGTCAGGAACTCAAGCTCGGCCCCACGGAGTTCAAGCTGCTGCACTACCTGATGAAACATGCCGAGCGGGTGCACAGCCGCAGCACGCTGCTGGACAAGGTCTGGGGCGACCACGTGTTCATCGAGGAACGCACGGTGGACGTGCACGTCAAGCGCCTGCGCGAGGCGCTCGGCGCGGCCGGTGCGATGGTGGAAACGGTACGCGGCGCGGGTTACAGGCTGACGGGGCTGGCAACGGTCGGTCAACCCGCTGCTGCACAATCCGGCACATGATCAATCGCTGGATAACTTTTGCAGCCCTTCTGCTGCTCGGGTCTGGCTTGGGTTGGTGGTTGGGCGGCAAGGAAGGCGCGGCGCCGGGACTTCTGATTGCCAGCATTGTCTGGCTCTTGATCGACAGCTTGCAGACGACGCGTTTGTTGAAGTGGTTGCGGGCCGAGCAGAACGCGGAAGAGCCGGGCTCGTTGCCCGGCGCATCGCCGCCAGCCGGCGGGGTGTGGGGTGAAATCGCCGACCGGACCCGTCGCATGCTGAAGAATCGTGATCGCCGTTACCAGGAAAGCCAGGCACGTCTCAACGAATTCCTGGCGGCCATGCAGGCTTCTCCGAACGGCGTGGTGCTGCTCGATGCGGACGGGCGGATTGAATGGTGCAACCAGACTGCCGCCCAGCATTTTGGTTTTGACGCCCAACGCGACGTGATGCAGCATATTGCCAACCTCGTGCGCGCTCCCGCTTTTACGGCCTACCTGGCCTCGGGCAACTTCTCCCGCGATGTGATGATCCCTGGCGGCCGGTCAACGCCGGCGCGGCCCGTCAGGCTGGCGGTGCATCTGCATGCCTACGGCAGGGACCGCAAGCTGCTTCTGTCGAGGGACGTCACCGCGCTTGAGCTGGCGGAAGCCATGCGCCGCGATTTTGTGGCGAATGTGTCACATGAAATCCGCACGCCGCTGACGGTGTTGTCGGGTTTTATTGAAACGCTGCAGACGCTGCCGCTCAAGGAGCCCGAGCGAGCCAGGTACCTGGGCCTGATGGCGCAGCAGTCGCAGCGCATGCAGACGCTGGTCAACGACCTGCTCACCTTGTCCCGGCTTGAGGGCAGCCCGTTCCCCGATACCGCTGAGTGGGTGACGACCGGTGCCTTGCTGGCGCAATGCGAGCAGGAGGCTCGCTCGCTGTCGGCCATGCTGGCCCCTGCGGGCCACAGGCTGGAGTTTGAACCGGGTCCACCCTGCGAGCTGGCGGGCGTGCAGAACGAACTTCTCAGCGCCATGTCCAACCTCGTGACCAACGCCGTGCGTTACACCCCGCCTTCAGGCCTGATCAAGGTCAGCTGGCGGCTGCTCGACGACGGTCGTGGGGAATTCCAGGTGCAGGACACCGGACCCGGCATCGCTGCGGAACACCTTCCACGCCTGACCGAACGTTTTTACCGGGTGGATCGCAGCCGCTCGCGTGAAACCGGCGGGACCGGGCTGGGCCTGGCGATTGTCAAACACGTGACACAGCGCCACGGTGCCGAGCTTCGCATCGAAAGCCAGCCTGGCCAGGGCTCGCGATTTTCGATTGTTTTTCCCGCCGCCCGGGTGCGCCAGCTTCAACCCGTTTGATGCTTCCGGCTGATGCTGCCTTGACCGGCTGCGTCAGACCGTGGAGACGATCTCGACATCATTGGCGTAGACGTCAACCCGTTTGTCGTACAGCGGGATGGTGGTGCCGTTGACCCGGTTGCTGACCAGTTTGCCCAGGTCCACGTCGGCAATCACGATCTGCTCCATGTTGGGCACACCCTCGGCAGCGATGCCGTCCCGCGCAAAGGGAAAGTCGGACGGGGTGATGATCGCGGCCTGGCCAAAATGAAGCCCCAGTCCCTCGACGGCAAGATTTCCCACGGTACCGGTCACGGCAACGTACACCTGGTTCTCGATGGCGCGCGCATGGCAGCAGTAGCGCACCCGCCAGAAACCCTGCCTGTCGTCGGTGCAGGACGGCACGAAAATGATGTCGGCTCCCTGTTCGCACACCTTTCTCGAGAGTTCGGGAAACTCGATGTCGTAGCAGATCAGGATGCTGATGCGACCGTAGGGCGTTTCAAACACCTTCAATTCGTTGCCCGGGTCCCCCTTCCATTTCTCTTTCTCCCAGCGTGTCAGGTGAATCTTGTCCTGGGTGAACACCTTGCCGCCGGGCGTGAAAAGATAGGCGGTGTTGAGCAGGCGTCCGTTGGTGATGGTCGGGTGGCTGCCGCCGATGATGTGGACACCCCAATGCGCCGCCAGCTCGGTGAACAGCGCGATGTAGCGGCCGGTGTAGCTGTCCATTTCCCGCACCGCGCTGCGCAGGTCGCTGGTGTCCATGAAGGACAGCAGCTGGGTGGTGAAAATTTCCGGAAACATCACGAATTGGGGTTTGTAGTCGCCGGCTGCTTTCATCACGAAGCGGACCTGGTTCTCAAAGCCGTCCCAGTCGCTGATGGCGCGCAGCAGGTATTGCACCGCGGCAATGCGTACGGTGGTCTGCTGGGGTTTGTGCGCGGGTTCGCGCGCGAGGTCGGTGCTGCTCATGCTGTCGCCTCTTGCTGCAGGGCTGCGGCCAGCTGCAGGGCGGGTTTTTGCGTCGGGTCGTAGTCCGGGTTGATCCAGGCGATCAGCGCGGCGTGACCGAGAGAATCGCTGTCTTCGGGCAGGTAGTTTTCCATGATGCCGCAGTAGCGGAATCCCTCACGCAGCTGAAAGCTCAGCACAGGGTCCACGAAATCACCCCATAAGGTTTTTTTTGCATAGAGTTCTATCGACATCTGATGTGCCACGACGCTATACCCCGGCAGTCTGCCGCAGGCAATGATGCGCCGGAGATTGAGTTGCCGGCAAATGCGGCGCCGGCCTTCGTACAGGGCGTGGCCGACCCGTTTGCCGCGCAGGCGCGGATCGACAAAAACCTCGGCGCCGTACAAGGTGAATCCTGCCGGGTTGTGCGTGTCGAAGGTGCCGGCGGCGGTGATCTGGGACCAGGTGTGTTCGTCTGCCCATTCGTCCCAGGCAATCACCAGCGCGCTGGCGCAGCCGACGATGCGCTGGTCCAGCGTGGCGACCAGCTGTCCTTCGGGGAACAGGTCCAGCTGGTGGGCCAGTTGATCGCGCCGCCAGGGTGCGATGGTGGGGTAGACATGAGCCTGCAGCTTCAGTAAGGCATCAATGTCCGCGGGAGAGGTCGGACGGACGGATAGTTTGGTCATGCACCATTTTTCTCCTGCGGCCAGGCCTTCGTCAGAGGGTGTTGACGCAAGTGGCCGTAGGAGAAGGGCCGCATTGCGACCGTACATGTCTTGCGCATGGCCTTCCGGCGCGGAGTGGCGGGCCGCTTACGGTCGCTGGCGGCCCGATGCCGTGCCCGGGTCGGCCGCCTGGCCGGACGGCGCCACGCTGACTCTTTTGTACAGCGCCACGTTTTCGTTCTTGTCGGTGGGTCGGCGCAAGGTGGCCAGGTAGGCCCAGTCGGGCAGGTTGACGTGTTTGCTCAGCGTGTCCTGCGCATCGGCGTCCACCACCAGGTAGGGACAGGCGGCCCTGGCACCGGCCTGGCGCAGCTCAAGCTGACCGTGGTACTGAAAAGCGGCCACCTGGGCGCTGTTCAGGCCGTACACCTCGACGCAGGCACCGGGCTCGACACGCGCCGCGACCTGCCGCGAGAGCGGTGCGTAGCTGCGGGCGTAGTCGAGCAGGGGCAGCCACAGCGTCATCAGCAGCAGCCAGCACAGCGTGGCGCCGCCGGCGGGCAGCACCATGGATTTCCACACCGCCGCGCGCTGGCGGCCGGCCCGCCACTTGACCAGCCAGGCCCAGGCCAGCGTGGCCAGCGCCGCAGCCAGAAAGGCCAGCCACGAAAAGCTGGGCTCAAAGCCAGGCGCCAGCTTGGCGACGTTGGCGGCGGGCTGCCTGGGCATGCCGGTCTGCATCGCTATCCAGATCACCCAGATGATGATGCCGCAGCCGGTGAAAAACAGCAGCGTGAACCAGTCAATCAGCGAAGCCACGCTGCGCTTGAGGGTGGGCAAGGCAAAGGCCGCCAGGGCCGCCAGCGGCGGCAGGCTCAGCAGCAGGCTGCGGTCCGACGCGGGGGTGGTCACCGTGGCGGCCAGCGCTACCAGCGCAAACCACAGCGGCAGGGCCACGTGCCGGCTGGTCAGTTGCCGGCGCCAGCGCCACAGGGTCCAGGCGGCCAGCGGCCAGGTGGGCCAGGTGAACCAGACCAGCAGGCGCGCGATGCTGCGCCATTCCTTGCGGTCGGCCGGGCTTTCCAGGCCGGGAATTTCAATGCGCCAGCGCCAGAGATCCAGCGCCCAGGACAAGGCCGCGACCGCCAGGGTCAGGACGCCGGTCAGCAGCACCCAGCGCCAGGCAGGGGCCGGCTGGTTGTCCGGCCGGGTGCTTTGCGCGCGGCCCAGCGCGACCAGGGTGCTGCCGGCGCCCAGGAGGGCCGCCACCGTGGGCGCGCCACTCAGCGCCAGTCCGGCCAGGCCGACCCCTAGCCCGAGGGCCGGGCCCATGATTTTCCAGGCGTTGCGGTAGGCGCTGGCCGCCACGGCATAAAAAACCAGTGCCGTGAAACCGAGCTGCGCCAGGGCGGGGGTGGTTTCATGCGAGAGCTGGGCCAGGCCGAGACTGGCGATCAATGCCAGCAAGGCGGCGTCGGCAATGGCCCGGGCGTAATCAACCGGGCTGGCTTCTCCGCCAAAGGCAAACGCCACGGGCTGGGCCTGCGGGCTGCGCGCCAGGTAGTAAACGGCGTACCAGGTGCACAGCAGCGTCAGCGCCAGCAGCAGGCCGAACGGTATCCGCGCTGCCAACGCAGGGTCAAGAAAGGGCAGTGCCTTGATCGCCAGTGCGCCCAGCCAGTAGGGCGCCAGCGCTTCAAACTCGCCGGCCTGCCCCAGCAGTTGCGGATGCAGCCAGCTGGTGTGGCCGGCTGCCAGTTCGCGCATGGTGCCAAAGGCCGCAATGTCGGCATTTTTCCAGGGCCCGCGCCCCAGAAAACCCGGAAGCACATAGGCCAGGCAGAACAGCAGCAGCGCCAACCGGGGCAAGCGGCGAACTGCGGACTGGGCAATGATGGCTGGCGAGGGTTTGTTCAAGGGAGGTCAGGCGAAGCGGAAGCCCTGATTTTGGGGCAAAAAAAAGCAGCCTGACATTCAGGCTGCTTTTTCGTGTGGCCGAAGCTGTTTCGCAGCTTACTCGGCAGCAGGCGCTGGTGCAGCGTCTTTGGCAGCGGTCTTGCCAAAACGGTTGCGGAATTTCTCGACGCGGCCACCCATGTTGTCCACGGATTTCTGTGTGCCGGTGTAAAACGGGTGCGATTCGCTCGACGTATCGAGTTTGTACAGCGGCAGTTCGCGGCCGTCTTCCATCTTCACCATTTCTTTGGTGTTGGCGCAGGAGCGGGTCACAAACTTGAAGTTATTGGACATGTCCAGGAAACAAACTTCGCGGTAGTTGGGGTGAATGCCTTCTTTCATGATCTTTCCTTGTTCGTTTCGGGAGCCACCCAGACCAGTTCTGGGCACTTTCCGTGAAGCCTCGCATTATGCCATGGAATCAAGCACTTACGTGCCCCCACGCTTTTCACTGCGTGTAAACGCTGCCCCCCGAGGGGGCGCTGCGCCTGCGGCCCGGCAAAGCCGGTTCCGCGGCCCCGGCTGGACTAATTCAGTCAGCGGGCAGGGGGTTAACCACCCCTTCGCATCATGTCGAAGAACTCGTGGTTGTTCTTGGTGGCCTTCATGTTCTTGAGCATCAGCTCCATGGACTCGATTTCGTCCATGTTGTACATGAATTGACGCAGGATGCGCGACTTTTGCAGGATCTCGGGGGCCAGCAGCAGCTCTTCCTTGCGGGTGCCGCTGCGGTTCAGGTGAATCGCCGGGAACACGCGTTTTTCGTAGAGGCGGCGGTCCAGGTGGATCTCGCAGTTGCCGGTGCCCTTGAACTCTTCAAAAATCACCTCGTCCATGCGGCTGCCGGTATCGACCAGCGCGGTGCCGATGATGGTCAGGCTGCCGCCTTCCTCGATCTTGCGCGCGGCGCCAAAGAAACGTTTCGGGCGCTGCAACGCGTTGGCGTCGACACCGCCGGTCAGCACCTTGCCGGAAGAGGGCAGCACGTTGTTGTAGGCACGGGCCAGACGGGTGATCGAGTCCAGCAGGATCACGACGTCCTTGCCGAGTTCGACCAGGCGCTTGGCGCGCTCGATCACCATTTCGGCGACATGCACGTGGCGGGCGGCGGGTTCGTCAAAGGTCGAGGAAATCACTTCGCCGCGCACGCTGCGCTGCATCTCGGTGACCTCTTCAGGTCGCTCGTCGACCAGCAGCACCATCATGACCACTTCGGGGTAGTTGGCGGTGATGGCGTGGGCGATGTTCTGCATCATCACGGTCTTGCCGGACTTGGGCGGCGCCACCAGCAGGGCGCGCTGGCCCTTGCCGATCGGGGCAATGATGTCGATGATGCGGCTGGTCAGGTTTTCCTCGCCCTTGATGTCTCGCTCGAGCTTGAACTGCTCGCGCGGGAACAGCGGCGTCAAATTCTCGAACATCACCTTGTGCTTGTTGGCTTCAGGTGCGCCGTCGTTGACCTTGTCGAGCTTGTTCAGCGCAAAGTAGCGCTCGCCGTCTTTCGGGGTGCGCACTTCGCCTTCGATCATGTCGCCGGTGTGCAGGTTGAAGCGGCGGATCTGGCTCGGGCTGATGTAGATGTCGTCGGTGGACGCGGTGTAGCTGGAGTCCGGCGCACGCAGGAAGCCGAAGCCGTCGGGCAGCACTTCGAGCACGCCGTCGGCGACGATGGTTTCACCCGTTTTGGAGCGCTTCTTGATGATCGCGAACATCAGCTCCTGCTTGCGCATGCGGCCGGTGTTTTCGATCTCAAGCTCTTCGGCCTGCTTGAGGACTTCAGACACGTGCAGTGCCTTGAGTTCGTTTAAGTGCATGGGGAAACCTTGCGTGAAGTCAACTCCTCGCGGAGTTCAGATAAAAAACGGGGGAGGTTTGAAAGGAAGCTAGAGGCGCTTCACAAACCGGGAACTCGAACCGGCCGGCAGCAGCCGGTCAGCGAACAGGGCCATTATGACAGGAAATTCGGGGGGTCTAGCGGGGTGATGGGGGTGCGGGAGCCGGTCCTGCCGATCCGCTTCATGCCGGATGGCGCCCCGGCAGGCTGTGCAGGGACAGCGCGCCGGTGGCTGGGGACAAGGCCGGTCAGGCCAGTTGCTGGTCGATGAAAGCAGTCAGCTGGGCCTTGCTCATGGCGCCGACCTTGGTGGCAGCGAGCTGGCCGTCCTTGAACAGCATCAGCGTCGGGATGCCGCGAATGCCGAACTTGGCGGGAATGTCGCGGTTTTCGTCCACATTCATCTTGGCGATCTGCAAGCGGCCGTCGTAACCGGTGGCGACTTCGTCCAGAATCGGGGCAATCATCTTGCAGGGGCCGCACCACTCGGCCCAGTAGTCGACCAGCACGGGTTTGGAGGCCTGCAGCACGTCGGCTTCGAAGGTGGCATCGGTGGTATGTTTGATCAGTTCGCTCGCCATGGCGGCTCCTTTGTCTGGTTAGGATGGTTACGATACGTTAAGGGCTAAAGTTGCAGTCATTGTGGCAGAAAGCAAGTGGCCGGGTCGGGCACGCCGGGGCTATGGCTCCGATAGTGATCATTCAATTTGCGGCTTTTGGCCACCGCGCCCGCTTCATTTCACGGACTTTGCCCATTCCTTTCCTGCGACCAGCCTTTCCCAAACCCCGCCATGCCACTTGCCCCGACCGCTGACGCCGCCTTGCCTACGCCTGATGCGCTGTGCTGGCAGCAGGCGATGGGCCAGCTGGCAGCCGTGGTGCGGGCGCGGAAGGTCCACCCGGCAGAGGCTGTGGTGTTGCTGCCCTATGCCCAGCTGATCCAGCAGGCACGCCGTGCCTGGGCTGCGCAGGCGGGCGAGACCTTTTTTGTTCCCCGCTTTGAGACCACCATGAACTGGGCCAGCGGCCTGGGCGGCACGCTGGGCTTGCATGTGCCCTCGGGCGACGATGTGCGCATGGATGTGGCGGTCGACATGCTGACGGCCGCCTCGCTGCTGGGCCGCGCGGGCCTCGGCGCCCAGCAGGATGCGCTGGCCGGCCGGCTGGTCGAGGCGGCCTGGAGCCTGGCCGGTGTGGCCGCTGCCGTCGTGCCGGCCGGGCGCCGGGCCTGGAGCGAGCGGCTGGCGCTGACGCTGGGTGCAGGCCTGGATTCGCCGGTGCTGGCGCTCGAGGCTGCTGTGGGGCGCATTGCGCTGGCCTGGGTTGCTGCTTCAAGCTATCCGACAGACCGTCTTTTCCAGGCGAAACCGCAGCTGTTTGCGGTGCTGGAAGGCTTTCAGGCTGATCCGCTCACCGAAGCCCTGAAGGCGCATTTCGGCGAACGTTCGGTTTCCATCCCGCTGTGCCTTTCCCTGGAACAGCCATCGGCACCGACTGCGCTGCATATTGCGCAAGACGCTGAAGACGAAGCCGGCCGCGCCGCCGCCTGCGTGCTGGCGCATCTGGCGCAAGGCCGCAGCCCGGTAGCGTTGATTGCGCAGGACCGGCAACTCACGCGCCGTGTCGGCGCCATGCTGGCCGAGCGCGGTATCGCCATGCGCGACGAAACCGGCTGGAAGCTCTCCACCACCCGCGCCGCCGCCAGCCTGATGAGCCTGCTGCGCGCCATGCCCTGGGATGCATCGACGGATGCCGTGCTGGACTGGTTGAAAAACGCAGCGGCATTTGACGCTGCCCTGGTCACTGCTGCTGAAACCGAACTGCGCAAGACCGGCGTGCGTGCCTGGCGCGACCTGCCGGATTTTCCGGAAGAAGACATCCTGCCGCCCGCCTTTGCGGCAACGGGTCCGCTGGCGCGCGAAGTGAACGCATTGCGCAGCCCATTCGGCCGGGCTCGCCCTCTGGCGATGTGGCTGCGTGACCTGCGCGCCCTCCTGCAAGCGGCGGGGCAGTGGGATGCGCTGGCGCAGGACGAGGCCGGGCAAACAGTGCTGGATGTGCTGCGCCTGCATGAAGGCGCCGAGACCGAATTCGAAGCATCGCCGGTGATGCGGCTGCATGACTTCACACAGTGGGCCAACCAGGCGCTCGAAGGCGGCAAGTTTTCCCCTGTGCATCCGCCCGCAGAGCAGGTGGTGATCCTGCCGCTGCCGCAACTGCTTGGCCGGCCCATGCAGGCCGTGGTGCTGCCCGGCTGCGATGAAATCCGCCTGCCGGTGTCGCCGGAACCCGCCGGCCCCTGGACGCCCGGCCAGCGCGAGCTGCTGGGCCTGCCGTCGCGGGAAGTGCTTGCCGCCGCCCAGCGCCAGGCCTGGCAGTACGCCCTGCACATGTCGCATCTCGATGTGCTCTGGCGCACCAGCGAATCGGGCGAACATCTGATCCCCAGCGGCTTTGTGCAGGAGCTGCTGCTGGACCGAGGGCAGGGTGAGGACGCAGCACAGGGCATGGCCACCGACCCTCGCAGCCTGCGTGCCGTGGCCACCCAGCCCACGCCCCATCCCTTTCCGACCGGTGAGGCCTTGCCCGTCACCCGGCTTTCGGCCAGCGCCTATGAAGATTTGCGGCGTTGCCCCTACCGCTTTTTTGCGCTGCGCCAGCTGCGGCTTCAGGAGCCCGAAGAACTCGAAAGCGAGCTGGGCAAGCGCGACTTCGGCAACTGGCTGCACAGCCTGCTGCGGCATTTTCATGAAGCACTCAAAGCGGCGCCAACGTCCGATATATCAGCGCGGACAGCTATGATAAATGTAGCGGCCGAGCGCGCCACGCAGGAGCTGGCACTCAGCGACAGCGAGTTTTTGCCTTTTGCCGCGGCCTGGCCCGGCGTACGCGAGGGCTATTTGAAATGGCTGGTGGACCACGAAGCCAGCGGCGCGGTATTCGACGAAGCCGAAGTCTGGCGCGAAGTGCCCGTCGGCTCGCTCACGCTGCTCGGCAAGCTTGACCGCATCGACCGCCAGCCGGACGGACACGCTCTGGTGATCGACTACAAGACCGAGTCGCGCACCACCACGAGCGAGCGCATCAAGAACGGCCAGGAGGACACCCAGCTGGCGTTTTATGCCGCCTTGATGAGCGACGACACCCTGGCGGCGGCCTATGTCAACCTCGGCGAAAAAGAGCCCACCAAAACCTATGAGCAGCCCGACATCGTCGGCTTGCGCGACGAGCTCATCGACAGCATCCTGACCGACATGGCGCGCATCGCACGCGGCGCCAAACTGCCGGCGCTGGGCGAAGGCAAGGCCTGTGATTACTGCGCTGGCCGAGGACTCTGTCGTAAAGACTTTTGGAGTCTGGACGGGGAATCCACGGCAGGAGAGGGCGTATGAGCGCTTCAACCCCAACGCTGATTCCCCACGCCGCCGCCTACGAGTGCAACGGCGAGCCGGTCTCCGCCGATGCGTTCTACGCCATCGCCTGCGACCCGCGGCGCAGCGTGGCGGTAGAGGCTTGCGCCGGTGCCGGCAAGACCTGGATGCTGGTGTCGCGCATCGTGCGGGCTTTGCTTGACGGTGCCACGGCCGCACCCGGGCAGCAGGTGCTGCCGCACGAGATCCTGGCGATCACCTTCACCAAAAAAGCCGCCGGCGAAATGCGCGAGCGGCTGGACGACTGGCTCAAGGCCTTTGCCCATGCCGACGACGAGACCCTTCAACGCGAACTGGAAATACGCGGCGTCCGGGTCGATTTTTCAAGCCAAAAAGGCCTGCAGTCCGCACAGGTCGTGCGCGAGCAGCTATCAAATTTATACCGCTCCATCCTCGCCAGCGGCCGCTCGGTGCAGATCCGCACCTTCCACAGCTGGTTTGCGGCCCTGCTGCGCAGCGCGCCGGTGGCGGTGCTGCAGCGCCTGGAACTGCCGGTGAACTACGAGCTGCTGGAGGACGACGCACCGGCACGCGCGCTGGTGTGGCGGCGCTTTTACGCCGCGGTGTCAGCTGATACAGCGCTCAAGGCCGACTTCGAAGCCGTGGTGCTGGCCTATGGGCGTTTCCAGGCCGACAAGGCTTTGCAGGCCGCACTCGACAAGCGCACCGAGTTCACGCTGGCCGATGAAAAAGGCGTGATCGACACCTCGGTGCAAGCCTTCAGCGCACAGTTCACCGAATTTGACGGCCTCGATGAACCGGAAGAGCTGCTCAGCACCAACCGCGTTCACCGGCAAACCCTCAGTGACGCCGCCGTGGCGCTGGGCCGCGCGAGCGCACCGACTTTTTCGGCCAAAGGCGTGGAGCTGGAGCGCGCCCTGACCGCCGGCGACTTCCCGGCGGCCATCGCGGCCCTGCTGACCGAGAAGGGCACGCCGCGCAAGTTCGGCGAAAAAATCGTCGGCATCGAGCAGGTGCGCATGGCCCAGGACTTGGTGCTGCGCGTGGTGGCGGCTCGCCAGCAGCACGACGCCTGGCTGTACCAGCAGCGCATGGCGCGCCTGACGCGCGTGCTGATTGCCCAGTTCACGGCCCTGAAGCGCGACCGCGGCTGGGTCGACATGAATGATGTCGAGCGCGCCGCGCTGCTGATGCTGGCCGACCCTGTCCTGTCGGGCTGGGTGCAGGAGCGGCTGGACGCGCGCATCCGCCATCTGATGATCGATGAGTTCCAGGACACCAACCCGCTGCAGTGGCAGGCGCTGTACGCCTGGCTCATCGGTTACTCGGGGGCGGGCTCGGCGCCCAGCGTGTTCCTGGTGGGCGACCCCAAGCAGAGTATTTACCGCTTCCGCCGTGCCGAGCCGCAGGTGTTTCGGGCCGCGCAGGCTTTTGTGGTGCATGGTCTGGGCGGTGATCTGCTGAGCTGCGACCACACCCGGCGCAATGCAGAAGCCGTGATCGACACCGTCAACTCGGTCATGGCCACAGCGCGTGAAACCGACGCGTACGAGGGCTTTCGCGAACACACCACGGCCTCGGGTCTGGCCGGCGCCGTGGGCCGCCTGCCGCCCATTCCCCGCGCCAGGGACGAAGAAGAAACCTCGCCGCTGGCCGTCGGCTGGCGCGACAGCCTGACGACGCCGCGCGAGCTGCCGGAAGAAACCCTGCGCACCCGCGAAGCGCGGCAGGCCGCTGCCTGGATCTCCGAACAGGTCGCCGCCGGGCTGCGCCCCCAGGATGTGATGGTCCTCTCGCGCAAGCGCGCCGGCCTGCTGCCGCTGCAGGACGAGTTGCGTGCGCTGCACATTCCCGCGCAGGTCGGCGAAAAAACCGAGCTCATCGACTGCTGCGAAGTGCTGGACGTGGTGGCGTTGCTCGACGTGCTGGTGTCGCCGCAGCACGACCTGTCACTGGCGCGCGCCCTGCGTTCGCCGCTGTTCGGGCTGGCCGACGAAAGCCTGGTGCAACTGGCCCTGCTGCAGCGCGAGCACCACCTGCCGTGGTATAGCCTGCTACAAAAAGAGGAGCTGCTTGCGTCCGGCCTGAAAGGGCTGGGCCCTGTTTTGAGCAAGTGGAAGAGCTGGCTGGACCGCCTGCCGCCGCACGATGCGCTGCAGGGCATTTACGACGACGGCGATGTGCTGGCGCGTTTTGGTGCTGCCGCCCCGACTGCGCAGCGCAGCGCAGTGCTGGCGAATCTGCGCGCGCTGCTGGGTGTGTCGCTGGCGCTGGACGGCGGGCGTTACGCCACGCCCTATGGTTTTGTGCGCGCGCTCAAGGCCGGTGGTACCCAGGCGCCGGCCGCCGTCAGCAGCGAGGCGGTCCGGCTGCTGACCATCCACGGCGCCAAGGGCCTCGAAGCCGAGGCCGTGCTGCTGCTGGACACCGACACCGTGGAACGCAACGCCGACAGCATGGGCGTGCTGGTCGACTGGCCTGGCGAGGCGACCGAGCCGCGCAAGTTTGTCTTTCTGGTCAGCGAAAGCCGCCCGCCGGCCTGCGCCGCCGACACGCTGGCCAGCGAGCTGGCTGCCCGCAAGCGCGAAGAACTCAACGCCCTGTATGTGGCGCTGACGCGTGCCCGCCATACATTGGTGATTTCTTCGATCGAGCCACATCGCGTGACCACTGAAAGCTGGTGGCAGCGTCTGCAGGCGCTGGTGGGCGAGTTGCCTGCACCGGTGGCCGATGAATCCGCTGCGGCGCGGCCGGACCTGGCGGACACCGGCGTTTTTTACCTGCCCGAGCTGCCTGCCTTGCCCGAAGCCCTGGCGCCCGCTGCGCCTGCGGTGGAGCGGGTGGATGAAGACTCGCTGAAGGCGCGCATCGGCAAGGCCATGCACCGCCTGCTGGAGTGGGGCGGCGCCTTGTCGACGGAACAGGTGAAGGCAGCGGCGCGCGAGTTTCGCCTGAGCCCGGCGCAGGGGGCCGAGGCTGCCGGGCTGGCCAGGCGCATCCTGGCGGGCGAGGGCGCCTGGGCATGGAGCCCCGACGCGGTGGCCTGGCACGGCAACGAGGTCGACCTGGTCTACGCCGGCCAGGCGCTGCGGCTGGACCGCCTGGTGCAGCGCAAGGATGCCGGCCATGAAGGCCACTGGTGGGTGCTGGACTACAAATCGGCAGCAGCGCCGGAGCTGCAGCCTGCGCTGGTGGCCCAGTTGCAGGACTACCGGGCGGCGGTGCAGCTGATTTACCCCGGCGCGCCAGTGAAGGCGGCTTTCCTGACCGGGCGGGGAACGGTCGTCGAGCTTTCCTGCGAACTGCAATAATCAGGGCATCAGCGCATCGGCCTGGTGCCGGCACCTTTGCCAGGCTTCAAGTCTTTTTGCATCGCAGCCCATGAGGGACGGGCGCTGCCAGCTATAAAAAACAGAGCAAACCGGCCCCACCGGCATGCCCTGCTTCCTGTGCCATTTCACATTGCCATCACGTGCAGACGGACATTTCCTTGAACGATTCAACTTCTCCCGCCGCGCCACGGCGTGTGGCCATCATCGGCGGCGGCCCCGCCGGGCTCATGGCCGCCGAGGTGCTGGCCGGTGCCGGCGCGGCCCTGTCCGTGCAGGTGTACGACGCCATGCCCTCAGTGGGCCGCAAGTTCTTGCTGGCCGGCAAGGGCGGGCTGAACCTCACCCATTCCGAAGCCGCCGAACCTTTCCTCAGCCGTTACGGCGAGCGCAGCGCGCAGCTGCAGCCGCTGCTGGCCGCCTTCGGCCCCGACCAGCTGCGCGGCTGGGCCCAGGCCCTGGGGGTGGAGACCTTTGTCGGCAGTTCGGGCCGCGTGTTTCCCAAGGACATGAAGGCCGCGCCGCTGCTGCGCGCCTGGCTGCAGCGCCTGCGCGCCGCGGGCGTGAAGTTTTCCATGCGGCACCGCTGGCTGGGCTGGGCCGACGACGGTTCGCTGACGTTTTCAACCCCCACCGGCCCGGTGCAGGTGCAGGCCGACGCCGTGGTGCTGGCCCTGGGCGGCGGCAGCTGGGCGCGGCTCGGTTCGGACGGCGCCTGGGTGCCGCTGCTGGCCGCCCGCGGCGTGGCGGTGGCGCCGCTGCAGCCTTCGAACTGTGGCTTTGACGTGGCCGCGCGGCCCGACAGCCCGGCGCAGGTCGCCGAGGCCGTGGCGGATGCCGGCGAAACCCGGCGGGAGTTCTTCAAGGAGCTGATCGGCCAGAGCCCGGCGCGCCAGGCCGGCTGGACCGACCATTTCTCCAGCCGCTTTGCCGGCCAGCCCTTCAAGTCGGTCGCCATCCATTTCACCGATTCGCAAGGCCGCAGCTTCCACCGCAAGGGCGAGTTCGTGGCCACCGCCACCGGCGTCGAAGGCAGCCTGATCTACGCCGCCTCCCCCCTGCTGCGCGATGAAATTGCACTGAAGGGCAGCGCAACTTTCCTGCTCGACCTGCTGCCCGACAAGTCGCCCGAGCAGGTGCTGGTCGAGGTGCGGCATCCGCGCGGCTCGCGCTCGCTGTCCAGCCACCTCAAGAGCCGGCTCAACCTCGACGGCATCAAGGCCGCGATGTTGTACGAGCTGCTCGGCAAGGACGCCATCCACGACCCGGTGCAACTGGCGCACGCGATCAAGGCCCTGCCGGTCAGGCTGGTGGCGGCCCGGCCCATCGACGAAGCGATCAGCAGCGCCGGCGGCGTGCCTTTTGAGGCCATGGACGGCCAGTTGCACCTGCAGACCTTGCAGGGCGTGCCGCAGCCGGTGTTCTGCGCCGGCGAAATGCTCGACTGGGAAGCGCCTACCGGCGGCTACCTGCTGAGTGCCTGTTTTGCCAGCGGACGCGTGGCCGGGCAGGGTGTTTTAAGCCATTTTGGGCTCTAGCCCAAACCATGCGGGCGCCATCAGCTATTGATTTGATAGCATATCCAGTATTTGTTTTTGAAGAGGTGTTGCCATGATCGTGCGTTTTCACATTGACCCGATGGAACAGGACCAGTACGAATACCGCGTCAGCTACGAAGGCGAGGACCTGTACAGCGACGCCGGGCTGGACAGCATCGAGGCCTGCATCGTGGCCGCCACCGAAGGGCTGGGGCAGGACGCCATCGCTGCCGAAGTGGCCTACAAGGGCATCATCAGTGGCACCTACGCGCTGGCGTCACTGGCCCTGGTGTCGGCGCAGATTGCCGAACATGCGCTGCAGACCACGGCGGCGATTGAAGAGGCTTTGGAAGGTTGATTGCCTAGATTGCCCCATCGCGCCGCTCGAAGTAGTTGCTCCAGGCGTTCAGCCGTTCCGACTCGACATGCAGCCGCAGGAAGTCCTCCGGCCCCACCTTCGACAACTCGTAGATGGCCTCCAGCCGTTGTGACTCCGCCTTGATCAGCCGGCCCAGTGCTTTCAGGTAGCGGGCCAGCTCCTCGTGGGTTGGTTTTTCAAATGTGTCCATGGAAAAAATTCTAGGGAAAAGTTTTCGATGGAGAAAGCCCAAAACGGCAGGCGGGCGCCGCCTCCGTTTGTAGGAATTTGGCTAGGCGTCTGATTTGTGTGAATTTTTTCCGCCCAACGAGGCGCTCCCCGCCGGTGCGGTTTTCGCGCCGCAGGCCTTGTGCGTGCAGGTTATCGCGGTGTTTGTGGCTGGCCCACGCCCTTGCGTTTCATCTCGCCCCATTTTGCTTCGCGTTGCGCCGCCCAGCGGTACAGCCCGATCAGCCGCCACCACGAGTTGAGCTGGCGGTAACCGAAATTTTCAAGGACCACCACCAGCGCGAGCACGGCGAGCTGGCGGAATTTCGGGTACATGCGAAATGAAATTTCTTCCAGCAACAGTCCGGACACCGACAGCAGGATGCCCAGCCCGATGGCCATGAAGAGGAACACGGAAAACGCCTGCCAGGAGACCAGCCCAAAGGCGTAGGCATAGAGCATGAAGAGGTAGCCTCCCAGCTCGACCAGCGGGCCCAGCCATTCAAACAGGATCATGAAGGGAAAAGCCAGCCAGCCAGGCGTTCCGCCGTTGCGGCTGAACATCAGCCCCCAATTGCTGGTCAGGCTTTCGGACAGGCCGCGTTGCCAGCGTACCCGCTGGTTCTTCAATGTCTTCCGGTCTTCGGGGGCCTCGGTCCAGCACACCGGCTCGGGCACGAACTCGATCCGGTAGGGCTTTCCCTGCTGACGCAGCATGCGGTGCATGCGGACCACCAGTTCCATGTCTTCCCCAATGGTGTTCGCGCGGTAGCCGCCAACGGCAATCACGACATCGGTCCTGAAAAGCCCAAAAGCCCCCGAGATGATCAGCATCGCGTTGAGCCTGGACCAGCCCAGTCGGCCGAACAGAAAAGCCCGCAGATACTCCACCACCTGAAAAAGTGCCCAGATGTTGGTGGGCAAGCCGACCTTGGTCAGGAATCCGTCAATCACTTCACAACCATTGGCGACCCGGACCGTTCCTCCAGTGGCCACCGTGTCAGGGTGCGTCAAAAAGGGCTTGGCAACGCGTTGCAGGCTGTCCCGTGACAGGATGGAGTCGGCATCGACGCCGCAGAACAGGGGGTGGTGCGCGGCGTTGATGCCGGCGTTCAGCGAGTCCGCCTTGCCGCCGTTTTCCTTGTCAATCACGCGCAGGTTGGGGTGGGTCATCGAACGGTAGATGCCGCGCACCGGCTTGGTGGCCAGACCCTCGCGCGGTGCCTCGGGGAAGGGGAGAAGCGAAAACTCCCGCTTGAGCACTTCCAGGGTGTTGTCCCGGGAGCCGTCATTGATGACAACGACCTCGAAATCGGAATAGGTCAACTGGAACATGGAACGAACCGAGGCGGTGATGGTTGCCTCTTCGTTGTAGGCGGGCACAAGAAGGCTGATGCCCGGCTCCAGACCGGTGAATGCCTGGGGCAGTGCGTCCAGCAACTTTTCCTGGTTGTTGCGATGGAGCGCAAAGACCGACAGGAGGTTGAGTGCCAGGTAACTCCCGTTGAGCAGGATGAAGTAGCCAAGGATGAGCCAGGTGATCCATTCGGTCATGGTGTCAGACCCCCTCAGGCGCCGCGCCGGCGCCATGCTCGGCCAGCACGTGGTCGAGCATGTCCCTCACCGGCGCTTCCGTGGCCTGGCTGCGCAGCTGGCTGAGTTTTTGGGTGCCGTAAAAAGGCATGTCGGCCAGAGCCTGCGCTGCACGGTAGCGCACCCACCACTGCGCATCCTGCAGCAGTGATTGCAGGGGGGCCAGGTCCTCGGCGTCGCCGAACTGGCCAAGAAACCGGGCTGACTCGACCCGCACCCTCCAGTCGGGGTGGTGCAGGAAACCACGCGCAGCCGGCAGCAGTGTCGGACCCGAGGCCATGTGCAGCGCAGCGACCAGCGTGTCTACCGAGGGGGCATGGGTCAGGATGTACTGCATGGACGGAAAGGGCAGTTGCAGATGCAACGCATCGGCCAGTTGAAGCGCTCGCGGCCAGTGCTGTGTGTCAATGGTGAGGATATTCTTGGAAAGATGGAGCCAGAATGCCTGGTTGGCCTCACCCAGGAAATTGGCGATTTGCGCGACATCCCAGTCACGCCGCCTGAGGATCAGGGGCAGGAGAAGTTCGGTACCTCGCAGGGGATCAATCTTGATCAGCGCCCGCGCAGCATGGAGGGACGCGAGGCTGTCCGTACCTGTGGCCTGCTGTGCGAGCTCATCCCATGCAGATGCCTCGCGAAGATGGCCCAGCGTCAGCAGGGCCAGCAGGCGCTCCGCCCGATCGCCTTTCCTGAGCAGGGTACGGACGGCTTCATCGCAGTGGAGTTGACGCGCCAATGCATTGAGCCTGTCGCCAGCCGGTCCCCTCAGGGATTCCTGCAGGTAGTTCCACAATTTCAGGAAATACAGAAGGTCACGTCCGTGCAGTGCGTCAGGAATGCGCGGGGTGCCGTCGCTGACCACCTCCAGCAGGACAGGGCGCCAGACGGCAATGAAGGCAGTTTCACGTTGCGCGCTTCTCCGCAGGCTCAGTCGCAGGCTCACGATCACCAGGACCAGCAGCGCAGTCAGTCCCATGGCGGAAATACCGACTCCGAAGGCAAACTTCAGGTAAGGGTCAGAAAGCGTATTCAGCACCAATGCGCACGCTGTTTCTGTTGTAGAAATTACCTTGTCGGGTGTGGGTCAGGGCATAGTTCACAGCCCATTGCCGGGTCAGCCAATGGCGGCCCCACCAGGCCGTTGACCTGACGTCGGCCAGCACCACCAGGCTTGGCGCGATGGTGGTGGCCTCCTGCCCTTTGCTGAAGATCAAACCAGTGAAACTGGCATCGCTGTAGTAATAGGAGGTTCGCACCTCGGTGCTGCTGGAGCTGACGCCAGACGCCCGCACGGGCTTCCAGGCGAAAGAGGCGCTGAAGGAGGAAAAATAGTGCTCCAGCATCAAGGTGGCCTGATCCACATGGGTGGTGTCATAACGCCGGTTGCTCAGCCCTCCCTGCATCAGCCAGGCGGGTGCAAACTCGTATTGCAGCGCGCCTTCCAGGCCCTGCCTGGGCAGCACCCGATGCGTCGGGCTGAGACTGCCTCCCACGGTGGCCGTCAGCCGGTCCGACAAAGGCGTGGTCAGCTGGCCGCTGATTTCCTGGTCGTCCAGCCCAAAACGGCTGGTCTGCCTGAGGCCGAGGGATCTGACGCTGCGTTTTTCGGGCTGGCTGGTCAGGCGCAGCGATGTCTCGCGCCAGTCCGGGCTGCCGTTGCTCAGGCTGCTGGTTTCCGCACCCAGCTCAACCTGCATGGTGGGGCTGCCAGGGGCCGCTGCATCCGCCCATACCGGGCTGGCCAGGACGTGGGCCAGAACAAGGCCGGAAATTCGGAGGGTTGTATTTCTCATCAACGGGTCATGCCTTGCGCGAGGAGAAGCGCTTGATGCGGGCGAGAAGTTCAGCGGGCTGGAACGGCTTGACAATGTAGTCGCTGGCACCTTCGTCCAGCGCCCGGACGATATCCTTCTCCTGAGTCTTGGCCGTCAGCATGATGACCGGGACAATCTTCCAGGCGGGTTGGGCACGCAGGATGGTGACCAGTGCAAAGCCGTCGAAGAAGGGCAGCATGACATCCAGCAGGACAATGGCTGGCGGCGGGTTCTGCTCGATGAACGCCTTGGCTTCCCGCCCATCGCGCGCCAGTTGCACCACGAAGCGCTCTCGCTCGAGGATGAATTTGAGCAACTGGGCGATGTGCTCGTCATCTTCTACCACCAAGGCAGACACGGTCGGGTGATCGGGTGATGTCATGGCAGTGATGCGAGTCGGTCCGGGCTGGATTCCATGGCGGCTATCGCGCAAGTCCTGATCCAGGCTCTCAGGCCACGTTGAGTTGAATAAGGTGACGAGCCTCGACCCCGGCACTGGCTCCGCAGTTAGGGCTGCTTGGTTCCCCATCTGACCCGGTTGGCCGCTTCACCATGCGGGAAGGCCCGTCATTGACTATTGTAAGGGCAAGGGCCGGGACTTAAAGGGCTGTGGCCATAAAAACCCTGCGCCCCGCGCTTTAGAATCATCCGATGTCCTACCTCGTCCTTGCCCGCAAATACCGCCCCCGGAATTTTTCTGAAATGGTCGGGCAGTCGCATGTGGTGCAGGCGCTCAGCAACGCCCTGGGCACGCAGCGGCTGCACCATGCCTACCTGTTCACCGGTACGCGCGGTGTGGGCAAGACCACCATCTCGCGCATCCTCGCCAAGTCGCTGAACTGCCTGGGCGCGGACGGGCAGGGCGGCATCACCGCCACCCCGTGCGGCGTCTGCCAGGCCTGCACCGACATCGACAGCGGCCGTTTTGTCGATTACACCGAGCTCGACGCGGCATCGAACCGCGGCGTCGACGAGATTGCGCAGTTGCTCGAACAGGCGGTTTACAAGCCGGTGGTGGGGCGCTTCAAGGTCTTCATGATCGACGAGGTGCACATGCTGACGAACACGGCCTTCAACGCCATGCTCAAGACGCTGGAAGAACCGCCCGAGTACCTCAAGTTCGTGCTGGCCACGACGGACCCGCAGAAAGTGCCGGCCACCGTGCTGTCGCGCTGCCTGCAGTTCAACCTGCGGCCGATGGCGCCGGAAACCATCCTGGAGCACCTGGTGCAGGTGCTGCGGGCCGAAAACATCGAGTCGGAGCCGCAGGCCCTGCGTCTGCTGGCACGCGCCGCACGCGGCTCCATGCGCGACGCGCTGTCATTGACCGACCAGGCGATTGCCTTCGGCTCCGGCCAGCTGCAGGAAGCCAGCGTGCGCCAGATGCTGGGCAGCGTGGACCGTAGCTATGTGTTCCAGCTACTTGACGCGCTGGCGCGTGGCGACGGCAAGAGTGTGGTCGAGACCTCCGAGGTGCTGCGCCTGAACGGCCTGAGCGCCGCCTCCACCCTCGAGGAAATGGCCACCGTGCTGCAACGCATGGCGGTGCTGCAGGCGGTGCCCGGCATGGACGCGGGCGACGACGCTGCCGACCCCGAAGTCGCCGCCACGGCGCGCCTGGCGCAAACCATGCCGGCCGACGAGACGCAGCTGCTGTACAGCCTGTGCCTGCATGGCCGCGCCGAGCTGGGGCTGGCACCCGACGACTACGCGGCGCTGACCATGGTGCTGCTGCGCCTGCTGGCCTTCAAACCCCCGGGCGCGATGACGGCGGCCGCCGCACAGGGGGGCGCCGTCGAGCCCCCAAAAAAGCCGCAGCCTGAGAGTGTGCCGGCCAGCGCCGTGGCCGCCCGTCCCGTCGCGGCGTCTGTCGCGCCCCCGGCGCTGGTTCGCCCCCCGGTGGCTGCGCCGCCGGTTCGCCAAAACCTGGAAGAAAATCGGCCTTCTGCCCTTGTTCAGCGGGCGCCAACTGCTCCTGATTTTGTAGCATCGAGGGAGCCCTTGCCGTGGGAAGACGCCTTGCCCATGCCGGCTTCGGCGTTGCCAGCGGCGCCCGCACCGCCCCCAGCGCCCGCGCCGGTGGCAGCCCCGGTGTTGCCCCCTGCCGCAGCCCTGGTCACGAACAGCCCGCTCGGCGACGTCTGGACGGCGCTGGTCAACCGCATGGTGGCGGCCGAAACGATAGGTGCGCTGGCGCGCGAACTGGCGCTGCAGTCCGAGCTGCGTACGCAGGCCGACGGGGTCTGGACCCTGCGCGTGGAGCGCGAGTCGCTGAACCAGGCCGCCGCGCGCGAAAAACTCCAGCTGGCCCTGCAGGCCGTGCTGCAGGACAGCGGCCAGGCACCGACACTGGTGGTCGAACTCGGCCCGGTCGGCGATTCGCCGGCCCGGCGCAATGCCGCCGCCGCGCAGGAGCGGCAACGCCTGGCCGAGGAAACCATTCAGAACGACCCGTTTGTGCAGGACATGATGCGCGACTGGGGCGCCCGAATTGTGCCGGGCAGCATCAAACCGCTCGCCCCGGTGGCGGGCAAGCCGATATGATTACCACCAAGTTTTAAAGGAAAAAAGACATGTTCAACAAAGGACAACTCGCCGGCCTGATGAAGCAGGCGCAGGCCATGCAGGACAACCTGAAAAAGGCGCAGGACGAGCTGGCGTTCATTGAAGTCACGGCGGAGTCCGGCAACGGCATGGTCAAGGTCACCATGACCTGCAAGCATGACGTCAAACGTGTCGAGATCGACCCCAGCCTGCTGACCGACGACAAGGACATGCTCGAAGACCTGGTGGCCGCCGCTTTCAACGCGGCCGTGCGCAAGGCCGAAGATCTGAGCCAGGAGAAAATGGGCAAACTCACGGCCGGCATGCCGGGCCTGCCCGGCGGGATGAAACTTCCGTTCTGACTTTGGTATTCGCATTCACAAGCAGGGGCCGCGGGTCCGGCTCTGCCGGCCCGCAGGCGCAGCGCCCCTTTTTCAGTGCAAGGGGCAGAGTGCTGCCGCAGGCTCGCAGTGAGCGAACGTGGGGGCTCACAATCCATGGCTGACTCCAATGCTCTCGAGGGCCTGACCCAGGCGCTGCGGCGCCTGCCGGGCGTGGGCGCGAAGTCGGCCGCGCGCATGGCGTTTCATCTGCTGCAGCATGACAAGCCCGGCGCCCTGCAGATCGCGCGTGCGCTCGAACATGCGGTGCGCAGCGTCAAACACTGCGCGCTGTGCAACACGCTGACCGAGCTCGACATCTGCAGCACCTGCGCCAACCCGGCGCGCGATCGCAGCAAACTCTGCGTGGTTGAAACCCCGGCCGACCAGGCGGCACTGGAGCGCACGCTGGCCTACCGCGGCCTCTACTTTGTGCTGATGGGCAAGCTCAGCCCGCTCGACGGCATCGGCCCGCACGACATCGGCCTGCAAAAGCTGTTCGACCGCGTGTTGCCCAGGGACGCGCAGGGTGATCCGCCCGCTGCCGCGGAGCGCGAGGTGCAGGAGGTCATCCTGGCCACCAACTTCACCGCCGAAGGCGAGGCCACCGCGCATGTGATCGCGCAGGCGCTCAAAAGCCGCGGCGTGCAGGTCACCCGCCTGGCGCGGGGCGTGCCGGTGGGCAGCGAACTCGAGTACGTGGACCTCGGCACGATTGCCCATGCGCTGGTGGATCGCCGCTAGCGCGCGGCTGCACCCCAGTTTCATTGCTACTGTTTTCATAGCTGACAACGCCCGTCCATCCATGACTGCAAGCCAGAAAGGCACCTCACAATGACTTATGCACGTTTCACCGTGGCCTACTGGTGCCTGCTGGCCGCTGCACTGCTGCCGATCGCCTGCGCGGCGCTGGCCAAGTGGGGCACGATGACGACGCCGGCGAACAAGGGCGGCTTCGACAACCACAACCCGCGTGCCTGGCTGGCGCGCCAGACCGACTGGCGCGCGCGTGCCAACCATGCGCAGGCCAACACCTTCGAGGCCTTGCCTTTCTTTTTTGCCGCCGTGATCATTGCGCACCAGCTGCAGGCGTCGCAGGTACGGCTCGACGTGTTTGCGTTCGTGTTTGTCGTGCTGCGCATCGCCTACGTCATGATGTACGTGGCCGACATGGCCAAGAGCCGCAGCGTGATCTGGTTCCTCGCGCTGCTGGTCAACATCGGCATTCTTTTTCTGGGCTATCGGTAACGTCTGGTAACCAGAAACCGTTCCGTACAAACCCGCACGGGATGATACCGATGCGGTTTTTTTTCGCGCTGGCTAAGCTCTTCCGAAGCTAAAAAATCCGAGAGAGAACCCGCCCATGAACCATTTCACCGTCAACCGCAGGACTTTCGCCAGTGCGGCCGCACTCGGTGCTGCCTCCCTGGCCTTTCCGGCCCTGCGCGCGCAAGGCAAGCTGGAGAAAACAAAAATCGCGCTGGCTGTCGGCGGCAAGGCGGCGTTTTATTACCTGCCGCTGACCATCAGCGAGCAGCTGGGCTACTTCAAGGCTGAAGGCCTGGAGGTGGAGATCAGCGACTTTGCCGGCGGTGCACGGGCGCTGCAGGCCGTGGTGGGCGGCTCGGCCGATGTGGTGTCGGGTGCCTACGAGCACACCATCAACCTGCAGTCGAAAAACCAGATGTTCCAGGCCTTTGTGCTGCAGGGCCGGGCACCGCAGATTGCCTTTGGCGTGTCCACCAAAAACATGCCCAACTACAAGTCGGTGGCCGACCTCAGGGGTAAAAAAATTGGCGTGTCCGCACCGGGCTCGTCCACCAACATGATGGCCAACCTGGTGCTGTCGCGCGCCGGTCTCAAGCCCAGCGATGTGAGTTTCATCGGCGTCGGCACCGCGGCCGGTGCGCTGGCGGCCCTGCGTTCCGGCCAGATCGATGCCATGAGCAACACCGACCCGGTGATGACCATGCTGGAGCAAAAAGGCGAGGTGAAAATCATCTCGGACACGCGCACGCTCAAGGGCACGGTCGATGTGTTCGGCGGTCCCATGCCGGCGGCCTGCCTGTATGCGCCCCTGGACTTCATCCAGAAAAATCCCAACACCTGCCAGGCGCTGGCCAACGCCATCGTGCATGGCCTGAAGTGGCTGCAAACGGCCGGCCCCGGCGACATCATCAAGACCGTGCCCGAGAACTACCTGCTCGGTGACCGCGGCCTGTACCTGGCGTCCTTCAACAAGGTGCGTGACGCGATCGCGCTGGACGGCCTCATTCCTGAAGAAGGTGCCAGGACGGCACTCAAGGCCCTGGCCAGTTTTGACCCCAGCATCAAGGCCGACCGGATTGTTCTGGCCAAGACCTACACCAACGAGTTTTCCCGGCGCGCGAAAGACAAGTTCAAGGCCTGAATAGGGCCCCCACGTTCGCTCGCTTCGCGTAGCTCTCTGCCCCCCGCGGGGGCGCTGCGCCTGCGGCCCGGCAGAGCCGGTTCCGCGGCCCCGGTTGGTATGAAATCCCCACAGCAACTTCACTTGTCGTTTTCCTCTGTTTAAGCCGCGCGGTTCGCAGCGACAATCTTTCCATGCCGCAACCCGCCAACGACCACGCCAGCAATTACGCGCTCGAACTGCTGGACATCCGCTGCACCTTCCGCTCGCCCGGCGATGCGGGACCGGGTTACACCGCGGTCGGGCAGACCACGCTGCGCATACGGGCGGGTGAATTTGTCTCTGTGGTCGGGCCAACCGGTTGCGGCAAGTCCACCTTGCTCAACATCGGTGCGGGCCTGCTGCCGCCCACCTCCGGCACGGTGAAGGTGTTCGGCCAGCCCCTGGCGGGCATCAACACCCGTGCCGGCTACATGTTCCAGACCGAGGCGCTGATGCCCTGGCGCAGCGCGATCGACAACGTCATGGTCGGCCTGCAATACCGCGGCGTGCCCGATGCCGAGGGGCGTGCGCAGGCACAGGCCTGGCTGGAGCGGGTCGGCCTGAGCGGCTTTGGCGACCGTTACCCGCACCAGCTCTCCGGCGGCATGCGCAAGCGCACCGCGCTGGCACAGGTGCTCGCGCTGGACCCCGACATCATCCTGATGGACGAGCCTTTTTCGGCGCTCGACATCCAGACCCGCCAGCTCATGGAAAACGAGGTGCTGGACTTGTGGGCGGCCAAAAAGAAGGCGGTGCTGTTCATCACCCACGACCTCGACGAAGCCATTGCCATGAGCGACCGCGTGGTGGTGCTGTCGGCCGGCCCAGCCACGGTGCCCATGGGCGAGTTCGCGATTGACCTGCCGCGCCCGCGCAACGTCGCCGAGGTGCGCACCCAGCCGCGTTTCATCGAGCTGCACACGCAGATCTGGGACGTGCTGCGCGACGAGGTGCTCAAGGGCTACGCTCAGCAACTCCGCAAGGTCTGAATCGCATGTGGTCCGTTCTCAAACCCTCCGACAAAAACCTGCGTGTTTGGCAAATCGGTCTGCTGCTGGCCTTTCTGGGCCTGTGGCAGTTGGCCTCACGCGACCAGCAACTGGCCTTTTTCCTGGGCGAACCCGTCAAGGTGGCGGGCCGGGTCTGGTCCTGGTTCATGCCTTTTGGCTTCGGCCCCAGCGTGCTGTTTGCCGACGGTCTGCCGGGCAATGCCGATATTTACCTGCACCTGGGCACGACGCTGCTCGAGACCGTGCTGGCCTTCGGCATCGGCACCGTGCTGGGTCTGGCCTGCGGCCTGTGGTTGGCACTGGCGCCCATGGCCAGCGCGATCATGGATCCCTACATCAAGGCTGCCAACTCGATGCCGCGCGTGATCCTCGCGCCCATTTTTGCGATGTGGTTCGGCCTGGGCATCTGGAGCAAGGTGGCGCTGGCGGTGACGCTGGTGTTCTTCATTGTGTTTTTCAATGTCTACCAGGGCGTCAAGGAAGTCAGCCCGGTGGTGCTGGCCAATGCAAGGATGCTGGGTGCGAATCAACGACAGTTGCTGCGCACCGTCTACCTGCCCAGCGCCACCAGCTGGGTGTTTTCCAGCCTGCACACCTCGGTCGGCCTGGCCTTTGTCGGGGCCGTGGTGGGCGAGTACCTGGGTTCGGCGCGCGGCGTCGGTTACCTGATCCTGCAGGCCGAAGGCACCTTCGACGTCAACACCGTGTTTGCCGGTATCGTGGTGCTGACAGCGTTTGCGCTGGTGCTCGACGGCATCGTCGGGCGCATTGAACGCAAGCTCATGAAGTGGCAACCCCGCACCGGTGAGACGGAGAAACTCTGATGGAACATTTTTCTGCACCTATACGTCTGTACTCTGGCCCCCTGAGCATGTTCGGCGCCAAGGTACAGATCGCCGCCCTGGAAAAAGGGTTGGACGTCGAGCTGGTCATGGTCCCCTTTGACATGCAGCGCCTGTACCAGCCCAAACATCCCGAGGTGCTGCGCATCAACCCCAAGCAGCAGGTGCCGGTGCTGGTGCATGGCGCGCTGGAACTGTTCGACTCGACCCAGATTTTTGAATACCTCGAAGAGCTGCAGCCCGAACCCGCGCTGTGGCCGGAAGGCGCTGCGGCAAAAGCCCGGGCGCGCCTGCTCGAGCACCAGTCGGACGAGGTGTATTTCCCGCCCATCGTCCGCCTGATGAGCCTGCAGGACCAGCCGCAGGACCCGGTGGCTGTCGCTGCACGTGAAGCGTCTGGACTTTTTTATTTGAGGATGGACGGCCTGCTGGCCGACGGTGATTACCTGGCTGGCGCGTATTCCTTCGCAGACATCGCGTTTTACATGGCGCAGCTGTTCGGCGAACGCATGGGCGCCGTGATGGATGGACGCACGCCACGCCTGCTGGCCTGGCGCGAGCGGCTTTCACAGCGGCCGGCGGTGCGCGAGGTGGCCGGCGCGATGGCGGCCTACCTGCAGTCGCAGGGCCGGCCGCTGCCGGGTTTTCTCGCGGCGCTGTTGCCGTCTCCACCGACGGCACCGGCCAGCCGGTCCTGATTCTTCCATCTGGTCATTTCGTCCTACATACACGCGGCAGGCCGGTCGCTACATTGGTGCCTGCCATGCCGCTGTGCCAACAGGCAGCCGGCATCCATTCACTCCCGCAAGGAATCCCCCATGAATCTCCATCTCAGCATCGGTCCCGTCGTCTCCCTGGTTGCAGGCATCCTGATCCTGATCATGCCGCGCCTGCTCAACTTCATCGTTGCGATTTACCTGATCATCATTGGCCTGCTCGGTTTGTTCGGGACCGGTTCGCTCAAACTCTAGGAGTCTGTGCGGCAGACGGCGCTTCGGCCCTTCAGCGCTTCAGCGCTTACCCAGCGCCAGCGCCAGCAGGGCCTGCTGCTGGGCGGGGTTGCGTCCGGCAATCAGCGCCAGCAGACCGGTGCGGTCCAGCAGGTTGATGCCGTTGTCCTTCGCAAACTTGCGCGCATTCTCGCTGCAGACCGACGAGGTCGCGCAGGTGCCGCGCTGGAGCTGGCGCGAGCGCATCAGATCGAGCAGGGGGTGCAGCTCGCGCACGCCGACCGGCTGGCCCGACCACTGCTTGCACCAGGCCACTGCCGCCGGGCTGTCCTTGCCCTGTTGCGCATGGCGCGAGTAAAGCCATAAGGTCACGCCGCCGGCGGTGCCATGCGACTGGCCCCGGATCTCAAAGCCGCCCTGCGCAAACAGCGCTTCACACACCGCGTCAAACTGCTGCGCCGACACCTGGTCCAACAGGGCCGGCGTCCATGAGGGCTGCGCCACAGGCGCCGTCGCCGGCACGCTGCGGGCTGGCTGTGTTGATGGGGCGGGTCTGCTGGCTGTTGCGGTGGTGGGGAAATCAATCAGCTTGTCGAGGGCAAAGGCTGTGCCGGGGGCGACGGCAAGCTTGCCGGGCGCGGGCAGCCGTGGCGGCCCCGCGCCCCTTGCCAGCTTGCTCCAGGGCGGCTCGAACGCCAGCGGGTCCACATACACTTCCGCATGGAGCCGGTCGGTCAGGTAACTGCCCACCAGGACGACCCCGAGCAGCAGGGCCGCAGCGCCCGCAGGCAGCAAGGCCCGTTCCTTCAGGGACATCACCAGCAGCGCCATGCCGATGGCAACGGCCAGCAGTCCGATGCCGAAAAAAAAGCGAAAGGCCGCGCTGGGCTTGACTGGCGTTCCGGGCTTGCTGACGGCCATGGCGCGTGTGATCCGAGGGGCTACTTGGCCCATGGCTGCTGGCACAGGCGGAAGTGGATCATGGCGCCATTTTTTCGAGGGCCTCTAGCGTTTTTTGGTCTTGATCACTGTTTTTCCCGGCGCACGCTTGACGGCTTGTACCCCGGCTTTGCCCGGCGCACGACTGACCGCCTGGACCCCGGCCTTGCCCGATCTGGGCCTGGCCGCACTGACGGCCTTGACCGGCAGGAACACCACGACCTGTTGCCCAAGTTTGAAAGCCGCGGATGCACCGACCTTGTTCCACTCGGCAACGGCGTCCGCACTCAGGCCGTAACGCCTGGCAATGCTGGCCACGGTTTCGCCCTTGCGTGCCTTGACGGTGCTCCTGCGCGTGACGATTTCCGGCGCCAGCGTCATCTGTGCGTTGTCGGCGACATGGCTGGTCACGTCGTTGTCCATTTTGGCGCTGCGTGACACCATCAGGGTCGAGCCCGCCTTGATCAGCATGCGTGGTGGAATGTTGTTGACGCCGCGCAGGTCGTTCTCGCTCATGCCGACGCGCTTGGCGGCGTCGCTGACGCTCAGGGTTGCGGGGGCGGTCCAGGCCGTCCAGCTGGCGTATTGACCCTGGGAGTAGGCCTCGAAGTTGCGCTGGAAAATCTTGGCATTGTCCCAGGGCAACAGGATGTGGGGCATGCCGGCCGCCAGAATCACGGGGCGGTGGGCCGATGGGTTGAGGGCCTTGAAGTTGCTGATTTCCACGTCGGCCAGCTTGGCGGCCAGCGCCACATCGATGTCGCGGGTGATCTGGACCTGCTGGAAGTAGGGATGGTTTTCAATCAGGGGCAGCTCGGCGCGGAAATTCTGCGGGTTGGCCACGATGTTCTTGACCGCCTGCAGCTTGGGCACATACAGGCGCGTCTCGTCGGGCATGCGCAGGTCCATGTAGGTGGTGCCCAGGCCATCCTTCTTGTTTCTGGCGATGGCGCGGCCCACACTGCCTTCGCCCCAGTTGTAGGCGGCCAGTGCCAGATGCCAGTCGCCAAACATGCCGTGGAGTTTCTGCAGGTAGTCGAGCGCGGCACGCGTCGAGGCCAGCACATCGCGGCGGTCGTCGCGGAAGGCGTTCTGTTTCAGGTCGAAGTACTTGCCGGTGGCCGGCATGAACTGCCACATGCCGGCGGCCTTGGCGCTGGAGACGGCCTGCGGATTGAAAGCGCTTTCAATATAGGGCAGCAGCGCGAGCTCGGTCGGCATGTTGCGGCGCTCCAGCTCTTCAACAATGTGGAACAGGTATTTGCTCGAGCGCTCCGTCATGCGCTGGATGTAGTCCGGCCGGCTGGCATACCACTGCTCGCGGTCGGTCACCAGCTCGCCTTGCAGGTCAGGCATGGCGAAGCCGCGGCGAATGCGTTCCCACAAATCGGCCGGCGGCTGCAGGCTGGCCACGGCGCTGGACGGGGTCTGCGCCGAATGGATGGGCGACAAGGGGCCGCCGGGGTAGACCGGCTGGGTCGCCGATGGCGAGGTGCTCAGGACCGGATCATCGGGCAGGCCGAGCTTGCTGTTGCTGCTGGCACAGCCGGCGAGCACGACCACAGCGAGGGAGACGGCGAAGGTTCTGAGGGGGGAAAGCAGCCGTGCAAGACGGTCAGGGAAAGCCGGAAAAGAAGCCGGGGAAACGGGGGAGGGTTTGAAAAACGCTGGCTGCGGCTCGGTCATTTGAATTGGTTCTTCCACTGCCTGATGGCGGCAAATACGGTGTTGTCGTCATGCGCCGCCGGATCAAAGCGCCGGGCGGCAGCCATGACCGTGGCCTGTCGGGTACGCAAAAAGGGGTTGATCATCAACTCCTGGGCAATCGAGGTAGGCAAGGTGGGCTCCCCGTCGTCTCTCAAAGCGGCACAGCGTGCATGGTAACCAATCAGCTCGCGGTTGTCAGGTTCTACCGCGAGTGCAAAACGCAGATTACTCATCGTGTATTCATGCGTGCAGCAGACGCGGGTGTCGCCGGGGAGGGCGGCGAGACGGTCCAGCGAAGCCAGCATCTGCGCCGGTGTGCCCTCGAAAAGACGGCCGCAGCCACCGGAAAACAGCGTGTCGCCGCAAAACAGCAGGGGCCGTCCGTCCACGAGGGGACAGTAAAACGCAATATGGCCGGCGGTGTGGCCCGGCACGTCGAGCACCTGGAAATCAAGGTCCAGTGCCCGCACGGTGTCGCCGTCCCGGAGGGCGGTGAAGGGCGGGGGGATGCGCTCGCGGGCCGGGCCGAACACCTTCGCGCCGGTGGCCTCGCGCAGCGCATCGACGCCCCCGGTGTGATCGGGGTGGTGGTGCGTGACTAAAATCGACTCTAATTGCAGTTGCCTGTCCTGCAGCGTGCGAAGCACCGGCTGCGCGTCGCCCGGATCGACCACGATGGCGCGCCGGCCGTCGTGCAGCAGCCAGAGGTAATTGTCGTCAAAAGCAGGGATGGGAATCAGGTACATGCAGCAGTCTCGATGGGCTCTCAAATTATAGGTTTCACAAACTGGTTCAAAACCCCACCCGGCGAGTATCTGCTGGCGTGGGAGCGTGAGCAATTCGACGAGGCCGTGGCCGACATGTTTGGCTACCACGCGCTGCAACTGGGCCTGCCCGAACTCGACGCGCTGCGCAGCAACCGCATGCCGCACAAATGGCTGGCACTGCAGGGCACCGAGTCAGAACTTCTTGGCAGAGCCAGCGCAAGCGCTGACGGCAGTCCGATCCCCGCAACTGCGGCAAGTTCCCCGCGTGTGGCCCTGCTGACCCATCCGGCCGCTTTGCCCTTTCCCGAGAACAGCCTGGACCTGGTGCTGCTGCCGCACACGCTGGAGCTCAGCAGCGACCCCCATGCCACCTTGCGCGAAGTCGAACGTGTGCTGGTGCCCGAGGGACGCGTGGTGATCAGCGGCATGAACCCGGCCAGCCTGTGGGGCCTGCGCCAGCGGCGTGCGCACTTTTACCGGCGCCTCGGTTACGGTGAACTCTTTTTGCCCGAAGCCGGCGAGTTTATCGGCTACTGGCGCTTGCGCGACTGGCTGCGCCTGCTCAGTTTTGAAGTCGAGTCCGGCCGGTTCGGCTGCTACCGGCCGGCCGTGAGCCGGCTCGCGTCGCTGGAGCGTTTTGCCTGGATGGACAAGGCCGGCGAACGCTGGTGGCCGATTTTCGGCGCGATGTATTTTCTGGTGGCCGTCAAGCGCGTGCGCGGCATGCGCCTGCTGGAGCCGAACTGGAAAACGCAGAAGGCCACCGCCCAGGCCCCGGTGGTCATTGCCAACCAGGTGCGCCGCCCGGAATCCTATTGATCACTTCCTCTTTTCCCAGAACAACCACCATGGACTTCCCGAACGCATGACTGATCTTCCGCCGACCACAGCCCAACATGTGGTGATTTATACCGACGGCGCCTGCAAGGGCAACCCTGGCCCCGGCGGCTGGGGCGCGATGCTGACCAGCGGTGACACGGTCAAGGAGCTGTTTGGCGGCGAGATGGGCACGACCAACAACCGCATGGAGATGACGGCGGTGATCGAGGCGCTGGCCGCGCTCAAGCGTCCCTGTCGTGTCACGCTGTACCTGGACAGTGAATACGTGCGCAAGGGCATCACCGAATGGATCAGCGGCTGGAAAGCACGCGGCTGGCGCACTGCGGCCAAACAGCCGGTGAAAAACATCGATCTTTGGCAAAAACTCGACAACCTGATCACCAGCAGTGGCCACACCATCGAGTGGCGCTGGGTCAAGGGCCATGCCGGCGACCCCGGCAACGAACGCGCCGATGCCCTGGCCAACAAGGGTGTGGTTCTGGCCCTGTCCAAGGGCTGACCCTGTCGGTGGCGGGGTAGTGTCAATGTAAAGCCGGCGTAAATCTGGCCCCGATTTTGCTCGGGATCTCCCCCCAATGACGCAGGTGGCGCAACCTGCTGTTACATTGATCCATTGTCAAAGTTTTGACCTTCATCAACCGTTCCCCCATGGCATCAAAAGCAATTTATTCTGTCGTCGCGGTGCTCGGCATTGCCGGCCTGTCCGGTGCCGCATGGTGGTACCAGAACAAGGCTCCGGCCAAGGCCGCGTCGGCGGGGCCGTCGCAGCCGGTAGCCGGTGCGCGGCCGACGGTTGAAGCCGCCAAAGTGACGGTCGTGAAACTCGTGGATGACGCCCAGGCCGTCGGCAGCCTGCGTTCACGCCGCAGCGTGGTGCTGCGCCCCGAGGTCAGCGGCCGCGTCACCCAGCTCAATTTCACCGACGGCCAGCGCGTGCGCAAGGGGCAGGTGCTGGTGCAGTTTGACGACCAGCTGCCGCTGGCGCAGGTGCAGCAAAGCCTGGCCGAGTTGTCGATCGCCCAGGCCAACCAGAAGCGCAACCAGGAGCTGGTCGCGCAAAATTTTGTCAGCCAGCGCTCCCTCGATGAAAGCGCGGCCAACCTGCAGGTGGCGCAGGCCAAGCTGTCGCTGGCCAAGGCCACCGCCGCCAGGCTGAAAATCATTGCGCCCTTCGACGGCATTGCCGGCATCCGCCTGGTCAATCCCGGGGACTACCTCAAGGACGGAGCCGACATTGTCAATATTGAAGACATCGACGCCGTGTTTGTCGACTTCCGCCTGCCCGAGCGTTTCCAGAACAAACTCAAGCGCGGCCAGACCGCCCTGGTGGACATGGACGCGTTGCCGGGCCGCAAATACACGGCGGTGGTGCAGGCGATCGATCCGCTGATTGACGCCAACGGCCGCTCGGTGGCAGTGCGGGCCTGCATCGACAACCGGCAGTTGCAGTTACGCCCCGGCATGTTTGCCCGTGTCAACGCGGTGTTCGGCGAGCGGGACAACGCCAGGGTGATCCCGGAAGAAGCGCTGGTGCCGCAGGGCGACAAGCAATATGTCATCAAGCTGCAGCCCGGACCGGAAGCCCAGACCTGGGTCGCGCGGCGGGTGGCGGTGCAGGTCGGTATCCGGCGGCCTGGCCAGGCGGAAATCACCAGTGGGCTGGAGCCCGGCGACATGGTGGTCACCACCGGCCAGCAACGCATTCAGCGCGACGGCATGACCGTGCGGGTGGTGGACCTGAGCGCGCCCGCGGCCTCCCGGCCATCCGATGGTGCGTCTGCCGCCGCGCCGGTGGCGGCGGCGCCCGAGGCTGCGCGCGTGCTGGCGGAAAAAACCATGGGTGGCGCCAATCCCTGCCTGGTGGGCATGCGTGAGGCGGGTCCCGCGCCTGCAGTGTCCGGAGCGACAGGCGGCAGTGCGCCGGCACCGGCTCCGGCCGAAGCCCTGCCTGAAGCCCGGGCCCGGGCGACACGCAAGCCTGCCTGAGTCCGACGCCATCCCCTGACTGGACCCTCTGATGCAACTGGCTGAAGTCTCGATACGCCGCCCGGTGTTTGCCACCGTGCTGTCCCTGCTGATCGTGCTGATCGGTGCGGTCAGTTTCCAGCGCCTGACGGTGCGCGAGTACCCGAAGATCGATGAGCCGGTGGTGACGGTCAGCGTGCGTTACCCGGGTGCCTCGGCCGAGGTGATCGAATCCCAGGTGACCAAGCCGCTCGAGGACTCGATCGCCGGCATCGACGCGGTGGATGTGCTGACTTCGATCAGCCGCGCCGACCAGAGCCAGATTTCCGTGCGTTTCCGGCTCGAGAAAGACGCCGACGCCGCGGCCGCCGAGGTGCGCGACCGCACCTCACGGGTGCGCAACAGGTTGCCGCAGTCGATTGAGGAGCCGGTGATTGCCAAGGTCGAGGCCGATGCGTTTCCCGTGATCTGGCTGGCCTTCACCAGCGACAGCCTGACCCGGCTGCAGATCAACGACCTCGTCAACCGCATCGTCAAGCCGCGCCTGCAAACCGTGACCGGCGTGGCCGATGTGCGCATCTTCGGTGAACGCAAATACGCGATGCGTGTCTGGCTCGATCCCCGGAAAATGGCCGCCTACCGCCTCACGACGCAGGACATCGAGGACGCGATCCGCCGCAGCAACCTGGAGGTTCCCGCCGGCCGCATCGAGTCGCAGCAACGCGAGTTCAGCGTGACCTCCGAGACCGGCCTGGTGCGTCCCGAGCAGTTCGGGGAGGTGGTGATCCGCAGCGTCAACGGCTTCCCGGTCAAGGTGCGCGATGTGGCGCGTGTCGAGGAAGGGGCGGCCGACGAGCGCAGCGGCGTGCGGCTCAATGGCCGGGCGGCCATCGGGGCCGGCGTGATCCGCCAGGCCACGGCCAACCCGCTGGACCTGTCGCAGGGCGTGCGCAACATGATTCCGCAGCTCAAGGCCGACCTGCCGCCGGAAGTCAACATCGACATCGCCAACGACAACTCGGTGTTCATCGACCGGTCGGTCAAAAACGTGTACCAGACCATTGCCGAAGCGGTGGCGCTGGTGGCGCTGGTGATTTTTGTGTTCCTGCGCACCTTTCGCGCGTCCATCATTCCCATCATCACCATCCCGGTGAGCCTGATCGGCACCTTTGCGCTGATGGCGCTGGCGGGCTTCACCATCAACACCCTGACCCTGCTGGCGCTGGTGCTGGCCATCGGGCTGGTGGTGGACGATGCCATCGTGATGCTGGAAAACATCTTCCGCCACATCGAAGAAGGGCTGGACCCGTTTTCGGCGGCCATCAAGGGCGCACGCGAAATCGGTTTTGCCGTGATCACCATGACGGCGACGCTGGTGGCGGTTTACGCACCGCTGGCTTTCACCCCGGGGCGGACCGGCCGGCTGTTTGTCGAGTTTGCGCTGGCGCTGGCCGGCGCGGTGGTCGTGTCGGGTTTTGTGGCGCTGACCCTGACGCCCATGCTGTGCGCCAAGCTGCTCAAGCACAACCCGGCACCGAATGTCTTTGACCGCGGCATGGAGCGCTTTCTCAATGCGGTCTCCGACCGCTATGCCAGTGCGCTGCGCTGGGTGCTCACCCGGCGTTACCAGCCGGTGCCCGGTCCGGCTGCAGCGGGCGGGAAGGTCCGGGCCTGGGTGCTGCAGGCGCGCTGGATCGTGGTGGGGGTCATGCTGGCCAGTGCGCTGGCCATCCTGCTGATTTTTCCGACCATGAAGCAGGAACTGTCGCCGCTGGAGGACCGGGGCACCATCCTGGCCACGGTCAATGCGCCCGACGGCGCCACGCTGGACTATACCAACCGTTATGCGCAGGCGCTGGAGAAAATGGGCCAGCCCTACAAGGAGTTCGACCGGATTTTCGCCAGCATCGGCAACCCCACCGTGTCGCAGGCCAGTGTCATCTATCGCACGGTGGACTGGGATGACCGCAAGCGCAGCACGCTCGAGATGGCGCGCGAACTGCAGCCCAAATTCGCCAGCCTGCCGGGCGTCACCGCCTTTCCGATCACGCCGCCCTCGCTGGGCCAGGGCTTTCGCGAGCGGCCCCTCAATTTTGTGATCCAGACCTCGGACAGCTACGAAAACCTGGACCGGGTGGTGGAGCAGATTCTCGCGGAGGTCGCCAAAAACCCGGGCATCCAGTCGCCGGTGTCGGACCTTCGCCTGAACAAGCCCGAGTTGCGCATCGACGTCAACCGCGAAAAAGCCGCCGACCTGGGCGTCAGCGTGGAAGTGGTGGCCAAGGCGATTGAAACCATGCTGGGCGGGCGCAATGTGACGCGTTACAAACGCGACGCCGAGCAGTACGACGTGATCGTGCAGACCGAGGCCAGCGGCCGCAGCACGCCGGAAGACATCGAGGGCATTTATGTGCGCGGCCGCAGCGACGCGATGATTCCGCTGTCCAGCCTGGTCACGGTGCGCGAGGCGGTGTCGCCGCGCGAGCTCAACCACTTCGGCCAGCGGCGGGCTGCCTCCATCACCGCCAACCTGGCGCCCGATTATTCGCTGGGCCAGGCGTTGACCTTCATGAACGAAACCTCGGCCAAGGTGCTCAAGCCTGGCTACAGCACCGACCTGAACGGCACCTCACGCGAGTTCAAGAACTCCCAGGGCGCCTTGGTCATTGTGTTTGTGCTGGCGCTGGTCTTCATTTTCCTGGTGCTGGCCGCGCAGTTTGAAAGCTTCATCGACCCGCTGGTGATCATGTTGTCGGTGCCGCTGTCGATGATTGGTGCGCTGATGGCGCTCAAGCTGTCAGGCGGCTCCCTCAACGTCTATTCGCAGATCGGGCTGATCACGCTGGTCGGCCTGATCACCAAACACGGCATCCTGATCGTCGAGTTCACGAACCAGCTGCGCGGGCAGGGCATGGACATGCTGGAGGCGCTGGTCAAGGCGTCCGCGCAGCGCCTGCGCCCGATCCTGATGACCACCGGCGCCATGGTGCTGGGTGCCTTGCCGCTGGCGCTGGCCACCGGTGCCGGCGCCGAAAGCCGCATCCAGATCGGCTGGGTGATTGTGGGCGGCATGTCGCTGGGCACGCTGCTCACCGTGTTCGTGGTGCCGACCATGTACGCGCTGTTTGCCCGCAGCACGATTCCGGGTGCCAACAAGGCCGTGGCCAAAGAGGTGCCCGCGGGGACGCAAATTGCGGGTAAATCAAATCTGCATCAAGTTTGATGCCATGGCCTGCGGGTAAACACGCGCAGCTTGCTGTCGCTTCACGGCGCCGTCATGGCGGGGCGCGCCATGCGTTGCCCGACCGGTTTGCCGTCAAGCAGGCGGTCCGTCAGGCCTGCTCCCGACCAGCGCGAGCCAGGCCGTCAAGGCAAAGATGCACCCGTGCTCGGTGACATGCAGGATTGCGTGTTCAACACATTCAGATTCGGCAAGCTGACGTTGCCCCGCTGAAGGGGCCGGCAATGTTCGGACTGAGTGAATTGGGCTGGTGTGATCTCCATGCGTGACAGTGACCCGCACCAGCAAGGCGAAATTATCAACACACCTTTGTTCGGTTTTACACCTTTATTCAGTTTTCACTTATATTAGCAATAAGTTTGAGCGTGTGAAGCTCAATTGAACTTGATCTTTCTCAGGCTTTGTCTACAGTGCAGCCAACGCTTCTGATCGGTAATCAGGAATAAATATAGAAGGAACAATCAATGCAAATCATGAACGAATGTGAACTCCCCCAGCGGCCCTACTGGCCGGCCTGGGCCGCAGGGCTGGCACTCGGGGTTGTGCTGCTGATGACTTTTGTTCTGACCGGGCATGGCTTGGGGGCGACGGGTTTCACGACGCGGCTGAGCGCCTGGCTGGGCGATGCAGCCGTGCCTGGCTGGACGCAGGCCAACGATTACCTGGGCCCCATGCTGGAGGGCGGCCCGGTGCTGTCATCCTGGATCACATGGCAGGTGCTGGGGGTGTTCATCGGCGCGCTGGTTTCCGCGGTTCTGGCCGGACGTGTGGCCTTGCGGATCGAGGGGGCCGGTTCTTCCGGGCGAAGCGGGCGCCTGCTCAAGGCGCTGGCAGGCGGCATTCTCGCCGGTTTCGGTGCGCGCATTGCGGCCGGGTGCACCAGTGGGTTGGGCTTGTCCGGCTCGGCTGTGCTGGGGGTGGCAGGGTTTGTATTTCTTGGCGCATTTTTTGTGGCCGGTCTGATTGTCTCGCGCCTGACCGGTGGAGGTGTGAAATGAATGCTCTGATGGCTGCAAGCGGCCCCCTGGTGGGCGTGCTGCTTGGTTTCGGTTTTGGGTTTGTGCTGGAGCGCGCCGGTTTTGGAAGCGGCTGCAAGCTGACGGCGCAATTTCGCCTGACCGACTGGTCCGTGTTCAAGGTCATGTTCACCGCCATTGTTTTTGCGGCGGTCGGCATTTACGTGCTCGAGCTGGCTGGCTGGGTGGAGGCTGCTTCCATCTATGTTCCGGCTCCCTACCTGTGGGCTGTTGCTGCAGGTGGCGCATTGATCGGTGCGGGTTTCGCCGTGGGCGGTTACTGCCCGGGCACCTCGGCGGTGGGGGTGATGACGGGCCGGATCGATGCCCTGGTGTTTTTTGGGGGGATTCTGATCGGCACGTTTGCCTTTGCCAGCCTGTTTCCATGGCTGGACCCGCTCACTACCGCCGGTGAATTGACCAAGGGCGATCGCCTGCCGGAGGCGCTGGGGGTTCCGGAATGGCTGGTGCTGGCGGTTCTGGTGGCCGCTGCGGTCGGCGTATTTTTTCTCGGTGGCTGGTTTGAGCGCCGGGCGCGGCAACGCGGCGCGGCCTGACCCCACGTCACGCCATTGTTTTTTTCAAGGAGTTTGATGATGAAAAGTTCTCGCGCCAATCTGGGCTCGCTGGTGTCGGCCCTGGCCATGACCCTGCTGACCGTGCCGGTGGCTCCGGCTGCACTGGCGGCGGCCGACGCGCCTGCCAAGGCGGCTTCCGCGCCCTGTGCCGCTGCCAATCCCTGTGCCGCCAAAAAGCGCGCAGGCAAGGCGGACAACCCCTGCGCTGGCAACCCGTGTGCGGCCAAGCGCCGGCGTGCCAACAAGGACGATGCCAACCCGTGCGCGGGCGTCAGCCGCAAGAAAAGCAGCGACAACCCCTGCGCCGGGAAAACCAGGTAATCAGGATTGTCATGGCCGGCGGGGACACCAGGCAGGAGGCGGCCCGCTCTGCGTTGGCGCGCCAGTTGGCGCTGGCCCGACGGGGGCGCTCCCTCCTGCATCCTTTCATTGGGCGTACTCAGTGCTTTGAAGCCTGGCGGCATTACCCGGCAAGCGATGCGGTGGATGTCACCGGACGCTGGCAGTTTTACTACCATGCGCATGGCGACAGTCGGGACGGTGGCGCCCGTCATCCCCAGGAGCATGGGCACATTCACCTGTTCCGGCGCGATCCGCAAGGGCAGCTTTCGCATCTGGCCGGACTGTCACTCGATGCCCGTGGCACGCCCCTGACCTGGTTTGCCACCAACCGGTGGGTGACCGGGGAGCGCTGGATGGCTGCGCGCCAGATGGCGCAAGGCCTGAACGACCTGCAACTGCGTCTGCGCGGCCCGCTGGCCGGCGTGGCGCTTTGGCTGGCCGACATGGTGCGGGTCTATGCCGCCCCCTTGCACGACATGCTGCTGGCCCGTGATGAGGGCCTTGCCAGGCATTGCGAACATCACCAGGCCAGCCGCAAGTCGGCCTGGGAAAACCGGCAGATTGCCGTATGGAGTTCGTTCCCCATTGACTGGCCCCAGGATGCAGTCGAGCTGCAAGGTCAGGTTTCAAGTCAACACAACTGAAGGAGATCAAGATGAAAACGCAAATTCGTTACCTCGCGGGCCTTGCCCTGCTCGGGCTGGCCCCATGGAGCTGGGCCCTGCAGGTGCCTGGCCCGGTGGTTGATGGCGAGTGGCTGGCCAAGAACAAGGCGGAAGTCACGGTGCTGGACGTGCGTCCGAGCCAGAAATCCTTCACGCTCGCGCCGCAGTTCGAGACCGACAAGAAGACCGGCAAGAAATTCCTGGTCGAACTGGGCGGCCACATTGCGGATGCCACGCCGGTGGACAACAAGAAAGTGCGCGTTGATCGCATGATGGGCGGCAACAAGGTCAGCGCCATGATTCCCGAGCGCGCGGATTTCGAGAAGCTGGCGCGCCAGTGGGGCGTGCAGGCCGGCCGTCCCATCGTCATCGTCGCCGCCGGCATGGAACCGGTGGACTTCAACGATGCCGCGCGCCTGTACTGGCAGTTCAAGGTCTACGGTGAAGACAATGTGGCCATCGTCAACGGCGGCACCGCCGCCTGGCTGGCCGAAGGCCGCGAGGTCAGCGTGGCGCCGGCCAAGGTCAACGAGGGCAACTGGGCAGCAAAGGCCGATCGCACGGCCGAACTCATGGCCAGTTCCGAGGATGTCGAAAAAGCCATGAACACCAAGTCGGCGCAACTGGTCGATGCGCGCAATACCTCCATGTACCTGGGGCTGAGCAAGCGCAGCACCGTCGGTGCCTACGGCCACATCCCTGGCGCGAAGAATGTGTCGTCCGAGCTGCTGACCACCGAAGGCGGCGACGCCACGCGCATGCTGGCCGCAAACACCTACCGTGACGTCTTGAAGATGAGCGGCGTTGATCCGCAGGCGCCTGCCATCACTTACTGCAATACCGGTCACCTCGCTTCCGGTGCCTGGTTTGTGATGTCTGAAATTCTGGGCAACAAGCAGACCCGGCTGTATGACGGCTCCATGCTCCAGTGGACGCTGGAAAAGCGGCCGGTGCAGTCGGTCGCACGGGCTCAGTAAAGACAAGGAGAGAAGGCCAGGGCGGGGCTCTCAAGCCCCGGGGCCGGATGCGAATGGCGCGTCCCCCGCTTGATGCCGTTCGGATTAGATCGCGCCCTCGAACATCATCACGTCGACGTCCTCACCCACGGCCACGCTGCCCTGCGCATGGTGCAGCACGATCAGGCCATTGGCCTGGGCCATGGAACTGAGCACCCCCGAGCCCTGGTTGCCGGTCGTCTTGACCTGCAGTGAACCGTCGGCGGCGGTGGACACCCAGCCGCGCTGGTACTCGGTGCGGCCCGGTTTCTTGCGCATGGGCTCCAGGCTGCGGGCCCTGAGCAGCGGTGGAGCCGGGGCCGTGTTGCCCATCATCTGCAGCAGGGCCGGACGCACAAAAGCCAGAAAAGTGACCATTACCGCGACCGGGTTGCCGGGCAGGCCGAACAGGATGGCGCCATTCGGATTGCTATTTTTTTGGAAGCGGCTCTCGCCCGCATCTATTGGGCTGGAGGCCGATTTGGCTTGAGAGATCCGGCCCACCGCCATCGGCCGCCCGGGACGCATGGCAATTTTCCAGAAGGCCACGTCGCCGAGTTTTTTCATCATGGCCTTGGTGTAGTCGGCCTCGCCGACACTGACGCCGCCGGAAGTGATGATGGCATCGGCCTGTGCGGCTGCGTTGCCGAACGCGGCCTCCAGCAGGGCCGGGTCGTCGCGCACCACCCCCATGTCGATCACCTCGCAACCCAGCCGCGTCAGCATGCCGAACACCGTGTAGCGGTTGCTGTCGTAGACCGCACCTTCGCGCGGCGCCTCGCCCAGCGACAAGATTTCATCGCCGGTGGAAAAGTAGGCCACGCGCAGCGGCCGCCGGGTGGCCACGGTTTTCAAGCCCAATGAGGCCGCCAGCCCAAGGCGGGCGGGCGTCAAAGGCTCACCTTTTGATAGCGCCGGCCGGCCTTGCATGAGGTCTTCACCACGCAGGCGGCGGTTGTCGCCGGGGCTCAGCAGTTGCGCGGGGAGGGTGATGCGGTCGCCCTGAACGCTGGCAAATTCCTGCGGCACCACGGTGTCCAGCCCGGCCGGCATGATGGCGCCGGTCATGATCTTCACACACTCGCCGGCCTCGACCGTGCCCTGCCAGGCTTTGCCGGCCAGCGCCGTGCCCACGACTTTCAGGGTCAGCGCCGTTCCCGCAGCAAGCTGGGCGCCAGCGAAGGCATACCCATCCATGGCCGAGTTGTCGTGGGGCGGCACGTCAAACGGCGACACCACGTCGGCCGCCAGCACGCGGCCCAGCGCCTCGAACAGCGGCAGTTCCACGACCTCCTGCACCGGTTCCACCAGCCGGGACAAAAACTGCAGCACATCCGCGGCGGACAGCGCCTGCGGATCGTAGCCCTGGAGTTCGGCGGCGATCTGGGCGATGGACTTCACGGGCGCAGGGCTTCGAGTTGGTGCAACTCGGCCAGCGTGTTGGCGTTGAAGAAGGCGCGCGGGTCGTCGCCCGGCAGGTTGAAGGGCACGAGCACGGTTTTGTGCTGCGCCGTCCACGCATCGATCTTGCGGCCGCCGCCGGCGGTGAACAGCATCAGGCTCTCCAGCAGGCGGGTGCGCAGCAGGCAGAAGACCGGCTGCGCGCGCAACTGGCCATCTTCCTCGGGGGCGGCCACCACGGCGATGTCGGCATCCTCGCGCACCATGGCTTCGGCCAAGCGGGCGACCAGGTCCTCGCTGAACAACGGGGTGTCGCAGGGCACGGTCACCAGGTAGGGCGTCTCGCAGCGCTCCAGCCCGGTCAGAAAGCCGGCCAGCGGGCCCGAAAACTCGCCGAGCCCGGCCGCGTCGGGCCAGACCGGCACGCCAAACGATTCGTAGGCCGCGAGGTTGCGGTTGGCATTGACCATCACCTCGCCGACCTGCGGCGACAGCCGCAGCAGGGTGTGCAGCGCCAGCGGCACGCCGTTGAAGCTTTGCAGGCCCTTGTCGGCGCCACCCATGCGCGAGCCGCGTCCGCCGGCAAGGATGATGCCGGTGATTTCTGCGCCGTCTATCGTGTCAATCATTCGTTTTCCGGCCTAGCCGCCTATGTAACTCATCTCGACACGCTTGTTTCCCTCGGCGCCCGGCACGGCCACATCCGGCGGCAGGGCCGCGCGCAGCTCCGAATACCGGTCGTCGCGGCGCTGCCAGATGTGGGCGACGGCGCCGGAAATCTGCTCGTCCGAATAGTGGCTGTCGCGCAGCAGGGCGCGCAGGTCGTGGCCCTGGTGGGCGAACAGGCATAAAAACAGCTTGCCTTCGGTGGACAGGCGGGCCCGGTTGCAGTCGCCGCAAAAGGCCTTGGTCACGCTGCTGATCACGCCGATCTCGCCGCCGCCGTCGGTGTAACGCCAGCGTTCGGCGGTTTCCCCCAGGTAGTTGGGGTCGATGGCGTCGAGCGCAAACTCCTGCTGCAGGCGATCGATGACCTCGGCCGAGGGCATCACCTCGTCCATGCGCCAGCCGTTGGTGGCGCCGACGTCCATGTATTCGATAAAACGCAGCACCACGCCCGAGTGGCGAAAGTGCCGGGCCATGGGCAGGATCTCGGCATCGTTGGTGCCGCGTTTGACCACCATGTTGACCTTGATGGGCGCCAGGCCCACCTTGTGCGCGACCTCGATGCCCTTGAGCACGTCGGCGACCGGAAAATCCACATCGTTCATGCGCCGGAACACCGCGTCGTCCAGCGCGTCCAGGCTCACGGTGACGCGCTGCAAGCCGGCGTCTTTCAGGGCCTGGGCCTTTTTGACCAGCAGCGAGCCGTTGGTCGTCAGGGTGATGTCCAGCGGTTTGCCCTGTGGCGTCTTGAGCTGCGCCAGCATCCCGATCAGCACCTCCAGGTGCTTGCGCAGCAGCGGTTCGCCGCCGGTCAGCCGGATTTTCTCGACACCGTGCGCGACGAAAATTTTCGTCAGGCGCGTGATCTCTTCAAAACTGAGCAGCGAGGTCTGCGGCAAAAACGCATAGTCCTTGTTGAAGACTTCGCTGGGCATGCAGTAGCTGCAACGGAAGTTGCAGCGGTCGGTCACGCTGATGCGCAGGTCGTGCAGCGGCCGGGCCAGCGTGTCGGCCAACATCCCGGTGGGTGCCTGCAACCGGGCAGGGATGTGCGGCACGCGCGCGGCGTAACGGATGTCTGCGATGGGAATGATTTTGTCGGTCATATGCGCCTTCTTACCCGCAATTTAACGCATTGGGGCCGTGCCGGCCGTTTGGCTGCCACTTGCCCCTGCTGCCCGCGCTTAAACGCAGCGCCCGCCATCCACCTCGATACACACACCGCTGATGAAAGCCGCTTCGTCGCTGGCCAGGTACAGCGCGGCATTGGCCACGTCGAGCGCAGTCGAAAAACGCCCGAGCGGAATGCTGGACAAAAATTTGGCGCGGCGCGCTTCGCCTTCGGGGCCGGTGACCGTGCCGCCGGCAAACTGGGTGGACAGCGCGGTGTCGGGGTTGAACACCGGGTTGATGCAGTTCACGCGGATGTTGTCGGGGCCGAGTTCGGCCGCCAGCGACTTCGAGGTCGTGATGACCGCACCCTTGGAGCCGTTGTACCAGGTCAGGCCGGGGCGCGGGCGCACGCCGGCGGTGGACGCGATGTTGATGAAACTGCCGCCGCCCTGCGCGCGGAACACCGGCGTGGCGTGGATGGTCGAGAGGTAAATGCTTTTGACGTTGATCGCGTAGCAGCGGTCGAACTCTTCTTCGGTCGTTTCCAGCGCGGGCTGGTTGCGGTGCGTCCAGCCGGCGTTGTTGACCATCACGTCGAGCTTGCCGTAACGCTGCACCGCCGCAGCCACCAGCGCCTGGACCTCGGCGGTTTTGGTCACGTCTGCCTTGAAGAAGGACGCGGTGCCGCCGGCCTTGACAATGTCGGCCACGACTTTTTCACCCAAGGCGGTGTTGATGTCGTTGACGATGACCTTCGCGCCTTCCGCGGCCAGGCGTTTGGCAATGCCTTCGCCGATGCCGCCACCGGAGCCGGTGACGATGATGGATTTGTCCTGGAGTCGCATGGTGTTTCCTTGGGTGCTATAAAAGGCATAGCTGCTAGCGCCCGAATGGAAAGGGCTGCAGCCTGTTTTTTCTTGAAAAATGAAGAGCGGGTTCAGCCGTGCCGGATGGCCACGGTCTTCAGCGTGGTGAAGCCGTACAGTGCCTCAAAGCCTTTTTCGCGCCCGTAACCCGACGACTTGACGCCGCCGAAGGGCAACTCCACGCCGCCGCCGGCGCCATAGTTGTTGATGAAGACCTGGCCGCTCTGGACACGTTTGGCCATGCGGAACTGGCGGCCGCCGTCGCGGGTCCAGATGCCGGCCACCAGGCCGAACTGGGTCGCGTTGGCGAGTTCGACGGCATGCTCTTCGCCCTCGAAACTCATGGCGCAGAGCACCGGGCCAAACACCTCTTCCTGCGCCAGGCGGTGCATCACCGGCACGTCGCGCAGCAAGGTGGGCGCCTGGTAAAAACCGGTGTCCGGCGCTTCGTCGACGATCTGGCCTTGCGCCACCATGGGGATGCCGGCGACCTGCGCATCGCTCAGAAAGTCCCAGACGCGCTGCTGCTGGGTCTGGCGGATCAGCGGTCCGACGTCCAGGTCCATGGTCGCGGGACCGACGCGCAGCTTCTCGAAGGCCTGGCCCAGGCGAGCCAGCAGCGGTTCGTAAATCTGCTGGTCCACCAGCAGGCGCGAGCCGGCCGAGCAGGTCTGGCCGGCGTTTTGCACGATGGCGTTGACCAGCGCCGGAATCGCCATGTCCAGGTCGGCATCGGCAAAAACGATTTGCGGGCTTTTGCCGCCCAGTTCCAGCGTGACCGGGCAGTGGCGTTCGGCCGCCACCTGCTGGATCAAGGTGCCCACCGTCGGGCTGCCGGTGAAGCTGATGTGGTGGATGCCCTTGTGGCGGGCCAGGGCGTCGCCGACCTCGTGGCCGTAACCGGTCACGATGTTGATGGCACCGGCCGGAAAACCGACCTCGGCGGCGAGCTGGGCCACACGGATCAGCGACAGGCAGGCGTCTTCGGCGGGCTTGACCACGCAGACGTTGCCGGCGGCCAGTGCGCCGCCGACGCTGCGGCCGAAAATCTGCATCGGGTAGTTCCACGGAATGATGTGGCCGGTCACGCCGTGCGGCTCGCGCCAGGTCATCACGCTGTAGCCGTCCAGGTAGGGCAGGGTTTCGCCGTGCAGCTTGTCGCAGGCGCCGGCGTAAAACTCGAAATAACGCACCAGCGCGGCCGCATCGGCCCTGGCCTGCTTGGTCGGTTTGCCGCAGTCGCGCTGCTCGATCAGGGCCAGCTCCTCGGCATGTTCTGCCACCTTGCGTGAAAGCGCCATCAGCAGGCGGCCACGCTCGGCGGCACTGACCTTGTGCCAGACTGTGTGCAGGCAGTCGTGCGCCGCCTGAACCGCCGTGTCAATGTCCTGCGCGTTGCTGCGCTGGATGTCTTCGAACACCTGTCCGTTGGACGGGTCGATCACAGGAATGGTTTTGCCCGAGGCGGACCGGACCGGTGCATTGGCGATGTAATTGAGTTGCATGCATATGATTTTCCGCGAAAACGCAGGGTTCGCAAAAAATCCGGCTGGATCGGGCCGCCGCTCCTTCTTCAGGAGGGGAATATGCTATGAAATGAATAGCGGCCGAGCCAGTCTGCCCGGAACTATGCCCCGACAGGGGTGTAGGCGCTGGTGTTGCTGGCCAGCCAGCGCGCCGACAGGTCGCTGCTCTGCTGGTTGGGGTGAAAGTCCGGGCGCAGATACTCGCGCCAGGGTTTGAAGGTCTGGCGGATCAGTCCGCGCTGACCGAACAGGTAGCTGGCGGCGCTTTTCCAGGTGCGCCACTTCCACAAGGTGCCATCGTGGTGCAGGTTGTTGACGGTCTGGCGCAGGGTGTCGGTCAAAAACACAAAAGTGATGCGGCGGAACCACTTGATGCGCCATTCCTGGCTGCCACCGAGCGCGGCATACAGGTCAAAGGCGGTGTTCTTGTGCTCCGACTCTTCGGCACTGTGCCACAGCCACATGGTTTTCAGGCGCGGCTCGCAGCCGTCGAGCAGGTCATGGTTGCGCAGCATCCACTCCGCAAAAATCGCGGTGAAGTGTTCGTTGGCCGCAGTGATGGCCAGCGCGTGGCGCGGGTTGGTGCCGGCCAGCAACTGCATGTTTTTTTCAGCACGCGGCGCCCAGTCATTGACCAGGCCCTGTTTTTCCAGATGGCTGTTGAAGAGGCTGTGAACGCGGCGATGCGTGGCCTCCTGCCCGATAAAGCCCTGGACCTCGGCCTTGTACTGGTCCTGCAAGGGAGGCGGCAGGGCTTGCAGGCCGTTGCGCACCGAATCAATGAAGAACTGCTCGCCGACCGGAAAACTCATGGACAGTGCGTTGAAAAAAGCCGTGCGAAACGCATCGCCGGCACACCAGTGCCGCGGCAGGGGCGTCTCAAGGTCAATCAGCAGGCGGCGTACAACCAGTTCACTCATGTTTTCTCCCGTGGACATAACCGTGGTACTTGTGGGTACCAGTGACAATGACTATAGGGTGGCGCTGTGGTACTGTCAAGTACCACCAAATACCGTCATGGTTTTAACTTTGCATGGAGGATGCCTGACCGATGTATTCCGAAGACATTCCCGCCGCCGGCCTGGAAGCAACCAGGGCCTACCGTTCGCGCCTGCTCGAAGGCATGGCGCACAGCGTGGCGCTCAAAGGCTATGCCGACACCACGGTGGCCGACATCGTGCGCGAGGCCGGCGTATCCAAACGCACGTTTTACGAGTGTTTTGCCACCAAGAAAGACTGCCTGATCGCGCTTTACGTGGCGGCCAGCCATGGCGCGTTCAAGGTGCTCAAGGACGCGATCGACCCCGGCCGCGACTGGAAGATCCAGGTCGAGCACGCGATGGGCGCCTACCTGGGTTGTCTGGCCAGCAACCCGGCGTTGCTGCGCACACTGTTCATCGACATCCTCGGGTTGGGCCCCGAGGGCCTGCAGGTGCGGCGCCAGATGAACCAGGAACTGGCCGATTTTGTGGTGCAGGTCGTGCATGCCGGCCACCGGCACAGCCCGCAGGACGCGGCGTTGACTGCGGCCATGGCGATGGCGGTGGTCGGTGGCATCAATGAGCTGGTCCTGCAGGCCATTGAAAGCGACCGCACAGCGGAGCTGGCGGCCCTGACACCGGCCTGCAGCGCGCTGGTGCGCGCCGTGCTGGCCGCGCCGCACCCATAAAAAAAAGGCCCGCCGAAGCGGGCCGAGGTAAAGCGTGGCTTGTTCTTCTTTTATTTCGCTGGCGTCGGCGTGGCCGCTGCACCTGGCGCCTGGACAGGTGCCGGTGCGGGCATGCCGGGCGCGGTCGGGGTGACCGCCGGAGCGGCCGGTGCACTCACGGCTGCCGGCGCCACCGCGGGGGTGGCCGGCGCTGCATTGGCATTGCCGCCATGGAACTTCATCATCAGCGGCACGATCAGCAGCGCCACGATGTTGATGATCTTGATCAGCGGGTTGATGGCGGGGCCGGCCGTGTCCTTGTAGGGGTCACCCACGGTGTCGCCGGTCACGGCGGCCTTGTGGGTTTCGGAGCCCTTGCCGCCATGGTTGCCGTCTTCGATGTACTTCTTGGCGTTGTCCCAGGCACCGCCACCGGTGCACATGGAGATCGCCACGAACAGGCCGGTCACGATGGTGCCCATCAACATGCCTCCCAGGGCCGCCGGACCGAGCAGCAGGCCGACCAGAATCGGCACCACCACGGGCAGCAACGACGGAATCATCATTTCCTTGATGGCCGCAGTGGTCAGCATGTCGACGGCGCGGCCGTATTCGGGCTTGGCCGTGCCTTCCATGATGCCCTTGATCTCGCGGAACTGGCGCCGCACTTCAACCACCACCGCACCGGCGGCGCGGCCCACGGCTTCCATGGCCATCGCACCGAACAGGTAGGGAACCAGGCCGCCGATGAACAGGCCGATGATGACCATCGGGTCGCTCAGGTCAAAGCTGATGGCCTTGCCGTAGGCTTCGAGCTTGTGTGTGTAGTCGGCAAACAGCACCAGCGCGGCCAGACCGGCCGAACCGATGGCGTAGCCTTTGGTCACGGCCTTGGTGGTGTTGCCCACTGCGTCCAGCGGGTCGGTGACGGCGCGCACCTCGGGTGGCATGTCGGCCATTTCAGCAATGCCGCCGGCGTTGTCGGTGATCGGGCCGTAGGCATCAAGCGCCACCACAATGCCGGCCATGCTCAGCATGGAGGTTGCGGCAATCGCGATGCCGTACAGGCCGGCCAGCTGGAACGAGACCCAGATCGCGATACAGACGCAGATCACCGGTCCGGCGGTCGAGCGCATGGACACACCCAGGCCGGCAATGATGTTGGTGCCGTGGCCGGTGGTGGAGGCCTGCGCAATATGGCGCACCGGGGCGTACTGCGTGCCGGTGTAGTACTCGGTGATCCAGACCAGCGCGCCGGTCAGCACCAGGCCGACGGCGCAGGCGCCAAACAGCGCCATCTGGCTGCCCACGGCCTTGATCGCGTTGTCGGGCATCAGCCAGGTCGTGACAAAGTAAAAGGCGATCAGCGACAGGCCGCCTGCCACCGCCAGGCCTTTGTAAAGCGCCGGCATCACATTGGTCATGCCGGGTGAAGCCTTCACAAAGAAGCAGCCGATGATGGACGCGATGATGGACACCGCGCCGAGCGCCAGCGGATAGACCACGGCGCTGGTTCCTGCATTGGTGACGAGCAGGGCGCCCAGCACCATGGTGGCGATCAGCGTCACCGCGTAGGTTTCAAACAGGTCGGCGGCCATGCCGGCGCAGTCGCCCACGTTGTCGCCGACGTTGTCTGCAATCACGGCCGGGTTGCGCGGGTCGTCCTCCGGGATGCCGGCCTCGACCTTGCCCACCAGGTCGGCGCCGACGTCGGCGCCCTTGGTGAAAATGCCGCCGCCGAGGCGGGCGAAGATGGAAATCAGCGAGGCGCCAAAGGCAAAACCGATCAGCGGATTCAGCAGGTTGGCCAGGTTGGCATTGGGCGTGTAGTTGCCATTGCCGACCAGAAACCAGTAAAAGGCGGTGACGCCCAGCAGGCCCAGACCGACGACCAGCATGCCGGTGATCGCGCCGCCGCGAAAGGCGATGTCCAGCGCCGGGCCAATGCCCTTGGTGGCGGCCTGTGCGGTGCGCACATTGGCGCGCACCGAGACGTTCATGCCGATGAAGCCGCAGGCACCTGACAGCACCGCGCCAACGACAAAGCCGATGGCGCTGGGCACGTCAAGAAAGAGGCCAATCAGAATCGCCAGCACCACGCCGACGATGGCGATGGTCTTGTATTGGCGCGCCAGATAAGCGGCGGCACCGGTTTGAATCGCGGCTGCAATTTCCTGCATGCGCGCGTTGCCTGCGTCCTGGGAAAGAATCCAGCTGCGGGCCCAGAAGCCGTAAGCCACGGCGGCCAGTCCGCAGACGAGCGCAAGAAGAAGCGCTGAGTTGCCTGTCATAGAGAGATCTCCTACGTTGTTTTTCGCTTGGAGGAGGCGCCACGCTAGCGGTGCCTCCGCTGCGTTGCTTCCTCGTTGCTCGTGTCCTACGTAGAGACAAGACGATTGGCCAACCTTTGAAATTTAACGCCAAATCGTGACAAGTTCGCGAAGCGTCAGGTCCGAATCAGTAAAATGAGGGTAAATACTGACTGAGCCGTCCACCTTTTCATTACTTCAACACAAAGAGACCATGTCCCTCGATAAAGTTACCCCCGGTAAAAACGCTCCCGACGCTTTCAACGTGATCATCGAAATCCCGATGAATGCCGACCCGGTCAAGTACGAGGTGGACAAGGAGTCCGGTGCGATTTTTGTGGACCGCTTCATGAGCACGTCCATGCATTACCCGACCAACTACGGCTATGTGCCCAAGACCCTCAGCGGCGACGGCGATCCGGTCGATGTGCTGGTGATCACGCCGGTGCCGCTGATCCCCGGAGTGGTGGTGACCTGCCGCGCCATCGGCATCCTGAAAATGACCGACGAGGCCGGCGAAGACGGCAAGGTGCTGGCCGTGCCGGTGGACAAGAAGTGCTCGCTGTACACCCAGTGGCAAAAGCCCGAAGACATGAACCCGCTGCGCCTGAAAACCATCGCCCATTTCTTTGAGCACTACAAGGACCTCGAAGACGGCAAGTGGGTCAAGATCCAGGGCTGGGAAGGGCCGGAGGCGGCACGCAAGGAAATCACCGATGGCATTGCCAACTACCAGAAAGAGCAAACCAGCATTGCTTGATTTTCAAGCGCTTTTGGCCTCCAGCCCCTGGCAGGCGAAAGCAGCTATCAAAACGAGAACAGACGGTGCAGGCGTCAGCCGATCACCAGCGCCTGTTCGATCCTGTGGAACAGCATGTCGGCATGTACCGCGCTGTAGCGGATGCTGACTTGCTCGGCGTCCGCCAGGGCCTGCACATCGTCCCAGCCCAGGGCGCGGTAACCACGCCCCTCGTCCGGCGTCGCTGCGCCCTCGGTGCGGGTGACCGTGATGCACACCCGGGTCTGGTCACCGGCGGGTTCGCTGCTGAGCACCACGTTGGCGGGGGCGTGCGCCGCGTCGGTCAGCGCAATCAGGCTGGCGGTGAACACAGTGCGCAACGCAAAAACAGAGGTGGCGACATCGGGCGCGTTGACCTGGTTGGCGACCGTGAAGCCGCGAAAGGCCAGATCGGTCGCCAGCATGCCCAGCGCTTCCTCGATGCCGGCCTCCAGCGCGATGCTGCCGTTTTCCTTGGGGACGACCCAGGTGATCAGGTTCATGCTGGCGGCGGATGCCGAACGCGACAGTGTGCTGATCGACTTGCTGTTGTCGCGCAGAACGGCCAGGTCGGGGGTCTCTGCCTGCAGCCGCCGGTCGAGAATGGCGGCAATCATGCCTATGGGCTGCAGTGTGCCGGCCATGTGGTGGCGGATGGCCGGCGCGATGCGGCGCAGCAGCGCGTAGCGGGCGGCCTCCTCGCGGAGCAGGTCCTGGGTGGGGGCGGCTACCGGCAGGCGGACAGGGGTGGGTGTCATAACTTTTGATTCACGTTCAGGGAGGGCAACTCAAACATCCTATCATCGGGGCCTCGCTGCGCGGCCCGCTTGCGGTTGCGGGCAAGCCGCCAGCGGGGACAGCTTGTCCCGTCCCGCGGGGCGGCATCGCCACGCACAGCCCGCAGTTTGCCGGAGCTTGCTGGAACGGCGTGTCGGACAGCGACGACTCTTGCGTAGGAAGGCCGCGGCAAAAGCCTGGCCAGGCTGAACAACCGGCGCGCAAGCTGATGGCCGCATGACAAAATACCGATCTTCCCAACCGATAAGCTGGAGTCCTGCATGAACTTTGCGCCTGACCTTGCCGCGGTTACCCACGGCATACAGCTCGCTGTGGCGCCGGTGTTCCTGCTCACGGCCGTTTCCGGGATGATTGCCGCCGTGGCGGGCCGGCTGGCCCGCATCATTGACCGCGCGCGTTTTCTGGAGAATCGGCTGGAAAGTGGCGGCGTCGAGGAGGCCAAAGCCATCAGGATGTATGCGGAGCTGGGCGAACTGCGGCACCGTGGCTGGCTGGTCAACGGCTGTCTGGCCCTGCTGACCTTTTGCGCCATCCTGATCGGCCTGACCATTGTGCTGCTTTTCCTCGGCGAGACCAGCGACCTGCCCACGCTCAAGATCGCCACGGTGAGTTTCCTCTCGGGGGTGTTCTGTTTCCTGCTGGCGCTGCTGTGTTTCCTGGCCGAAACCCTGCTGGCAACGCGCCTGCTCAAGTTTGCACAACTGCCGGTACAGCCACCGGCGCCCTGACATTCCACCGGCTTGCGGTGAAAAGAGCCTGGCGCTCCCGCTGCACCGGGTCGAAAAACCATTTTGAACCCAACTCTCAGGACTACCTATGTTGCTTGATGCCGATGACTCCCAACTCGTGCTGGTGGACTACCAGGTCCGCCTGATGCCCGCCATTTTTGAAGGCGACCTCGTGGTTGCCAATGCGCTGCGGCTGGCCGGCATGGCCAGGCTCATGGAGGTGCCGGTCTGGGGCACGGCGCAGACGCCCGACAAGCTGGGCCCCAACCTGCCCGGGGTCGCTGCTGCCATCGCGGCGGCCGGCGGCAGGACGCTGGACAAGATGCATTTCAACGCCGTGGACGATGGCCTGGCCGAGTGGCTGCGGCCACCCGCCCGCAAGGCCCCTGCAGGCGGCAATGCCCGCAGCCTGCCCAAACACCTGCAGAAGGCCGCGCCGGCAGAAGAAGAAGGGCGGGGCGTCATCGTGATGGCCGGCTGCGAGGCGCATGTGTGCCTGCTGCAGACCGCGCTGGGCCTGCTCGAAGAGGAGTTCGAGGTCTGGGTCGTGACCGACGCCTGCAGTTCGCGCACCGAACGCAACCGCGATGCGGCCTTCGACCGCTTGGCCGGCGCCGGCGCCGAACTGGTGACGACCGAGATGGTGGCGTTTGAGTGGCTGCGCACCGCGGAGCATCCGGCGTTCAGGGACGTGCTGGCCCTGGTGGAGTAGCGCGCGCAATTCATTGAGCGCAGTGATCGGACAAGCACCCTGATCACCGCCGCTCGGGCTGGGTTTGTTATAAGAACTGACTGCAACAGGAGAACACACCATGTCCAGTGTTGGTTACCACGAACCCATCAATGAACTGTCCGACGAAACCCGGGACATGCACCGGGCCATCGTCTCGCTCATGGAGGAGCTGGAGGCGGTGGACTGGTACAACCAGCGCGCCGATGCCTGCAAAGACCCCGACCTCAAGGCCATCCTCCAGCACAACCGTGACGAGGAAAAGGAACATGCGGCCATGGTTCTCGAGTGGATCCGCAGGAAGGATCCTAAATTTTCGAGTGAGATGAAAGACTACCTCTTCACGGACAAGCCCATCGCGCACAAGTGAGCCACGCGTTCCTGGCCGTGGCGCGGCCGGTGGCCAAGGGGGCTGACGGGTGGGTGAGAAGGGCTTTGCCAAATCGGCGCCAGCCGCTACGATGGTGCTGGACTTGCCCTTCCGTCGGGGGATGAATCGTGTGACCTTTCCCGCGCGGCGGGGTGTCACTCTGTAGCCCCACCAGTACGGGTGTCGTCTGCCTGGAAGTTGGCCGTCCCGTTTCTTCCCTGGAACCCAGCGATCTGCAGGAGACACCATGCGTACTTCAACCCTTCTGGCCCTCGTGCTCTTCGGGCTTGCCGGACTCGCCTTTGCGCAACAGGCCACGTTTCAGACCAAATCACTCACGCCGGAAACGGCGCTGACAGCGGCCAGGGCGGCCATGGAGGCCTGCCGCCAGCAAGGCTACCAGATCGGCGTGGCCGTGGTCGACCGTGCCGGCCTGACCCAGGTCTTTCTGCGTGACCGTTTCGCGGGTCCGCACACCGTGGAGGTCGCCACCAACAAGGCGTGGACGGCTGTCAGTTTCCGCACCTCCACGCTGGCGCTGGCGGCGGAAACCCAGGCGGGCCGGCCCATGAGCGGCATTCGCGGCGTGCCGCGCATGCTCGCGGTGGGGGGTGGCCTTCTGATTGAGGGTGGCGGCGCCATTTATGGCGCCATTGGTGTCTCTGGTGCCCCTGGCGGCGAAGTTGATGAGGTCTGCGCTCAGGCCGGGATCAAGGCGATCGCCGACGCGCTTGAGTTTTGACGCCATCGAGGCGGGCTGTCCGTCGGTTGGGGGGGGGGCAATGGCAGGGTTACCGCCTTTTTCATCGGACGGCCCTCCAAGTGCTGCCGTGGCTCGGTTGTGCAGGTGCGGTTTGGCGCTGGGCGACCAAGTCGGGCGGACCACCGACAGACTTTGAGATGTCCTGGGGAACCTGTCAGTCCCATGCAAGTCTGTTATAAATAATTATGAATTCAGTTTAGAGACTAACCGGAGACAACCATGTTCAAAGCCCTGCAACTCAACAAGTCCGATGCCGGCTTTTCTGCCGCGCTTGTTTCTCTCGATGAAGCCCAGTTGCCGGCCGGCGATGTGCTGGTGCAGGTCGAGTATTCGACCCTGAACTACAAGGATGGCCTGGCCATCACCAACACCGGCCCGGTGGTGCGCAGCTGGCCCATGGTGGCGGGCATTGATGGTGCGGGCACGGTGCTCGAATCCAGCCACCCCGCGTGGAAAACCGGCGACCGTTTCATCCACAACGGCTGGGGCCTGGGCGAGACGCGCTGGGGCCTGATGGCCGAACGCGCGCGCCTGCAGGGCGACTGGCTGGTCAGGCTGCCGGCCGCTTTCACCACACGCCAGGCCATGGCCATCGGCACGGCGGGTTACACCGCCATGCTGTGTGTGCTGGCGCTGGAAAAGCATGGCCTGAAGCCCGGCGACGGTGAGGTGCTGGTCACGGGTGCCACCGGCGGTGTCGGCAGCGTGGCGGTGGCGCTGTTGGGCAAGCTCGGTTACCGCGTGGTGGCGGCCACCGGCAAGGCCAGCGAGGAAGCTTATCTGAAGCAACTGGGCGCGGGCGCCGTGATGGACCGGGCCGAGCTGGCTGCACCGGGCAAGCCGCTGCAAAAGGAACGCTGGGCCGCCGTGGTGGACGCGGTCGGTTCGCACACGCTGGCCAATGCCTGCGCGCAAACGCGTTACGGCGGCGTGGTGGCGGCCTGCGGGCTGGCCCAGGGGGCGGACTTTCCGGTCACGGTGATGCCCTTCATCCTGCGTGGCGTGACACTGGCAGGCATCGACAGCGTGCTGGCCCCGCTGGCGCGCCGCCAGCAGGCCTGGGACAGGCTGGCGACGGACCTGGACCCGGCCAAACTCGAAGCCATCGTGGAAGAAGTACCACTGAGCCGGGCGGCAGAAAAAGCCGCTGACTTGATGGCCGGCAAGGTGCGCGGCCGCATCGTCGTCAAGATCTGAGCCCTGGACCCAACGAAACATTCCGGAGACAAACGCATGACAAGCTACGCCGACTTCTACCGTCAGTCGATCGAGCAGCCCGACGCCTTCTGGGCCGAGCAGGCCAGACTGATTGACTGGCAGCAGCCTTTCACGCGGGTCTGCAACGACGACAAGCCGCCGTTTGTGAACTGGTTTGAAGGCGGTACCACCAATCTGTGCCACAACGCGGTGGACCGGCATCTGAAAGACCGGGCCGGCCGGGCGGCGCTGATTTACGTGTCGACCGAAACCGGCATCGAAAAAACCTACAGCTTTGCCGAATTGCATGTCGAAGTGCAGCGCATGGCGGCCAGCCTGAAGGCGCTGGGCGTGCAAAAGGGCGACCGCGTGCTGATCTACATGCCCATGATTGCCGAGGCGGCGTTTGCCATGTTGGCCTGTGCGCGCATAGGCGCCATTCATTGCGTGGTGTTCGGAGGGTTTGCCAGCGGCTCGCTGGCCTCGCGCATCGAGGACGCGACGCCCAAGGTGATCGTCAGTGCCGACGCGGGCTCGCGCGGCGGCAAGATCGTGCCTTACAAGCCGCTGCTGGACGAGGCGATCCGCCTGTCCAGCCACAAGCCCGAGGCGGTGCTGCTGGTGGACCGCGGACTCTCGCCGATGCAACTGATGGCCGGGCGCGACCAGTTGTGGTCGGATCTGCGCGCCAGGCACCTGGACGACCAGGTGCCCTGCGAATGGATGAAGTCCACCGACATCAGCTACACGATTTACACCAGCGGCACCACGGGCAAGCCCAAGGGCGTGCAGCGCGACACCGGCGGCTACGCGGTGGCGCTGGCCGCCAGCATGCAACACATCTTCGACGGCCGGCCGGGCGAAACCTATTTCTCGACCAGCGACATCGGCTGGGTCGTCGGCCACAGCTACATCATTTATGGTCCGCTGATTGCCGGCATGGCGACGCTGATGTACGAGGGCCTGCCGACACAGGGCCTGGACAAGCAGCCCGACGGCGGCATCTGGTGGCGCCTGGTCGAAAAATACAAGGTCACGGCCATGTTCAGCGCACCGACGGCGGTGCGCGTCTTGAAGAAGCAGGACCCGGCGCTGCTCAAGAAATACGACCTGTCCAGCCTGCGCGCGTTGTACTTGGCCGGTGAGCCGCTGGACGAGCCGACCGCGCGCTGGATCAGCGAGGGCTTGAACGTGCCCATCATCGACAACTACTGGCAGACCGAAAGCGGCTGGCCGATCCTGACGATTGCCAACGCGGTCGAGAAAAAACCCAGCAAGTTCGGCAGCCCCGGCATTCCGATGTACGGCTACAACGTCAAGCTGCTGCACGAGTCGACCGGCGAAGAGCTGACGCAGCCGAACGAAAAGGGGGTGGTCGTGCTGGAGGGGCCGACGCCGCCGGGCTTCATGCAGACGATCTGGAAGGACGATGCGCGTTTCGTCAACACCTACTGGAAAAGCGTGCCCGGCAAGATGGTCTACAGCACCTTCGACTGGGGCATACGCGACGAGGACGGTTACTACTTCATCCTGGGCCGCACTGACGACGTGATCAATGTGGCGGGACACCGGCTGGGCACGCGCGAGATCGAGGAAAGCATTTCCGGCCATGCCGGTGCGGCGGAGGTGGCCGTGGTCGGTGTGGCGGACAGCCTCAAGGGGCAGGTGGCCATGGCGTTTGTGGTGCCCAAGGACAGCAGCGTGCTGACGGACGGCGCCGCGGCACTCAAGCTCGAAGGTGAGATCATGAGGCGCGTGGACCAGGACCTGGGCGCGCTGGCCCGGCCCTCGCGTGTGCGTTTTGTGTCGGTGCTGCCGAAAACCCGCAGCGGCAAGCTGCTGCGGCGCGCGATCCAGGCGGTGTGTGAGGGGCGCGACGCCGGCGACCTGACCACCATGGACGATCCGGCAGCACTGCAGCAGATCCGGGACCTGATGGGCGCAGCCTGACAGCCGGGGCGCGCCCCTGCCTCTTGATGCAAAAAGTGGTGTTGGCCATGATGGCACTTGCGCCATCAGCTATGAAAAATGTAGCATTCCGGCTGTTTCAATAGCCTTGGGCGGGTGAAGGCAGGCGATCGCGGTGGCCTGCGACCGGATCGCGGTTATTTCTTGAAAACCACCGCGCCGGTGACCATGCCGGCACCGGGGTTCCTGGCATAGGTCAGGCCCGTATACGGGCTGGCGGTCTGCGCTACCGCGTTGTGAGTCGGGCGCCAAAATGGGCCGGCGTATCCAGGACATGCGCCTGAATGGCAAGCCCGTTGAAGCCTGGGCCGCCCAAACTCAATCTGCCGAGCCTGGTCGGCATGCCGGTAATCCCGGCCTGGCCTGAGGCGCCGGGTCCAGCCGGCAGCGGCTGACACTTCCTGACAAAACCCGGGCGCCTGGGTGGCGGCCCGGGTTTCGTCATTTAGCCATTCGGTGGCACAATTGAGGGTGTTTCTGAAGGCCCTTCCTTGCCACAGTCGCATCCGCTAATCGGTCCAGCCGTGTTGCGGAAGGTTAATCAACCAGCCACATCCTGCTGTGGCCAGCTAATGTTTCCCCAAGGGAAACGGAGGTCAGCGTAATGAGTTCCCTGCCGGCGGCATCGTCCGTCTATTCGGCCTATCAAGGCAACACCTATCTCTTCGGCGGCAATGCGCCCTATGTCGAAGAGATGTACGAAAACTACCTTGCCAACCCCGGCAGCGTGCCCGACAACTGGCGCGAGTATTTCGACGCCCTGCAAAATGTGCCTGCCGTTGACGGCAGCAACGCCAAAGACGTGCCGCATCTGCCGGTCGTCAACGCCTTCGCCGAACGTGCCAAGCAGGGCGTGACCCGTGTGGTGGGTGCTTCCACCGCCGACTCCGAGTGGGGACGCAAGCGCACGGCCGTCCAGCAGCTGATTGCCGCCTACCGCAACGTCGGCGCCCGCTGGGCCGACCTGGACCCCCTCAAACGCACCGAGCGCGACAACATTCCCGAGCTCGACCCGTCGTTCTACGGGTTCACCGATGCCGACCAGGAAGCGGTGTTCAACACCAGCAACACCTTCTTCGGCAAGGAAACCATGAGCCTGCGCGAGCTGCTCAATGCGCTGCGCGAGACCTACTGCGGCACCATCGGTGCCGAGTACATGTACATGACGGACCAGAACCAGAAGCGCTGGTGGCAGCAAAAACTCGAAGCCATCCGCAGCAAGCCTCATTTCACGCCCGAGAAGAAACGCCACATCCTGGACCGCCTGTCGGCGGCGGAAGGCCTGGAGCGTTTCCTTCACACCAAATATGTCGGGCAAAAACGCTTCTCGCTCGAAGGCGGCGAGAGCTTCATCGCCAGCATGGACGAACTGATCCAGCGCGGCGGCAGCATCGGCGTGCAGGAGATCGTGATCGGCATGGCCCACCGCGGCCGCCTGAACGTGCTGGTCAACTCGCTGGGCAAGGTGCCGGCCGACCTGTTTGCCGAGTTTGAGCACACCGCCCCGGAAGACCTGCCCAGCGGCGACGTCAAGTACCACCAGGGTTTCAGTTCCGACGTCACCACCCCCGGCGGGCCGGTGCACCTGAGCCTGGCGTTCAATCCCTCGCACCTCGAAATCGTCAATCCAGTGGTCGAGGGCTCGGTGCGCGCCCGCATGGATCGCCGCGCCGACCCCAAGGGCTTGCAGGTGTTGCCGGTGCTGGTGCACGGCGACGCGGCGTTTGCCGGGCAGGGCGTGGTCATGGAAACCCTGGCCCTGGCCGAGACCCGGGGCTACTCCACCGGTGGCACGGTGCACATCGTGATCAACAACCAGATCGGTTTCACCACCAGCGACCCGCGCGACAGCCGCTCCACGCTGTACTGCACCGACGTCGTCAAGATGATCGAGGCGCCCGTGTTGCACGTCAATGGCGACGACCCGGAAGCCGTGGTGCTGGCGACCCAGCTCGCGCTCGAGTTCCGCATGGAATTCCAGAAGGACGTCGTGGTGGACATCATCTGTTTCCGCAAGTTGGGCCACAACGAGCAGGACACGCCGGCGCTCACGCAGCCGCTGATGTACAAGAAAATTGCACAACACCCCGGTACCCGCAAACTGTACGCCGACAAGCTGGCGGCGCAGGGCATGGGCGAGACGCTGGGTGACGACATGGTCAAGGCCGTGCGCGCCGCGCTGGATGCCGGCAAAAGCACCTTTGACCCGGTCATCACCAACTTCAAGAGCAAGTACGCGGTGGACTGGAGCCCCTACCTGGGCAAGAAATGGACCGACGCCGGCGACACCGCCATTCCGATGGCCGAGTGGAAACGTCTGTCTGAAAAAATCAGCACCATCCCGCCGACGGTCACGGCCCACCAGCTTGTCAAGAAGGTGTACGACGACCGCGCAGCCATGGGCCGCGGCGACATTCCGGTGGACTGGGGCATGGGCGAACACATGGCGCTGGCCTCGCTGGTGGCCAGCGGCTACCCGGTGCGCCTGTCCGGCGAGGACTGTGGACGCGGCACATTCACCCACCGCCATTCGGTGATCCACGACCAGAGCCGTGAGAAGTGGGATACCGGCACCTATGTGCCGCTGCAGAACGTGGCCGACAACCAGGCTCCGTTTGTCGTGATCGACTCCATCCTGTCGGAAGAGGCGGTGCTGGCGTTCGAATACGGTTATGCCTCCAACGATCCCAACACGCTGGTGATCTGGGAAGCACAGTTCGGCGACTTCGCCAACGGTGCACAGGTCGTGATCGACCAGTTCATCGCCTCGGGCGAGGTCAAGTGGGGCCGTGTCAACGGCATCACGTTGATGCTGCCGCACGGTTATGAAGGCCAGGGGCCGGAGCACAGCTCGGCGCGCCTGGAGCGTTTCATGCAGCTGTCGGCCGACACCAACATGCAGGTGGTCCAGCCGACGACGGCCAGCCAGATCTTCCATGTGCTGCGCCGCCAGATGGTGCGCAACCTGCGCAAGCCGCTGGTCATCATGACGCCCAAGTCGCTGCTGCGCAACAAGGATGCCACCTCGCCACTGTCCGAGTTCACCAAGGGCGGTTTCCAGACGGTGATCCCCGACAGCGGCGGGCTCAAGGCCGACAAGGTCAAACGTGTCGTCGCCTGTTCGGGCAAGGTCTACTACGACCTGGCCAAGAAGCGCGAGGAAAAGGGCGTCGACGACGTCGCCATCCTGCGTGTGGAGCAGCTCTATCCCTTCCCACACAAGGCTTTTGCGGCCGAGCTGAAGAAGTACCCGAATGTCACCGACATCGTCTGGTGCCAGGACGAGCCGCAGAACCAGGGCGCCTGGTTCTTCGTGCAGCACTACATCCATGAAAACATGGCCGAAGGCCAGAAGCTGGGTTACTCGGGCCGTGCGGCCTCGGCGTCCCCGGCCGTGGGTTATTCGCACCTGCACCAGGAACAGCAAAAAGCGCTGGTCGACGGCGCCTTCGGCAAGCTCAAGGGCTTTGTCCTGACCAAATAAGAGGGCTGCGCCGGCTGGCGCACCCCATCGAACCCACAACCCGAAAGAATTCACATGGCTATCGTAGAAGTCAAGGTCCCGCAGTTGTCCGAATCCGTGGCGGAAGCCACCATGCTGCAGTGGAAGAAAAAAGTCGGCGACGCCATCGCCATCGACGAAATCCTGATCGAGATCGAAACCGACAAGGTGGTGCTGGAAGTGCCCGCGCCTGCCGCCGGTGTCCTGGCCGAGATCCTGGTCGCCGACGGTGGCACGGTCACGGCCGAACAGCTGATTGCCAGAATCGATACCGAAGGCAAGGCCTCTGCTGCTGCACCTGCCGCAGCAGCGGTGGCTGTGGCCACTGCCTCCGCCCCCGCTGCTGCGCCTGCGGCTTCCGGTGGCAGCATGGCCGGTGTGCCGATGCCTGCCGCCGCCAAGCTGATGGCCGACAACCAGTTGGCTTCCGGCTCGGTTCCCGGAACCGGCAAGGATGGCCGGGTCACCAAGGGCGACGTGCTAGTCGCGGTGGCCGGCGGTGCCCCATCTGCTCCTAAATCAGTAGCTGCCAGCGCAATACCTACGGGCGCTCCAACCACTTCCTTGCCTCAAGTGGCGGCGCCGACCAGGGCCCGCGACCTGGGCGACCGTCCCGAGCAGCGCGTGCCCATGAGCCGCCTGCGTGCCCGTATTGCCGAGCGCCTGCTGCAATCGCAGTCGACCAACGCCATCCTGACCACCTTCAATGAAGTCAACATGGCGCCGGTGATGGAAATGCGCAAGAAGTTCCAGGACCAGTTCACCAAGGAGCACGGCGTGAAGATCGGCTTCATGAGTTTCTTTGTGAAAGCCGCCGTGCATGCACTGAAGAAATTTCCGGTGATCAATGCGTCGGTCGACGGCAATGACATCGTCTACCACGGCTACTTCGACATCGGCATCGCCGTCGGTTCGCCGCGCGGCCTGGTGGTGCCCATTCTGCGCAATGCCGACCAGATGAGTTTTGCCGACATCGAAAAGAAGATTGCCGAGTTCGGGAAAAAAGCACAGGACGGCAAGCTGGGCATTGAAGACATGACCGGCGGCACCTTCTCGATTTCCAACGGTGGAACCTTCGGCTCCATGTTGTCGACCCCGATCATCAACCCGCCCCAGTCGGCCATCCTGGGCGTGCATGCCACCAAGGACCGCGCCGTTGTAGAGAACGGTCAGATCGTGATCCGCCCGATGAACTACCTCGCCATGAGCTACGACCACCGCATCATCGACGGCCGCGAAGCCGTGCTCGGCCTGGTGGCGATGAAGGAAGCGCTGGAAGACCCGGCACGTTTGTTGTTTGACATCTAAGGAGCCGTACATGTCCAAACAATTCGACGTGATCGTCATTGGTGGCGGTCCCGGTGGCTACATTGCCGCCATCCGCGCTGCCCAGCTGGGCTTCAACGTCGCCTGCATCGACGAGTGGAAAAACGCCAAGGGCGGGCCGGCCCTGGGCGGTACCTGCACCAACATCGGCTGCATTCCGTCCAAGGCCTTGCTGCAATCGTCGGAACATTTCGACCACGCCAGCCACCACTTTGCCGACCATGGCATCGAGGTCCAGGGCCTGGGCCTGGACGTTGCGAAGATGCTGGCGCGCAAGGACACGGTCGTCAAGCAGAACAACGACGGCATCGTCTACCTGTTCAAGAAGAACAAGGTCACCTTCTTCCATGGCCGAGGCTCTTTCGTCGCGGCGAAGGACGGTCTTTATGACATCAAGGTGGCGGGAGCCGCCGAGGAAACCCTCTCCGGCAAACATGTCATCGTGGCCACGGGTTCGAATGCACGCGCCTTGCCCGGCGCGCCTTTTGATGAAGAAAATATCCTGTCCAACGATGGCGCCCTGCGTATCGGTGCCGTGCCCAAAAAGCTGGGCCTGATCGGCTCCGGCGTGATCGGCCTGGAAATGGGCTCGGTCTGGCGGCGCCTCGGTGCCGAGGTGACCATCCTGGAAGGCCTGCCCACCTTCCTGGGGGCTGTTGATCAGCAGATCGCCAAGGAAGCGCACAAGGCCTTTGTCAAGCAGGGTCTGAAAATCGAGCTCGGCGTCAAGGTTGGCGAGATCAAGTCCGGCAAAAAAGGCGTATCCGTCGCCTGGACCAATGCCAAGGGCGAGGCCCAGACGCTCGATGTCGACAAGCTGATTGTCTCGATCGGCCGGACCGCCAACACCATCGGCCTGACGCCGGAAACCGTGGGCCTGGCGCTGGACGAGCGTGGCGCCATCGTGGTCGACGAAGAATGCAAAACCAACTTGCCCAACGTCTGGGCCGTCGGTGATGTGGTGCGCGGCCCCATGCTGGCGCACAAGGCGGAAGAAGAGGGTGTGGCGGTGGCCGAGCGCATTGCCGGCCAGCACGGCCATGTCAACTTCAACACCATTCCCTGGGTCATCTACACCAACCCCGAGATTGCCTGGGTCGGCCAGACTGAAGAGCAGCTCAAGGCGGCGGGCCGGGCCTACAAGGCCGGCACCTTCCCCTTCATGGCCAACGGCCGCGCGCGCGCCCTGGGCGATACCACCGGCATGGTGAAAATGCTGGCGGACGCCGCCACCGACGAAATTCTCGGCGTGCACATCGTCGGCCCCTTCGCCAGCGAACTGATCGCCGAATGTGTTGTGGCCATGGAATTCCGTGCCAGCGCAGAAGACATTGCGAGAATCTGCCATGCCCATCCGTCGCTCAGCGAGGCCACCAAGGAGGCGGCGCTGGCCGTCGACAAGCGGACGCTGAATTTCTGATTCCCGGCACCGAAGCCTTGACGATGTCGGTGCGTTCGGATTACGAGTCTGAACTGAAGACGCGGGGTTACACCAGTGACCCCGCCCAGTTGCGGGCGGTGGACGCGCTGGAGCGTTGTGCCACCGAATGGGCGGCGTTCAAGGAGAAGCGTTCCAATCCGCTCAAGAAGCTGATCAACCGGCCCGACATCCCGCGCGGGGTTTACATGTACGGCGGGGTGGGGCGCGGCAAAAGCTTCCTGATGGACTGCTTTTACAACGCGGTTCCGCTCAAGCGCAAGACGCGCCTGCATTTTCACGAATTCATGCGTGAAGTTCACCGGGAACTGCGCGATCTCCAGGGCACGGTCAACCCGCTCGACGAGCTGGGTAAACGTATTGCCAAACGTTACCGCCTCATCTGCTTTGACGAGTTTCACGTCGCCGACATCACCGATGCGATGATTCTGCACCGCCTGCTGGCGGCGCTGTTTGACAATGGCGTGGGTTTTGTCACCACCTCCAATTTCCATCCCGACGACCTCTACCCGAACGGCCTGCACCGGGACCGCATTTTTCCGGCGATAGCGCTGCTCAAGCAGAACCTTGAAGTCATCAGCGTGGACAACGGGACCGACTACCGCCGGCGCACGCTCGAGCAGGTCAGGCTCTACCACACGCCGCTGGGGCCGCAGGCCGACGCGGAGATGGAGGAAACTTTTCAGCGGCTGGCGGAGTCCCATGACGAATCGCCGGTGCTGCACATCGAGTCGCGAAAAATCTATGCCAGGCGCAAGGCGGGCGGCGTCGTCTGGTTCGATTTCAAGACCCTGTGCGGCGGACCGCGTTCGCAAAATGACTACCTGGAAATCGCCACCCAGTTTCACACGGTGCTTCTCAGCAATGTGCCGCACATGCCTGTGCGCATGGCATCCGAGGCGCGGCGCTTTACCTGGCTGGTTGATGTGTTGTACGACCGGCGTGTCAAACTCATCATGTCGGCCGAAGTCCCCCCGGAGGCGTTATATACCGAAGGTCCCCTGGCACACGAGTTTCCCCGGACGGTTTCCAGGCTCAATGAAATGCAGTCTGCCGAGTTTTTGGCGCTGGAGCGCAGAAATGTGGATACCACCCTGACATGAAAAAACTGTTTCTTTTCCTGCTGCTGTCCACCCTGGGTTTCGCGTCAAGCGCTCAGACCCAGGATGAGTTGGTGTCGGCCGCCGCCGAACGCGAACGGCAGCGCATCAGCGCCGAGCGCGCCAGCCTGGAGGCGGCGTTTGCTGCGGAAGAAGACGCCTGTTACAAGAAGTTTTTTGTCAACAGCTGCCTCAATGCCATCAAACCCAGACGGCGCGAGGCGATGGCCGACCTGAAGTTACGGGAAGTTGCCCTCAATGAGCAGGAGCGCCGGCAAAAGGCGGCCGAGCAGGTTCGCAAGATCGAGGAAAAATCGTCACCCGAGGCTGAGCGGCAGGCGGCCGAGCGCCGCGCGACGGCGCTGGAAGCCACCAAAGCCCGCGAAGAGCGGACGCGCCAGAAGGCCAGCGACCGCAGCGATTTGCAGCAGAACGAAGCATCCAATGCGGCCGCGGCGGCCGGTAAGGACCAAGGCGCGAAGCAGAGGGCCCAGGCGCGTGCAGACAAGCAGGCCGCCAGTGCCAAAGAGGCCCAGATTTACAAGGACAAGCAGCAGGAAGCGCAGGAGAGAAAAGCCACCCGCGAGCAGAGGCTGCGCGAGCAGACGAAACCGGCGGCCAAGCCCTTGCCCGCCCCTGGCTGAGGTCAGGCCAGTGCCTCAAGCTTGACGATCACCAGCGACAGGTTGTCGCCGCTGCCGTGAGCCCGCGACCGTGCTTTCTGGATCAGGAATTCGGTGGCCTCGCGTGGCGACAACATCGACAGGGCGGAGCCCATCTCACTGGGACTGAAATAGTGCCAGACACCGTCGCTGCAGGCGATCAGTGAGTCGCCCGGACCCAGGTGGGGAATGTAGTGCTGGCTCACCGGTGGCGCCTCCTCGGTGCCCAGACAGCCCATCAAGATGTTGGACTGCGGATGCACGTTGGCTTCTTCCTCGGTGAGTTCGCCTTTGTCCACCAATGTCTGGACATACGAGTGGTCGATGGTCCGCGTGACCAGTTTGGCGCCCCGAAAATGGTAAATACGCGAGTCGCCGGCGTGGACCCAGTGGCAGTCGCCGCCCGGGTTGATCAGAAACGCAGCCAGCGTGCTGTGCGGCTCCTGTTCGGCGGAAATGGCCGTGAGCTTGATCACGGTGTGGGCTTCTTCCAGCAGCTGTTTGAGCATGGCCACCGCATCGTCGGTGTCGGGGGCATAACGCTCGAACAGCTGTTTGGCGGTCATCATGACCTGGTCGGACGCCTTGCGCCCACCGCTTCGGCCGCCCATGCCGTCGGCCACGATGCCGAGCATGCAGCCGGCGATGCGCGGGTGGCTGAGCAGGGCCACCTGGTCCTGCTGGTAGTCGCGGTCTCCCTTGTGGATACCGGTTGACGCCGTAATTCGATAACCTTTGGACATATTGAAATGGCCGAGTCATGTGGACTCGATTTATCTCCGTAATCGACGTATTATCAGATGAAGCTGCCCGCCCGGATAAAAAAACTTGGACTTCAACCTGCACTCCCCGGAGCGTCACCTCATAGACCTCAAGATCGAACATGCGGATCTCAATGCCCTGGTGGACCTCACCGCACATGCCGTACCGATCGACGAGTTGATGCTCAGGCGCCTGAAAAAACGCCGCCTGTTGCTGCGTGACCTGATCTCCCAGCTCGAGCTGGCCCTCGACCCGCCCGAACCCGCCTGATGAACCTGGAATCGCAAGTTCTGGAGGCTTTTGCCCCCGAAGGTGTGCTGGCGCGCGCAGCCGAGCATTTTGTCCCGCGCAGCGGACAGACCGAGATGGCCCTGGCCGTGGCGCGCGCCATCGAAGGCGCGTATCCGCTGGTGGTGGAGGCCAGCACCGGTGTCGGAAAAACCTTCTCTTACCTGGTGCCGGCCCTGCTCAGCGGCGAGCGGGTGCTGCTGTCCACCGCCACCAAGGCCCTGCAGGACCAGTTGTTCGGACGCGACCTGCCGGCCCTGGTCAAGGCCCTGGGCGTGCCGGTCAGCACCGCCTTGCTCAAGGGGCGCGGCAGTTACCTCTGTCTGCACCGCATGGAGATGGCCCGCCATGACGCGAACTTTCCGGAGCGTAGCTCGCTTCGCACGCTGGCCAAGGTGGAGGAGTGGGCGCGCGGAACGGACACCGGCGATCTGGCTGAACTGCCCGGGCTGGACGAACGTTCACCAGTGATCCCCTGGGTGACCTCCACCCGGGAAAACTGCCTCGGCGCCCAGTGCCCACGCTTTCGCGCCTGCCACGTCAACCATGCACGCCGTGAAGCGCTGGCGGCCGACGTGGTGGTGATCAACCACCACCTGTTTTTTGCGGATCTGGCGGTGCGCGAGTCTGGCGTGGCCGAACTGCTGCCGACCGTGCGCATTGCGATTTTTGACGAGGCGCACCAGCTCAATGAAACCGGGGTGCAGTTTCTCGGGAAAAACCTGTCGACCGGACAACTCCTCGATTTTGCGCGCGACATGCTGGGCACCGGGCTGCAGCTGGCGCGCGGCCTGCTGGACTGGCAGGCGCTGGCCGGGGCGACCGAACATGCCGCGCGTGACCTGCGCCTGTGTGTGGGCAAGGCCTATCCGGGCAGCAAGCTGCGCTGGACCGATGCCGCGCCCGAAGGCCTGGCCCCCGTCGAATGGGCGCAGGCGCTGGCGGCCGTCAGCACCGCGCTGGCCGGCGCCTGTGAGGCCCTGAACACCGTCAGTGAGATGGCCCCGGATTTCGTGCGCCTGCACGAGCGCGCGGCCGAACTGGAGGCGCGGGCCCGTGCGTTTGCCCTTGACCCCGAGCCCGGCGGTGTCCGCTGGCTGGATGTGGGCACCCAGCTGCGGCTGGTGGAGTCCCCGCTGGACATCGCCCAGGCCATTCAGGCCAGGGTGTTCAGCGACGACAAAGCGGCGGCGAAAACCTGGGTCTTCACCTCGGCCACCTTGGGCGACGATGCGCAACTGAGCTGGTTCACGCAGCCCTGCGGCTTGACCGGCGCCACGGTGTTGCAGGTGGGCAGCCCGTTCGACTATGCGCGCCAGGCGGCGTTTTACGTTCCTCGAAACTTCCCCAAGCCGGGCGACCCGACGCACACGGCTGCGGTGGCGGCCTCCGCTGCGGACTGGGCACGCCGGCTGGGCGGCCGCACCATGGTGCTGACAACGACCTTGCGCGCCTTGCGCGCCATCGGCGAGGCCCTGCAGGCGAGCTTTGAAAGTTCGGCTGAGATCGAGGTGCTGGTGCAGGGGGCGATGCCCAAGCGGACCCTGATTGAGCGTTTTCGCCAGGCCGACAGCCATGGCGGACGCGGCTGTGTGCTGGTGGCGTCCGCCTCCTTCTGGGAAGGCATCGATGTGCCGGGTGAGGCGCTGCAGCTGGTGATCATCGACAAGCTGCCGTTTCCGCCACCCAACGACCCGATGGTGGAGGCCAGGTCGCGGCTGCTGGAGTCAGAAGGCAAAAGTGCTTTCAACGACTATTTCCTGCCGGAAGCTGCCGTGGCGCTGAAGCAGGGTGCCGGACGGTTGATTCGCCGCGAGACCGATCAGGGCGTGCTGGTGGTCTGCGACAGCCGCCTGGCATCCATGGGTTACGGCAAGCGGCTGCTGCGTGCGCTGCCGCCCATGCAGCGCCTCGCGTCGGAAGAGGAGTTGAACGAGCGGCTGGATCTGCTTACCAGAACTTGTACCAGGGCCCATCCACCGACTTGAAGCCCTTGGACAGGTATTCGCTCTGCGGGAAGCTTCTTTCCATCACGCGTTTGGTGTCGTCACGCAGCTGGGTCATGTTGAGGGCGTCATAGGACTTGTACAGAATGAACAAGGCTTCTTCGAGCACCGGCACATCGCGGTAGTCTGCAATCGCGGTTTGCGCACGGTTGATGGCCGAGATGTAGGCGCCACGGGTGTAGTAGTAGCGGGCCACATGGACTTCATACTGGGCCAGGGAGTTGACGATGTAGTTCATGCGCAGGCGTGCGTCGGCCGAATACTTGGACTCGGGAAAACGGTTGACCAGCTCCTTGAAGGACTCGAAAGATTCCTTGGCGGCCTTCTGGTCCCGCTCGGACAGGTCCTGCTTGTACAGGAAGCTGAACAGGCCCAGGTTTTCATTGAAGTTGACCAGGCCCTTGAGGTACAGGGCATAGTCGATTGCCGGGCTGGCCGGGTGCAGCTTGATGAAGCGGTCCAGCGTGGCCAGGGCCTGTGCCTGCTCGCCGCTCTTGAACTGGGCATAGGCTTTTTCCAGCTGGGCTTGTTGCGCCAGCGGTGTACCGGCCGCGCGGCCTTCGAGCTTTTCAAACAGCGGGACAGCCTTGTCGTAGGCGCCGGAATTCACTTCGTCCCTGGCTTCCGTGTAAATCTTGTTGGGGCTCCAGTTGGCCGTGGGGTCCTTCACGGTGGAAGAACATGCCGAAAGGACGAATGCACAGACAAGCATGGCCGCTGCCACGGGGCGTGTGGCTGGAACAACCGATAATTTGGTGGAAAACATCGCAATTGATCCTATTGATGACTGATTCTGTACAAAGCAAACTGATTATATCGAGCGCCACTGCGGCGGGCACTCTGACCGATGACATTCTGGGGGAGGGCGAGACGGCCGCCGATGCCGAGTTGCGCGAGGTCAGTGTTCCCGTGGAGAGTCACGGTGCGCGCCTGGACCGGGCACTGGCTGGCATTGTGCCCGAGTTCTCCCGCAGCTATCTGCAGCAACTGATCGAGGCGGCCGCGGTGCAGCTCAATGGCGTCACGGTGACCAAGGTCTCCGCCAAGGTCAAGGCCGGCGACGACCTCAAGATCGAACTCAAGCCCACGCCGCAAAGCCAGGCCTTCAAGCCGGAGGTGATGGCGCTGGAGGTTCTTTTTGAGGACGAGCATCTGCTGGTTATCAACAAACCGGCCGGCCTGGTGGTGCATCCGGCGCCCGGCAACTGGAGCGGCACGCTGCTCAACGGGCTGCTGGCGCGCGATCCCCAGGCCAGCCTGCTGCCGCGCGCGGGCATTGTGCACCGGCTGGACAAGGACACCAGCGGCCTCATGGTGGTGGCGCGCAGGCGCCAGGTCATGGACCAGCTGGTGGCCATGATTGCCGAGCGAAGTGTCAGCCGCGAATACATCGCGCTGGCCCACGGCGCCTGGGAAGGGCCAAAGTCGCGCCAGGTCGAGGCGCCGATAGGCCGCGACCCGCGCAATCGCCTGCGCATGGCGGTGGTGGACCTGGAGAAAACGGCCGGCAAGACCGCCTCGACCGGCTTTTACCTGCTGCAAAACGAAGGGCCGTTTTGCCTGGTACGCTGCCGGCTGCAGACCGGCCGGACGCATCAGATCAGGGTGCACATGGCCTCCATCGGCCATCCGCTGGTGGCCGACGAGGTGTATGGCGGCAAGCCTGCCGCGGGCATGGCGCGGCAGGCCCTGCATGCCTGCCGACTGGCTTTCACCCACCCCGTCACCGGCGCAGCCCTCGAGTTCAGGGCGCCGCTGCCGGCGGATCTGGCCGCGGCGCTGGCCCAGCTGGGGCTGGGATACAATCAAATCCAGTAGTTTTCTGCTACCCGCCGCATGGCGCGCCCAGATGTTGTGGTTGCGCATGAATGTGAACTGCGCCGCCAGGCGCCTTTATCTCGAATCATTTCGGAACCAAGACCATGAATACGACGGATGCCAAGCGCGTCCTCGAAACGGCACTTATTTGCGCGCAGCAGCCGCTGCCTTTGCGTGAGATGGGTGTTTTGTTCAACGGGGCACTGACCGCCGACACCCTCAAGCTCCTGCTGGAGGATCTGCAAAACGACTGGTCCGGGCGGGGGGTGGAGCTGGTGCATGTCGCGACCGGCTGGCGTTTCCAGAGCCGGCCGCAGATGCGCGAGTACCTCGATCGCCTGCACCCTGAAAAACCGCCGCGCTACACCCGTGCCACGCTGGAGACGCTGGCCATCATTGCCTACCGCCAGCCGGTGACACGCGGCGACATGGAAGACATCCGGGGCGTGACCATCAACAGCATGCTTCTGAAGCAGCTCGAGGACCGCGGTTGGGTCGAGGTCATCGGCCACCGCGAAACTGTCGGGCGGCCGGGGCTGTATGCCACGACGCGGCAGTTTCTCGACGATCTGGGACTGGAGTCGCTGGACCAGTTGCCGGTCATGGACGCCACGGCGGCGCAGGCGTCCATGCTCGATCAGATCGAGTTTGGCATGTCCGCGGCTGTGGCCGGCGACGAGGCGACGCCCGGGCCGGCCGGCTTGCCGGTCGCAGAACTTTCCGATGCGGCGGATGCCGGCCATTCGCAGGACGCTCCGTTAACCAGCCTCACGGCCACCGATCCCAACGCCTGAACGCAAACGCATGAATCAAAAAGACAATCCGCCTCCGGCCACCGCTCCCACCTCCCAGGTTGATGAGCCCATTGTGCCGCCAGCCCCCGATTCAGCTGCGCAGCCAGCTCCTGATTTGATAGCAATCGGGGTGCCGCCTGCTGGCGATGCGGCCAATGTGGTGCCGGGCAGGCCCGAGCGCGCGGCGCCGGTGACGCCGGCGCTGGCCCGTTTTGAAGACGTGGTGACCGGCCAGTTCGATGCCGATGAAGAAGAAGACGTGGCGCTTGAGCTTCCCAAGCGCGTGCTGCTGCCCCAGCCGGAAACGCCCAAACTGCACAAGGTGCTGGCGCAGGCGGGACTTGGTTCCCGGCTGGAAATGGAGCAGCTGATTTTGGAAGGCCGGATTTCCGTCAATGGTGAACCGGCTCACATTGGCCAGCGCATCCAGTTTGGCGACACCGTCAAGGTCAACGGCAAGCCGATCCGCGTGCGCATCGACCCGCCGCCGCCGCGGGTCATCGCCTACCACAAGCCTGCCGGTGAGGTGGTATCGCATGACGATCCGCAAAACCGGCCGACGGTGTTTCGCCGTCTGCCCAAGCTGTTCCAGGGCAAGTGGCAATCGGTGGGCCGGCTCGACCTGAACACCGAGGGACTTTTGCTGCTGACCAGTTCCGGTGAACTCGCCAACAAACTCATGCATCCCCGTTTTGGTCTGGAGCGAGAGTACGCGGTGCGTGTGCTGGGCGCGCTGAACAACGAGGAGAAAAAGCGCTTGCTCGACGGCGTGCAGCTCGACGACGGCCTGGCCCAGTTCAGCACGATTGAAGCCGGCGGCGGCGAGGGCGCCAACTGTTGGTACCGCGTGACGATTTCAGAAGGTCGCAACCGCGAGGTGCGCCGCATGTTCGAAGCCGTGGGTCACGCTGTCAGCCGCCTGATCCGCATCCGTTACGGTGCGGTGGTGCTGCCGCGCGGTCTCAAGCGCGGCGCCTTTGTCGAACTCGACGAACGCGATATCGATGCGCTGACCAACGCTGTCGGACGCTCAGAGGCCCGTGCCGATCCGCGTGGCGCCAACAGGAGCACCGGGGAAGCCGGGGCGGGCGGGGAAGCCGGCTCCGGCGAGGGCCGGCCAGGGCGCGGGCCGCGCCGCAACGACCGCCCACGCGGCGGACGGGGACGGCCCGACAACGGCGCCAACCGGGCACCGGATGCGCAGGTCATGCCGGAAAAAAGCCGGACGACCGAGCAAGGCGATCATGGCGATGAGGCCGGCCATGATCCGCTGGACCTTCAGCCACCCCTGAATCGCAACGAAGCGCCACGCGACGCCAACCGTCGCCGTGGCGCCAAGGGCGGGCGCGGCAACGGGGGCAACCCCGGCGCCGGTCCCCGCTCCGGCCCGCCTGGCAAGTTTGGCGGCAACACCGGCGGGCAGGGCCCGAAACGCCGCGACGACCGGGGCGGCGACCGTGACAACCGCGGTGACAAGGGCCCTGGCGGAGCGCAGCCCGACCCGATGAAGACCTCGTTTGGTTATATCGGTGCGGAAACCTTTACCCGCCAGCGGCAGGCGCCGGGCCAGGGCCAACGTCGTGCGGGGAGCGGTACGGGCGGCGGCGGTGCTTCGGGCCCACGGCGCAGCGGCGGAGGTGGCGGTGGCGGTGGCGGTGGAAACCGCGGCGGAAATCGCAGCGGGGGCGGCAACCGCGGCGGAAATCGCTGACTCCCCGGCGCGTCCAGACGCTCTTTTGCCCAAGGGCCATTGTCCGCGGGTTAAAATCAGAGGCTTTATTCGATTTGAATAAATCCCAGAAAATCAAGGTTAAGGAAATCTCATGGCGATCGAACGCACCCTCTCCATCATCAAACCCGATGCCGTGGCAAAAAATGTCATTGGTCAAATTTATGCGCGCTTTGAGGCTGCCGGCCTGAAGGTGGTTGCTGCGCGGATGGCGCATCTGTCGCGCGGCGAAGCCGAAGCCTTTTATGCCGTGCATAAAGAGCGTCCTTTCTTCAAGGATCTGGTTGAGTTCATGATTTCCGGCCCGGTCATGATTTCCGCCCTGGAAGGCGAAAACGCGATCCTGAAACACCGCGACCTGATGGGTGCGACGGATCCGAAGAAAGCCGCCGCCGGTACCATTCGCGCCGATTTCGCCGACAGCATCGATGCCAATGCCGTGCATGGCTCCGACGCCGTCGAAACTGCCCAGGTGGAGATCAGCTTCTTCTTCGCGGGCATGAACATCTATTCGCGCTAAAAGCGCAAGCTTCCCGCAATGACCGCCAACCTGCTTGATTACGATCTGGAAGGGCTGGCGGCCTTTTGCGAAGGGCTCGGAGAAAAACGTTTCCGGGCCACCCAGCTTTTTCGCTGGATCCACCAGAAGGGCGCGACCGATTTTGGCCAGATGACCGATCTGGCGAAGTCGCTGCGGGAAAAACTTCCCGCTTCCGCTCACATCCAGAGCCTGAAGGTGGTTTCGCGCCACGATTCTGCCGACGGCACCATCAAGTGGCTGTTCGACGTCGGTGCCGGCGATGTCATTGAAACCGTTTTTATTCCCGAGACCGACCGCGGCACGCTTTGCATTTCTTCGCAGGCTGGCTGCGCCGTCGGCTGTCGTTTTTGTTCCACCGGACATCAGGGCTTCAGCCGCAACCTGACAACGGCCGAGATCATCGGCCAGCTCTGGTATGCCGAACACTTTCTGCGCAAGCACCTTGGTAAAACCGAGCGTGTCATTTCCAATGTGGTGATGATGGGCATGGGCGAGCCGCTGCAAAATTTCGCGCAACTGCTGCCGGCCCTGCGCGTGATGCTGGACGACCATGCCTATGGCCTTTCGCGCCGGCGCGTGACCGTCTCGACCTCGGGCGTCGTTCCCATGATGGACCGCCTGGCGCAGGATTGCCCGGTCGCGCTGGCGGTGTCGCTGCATGCGCCGGAAGACGAGCTGCGCAGCAACCTGGTGCCGCTGAACAAAAAATACCCGATCGCTGAGCTGCTCGAGGCCTGCACGCGTTACCAGGCCGCGGCACCCCGGGACTTCATCACCTTTGAATACTGCATGCTCGACGGCGTCAATGACCAGCCCGAACATGCGCGCATGCTGGTGGAATTGATGCGCCGGCATTCGCTGCAAGGCCTGGCCTGCAAGTTCAACCTGATCCCCTTCAATCCGTTTCCGGCCTCCGGCTTGAAGCGCTCCGACATGCCGCAGGTGCTGGCTTTCGCCAAAATCCTGATGGATGCCGGCATCGTGACCACCGTGCGAAAAACCCGGGGCGACGACATCGATGCCGCCTGCGGCCAGCTCGCCGGCGATGTGCAGGACCGCACCGGTGTCCAGCAGCGCATGGCCACGCAGCGGCAAGGTATGCTCAAGGGCATCAAGATAGTCTCCAGAGAGGTCGGTGTATGAAGCGTGTCCGCAATGTCCTGTTGATGTCTGTCTGCTGGGCGGCTGTGCTGCTCGCCGGCTGTGCCGGCAAACCGGGTTCCGCCCCGGGCGCCACGAGCGGGCGCGGGGAAATCATGACGGAGTCGGACGAGCCGGACGTGCGCAAACGCGCGCGCATCCGCCTGGAGCTGGCTGCCAACTATTTTCAGCAGGGGCAGACCAACGTCGCCCTCGACGAACTCAAGCAGGCGCTGGTGACCGACCCGACCTATGCCGATGCCCACAACCTGCGCGGCCTGGTCTACATGCGCATGAATGACAATGCGCTCGCCGAGGACAGTTTTCGCCGGGCCATGGCGCTCAATCCACGGGACGGCGACGTGCTGCACAACTATGGCTGGCTGCTCTGCCAGCAAAACCGCCACAGCGAATCGGCCGCACTGTTCGCGCGGGCCATCGCCACGCCCCAGTACAGCGGCCAGGCCAAAACACTGATGACGCAGGGGCTGTGTCAGGTGCGGGCAGGGCAGAAAGCGGAGGGCGAGCGCAGCCTGCTGCAGTCCTATGAGCTGGACGCCGGCAACCCGGTCACCGGCTACAACCTGGCGGGCCTGCTTTTCGAGCGCGGGGACCTGGTACGCGCGCAGTTTTACATCCGCCGCTTGAACAACAGCGATCTGGCCAATGCCGAAACGTTGTGGCTGGGGGTGAAGGTGGAGCGCAGGCTGGGCAGCCGCGAAGCGATGCTGCAGCTGGCCGATCAGCTGAAAAAACGCTTCGGCCAGTCACGCGAGGCCGCAGCTTACGAAAGAGGAGCCTTCAATGACTGACGCTGACGGCCGGCTGCCAGGCAGCGCTGCACTGGCGCAGCAAGACTTGCCGCCCCACGCCCTGCAAGACCAGGCAGATGCCGGGCCTGCGGTCAGTGCCGGTTCCCTGATCCGGCAGGCGCGCGAGGCCGCAAGCCTGCACATCGCGGCATTGGCGGTGGCCTTGAAGGTACCGGTCAAAAAGCTCGAAGCGCTGGAGGCCGACAGGCTGGACCTGTTGCCGGACGCCGTCTTTGTCCGGGCGCTGGCGGCAAGCGTCTGCCGCACCCTCAAGATCGATACGGCTCAGGTGCTGGCGCTGTTGCCGCAAACCGGCAAGCCCACTCTCGGGCAGCAGAGTGCGCCCATCAACGCCCCGTTCCGCTCCCCTGGTGACGGACCTGGTCCCTCCCTGCTGGCGCAGATCTCCCGGCCAGCCGTTCTGGCGGGCTTGCTGCTGGTGCTGGGTGCCCTGGTCCTGATCTTCCTGCCAGCCGTCCAGCAGTCCGGCATCGCCAGCCAATCGGCGTCGCCTTCACCTGCCGTTGGCGACACACCTGCGGTCCCGTTGGGCGCGCTGTCCGGGGTGGCCATGGCCAAGACCGAATTGCTGGAAATGGACAAACCCGCCGTGGCCGACAGCGCGGCCCAGCCGTCTGCCTCTGCGGGGGTGGCTGCAGCCGCCCCGGCGCTGGCACCGCAGCTGTCCACGGTCGCGCCGCTGCCCATGCCCGTCGCTGTGTCGGTGGCCATGGCGGTACCCGCCACGCCGGCGGCGGTGACCGTGCCGTCCGCAGCGGCCGGCATCATCGTGTTCAAGGCCAAAGGGGCGTCCTGGGTCGAAGTCACCGATGCCAAAGGCACGGTGGTTTTGCGCCGTACCCTGGCTGCCGGCGAGGAAGCCGGGGCATCAGGCGTGCTGCCGCTGGCGGCCGTGGTGGGTCGGGTCGATGCGACGCAAGTCGAAGTGCGGGGCAAGGCCTTTGACCTGGTTTCCGTGAGCAAAGACAACGTTGCACGTTTCGAGGTGAAGTAGTGGCAGCATGTTTTCCCGTGGAGTCGGCCGCGCCCAAGGCGCGCCTGTCGTCCCAGGCGCGTGTGGTCTGGGGTTCGCGTGTGGTCACCGTGGGTGGCGATGCGCCCGTGCGTGTGCAGTCCATGACCAACACCGACACGGTGGACGCGATCGGCACAGCCATCCAGGTCAAGGAACTGGCCATTGCCGGCTCGGAAATGGTCCGCATCACCGTCAATACGCCGGAAGCTGCGGCGCAGGTGCCCTATATCCGCGAGCAGCTCGACCGCATGGGCATCGACGTGCCGCTGATCGGCGACTTCCATTACAACGGCCACCGGCTGCTGACCGACTACCCGGCTTGTGCCGAGGCGCTGTCCAAGTACCGCATCAACCCCGGCAACGTGGGCAAGGGCGACAAACACGACCGGCAGTTCGGGCAGATGATAGAAGCGGCGGTCCGCTGGAACAAGCCGGTGCGCATTGGTGTCAACTGGGGCAGCCTGGACCAGGAACTGCTGGCCGCCCTGATGGACGAGAACAGCCGGCGCGACCAGCCTTGGGACGCGAAACAGGTGATGTACGAGGCGCTGATCACCTCGGCCATCGGCTCGGCCGAACTGGCCGAACAGATGGGCATGGACCGAAATCAGATCATCCTGTCCTGCAAGGTCAGCGGCGTGCAGGACCTGATCTCGGTCTACCGTGAACTGTCAAACCGCTCGCGTTACGCGCTGCACCTCGGCCTGACCGAAGCCGGCATGGGTACCAAGGGCACGGTGGCGTCCGCCGCCGCGCTGTCGATCCTGCTGCAGGAAGGCATCGGCGACACCATCCGTGTCTCGCTGACGCCGCAGCCCGGTGAAGCGCGCACGCAAGAGGTGCTGATCGCCTCCGAAATCCTGCAGGCGCTGGGCCTGCGCAGCTTTGTGCCTAGCGTCACGGCCTGTCCCGGCTGCGGCCGCACGACCAGCACCACTTTCCAGGAACTGACCAAGGAAATCGACGATTTCCTGCGCGCCCAGATGCCGGTATGGCGAGCCCGCTATCCCGGCGTGGAGAAACTCAAGGTCGCGGTGATGGGCTGCATCGTCAACGGACCGGGCGAGAGCAAACATGCCGACATCGGCATCAGCCTGCCGGGCTCGGGCGAAGCACCGGCCGCACCGGTCTATATTGACGGCGAAAAAGCGGTGACGCTGCGCGGCGACCAGATCGCGCAGGAATTCCGGGTCATTGTCGAAAACTACATTGAAAAGCGCTTTGGCACGCCAGCCGTCGCCCAGGTCGCTTAAACAAAGATTCCATGGCTGAAAAACTGACTGCCGTCAAAGGCATGAACGACATATTGCCGCCTGATTCGGCGCGCTGGGAATGGCTGGAGGACAAGGTGCGTGCGCTGATGGCGCGTTATGCCTACCGCAACATCCGCACGCCCATCGTCGAGCCGACGGCGCTGTTTGTGCGCGGCCTCGGCGAGGTGACCGATATTGTCGAAAAAGAGATGTACTCGTTCGAGGACAGGCTCAACGGCGAAGCCCTGACCCTGCGGCCCGAAAACACCGCCGGTGTGGTCCGGGCCGTGGCCGAGCACAGCATGCTTTACGACGGTGGCAAGCGCCTGTATTACATGGGCCCGATGTTCCGGCACGAGCGCCCGCAACGCGGCCGTTACCGGCAGTTTCACCAGATCGGTGCCGAAGCGCTGGGCTTTCCCGGCGCCGAAGTCGACGCCGAGCTGATCCTGCTGGCCGATGCCTTGTGGAAAGAACTGGGCTTGAAGGACGTGCGGCTGGAGCTCAACAGCCTGGGACAGCCCGACGAACGCAGGCAGCACCGCGCGGCGCTGATCGGCTATTTCGAAACCAATGCCGACCAGCTCGACGAAGAGGCCAAACGCCGGCTGCACAGCAATCCGCTGCGCATCCTGGACACCAAAAATCCGAAAATGCAGGCCCTGGTGGAGGGCGCGCCGCGGCTGATTGATTTCCTGGGCGAGGCATCACTGGCGCATTTCAGCAGCGTCAAGGCCATTCTCGAGGCCAACGGCATCGCCTACAGCATCAACCCGCGGCTGGTGCGTGGCATGGACTACTACAACCTCACGGTGTTCGAGTTCATCACCGACAGCCTGGGCGCGCAGGGCACGATTTGCGGCGGTGGCCGTTACGACTACCTGATCGAGCAGATCGGTGGCAAGGCCGCGCCGGCCGTGGGCTGGGCGCTCGGCGTGGAGCGGGTGCTCGAGCTGATCAGGGAGCAGGGCGGGGCCGCGGACCTGCCGGTGCCGGACGCCTATGCGATAGTTCCTGAAACCTCGGCTTTGCCCGTGGTGCTGAAAACCCTGCAGGCCTTGCGCGCCCTGGGTGTCAGCGTGCAGATGCATGCGGCCGCCGGTGCGGTCGCAGACGGCATGGGCAGCATGAAATCCCAGTTCAAGAAGGCCGACGCCAGCGGCGCCCGCTTCGCCCTGATCTTTGGCGAGGTCGAACTGGCGCAGGGCAGCGTGGCCGTCAAGCCCCTGCGCGGCGAAAAAGTCGAGGCTGCCCAAGTGCAAACCCTGCAGCCGCTGGCGACCGTGGCCCTGTGGGCGCACAGCCTGCGGGCCGGCGTCTGACAGCGACCCCTACAATCAACACAATTCATTTGGCGGAACCAGCAGAGCTCTATGGCAAAACATCTCGATTTGGAAGAACAGGAGCAGCTCGACGAGCTGAAACACTTCTGGAAGCAGTACGGCGACCTGATCACCTGGGGCTTGATTGTCATTTTTGGCGCTTTTGCAGCCTGGAACGGCTACCACTACTGGCAGCGTGATCAGGCCGCCAAGGCGGCCATGATGTACGACGAGGTCGAGCGTGCCGCCCAGTCGGGAGACACCAGCCGGCTGGACCGCGCGATGGCCGACATGAAGGAGCGTTTTGCCGGGACGGCCTTCGCCCAGCAGGCCGGCCTGCTGGCGGCCAGGACCTACTACGACAAGGGCAACATTGATGCCGCCAAGGGCTCCTTGAGCTGGGTGGCCGGCAAAAGCGCCGATGAGGGTTACCAGGCGATTGCCAAGCTGCGTCTGGCGGGTTTGTTGCTGGAAGCCAAAGCCTACGACGAGGCCCTGCAGCAGCTTTCCGGCAGTTTTCCCAAGGACTTTGTTGCGCTGGCGGCAGATCGCCGCGGCGACATCCTCGCCGCACAAGGCAAGAAAAGCGAAGCCCGCGCCGAATACGAAAAAGCCTACAAAGGCCTGGATGAGCGCACCGAGTACCGGCGCCTGGTCGAAGTCAAACTCAATGCGCTCGGGTTGAACCCGTCGGCGGCATTGGCCCCTGCTGCAGCCGCCGCTGCAGTTTCTCCCGCGCCCGCCCCGGAGGTCAAGCCGTGATTTTCAAGTCTTTTCGGCCTCTGGCCCACACGTTAAAAGCGCCTGCAGCTATCTTTTTGATAGCATCCCTGGCGGGGTGTTCGATGTTCAGCAGCTCCGTCAAAAAGCCGCAGCCGGCCGAATTGCAGCCGGTGGTGGCGCTGGTACCGGCCAAACAGGTCTGGACCGCCCGTATCGGCGAGATTTCTTTCCCGCTTCAGGTGAACGTCTCGGGCGACACCGTGGTGGCCGCAAGCAGCGATGGCACCGTGGTGGCGCTGGACGCGCGCAGTGGCCGCGACTTCTGGCGCACCAGCATCGGCGCACCGATCGCGGCCGGCGTCGGCAGTGACGGCAAGGTCGCCGCTGTGGTCACGCGGGCCAACGAAGTCGTGGCCCTGTCGGGCGGCAAGGAAATCTGGCGCCAGAAACTGGCGGCCCAGGCCTTCACCGCACCGTTTGTGGCCGGTGGCCGGGTGTTTGTGCTCGCGGCCGACCGGTCGGTCAATGCCTTTGACGGTCAGACCGGGCGCAAGCTCTGGTCCCAGCAGCGCCCCAGCGAGCCTCTGGTGCTGCGCCAGTCGGGTGTCATGCTCGCCGTCGGCGACACGCTGGTGGTGGGTTTGGCCGGCCGCCTGACCGGCCTCAATCCGCTTAATGGCAGCATCCGCTGGGAGGCCCCGATTGCCTCGCCACGCGGCATCAATGATGTGGAGCGCCTGGTGGACCTGGTCGGCACCGTGAGCCGTACCGGTAACACGGTCTGCGCCCGGGCTTTCCAGGCCAGCGTCGGCTGTGTCGATGCCCAGCGCGGCGCCCTGCTGTGGACCAAGCCCGCCAATGGCGCGCAAGGCATCGATGGCGACGACAGCCTGGTGTTTGGCACCGAAGCCGACGGCAAGGTGCTGGCCTGGCGCCGCAGCGACGGCGAGAGCGCCTGGAGCTCGGACAGCCTGCGTTACCGCAGCCTGAGCGCGCCGCTGGTCGTGGGCCGCTCCGTCGCCATCGGCGACTCGGCCGGTTTTGTGCACCTGTTGTCCCGTGCGGACGGTTCTTCGCTGAACCGCCTCGTGACCGACGGCTCGCCGGTGGCGGCTTCCCCGGTGCTGGCCGGCAATATCCTGATCGCGGTGACGCGTTCAGGTGCTGTTTTCGGCTTCGCGCCCGAGTAGATGTTGGCCCCCACGCTTGTCACTTCGTGTACTGCGCTGCCCCCCGGGGGGGCGCTGCGCCTGCGGACTGGCAGAGCCAGATCCGCGGCCCCTGCTGGTAAAGAGGGCGCCCCCACGCTCCTCGCATCGCTTCGTTCGCTGCCCCTTTTGATCGTCATCTCGTGAAACCTGTTATCGCCCTGGTCGGTCGCCCCAATGTGGGCAAATCGACGATCTTCAACCGCCTGACCAAGTCGCGTGACGCGATCGTGGCCGACTATGCCGGCCTGACGCGGGACCGCCACTACGGCAACGGCCATTTGGGCGCACAGGAGTTCATCGTCATCGACACCGGCGGCTTCGAGCCCAAAGCCGTCGATGGCATCTACAAGGAAATGGCCAAACAGACCCGGCAGGCGGTGGCTGAGGCCGACGTTGTGGTGTTTGTGGTCGATGCGCGTGCCGGGGTCAATGCCCAGGACCACGAGATCGCCAAATACCTGCGCAAGCTGGGCAAGCCGACGGTGTTGACCGCCAACAAGGCCGAGGGCATGACCGAGGGCGTGCAGCTGTCCGAGTTTTTCGAGCTCGGTCTGGGCGAGGTCCTGCCGGTGTCTGCCTCGCACGGGCAGGGCATGCGCACGCTGGTCGAGATGGCGCTGCAGCCGCTGAACCTGCCGGATCCGGACGAGGAGGGCGAGCCCAGCGACCCGACGGTGATCAAGCTGGCGGTGGCGGGCCGACCCAATGTGGGTAAATCGACGCTGATCAATACCTGGCTGGGCGAGGAGCGCCTGGTGGCGTTTGACCAGCCCGGCACCACGCGCGATGCCATTTCCGTGCCCTTCGAGCGCGGTGGGCAGAAATTCGAGCTGATCGACACCGCCGGTTTGCGCCGCAAGGGCAAGGTGTTCGAGGCGATTGAAAAGTTCTCGGTGGTCAAGACCCTGCAGGCCATCGAAAGCGCCAATGTGGTGCTGCTGCTGCTGGACGCGACCCAGGGCGTGACCGACCAGGACGCCCACATTGCCGGCTACATCCTGGAGAGCGGGCGCGCGGTGGTGCTGGCCGTCAACAAATGGGATGCGGTGGACGCCTACCAGAAGGAAATCCTGCAGCGGTCCATCGAAACGCGGCTGTCCTTCCTGAAGTTTGCCACCATCCACAATATTTCGGCGATCAAGCGCCAGGGCCTGGGCCCGGTCTGGAAATCGATTGTCCAGGCCCATGCCTCGGCCAACCGCAAGATGTCGACCCCGGTGCTGACCCGCCTGCTGCTCGAGGCGGTTCAGTTCCAGAGCCCGCAGCGGGCCGGCATGTTCCGTCCCAAGCTGCGTTATGCGCACCAGGGCGGCATGAACCCGCCCATCATCATTGTTCACGGCAATTCGCTGGAACACGTCACCGACGCCTACAAGCGCTTTCTGGAAGGGCGCTTCCGCAAGGAGTTCGATCTGGTGGGCACGCCGCTGCGCATCCAGATGAAATCGTCCAGCAACCCCTATGCGGACAAAGATTCCGCCTAGGACTACATGCATGGCCAGGCGGCTGTGGTAAGGTGAAGTCCTATCAACTCTTGAACACGGAAAATATCGTGAGCAATAACAAAGGTCAGCTTTTGCAGGACCCTTTCCTCAATACTTTGCGCCGTGAGCATGTGCCGGTGTCGATTTACCTCGTCAACGGCATCAAGCTTCAGGGTCAGATCGAATCTTTCGATCAGTATGTGGTCCTGCTGCGCAACACCGTCACCCAGATGGTCTACAAACACGCCATTTCGACCATTGTTCCTGGCCGTGCAGTCACCTTCGCTGCATCGGAATCCCAAGAAAGCCCAGCCAGCTGAGTTCCCAGGACCTCACCCCGGCGTCGGCGCCGCTGGCCATTCTGGTCGGGGTCGATCTGGGCCTCCCCAATTTTGATGCCGGCCTGGAAGAGCTGGGCCTGCTGGCCCAGACGGCCGGCCTGCAGCCGGTTGCCCGTGTGGTCTGCAAGCGCAGGGCGCCGGATGCCGCGCTGTTCATTGGCAGCGGCAAGGCCGACGAGATCAAGATGCTTGCGCTGGAGACCGGCGCCAGCGAAATCCTGTTTGACCAGTCCCTGAGCCCGGCCCAGCAACGCAATCTGGAGCGGGTGCTCGGCCTGCCGGTCAACGACCGCACCCTGCTGATTCTCGAGATTTTTGCCCAGCGCGCGCGCAGCCATGAAGGCAAGCTGCAGGTCGAACTGGCGCGCCTGCAGTACCTGTCGACGCGTCTGGTCAGGCGTTGGTCCCATCTGGAGCGGCAGACTGGCGGCGCCGGTGTTCGCGGCGGTCCAGGCGAGAAACAGATCGAACTCGACAAACGCATGATCGGCGAGTCCATCAAGCGCACCAAGGAACGCCTGACCAAGGTCAAGAAGCAGCGCCAGACCCAGCGGCGCCAGCGTGAGCGGCGCAACTCCTTCACGATTTCCCTGGTCGGCTACACCAATGCCGGCAAGACGACGCTGTTCAACGCCCTGGTCAAGGCGCGCGCCTACGCGGCCAATCAGCTGTTTGCGACGCTGGACACCACGACCCGGCAGCTGTACCTTGGCGACGCTGCGCGCTCCGTGTCGCTGTCGGACACGGTCGGCTTCATCCGCGACCTGCCGCATGGCCTGGTGGATGCGTTTGCCGCCACCCTGCAGGAGGCGGCGGATGCCGATTTGCTGCTGCATGTGGTCGATGGCGCGAACCCGGACCATCTCGAGCAGATCGAGCAGGTGCAACGCGTGCTGGCCGAGATCGGCGCGGCCGACGTGCCGCAGATTCTGGTCTTCAACAAGCTCGACGCCCTTGAAAAAGCGCGCCGGCCGCTGCAGCTAAGTGACAGTTTCGAGGTCAAGGATGCCTTTTCGGACACGGGCCGGCGTGTGGACCGGGTTTTTGTCAGCGCACAGACCGGCGAGGGCCTGCCCCTGTTGCGCGAGCTGCTGGCCCGCCATGCCTCGCAGGCGCCCGTCGAAGATAGCCCCCCAATCGATGAGGCCGTGGCCTGATTAGGCACAATGTGGGAATCATAAAAAAAGTGAGCTCGATTTCATGAACCTGAACCCTGTGTTACAGACGCTGACGACCCTGCCGGGAAGGCTGAGGCATCGCGCCCGAGGAATGTTCAATTTGAACGATCCGCGCTGGGGCCGCGACGACGACAACAAGACCCCGCCCGACGAGTCCAAACCCGAGTCCGGCCGCGATGAGGTGCCGCCGGTGCGGCCACCAGCGCCGAACCGGCCGCAGGGTCAGGGTCAGGGACCCAACCAGGGACCACCCGACCTCGACGAGTTGTGGCGTGACTTCAACCGCAAGCTGGGCGGTCTTTTTGGCGGCGCCAAAAATGCCGGGCAGCGGGGCCGCGGGCCCGGCGGGCTGGGCGGGGGCGGCAGTGGCGGCCCCGGCGGGTTCCAGCCCGATATGAAAAGTGCGGGCATCGGTGTCGGCCTGATTGCCGGCGTGGCCGTGCTGATCTGGCTGGGTACCGGCTTCTTCATCGTGCAGGAGGGCCAGCAGGCCGTCATCACCCAGTTCGGCAAGTACAACTCGACCGTGGGTGCCGGTTTCAACTGGCGCCTGCCTTACCCGGTGCAGCGCCATGAAATCGTCGTGGCGTCCCAGATCCGCTCCGTCGACGTGGGCCGCGACACCATCATCAAGGCCACCGGCCTGCGTGAGTCGGCCATGCTCACGGAAGACGAGAACATCGTCGAGATCAAGTTTGCGGTCCAGTACCGCCTGAACGACGCGCGCGCCTACCTTTTCGAGACGCGGGATCCGGCCGCCACCGTGGTGCAGGCGGCTGAAACCGCGGTGCGCGAGGTGGTCGGCAAGATGAAAATGGACTCGGCGCTGGCCGAGGAGCGCGACCAGATCGCTCCGCGCGTGCGCACCCTGATGCAGACCATCCTGGACCGCTACAAGGTCGGCGTGGAAGTGGTCGGCATCAATTTGCAGCAAAGCGGTGTACGTCCGCCCGAGCAGGTGCAGGCCTCGTTTGACGACGTGCTCAAGGCCGGGCAGGAGCGCGAACGCGCGAAGAACGAAGCCCAGGCCTACGCCAACGACGTGATTCCGCGCGCGGTCGGTTCGGCATCGCGCCTCAAGGAAGAGTCGGAAGCCTACAAGGCCAGGGTGGTGGCACAGGCCCAGGGTGATGCGCAGCGCTTCCGCTCCGTGCTGGCGGAGTACCAGAAGGCGCCCCAGGTGACGCGCGACCGCATGTACACCGACGCCATGCAACAGGTTTACAGCAACGTGACCAAGGTGCTGGTGGAGTCGCGCCAGGGATCCAACCTGCTGTACCTGCCGCTCGACAAGCTGATGCAGGCCACCACGGCCGCCAAGACCAGCACCGCCGAGCCAGCCGGATCGGCGGCCTTGCCACCGGTCGCGCCGCCCACCTCGACCCTTGATACGCGGGCCCGTGACACCTCACGCACCCGCGACCGCGAAACACGCTAAGGAACTGCCGTGAATAGAGTTGGATTTATTGCTTCTTCGATGCTGGTGGCGCTGGCATTGCTCAGTTCCATGTTGTTTGTGGTTGACCAGCGGCAGTTCGGCGTGGTGTACGCACTGGGCCAGATCAAGGAAGTCATCCTCGAGCCCGGCCTGAATTTCAAATTGCCGCCGCCTTTCCAGAACGTCTCGTACATCGACCGGCGGCTGCTGACCCTGGACAGCACCGATGCCGAACCGATGCTGACTGCCGAGAAGCAGCGCGTGGTGATCGACTGGTATGTCAAATGGCGCATCACCCAGCCCTCGGAATACATCCGCAATGTGGGGCTGGACGAGCGTGCCGGTGCCAACCAGCTGAACCGGGTGGTGCGCAATGCCTTCCAGGAAGCCATCAACAAGCGCACCGTCAAGGACCTGCTGTCGCTCAAGCGTGAAGCCCTGATGGCCGACGTGAAGACCGAGGTGCTGGAAGTCGTGCGCGGCGCCAAGCCCTGGGGTATTGACGTGATCGACGTGCGCATCACGCGTGTCGACTACGTGGAGGCCATCACCGAGTCGGTTTACCGCCGCATGGAGGCCGAGCGCAAGCGGGTCGCCAACGAGTTGCGCTCCACCGGTGCTGCGGAGGGCGAAAAAATCCGCGCCGATGCCGACCGCCAGCGCGAGGTCACCATCGCCAATGCCTACCGCGAAGCGCAGAAAATCAAGGGGGAGGGCGATGCGCAGGCCGCCGCCGCCTACAGCGATGCCTTTGGCCGGGACCCGCAGTTTGCCCAGTTCTACCGCAGCCTGGACGCCTACAAGGCCAGCTTCGACAAAAAGGGCGACGTGATGGTGATCGATCCTTCGTCCGACTTCTTCAAGGCCATGCGCAGCTCAGGCAGCGGTACGGCTCCGGCCGGCAAAAAGTAACGGCCCCTCTTGGACGGCAGCACGATCTGGCAGGCACTGGCCTTGATGCTGGTGATCGAGGGGCTGCTGCCGTTTTTCTCGCCGCGCGGCTGGCGCGGCATGTTCGAGAAGATCCTCAAGCTCACGGACGGCCAGATCCGCTTTTTCGGGCTGGGCAGCATCGTTGCCGGCCTGGTGTGGATGGCCTTTCTGCTCTGATCGCCAGCCGCTGACGCGGCGGTCTGGCGCCTGTATTTGCGTCCGCCGGGCATCTGTGTGCCGGCGCGGGCCGAAAACAGGCCGCAAGCCCGGTAAAATCCTGTTTTTAACAGCCCACGAAAAATACATGCCCGCCTGGTCGTCATCATGGCAATTGCCGGATCAAATTGCCGATGTCCTGCCCTCCGAGGCGCGTCACATCGAAGAGCTGCGTCGCCTGTTTCTCGACACGGCGCGCAGCTACGGCTACGAGCTGGTCATGCCGCCGCTGCTCGAGCACCTCGAATCCCTGCTGACCGGCACCGGTGAGGCGCTGGACCTGCAGACCTTCAAGCTGGTGGACCAGCTCTCGGGCCGCACCCTGGGCCTGCGCGCCGACACCACACCGCAGGTGGCCCGCATCGACGCCCACCTGCTCAACCGGCAGGGCGTGGCCCGCCTGTGTTACTGCGGCCCGGTGCTGCACACCCGGGCCGACCGCCCGCATGCCACGCGCGAGCCGCTGCAGTTCGGCGCTGAAATTTACGGTCACGCCGGCCTGGAAGCCGACCTCGAAGCCCAGTTGCTGGCGCTGGAAGGCTTGAGCGCCGCCGGCGTCACGCAGCTGTCGGTGGACATGGCCGATGTGCGCATCGTCAGCAGCCTGCTGGCAGGTGCGAAGGTGAGTGCAACCATGCTGGCCCGGATTCATGCCGCCCTGGCGAGCAAGGACGCCAGTGAGCTGGCCAGCCTGACGGCCAGCCTCAACGGCGAGTTGCCTGCCGCGGCACGCCAGGGACTGCTCGCCCTGCTGCAGTTCTATGGCGACGAGAAGGTACTGCTGGAGGCCGAAAAAGCGTTCAAGGCCTTGCCCGAAGCGCTCAAGGCGCTGCAGAACCTGAAGTGGCTGGCCACCCATGTCAGCAGCCTGGCGAACGGTGTCAGCATCGGTTTTGACCTGGCGGACCTGCGTGGTTATGCCTACTACAGCGGCACCCGTTTTGCGATTTATGGCCGTGGCCAGCGCGACGGCGCCCAGGGCGCCGAGCTGGTGCGCGGTGGCCGCTATGACGAGGTCGGTGCCGTGTTCGGGCGCAACCGTCCGGCGGCCGGCTTCAGCCTGGACCTGAAAGAACTGGTCAGCGTGCTGACACCCAAACCCTTGCGTCCCGCCATCCGCGCCCCCTGGGGCGAAGAAGCCGGGCTGCGCGGCGCAATTGCCGCGCTGCGCGCCGGTGGTGAAACCGTGGCCTGCGTGTTGCCCGGCCATGAACACGAAGTTGATGAATTTGACTGTGACCGCGAACTGGCCAGCGTGGCCGGCCAGTGGCAGGTCCAGCCGCTGGGCAACAAGCCGGCCTGAAGCCGCGCCGCCCGCCTAACTAACCCTCCTGAAAGCAGACTGAAGATGACAAAGACAATCGCCGCAACCGCCGGCCGCAACGTGGTGGTCGTGGGTACCCAGTGGGGTGACGAGGGCAAGGGCAAGCTGGTGGACTGGCTGACCGAAAGCTCGCAGGGCGTGGTGCGTTTCCAGGGCGGCCACAATGCCGGCCACACGCTGGTCATCAACGGCATCAAGACGGCCCTGCACCTGATCCCCAGCGGCATCATGCGCCCCGGCGTCAAGTGTTACATCGGCAACGGCGTGGTGCTCTCGGCCGCCAAGCTGTTTGAAGAAATCGAAGGGCTGGAAAAAGCCGGTGTCGAGGTGCGTTCGCGCCTGCGCATCAGCGAAGCCTGCCCGCTGATCCTGCCGTTTCACGCGGCCCTCGACATTGCGCGCGAGACCCGCCGCGAAACCGGCGGCACGGTCAAGATCGGCACCACCGGCCGCGGCATCGGCCCGGCCTATGAAGACAAGATCGCCCGCCGCGCCCTGCGCGTGCAGGACCTCAAATACCCCGAGCGCTTTGCCGCCAAGCTGCGCGAGCTGCTGGACCTGCACAACTTCGTGCTGACCGGCTACCTCAACGCGCCGGCCATTGAGTTTCAGCCGGTCTATGACGAAGCCATGCGCCACGCAGAACTGCTCAAGCCCATGATGGCCGACGTCTCGCGCGAACTCAACGACGCGCATGCCGAGGGCGCGAATCTGCTGTTCGAAGGCGCGCAGGGCACGCTGCTCGACGTGGACCACGGCACCTACCCGTTTGTCACCTCCAGCAACTGCGTGGCCGGCAACGCGGCCGCCGGCGCCGGCGTCGGCCCCGGCATGCTGCACTACATCCTGGGCATCACCAAGGCCTACTGCACCCGTGTGGGCGGCGGGCCGTTCCCGACCGAGCTCGATTGGGAAACACCGGGCACGCCGGGTTACCACATGAGCACCGTGGGTGCCGAAAAAGGCGTGACCACCGGGCGCAGCCGGCGCTGCGGCTGGTTCGATGCGGCCCTGCTCAAACGTTCGGCGCAGGTCAACGGCCTGTCCGGCCTGTGCATCACCAAGCTGGATGTGCTCGACGGCATCGAGAAGCTGGAGCTGTGCACCGGCTACGAGCTCGACGGCCACATCACCGACATCCTGCCCATGGGCGCCGAGGAAATTGCCCGCTGCAAGCCGATTTACGAAACCCTGCCGGGCTGGACCCAGAGCACGGTGGGTGTGACCGACTACGACAAGCTGCCAGCCGCGGCCCAGCGTTACCTGCACCGCATCGAGGAAGTCACCGGCGTGCCGATTCACATGATCTCGACCAGCCCCGACCGCGACCACACGATCTTGTTGCGCCACCCCTTCGTGGCCTGATTGCTTTTCTGCAGTGTTTTCAGTTAAATCGTGCTCCAGCCCGGTCGGGGCGGGCGCAAACAGCTATTGAATCAGGAGCATTTTCATGTTGACCGAAGACGGCAAGCACCTTTATGTCAGTTATGACGAGTACCACAACCTGATTGAAAAACTGGCGATCAAGATCCACCAGTCCGACTGGCAATTCGACACCATCCTGTGCCTGGCGCGCGGTGGCATGCGGCCCGGCGACATCCTCTCGCGCATTTTCGACAAGCCGCTGGCCATCATGTCCACCAGCTCCTACCGCGCCGACTCCGGCACAGTGCAGGGCAACCTCGACATCGCGCGTTTCATCACCACACCCAAGGGCGAGATCGCCGGCAAGGTGCTGCTGGTCGACGACCTGGCCGACACCGGCCACACCCTCAACGCCGTGATTCACCAGCTGCGCAACAACTACAAGCCGATCAGCGAGCTGCGCAGCGCGGTGATCTGGACCAAGGGCGTGTCCGCCTTCCAGCCGGACTACTCGGTCGAGTTCCTGCCGACCAACCCGTGGATTCACCAGCCCTTCGAGGGCTACGATGCGTTGCGACCCGCGCAACTGATGGAAAAGTGGAAGATATAGCCTCACCGGGGATTGACGCCTGAATCGCGGCCTTTCCCTTCAAGCAGGGGCCGCGGGACCGGCTTTGCCGGACCGCAGGCGCAGCGGCCCCCTTGGGGGCAGGGAGCTACACGCAGTGAGCGACCGTGGGGGCTCAGCTAACATCGGCGCATGAGCGATATTTCCACCCAGCTGATCCACCACCCCTACAAGCCGCCCGCCGGCTTTGACGCTGTCAATCCGGCCGTCCAGAAGTCCTCGACGGTCATCTTTCCAACTGTGGCGGCCTTGCGCCAGCGCGACTGGAAACACAAGACCGGCTACACCTACGGCCTGCACGGCACGCCGACCACCTTCACGCTCGAGGAACGCATCGCCACGCTGGAAGGCGGGCAGTTCTGCACGCTGGTGCCCAGCGGCCTGGCGGCGCTGGCGCTGGTCGACATGGCGCTGCTCAGGGCCGGTGACGAGGTGCTGATTCCCGACAACGCCTACGGACCCAACAAAACCTTTGCGCAGCATGAGCTTGCCGGCTGGGGGGTCAGCTTCCGTTATTACGATCCCATGCAGCCCGCCGACCTGGCCGCCAAACTGAGCGGCAAAACGCGCCTGGTCTGGCTCGAGGCACCGGGCTCGATCACGCTGGAGTTTCCCGACCTGCCGGCGCTGGTGGCGGTTGTCCAGGCGCACCGCGACGTGCATCCGCAAGGCATCGTGACCGCGCTGGACAACACTTGGGGCGCGGGCATTGCCTTCAACGCCTTTGCGCTGGGTGCCGACATTTCCGTACAGGCCCTGACCAAATACCCGAGCGGCGGCGCCGACGTGCTGATGGGCTCGGTCGTCACGCGCGACGAGGCGCTGCATCACCTGGTGCATTTCTGCCATATGCGTGTCGGTTACGGCGTGGCCGGCAACGACGCCGAACTGGTGCTGCGCGGGCTGGGCAGCATGACCCTGCGTTACGCCGCGCAGGACAGCGCCACGCGCACGCTGGCGGCCTGGCTGCAGCAACAGCCGCAGATCGAAGCCGTGCTGCACCCGGCGCTGGCCGGCTCGCCCGGCCATGCAACCTGGCAACGCGACTGCACAGCCGCAGCCTGCCTGCTGAGCATCGTGTTCAAGGCCGGCTACCCGCAAGCCCAGGTGGACCGCTTCTGCGACAGCCTGCAGCTGTTCAGGCTCGGCTACAGCTGGGCCGGCCCCATGAGCCTGTGCGTGCCTTATGACGTGCCGGCGATACGGACCACGCCCTGGCCCTTCCAGGGCGGCCTGGTGCGGTTTTCGATCGGGCTGGAGGCGGTGGCCGACCTGCAGGCCGACCTGGCGAACGCGCTGGCGGCGATGCAGTACAGTTAGGACATATTCCTGAAGAAAGCACGCTGTGGCAACTCCCAATTATTCCTACGAAAAACGTCAGAAAGAGCTGGCCAAAAAGAAGAAGAAAGAAGAAAAGCTCAAGCGCAAGGCCGAAGGCAAGCCGGACCTGCCCGATGACGATACGCCCGATGGTGAAGACGCAGGCGGCACGCCGCCACCGGCCGATCCTGCACCCTGAGGTGCCGGAGACCTTCGGTCATCTGAATCAAATCGGGCTCCAGCCCTTGATCTACCATCGCAAATAGCTCTCTTTTTGAGAGCTGATGCGGCCACCAGGCCCCGCAGGGACAGGCAGCTGTTCCTCCGGGGCCTGTTTGTTGGGGTCTGCGTTTCAGCCGGCCAGCATGCGGGCGGCGAGCTCGGCCATCGCCGCGGCCGTGTGGTCGCGTGGCGCGAGGACCCGGGCGGTTTCGTAGTGGCTGAAGTTGCGCCGCATCGACTGCAGGTACACCGGGTCGTAGTGCCTGACCAGCAACTCGCGCACCACGGAGGCCACGTCGCCGCTGCGTGCACGCGCCTGCCAGTCCTGCACGGTGTCCTTGCCGCGGGCCTCGGTCAGCGCGCCCAGGCGCTCGCAAAAGAAGGCGATGTCCTTGACAAAAAAATCATAGTCCTCGAGCAGCAGCGCGACACGTTCGTCTTCGGCCAGCTCCAGCTGCAGGCAGGGGGCGGCGCGCATGGCGGCGATCAGGCCTTCGGGCACGGCCACGTTGCCGACCTTCTTGCTTTCGCTCTCGATGTAGACCGGCCGGGCCGGATCGAAGCTGCGCAGCGCGGCCCAGATCAGGCTGTCAAAAGCCTTCTGGCTGGGCTGCGGCACGCCGGGGATCAGGCCCAGCACCGAACTGCGGTGGTTGGCCAGCGCCTCCAGGTCCAGCACCTGCGCGCCCTGGGCCTGCAGGGCCTGCAGCAGCCGGGTTTTGCCGCTGCCGGTGGTGCCGCACACCACCTGGTAGCTGTGGCGGGCGGCGAGTTGCGGCAGGTCGGCGACCAGGGCGGCCCGGAAGGCCTTGTAGCCGCCGTCCACCAGGGTCACCTTGAAGCCGATCTGGTCCAGGATCAGCGCCAGCGAACCGCTGCGTTTGCCGCCGCGCCAGCAGTACACCAGCGGTTGCCATTCGCGCGGCTTGTCCAGCACCTCGCGCTGGATGTGGGCCGCAATGTTTTTGGCAACCAGCGCGGCGCCCAGCTTTTTCGCCTCGAACTGGTTGATCTGCTTGTAACGCGTGCCGACAATCCTGCGTTCCTCGTCGTTCAGGCTGGGCCAGTTGACGGCGCCGGGCAGGTGGTCCTCGGCGTATTCTCCTTCGCTGCGGGCGTCGATGACGGTCGAGAAATCGGCAAGGCGGACCAGCGCCTCCTGGGCCGTGATGCGGTCGATGCTCACTTGAGAAGTTTTCTCAGTTCAGGCCAGACATTGGCCAGCATCAGCGGATGCGCCTGCTCATTGGGATGGATGCGGTCGGCCTGGAACAGCCGGGTGGCATCGTCGGTGTCGCCCACGCCCTTGAGCAGGAAAGGCACGAGCGCGGCCTTGCGGTCTTTCGCGACCTTGGCAAACAGGCCGGAAAATTTGGCCGCATAGTCGCTGCCGTAGTTGGGCGGCACCTGCATGCCCACCAGCAGCACCCTGGCGCCGGCCTTCTGCGCCGCCTGCGTCATGGCGCGCAGGTTGCCTTCGGTCATGTCCAGCGGCAAGCCGCGCAGGGCGTCGTTGCCGCCCAGCTCGATGATGACCACGCCGGGCTTGTGCTGGCTCAGCAGGGCCGGCAGGCGCGAGCGCCCGCCCGAGGTGGTGTCGCCACTGATGCTGGCGTTGACCACCCGGGCCGGAATTTTTTCGCTGGCCAGGCGCTGCTCCAGCAACCTGACCCAGCCGCTGCCGCGTTTGAGGCCGTATTCGGCGCTCAGCGAATCGCCGACCACCAGAATCGTCGGGCCGGCGCCGGCCGCCGCTTGGGCAACCGCCTGGGCCTGCCCGTTCTGCGGCAATACCAGCATGAAAGTGCAGAGCATCAGGCCGAGCAGACCCGCGCGCCGCCCGGGCTTGGTAAAGTCAGGGCGAATCATTCCCAAAATATCCGACAAGGCTGGCATGTTTGAACCCGTTGTTCCTGTTTCTGCAGCGCCGTCCACCTTGGCGGCAGGGGCGGGAAACCGTTCATCTTCAATTATTTCCGTCGAGCATGTTTTCAAGAGCGTGAGCGACTCGACGGGTACGCTGACCATTTTGCGCGATATTGACTTCGCACTTGCGGCCAGGGAGACTGCCGCCATTGTCGGGGCTTCCGGTTCGGGCAAAAGCACGCTGCTGTCCATCATCGCCGGGCTGGACACACCCACCCAGGGCACGGTGAGGCTGGCCGGCCAGGACCTGTTTGCGCTCAGCGAAGACGACCGCGCGGCGCTGCGGGCCCAGAAGGTCGGTTTTGTGTTCCAGAGCTTCCAGCTCATGGGCAACCTCAACGCGCTGGAAAACGTGATGCTGCCGCTGGAACTGTCGGGCGCGAAGAATGCGCGGGCGCAGGCCAGCGAGATGCTCAAACGTGTCGGCCTCGGTGAACGCCTGGGCCACTACCCCAAGGTGTTGTCGGGCGGCGAGCAGCAGCGAGTGGCGCTGGCCCGGGCCTTTGTGGTGCAACCGGCGGTGCTGCTGGCCGACGAGCCCACCGGCAGCCTGGACTTTGCCACCGGCGAAAAAGTCATGGCGCTGATGTTCGAACTCAACCAGGAACTGGGCACCACGCTGGTGCTGGTGACGCACGACCCTGCCATCGCTGCGCGCTGCGAGCGGCGCATCACCATCGAGGCGGGACAGGTCGTCGCGGCTTAGGGTCAAATGGGCCTGTAGCGCCCGATGTATATGCGCAGGAAGCTATCAATAGAATAGCGATCGGGGCAGGGCGCAGACCCTGGCGCTGGAGTGTTTGCATCGCCGCCAGAACGCCGGCACGGTTGGCGGGTCGGTCGATTTCGGCCGCCAGGGACTGCGGCAGCGTCTCCCGCGCGGTATGCCGGGCCACTTCCTTCTTCACGATCATTTTCACCAGCGGGCCGATGAACTGGCTCAGGGCCTGCTCAAGCTGCGCGTCGCTGAAGCAAAAACATTTTGTTATTATTTTGGGCATCCCCTCTTGCTGCCCATCCCCCTGGCGCGCCCTGCTGTCAGGAGGCGAGGTGGTGCAGCGATAATCAAAGGATGTCTTCTTCCCCCAAAGTCCTGTTCGGCTTCCACGCCGTCGGCGTGCGCATCAAAACCGCGCCGCAATCCGTTTTCGAGGTGTTTTTTGACGTGTCGCGGCGCGACGCGCGCATGCGCCAGTTTGTCGACCGCGCCCGGGAGGCCGGCATCCGGCTGATCGAGTCGGACGGGCTGCGGCTGGCCAAGATGTGCGGCAGCCACGGCCACCAGGGCGTGGTGGCGCGGGTCGACGCCGTGCCGCAGGTCAAGTCGCTGGACGAACTGCTGGAGCAGCTCGAGGCCGCCGGGGAAGAGTCGCCGCTGCTGCTGGTGCTCGACGGCGTGACCGACCCGCACAACCTCGGCGCCTGCCTGCGTGTGGCCGACGGCGCCGGCGCGCACGCGGTGATTGCGCCCAAGGACCATGCGGCCGGTATCAGCGCGACGGTCGCCAAGGTGGCCAGCGGCGCCGCCGAAACCATGCCGTATTTCATGGTGACCAACCTGGCGCGCACCCTGGGTGAGCTCAAGGAACGCAACATCTGGTGCATAGGCACCAGCGACGATGCCGAAAAAACCATTTACGACGTGGACCTGAAGGGCCCGGTGGCGCTGGTGCTGGGTGCCGAAGGCGAGGGCATGCGCCAGCTGACACGCAAGACCTGCGACGAGCTGGTCCGCATCCCGATGCGCGGCGCCGTCGAAAGCCTCAACGTCTCGGTGGCCAGCGGCGTCTGCCTTTACGAGGCGCTGCGCCAGCGCAGCTGAGTGCGGCGCCAACTGCTCTTTTTTTGATAGCTGCTGGCGCCCGTTCCTTATAGGAAAAAGCCCGTTTTCATTCAGATCCAGCCGAACCAGCCCAGCAGCGCGCCCGCCCCCAGCAGCCACAGCAAATGCATGCGGGTGCGCCAGACAATCAGCGCCGTCACCACGGTCAGCAGCGCCACCGGCCAGTCTCTCAGGCTGGCGACGTTGGCGCTGGCGAGGATCCAGCCGGTGGCGATCAGCAGCGCAATCACGATGGGCGCCATGCCCTGCTTGAAGGCGCGCACCCAGCGCAGGTTGCGGTTGCGGTGGCCCCAGCTGGCGGCCAGGTAGGTCAGCGTGGTGCTGGGCAGCATGATGCCCAGCATGGTGACCAGCACGCCGAACAGGCCCAGCAGCGGGCCGCCCGCGTTCAGGCCCACCTGCCAGCCCATCAGCGCGACAAACAGCACGTTGGGGCCGGGCGCGGCCTGCGCAATCGCCACCGAAGCGTTGAACTGCGGATCGGTCAGCCAGTGCTGCCGGTCCACCAGGTAGCGGTGCATGTCGGGCGCGGTGGTGATGGCGCCGCCTATCGACAGCAGCGACAGTGACAGGAAATGCACAAACATGCCGAGCCAGTCGGTCCATTGCAGGTTCAGGCTCATGCTGCGAGCTTGCGGTAGGTCAGGGTGCAGGCCAGCCCGCCGAGGCCGAGCAGCACATAAGCCAGCGGCAGGCGCAGCAAGGCGATGGCGGCAAAACACGCCACGGCCAAGGCAATACACAGCGGCAGCCCCAGCGGATGGGTTTTCAGCGCGCCCATCAACTTGAGGCCGGTGGCGGCAATCAGGCCCGCGGCCACCGCCCCCATGCCGCGCAGGGCGCCGGCCACGCCGGGGTGGCCGGCGAACTGCGCATACACCAGCGCCAGCAGCAACACCACCAGCAGCGGCACCGCCAGCATGCCGGCCAGCGCCACCATGGCGCCGCGCAGACCGAAGTAGCGGTGACCGATCATCAGCGAGAGGTTGACGACGTTGGGGCCGGGCATGATTTGCGCGACGGCCCATTCCTCGACAAACTCCTCGCGCGTCATCCAGCGTTTTTTCTCGACCAGTTCACGCTGCACGACGGCCAGTACACCGCCGAAACCCTGCAGCGCCAGCAGGGTGAAGGAGACAAACAGGTCGCTCAGGGACTGGGGCTGCGGGCGGGGGACTTCTTCTGGGCCGGGCGATGCATTCATGGCCCGATTATCGCCGGGCCGGCGCCGCGCCGCGGGTTGCCAGCCACAAACCGGATGCTATTAAAAAGATAGCTGCTGCCGACCATGGGGAAAGGGCTTCGCCGAGAAAAAGCACACCGAGCAGGGCTGCCGTCAGTGGATTGAGCGCGAGAAACACGGTGACCCGCGTCGGCGATTCGTGCTTGAGGGCGTAGAGCCACCAGAAGTAGCCGATGCCGCTGGAGATGCCGATCAGTGCGACCACGGTCCAGCTCTGCAGGCCGAGCGCCATGACCCGCGCCGGCCAGTTCTCGGCCAGGGCCAGCAGGCCGAGAAACAGCACCGACACCAGCATCGCAAAACTGGACACCGCCAGCGTCGGGTAGCGCTGCAGGTAAGGGCGGTACAACACGCTGCACAGCGCGCCGACGCCGGCACTGGCCAGCACCGCCGCCTCACCCCACCAGTGGCCCGGGTGCGGTGCCTGGAGTTTGGGCCACAGCGACAGCGCCACGCCGGTGATGGACAGCAGCACACCGGCCAGCAGCGCGGCCGAAATGCGTTCGCGCCCGAGCGCGCTGGACAGCAGCAGGGTCAGCAGCGGGAACAGGCTGAAGATCAGTGCCGCCTGGCCGGCACCGATGTGCTGCAGGCCGAAATTGAGCAGCGCGATCAACACCGCGAACTGGCCGGTGCCGAGCGCGGCCATGGCCAGCCAGTCAGCGGTTGCTATATTTTTAAGAGCTGCTCGCGCTTGTCCCTCAAGGGCTGGAGCCATGAAAGACTTCAAGAAGAAGGGCAGCAGGCAGGCAAAACCAATCGCGTAGCGCAGCAGGGCCAGGGTCAGCGGCGGCACCTCGGCCACGACAAACCGCGAGGCCACGATGGCGGCACCGACCTGCACGCCGGTGGCGGCCGCGGCCAGCAGGGCCAGGTTGAGCTTCACCGGGGCGGCGGGCGGTTCACAGCCGCAGTTCCCAGGTCTCGCCGACCAGGTTTTTGCCGAAGCCGGTGTAGGGCTCGCTGTTGACCAGCTGGAAGCCGCGCCTGGCGTACAGGGCGCGCGCGCTGTCCAGGCAGCTGTTGGTCCAGAGCACCATTTTTTTGTAACCCTTGCTGCGCGCAAAGGCCAGGCATTCATCGGTCAGGCGTGCGCCCAGCCCCAGCCCGCGGGCCTGCGGCGCCAGGATCAGCAGGCGCAGTTGCGCCACGGTTTTGGACTTGCGCACGACAAAGGCCGAACCGACACGTTCGCCATCAACCTCGGCGATCCAGCAGCGCTCCCAGTCAGGCTGGTGCTGGCGCACATAGCCGGCGACGATCTCCGCCACCAGCGCCTCGAAAGTGTTGTCCCAGCCGTACTCGCGCGCATAGACCTCGCCATGCTGCTGCACCACCCAGCCCATGTCGCCGGCTTGCGGGTCGCGCAGCACCACGTTCTGCGCGGCGGGGCGCGCGTCCGGCGCCAGCAGACGCTCCACGGTGGCGAGCGCCTGGGTCAGTTGCTGCTGCGCCGGCCTGCCCAGCGGCGCCAGCAGCGCGGCAGCCTCGTCGCGCGAACGTTGTTGCAGCGGGGCAAACACCTGGTGGCCGGCCTCGGTGAGCTGCAGCAGGCTTTGGCGGGCATCGGCGGGCGAGGGCGTGCGGGCCATCCAGCCCTCGCGTTCAAAGCGGCGCAGGATGCGGCTGAGGTAACCGGCATCAAGGGACAGCTCACGGCCCAGTTCGGTGGCCGTGGGCTGGTCGCGATGCGCCAGTTCGTACAACACGCGCACCTCGGTCAGTGAAAACTCGCTGCCCAGGTAGGGGGCGAGCACGCCGATGCGCTGGGTGTAGAAACGATTGAAGCGGCGAACCGCCTTGACGTGGGCGGCGGAAACGGAAGTGGAGGTGGAAGCGGTGCGCGGTGGCATGGTCGCCATGATTCCTGATTTACTTGACTGAGTCAAGTAAAAATGGCGGGCGGATCGCCGGGGACGGCCGCTCAGCCCGCGTCGCTGCGGCTGATCAGGGTGCGCAGGATTTTCTTCAGGGTCGTGACGTCTCGTTCGCTGAAGTCCTGCAGCAGCGAGGTTTCATGCGCCTTGGCCTGGGCCAGCAGCGCGGCCACGGTGGCGCGGCCCTGTTCGGTCTCGAACACCAGCGTGCGGCGTGCGTCGGCCGGGTCTTCGCCGCGCCGCACCCAGCCGGCTTTCTCCATGCGCTGCACGAGTTTGGTCAGCGTCGGTTGCTGGGTCAGGATCTCGCGCGCGAGCTCGCCGATCGTCAGGCCGTCACCGTCCGACAAGGTGGCCAGCAGCCGCCATTCCAGCTGGCTCAAGCCGGCAGCCTGGACCTGGGCGTGGAATTCGCTGTACACGGTGTGGCTGGCCCGCGCGAGCAGGTAGGACAGGTAACCGTCAATGAAACGGCCCTCAGCCGCTGGCGCACCGGCCGGTTGGCGGGAGCGGCTCATGGGGGGCCTCGCGAATCAGGAGGCCGGGTGGGTGCGCTTGCGTATTGCATGAATATTCATATATTATGCGCAGATGAATGTCGCCTTGCAAGCTTCCCTGAATCCCGAAGGCCTTGTTCCCGCCGCGGCGCCGGACAGCCGGGTCCTGCGCAGTGCGCTGGGCCAGTTCGCCACCGGCGTCACGGTGGTCACGACGCGCGCCCCGGGCGGGGCGTTTGTCGGGCTCACGGTCAATTCGTTTTCGGCGCTGTCGCTGGAGCCGCCGCTGATCCTCTGGTCGCTGCGCTGCAGTTCGCCCAGCCTGCCGGTCTTCGAGGCGGTTGATCGTTTTGTGGTCAACGTGCTGGCCGAAGCCCAGGTGGAGGTGTCGCGCCGTTTTGCCTCGCCCCAGGCCGACAAGTTCGAGGGGGTGGCGCATGCGGAAAACGCCTGGGGCCTGCCGCTGCTGCATGGCGCCAGTGCCTGGTTTGAATGCCGCACGGTCTCGCGGCAAATCGCCGGCGACCATTGTCTGTTCATTGCCGAGGTCGAGCGCTTCACGCTGTCCGAGGCCGCGCCGTTGCTGTTTCATGCCGGCGGTTATTTCGCGCTCGGTTCACGCCTTTAGCCTTTAAGAAAGAGTTTTTCATGCTGCAGGAACGAATTGAAGCCAAATGGATTGACTGCTTCGCCGAGACCTTTGCGCTGTGTGGCGTGAAGGCCGGCGACACGGCGGCCATCCTGTCCGAGACGCAGTCGCGGCCGGTCAATGTGCAGCTCGCCGAACTTGCGCTGGCGCGCCTCGGTGCGCGGGCCTTTCACCTGGTGCTGGCCACGCCCCGGCTGGCCGCACCGGTGCCGGTGCGCTCCACCGGCGCCTCGGACGCCATCGGCCAGCTCGCACCGGTGGTGCAGGCCCTGGCCGCCTGTACCTTCGTAGCCGACCTGACGGTGGAAGGCCTGCTGCATGCGGCCGAGCTGCCCGATATTCTGAAGGGCGGCGCGCGTGTGCTGATGGTGTCCAACGAACACCCCGAAATCCTCGAGCGCTGCCTTCCCGATCCCGCGCTGGAGCCCAGGGTCAAGGCCGGCATCAAGCGGCTGCGCAGTGCCAGGGCCATGCATGTGACTTCGCAGGCGGGCACCGACCTGGCCATTTCGCTGGTCGGCGCGCAGGCCGGTGGCGGCTGGGGTTACACGGCCCGGCCCGGCACCATCTCGCACTGGCCGGGCGGCTTGTGCCTGGCCTTTCCGGCCCGGGGCAGCGTTAACGGGCGGCTGGTGCTGGCCCCCGGTGATGTCAACCTGACCTTCAAGCGGTATCTCGAACAAGCCGTGGTGCTGACGATTGAAAACGACTTCGTGACCGACATCGCCGGCCAGCATGTCGACGCCGACCTGATGCGCAGCTACTGGGCGGCCTGGGGCGACCGCGAAGCCTACGCCGTCTCGCATGTGGGCTGGGGCATGAACCCGAAGGCGCGCTGGGATGCGATGGCCCTGTACGACAAGAAGGACTTCAACGGCACCGAGCTGCGGGCCTTCGCCGGCAACTTCCTGTATTCGACAGGCGCCAACGAGGTCGCGGGGCGCCACACGCTGGGGCACTTCGATCTGCCGCTGCGGGGCTGCACCGTGGCGCTGGACGGTCAGGTGATCGTCGACGCCGGGCAACTGACCGGCGAGCTGGCCTGAGCCATGGTGATGCCGGCCTATCTTGAGCAGGGTGAGGGCGACACCGCCGTGTTCCTGCTGCACGGCGTGGGTGGCGGCAAGGAGGCCTGGGCCCGCAACCAGCCGGTATTGGCCGGCCAGGGCTTCCGGACGGTGGCCTGGGACATGCCGGGTTATGGCGCATCAGCGCCCCTGTCGCCATGCACCAACGCGCGGCTGGCTGATGCCTTGAAAACCCTGATAGCCCATGTGGGCGCCAGGCGCAACGTGCTGCTGGGCCACAGCATGGGCGGCATGGTTGCGCAGGAACTGGTGGCCCTGCATCCCGCGCTGGTGCATGGCTTGGTTCTCTACAGCACCTCGCCGGCTTTCGGCAAGGCCGATGGTGCCTGGCAGCAGCAGTTTTTACAGAGCCGCTTTGCGCCGCTGGACCGGGGGCTGGGCATGGCAGGCCTCGCCCACCAACTGGTGCCGACCATGTTCGCGCCCGACGCCGAGCCGGCGCGTATCGCCGAAGCCGCCGTGCTGATGGCCGGCGTTCCCGCGGAAAGTTACCGCGCCGCGCTGTCGGCCATCGTGTCTTTCAACCGGCTGGCCGCATTGGGCAACATTGCCGTGCCCACCCTGTGCCTGGCCGGTGAGCTGGACCTCAATGCGCCGCCCGCCGTGGTGGAAAAAATGGCCGGCCGCATCCCCGGCGCCGCCTATGTCTGCCTGCCGCAGGTGGGCCACATCGCCAACCTCGAGCAGCCCGCGCTGTTCAACCACGCTGTCCTGACATTCCTGAAACAACATTTTCTGCCCTGACCTGACCCGAGGAACCGCCCATGTCTGCACTGCCTGTCTCCCCACCGCCTGCCGCCCGCTACCTGCCGCCGTCGATTGCCGGCGACTACACCGAACTCACGCCCAAGCAGACCGAGCTGCTGGCGATTGCTGCCCGCCTCGGGCGCGAAAAATTCGCGCCGCGTGCGCAGCAGATTGACCGCGATGCGGTGTTCCCCTTCGAGAACTACGCCGACCTGCGCGAAGCCGGCCTGCTCGGCATCTGCGTGCCTGAAGAATACGGTGGCTGGGGCGCCGACTTCGCCACCTATGTGATGACCGCGGCAGAAATCGGCCGGCATTGCGGCGCCACCGCGCTGACACTGAACATGCATGTGAGCTCCACCATGTGGACCGGCTTCATTGCCGATGACCTCGACATGACGCCCGAGCAGCGCGCCAACCACGAAGCCCACCGCAAGATCCATTACGAACGTGTGGTGAAGCAGGGCAAGGTCTACTCACAGCCGTTTTCCGAAGGCGGTGCCGCCGCCGCCGGCAAGGCGCCTTTCGGCACGCTGGCCCGAAAGGTCGAGGGCGGCTACATCGTCAATGGCAAGAAAATTTTTGCCTCGCTGGCCGGCGCGGCCGACTACTACGGCATTTTGTGCACGCTGGACAAGCCCGGTGCCACCCAGCGTGATTCGCTGTACCTGGCGGTTGACAAAAATTCGGACGGCGTCAGCGTCACCGGCGACTGGGACCCGCTGGGCATGCGCGGCACAGTGTCGCGCACGCTGGTGTTCCAGGACGTGTTTGTGCCCGAGGTTGAGCGCCTGATTCCCGAAGGCCTGTATGCCCAGGCCGCGCTGCGCTGGCCGCACATGTTTGCGACCCTGTCGCCGACCTACATGGGCATTTGCCAGGCGGCCTACGACTTCACGGTGCAGTATTTGCGCGGTGAGGTGCCCGGCACACCACCGGTCAAGCGCCGCATGTACCCGACCAAACAGATCGCGGTCGCGGAAATGAAAGTCCGGCTGGAGCAGACGCGCGCCATCTTTCTGCAGAATGCGCGCGCGGCCCGCGTCGATCCGTCCAAGGAAATCCGGCTCGGGCTGTACGCGGCGCACTACACCATCATGGAAAACGCCAACGAGATCTGTCGCCTGGCGGTGCGTACCTGCGGCGGCCAGTCCATGCTCAAGAGCCTGCCGCTCGAGCGCATGTACCGCGACTCGCGTTGCGGCTCGCTGATGCTGCCGTGGACCGCTGAACTCTGTATCGACCGGCTTGGGCGCGAGTGCCTGTACGAGGCCGGTGAACAGGACGAACAGGCTGTGCTGTAAGCCGGGATCGGAATGAATCTCGCGCAGATCATCGAGCGCCACGCGCAGTTCTCGCCGCAGCAGGTGGCCATCCACGCGGCCGGGGAAGACATCAGTTATCCCGCCTTGTGGCAGCGCATCGAGTCTGCAACGCGCGTGCTGCTGGCGGCCGGCGTGCAGCCGGGCGACCGGGTGGCCTGGCTGGGCTTCAATGATCCGGCCGTGCTGGTGCTGCTGTTTGCGCTGGCGCGCGTGGGTGCGATTCTGCTGCCGCTCAACCACCGGCTGGCCGCGCCCGAACACGCGGCGATTCTTGGTCACGCTGGGGTCAGCCTGCTGGTCTGCGACAGCGCCCACGCCGGCGCGGCTGCCGCGTTGGCGGCGGCCCAGGGCTGCCGCTTGCTGCCTGCCGCCAGCCTGGCCGCGGATGCTGTCGGCGGTGCCGGCACCGGCGTCCTCGCAGGGGCGTACGCCTCGCCGGTGCTGCTGGTCTACACCTCGGGCACCACCGGCCGGCCCAAGGGCGCCTTGCACACGCAGTCCGGCCTGATCTGGAACTGCGTGATTTCCGCCCATGCCCACGAACTCAGCCAGGCTGACCATGTGCTGAGTGTGCTGCCCCTATTTCACGTCGGTGGCCTGTGCATCCAGACCCTGCCGGCCCTGCATGCCGGTGCAACGGTGACCCTGCATGCGCGTTTTGACGCGGCAGCCTGGCTGGCCGACGTCGCCAGGCGGCGGCCCACGCTGTCGCTGATGGTGCCGGCCACCTTGCGCGCGGTGCTGGACCACGCCGATTTTTCCGCTGCCGATTTGTCGTCCCTGCGTTTTCTGGCCGCGGGTTCTTCCACGATTCCCGCGTCGATGATCACGGCCATCCATGCACGCGGTGTGCCGCTTGGCCAGGTGTATGGCGCGACCGAAACCGGCCCGGTCTCCATCTACCTGCGCCGTGCCGATGCGATGCAGCACGTCGGGGCAGCGGGCAAGGCCGGTCTGCACGTGGAGGTGAAACTCGTCAACACATTGGGTGAAACCGTGGCCCCGGGCGAGGTCGGTGAAATCTGGGTGCGCGCGCCCAATGTGATGGCTGCCTACTGGGCCGACGCCGACAACCCGGCCTTTGCCGAGGGCTGGTTTCATACCGGTGACCTGGCGCGCTGTGATGAAGCCGGATTTTACGAAGTGGTCGGACGCTCGAAAGACATGATCATCTCGGGCGGCGAAAACGTCTACCCGGCCGAGATTGAAAACCTGCTGGCCGACTGCCCGGACATCCTGGAAGCAGCGGTGGTCGGCCAGCCCGATGCGCGCTGGGGCGAGGTGGTGGTTGCCGTGGTTGTACGCAAGTCCGGTAGCGGGCTTGATGCGGCCGGGGTCCAGCAATTGTTCGAGGGCCGGCTCGCACGGTTCAAACACCCCAAGCGCATCGTGTTCTGCGAGGCCTTGCCCAAAACTGCGCTGGGCAAGGTGCAGAAAGCCGGCCTGCTGGCCGGCTTCCCGGCGCCATAAACCTTCAATAAACCGGCTGGTGCTTTTTGATCGTGGCTTTGACCTCATCGCTCAGCGCAAAGCCCGCACCGTACTGGGCCGCCAGTTCGCCGGCGCGCTGCACAAAGGCGTCCACGCCCATGCTGTAGATGAACTGCATCGCGCCGCCTGTCCAGGCGGGAAAGCCGATGCCGAAGATGGAGCCGATGTTGGCGTCATGCACGCTGGTCAGCACGTTTTCACTGAGGCAGCGCGCGGTCTCCACGGCCTGGCGGTACAGCAGCCGGTCCTTGAGGTCGGTGATGGCCCAGGCCACGCCGGGCTTTTCGAACAGGGGCTTGAGTTCGGGCCACAGGGTTTTCTTCGCGCCTTTTTCCTCGGGGTAGTCGTAAAAGCCGGCGCCCGCGGCGCGGCCGTTGCGGTCGAACTCCTTGACCATGCGCTCGACGATCAACTCGCCCGGCGTGGCGATGTAGGTCTTGCCCTCGGCCACATAGTCGGCGCGCGTCTGGTCCAGCACGTGCACGCTCAGTGACAGTGCGGTTTCGTCGAGCACGGCGAGCGGGCCCACCGGCATGCCGCACTGGATGCCGGCGTTTTCAATCGCCGCCGCAGGAATGCCTTCGCCGAGCATGGCTGCGCCTTCCATCACAAAGGTGCCGAAGGTCCGGCTGGTGTAAAAGCCGCGCGAGTCGTTGACCACAATCGGGATCTTGCCGAGGGCCTGGACGTAGTCAAAGGCACGCGCCACGGTGTCATCGTTGGTCTGCTTGCCGCGGATGATCTCGACCAGCTTCATCTTGTCGACCGGGCTGAAAAAGTGGATGCCAATGAACTTGTCCGGATGTGCGCTGGCCGTGGCCAGCCCGCTGATCGGCAGGGTCGAGGTGTTGGACGCAAAAAAGCCGCCGGGCGCCAGCAAAGGCTCGGCTTCCTGCGTGACCTGGGCTTTGAGGTCGCGGCGTTCGAACACCGCTTCAATGATCAGGTCGCAGCCGGCGAGGTCGGCCACCTTGTCGGTGGCCTCAATGCGTGCAAGCAGGGCGGCCTGCTCGGCCGCACTCATGCGGCCCTTGTCCACGCGTGACTGCGTGAGTTTGGCGCTGTAGGCCTTGCCCGCATCGGCCTTGTCCTGGCTCACATCCCTGAGCACGGTGCTGATGCCGCGGCTGGCCTGGACGTAGGCAATGCCCGCGCCCATCATGCCTGCGCCGAGCAGGCCGACTTTCTGCGGCTTGTAACGCGGGGCATCTTTCGGACGCGAGCGACCCGACTTGATCGCGTTCATGTTGAAGAAGAAGGTGTTGATCATGTTCTTGGCCACCGGGCTGACGATCAGCCTGGCCAAGTAACGCGATTCGATGCGCAGCGCGGTGTCGAAATCGACCTGTGCGCCCTCGACCATGGCGGCCAGCGCGTATTCGGGGGCCGGGTACAGGCCGCGTGTTTTCTGCTTGAGCACGGCCGGCGCCACGGCCAGCATGCCGGCGATCTTGGGGTTGGCCGGTGTGCCGCCAGGCATCTTGTAGTTCTTGTCGTCCCAGGGGTGGTGCGCCGGGGCGGCGGCGCCATCATGCGTCGCGATCCAGGCCAGGGCCGCAGGGCGCAGCGCGGCGGCATCCGGCACCAGCTCGTGCACCAGGCCGAGTTCCAGCGCTTCATGCGGGTTGAACAGCTTGCTTTCCAGAATATAGGGCTGCGCGCCCATCAGGCCCAGCAGCCGCGTCATCTTGGTGATGCCGCTGGCGCCGGGGATCAGTCCCAGCGTGATTTCGGGCAGGCCGAACTGGATCTTCTTGTCGTCCACCGCGATGCGGTAATGGCCGACCAGAGCGACTTCCCAGCCACCGCCGAGTGCCGTGCCATTGAGGCAGCTGACCACCGGTTTGCCCAGGGTTTCCAGCGTGCGGAAGTTCTTCTTGGTCTGCTCGATCTCCTTGAAGACCTGGGGCGCGTCCGCGGCCTGCAGCCGCATCGTGGCCTTGAGGTCGGCGCCGGCAAAAAAAGTGCTTTTGTTCGATGCCAGCACGATGCCGCGAATCACTTCCTTGTCTTTCACGACCTGTGCGGTGGCTTCGGTCAGGTCTTTTTGCCACTGGGCGCACATGGTGTTGACCGGTGAGCCTTCCTCGTCGAAGGTGAGGGTGGCAATGCCGTCGGCCAGTTCGTATTGGATGGTTTTCATCAGATTCTTTCCACAATCGTTGCAATGCCCATGCCGCCGCCGACACACAGGGTGGCCAGGCCGTAACGCAGCTTGCGCCGGTGCAGCTCGTCGATCAGGGTGCCGAGGATCATGGCGCCGGTGGCGCCCAGCGGGTGGCCCATGGCAATCGCGCCGCCATTGACGTTGACCTTGTCGTGCGGCACCTTCATCTCTTTCATGAAACGCATCACCACCGCGGCAAAGGCTTCGTTGACCTCGAACAGGTCGATCTGGTCTACGCCCAAGCCGGCCTTGGCCAGCGCCTTGCGCGCCGCCGGCATGGGGCCGGTCAGCATGATGGTCGGGTCGGCGCCGCTGAGCGCTGCCGCAACAATGCGGGCGCGCGGCGTGAGGCCATGGATTTTTCCGGCAGCTTCCGAGCCGACCAGCACCGCCGCCGCACCATCCACGATGCCCGACGAATTGCCGGCGTGGTGCACATGGTGGATGCGCTCGACCTGCGGGTAACGGGTCAGCGCCACCTGGTCGAAACCCATGCTGCCCATCTGTTCAAACGCCGGCCGCAGCGAGGCCAGGCCTTCCAGCGTGGTGTGCGGCTTGATGAACTCGTCCTGCGCCAGGATGGTTTGGTCAAGGAAGTCTTTCACCGGCACGACCGAGCGGTCGAAGTAACCGGCCGCGCGGGCCTGGGTGGCGCGCTTCTGGCTTTCCAGCGCAAAGGCGTCGACATCGGCGCGGCTGAAACCTTCAATCGTGGCAATCAGGTCGGCGCCTATGCCTTGCGGCACGAAGGCGGTGGCGCTGTTGGTTTCCGGGTCCTGGGCCCAGGCACCACCGTCCGAACCGATGGGTACGCGGCTCATGCTTTCGACGCCGCCGGCCACCACCAGGTCTTCCCAGCCCGAACGCACCTTCTGCGCGGCCAGGTTCACGGCTTCCAGGCCGGAGGCGCAAAAACGGTTGATCTGCACACCCGAGGCGCGGAAGTCCCAGCCGGCTTTCAGTGCGGCGACCTTGGCGATGACGGAGCCCTGCTCGCCGATGGGCGAGACCACGCCCATCACCACATCATCGACATGCGCCGTGTCGAAGCCATTGCGGCGCTGCAGCTCGGTCAGCACGCCGGCCAGCAGGTTGACCGGCTTGACCTCGTACAGGCTGCCGTCCTTTTTGCCTTTGCCGCGCGGTGTGCGGATGGCGTCGTAAATGAATGCTTCGGTCATGGGGTGCTCCTGCTGGATGGGGGGAGGGCAGTGCCGGCAATAGGAGGTGCCGGTTTCTGCGCCGAAAAGCCGCAGGAACGAGTATATTCATTTCACCAAGCAAACGCTTTGCATAAATCAGCATCCCGCTGCCTTTTCTTTTATTTCCTCCAACAGGTGACCCGATGATCGAACGCACACTTTTCAGCAGTGACCACGAGGCCTTTCGCGACAGCTTTCGCCGCTTCATGGACAAGGAAATTGCCCCTTTCCACGCGCAGTGGGAGGACCAGGGTTATGTGGATCGCGCGGTCTGGAACAAGGCCGGGGAAAACGGCTTCCTGTGCATGACCATGCCCGAGGAATACGGCGGTGCCGGCGCCGACAAGCTGTATTCCGTGGTGCAGATGGAAGAGCTCAGCACCGCGGGCTTCTCCGGCATCGGTTACGGACTGCATAGCGAGATCGTGGCGCCTTACCTGCTGCATTACGGCACCGAGGCGCAGAAGAAAAAATACCTGCCCAAACTCGCCAGCGGCGAGATGGTGGGCGCGATTGCCATGAGCGAGCCGGCGGCCGGCTCCGATTTGCAGGGCGTCAAGTCCACGGCGATTCAGCAGGCCGACGGCAGCTACCTGCTCAATGGCAGCAAGACCTTCATCACCAACGGCTGGCATGCCGACCTGGTGATTGTGGTGGCCAAGACCAACCCGGCAGCCGGCGCCAAGGGCACCAGCTTGCTGCTGGTCGAACGCGGCATGCCCGGCTTTGCGGTCGGCAAACGCCTGAAGAAGCTGGGCCTGAAGGCGCAGGACACCTCGGAGTTGTTTTTTGACAATGTGCGTGTTCCCGCGGAGAACCTGCTGGGTGGTGCGGTCCAGGAAAACCGCGGCTTTGTCTGCCTGATGGAACAACTGCCCTGGGAACGGCTGCAGATCGCGATCGGGGCGGTCGCTGCGGCCCAGGCGGCGATCGGCTGGACGGTCGACTACGTGAAGGAACGCAAGGTTTTCGGCCAGCCGGTGGCCAGCTACCAGAACACACGTTACACCCTGGCCGAACTGCAGACCGAAGTGCAGGTGGCACGCGTGTTTGTCGACAAATGCACCGAATTGCTTGCCGATGACAAGCTCGACACCGCGACGGCCAGCATGGCCAAGTACTGGTGCTCGGACCTGCAGTGCAAGGTGATGGACGAGTGTGTGCAGCTTTTCGGCGGCTACGGCTACATGTGGGAGTACCCGATCACCCGGGCCTATGCCGACGCACGTGTGCAGCGCATCTACGGCGGCACCAACGAGATCATGAAGGAAGTGATCACCCGGGCCATGGGCCTGGGTGCCAAGCCGTCCTGACGACACCGCCCGGACAAAAAAAAGGTTCCGGGACAATCCCGGAACCTTTTTTTTGGAGTCAAGCCCGCTTGGTTGACGCGGCGCTCGATGACGATTTCCTCGACTTCGATGCAGTCACCCTGGGCGCCCGTGAGGGCGGTGTGGCGAAAGGATTGCCAGCATGCCAGCGCGGTCCACCACATGCTTTTTCCTTTATGAGGGATCCTTGCTGCGGGTACGGCCCACGGCACTGAAGATGCCTATACCCAGAATCACGAGCGCGCCAATGCCGATGTAGACATGGGGAATGCCGGCTTCGAACGCACCCCAGACCAGGCCACCCAGAAAAATTGCGAAACCGACCATATAAAGTGCAAAAGACATGGCTTCCTCCAGAAGTTGATGGGCAAGTATCTGCAACGAAGTTCGCCGCACCTATCGGGCGCAGGCTTCTTGACGTGTCGGATAAGACCGACGGATGTAACAAATCCGTCCGCCATCGACAATTTCTGTGCAGGGGGCGGTTTGGATGCCTTTTGACCTGTTTTCTGACATTTGTCACAACCGTCTGCGATCAGATTGCCATGTATCAGAAGATGACATACTGTAACTAAAAGCATACGATGGCTAAGTTGTCGAAGGCGGGCTTCCCCGGAACACCGTCTTTCTCAACACCATAACAAGAAGGAAGTTGGCCGCAGGGTAGGCACACGTCATCTAATAGTCAGCACGTCATGTCCTTTTTCCACAACTTATTCTCTTCCTCGCAAGGCCAGAAGGACAGCGGTTCGGGCCCGGAGACCGGCCCCGTCAAAATGAATCTCGACGAACGCATGGCGTTTCGCCGCGAGATGCTTTTTGATTCGGTCAAGGCCACCATGGAAAGCCGGGGCATCCTGAGTGCAAGCTACCGGTTCAAGGTCGTACGCGCTGACAAGCGCAGTCACAGCTTCGTCGTGATGGTGGACTTGTCCACCGATTTCATGGAGAGCGAGCAGGGGCAGCAAAAGTCCCTGGCCGCGCTGGGCGCCCTCATCAGGAAAAATGCGCTGGCCCGTTATGGGTTGGGCGTGCCGGCGGTGTACTGGCGGGTCAACGAGGAACTCAAGGGCCTCGATCCCCAGCGCGCCGAAGCCACCGCCACGTCGGACAACATCAGCGCCGAGGCGATGCGGGCCTCGAATCTGCGTCGCTACGAACGGGCAACGGCACAGGAGCTCGCGGCATTTGAGTCTGCCTGGCAAAACAGCAGCGAGATGACCATCGGCGACCGGACCTACTCGTCCGACCTCGCGCCGCTGACCGCCGGCGACGGCAAGGACCGCCGCTAGGGACGTGGTTGTTGCACGGCGCGGATAATGGCGCTCTGTTCACCGACCGGGTTTGTCCGATGCCTTTTTTCTTTCTGCATTTGCCCGCCCAGGCAATTGCCCTGACCTTCGTCCCTGCATTGAAAGCCCTGGCATGAGCGAGCCGGCCCGCATCCATTGGGTCGAGGAGGGGCAAGCCCGTTCTGCCCGCTGGCGTTCCGAAAGCGGGGCGCCGCCGCCCAAACGGGTGCAGGTGGCCGACGACACCCTGACGGCCGACGCGGCATTTCGGCTGGCCAGCGAAGGCACGGCCATGCTGTGGCGCGGGGACTTCCAGAATGCGCGGCAGTTGCTGCAGGCCCTGGCCAGGCGCATCGACAAGCCCAAGAAGATCAAGAAAGCCAAGGCCAGGGCGGACGCGGCCGCGGTGTCGCCGCTTGATGCCTTCAACCAGCACCGCCAGGCCCAGTCGCAGCGTGCACGCACGCTGGCCATGCTGGTGCTCGAGTTCGATGGGGCGCATCACATCAGCCTGCGGCGCGCGCCGGATGTCGCACAGGCCTGCAGCGAAGCGTATGGCCCGGGCGACGCGGCGCAGGGCAGCTACGTCAGCTCGCTGCGCGAGCTGCTGGGCCTGATCGGCGCGCACGAATGGCGCAAGAAAGGGGTGGAGATCGCCGCGCTGGGCGGCGCGCGCATTCACCCGCACTACGGCGTGTTTGCGCCGGTACGCGGCGAGTACCTGGGTTTGGTGGCCGAGACGCCCTTGCCGGCGGCCGCACTTGCCAACAGCCTGGCCTTTGACGTCGGGACCGGCACCGGCGTGCTGGCGGCGATCCTGGCGCGCCGCGGTGTGCAGCAGGTGATCGCGACCGATCAGGACCCGCGCGCGCTGATATGCGCCCGGGAAAACCTGGCACGGCTCGACCTGGCCGGGCATATCACGCTGCAGGAAGCCAACCTGTTTCCCGACGGCCGCGCGCCGCTGATCGTCTGCAACCCGCCCTGGGTGCCGGCGCGTCCCAGCTCGCCGGTCGAACACGCGGTATACGACCCCGAGAGCCGCATGCTGCGCGGTTTCCTGCAAGGGCTGGCCGCGCACCTGGCGCCGGGCGGGGAAGGCTGGCTGATCCTGTCGGATCTGGCCGAACACCTGGGTCTGCGCTCGCGCAGCGAGCTGCTGGACTGGATCGCCGCGGCGGGGCTGCAGCTCCTGTCCCGGGTGGACGTGAAGCCGCAGCATCCGAAGGCCGTCGATGCCAGCGATGCCCTGCATGCCGCCAGGGCAGCGGAGGTCACCTCGCTCTGGCGGCTGGCTGCCAGGGCGGAGGAAACGTCAGTTGCTATGAATTGAATAGCTGCCTGCTACCGTGAATAAAGGGCTACAGCCATTTTTCATGATGTTCGGGTTGCGCAAGGAGAGATCCATGCCTTATGAGTTGCACTACTGGCCCACCATCCAGGGCCGCGGCGAGTTTGTCCGGCTGGCGCTGGAGGCGGCCGGCGCTGACTATGTGGACGTGGCACGCGGTCCCGCCAGCCGGGGGCAGGGCGTCGCTGCCATGATGCATTACCTCGACAGCCCGAAGGTGCTGCACCCGCCGTTTGCACCGCCCTTCCTGGTGGACGGCAAGGCCGTCATCGGCCAGACCGCGGCGATCCTGCTTTACCTTGGCCCGCGCCTGGGTCTGGTGGCCAAAAACGAATTGCAGCGCCTGTGGACGCACCAGCTGCAGCTGACCATTGCCGACGTGGTGATGGAAGCCCACGACACCCATCACCCGATTGCCACCGGCCTGTATTACGAAGACCAGAAAAAAGAGGCCGTGCGGCGGGCCATGGCCTTTCGTGAAGAGCGCATTCCGAAATTTCTGGACTGGTTCGACAGCGTGCTGGCGCGCAACCCCAGGGGCAGTGCCTGCCTGGTGGGCGCACGCCTGAGTTATGCCGATCTGTCGCTGTTCCAGCTCGTGGCAGGGCTGCTGTACGCTTTTCCGCGAGCCACCGGGCGCGCATTGCAGCAGGCCCCGCGGGTGGCCGGCCTGCACGACCGGGTGGCGCAGCACCGGCGCGTGGCCGCCTACCTCGCCAGCGAGCGACGCATCCCCTTCAACGAAGAAGGCATTTTCCGGCGCTACCCCGAGCTCGACGGCTGAGCCTGGTGCCTGAGCCTGGCGCCGGCGCATGCGGCCCGGCCTGTTGTGCAGGGCCGCCCTGCACGGCGTCCTCTCCTACAGGCCGGGTTGTCCTCGCCTGACCGCGAACCCCCGGAGCGCGTACCACGATGGCCTCCTGAACTGAAAAGCTGCAATCGCAAGACACCCGGCATCACCGGCGCAGTTGTCCAGTCCTCAACCTGACCATCCCATTACCCCCTGGAAGGAGCTTCACCATGTCACTTGACGAACACGACAAGAACCTGAATCTGGACCCCATCACGGACGCCCCGGGCGCTCACCCGGTCGGTACCGGCGTTGGTGCGGCTCTGGGCGGCGCTGCGGCCGGAGCGGCCGCCGGCGCATTGGGTGGACCGCTGGGCGCCGCGGCCGGCGCGGTGGTTGGCGCGGTTGCCGGCGGCTTGGGCGGCAAGGCGGTGGCCGAAGCCATCAATCCCACCGCGGAAGAAGCCTACTGGCGCGAACAGTACACCCGAGAGCCTTACTACGATGCGAACCGCAGCTACGACGACTATGCACCGGCCTACCGGCTCGGCCTGTACGGACGCAGCACCTACACCGGCACGTTTGACGATGCGCAAAGCGACCTCGCCGTCCATTGGGACAGCCGCAAGGAACGCTCGACCCTGAGCTGGCCCGAAGCCGAAGCGGCCAGCCGCGCGGCTTGGGCGCGCGTGGACGAGCAGCTCTCGCCGCGCACCCTGTCCCGCGAAATTGCCGACAACGACGACGTGATCGACACGCTCAACGAGTTGCTGGAGTCCTGCCGCGACGGTGAGTACGGCTTCACCGAATGCGCCGAACACGTCAAGGCGCAGGACCTCAAGACCCTGCTGCTGCGCCATGCCGACGAATGCCGCGGTGCGGCTGCCGAGCTGTCCGCGCAGATCCGCCAGCTGGGTGGCAAGCCCGAAGAAGGCGGCACGGCCAGCGGTGCCATGCATCGTGGCTGGGTGTCGGTGCGCGGCACGCTCAGCGGCTATACCGACCTGGCCATGCTGGACGAGTGCGAGCGTGGCGAGGATGCCGCGAAAGCCCGCTATCGCAACGCCCTCAAGGAAAATCTGCCGCCGGCGATCAGGACCTTGGTGGAGCGCCAGGCCCAGGGGGTGCAGCGCAACCACGACCAGGTCAAGGCCCTGCGCGATGCGCTGAAGACGGCCCCCTGAACGGGCGTTTCGTTTCACCCATGAAAAAAGCTGGCACTTGTGCCAGCTTTTTTCATGCCTGTGACAGCCGGGTCAGAGCTCAGTCACGATCGCCGTGGCCTTTGCCATGCCCGTTGCCGTGCCGTTTGTCGTTGTGCTTGTCGTGTTTCTCGTACTTGTCTTTTTTATCTTTTTTATCCTTGACGTACACATAGTTGGCATCACGCACCCAGGCGCCCGGCTGGCGGTAATAAGCGTTGCCCCGTTGCTCCCAGCGGTCCGGCGCCCAGCGGTAGCCTTCGCGCTTCTGGATGGCGTGGCCGCGCACCCAGACATGGCGCTCGCCGGTCCAGGCCCAGTAGCCCGGCGCCCAGACTTGGGCGGGTGCGAGCACGGGGACGGCCTCGTACTGCGGCTGGGGTGGTGCCAGGTTGATGTTGATGCTGACCTGTGCGACGGCAGGTGCTGCAGCAGCGCCGGCCAGCAACAGGGCCAGCATGATTTTTTTGAGCGGAGGGGTGATGATCATGAAGATCTCCTTGGTGTTGTTGATGCGAGTGTGGCGGGGAGCTTGCAAGGTCATACGGCACGACGCGTAAAGTTGCGTCTGCTGCGGATGCGAAGGTGTAAAACTATGTGTGCGGCCTGGGTTGCTATTGATTCAATAGCTGTTTACGTAGGCGGCATCAGGGCCGGAGCGTGATTTGTCTAGTTCTTCAGCCTGCTGGCGCAGTCCACCTGGGCGTTGAATGCGGCGCCCTGGGCACCGTAGCTGCTGTCGGTCACCTTGCAGTTCGATGCCTTTTCAATGGCCCGGACCAAGCTGGCCGTTTTCTGTGGACCGTCCGGCAGGTGGCGCGGCGCCTGCGCTGACCAGGTGCCGGCCGTGATCTGCTCGACCCGGTAGGCGTCGCCGTCGAGCAGCACGGTTTGCGGCGGCGACTCCAGCTGGGACGCCGGCGTCACACATGCGGACAACAAGGCGGCCAGGCAGGCCAGGGCCAGACCGGCTGCAGGCCGGCGCCAGGGATCAAAGGAAGATTCAGATTTCAAAGGAGTAGCTCTGGTGGTTGTTCAGGATGTTGAGGGCCGCTTTCGGCTCGGGTACCAACAAAGGTTTGTCGGGCACCTTCGACTGCGGGCAACCGGTGAGCAGGGTCAGTGCAAAAAATACCGGCAGTGCCGTCAAAAAATGCTTCATGGCGTGTTCCCGAAAGAATCATCAAGTGTCCCAACTCCCGGCCGTGCAGGGCGCACGGCTGCAAGCCGCTGGTACCTGGCATGAAGATACGCCGGTACTGGCCTCGCGCGAAGCCGGCGGCCACCCGAGCGTCTGTCAGGAAGGCGCGCGTGAATCTGTCAAGGCGGTCCTACACCGCGGCCTTGATCTTGCCGGCCTTGGCCGTTGACCGGGGCCGGGACGGCTTCGCTGCTGCGACAGGTTGTTCCGCCTTGAAGCCGAGCGCTTTCATGGCGGCGGGGAGGGTGCAGCGGGCCTGCTCGTAGCCATCCCAGGGCGAGTTGCCGATGGCGATGCGATCGGCGATGTTGGCCACCGTCCAGTGCGCCGGACCGCTCAGGCCGTTCAGCTCGTCCCAACTGACCGGCACCGACACGCCCAGCCCGGGCCGGGCCCGCAGGGACCAGGCACAGACCGTCGTGGCACCAAAACCGTTGCGCAGGTAGTCGGGGAAAATTTTTCCAACCCGGTTGCGCGGCCCGCTTTTGGCCACGAAGCGGTCGGGGATCACGGCGGACAAATGCTGCACGATGGCCTGCGAGAAATCCTTCACCGTGTCCCAGCCGAAGGCCGGTTTCAGTGGCACCACCACATGCAGGCCCTTGCCGCCACTGGTCTTGAGAAACGCCGGCAGGCCAAGTTCCTTCAGCAGCGCCTGGACCAGTTGGGCGGCTTCCAGGATCTGCGCCCACGACACGCCTTCACCCGGGTCCAGGTCAAAGGTCATGCGGTCGGGTTTGGCGATGGACCGGGTCGTGGCGTTCCAGGTGTGGAACTCCATGACATTGAGCTGGGTGGCGGCCAGTAGCACCTCCGCCGTGGTGATTTCCAGCAAGGGCGCATGGCCGGGGTCCAGCGCCGGGTCCAGCAGCTTGAGGCCGGGGATGGCCGTCGCCTCGGCGTGTTTCTGGAAAAACAGCTCACCCTGGACACCGTCCGGCGCCCGTACCAGCGCCACCGGCCTGGCGCGCAGATGCGGCAGCATCAGCGGTGCCACCAGCGCGTAGTAATGCACCAGGTCGAGTTTGGTCAGGCCGGTGTCCGGGTCCACCACGCGTTCGGGATGCGTGACGCGCAGCGTGCCGCTGTCCGGGGCAGGGCGGCGGGTGCCGCGTTTGTCGGCGGCCGGGGTGCGCGGCGAGGCTGCGGATTTTTTGGTCGCTGGCATGAGGTCCTCGATGGGCTGCGCCGATTCGCGGGTGACCTTGCGCGCGTCCTTGTCAGTGCGCAGGCCCCGGAACACGGCGTGGCGGATACGCCCGGTGTGGGTCCATTGTGCAAAACTGACCTCGGCCAGCAGCACCGGTTTAACCCAGTGGCCCTTGACCGAGGCGGGCAGGCCGGCAAAAGCAGGGCGGGGTGTTGCCAGCGCGGCCAGCTTGCCCTGCAGCTGTTGCAAGGTGTTGTCGTCAAACCCGGTGCCCACGTTGCCTGCATAACGCAGGGCGCCCCGGTCGTCATACACCCCCAGCAGCAAGGCGCCCAGGCCGGCACGGGAGCCCTTGGGCTCGGTGTAGCCGCCAATCACAAACTCCTGGCGCAGCTGCGTCTTGAGCTTGATCCAGCTCGGCGAGCGGCGCGACACATAGGGTGACGACACACGTTTGCCGATCACGCCCTCCAGCCCCAGGCGGCGTGCGGCAGCCAGCAGGTCCTGCGTGCCGGCCTCCAGGGTTTCGCTGAAACGGACCGGGCCCGGCGGCGCCGCCTGCACCAGCGCCCGCAGCAGGTTGCGCCGCTCCACCAGCGGCAGCGGGCGCAGGTCGTAGCCGTCATAAAACGGCAGGTCGAACACGTAATAGACGATCTGCGCGGTGCTGCCACTGTCGAAAGCGTTTTGCAGCGCGCCGAAGTCAGGCAGGCCCTTGCTGTCATGCACCACGATTTCACCGTCCAGCCAGCCGGAGCGCAGGCCCAGCCGCGACAAGGCTTGCACCAGCACCGGCAGCCTGTCGCTCCAGTCGTGGCCGTTGCGCGTGAGGCAGCGGATCGACGTGCCCTCCACGCGTGTCAGCAGGCGGTAACCGTCGAACTTGATCTCGTACTCCCAGTCCTGGCTGTCGGCCGGCATGTGCGTGACCAGCGTCGCCAGTTCAGGGGCGAGCGTTTGCGGCAGGTCGTCCTTGAGGGCACCCGGTGGCTGGCGGCGTGTGGCGGCGGGTTTTTTGCCCGCGGCGGCGTTGCTGGTGGACGCGGCTTTGGCTGGCGCCTTTTTGGCCGCGGTGGTTTTGCGGGGTGTCAAGGGCACGCCGGTGATCACGCTGTCGGGCAGGGCCTGCAGCACGTCGTAGTCGGCGGCGGGCCGGGCCGCGTCATCCCTGTCCTTGATCAGCAGCCAGGGCGGCTGGCGCTCCCCGCCTTTGCCATGCATGCGCACCAGCGACCAGTGGCCTTTGAGTTTTTCGCCCTGCAACTCGAACTTCAGTTTGCCATTCTGCAGTCCCGCCACCGGGTCGCCAACTGGCAGCCAGGTGCCGCGGTCCCAGACGATGACATTGCCAGCGCCGTACTGGTTGGCGGGAATGGTGCCTTCGAAGCTGGCGTAGGAGATCGGATGGTCTTCCACCTGCACCGCCATGCGTTTGACGCCGGGGTCCAGGCTGGGCCCTTTGGGGACGGCCCAGCTTTTCAGCGTGCCTTCGAGCTCAAGCCGGAAGTCGTAATGCAGGTGGCTGGCGTCATGTTTCTGGATAACGAAGCTGCGCGCCTGGGAGCGCTTGCCCCCGGCGGCCGGCTCCGGCGTGTGTTGGAAGTCGCGCTTGGCGCGGTAGGCCTGGAGCGGGTCGTCGGCTGCCATGGGTGGGTGTGGCCGGCTTTGTTCAGGCGGCGCGGCGCCGGCTCGCGGCGCCGGTTTTGGCGGCCGGCTTGCGGGCCGGCGTGGTGCTTGCGGCTTTGGCCGGCGTTTTGGGCGCGGTCTTGCCGGCCGTGCCACCCTGGTGGCGCAGGCTGCGCTGCAGCAGCTCGGTCAGGTCGATGATTTTTGCGCCCGCACCGCCGGAGGATTCATCAGGCACTTCCGGCTGCTCGACGGTTTCGACCTTGCCTTGCTTCACCTTCTGCTGAACCAGGGCCATGATGGCATCCGTGAACGAATCCTTGAACTGCTCCGGCTTCCAGGTGTCGGTCATGTCGTTGACCAGTTGTCGGGCCATGGACAACTCCTTCTCGGACAGGCCGGCCGCCTTGGCGCCTTCGGGCGGCAGGTCCAGGTCGTCCCAGTTGCGGATCTCGGTGCCCCAGCGCAGCAGGTCCAAAATCAGCCCGGGGCCGGACGGCACCAGCACGGCCAGGTGCTGCTTGGTCTGTATCACCACGCGGGCAATGCCGACCCGTCCGGTCTTGAGCAGGGTGTCGCGCAGCAGCGCGTAGACCTTTTTGCCCTGGTTGATGGGCGCAATGTAGTAAGGGCGTTCGAGGTAGACAAAAGGAATGTCGGTGTTGGCGACAAAACTCTCGATCTCTATCGTCTGGGTGGTCCGGGGAAAGGCCGCCGCGATTTCTTCGTCGCTCAGCACCACGTACTGGCCGTCCTCGTACTGCACGCCCCGGACGATGTTTTCCTTCGTGATTTCCTTGCCGGTCTTCTTGTTGATGCGTTTGTACCCCACCGGGTCCATGCTGCGTTTGTCCAGCCAGTCGAAGTCGACCCCGCTGTCGGTGGTCGCTGAATGCAACGACACCGGGATGTGCACCAGCCCAAAACTGATGGCTCCTTTCCACAAGGCGCGCGAGGCCATGCCTATCGCCTCCGGTGGCTGCGGGCTGTTGTCTGCAAATTGCCAGCCCTGCCTCCGCCTGGCTGGCCCAGAAGGTGTTGATGCCTGTTTGCCATGTTTGAACGCTCCAGTACGTAGGTAACCCCGTGTGTGACCTTAATCCGGGGCGGCGGCAGGGTGCTGTCGGCAGCCGTCCGTTGCTGCCGTAGGACGACGGCGCAGGCCCCCTGCGGTCGGTCGGCGTGCCTGATTTGCTATGAAATAAATAGCTAGCTGCGCGCGTACCTGTTGAGCGGGTGGTCTTTTTTGTTCATCGTTACGGAAAACGAATGAACAAGGACGACATCCGGCCTGCCGGTGGGGGTCAAGCCGGCGTCCTACAGCGCCCTCTGCCGCGCAGTCCTAAGATTGGAATTTCGTCCTTCCACTGGAGACAAGCATGATGATTTCCCGCCGCCACGCGTTTCGTTCGACCCTCGCCGCCGCCGCGGTGATTCTGGTTTCCGGTTGCAGCATGCTGCCGTCGCAGTCCAACCTGCTGGCATTCACGACGCAACTGCGCGGCGCCAACGAGGTGCCGGCAGTGGCCTCCAGCGGCAGCGGCAAGGTGGATGCCGTGTTGAACAAGGACACCAACCTGTTGCGCTGGCAACTGAGCTACGAAGGCTTGAGCGGCCCGGCGACCGCAGGCCACTTTCACGGCCCGGCCCCGGTGGGCGCCAACGCGGGTGTGGCCCTGCCTTTCACCGGCCCCATCACCAGTCCGATGAGCGGCCAGGCCACGCTGACACCGGCTCAGGCGGCCGACCTGATGGCTGGCAAGTGGTATGCCAACATTCACACCGCCAAATTTCCGGGTGGTGAAATTCGCGGGCAAATGACCGCCCGCCCCTGATTTCTGGGCGGCACCTCACCTTGACCCCGGCGGGCAAGGTGGCCAGTATTTTCTTCATGCCGTCCAGCCCGGCAGAGGGTTCCATCTGTCCTACAGGCAGGGGACCATCGCGCTGACGGGCGCGCGTGTCGCCCGGCGGTAGGCTGGTCAGGAAACGTCAACGCCGCTGCCAGCCAGCGGGCAACCCAGGAGAGCAGCCATGACCCATCATCCCGTCCTGTCCGGTCACAAACCGGCGCAAAACACGCCCAAGGGGCCCCAGCCCGCCAGTGGCAGTCAGCAGGCCCTGGCCGAAAAAGCGGCCAACAGCCCCGCCAGCGTGAAAGCCCGCATTGACTCGACCAACATGCCCGACAAGCCGCCGCTGGATCACCAGCACACGCCCAACAGTTCGGGCCGGAAATAAAACGCCAGCCCTGCCATTCCCCATGACCCCTGTCACCACTTGATTCAAGGACGCACCATGACCAGAAAACTCTCCACTTTTGTTGTTTCAGCCCTGCTGCTTGCCAGCGGCTCCGCCGTCCTGGCCCAGCCTGCGGCGATGGAGGAAAAACTGCTCGAACGCGGCGCCGTCGCCGACAGCACGCCGCAGCAGAAATACCGCACCGCCATCAATGAAGCTGGCGGTGGCTACAAGCTGTACCTCGAGGAATGCGCGAAGATGGCTGCCGCCGAACGCACCGCCTGCCGGCGCGAGGCCAAGGCGGTTTACGACCGCGACATGGCTGCTGCGCGCCAGCTGCTGCGCAAGTAAGAAGCAAGGGAAGGGTGGGGCGCCGTAACGGTGTGCCGACTCACGGGCTGGCGCATCCGCATCGACCAGCCACCTGCGCTGCAGCGGCCTGGCCCGAAGCCTGCGCCTCGAAAGGCGGCCGGCGGGACCGGACTTATTCGGCCGCCTGCTGGCGCCGGTGTTCGCTGCGTTTCATGGTGAGGTAAGCCGTACGCTCGATTTCATGCAGCTGGCGCGGATACCGTTCGGTCGCGTCAAACCATTGCTGCAGGCGTTTTTCCAGCTGCTCGGCAGGCGGCGCCGCCAGCGAGGCCATGTAGGCATCGATCGCCAGGTAATAGCGCATGGTGTTGCGCTCGACCGCACCGCGCATGCCGTCCACGTAGGTTTTTTCGCCACCGGCCGGGGTGTCCACCAGCGTGAACCCGGTTTTGCCGCTGCCGACCGTCGACAGATAGCCCTGCATGGCCACGCGTCCGGCCATGCCATAGCCGTAGGAGTACTGCAGGTGCATGAAGGTCTTGCCGCCGGCAAGCGGCACCACCCGCAGGTTGATGCGGTAGTTGTTGGTCCCCAGCGGGCCTTTGTCCGCATTGAGCTGCACCGCCATGTGGTCCGGCGTGGCACTGGCCAGCTTGAAGTCAAAGGCCAGGGTGTAGGCGTCCTTGACTTCCTGCGGCCCCTTTTTGCCAATGCTGACTTCCAGTCCCGTGGGGCTGCCGGTGCCGCCGGTGGTGCGGCAGAACTTGGTATTGAGGTGCAACATCAGCACATCGCACCAGTTGTCAGGGGTCTTGAAAGCCGTGGTCACGGCTGAAAACGGGTAATTGATGACCGCGTAGGCGTTGCCGCTCACGGCATTGGCGGCTTCGGAGGACTCAATGACCAGCGGCCTTTGAAACTCGTTGCGCGCCAGCTGGGGGGCGAGGGCGGTGTATTTGGCCTGCAGCGCCGTTGCGCCCGCGTCATTCGGCGCAGCCAGGGCGCTTCCGACACAGAACGTGGCGGCCATCAGGCCGGCGGCGGCTTGTCGGGAAATGGATTTTCTGCTTGCTTGGGTCATCGTGACAGTTTGCCTTCCCGAAAGCCGGTGTTTGGCGGCTTGCTCTTCTGTCCTACATGGTTTGGGCGCCAAGGAGAAAGTTAAAGAGGCAAGTCAGGGGAAAAACATGTCAAGGCCTCGAAAAATGCAACCGGGGGTAATTTTCAGGACCTGTCAGGGACGTCAGGCGCATCAGCCGCCTGGCGCAGCGCTGCGCAGGCACTCCATCAATTGCTGGCTGACGGGTGTCAGCAACCTGCCGCGCAGGGTCATGATGCCGATGGGCGGCAAGTCGATGGGTACCGTCATCTTCAGGACCTTCACCAGTCCTTCGCGCTCGTACTGTGCGGCGACAGAGCGTGCCATGAAGCCGGCAGCGCCCCGCTCGCGCAGAAAAGTGGACAGTGCGAGAAAGGACGAGGTTTCGATGATGTCCCCGGGCGGCTGCAGGCCATGGCGAAAAAACATCTGCTCCAGCTTCACCCGCAGCGATGCCCAGGGTGGCGGCATCACGCAGGGGACGCTGGCCAGGTCGCTCCAGGCGGGCTTTCTCTTGCTGGTCAGCGTGTGGCCGGGCTTGACCACCACGACCATCGGCTCGTTGTAGAGCGCTTCGGCAATCAGGTCCGGAGAGGCATAACCGGGCTCGAGCCGGCCGACAAACAGGTCCAGCTCCCCCAGCCGCAGCTTGGGCAAGAGGTGGGTCAGATCGCCTTCCTCCACCAGCACGGTGGCCTGGCGGGACCGGTCTTTCAGGGCCTTGACGGCTTGGGCCAGCAGCAGGGGCATGGCCACCACCATGGCACCGACGCGGGTGCGTCCGGCGGCGCCGCTGGCCTGGGCCGTGATCTCGTCGCGGGTGCGTTCGTACTCGGCCAGGACCGAGCGGGCAAAGCGGATGACCAACTGGCCTCCGGGGGTGGGGTCGGTGCCGCGCGAAGAGCGGTCGAACAGCGTCACGCCAAGCAGGTTTTCCACTTCGGCGAGCATTTTGGACACCGCAGGTTGACTGACGGCCAGGAATTCGGCCGTACGCCCGATGTGGCGGAACTGGTCGAGCGCCACAATCAGCTGCAGATGCCGGAGTTTGATGTTGGAGCGAAGAACGCGATCGATCTGGGCCATGGTTCATGTTAACCCAGAGGCTATGAAGAGATTACGAAAAATGATTGGATTGTTATGTTCTTCACCTGAACAATCTGGGCTTCCCCCACATGCCTACAACGACCGAGACAAACCCATGAATTCATCGCTCCCCCCGTCCCTTCGTCGCCGTACCCTGCTGGCAGGCGCTGCCGCCAGCGGTGTTGCCGGCCTTCTGTCGCCCCTGCGCGCGCTGGCGTCCTCCTCCTACCCCGAACGTCCCATCACCTTCATCTGCCCCTGGCCGGCGGGCGGGACCGCCGACCAATCGATGCGCGCCCTGTGCCAGGTGGCGTCGCGTGTGTTGGGCCAGGCCATCGCCGTGGAAAACCGGGCAGGCGCCTCCGGCATGATCGGCACCAAGGCCATGGCCGGTGCCAAGCCCGACGGCTACACCATTGGACAGATTCCCATTTCCGTCGCACGTTTTTCCCAACTCGGCACGGTGCAACTGGACCCCCTGAAGGACTTCACCTACCTCGCGCGCACTTCGGGCCAGACCTTTGGTGTCGCGGCACCCGCCGCCTCCCGCTTCAAGTCGCTGCAGGAGGTGGTGGCTTTTGCCAAAGCCAATCCGGGCGTGGTCACCTATGCCCACGCCGGGGTCGGTGGTGCCACGCATGTGGGAATGGAACAGTTCGCGCTGGCTGCCGGAATCCGCTTCAACCATGTCCCGTACAAGGGCGGGGCAGACGCATTGCAGGCCGTGCTTGGCGGCCATGTTGACCTGTTGGCCGACTCCAGCTCATGGGCGCCGCACGTCGAAGCCGGCAAGCTCAAGCTGTTTGCCACCTGGGGTGAGCGCCGCACGCCGCGTTTCAAGGACACGCCGACACTCAAGGAGCTGGGCTACAACGTGGTGGTCGATGCCCCCAATGGCATTGGCGCCCCGAAAGGTCTGGACCCGGTTGTCACGCAGAAGCTGCGCGATGCCTTCCGCCAGGCTGTCAACAGCCCGGAGTTCAAGCAGGTCGCCGACAAGATCGACGCACCCGTGCTCTACCTCGACGGCCCGGACTACGAAAAATATGTGGGCACGGTCTACCAGCAGGAGACCTTGTTGATCGACAAACTCAAGCTCAGGGAACTGATGAAGAGCTGATGCGATCACGCGCCGCCTGAACCACGATGACCAAGCACCCCAGCCCCCTGATTCGCCTGCATGCCAACGACAACGTGTTGGTCGCCAAGACGGCCCTGTCGCTGGGCCAGGACCTGCCCGAGATCGGAACGCGGGCACGTGCGCAAGTGCCTCCCGGCCACAAGATCGCGTCGCGCCGCATCGTCGCGGGCGAGCGCATCCTGAAGTACGACACGGTCATCGGGGTGGCGGCGCGCGACATCGAGGCTGGCGACTATGTGCATTCGCACAACCTCGAGCTCGTGGACTTCGAACGGGACCCGGGTTTTGGCCTGGATGTGCGGCCGGTGGATTACCTGCCGGAAGCGCAGCGGGCGACTTTCATGGGTTTTGTGCGGCCGGACGGCCGTGTGGGGACGCGCAACTTCATTGGCATCCTGTCCTCGGTCAACTGTTCGGCCACCGTCATCAGAAACATCGCGGCCTGGTTCACGCCCGAGCGCATGGCCGCGTTTCCGAACGTGGACGGTGTGGTCGCGTTTGCCCAGACCAGCGGCTGCGGCATGTCTTCGCCCAGCGAACACTTCGACGTGCTCAGGCGCACACTGGCCGGTTATGCGCGCCATCCCAACCTGGCTGGCGTGTTGATCGTCGGTCTGGGTTGTGAGCGCAACCAGGTGTCGTCGCTGGTGGAGTCGCAGGGGCTGCAGGAAAGCAAGCTGATGCGCACCCTGGTCATGCAGGATGTCGGCGGCACCCGCGTGACCATCGCTGCCGGTGTTGCCGCCATCGAGGAGATGCTTCCCGAGGCCAATGCGGCCAGGCGGCAGCCGGTGTCTGCCAGCCACCTGAAGATTGGCCTGGAGTGTGGCGGCTCCGACGGTTTTTCGGGCATCACGGCCAACCCGGCGCTGGGCGCTGCGATGGACATCCTGGTGCGCCATGGCGGCACGGCCATCCTGTCGGAAACGCCCGAGATCCATGGCGTGGAATACATGCTGACACGGCGCGCGGTCACGCCCGAAGTCGGCCAGAAGCTGCTGGACCGGCTGGCCTGGTGGGAGCGCTACACGCAGGGGCACAACGCCCAGTTCAACGGCGTGGTCGGCCACGGCAACCAGGCCGGCGGCCTGGCCAATATCTTCGAGAAGTCGCTGGGTTCGGCCATGAAGGGCGGCACCACCCCGTTGCAGGCTGTTTACGAATACGCCGAAGAGATCGACAAGGCGGGTTTTGTGTTCATGGACTCGCCCGGCTACGACCCGGTGGCCTCGACCGGCCAGATTGCCAGCGGCGCCAACCTGATCTGCTTCACCACTGGCCGCGGCTCCATGTTCGGCTCCAAACCGGCGCCAACCATCAAGCTCGCCAGCAACACGCCGATGTTCAAACGCCTCGAAGAAGACATGGACATCAACTGCGGCTTGATCATCGACGGCGAACTGACGGTGGCGCAGATGGGCGAAAAGATCTTCGAGCACATCCTGCGGGCTGCCTCGGGGCACCCGACCAAGAGCGAAGCGCTGGGCCTGGGCGACAACGAGTTTGTGCCCTGGCACATGGGTATCGTGAGCTGAGTTTCTTCTTCCCATTCCTTCCTCTTCTTTTTTCCTTCCTCCTTCTTTCACCGGCGTTTTCATGCAATTGGCACTCATGCGCGGCGATCTGCTGCGCACCCGGAATTTCATCAGCCAGCAATGGTGCGGCAGCCAGGAGGGTGAGTGCTTTGATGTCCTCAACCCGGCCACGGGTGCCCTGCTTGCGCGCGTACCTGACAGCCGCCCTGCCGATGCGAGGGCAGCGGTCGACGCGGCACATGCGGCATTTCCCGACTGGTCCAGCCGTCCTGCCGCCGAGAGGGCGCAGGCGCTCAAGCGCTGGCACGCCCTGTTGCTGGTTCACCAGGAGGACCTGGCCCGCCTGATCTCGCTGGAGCAGGGCAAGCCGCTGAGCGAGAGCCGTGGCGAGGTCGCTTATGGCGCCGCCTATGTCGAATGGTTTGCCGAGGAGGCGCGAAGAAGTTATGGCGACGTGATCCCCGCAGCTCATGCGGGGCGCAAGATGACGGTCATCAAGGAAGCCGTTGGGGTGGTCGCCGCCATCACGCCGTGGAACTTTCCGCTGGCCATGATTGCGCGGAAAATCGCGCCCGCACTTGCGGCAGGGTGCACGGTGGTGGCCAAGCCCGCCGAGGACACGCCGCTCACGGCTCTGGCGCTGGCCCGCCTCGCCGAAGAGGCCGGGTTTCCGGCAGGCGTCATCAACATCGTGACAGCCTCGCGCGAACACACGCCTGCTGTCGTGGACGAGTGGCTGGCAGACAGCCGCGTACGCAAGGTCACCTTCACGGGCTCCACGCCGGTCGGCAAGAGCCTGGCGCGCGGGTCTGCCGCCACCCTGAAGAAACTCTCTCTGGAACTGGGCGGCAACGCACCCTTCATCGTCTTTGACGATGCGGACATCGCAGCGGCCATCGAAGGGCTGATGGTGTCCAAGTTTCGCAATGGCGGGCAGACCTGTGTCTGCCCCAACCGGGTGTATGTGCAGGACAGCGTTCATGATGTGTTTGTGGCCGCGCTGGCCGGACGTGTTGGCGCCTTGCGGGTGGCACCGGCGACGGAAGAGGGTGCCGAGGTGGGCCCCATGATCAATGCGCGTGCCGTCGAAAAAATTGCGCGCCACGTCGATGACGCCGTGGCCCAGGGCGCCCGGGCGGTGTGCGGCGGGCACCGCGTGCGCACGGGTGACTCCGGCGCCCACTACTACGCACCCACCGTGCTGAGCGGGGCCACGCCCGCCATGGCGCTGGCGCATGAGGAAACCTTCGGGCCGGTGGCTGCCGTCTTCCGCTTCACCACCGAAGAGGAGGTGGTTGCCCACGCCAATGACACACCGTTCGGCCTGGCCGCCTACTTTTACACCCGCGATGTGCGGCGCATTCACCGCCTCTCCAGTGCGCTGGAGTGCGGGATGATCGGCATCAACGAAGGCGCACTGGCCGCCGAGGCCGCGCCTTTTGGTGGCGTCAAGGAGTCGGGTTATGGACGCGAAGGTTCGCGTTATGGCCTGGACGACTACATGCACACCAAATATCTGTGCCAGGGCAACCTGGGCTGACCTTTCCTGTTTTTTTTATGGAGACCCGAATGACCACTGGTAACCCTTTCAAGGTCGCGCTCGCCGCGCGCCGGCCGCAGATCGGCCTGTGGCTGTCCATGGCCGATGCCTACCTCGCCGAAGTCAGTGCGACGACGGGTTTTGACTGGCTGCTGATCGACGGCGAGCACGCGCCCAACGATGTGCGCAGCACGCTGGCGCAATTGCAGGCGGTGGCGGCCCATCCTGCGCACCCGGTTGTCAGGGCCGTGCAGGGCGATGTGGCCCTGATCAAGCAGCTGCTGGACATCGGCGCGAAGACGCTGCTGGTGCCCATGGTGGATACGGCGGAACAGGCCCGCGCCATGGTCTCTGCCGTCCGCTATCCGCCGCATGGCATCCGTGGCGTTGGCAGTGCGGTGGGCCGGGCTTCCCTGTGGAGTTCGCGCAGCGATTACCTGGATGTGGCCGATGCCGAAGTCTGCCTGCTGGTCCAGGCGGAAACCGTCACGGCGCTGGCCAATCTGGCGGAGATCTGCGCGGTGGACGGCATCGATGGCGTTTTCATCGGTCCGGCCGATCTGGCTGCCTCCATGGGCCATCGCGGACGGCCCGGGCACCCTGACGTCCAGGCCGCGATCGAGCATGCCATGCGCACCATCGTGGCGTCCGGAAAAGCGGCGGGCACCCTGACCTCGGACCCGAAACTGGCGCGCCGCTATCTGGAGCTCGGGTGCACATTCGTCGCGGTGGGGGTCGACATCCTGATGTTTGCCAACGCCGCGCATCGCCTGTCGGCGGAATTCAGGGGGCCAGCCACGCCGCCGGATGCCGCTGCCGGGCCCGCCAGTGCGGCCTATTGAAAACGGCAGCGCTCAGTCCAGGTATTTGCCGCCATTGATCGACAGCGTGATGCCGGTGATGAAGCCGGCGTCATCCGCAGCGAGGAAAACGACGGCGCGGGCGATCTCCGCCGGTGTGGCCAGTCGGCCGACCGGCACGGTTTTCAGGATCTGCTCCATCACCTCGGGCCGCACCGCGCTGACCATGGCGGTGTCGGTGTAACCCGGTGCGATGACATTGGCCGTGATGTTGCGGGAAGCGCCTTCGAGCGCCAGCGACTTCGTGAAGCCGATCAGGCCGGCCTTGCTCGCCGCATAGTTGGTCTGGCCTGCCTGGCCTGAGAGTCCGTTGACCGAACTCATGTTGATCACCCGGCCAAAACGGCGTTCGCGCATGCCTTCGATCACGGCGCGGCACATGTTGAAGCTGCCGCCCAGGTTGACGTCGATCACCTCGCGCCATTGCTGGGCGCTCATCTTGTGCAGCATCACGTCGCGCGTGATGCCGGCGTTGTTGACGAGAACCTCGATCGGCCCGAGGGCGGCCTCGACCTCCGCGACACCCGCCGTGCAGGCCGCCGCGTCGGCCACGTTCCAGGCAAAAGCCGCGATGCCGGTGCGTGCCGTGAAGGCTTCGGCGGCGGTCCGGTTACCTCCGTAATTGACGGCCACGCGGTAACCCGCCGCAAGCAGGGCTTCCGCCGTGGCAGCCCCGATGCCGGCGGTGCCGCCAGTAACCAGTGCGGCCCGCATGTCAGGTCTTCCCGGCGAGGTGTTTCAGGACTGCCATGTTGACCGCGGCGGTGACATTGTTCGGGGTGGTTTTGCTGCTTGTCATGGTTTTCTCTGTGTCGTTTGCAGGGAAGGGCTCGCGCCCCTTCATCTCACTGTAGGAAAGGCCGGGTTGGCCAGCGTTGAGATGGATCAAGTCAGGAGGCCGGCGCGGCCGATTTTTGCGCCGTGCAGGTACGGCGGTCAGGGCCAATCCGGCAGCCCGCAGGCATCGCTTGCGCTGCATCAAGGCGAGTGCGGTTGCGTGGTGCCATGCTCTTTCTCCTCAACCAATTCGGGAGTGACCGTCATGACCTTCAAACGCATCCTGATCCTCATCACGCTGGCCGCGGCAAGTGCAGCAGGTTTAGCCGCGAGTGACGGCCCGCTGGAGCGCGCCAATGCCGTGGCCAGAAAAGCTGCCCAGGAGGCTGCCGAGGCGGGCCGCAAGGCTGCCTCCAGCGCCAAGACCGCACTGGAAAAGGCCGAGACAGCGGTGAGCAATGCAACCCAGCGCGCCGTAGAGGCGACGCGGCACGCGGCCCAACAAGCCGAAGTCGCCGCCCGAAAGGCGGAACAGCTGGCCACGGTGGCCGTGGAAAAGGCCAGCGCTGAGGGCAAGGAACTGGCCCGCAACGCCGAAAGCAAGGCCAAGTCGGCTTCAGAGGTTACCCGGGACGCCGTGCAAAAAGCGGAAGAAGCCGCCCGGCAGGTGGGCCGCGCCAGCAAGGAAGATGCGCTCAAGGCCGCCCAAGCCGCCCGGGACGCCCTGCACAAAGCCGAAGAAGCCAGCCGCGACGCAGCACGCGCGACCAAAGAGGCCGCTGACAAAGCCGTGGAAGCCGCCCGCAAGAAAGCAGAGAAGGACGCTGCGCCGTCCAAATAATCAGAATCAGCGACCAGGCGGCATGGCGTCTTCGGCTGCGGCCCCCAAGGAGCGCGGAGGTGGAGGTCCGGGGCAGGCCTTGCCCGCAAGGCAATGCCGCTACAGGTCGAACAGCCTTTGCACCAGCCACCAGGCGGCCAGCATGGCCACCAGCACCGAGCCAGCCTTGAGCACACCCACGCGGTAGAACAGCGTGCCGCGCAGCGCGAACGCCAGCGGCAGGAACACGGCGACGATGGCCAGCTGCCCGAGTTCCACCCCGGCATTGAAGCCCACCAGCGCCAGCACCAGCGCGCCCTGCGGCAAACCCAGGTCGGCCAGCACGGAGGCGAAGCCGAAGCCGTGGATCAGCCCGAAGACAAAAGCCATGACCCAGCGTTTCGACTCGATGGTGCCGCGCAGGTTGTTCAGGGCGGCAAACACGACCGATGCGGCAATGGCGGACTCGACCAGGCGCGAGGGCAGGCTGATGATTTCCAGCGCGGCCAGGCTCAAGGTGATCGAATGGGCCAGCGTGAAGGCGGTGACCACCTTGAGGACCTCCCTGCTTGCGCCACCGAAGCGGGGCGCGCCGACCCACCGGCCCTCCTGGCGCACCAGCACCGCCGGCAGCAGCAGCGACAGCAGGAACAGGATGTGGTCGTAGCCGATCCAGATGTGCCAGACGCCGTCGACCAGGTACTGGCGCAGCGTGTCCCAGGCGCCCGCGGGCTGCAGGGCCAGCGGCTGTTCGGCCGACTCGGTGCCGAAGATCAGCGCCTGTGCGGCGGTGCCGCCCGGCGCAATCCACTGCACCAGGCCGCGGTGCGAGGGATCAACGTCAAAGAACAGGGAATAGCGGGCCCTCAGCCCGGCGTCCAGGCTCGGGCAATGTGCAGCGAGGCTCAACACCGCATAGGTGCCGTCGCTGTGCTGGTCCAGTTGCAGCGGCGCCGTGGTGTCCCAGGCGCAGCCCTGGCCCGCGACCGAGAGGGCCAGGTGGCTGGTGGCCAGGCGCGTGATCTCGGCCTCCCGCTGGCGCACCTCGCCCCAGGTCAGCTCGCCGTTGTTGTCGCGGTCCAGCTGCAGCACGTAGTCCAGGTCGCGCAGGGCCACATCCCAGCGCACCGCGATGTCGCTGCTGCCGCCCGTGCCGCGCAGCGTCAGGTAACTGTCGCTGGGTTTGTGGGCGAGGGCGCCGGTGGCGGCCAGCAGCAGGGCCAGTCCGGCCAGGCCGGTGCGCAGCACGCGCATCATCGGGTCGCGCCCTGTGCAGCGAGCTGGCTGGCCAGCGCGGACAGGCGGGCGTCTTCGTAGCGGCTGGTCCGCAGCCAGTCGAGCGCGGGCTGGGCGGCCTTTGCGTCTTTGGCAGCCAGTGCCGCGCGCATCAGGATTTCGGCGTCGCGCGGCTCTTTTTGCACTTGGTAGTTCAGGCTGGCAAAGGCCAGCGCCTTGCGCGGCTGGCCTTCGATGTCCAGCTCGAAGCGCGCGGCTTCCTGTTCATGCAGGCGGTCGCCGCGCTGCGCGGCGGCGTCAAAGCGGTCGCGCAATTGCGCGGCCCAGCCACCGGCGCGCGTGTCTTTCAGCGCCTGACCGGCCAGTGCCAGCCGCAGCAGCAACACATCGGAGCGTTCCCAGCCTGCCAGCAGCGTCAGCACCTCGGCTGGTCGCCCGCGTTCGAGCAGAAAGTCGCCCCAGGCCGCCAGCAGGAACTGGTCGGTGATGCCCAGCGCCAGCGCCCGTTTGAAATAGTCCTCGGCCTTGTCAAACCGCTGCAGCCGCACGGCCATCTCGGCGAGCCGGGTATAGGTCCACAACAGCAGCTCCGGTGGGGCACCGGTGCTAGCGGCTGCGGCCGACGCCAATTCCTCATAGGCTGTGGGCAATTGCCCGGTGGCGGCCCGCACGTAGGCGGTGCAGCCCGCGCCGAAGAGCGGCAGGCTCAGGGGCGTCAGCCTGGCGCATTCGGCCAGCGCCTCGGCATAACGCGCCTGCACCATGAAAATTGCGGCACGCCAGGCCAGCGGTTCCACCGCCGTGGCGTCCGCCCTGGCCGCGTACTCCAGGCTGGCCAGGGCCGGCCCGAAGCTGTGGCTGTACTGCTCGAGCTGGCCGCGCACCAGCCAGTAGCCGGCGCTGTTCTTGCCGCTGGCAGTAAGCGGCGCGATGGTGGCCGACGCGTAGCCGATGTAGCGCGGGTCGCCCTGCGCCATGGCCATTTCAAAGTAGCGGCGGGCGATTTCCACCCTGAGCCGGGCGTCATCGGGACGAGCGGCCAGTTGCCTGCGCAGGGACTCGACGCGGCGCAGTTCGGGGTCGCTGGCGCGCGCCGGCAGGCGCTCGACAACGGCGCTGTCCTGCGTCGGCGTGAATGGCGCAGCGGCTGCGCCAACAGCCATGCCGGCCCACAAGGCCGCGAACACGCCGCAGGCTAAAAAGTGGCGGGCCAAATGGTTACTTGGTGCCGAAGATGCGGTCACCCGCATCACCCAGGCCGGGCAGGATGTAGCCGTGTTCATCAAGCTGGCGGTCAATGGGCGCGGTGTAGATATCCACGTCGGGGTGGGCCTGCTGCATCGCCGCAATACCTTGGCGGCAGGTCAGCAGGCAGCCGGCCCCAAAACTTCTGGCCAGGCTGACCAGCAGCTTGGTTTAGTCGGGCACCGTGCCCTCCTGGAGCACGGCCTGGTGCCGCGCCATGAAGGCCCACACGATGTTGGGCCGCCGCACCATGGTCATGATGCTGCTCGGCGTGAAACCGCGGGTTTTCCTGCAATGCTCTAAGCGCTCGCGGATGTCGCCTTCCTTGATGTCGGCGAGGGCAATGGGGGGAGAGGTGAGGCATGGGAATCCGGTGTGGCTTGAAGTTGATAGCGCTGCCGCCGAGTTTATCGGCTCCGCAGTGTGATCGACCCAAGTCAGCACATGTGTTTCTTCAGCCAGCTGGCCATGGTGTCGAGCCGTTCCTTGCGCACCTGAGCACCGTTGCATAAACGGCGGCTTGTCGAGACTTCCATAAATCATGACAGGCTTCGACAGGCTCAGCCCGAACGGTGTGGTGTCAGGAATGACAAAACACCAGGAGCGAGGGCAAAGGGTTGAGCCTCGTGGGGCGATCGCCCAATACAACAGCGCCCCGGCGCTCAACCGGCGCGCTGTTTTGACGCTGGCTGCTTCAGTTCGGGCGGCAGGCGTTTGAGCAGGGCGCGGATTGCCAGGGGCACCAGCACCAGGTCGTCCATCACGCCAATAAAAGGCAGCACATCGGGAATGAGATCGATCGGTGAAACCAGGTAGAGCGCAATGGCGGCCGTGCCCCATTTCAGCCAAGCCGGCGCCTGGGGGTGGCGCAACGCAAACCACAGTTGCCGCGCGTCGCCGCGCAGCAGAACCCACAGCAGGGTCAGGCGTTTGAACATGGAAGCTCCTTGGGTGAGGTGGTGAGGCGCAAGCCCAGCGGACCGCTCTCACGCAGATGGCGCTGCCAGCCCTTGGTGCAAGGGGCTTTCACAAGGCTTTACATTCGCCCGCCAAGGCCCGCCAAGGCCCGCCAAGGCCCGCCAAGGCCCGCCAAGGCCCGCCAAGTGGGGAGCCTCTCAGGCGCGCTCAAAGTCGATGAAGCTTTTTTCAGCATCCACCGCCAGCAGCCGCACGCGGGCCGAGTCGCCCACGTCCAGCCCTTCAAACCCGCGCACCACCCGGCCTTCCAGCAAAGGGCTGCAGATGCGCACAAACGTGCCCTTGGCCGCCGCGCCCGTCACGAGGGCGTCGAACACATCGCCGATACGGTCGTGCAGCAAATACGCGCCTGCAGCCTTGAGCACCTGGCGCTCGACCTTGCTGGCGTTGTCTTCCTGCAGCGTACAGTGCCGGGCAATTTCCGCCAACTGATCGGCGGAATAAGGCGGCGCCTCGCCGGTCAGCGCCGCTTTCAGCAGCCGCTGCGTGACCAGGTCGGGAAAGCGGCGGTTGGGTGCGGTCGAGTGGGCATAGTCGTTGATGGCGAGCCCGAAGTGTCCCTGTCCATTGCCTCCTGCTGTCGCTTCGCCGCCAGCAACCGCCTCTGCCGCCACGTATTCACCCGAGCCCAGCATCTTCACGACCGCCAGCGACAGGTCGGCAAAACCGGCCGGGTCTGCCGCGCGCTGCGCGCTCAAGAAACGGTCCAGCGCCAGCGCATCGGGCTGTTCGGGCAACTGAACGTCATGGCTTGCCGCTAGAGCGACGATGCGGTCCCAGCGGCGCGGTGCCTGCAAAAACCGGCGTATCGACGGGAAGCCCTTGTCCATCAGAAAACGCGCCGTCGCGCCGTTGGTGGCGATCATCAGATCGGCAATCAGGTCCTTGGCCCGGTTTTTCTCGTCAGGCTGCAGGTCCACCAACTGGCCGTCCTTGAACACCGGGCGCGCAGAGATGGTGTTGACATTGAGCGCACCGCGCGACTGGCGCCACTGCCGCAGTTTGCCGGCCAATGTGTCATGCAGGCGTACCTGCGCTTCCAGACCTGGCACGCTGGCCATCTGCAGCGGCGCCGGTGCCGCGCCGTCCAGCCAGGCCGAAACAGCGTCGTAAGTCAGCTTCGCGTGGTTAAACACCAAAGCGCGGTAGATGACTGAGCCGGACACCGTGCCGTCCGCGGCCACCTGCATGTCTACCACCACGGCCAGCCGCTCCTGGCGCTCGTGCAGCGAGGTGAGGTCGGTGGACAGCATCTCAGGCAGCATGGGGAAAATGCCTGCCGCCGTGTACACCGAGGTCGTGTTGGCACCCGCATGGCCATCGACCGCGCCGCCGGGCCGCACCAGGCAATCGACATCGGCCACCGCCACCAGCAGGCGCGCCGCGCCATCGGCCAGCGGCTCGGCCACGCTCAGCTGGTCCAGGTCGCGCGTGTCGTCGTTGTCGATCGAGAACCAGGTCAGGTGCCGCAGGTCGCGGATGTCGCCGTTGCGTTCCGGACCGGCATGGCGCGCGGCTTCGGCTTCCTGCAGAGCTTGGGAAGAAAAGACAGGCAAGAGACCGCGGGAGCGCATGGCTTCGACGGCGATTTGGTGGAGGTGGGTGGGGTCCATGGGGGTTGGTATGTGAGGTTTCCTCACTGTACCCGCTGGTGGTGTCCTGTTTCGCGCAAGGTCGCGATCCCACATTCCCGCTTCTCATCTCCTCTAATTGGATGAGGGAGTTTTACAACAAGCAACTTACCATGAACGTTGTCGTGCTCTTATTAGATTTTTGGGAACAAGAAATCGCACACCAAAAGTTGAAAACAAAAAAGGGGATATCAAATGAATCTACTTGCGGAAATATTGAAATGGAGTGAAGAGTCTTTGACACTATGGCAGAGAGACGCTGCTCGCCGCTTATTCCAGCAGCAATGCCTTGAAGAGCTGGACTATGACCAGTTGATGGCAATGATGAAGGCGGCAAACGATGTGCCTAATTCGCCAGCTATTCCGCCAGTACCGCTCGCGGCCTTGCATTTGCCTGCAAAAACAGAAGGCGAAACCGTTCTGATAACTGCCTTGCGAGACATGAAAAATGTCAATCGTCTCGCTCCCGGTCAAACTCTTTCATTCTCTCGGAAAGGAATCTCGGTTGTATACGGAGGAAATGGATCCGGTAAATCAGGTTATTCAAGAGTGTTAAAGAAGGCTTGTCGCGCTAGGGATTTGTCCGATCAAGTATTAGTTGACGCAACCGACGTGACAGTTCAGAAGGCAATACCTGAAGCAACGTTTGATATCGAATCCGACGGCGTCAAATCGACGATCAATTGGAAGAGAGGCTCTCCGCCGTCCGACAAGCTTTCTAACATTGCCGTCTTTGATGCAAAGTGTGCACGGGTGTATTTAACGGCTGAGCAGGCCGTCGCGTATCTGCCATACGGGCTTGATGTTGTTGAAAGCCTTGCAAACAAGTGTTTACCGAAGATGGCTGAACGACTTGCCGCGGAAATTGGTGCTGTTAACACCGACGTAAAACCATTTGCTCATCTACTCGGCGACACCGCTGTTGGGAGAGCAATAGCAGCGCTAGGTCCAAAAACGCTTCCCATCGAAATTGAAAAACTAGCGAGTTTGACCGAGCACGAGCTGACTAACCTTACAAAGGCGGTAGCTGCTCTAAACGAAACAGATCCAAAGACAAAGGCTAAAGAACAAAGACTTCAAGTGCAGCGATTGGACGGCCTCGTGAAGAGGATTGACGCGGCGGCAATGTGGGTTGCAACACCTTCAATTGAAAAATTGAAAACTCTTGACGAAAGCGCTGTAGTTGCTTTGAACGCAGAGAAGATGGCTGCAGAGGTTTTTAGGGCTGGCGAAACCTTGCTTCCAGGAACTGGGGACCCTATTTGGTCCGCGCTTCTTGACTCCGCTAGGCGTTATTCAACAGAGGTCGCATATCCCGACCACGCATTTCCCCATACAGATGGGGGAGTGTGCGTGCTTTGTCAGCAGGAACTGAAGGATGGTGCTGCAAGACTTGAAAGATTCGAAAATTTTGTCAAACAAGATGCAGCACGTACGGCTACAGAAAAGCGTCATGCTGTTTCCGAAGCGATCCGAAAGGTAACCGCTGCCGATGTATCTTTTCATATTGACGATGCACTGAATGCCGAGCTTTCGGGATTCGATCCTGCACTCGCTTTACGAATGGCAAACTTTGAAGCTTGTTTGGAATCTCGGCGGAAAGCGATGTTAGCAGCGGTTGCGGTTCACGACTGGACGTCAATTCCCGACCATAGCGAGGATCCTCGCGAGCAGTTAAAGAAAATTTCGGCGGAAAAACTAGCGGGTGCCGAAGCATTGGATAAGGCTGGCGATGCTGAAAATCGCAAGTCGCTTGAAGCGGAAAGAAACGAACTTCTTGCTCGGCAAGCTCTGGCGCTATCGGTCCCTTCGATTCTTGAATTGATTGAACGTTTTAAGCTCAAAGACGCCTTAGAGAATTGCAAGAAAGATTTGAAGACTAAGGCCATTTCCGACAAGTCGAAGGAGCTGGCAAGCAATGCCGTGACCAAAGCCTTAAAAGTTGCACTTGACGAGGAGTTCTTGGCACTAGGGATAGGGCACATCAAAACAAAGCTATTAGAGAGAAACGACAAGGGAGTGATGAAATATCGCTTGCTTCTTGATCTGCCGATCGCAAACAATATTGAAGAGATTCTGAGTGAGGGTGAGCAACGGGCAATCGCCATAGGCTCTTTCCTTGCTGAACTTCGGATTGCTGGTCACAAGGGCGGGGCTATATTTGATGATCCAGTTTCGTCGCTTGATCATTGGCGCCGGATATATGTCGCCGAGCGCTTAGTTAAAGAAGCTGCCAACCGGCAAGTCGTGGTTCTTACGCACGACACATCATTCCTAGGTGAATTGCGAGATGCAATCGAACAAGCAAGCGCAGCTCACTCGATCCAGTTTCTTCAATGGCAGGGCGGTAGGTCAGGTCATGTGTCCAATGGTCTCCCTTGGGAGCATCAAGGGTATAAGGAGCGTATTGATTTTCTCGAGAAGGGGCATAAGAAGTTAGAAAAACTTCCATGGCCTCCTTATCCGAGTCAAGACGAAATCGGACAAATGCGAACTCAATATTCGCTGATGCGTTCCACCATAGAACGAGTGGTCCAGGATTTGGTTTTCGGCGGTGTGATCCAAAGATACCGTGACTGGATTCGAATGGACGGAATTGAAAAAGCTGTAGGATTTACAAATGTCGAACAGGCAGAAATATCCCGCCTTCACAAACGTTGCTGCAATGTCACGGAGGCACACGATCCTGCATCCGCGAAAGCTGCGGCGGTGCCATCCGCCGTTGATCTTGAGGCAGACATTCTTGCTCTTAAGCAAGTTATCAAAACCATCGTTGACCGTCAGAAAAAATAGCTCTTCTACATCTAAGAGGTATGTCTTAAATGGCTTGAAATTTCGATCTTTCCGATGACCAACTGCGGAGATGGACTGCTTGGTAGGAGGCTCGATGCGAAACTAAATTTCGTTAGCTCTATTGATTGAGATTCTCCGTCAGTAATCATTTTGGTGGAGCCCTGTGAAAGCTACTGAGTTGGGCCTGTTCGGAATTTTTAGCATTGCCACGACGTCCGCCGTCGTCGCCACCTGCTTGCCCTTCTTCCAAACCCTCAGACGATTAGCCCGCAACCGGATCGCCTCCACCACATCCCGCGCCTGCAGCAACACAAAACTCGCATCACACCCCGGCGCGATGCCATAGCCTTGCAGGTGCATCACCGTCGCCGCATTGACCGTCACCGCATCAAAACAGGCGCGAATGCCTTTCTGGCTGGTCATCTGCGCCACGTGCAGGCCCATGTGCGCGACTTCGAGCATGTCGCCGCTGCCCAGGCCGTACCAGGGGTCCATCACGCAGTCGTGACCGAAGGCGACATTCACGCCGGCGGCCATCAGTTCGGGCACGCGGGTCATGCCGCGGCGTTTGGGGTAGCTGTCGTGGCGGCCCTGCAGCGTGATGTTGATCAGCGGGTTGGCGATGATGCTGACGCCTGACTCGGCAATCAGCGGCAGCAGCTTGCTCACGTAGTAGTTGTCCATGCTGTGCATGGAGGTGCAGTGGCTGCCGTTGACGCGGCCCTGCAGGCCCAGGCGCTGGGTTTCAAACGTCAGGGTCTCGATGTGGCGGCTCAGCGGGTCGTCGGATTCGTCGCAGTGCATGTCAACTGGCAGCCCGCGTTCGGCGGCGATCTCGCAAAGCAGCTTCACGCTGGCCGCGCCCTCGGCCATGGTGCGTTCAAAGTGCGGAATGCCGCCAACCACGGCCACACCCCTGTCGAGTGCGCGTTTGAGATTCTCGACGCCGCCTTTGCTGCGCAGCACGCCGTCTTGCGGGAAGGCGACGAGTTGAAGGTCGATGTACGGGGCGACCTGTTTCTTCACTTGCAGCAGCGCGTCCACCGCCAACAGGCTGGCATCGCTGGTGTCCACATGGCTGCGGATGGCGAGCAGGCCCTTGGCCACGGCCCAGTCGCAGTAGGTGAGGGCGCGTTCGATGATGGCCTCTAGCTTGAGCAGGGGTTTCAGTTCGCCCCACAGCGCGATGCCTTCGAGCAGTGTGCCGCTTTCATTGACACGCGGCAGGCCGTAACTCAGCGTCGCGTCCATGTGGAAATGCGGGTCCACAAAAGGCGGGCTCAGCAGGTAGCCGCCGGCGTCCACGGTTTCATGGGCCGGCACGTCCAGGCCGGGTTCTACCGCCGTGATACGACCGTTCTGCACGGCGACCGACATCTGCGTCCGGCCGTCGGGCAGGCTGGCGTTCTTGATCAGCAGGTCGAGCATGGGCGATTTATGCTACTAAAGTGATAGCTGCTTGCGCCCGTGTTTATTGGGCTAGCGGCCTATTTTGTTCCGAAGATGCGGTCACCCGCATCACCCAGGCCGGGCAGGATGTAGCCATGCTCGTCGAGCTGGCGGTCTATGGCCGCGGTGTAGATGTCCACGTCGGGGTGGGCCTTCTGCATGGCGGCAATACCTTCGGGGCAGGTCAGCAGGCAGACGAACTTGATGGACTTGGGCTTGAGTTTCTTGAGCCGGGTCACGGCGGCAATGGCCGAGTTGCCAGTGGCCAGCATGGGGTCGACGATCACGATGTCGCGCTCTTCCATTTCCTGCGGCATCTTGAAGTAGTACTCCACCGGCTCCAGGGTTTTCGGGTCGCGGTACAGCCCGACGTGGCCGACGCGGGCGCCCGGCACCACGTTGAGCATGCCCTCCAGGATGCCGTTGCCGGCACGCAGGATGGAGACAAACACCAGCTTCTTGCCGTCGATCATGGTGCCGGTGGTGGTTTCCAGCGGCGTCTCGATTTCGACCTCCTGCACCGGCATGTCGCGGGTGACTTCATAGGCCATCAGGCTGCTGAGCTCGTTGAGCAGGGTGCGAAAGGTGTTGGTGGAAGCGTCCTTGCGGCGCATCAGGGTCAGCTTGTGCTGCACCAGCGGGTGGTCGATCAGGTGGACTTGGCTCATGAATGAATTTCCGGTTTTTTTGTGTTTTTCAGCGTTTGCGGCCGCCAAACAGGCCGCCCAGCACACCGCGGATGATCTCACGGCCGACCGTGGAGCCCATGGTGCGCACTGCCGACTTGGCCATGCTTTCGGCCAGCCCCTCGCGCCGGCCGCCGCGCGGGCCGGTGCTGCCGAACAGCACGTCGTTGATGCCGCCCAGGATGCCGCCGGAAGCCGCTTGACCGGCCGCGCCGCCGCCGGCGGCTTTGGCGGCCTCGGCCGTGGCGACTTCGGCACGTTCCTTGAGTTTCTCGTAGGCCGATTCGCGGTCCACATGTTTTTCATACACCCCGGCCACCAGCGAGCCCTGCATCAGAGCCTGGCGCTGCTGCGGCGTGATCGGGCCGATCTGGCTGCCCGGCGGCAGCACGAAGGCGCGCTCGGTGACGCTGGGGCGGCCCTTGCTGTCGAGAAAACTCACCAGGGCCTCGCCCACGGCCAGCTCGGTGATGGCAGTTTCAATGTCCAGGCCGGGCTTTTGGCGCATGGTCTGCGCCGTGGCCTTGACGGCTTTCTGGTCGCGCGGGGTGTAGGCGCGCAGCGCGTGCTGCACGCGGTTGCCGAGCTGGGCCAGCACCGAGTCAGGAATGTCCAGCGGGTTCTGCGTGACGAAATAGACGCCGACGCCCTTGGAGCGTACCAGGCGCACGACCAGTTCGATGCGCTCGATCAGCGCCTTGGGCGCTTCGTCGAACAGCAGATGCGCCTCGTCGAAGAAAAACACCAGCTTGGGCTTGTCGGGGTCGCCGATCTCGGGCAGTTGCTCGAACAGTTCGGACAGCATCCACAGCAGAAAGGTGGCGTACAGGCGCGGCGAGTTCATCAGCCTGTCGGCCGCCAGGATGTTGACCACGCCTTTTCCATCGACCGTCTGCATGAAGTCGCTGATATCGAGCATGGGCTCGCCGAAGAACTGGTCGCCGCCCTGGGTCTCGATCTGCATCAGGCCGCGCTGGATGGCGCCCACGCTGGCGGCGCTGATGTTGCCGTACTGGGTGGTGAACTGGCTGCCGTTGTCGCCCACGTACTGCAGCATGGCGCGCAAATCTTTCAGGTCCAGCAGCAGCATGCCGTTGTCGTCGGCGATCTTGAAGACCAGGTTGATCACGCCGGCCTGGGTTTCGTTCAGGCCCAGCATGCGGCCCAGCAGCAGCGGCCCCATGTCGGACACCGTGGCGCGCACCGGGTGGCCCTGTTCGCCGAACACATCCCACAGCGTGGTGGGACAGGCAAGGGGCACAGGCTTGTCGATGCCGCGCTCTTTGAGCACGGCCGCCATTTTTTCGCCCATGTTGCCAGCCTGGCTGATGCCGGCCAGGTCGCCCTTGACGTCGGCCATGAAGACCGGCACGCCGATTTTGGAGAAGTTTTCGGCCAGCGCCTGCAGCGTCACCGTCTTGCCGGTGCCGGTGGCGCCGGTGATCAGGCCGTGGCGGTTGGCCAGCCCGGGAAGCAGCTCACAGTGGGTGGAAGCATTCCTGGCAATCAAAAAGGGCTCGGCCATGGGGTGTCCTCTAGGTGAAAAAGTAAAATGCGGTTTGTAGATTAAATCAATTCCAAAGGATTTCCGTGGCTGGTCACAGTAAATGGGCGAATATTCAGCACCGCAAGGGTCGCCAGGACGAGAAGCGCCAGCGGGTCTGGACCCGTGTCATGCGCGAGATCATGGTTGCGGCCCGCATGGGCGGCGGCGATCTGAGCACCAACCCGCGCCTGCGCCTGGCCGTGGAAAAGGCCAAGGCGGCCAACATGCCCAACGAAAACGTCAAGTACGGCATTGCCAAGGCGACCGGCAGCCTGGAAGGCGTGCATTACGAGGAAGTCCGGTATGAGGGCTACGGCATAGGCGGCGCGGCCATCATCGTGGACTGCATGACCGACAACAAGGTGCGCACCGTGGCGGAGGTGCGCCACGCCTTTTCCAAATACGGCGGCAACATGGGCGCCGAGGGATCGGTGGCGTTCCAGTTCAAGCACTGCGGCCAGCTGATTTTTGCCCCGGGCAGCGACGAAGACAGGATCATGGAGGTGGCGCTGGAAGCCGGCGCCGACGACGTGATCACCGACGAGGACGGCGCGATCGAGGTACTCACGCCTTACACGGCGTTCGAGGCCGTCAAGAACGCGCTCGAAGCGGCCGGCCTGGTGCCGGAAGTGGCCGAAGTGACCATGCGCGCGGACAACACCATCGAGCTCACGGGTGCCGAGGGCCAGAAAATGCAGAAGCTGCTGGACGTGCTGGAAGACCTGGACGACACGCAGGACGTTTTCCACAATGCCGCCATTTCAGAATAAACACCCAACCATGAAAGTTTCCGCATGAAAGTTCTAGTGGTCGGCGGCGGTGGCCGTGAACACGCGCTGGCCTGGAAGCTGGCACAGTCCCCCAAGGTGCAGGCGGTCTACGTCGCGCCGGGCAACGGGGGCACCGCGCTGGACCCTCGCCTTGAGAACATCAATATCACGGATGTCCAGGCGCTGCGGGCGTGGGCAGCTACAGAAAAGATAGCGCTGACGGTGGTTGGCCCGGAGCAGCCGCTGGCGGCCGGCATCGTCGACGAGTTCCGCACGCACGGCCTGCGGGTCTTCGGCCCGACCAAGGCCGCCGCGCAGCTGGAAAGCTCGAAAGCCTTTTCCAAGGCCTTCATGAAGCGCCACGGCATCCCGACGGCCGAGTACGAGACCTTCACCGACGCCACCGCGGCCCATGCCTATGTGGACGAAAAGGGCGCGCCGATTGTGGTCAAGGCCGATGGCCTGGCCGCTGGCAAGGGCGTGGTGGTGGCCATGAGCCTGCACGAGGCGCACGAAGCCATCGAGTTCATGCTGGCGCCCGACCCAAGCTTCAACCCGCTGGGCGTCACGCACAACGCCGGTGGCGCGCGTGTCGTGATCGAGGAGTTTTTGCAGGGCGAGGAGGCCAGCTTCATCGTGATGTGCGACGGCAAAAATGTGGCGGTCATGGCCACCAGCCAGGACCACAAACGCCTGCTGGACGCCGACCAGGGGCCGAACACCGGCGGCATGGGGGCCTATTCGCCAGCGCCGGTGGTCACACCCACGGTCCATGCCCGCGCCATGCGCGAGATCATCCTGCCGACCATCAAGGGCATGGAAAAAGACGGCATTCCCTTCACCGGCTTTCTGTACGCCGGCCTGATGATTTCCGCCGACGGCAAGGTCAAGACGCTGGAATTCAACTGCCGCATGGGCGACCCGGAGACCCAGCCCATCATGATGCGGCTCAAGTCCGATCTGTTCGATGTCATGATGGCCGCCACCTCGGGCAAGCTCGGCGAGGTGGAACTGGAATGGGACCGCCGCGTGGCACTTGGCGTGGTCATGGCCGCGCATGGCTACCCGCTGAACCCGCGCAAGGGCGATCCGATCACCGGCCTGCCGGTGGTGCATCCGTCCGAGGCGCCTGAAGACGTGGTGGTGTTCCATGCCGGAACCGCCACGGCTGCCGGTGGCATCAAGGCCGGCGTGGTGACCTCCGGCGGCCGCGTGTTGTGCGTCACGGCGCTCGCCAGTTCCGTGCGTGAGGCCCAGCATCGGGCCTACGAGGTGGCGCAAGCGATTCATTTCGACGGCGCCCAGTACCGCAAGGACATCGGATTCCGGGCCATCAAGTCCTGATGGGCATGGATTTCCAGCCGCCGTACCCCGTGCAGTTCCAGGGGAGCGGGCTGGCCCGGGCGCTGGTGCGGGCCCTCGGCTGGCGCGTGGATTTTGCAGGCCTGCCGACGCTGCAAGGCGTGATTCTGGTCTACCCGCACACCTCGAACTGGGATTTCCCCATCGCCGTGTTGCTGAAGTGGGCGGTCGGCCTTCCGGTGCAGTTCTGGGGCAAGGACACGCTGTTTCGCATTCCGCTGTTCGGGGCGTGGCTGCGCTGGCTGGGCGGCGTGCCCGTCAGTCGCTCCGCGCCCCAGGGCGTGGTCGGGCAGATGACGGCGATGATGAAACAGAAAAAGGCCGACGGGCAGTACTTCTGGCTGGCGCTGTCGCCGGAAGGAACACGCCGGCTCACCGACGGCTGGCGCAGCGGTTTTTACCGGCTGGCGCTGGAGGCCGATGTGCCGGTGGGCCTGGCCGGCCTTGACTATTCACGCAAACGCCTGGTCTTTCGCGATTTTGTGCGGCTGACCGGCGATGAAGACCGGGACCTGGAATACATGGCCAAGTCCCTGCAGGACTTCCACGGTTTCCGGGCCGGCGCCGCGGCCCCCGTGCGTTTGATCAATTCAGGCCTGACGCAGGCCGATACCATCGTGAAATGACCACCATGACCGATTCTTCCCATGTCCGCAGCTACTTGCTGGCGTTGCAGGAGCGCATCACCAGCACCGTCGCCGCACTCGACGGTCAGCCCTTTGTGGCCGACCACTGGCACAAGGAGCCCGGCGAGACGCTGCAGGGCAACGGCATCACCCGCATCCTGGAGCAGGGCCGGGTGTTTGAGCGCGCCGGCTGCGGGTTTTCGCATGTGCGCGGCCCCAAACTGCCGCCCTCGGCCACGCAGCACCGGCCCGAGCTGTCCGGCGCGCCCTTCGAGGCCATGGGTGTGTCGCTGGTGTTTCACCCGCGCAACCCCTATGTGCCCACCGTGCACATGAATGTGCGCATGCTGGCGGCGACGCCGGTCTCCGGCCCGACGGCCTACTGGTTCGGCGGCGGCATGGATCTGACACCCTATTACGGGTTTGACGAGGATGCCGTGCATTTCCACCAGACCTGCAAGGACGCCCTGGCCCCGTTTGGCGAGGACAAGTACCCCCGCTTCAAGACCTGGTGCGACGAGTATTTCTACCTCAAGCACCGCGATGAGCAGCGCGGCATCGGCGGCGTGTTTTTCGACGACTTCCAGGAACTGGGCTTCGAGGGCAGCCTGGCGATGATGCAGTCGGTCGGCGACGCCTTCCTGGCCGCCTACCTGCCCATCGTCGAGCGCCGCAAGGACATGGCTTACGGCGAGCGCGAGCGCGATTTCCAGCTGTATCGCCGCGGCCGTTATGTGGAGTTCAACCTGGTTTGGGACCGCGGCACCCACTTTGGCCTGCAGTCGGGCGGGCGCACCGAGTCCATCCTGATGTCGATGCCGCCGCTGGCCGCCTGGTCTTACCAGCGCCCCGTCGAGGCCGGCTCGGCCGAGGCGCGGCTGTCCACCGAGTTTCTGGTCAGGCGGGACTGGCTTTGAGTGCTGTGCCATCACCGGGCGCAAAAAGCATTGGCGAGACCCTGAAAAGGCGCGTGGGCGTTTTTGGCGGCGCGTTCGATCCACCGCATCGGGCCCACGTGGCGCTGGCAGAGGCCGCGCTGGCGCAACTCGCGCTGGACGCCCTGTACGTCATTCCGACCGGCCAGGCCTGGCACAAGACCCGGACGCTCAGCGCCCCCGAGCACCGGCTGGCCATGGCCCGGCTTGCGTTTGCCGGCCTGGAACGGGTGGTGGTCGACGACCGGGAGATCCGGCGCACCGGACCCAGCTTCACCATCGACACGCTGGAGGCCCTACAGGCCGAAAATCCCGGTGCCCAGCTTTACCTGGTCATTGGTAACGACCAGTTCGCCGCCCTGAAGACATGGCACCGCTGGCAGGCGGTTCTGGAAATAGCTATAATTTGTATAGCAAACCGCGCCGGTTCGACAAGCACTGGTGCCGGTTTTGACCCTGAAAATCAGGCTGGGCACGCGGTTTTGACCCTGAAAATGCCCCTGATGCCCGTCAGTGCCACCGACATCCGGCGGCAAATCAGTTCAGGCAGCGCCGGCCCGCAGGGCTGGACCCACTTGGTTCCGGAGCCGGTTGCGCGTTATATTGAGCGCCATCAGCTCTACATTTCCCCGTAATTTCCCGTCAACTCACTCATTGAAGCAAACCACTGCATGACTTCCACCTCTGCCAACACCGCCAGCACCGCTGCGAAAAAAGACGTCCAGAAACTGCAGCGAGCCATCATTGATGGGCTGGAAGATGTGAAGGCGGCGGACATCCAGGTGTTCGACACGGAGCACATCACCTCGCTGTTCGAGCGCGTGATCATCGCCTCGGGCAGTTCCAACCGGCAAACCAAGGCACTGGCCGCCAGTGTCCGTGATGCCGTGCGCGACGCCGGTTTTGCCAAGCCGCGTATCGAAGGCGAGGAAAACGGCGAGTGGATCATCGTGGATTGCGGCGCCGCCGTGGCGCACATCATGCAGCCGACGATCCGCCAGTACTACCACCTCGAAGAGTTGTGGGGCGACAAACCCGTCAAGCTCAAGCTGGGCGCACCTGCACCGCTGGTCAAGGCGTCCAAGCCCGACGTCGAGGAAGCGCCCAAGCCGGCCAGGTCGCGCGCTGGTGCGAAATCGTCGGCCAAGCCAGGCAAGGCTGCGGTCAAACCTGCCGCCCGAAAAGTGGTCGCCCGGACCGATGACGGCACTTACGTGGGCCGGGTCGGCAAGATGACCGACTGGACCGCCAAGCGCAATGCCGCCGCACCGGCTGCGGAGCCCGCTGCCAAACCCGTCAAGGCGGCCGCCAAAACGGCAGTGAAGAAGGCGCCTGCGAAAACACCGATCGTCAAGATTCCTGTCGCCAAAAAAGTGGCGGCGAAGAAAACGGTTGCAAAAGCAGCAGCCAAGACGGCTGCCAGGAAACCCGCTGCGAAGAAAACCACGACCCGGAGCAAATGAGGCTGACGATTGTCGCCGTCGGGCAGAAGGTGCCCGATTGGGCGCAAACCGCCTACGACGACTACGCCAAGCGTTTTCCGCCGGAGCTGCGTGTCGAACTCAAGGCCGTCAAGACCGAGCCGCGCGTCTCCAAGACCCTGGACACCCTGCTGGCGGCTGAACGCCAGCGCATCGAAGGCGTGATTCCCAAGGGGACCCGCATCGTCGCCCTGGATGAACGCGGCACCGCCATGACCACGGTGGCCCTGGCCGAGAAGCTCAAAAGCTGGCAGCGCGAAGGCGACGATGTGGCCATCGTCATCGGTGGCCCGGACGGGCTGGACCCCGCCTTCAAACAGGCCGCCCACGAACGCCTGCGCCTGTCGGACCTGACCCTGCCGCATGCCATGGTGCGTGTGCTGCTGATCGAGCAGCTTTATCGCGCCTGGAGCATCACGGTCAACCACCCGTACCACAGGGAATAAGTGGCCCCCACGCTTGTCGCTTCGCGTACTGCGCTGCCCCCCGAGGGGGCCGCTGCGCCTGCGGACTGGCAAAGCCAGATCCGCGGCCCCTGCTGGGCTGAATCGGGGATGTGGCTTGCCTCAGGACTTCAAACATGACCAACTTCATTTACCTTGCGTCCCAAAGCCCGCGCCGCAGACAGTTGCTGGAGCAACTTGGCGTGTCCTGCGAACTGCTGCTGCCCGACGCCGGCGAAGACAGCGAAGCGCTCGAGGTGGTGCTGCCTGGCGAGGCGCCGACCGCATATGTGCAGCGCGTCACCCAGCTCAAGCTCGACGCTGCCGTGGCGCGTCTGAAACAACGCGGTTTGCCGCCGGCACCGATTTTGTGTTCGGACACGACGGTGGCGATGGGACGCCGCATCTATGGCAAACCCGACAATGCCGGCCATGCCGAAAGCATGCTGGCCGAACTGGCCGGGCACACCCACCGGGTGCTGACGGCCGTCGCCGTGCAGCGTGGCCGCAAGCGGCTGCAGGCGCTGAGCGTGTCGCGCGTGACTTTTGCGCCCATGAGCCGGGCTCAGATTCGCGCCTATGTCGCCACGGGCGAGCCGCTGGGCAAAGCCGGCGCCTACGCCATCCAGGGCCGGGTGGCGATGTTCATCTCGCACATGAGCGGCAGTTATTCCGGCATCATGGGCCTGCCGCTGCATGAAACCGCGTTGTTGCTGCAAGCGGCCGGTCTGAAAATATAAAAAGCGCCCACAAGAAGACACCATGCAACAAGACATCCTGATCAACTGGTCGCCCCAGGAAACCCGTGTGGCCGTGGTCGAGTACGGAGCGGTGCAGGAGCTGCATGTCGAGCGCACGCTGGAGCGCGGCCTGGTCGGCAATGTCTACCTCGGCAAGGTGGTCCGGGTGCTGCCGGGTATGCAGTCGGCTTTCATCGACATCGGTTTGGAACGCGCCGCGTTTCTGCATGTGGCGGACCTGATGAGCAGCATCAACAGCCGCCATGCCGATGCCGACAACGCAGCGACGCCCGCGGCAGCGCTGCAGCCGATTGAAAAACAGCTGTTTGTCGGCCAGTCGCTGATGGTGCAGGTGCTTAAGGACCCGATTGGCACCAAAGGCGCCCGGTTGACTGCCCAGGTCAGCATTGCCGGCCGGCTGCTGGTGTTTCTGCCGCAGGACAACCACATCGGCGTGTCGCAAAAAATTTCCGCCGCACAGCGCGAGGACTTGCGCCAGCGCCTGCAGGTCCTGACCGGCGACATGGGCGGCGGCTTCATCCTGCGCACCAATGGCGAAGACGCCACCGATGCGGAGCTCGGCGAGGACATCGCCTATCTGCGCAAGACCTGGGCCCGCATCAAGGACGCCGCGCTGCGCTTGCCGCCGACCTCGGTGCTGCACCAGGACCTGAACCTGCTGCAGCGCGTGCTGCGCGACATGGTGGTGGAAACCACGCAGAGCATACGCATCGACTCACGCGAACAGTTCGACCAACTCAGGCTGTTCGCCACGGAGTTCATGCCGGCGACCCTGCAGCGGCTGCAGCTGCACAGCGGCGAGCGCCCGATTTTTGACCTCTTCAACATCGACGAGGAAATTGCCAAGGCGCTGGGCCGGCGGGTGGACCTGAAGTCGGGCGGCTACCTGATCATCGACCAGACCGAGGCGCTGACCACGGTGGACGTCAACACCGGCGGTTTTGTAGGTGCGCGCAACTTCGACGACACGATTTTCAAGACCAACCTGGAAGCCTCGCAGGCGATTGCGCGGCAGTTGCGTCTGCGCAACCTGGGCGGCATCGTGATCGTCGATTTCATCGACATGCTGCGTGACAACCACCGCGACGCCGTGCTGGCGGAGTTCCAGAAGCAGCTCGCGCGCGACCGCATCAAGACCAGCGTCAATGGCTTTTCGGCGCTGGGCCTGCTCGAGATGACGCGCAAGCGCACACGCGAGTCGCTGGCGCACCAGCTGTGCGAACCGTGCAGCGCCTGCCAGGGCAAGGGCGTGGTCAAGACCGCGCGCAGCGTCGGCTACGACATCCTGCGCGAGATCCTGCGCGAGGCCCGCCAGTTCAATCCCCGGGAGTTCAGGGTGATTGCCTCGCCCAAGGTGATCGAGCTGTTTCTCGACGAGGAAAGCCAGCACCTGGCCGGCCTGAGCGACTTCATCGGCAAGCCGATTTCGTTGCAGTCCGAAGCCGCCATGGCGCAGGAACAGTACGATATTGTCCTGCTCTGAAGCTCCGACCTCTGTCCTGCATGCCTGCCACCCCCGTCACCCCCGCGAGCACTCAGCGCCCGATACCGATTCTGGTCTATCACCAGATCAGCGAAGCGCCGCCCAAAGGTGCGCCTTTCCGCAGCCTCTACGTCTCGCCTTCCTCCTTTTCGCGCCAGATGGCCATGCTGAAATTGCTGGGCTACCAGGGGCTGTCGATGAGCGCGCTGTTGCCCTATCTGCGCGGTGAAAAAAACGGCAAGGTGGTGGGCATCACCTTTGACGATGGGTACCGCAACAACCTGACCCATGCGCTGCCGGTGCTGCAGCGCCACGGGTTTTCATCCACCTGTTATGCCGTCAGCGGGCTGCTGGGCAAGACCAACGAATGGGACCAGGGCATTGGCATCGCGCAGGTGCCGCTGATGACCGCTGACGAGTTGCGCCTGTGGGTGGCCGGCGGCCAGGAGGTTGGATCCCACACGCAGAGCCACGTGCGCCTGCTGCAAAGCGATGACCCCACCGCGCTCGCTGAAATGACAGGTGACCGGGCGGCGCTCGAAGGGCTGTTGGCCACCCCCGTGCGGCATTTCTGTTATCCCTTCGGTGAGTACGCGTCGCAGCACCTGGCCATGGCTCGCCAGGCCGGCTTCCAGACCGTGACCACGACACAGCGCGGCCGCAGTTCCGCCAAGAACGACCTGATGGAGTTGCCGCGGGTGCCTGTCGTGCGTTCCACCAGCCTGCCGGTGTTCTGGCTCAAGATTGCGACGGCCTACGAAGACCGGGACCGCACATGAGTGGCTCGCCCGTCCAGCCCGAGGCCCCGCGCAGGCTGCGCATTGCGGTGCTGAACCGCATTTTTGACCCGGCCGGGGGTGGGGCAGAGCGTTATTCGATTGCGCTGGTTGAGCAACTTGCGCAGCGCCACGAGATCCATGTGTTTGCGCAGCAGATCAGGCACAGCGCACCGGGCGTGACTTACCACCTCGTTTCCACGCTTCTGCGCAAGCCGCGCTGGCTGAATCAGCTCTGGTACGCCACCGCCACCTGGTGGGTCACGCGCCGGGGTTTTGACCTTGTCCACTCCCATGAAAACACCTGGCAGGGCCAGGTGCAGACCGTGCATGTGCTGCCGGTGAAATACAACCTGTTTCACGGCCGAACCGGCTGGCGGCGCGTGCTGGCCTGGGCCAAGGTCTGGACCAGCCCGCGCCTGTTGACCTACCTGGGGCTGGAGCGCCTGCGTGTCGCGGCCCGGGGCGGGCGCTGTGTGGTGGTGACGTCGGCCAGCCTGGGTGACACCCTGGCCGCGACCTACCCGGGCACGGTGGCGGTCACCACCGTCATCACGCCGGGGGTGGTGTTGCCCGCGGCCCCCACCGGCGCGGCCGAACAAGGGGCTGCCCGTATGCAGCTGGGCCTGCCGCCCGGGGGCCGCTGTCTGCTGCTGGTGGGAAATGACTACCGCAAGAAGGGCCTGGGGACGCTGCTGCGGGTGCTGCGTGACCTGCCGGCGGACGTGGTGCTGGCGGTGGTGGGCAACCCGGGGCAAATCCCGGTGTTTGAACGTCAGGCGCAAGCGGAGGGTGTGGCCGGGCGCGTGTTTTTCCTCGGCTCGCTGCAGGACGTGGCGCCTGCCTACCGCGCAGCGGACTGCCTGGTGCACCCGACGCTGGAGGATACGTTTGCCATGGTGGTCCTGGAGGCCATGGCGCACGGTTTGCCGGTGGTGGTCAGCAGTGCGGCGTACTGCGGTATTTCCAGCCTGCTCAGCCATGGCGCCGATGCGCTGCTTCTGGACGATCCGCAGGATGCCGCGAAACTGGCCAGCACCCTCCAGCAGGTACTTGCTGACGAGGCGCTGCGGCAGCAGTTGGGTAGCCAGGCGAGGGCGTTTGCCAGCCGCTACCAGTGGCCGGAGATCGCACGCCAGCAGGAAGCGGTGTACTTCGCAGCGCTGGCCGCGGAGCAGCGCTGACAAGCTGCGTTCAGGCCTTCAGGCCACCAGCTTGAAGTGTTTTCGGCTGAAGTCCAGCCCGGTGAGCAGTTCGATTCTGCGCATCAGGTGATATTTGTTTTCCTTGCGGGTGGGCTGGTAGGCCGGGTCGATCTGCAGGTCCTGCTCGGCTCCTGTGAGCAGCCATGCCTGCACGGCTTTCGGGTGGGTTCCCTTGAAAGCCTCCAGCGCGCGCGCATCGAACTGGCTGTACTTGATCTGCATGGTCGTTGAATCGGCCCAGTACTTGCTGACCTGGTCGAGCTTTTTCTGCATGTCCTCGTTGCGGCGAATCCAGCCATAGTGGTAGATATGGGCGTTGGCCAGCGCCGCCTGTGGATTGCGCGGGCGCTTGTGCTCGGTGGTCACCAGCCAGTACTGCCCGTCGGGCGCGTAGGAGCGAATGGTGTTCCTGATCAGCCGGCACTCGCGGCGGTACCAGCCGGGGCTGACCGAAACCCACTGCGCCGAGCCGTAGAAGTGGTGGTAGTCGAAGACCAGCGCTTCCACCGCAGGGTTGTTGTGGTGCTGCTCGACACTGGCGCGGATCGCGGCGAGGTCCTCCTCGTGGACCACCTCGTCACCCTCGAGGTAGAAGGCCCAGTCGCCGGTGCAGGAATACTGGGCAATCATTTTCTGCTGCGCGTAGACAAAGCCGCGGTCCGCCATGCGTTCGTTCCAGATGGTTTCGATCACGCGGATTTTCGGATCGCCAATCGCCAGCACGCGTGCCAGCGTCGCGTCGTTGCCGCGGCCCACGGCCACGACGAATTCGTCGACCAGCGGCAGCAGGGAGCGAATCGAGGCTTCAAAGGGAAAGCCCAGCTCGACACCGTTGCGGATGAAGGTAAAACCACTGATGGAAATTGTCATGAAAGTTGCGCCACGGGGGGACTTTGCGAGAGATCGGCGTCGTACAGCCCGAGTTTGTAGAGGCGGGAATAGGGGCCGTCGCGTTCAATCAGTTCGGCATGCGTGCCGCTTTCGATGATGCGGCCGGCATCCATCACGACGATGCGGCTGGCGTGCTGGACCGTGGAGAGGCGGTGTGCAATAACCAGCGTGGTGCGGTTGCGCATCAGCCGCTGCAGCGCTTCCTGCACCGCCCGTTCGGATTCCGTGTCCAGCGCCGAGGTGGCCTCGTCCAGAATGAGTACCGGCGCATCTTTGTACAGGGCGCGCGCAATCGCCAGGCGCTGGCGCTGGCCGCCCGAAAGTTGCGTGGCGTTGTGGCCCACCAGCGTGTCCATGCCCCGGGGCAGCTCATCCACAAAACGCTCCAGGTTGGCAGCCTTCAGGCAGGCCAGCACCTTGTCCCTGTCCACCGTCATGCCGAGCGCCACATTGGCGGCCACGGTGTCGTTGAGCATCACCACGTGCTGGCTGACCAGCGCGAACTGGCCGCGCAGCGCGTCGATCTGCCATTCACGCAGTTCATGGCCGTCGAGCTCGATGCGTCCAGAGGTGGGCTCGACAAAACGCGGCAGCAAATTGACCAGTGTGGTCTTGCCGGCCCCCGAAGCACCGACCAGCGCCACGGTTTCACCGGGGGAGATGGTCAGGTTCAGCGCGTCGACCGCGGGTGCGCCATCGTCGCTGTAGGCCACACGCGCATTGATGAAACTGATTTTCCCCTCGGCCCTCGGCTTCGAAAAATCGCCGCCCGGTTCATCGGGCGTTTTCTCCATCAGGTCCAGCCCGCGCTCCAGCGCCGCCAGGCCGCGCGTGATCGGGCTGGCGACCTCCGACAGGTGCTTGATCGGTGCCACCAGCATCAGCATGGCGGTCACAAAAGCCACAAACGAACCGACAGACGTGGTGTCGGTGGAACTTTGCAGCAGGGCAACCGAAATGACGGCCGACAGGGCGGCCGCCGCCAGCATCTGCGTGGCCGGGGTCATGGCCGCGGAGGCCACCACGGATTTCATGGAGAGGCGCCGCAAAGCCTCGCTGAGCTGCGCAAAACGGGTCGCCTGGCTCTGCTGCGCCGCATGCAGGCGGACATCGCGGTGCGCCAGCACGTTTTCTTCCACCACATAGGCCAGCGAGTCGGTGGCCGCCTGGCTGGCCTTGGTCAGCCGGTACAGCCGGCTGGAGAGCACACGCATGACCCAGGCAATGGCCGGAATCAGCAGCGTGACAATCAGGGTCAGTCGCCAGTTCAGGTAAAGCAGGTAACTGGACAGCGCCAGCAGGGTCAGGGTGTCCCGGGTCAGGCCCATCACCGAGTTGACCAGCATGGACGAGCCGTTTTGCACCTCGTAGACCACGGTGTTGGCCAGGGTGCTGGCTGACTGGTTCGAAAAAAGATCCAGGCGGGCGGTCATCAGCTTCTGGAACATGGCCTTGCGCAATTCCAGCAAGCCGATGTTGGTGACCTTGGCCAGCGCAATCTGCGCGAGAAAACCCGCGAAGCCGCGCACGCCGAACAGCAGCAGCAGCGACACGGGAACCATCCAGATATCGATGCCCCCCTTGCGGAAGCCCTTGTCCAGCAAGGGCTGCAACAGGGCGGGCACCAGCGGCTCGGTCGCGGAAGCCACCACGGTGGCGCCCACGGCGATGGCCCAGGCGCTGGGGGACTGGCTGAAATAAGGCCAGATGCGGCGCAGGCGCTGGCCGATGGGCGCCGGTGACGCCGTCCCCTTGGCGCCGGCAGCGGCGGCCTGCTCGGGGCCGGTCGTCAAACCGGGGCCTCGTTGCCGGCGCTGGCCGGGGCAACCACGGCCTGGCGCATGTCGCAGCCAGTCGCAGACATCCCACCGGGCGCCGGGAACGGGTCAGCAGTAACGGTGCGGGGAAGGGCTGCGATAGTTGGCATGGGCGCCGCATCAGGCCGTGAAGTGAGCAAGCCTGCATTATCGTGGAACAATTGGCGGCCAATTCCTACAAAGACCGCCGCTGGCAGCGCCCACAATCAACCGCTTGTTTGCGGAGCGTTAAATCAGGGCGGCTGTGCTTGCGACATTCACCAACACCCGAGCGCCCATGACCCTGTCCGTCATCATCATCACGAAAAACGAAGAGGCCAATTTGCAGGCATGCCTGGAGTCCGTTCGGTTCGCCGACCAGTGGGTCGTGGTTGACAACGCCAGCACCGACAACACGCGCGCCATTGCCAGAGCCTTCGGGGCGGAAGTCACTGAAACGGCCGCCTGGCCCGGCTTCGGTCCGCAAAAAAACCTCGCCCTTGGCCTGGCCACCCAGGAATGGGTGCTTTCCCTCGATGCGGACGAGCGTGTGACGCCCGAGCTGGCCGCCGAGATCCAGCAGGCGGTCCTCCATGGCGCGGCAGATGCCTTTGAAATTCCCCGCCTCACCCAGTTCTGCGGCCAGTGGATTCACCACTGCGGCTGGACGCCGGACGCGGTGCTGCGCCTTTTCCGGCGCGGCCAGGGCCGGTTCAGCGACGATCTGGTGCATGAGCGCGTGATCCTGAGTTCCGGCGCTGTGTCACGGCTGAACGGCAAGCTGTTGCACTACAGCTACCCGACGCCGGCCCACTACTGGCGCAAGCTGGAGCAATACAGCCTGGCCTGGGCCACGCAGGCGCATGCGCGCGGCCGGTCCAGCTCCATGCCGAGGGCGGTAATATCGGGCGTGGCCGCTTTCATCAAAAGCTATTTCTTTCGCCTCGGCATCCTCGACGGCAGCATGGGTTTTGCCGTGTGTGCCATGCAGGCCCAGGCCGCCTTCGGCAAGTACTTCACCCTGTATTGTTTGAACCAGAAAAATGCACCCCAAAAAACCTGACCCATCCTCGATTCAATCCCTGTCTGCAGGCCGTCGCAGCTTCATCGCCGGCCTGACCGGCAGCCTGGGCGTCCTGGCGGTACAGCCCGCCTGGGCCCAGTTCCGGGTCGAGGTGTCGGGCGTTGGCTTGACCCAACTGCCGATCGCCATTGCCGGTTTTCGCGGCGATGCGCAGTCGCCGCAGAAAATCGCCGCCATCGTGCAGGCCGACCTGGAGCGAAGCGGCCAGTTCCGCGCGGTCGATACCGCCGGCCAGAACCTGGATGAAAATTCCCGCCCCGACCTGTCGGTGTGGCGCCAGCGCGCCGCCGATTCGCTGCTGACCGGCAGCGTGACACGTCTGGCCGATGGCCGCTTCGACGTACGCTGCCGCCTGTGGGATGTGGTGCGCGGACAGGACCTCGGTGGGCAAAGCTACGTGATACCGCAGGGCGACCTGCGCCTGTCGGCCCACCGCATCGCCGACTTTGTCTATGAAAAACTGACCGGCGAGAAAGGTATTTTTTCCACACGCATCGCCTATGTGACCAAGGTCGGCCCGCGCTACAACCTGTGGGTGGCCGACTCCGACGGCGAAGGCGCGCAGTCGGCACTGACCAGTCCCGAACCGATCATTTCCCCGGCGTGGTCGCCGACCGGCGCGCAACTGGCTTACGTGTCGTTCGAGTCGCGCAAGCCGGTGATTTATGCCCATGACGTGGCTTCGGGCAAACGCCGCCTGCTGGCGAACTTCCGCGGCTCCAACAGCGCGCCGGCATGGGCGCCGAACGGCAACCAGCTGGTCGCGACGCTGAGCCGCGATGGCGGCTCGCAGCTGTATGCCATTCCGGCAACAGGCGGCGAGGCGCGCCGGCTGACGCAATCGGCCAGCATCGACACCGAGCCGGCGTTTTCGCCGGACGGGAAATACGTCTACTTCGTGAGCGACCGCGGCGGCTCGCCGCAGATCTATCGCATGGGCGCCGGTGGCGGCAACGTCGAACGCGTCACCTTTACCGGGAGTTACAACATATCGCCGGCGTTGAGCCCGGACGGTCGCTGGCTGGCCTATATTTCACGCATAGGTGGCGCCTTCAAGCTGCACCTGATGGATCTCGGCAAGGGAACCGCCATCTCGATCACCGACACCAGCGCCGACGAAAGCCCGAGTTTTGCGCCTAACAGCCGGCTGATCGTGTATGCCACCCAGCAACAGGGCAGGGAAGCCCTGCTGACCACCACCCTGGACGGCAAGATCAAAGCCCGCCTGACCGGCGCCGCCGGAGACATCCGTGAGCCGGACTGGGGACCTTTCCAGAGGTAACTCGCCCGTCTTCCACCAACCCCTTTGTTTTTTTACGGAAAGTATCCACACATGAAGCGCATCCTGATCTCACTCGCCTCCATCATCACCCTGACCGCCGCACTGGTCGGCTGCAGCTCAGGCGTCAAACTCAATGAAGTGCCTGTCGAAAGCCGGACTCCTGTCACCACGGCACCGGGAACCGGCGATGCGGCGGGCGTCAGCGGCCGCGTTGTTGCGCCGGTTCAGATCGGCGCCACCGATCCTTCGCTCGCCGGCCCGCCCGGTGCAGCCCGCGTGATCTACTTCGACTACGACAGCTTTGTCATCAAGCCGGAATTTCAGGCGACGGTGGAAGCCCATGCGCGTTTCCTCAGCGCCAACAAGGCACGAAAACTGGTGATTGAAGGCAACACCGACGAGCGCGGCGGCCGCGAGTACAACCTTGCGCTGGGTCAGAAACGTGCCGAGGCCGTGCGCCGCGCGCTGGGCCTGCTGGGTGCCACCGATGCGCAGATTGAGGCCGTGAGTTTCGGCGAGGAAAAACCTGCCGCTGCGGGCACGGACGAAGAGTCTTACTCTAAAAATCGCCGCGCTGAATTCAACTACCGTTAAGCCGAAGCCATGACCTTGAAGAACTTCCGGACTTCGCTGGGGGCCGTGGCGTGCGCACTGGCCTGCGCCATGGCGTTTAACGCCCATGCTGCGCTGTTCGAGGATGATGACGCGCGCAAGGCGATTCTTGAATTGCGCCAGCGGCTCGATGCATCAGCGTCCGAGCTGCGCAAGTCTGGTGATGAAACCGCCCAGCTGCGTCGCAGCCTGCTCGAGTTGTCCGGCCAGATCGACCAGTTGCGCAGTGAACTGGCCAGAATGCGCGGGCAGGACGAGCAGTTTGGCCGTGAACTTGCCGAAGTCCAGCGAATGCAAAAGGACTTGTCGCAGGGTGTGAACGACCGGCTCAGCCGGTTTGAACCGTCCAAGGTCAGCGTTGACGGCCGAGAGTTCGTGGCCGACCCCGCAGAAAAGCAGGAGTTCGACGCCGCGCTGGCGGTGCTGCGCAAGGGCGAGTTTGCGCCGGCCCAGGCCGCCTTCACCAATTTTCTCAAGCGTTATCCGCAAAGCGGCTACAAGGCGCCCGCGCTGTTCTGGCTTGGCAATGCCCAGTACGCACTGCGCAATTACCGCGATGCCCTGGTCAATTTCCGCGCGCTGGTCGCCGCCGACCCCGAGCATGTGCGTGCCCCGGAAGCCGTGCTGGCCGTGGCCAACTGCCAGGTCGAGCTCAAGGACGTCAAGGGGGCCCAAAAGACGCTGGCAGACCTGATCAAGGCCTACCCGCAGTCGGAAGCCGCTTCGGTCGCCAAGGAACGCCTGGCCAAGCTCAAGTAGAGACTTCGCAGGCGGCAGGACAGCGCACTTCGTGCCCAGCCCCTAAAATCGGGGGATGGATATTTCCCAGCTCAACACACTCACCGCCCAGATTCTCTGGGCGGCCTTCATTCTGGCGGCGCTGTTTGGCGCGGTTGTCCAGCGCACCCACTTCTGCACCATGGGCGCCGTCAGCGACATCGTCAACATGGGGGACTGGACACGCATGCGCGTGTGGGGCATGGCCATCGGCGTGGCCATGATCGGCTTTTACGGCCTTGCCGCAGCCGGACTGATCGACCCGGCCAAAGCCGTGTATGCCTCCAACCGTTTCGTCTGGCTTTCCGCGCTGGTCGGCGGCCTGCTGTTCGGCTTTGGCATGGTGCTGGCGTCGGGCTGCGGCAGCAAGACACTGGTACGCATTGGCGGCGGCAACCTCAAATCACTGGTGGTATTTGTGGTCATGGCGGTGGCCGCATTTGCCACTCTCAAGGGCATTACCGCGGTGCTGCGCGTGGGCACGGTGGACCGCGTCGCTATCGATTTCTCCGGCAATGCCGCCTTGCCCACATGGGCTGCGGGTATGGCGGGTGTCTCACCCGCTCTCGCCGGGCTGGTTCTGGCGCTCGTGCTGGGTGGCGGGCTGATTGTCTGGGCGTTGGCCGGTTCGGGATTTCGCCGTTTTGACAACCTGCTCGGCGGGCTTGGCATTGGCCTGCTGATTGCCGCCATGTGGTGGCTCAGCGGGCACATGGCCTATGTCGCGGAGCATCCGGAAACGCTGGAGGAGACTTTTTTGGCGACCAATTCCGGCCGCATGGAGGCGCTGAGTTTTGTGGCTCCGATGGCCTACACCATCGATTGGCTGATATTTTTCAGTGACAAGACCAAACTGCTGACGCTGGGCGTTGTGTCTGTGTTTGGCGTGGTCGCTGGCTCGGCGCTGTATTCCCTGCTGTCACGCAGCTTCCGCTGGGAAGGCTTTCGCAATACCGAAGACACCGCCAATCACCTGGTCGGGGCCGTGCTGATGGGGGTGGGCGGGGTGACCGCCATGGGTTGCACCATCGGGCAGGGCTTGTCCGGCATCTCGACGCTGAGCGCCACCAGTTTCGTCGCTGTCACGGCCATCATCGCCGGCGCCGTGGCGGGCCTGAAATACCAGATCTGGCGGCTGGAGCACAGCGTTTAATGGCCCCCACGTTTGTCGCTGCGCGTACTGCACTGTCCCCCGAGGGGGTTGATTTCCCTTGGGGCGGCCCGGCGGGAAATTACTAGTGGCTGAAATTCCTTCCGAACTCCCTGCCGATCTGGAGCGGCGCTTCGGCGGGCTGGCGCGTCTGTATGGTGTGGCAGGCGCAAAAAAAATCCGTGCGGCGCATGTGGTGGTGGTGGGCCTCGGTGGCGTGGGCTCCTGGGCCGCCGAAGCCCTGGCGCGCAGCGGCGTGGCGAGCTTGACGCTGATTGACCTGGACCACATCGCCGAGTCCAACATCAACCGCCAGATCCACGCGCTCGACATCACACTGGGGCAGGCCAAGGTCCAGGCGATGCGCGAACGCATTGCGCACATCCATCCCGGATGTGCGGTGCATTGCATCGAAGAGTTTGTCGATGCCGCCAACTGGCCGGCGATTGCCGGGCTGGAGGCACACGGTCACAGCCATGTGTCGGTCATCGATGCCTGCGATCAGGTCCGCGCCAAAACCGCCATGGCTGCCTGGGCGATGCGCCACAAGGTCAACTTCATCAGCGTCGGCGCAGCCGGCGGCAAGCGCCACGCGCACAAGGTCGACATCGAGGACCTGTCGCTGGTCACGCACGACCCGCTGCTCGCGCAGCTGCGTTACCGCCTGCGCAAGGAGCAGGGCGCAGCGCGCAAGGGAAAGATCGGTGTGGCCTGCGTGTTCAGCCGCGAGGCGGTGACGCAGCCCGCAGCCCTGCCCACGGGGGCTGACGCTGTGCTGGACGCCTGTGCTATCGAGGACGATGCGGCGAGCGATGGCAGCCTCAATTGCCATGGGTACGGATCGGTGGTCAGCGTGACATCGGCCTTCGGTTTGTGCGCTGCGGGCTGGGTGCTCAACAAAATTGCTGAGTAGTTTTTAAAGAGCCAAAAAATGACGCTATAATTTGAGGCTGTTCTGCATCACGTGCAGTACAGACCAGGGAGAAATCCTTGGGGCCTTAGCTCAGTTGGTAGAGCAGCGGACTTTTAATCCGTTTGTCGTGGGTTCGACCCCCGCAGGCCCCACCAGTATTCAAAGGGTCTGACCATCATGGTCAGACCCTTTTTTCTTTCCGGCTCCGCGCTGTCTGGCGCGCAGTTCAACGCCCGTGTCTGGCGTGACCTTCCTGTGACCACAGCTGCCCCTTCAAATGCATCCCCGGCAGGCGGTAGCCTGCCAGCCTTGCATGCGTGTAAGGCAATCGAGGTTGCAAAAGCGACGCGACTCGCTGACTGACGGGCCACCGCTGGTTGCCGCAGTGGTGCGGCCCCACAGCGATAGTCTCTTTAGGTCAAGGCGACCATCCCATAAACGAGTGATAGGAGAGCGACTCTTAATTCAATACCATGCGTTGCAGGTACGACGGTGCGCGGTTCGCCTTGCAGATTCCGGGACTGGACGGCTGGAGCTGCGTTGTGACGTGGCTGCTCAAGATATCGGGCAAATCCTTCACGCCAAAGCAAACTGAAGAGGACGTAGAACATGGACAGATCGAATTGGATTGCCCCCGATCACTCGAATGAATAAGCGCGCCATCCAGTCGTTCCTGCCATTTTGCCCCGGCTTCGCACCACGCCGACGGACTACAAACGCCATTTCCTGCTACGCCACGGTCGTCGTGTCCTGACATATGACAGGCCCTGCGTCCTATGGACGTCGACAGGTCAGAACAGGCGACACCCATTTTCCAACCCAAGGAGTTTTCATGACATTTCCATTAAATCGTCTGCACGTGTTTGTGATCGCCGGGCTTATGGGCGCTTCCGCCGTCAGCCTTGCGCACGCGCAGGAAAAGAAAGCTGCCAATCGTGGCAAGGCCGTGTCTTCCGAAAAGTCGGAAAGTGCCGCCGCCGTCGAATCCATCAGGGTTGCAGATTTGCTTGCGCGTTACGGTTATGCGAACAAGGACCCGCTGGCCTTGATTACAGCGGCCAAGATCAAGAAGCAGGCAGGCGCGTCAGAGTCGAAGGCCGTGCGTGTGGGTGGCAAGTCTGGTGAGGCAAAAAGCAAACCTGATGAGCTGGCGGCAGATGCTGTCCTGGCACGCGGTAGGGAGCTTGCTGCAGGTCGTGCAGATCTGGTGGCACTGGCGGACGATATCGGGAAATCGGGTACCCGAGGCGCAGAAAACGGCCCAGGCGCCAAGCGAACGGTGGTCAATACGCGCGCGGTTGACAGCTATCGCGTCACTTTCCGTGGCGGTGAACCTGCACGCGTGGTGGTCTCGGGTGACGGTGACTCGGACCTCGACCTGTATGTCTATGACGAAAATGGCAACCGGATCTGCCAGGACACGGATGCAACGGACACCATGATCTGCAGCTGGACGCCGCGCTACTCCGGCCCGTTCACTATCCGCGTACGCAACCTCGGCGAGGCGAATGTGTACCGTATCGTTCATAACTGAGAGAAATGATCGGGGGACGCGCGGACCCGTTGGTCTGCGCGCTTCGCGCGTGGGATGGATTCGTCCGCTTTGACTGTGGGTGAGGGGTGTTGCATGAAGTACCGTCGCGTGAAACCATGGTTGGTTGCCGGAGGCTGCCTGTTGATGAGCGCTTGCTCGCTCGCAGCCAATCTGAACTACCGTGCCCTGCTGGTTGGCGTTTCGGGATACCCTGGGCTGGACGCCAAACTGCAGTTGGAGGGGCCGCGCAATGACGTGACCCGCATGCGCGGTGTGCTGTTGCAGCGCGGCGTGCCCGCCCAGAACATCGCGGTACTGGCAGATGGCGTGCCAGGCGCAGAGTTGCCCACCCGGGCCAACATCCTCGGCCAGTTGGACCGGCTCGCGAGCACGGCAAAACCCAACGATTACATCGTCCTGCACATGGCTGGGCACGGAAGCCAGCAGCCGGTCAGTCCTGGCAGTCCGTTCGCCAGGGATGAGCCAGATGGCCTTTTTGAGATCTTCCTGCCACGCGACGTCGGCGCCTGGCAGAACCTGCCCGGGGGCAAGGGTGGTGCCGTCCAGAATGCCATATTCGACCATGAAATCCGTGCTGCGGTGGACCGCATGACGGCTACCGGTGCCTTTGTGTGGGGCATCTTCGACTCCTGCCATTCGGCTACGTTGGTGCGCTCTGCGGGAGGTAGCGAGGAAGTACGAATGCGCCAGGTGTCGCCCCAGGACCTGGGCGTGCCGGCCACCGCCATGGACCGCGCCACACCTCGCGCACCGGCGGGAACCGTCGCCACCGCCGCCACCGCCGTTGCGCCCAGCAGTGGCGCCGGCAGCGTCGCGGCCAACCGTGGCGGATCAGCATTTTTTTATGCGGCACAAACCTCCGAGCCCACCCCCGAAATGCGGCTGCCTGCAGGCCATCCGAAGCGGACCTCGCATGGACTCTTCAGTTTCGTGATGATGCAAGCGCTCGAAGGGGGCGCCGGCATGAGCTACCGGCAGTTGTCGCAGTATGTCCTGACGCGTTACGGCGGCATGAACGAAACACGCGTCACACCGCTGTTCTCAGGCACGGCCCTCGACAGTGCCGTGATGGGACAGGATGCAGCGACGGTACGCCAGTGGAAACTGACGGATGCGAAAGAGCTGACGGTCGGGGCAGGCGCATTGGCGGATCTGGAGGAGGGCGCCGTGCTCGCCATCCTGCCAACGCCAATCTCCGGATTATCCGAAGCGATCGGCTACGTGCAGGTGTCCAGAGCCGAGCTCGCCACCGCACGCATCGAACCAGTCGACTACGCCGGCATACCGAAAAAAACCGACACCGAGCTGAAGGTCGGCACCGTGGGGCGGCTGGTGCAGCAGGCCATGAAATTTTCCCTGTCTGTGGGTGTGGACCTGCAGCAATGCACCAGGCCTTGCGCCTTTGACGCGCCCCTGACGCGGCTGAGGAATGCCAAGCCGGGTGAGGGCGTTGCAGGTGCGCAGGTGCAATGGGTGGCGCCGGGCCAGGCTGCCGATGTGCGACTCACGGCGATCGGCGATCGGCTCTGGCTGATGCCACCCACGCTCGGCGGCCAGCAGGCCTGCACATTGCGGCCCATGGCGCTGAAGGCGGCTTGCGACGATCAGATGGAACGCAGCCTGGTGAGCATCACGCTTGGCTCCTTAGCCTCGCCGGGCAACGCCGCCCAAACCATAGGCCGCGCGCTCCATGCTGCCTCACGTGCCGCCAACCTGATGCGCATCGCATCGGCACTGGCTAGCTCGCCCACCAATGGTCAGGTCAAGACTTCGGTTGCGATCACCAGCAAGGGGGGCCGTCGGACGGCTTATGTCGCCGGTCAGGTTCCGCGTCTGGAAGACGGTGACAAACTCCTTGTCACACTGGAGAACACGGGCCGTGTTTCCGTGGACGTGACGGCCTTGTACCTGGACAGCCGCTACGGGATAACTGCCATGTTTCCGCGGGGCCTGGGAGCAAGTAACCGGCTGGAATCAGCGGCATCCGACAGTTTTGAACTTGAAATCCATGATGACACACTGGGTCTGGAACGCTTGGCCGTGATTGCTGTCGAGGCTGAAAAGCAAAGCGAGCGGGCTGATTTTTCCTACCTCGCTCAGCCTTCCTTGCCGAGCGAAACCGTGACGCGTGGCGGAAACGAGGCTGACGGCAACGCCCTGTTCCGCGATGCGGGTTTTGCTGAGTACGCCACCCGGGGCGGACGTCCCGCCGCCGTGTCTGCCCGCACCGGCATGCAGGTTTTCTCCTGGCAAGTGGTCCGCTAGCGTGATGTTTCGTCAATCTGGGCATCGCCTGTTTATTTCCGCACGGGGACATTGGTCATGACCGCCGACACCAGCGGGCAGGACAGGCTCTGGCTTGACCTGGTGGCCGATGGCGGGCCGCAGGCCGACAAGGCCGTGGAGTCGTTGTTTCGGCAATACCGGCGGCCGCTGATGGGTTTTCTGATCCGCCGGGGCGTTGGGGCTGACGTCGCAGAAGAGCTGGTGCAGGAGGTTTTCATCCGCATGGTACGCGGCGCGAGTGGATTCCGGCATCAGGCGCGTGTGTCGTCCTGGCTGTTCCAGATTGCAGCCAATCTGCACATAGACCAGACGCGAAGGATCAGCCTGGAGGACACCATGGATGACGCTCAATGGCAGGTTATTGAGGGCACGGTTGCCACGCAATGCGGAACGGGGGAGCAGGATGCGGCTGGCGCTGAAGCCCTCCAGGAATGCTTTGATCGAGGATTCTCCGAGTTTGCCCAGGCGCATCCCCAGCGGGCCCAGGCGCTGCAGCATGCGGTCCTGCACAAATGGTCGGTACGCGACATTGCCACCTTCTTGAACCGTACCGAGGGCGCCACGCGCGAGTTCCTGTCGCAGTGCCGCAAGAAGCTGCGCGAGCACCTGGCGCCATGCCGAGACTTCCTGCGCGAGATGTAAATGGCTTTACCCGGGGAAAACGATGATATCGACCAGTGGGTCGAGCAGCTTGCAGGTCGCTGGGGCATCAACCCCTCGGCCCAGGGAGCGCCCGAGGGGCCCGCTGAGGTGCGGGTGCTGCGCGAGGTGCTGGCGCACCGCTCTGCGCATGAACGCGAAGTGCTGGACCGCACGCACGGCCTGCAGGCCAGCGAAGATCATGCACTGCAACGCCTGCGTTTCCGGTTGAAGCGGGAGGGGTTGCTCGGCCGGCCTGTATGGCGCCGCCTGCGCTGGTTGCCGGCCGTGGCCGCGGCCCTGCTGCTGGCCGTCGCGGGTGTCAGGCTCCACTTGCCGGAGCCGGAGTTGCCGCATGTGGCCTATGCCTTCGCTTACGAAGAGCCGCCGCGTTATCGGGGTGCGGTGTCGCAGGTGCCGGTTCGCGTCGACAAGCCAGTGGCCTCTGCACTTCAACTTGCTGCCGCTCTGGAGAAACTGGGCGCGCAGCCAAGGCTGTACGTCTGGCAGGGCGAGGCCATTGTCGATTTTGAGGCTACACCCGCAACGTGGGACGCGCTGCAGAAGAACCTGCCCACCCTTATTCTGCCGGCAGACGCAAGGCACGTCGGCCTGAATCGACTGGTTTTCAGTGCGCGCTAAAGCGTTGTTGGGCCTTTGGTTTGCCGCGGGCGTGGTGGCGGCCGAGCCCAATGGAGCTGTCTGGCAGGGCACCATGGAGGTACGGGAGCAGCAGGGGAGGGCCTGCGCGATGCAGCGCATGCCCCCTTATCAGCTGCCTGTGCACATGGTGCGCTGGACCGGATCGGCGCGGGGTGAAACACTGTTTGCCTGGGGCGCCATGCAGCCTGCCATGTTGCAGTCCGCGGCTCAGGGCGGGGACGCGTATACCGTGCGTTTTTTCGACGCCACACAGCCAGTTGGTGAAGCGCAACTGGGATTTTCAGGTGGCACGCTGCGTGTCAATTGGCGCGAAAGCGCCACAGCGCAGTCGCCCGGCTGCAACTGGACCCAGGCCACGCTCTCGCTGCAACCCGTGGCCTCTCCCGAGGCAGCGCTGTCATTGATGGTTCACGCGCGTTATCTTCATCGGACCCAAACCCTGCTTCAGCAGTTGCGGACAGTCGACAAGGCATCAAGCCTCCCATTGCTTGAGCAGTTTTCGGCCCTGGCCAGCGAGATTCCCGAGCCTGCCCTGGCCGACAAGGGCGTCGCACAAGCCTTTCTGGAAGCAGGTGAGCACGCCATGGCGATGCGACGGCCCGCGCAGGCGATGCGGATGCTGCACCTATCCAGCGGCATCTACCGCCGCCTCGCGCCCGGCCATCCCGACGACGCAGCGCTGGCCTTGTCGCGCGAGGCTCATCTCCTTCGCCGCCAGGGTGGTTTGCCGGCAGCTCTGGACCTGATGGACGAGGCTCTCGCCGTACTGGCCGCTGCCCATCGCGGGAACGGAGCAACAGCATCGAATCTGCTCAACCTGCTGGGTGCCTGGCGGCTCAAGGATGGGCAGACACAGGGCGCGCTCGAGGTTTTTCAGCGCGCGGTGCGTATTGATCTTGCGCGGCAGGCTCCCAATGATGAGCAGGCCATGTCCCTCAACAATCTGGCCCAGGCTCTTCAGCGCGCGAACCAGTTCGATGCTGCTGCCCGGATGTTTGAACAAGCGCTGGCGCTGGCAGAGCTGGATCCGGCCGAGAGTGACTCGCTTGTGCAGGCTATCCGTGACAACCTGGCAGCCTTGCGTAACCAGTCCGACAGCATGCCGCGCACCCGGGGCAAGCCTGACATCTCGCCTCGGACGACGTCAGACAGCAGGATGACTGCCATCGCGCGGCACCCTTCCATTTTTACGACAGGCTGAACCATGTACGCATATGCTCCCATCCTTAGTTGTCCAGGATCCGGCTGGCGGATTTTCCTGAGGCTTGTCGCCGCCGGATTGCTTTCTTGCGGCGCCGCGAGTGCTCAGTCCCAGGGAGTTCATGCCCCGCCACTGCATCCACGATCCCGGCCCGTTGTCGCCGTGCCGCTGCTGGTGGTACCCGAGGCTCGCCTGGCCATCCAGCTCGCCCGCGTGCAGGTGGATGCAGAAGTGGTGGGATTGGCGGCGCGCACGCGCATCGAGATGGAGTTTCGCAATCCCAATGACAGGGCGCTCGAAGGCGAACTGCAGTTTCCCCTGCGTCCGGGGCAAGCCGTCACTGGCTTTGCACTGGACATTGACGGCGCGCTGCGTCCCGCCGTCCCAGTTGAAAAAGCCAAGGGCCGCCAGGTCTTTGAAGAGGTCACCCGCACGCGGGTCGACCCGGCCCTGCTGGAGGCCGCTGGCGGAAACAACTACAAACTGCGCGTGTATCCTTTGCCAGCCGGGGGAACACGCCGCGTCGTGCTGGAAATCTCCGAGACGCTGATGCGCAGCGACCGGGCTGGCCGAAGGGTGCTGGACTATCAGCTGCCGCTGCAATTTGGCCAGAGTGTCCAGCGGCTGGACGCTGCCGTGCGCTTTCCCGGTGCCGACCCCGCGGCTGTCAAGGCAATCCTTGGCAGTGAGCGCGTTGCCGTGCAACGTGGCGCCGACGGCGTTGCTGTGGTTACGCTGACACGCATCGGGTATACGAGTGGCCGGATTTTGCAGGTCACCGTTCCAGCGGCGGCCAGCCAGAGCTTCGTCAGCACCCAGACCTACCGGGACGCGACCTATTTTTATGCGGAGCTGCCGGTTGCGCTGAAGTCGCAACCACGCCCGGCACCAGCCAATCTGGCCATCGTCTGGGACGCATCGGGTTCCGGTGCGGCGCGCGACCATGCGCGCGAACTGGCCGTGCTCGACGGTTACTTCAGCGCCGTGGAGAGCGTGGCGGTTCAATTGCTGCTGGTACGCGATGTGGCTGAGCCCGTACAGCGGTTTCAGGTGACACGCGGCGACTGGCGTAGCTTGCGCGAGCAACTCGAAAAAGTCGTTTATGACGGCGCGACCAACATGGGCGCCATGGCTGTGCCCGATGGGGCGACGCAGGCCCTGCTGTTTACCGATGGGCTGGGAAATTTCGGTGGCCTGGCCATGCCGGCCAGCGGCGTGCCCCTGCATGCGCTGTCCTCGTCGATCAGTGCTGACGCCGTGCTGCTGCGGCACGCGGCAGAGGCTTCCGGCGGCACCTTGGTGGACTTGCTGCGCGTGAGCGCGCCGGATGCGGTGCGTGAGCTGCGTACAACGCGTACCCGTCTTGCCGGCCTGCGTGCAAATGGCGCGACGGATCTCGTCAGTGCCGGGGCTTACCCGGAAAACGGGCGCCTGGTCATTGCCGGCCGCCTGACGGGACCGGCAGCCCACGTCGAGCTTGAGGTGGAGGCCCCGGACGGCACACGAGCAAACCACCGCTTCATCGTGGCCGGGGCCTCTGTCCCGGAGGCTGCAAAAATACCGTTGGCGGCATATCGCTGGGCCACCCTGAAGCTGGCCGCGCTTGAAGCCGACCGCGAGCGCAACCGCAGCGCCATTCGCCGCCTCGGGACACGGTTTGGTCTGCTGACTGCCGAAACCTCCTTGATCGTGCTCGACGCCGTTGCCGACTATGCGCGTTACGAGATCGAGCCCCCGGAGTCGCTGCGTCCCGCCTACGAACGGCTGATTGCCCAGAAGCGGGACCGCAACCTGAATGAACGCGCCACGCATCTGGACCGCATTGCTGCACGTTTTGTGTCCAAGCAGGCCTGGTGGGACAGAGCGTTCCCCAAGGACGAGCCGCCTCAGCCCAAGCCCAGGCCGGGCACGCCGGCATGGGGTCCTGGTGCGGGCATGGCCACGCCTTCGGCGCCCGCACCCATGGCCATGGCACCGCGGCCTGTGCCCGCACCTGCCGCGATGCCGGCGCCGTCCGTCAGCGCACGCATGGCAGCGCCGCCTACACCGACAGCGGTTGCGGCAGCAGGGCCTGTCTCGGCCAGCATTCAACTCAAGAAATGGCTGCCCGACGCGCCTTACGCCAGGCGCCTGCGTGAAGCCCGAGTCGAGGACATGTACGCGGTGTACCTGGATGAACGGCCCTCCTACCTATCGAGTACGGCATTTTTCCTCGATGCTGCGGACATTCTCCTGGAGCGTGGCCAGACCGCACTGGGTCTGCGGGTGTTATCCAATCTGGCGGAGATGAACCTGGAGAACCGCCAGATCCTGCGTATCCTGGCCTACCGCCTGAAGCAGGCCGGACAGGTGAAGCTGGCACTGCCGGTGCTGCAGAAAGTGCTGGTCCTGAGCCCGGACGAGCCGCAGTCCTTGCGCGACTTGGGGCTGGCGCTGGCTGAAGACGGCCAGTCCCAGGCTGCCGTCAACCAGCTTTGGGAAGTGGTGGCCAGGCCGTGGAACAACCGTTTTCCCGACATCGAGCTCATTGCCCTGGGCGAACTCAACGCGATCAACGCGGGTGTTGCCGCCGCCGGTCAGCCCGGGCTGGACACCAGCGCCATGGACACGCGTCTTCTGCGCAACTTGCCGCTTGATGTGCGCGCGGTGCTGTCCTGGGATGCGGACAATACCGACATCGACCTGTGGGTGATCGACCCCAACGGTGAGCGCGCCTACTACGGCCGCCAGCTGACCTACCAAGGCGGCCGCATGTCGAACGATTTCACAGGTGGCTACGGACCCGAGGAATTCGTATTGCGCGATGCCAAGCCCGGCATCTACACGGTCAAAGCGGAGTTCTACGGTCACAACCAGCAGATCGTGGCGCCCGCCACCACGCTGATGCTGCGTCTGTCCACCGGTTTCGGCACACCGGCCCAGAAAGACGAAAACATCATCCTGCGGCTGGCCGGTAAAAAAGAGGAAGTGACCGTGGGAACCTTTGTCGTTGGCGTGAAGGCCAGGCCATGACCGGCCTCTCGCAACCCACCTGGCGTGTGCTGGTGCTGCTTGGGGTAGCTCTGGTGCTCTCGGCTTGTGCACCGCCACCAATGTTCGGTGAAGCGCCTGCCGTGCGCTACGGCATCACCGTGCCAGCCTCAGCCGCCGGTCTTTGGGCCAAGGAAGGCAAGGACGAGGGCAGCCGTGTGCGGATTGTCCAGACTGGGAGCAATACCCTGCGGCTCGAGATATTCAACACCAGGGCTGGAGAGGCCGCCGAGCCGCCGTTGCCGCCGCTCAGTGGTCGCACGGCGCGCCTTGCCGGAAACGACTGGCTGGTTCTGGACGTGGCCGCCTGGGATTACGGCAAGAGCGAGCGCGGCGAGATGAACGGATTCCTGCTGTTGCAATACCGCTTCGACAATGCCACCCGCGTGTGCTTGCAAGTGCCGGCTTCCGCGGCTTTTGCCGCAGCGGTGTCGGCCGGTGAGCTCACCGGCAAGCTCAAGCCCGAGAGAAACCTTCAGGCCGTGCTGGTGACGTCGCCGGCGGCTGAATGGGTGGCCTGGTGGGGCCTGCATCAGGGCGTCGTTGAATTCTCGCAGGACAGCCTTTGCCTGCGGCGCGTGGGGTAGTCCTCTGCCATTTCGAAAACCATGAATTGAGAGGATCTCCATGCTATTTAAATCGATCGGTCTGTCTTTCGCGCTGCTCGTCTGCAGCGTTGCTGAGGCGGCCTGTCCTGCGCTGCTGGAGGCAAGCGGCGTGGAAGGTAAAGAGCCGCTGACGCTTGGCCGCTGCGAGGTTCAGGTGGAGGTCCAGAGCCCCGGCGCACGGGGGCAGGTCCTGCTCAAGCTCAATGAAGCTGCGGCACAGCGCTGGCGTGAAGACCTGAAGGCAGGGACTCCACGGTGGTCTGCCATGCTGGGTGCCCGCGCGAACGTGCGTGGTTTTATCGTCATGGTGCCGCAAGGTGTTCTGCTGGAGTCGCATTCCGCGCGCCTCTTGCCCGGGGCGGCGTGGCTTTGGGACGCGCGCGCGGCCACCTTGCTGCTGGTGATGCCCGGTGGCAATGCGCCTGCACCTGCTGAAGCGCCAGCACTTCCACCTGGGGTCGACTGTGCCCTCTTCAACACGGGCAGACTGCTTTTCTGGTTTGATGATCGCGACGTGCAGGCGGGTGAATTGCTGGCCAGTCAGCCGGCATTGGTGCGCGCTCCGCATGACTTCGTGGTGGTGCCGGCAGCCTGTATCGGCGGCTGGCGGCTCAGCCCCGGCGCACCGGCTGCCATGGATGCCGTGAGCGGCATAGGCATGGTGGCACAGGACGCGAAAGACGGTACAACATTCACGCTGATCGCGCAGGTCGGCGCGCAAACCGTGCAGGGAAAAATGCGCGTGGTCGATCCGGTGAAGCATCCTTTGCGCGGCCTGTGGCGCCAGACGCGGGAAATCGCCTGCGGTACCGGCGCGCAGCGCGTGCCGCCGCAACCCCTGCACGAATTGCGCTTCCGCAGCAATGGCGACTTCTCGGCGACCTGGACGCCGTTTGAACGTTACATCGACTACGAGGGCAGCTTCATTTACGACCCGGCCAGCGGCGCCCTGAACCTCGCGGTGACGGGCGGCAACAACCTGCCGGTAGATCGAAAAATCGTTGCCAGAACCCGGCTCGACGCCGACGGCAGGCTGATCGTCTCCGTGCTGCCCGGCGGATCGCGCAATCCCACGGACGCGGGTGTGTGTGAAATGATTTTTGTACGACGCTGACATTTTTTAAAGAGGTTCATCCATGATTCGCAAACTCGGCCTATTTGTCCTCCCCCTGCTCGTGACCGCCTGCCAGATGGCGCCACAGGCACATCCACCGGAAGTGGTTGCGACCAAGCCGGGGGCTGAAGAAGCCAGGGCCCAGTTCAATCTGGGCGTGAAATATGCCAATGGAAATGGCGTTCCCCAGGATGATCAAAAGGCGGTGGAGTTGTATCTCAAGTCCGCTGAAAAGAATGACCCTCTGGCCCAATACAACTTGGGATTCATGTTTGAAAAGGGCAGAGGCGTGCCTCAGGATTACGGCCTGGCCGCCATGTGGTATCTGAAAGCCGCCAACCAAGGCGACGCAGAGGCTGCATTCAACCTGGGCGTGTATTACGCCAACGGCCGGGGCGTTGAGGAGAACCCGGAAAAAGCCGCCGAGTGGTATGCCAGATCCGCCGAAAAGGGGCTTGCAACGGCGCAATACAACCTCGGCCAGCTTTACGACAGCGGAACGGGTGTCCCACAGAACGAAAAAAAGGCGGCCGAATGGTATGTCAAGGCCGCTGAACAAGGCCTGGCCCTGGCGCAAAACAATCTGGCGAACCTGTATCACTTTGGGAAAGGAATTCCAAAGGACGACAGGAAGGCGGTGTTTTGGTACACCAAGGCTGCGGAGCAGGGGCTGGGAGCCGCGCAATTGCCACTCGCGGAAAAATACTATTTTGGCAAGGACGGCCTTTCGCAAGACTATCCACAAGCTCTTTTCTGGTATTCCAGGGCGGCAAAAACTTCAGTTCATGCCCAGTACATGACGGGGCTCATGTACGAGGAGGGGTATGGCGTGAAGAAGAACTTGTCCGAGGCGCTTCGTTTTTACGAAACCGCAGCCAGACAGGGTGACTTTGCAGCCCAATACAACCTGGGCAACCTCTATCGCAAAGGTGAAGGCGGCATCGAGCAGGACGACAGAAAGGCGTATCTCTGGTTTTCCATTGCAGCGTCCCACGCCGAATCTGCCAATGCCATCAAATACCGGGACATGGCTGCCGCCAGGCTGTCGCGAAAGGACCTGGATGCCCTGAACCAGATCGTGGCGCGTTACGCCCGGACCAACAAATAGTGCGTGGTTCCCAATTGTTCTTCAGCATCCAGCCGCGGTCATCACGGGTTGCCCGGATGCGCCGGCCCACCGAGGGGAGATGAAATGAAAAAAACGGTTGTCTTGTTGTTTGCATCGCTGCTTTGGTTCGGTGCTCACGCCGACGGCGCCAAAGAGGCGACCAAGCAAGAGCAGATCAGAAAACTGAGAGCACAAGCTGCGGCTGCACATGGTCGTGGCGACGCACTGAGTGCCCAGGCGGAGAAACTGGAATTGGAGTCCGGCATGAACCCCGGTGAAAAGCTGCGCGGCGGCCCCGTCGGCAAACCGGAGAAGCGTCAGATTGCCGGGCAATGCGGGAACGACGGGCGAGCAGGTTGTGCCCTCTCGGGGAAATAGTGCAGACCTCGGGGCCAGCGTTACTCGGGGAAATTTTTGGGGACGAGGGTGTGTCTTTGCCGGCCGTGCACACCCGGGGCAACCAGGCGGGTATTCATCAAGGAACCGTGAAATGAAAAAATTATTTGTTGTGCTTTTCGCTTCAGCCCTCGGATTCGGCATGGCCGTCCATGCTCAAGATACGAAGGGATCGGCCATACAGGCACAGGTCAAGAAATTGAGGACTCAAGCCGATCAGGCGCACAAGCGTGGAGACTCATTGACTGCCCGGGCGGACAAACTCGAGTCGCAGGCGGCTGCCAATCCTGGCGAGAAGATGCGTTCATTCAGCAGCCCTGCAGACGGTGCATCCACCCAATCGAAACCAAGTGTGTACAAGCCTTCTCCAAGAAACGTAGGGACGGGCGTCAGGGGTTGAACCGGGGCACTGGCGTCCCGGTTTGTGCGTTGTCAGCAGGCAGCTGCCTTTAATCTGATGGAAGAATTGCCCGGGTAAGAATCGTGTCGTCGAGCAAGACGCCGTCGCAGGGGGGCTGTGCACTTTCCCACCGCACGGGTGGCGGAGGTGCACGCGCGATCTCGTCGACCGCATTGTTGCCAAGGGTGCATGATTCAGCAATGGAAGATGGAGCGCGGACCCGAACTCAGATACGGCCGCCAGCGACGGTCCAAATCGTCCAGACTCGTCCACGCCCTGTCCAGCACTATCGCCTCGGTCATTGCCTCCGTGCCCATGACAGCTACTGCAGCTGCAGTGGTACGCCGTACTGCACAAACGCGGCCCAGATGCGCGGATCGCGGTTTTTTTCCCCGTACCGGCCCGCGGCAAAGTCGCGCTTGGTAAGGTTGAGGGCCGTGACAAGGTCAACCCCGCCGCGCGCCTTGGAAAGGAAGGCCGGCATGAAGGCCGCCGTGCCCGCATCGTCCACCGGCCACAGTGACATCAGTGTGTTGATGTTGCCCGCCAGCATGAAGGCGTAGGGCAGTCCCACCACACCTTCGCCTGACTGGCTGCGGCCCAGGCCGGTGTCGCAAGCCGAAAGCAGCACCAGGTCGGTCCTGAGCTCGAGTGTGCTGATGTCCGAGTCGAGCAGGTAGGCCTGCTGCAGGCCGTCGCGTGTGGAGAGCACCAGGCTGCTGCGCCGGTCGTCCACATAGCCGTGTGTGGCGAAATGCAGGATGCGAAAGTCCCGGAGTTCCTTGCTCTCCTGCATGGCCAGCACACGGGCACGTGCTGCATCGGTGCCGGTGAGCTGTCGCGCGTCGGGAAAGAGCGGCTTGAGTGCTTCGGCTTCGCTGCGTGTGCCCGGCAGGGCGTTCCAGCGCAGCGATGCCATCCACGAGGGTACCGGGCCCGCCCCTGCAACGGCGGCCGCCGCATAGTCCGGGTCGGCGAACGACAGCAGACTTTTGCCGCCGGCACGCGGCTGCCCGGCGCGGCGCGCCAGCTCTGCATGCACCTCCAGCGATTGCACATAAGAAACGTCAATCACGTCCAGCAGCGGCCGTTCGCCAGCCCACAAGGTTTCAAACGGCAGCCGGGTCAGCAAACCATCCGGGCTCAGCAGCAGGCGCTTCGCCGGACTCCACTGCGCGTGCAGGGGCTCCAGCAGCACGCGGTACAGGTACTGCCCGATTTCCCGGAGGTCTTGCGCACGTGTAGCACCGGCCGGGGCAGAGGCCTGCGCCAGATAACTTCCGTCGGCTGTCCGCCAGACCGGCAAGCTGCGCAGGCGCAAGCCAGCACCGTCGGTAAGTGGCACATCCACCCGGCTGGCGCCGCGGTTGGTGGCAGCACCCGACATCAGGAGCGCGCGGTACAGGCCGAGGGTTTCTTCCTGGGCTGCAGACACGGCGATAAAGCGGCTGGACTGCCGGTGTCCGCCCTTCACGCCAGGCGCCTCGGGCGGGTAGTGCTCGGCATCGAAGCTGGCTACGCTGGCCACATAGCCGCCGGGCACCTGCAACCAGCTCAGATAGGCGGTATCGCGCGGCAGCGACATCAGGTCGCGTCGGACGCCTGTCGGGTTGGCCTTTCTCTGCAGCTCGGTGATGGCGGCAGAGCCGCCCAGCTTGCGTAGCCAGCTCTGCCCGGGTTTGCCGCCGTCGAGCTTGCGGGCCGCCAGGGTTTCCAGCAGGACCAGCCGGGCATCGACGGCGGCGTCGTCCAGCATCCGGTCCACCAGTGCGATGATGGCCTGCGCCCGGGCGTCGGAGCCTCCGATCGCACCGAGCTTTCGCCGGCTGTCCTGCGCGGCCGCAACCACCTCGCGGTAGTGCAACTCGGCCGGGGCGTCGCGCACGCCGGCGAGTTCGCCCGCCAGGCTGCTCAGCCGCAGGCGCCGCAGCAGCGTCTGCGCCCGCATCGCTTCCAGCCGCCCAAGCTCGAGCTGGGTGCCCTGCTGCACCGCTGCCAGGGCGGCGCTGCGGTGCAAGACGTCGAAACGTGAACGGTTCTGCTGGGCGCCGAAAGAGCTGAAGTTGTCGGCGTCGTTGCCTGCAAGAAGATGGGTCTGCAGCGACGTCAGGAGCTCCAGACCCTGACGCTTCAGCGCCGGTTGGCGCAGCACCACCGCCGCCGTGGCCCAGCTCAATTGAACGTCGGTCTCCAGAAAACCACCGAATTGGTCCAGCCGGGTCTGTGCAGCCCTGGCATGTGCCGCCAGCTCTTGCGCCTCTGGCTTCGCGAGAGCTTGCAGCACGCGCAGCGTCTCCAGGCGTGCGGGCGCGCAGTTGCCCTTGCACGCCGCGCTGCCGACGGCAAGCATCCTTGTCAGTGGGGCGGAAGCGCCGACCATTCCCGGATCGGCGATCAGGGTGTCGGTGCCGTATTCAGCCAGGGCTTGCGAATAAGCGCAATCCGCGGCGATCAATGCACCCAGCGTCTCCGACGCTTTGGCCAACGGCTCGCGCAGGGCTTGCGAGCGGGCGATATCGATTCGCCACTGCTCATGCCGCTCCCAGCAAGGCAAGGCCGCTTCGCCAGCCTTTCCTGGCAGCCCCGCCAGATACTGCTGCCAGCTCCGCGCAAGCTCGTCATCTCCCAGGCGCCAGGACAAACGCGCCAGCCGGTAGGCTGCCATGCGTTCCTGATTGGCATTGGGCTTGTCGCTGCCAACGGCTTCGATCAACGTCGTCAGCCAGAGTTCGCGCGCGGCGCTGAACTTGCCCGTCAGCTCGAAATAGCCGGCACGAATCCAGGCAGGCAGCTGGGGCAGGGCGGCCAGCGTGGAGGCCGATGGCGGTGTGCCCTGCGTCTTGAGCCATTCCAGGTACTGGTTGCGCTGGCCGTCGTAGCGATCGAGGTAGGCCACAAAAAGCGCATCGTGGCCCAGTTGCATCCAGCGTATGGCTGTCTCGTGCAAGTACGCACTCAGCGGGCAATCGCCTGTGACGCCGCTCATGCCGCACAGTTCGGACACAGCGCTCAAGGTCGCGGCGCTGGCTTTGCTGGCGGGGGCATCGGCGCTTTCCCGCAGTGCGCGGGTCATGGTCCGGATCTGTGCGGCGAGCAGAGGCGCGCAGGCGGGCTTGTCGGCGGCACACACCTTGCCAAATTTTTGCAGGGCCTCGCTCCAGATACGTTCACGAACGTAGGGCCTGCCGTCGGGGCTGTGCCCGCGTTCGGTCCAACGCAACGATGTGGCTGCCGGCAGGCGGTCCTGGTAATCGCCCAGCACCTCGCGCAACAAGCCTGGCAGCTCACCCGTGACCTGTGCGGCCGGTGCGAGGGGAATGCGTTCCAGCGGCGCTGCGGCGTACGCCGGCGTCAGCAGGGGCGCAAGCAGCAGTGCAGTGAGCCAGGAGAGATGCTTTTTCATGGTTTGGATCGCTCCTGTCAACGGGCCGTGCAACTCATCAGCGCCGGCTGCTGGTTGGACCAGCTCGCAAAGCCACCCATGTGGCCCTCGCCGCCACGGTCAAATTCAAGGCCCGACCAGAGCAGCGACAGGGTGCCGACCTCGGGGCGGGCCGGGTCTGCCCAGTACAGGTTGAGGTATCGGGCACGGCAATTCTCGCAGGCGTCGCTGCGCTCCAGCGCAAGGCGGCGCGATCGGCCGCCGGGGTCCGTGTAGTCGGCGCCAATGCCGCCGGCGAACGACAGCTGGTGAGAGCCTGCCGCATCCTGCCAGCGGCATTGCAGCGGTTTGCAGCGGTTTCCCTGGCAGGCGAGGGTGACGCGGTCTTTGGCATTCACCGCCGATGGATGGACAGCCAGTTCACCGGCGTGCCAGGGCGTCGCGCTTGCTTGCGCGAAGGCAGGCAAGGCTGCGGTGGCCGTGCCGCTGCGGCCGGGCACCGCGGACTTGCTCGCCTGATCGCAGGCAGGGACGGCCGCGATGCCGGCGCCTTGCGCCAGCGTGCAGCACAAGGCAAGCGCCGCCGCAACCCGGCATCCGGGCTTGCTCACGGCACGCCTGCCGATGCTGCAACGGCGCTGGCGGTCATCACTCGGAAGCGGTGATTTTCGCGCTGACCGTGACGGTCGTTCCAGGACTGGCGCATTCCAGTTTTTTGCGTGCCTCAGCCGTGGCGCTCCTGCATTCCGGCGGCATCTCCCAGGTGCGTTGCAGCGTGGCGGTGGTCGTGATTTTCTCGTGCGGCAAACCGTGCATTTCCAGCAACCTCGCGAGGCGCTCCGCGCGCTGGCCGGCCAGTGCCAGCCGGTACTTGTCGCTGCCAGACTCATCGGCATGACCTTCGACGGTGACGGCGGTGATCGTGCCGCTGCGGCGAAGCTGCGCCGCGAACGAGGCGAGATGCTCTTCCCGCTCCGCCGACAGCTTGTTCATGCGTGGGGCAAAAACAAGCGCCATCGCCAGCGTGGTTTGCGCGGGAGGACGCCGGGGTGCAATGACCGTTGTAGGGCGCGGCGCCTCAATGCGGCTGACCAGTGCCGGTGGCGGGATGTCAGGCCCCGGCGAAGGTGGGGGCGCCACGGGTGTGGCGCAGGCAGCCAGCAGCGCAGGCAGGACGCAAAAAAGTGGGGCAAATTTCATGATCGAGGGGCTTTCATCAGCGTTCGGGACCGTAACTAATGGGACGCAAACCGACAAACTTGTCAGGACGACAAACCCTGGCTGGATTCAGCATGCGGGGATCGCCCGGCTGCGGATGACAAAGGAAAACCGTTTGCCTGCTCCGCTCACGGTGAGCCCTGTTTCGGGCCCCAGCGCGGAGTTTTGAGAAAAACGCAGGCGAACCCTGCCCGCCGCGGCTTCGGCAGCCTTGTCGGCGGCCACGGCTTCTACCGCAACCAGCTTCAGGCCTCGGGCATCGGCAGGCGTGACGGTCCAACCCTCGCCCGGCGAACCGGGGAGGTCCAGCTCCAGACTGTCAAACATGGTGATGAACAGCGGCTCCGCCTGGTTGTTCTCGTTGCCACGGACAGTCTGGCCGCGCGGGGTCACCTTGGGGGGCTGGACGTCCAGCCGGATCAGGCCTTCGCGGCCGGCATGGCTGAGCTGGATATAAACCAGGCCGCTGCCCTGCGCGCCGAAGCGGTGCCAGCTCATGGCGCCGGCACGGTTGCCACCCATCACGGCATCGGCCTCCGGCGCCACCCTGCCGCCGCCCTGGGCCGCCAGGGTGCGAAAGCGCGCTTCATCGAGAGCGAGAAGCACCGGCTGGGGCCGGTCCCGGGGCTCATCCACCAAGGTCAGAACCGCCCGGGCGGGCGCCAGCACCGAGATCAGGTCGCCAGCCCGCAGGCTGCGCTCCTGGGGCAGAGGGGGTGTTCCCGGCTTGCGGGAAGCCAGGCTTTCGAAGAGGACGACCTGTCCCCGGGCCGGCGGGTCGGCCATACAGGCGAATGCCGGTGCCGTGAGCATCGCGGCCCCCATGGTGATCAGCAAGGGAAACAGCGATGTCTGGAATGTCATGGGTGTTTGCGGCGCTGCAGGATCGCGAGAATCCCCAAGGCCATGATGAAACAGTTTGTAAGATGACGGAGCTTAACGCCTTTTTTCACCCGCCGGGGGTGGTCGCACCTCACAAGCTTTGGCGCGCTGGGGCCCTAGGCGGCGTAGCCCAGCAGCGGCACTTCCAGCTGCGCCTGCCGCGCTACGCGAATGCAGTCTTTCATGTGTTCCTCGCCCAGATAACGGATGGCCGCATAACCGACGGTGGCGGCCACGATCTGGCCGGCGAAGGGCACGTACTTGGCGAGTTGTTTGGTGGTCAGCCGCATGCCGATTTTGGTGGCGGCCTTGAGGACCAGGTCGCGGCTGATGAACTTGCCGATCAGAACCGAACCGACCAGGGTGACCGCCTTCTGGACCTGGTCGCGTTTTTTCGGATCGAGCTGGTCGAGCTGCTGTGGCGTGAGGCCAAACTCCCGGTTGATTTCAGGAATCAGCTTCGACAGCATCGCGGCATCGACCGCCCAGTCGAGGCCGGGCACCGGCACGGCGCTGGCCGCGGCGGCGACCATGGCGCGTTTGTTGAGCAGCTTGCGGCTGCGGATCACTGCGGCCGCAAGGGACGCGTCGTCGGAGGCCATCTGGAGGGCGGTGGGCATGATTGCACTTTAGCGCGAAATGCCCAATGGGGTTAGAGCCGCAAGCCCAACCCCGTCCGCTCAACGCCGGCTCCATGCCGGCGTAACCCCGACTCAGGCCAGCGAGGTTTCGATCTGCTCGGTGAGTTCCAGCCAGCGCTCTTCCAGCGTACCCAGTTCGGTGTCGATCACCTTCAGGCGCTTGCCGGACTGCGCCATTTCCGCCGGCGCGGTGGTGGTGGCCAGCGAGGCCTGCAGGCTGTCGCGTTCAGCGCTCAGCGACTGCATGCGGGCGTCGATTTTTTCCAGTTCCTTGCGCAGCGGTTTGGTCGTGTCCGACTGCTGCTGCCGGCGCTGGGCATCGTCCTTCTTGCTGGCCGGTTTTTTGACATCAACAGGGGCTGAAGCCACCGTCGTTGTTACGCTGGCAGCTACTGTTTTGGTAGCAGCTGCAGCCGGCGCCGGGTTGCTCGCGGACTTCTTGGCTTCCTCGCGCTGGCGCTTGGCTTCGTCGAGCAGGTAACGCTGGTAGTCGTCGAGATCGCCGTCGAACGGCGCGACACCGCCGCGTGAAACCATCCAGAATTCGTCGCACACCGCGCGCAACAAGGCGCGATCGTGGCTGACCAGCATGACCGTGCCTTCAAACTCGTTGAGCGCCATCGACAGCGCCTCACGGGTGGCCAGGTCCAGGTGGTTGGTCGGCTCATCGAGCAGCAGCAGGTTGGGGCGTTGCCAGACGATCATGCACAACACCAGGCGCGCTTTTTCGCCGCCGCTCATGCTGCCGACGGCCTGCTTGACCATGTCGCCGCCAAAATTGAAGTTGCCCAGAAAACTGCGCAAGTCCTGCTCGCGGGTTTGCTGGCCGCTGATCTTGCCGGCGGCGGTGACTTCCTTGACGAGCCGGATCATGTGTTCCAGCGGGTTGTCGGCCGGGCGCAGCACGTCGAGTTCCTGCTGCGCGAAGTAGCCGATGTTCAGGCCCTTGCCCTCCAGCATCTCGCCACTGAGGGGGGCCAGCGCACGCGCGATGGTCTTGACCACGGTGGACTTGCCCTGGCCGTTGGCGCCCAGGATGCCGATGCGCTGGCCGGCCAGCACCGACTTGCTGACGTTCTGCACGATGACCGTGGGCGGCGTGCCTGCGGGCGCATCGGGCGGCGGCGGGTAGCCGAAGTCGACATGCTGCATCGAGAGCATGGGGTTGGGCAGGTTCGCCGGTTCCTTGAACTCGAAGGTGAAGTCGGCCTCGGCCAGCAGCGGCGCGATTTTCTCCATGCGGTCCAGCGCCTTGACCCGGCTTTGCGCCTGCTTGGCCTTGCTGGCCTTGGCCTTGAAGCGGGCAATGAACTTCTGCAGGTGGGCAATCTTGTCCTGCTGCTTGTTGAAAGCACCCTGCTGCAGTGCCATCTGCTCGGCGCGCAGGTCCTCGAACTTGCTGTAGTTGCCGCCGTAACGCGTCAGCTTGGCGCCTTCAATATGCACGGTGACATCGGTCACGGCATCGAGGAACTCGCGGTCATGGCTGATGACCAGCATGGTGCCCTGGTAACGTTTGAGCCAGGCCTCCAGCCAGACCAGCGCGTCCAGATCCAGGTGATTGGTCGGTTCGTCGAGCAGCAGCAGGTCGGACGGGCACATCAGTGCGCGCGCCAGCTGCAGGCGCATGCGCCAGCCGCCGGAAAAACTGTTGACCGGGTTCTCGAGCTCGCTGAGCTTGAAGCCCAGACCGAGGATCAGCGCCTGGGCTCTAGCCGGCGCGTCGTGCGCGCCCGAGTCGTAGAGCTCCATGTAGGCATGCGCCATGCGGTCGCCGTCGCCGCTGGCCTCGGCCGCATCGACCTCGGCCTGCGCGGCCTGCAGCACCACGTCGCCTTCAATCACGTAGCTGGTGGCGCTTTGTTCGGTTTCGGGCATGTCCTGGGCGACTTGTGCCATGCGCCACTGGGCGGGGATGTAGAACTCGCCGCCGTCTTCGTGCAGCGTGCCGTTGAGCATGGCAAACAGCGAGGACTTGCCCGCGCCGTTACGCCCCACCAGGCCGACTTTTTCGCCGGGGTTGAGGGTGACAGACGCGCTGTCGAGAATCACTTTGGCGCCGCGACGCAGCACCACATTTTTAAGGGTAATCATTTAAACCAAGCAGACACAAGAAAAATAGCCAGTCGGCGCGTTGCGCCCCAATGCCGGCCCGAGACGCAAGTCTCAAGCCAGTTGTTGGCGCGTGAGGAGCAGAACCTGGTCGGGGCCGGCGCTGGTTTCAAACCAGAGCGGTTCCAGGTGCGGGAAGGCGCGTTCAAAATTCTCGCACTCGTTGCCGATTTCCAGCACCAAAACACCATTTTCGCTCATATGGCCGGCCGCGTTTAGAAAAAGGCTTCGAATGAAGTCCATGCCGTCCTCGCCACCGGCCAGCGCCAGGGCCGGTTCAGCCCTGAATTCGGCCGGCAGGGCGGCCATGCGGGTGGCATTGACATAGGGCGGGTTGCACAAAATCAGGTCGTAGGGACCCGGGCAGGCGGCCAGCCCGTCCGATTCGATCAGGGTGATGCGGTCCTGCAACTGGTGCCTGTCCACATTGATGCGGGCCACCGCCAGGGCGTCCGGGCTGATGTCGGCCGCGTCCACCAGCACGTCCGGGTAACACATGGCGGCCAGCACGGCCAGGCTGCCGTTGCCGGTGCACAGGTCCAGCACGCGCCGCGTGTCCTCGCTGAGCCAGGGGTCGATGTCGCCATCGGCCAGCAACTCGGCAATCAGGGAGCGCGGAATGATCACGCGTTCATCGACGTAAAAGGGCACGCCCTGCAACCAGGCTTCCTTGGTCAGGTAGGCCGCCGGCTGGCGCGTGCGGATGCGGGTTTCCAGAAGGGCCGCAACCTGCGCGGCATCGGCAGGGCTGACGGGCCGGTTCTCCACCGCATCGAGCTCGTCCAGCGGCAGGCCCAGCTTCCAGAGCACCAGCCAGGCCGCCTCGTCAAAAGCCGTCAGCGTGCCCTGGCCGAAACCGTTGGTGTGGCTCAGGCCGGCAGCTTCGAGCCGGTCGGCCCAGTGGTCGATCAGGCCCAGCACCGTCGAGGGGGCGCCGGCTGTCACAGCGCGGCCAGGCGTTCCAGCACGCCCTTGTAGATGTTTTTGAGCGGGTCCAGCGAGCTGACCAGCACGTGTTCATCGATCTTGTGAATGGACGCGTTGATCGGGCCGAACTCGATGAGCTGCGGGCAAATGCTGGCGATAAAACGCCCGTCGCTGGTGCCGCCTGTGGTCGACAGCTCGGTCTGCAGCCCGGTCTCGGCCCGGATGGACTCGCTGACGGCCTGCACCAGCTCGCCGGGCGTGGTCAGAAAGGGCTGGCCGCCCAGCGTCCAGGCCAGCGTGTAGTCGAGCTGGTGGTGTTGCAGGATGGCCTCGAGCCGCGCCTTCAGGCTGTCGGCGGTCGATTGGGTGGAAAAACGGAAGTTGAAGTCCACCACCAGCTCGCCAGGAATGATGTTGGATGCACCGGTGCCGCCGTGCACATTCGAGACCTGCCAGCTGGTGGCTGGAAAAAACGCATTGCCGGCATCCCACTCGGTGGCGACCAGCTCGGCCAGCGCGGGCGCAAAGGCGTGAATCGGGTTTTTGGCCAGGTGCGGGTAGGCGATGTGGCCCTGCACGCCCTTGACCGTGAGCTTGCCGCTCAGCGTGCCGCGGCGGCCGTTCTTGATCATGTCGCCAAGCTGGTTGACCGAGGTCGGTTCGCCGACGATGCAGTAGTCCAGCACCTCGCCGCGCGCCTTCAGTTGCTGCACGACGACGGCGGTGCCGTCCACCGACGGGCCTTCCTCGTCGCTGGTGATCAGGAAGGCGATGGAGAGCTTCGGTTGCGGGTTGGCAGCCAGGAACTCCTCGACAGCCACCACCATGGCCGCGATCGAGGTTTTCATGTCGGCGGCGCCGCGCCCGTACAACACGCCGTCGCGGTGGCTGGGGGTGAAGGGCGGGCTGGTCCAGTGTTCCAGCGGGCCGGTCGGCACCACATCGGTGTGGCCGGCAAAGACCAGGGTGTGGGGTGCTATCGAATTGGGAGCTGCCTGCCCACGTTCCGCCTGGGTTGCAGGGCTAAAACCATTGAATTTCGCCCACAGGTTGGTGACACGAAAGTGTTCTGGCCCGCTGACGATGGTTTCACATGCAAAACCCAGCGGCTGCAAACGCCCGGCCAAAATGGCCTGGCAACCCGCGTCGTCAGGCGTGACGGACGGGCAGGCGATCAGTTGTTCTGCAAGGCGGAGGGTGGAAGACATGGAACGATGCCGGACAGTATTTACAGGGGGGTGAAGCCGGTGGTGCCGTACTTCGAGTTGGAACCCGAGTCCGGGCGCACGTCGAGCGTGATCTCGGTGAAGGAGGCTTCGTCATCCGGGTCTTCTTCGGGCTCTTCTGCTGCCTTGGCGGCCATGGCAAAGTCGTTTTCCAGTCGCCACATCAGGTTGGTCGGCGAGTCGGAATGCAACAGGCCTTCCTTGCGCGTGACGGTGCCCTCGACGATCAGCTTGGCGATGTCCTGCTCGAAGGTCTGCGAGCCTTCGGCCATGGATTTTTCCATCGCCTCCTTGACGCCCGAAAAATCGCCTTTTTCGATCAGTTCCGAGATCAGCTTGGTGTTGAGCATGACCTCCACCGCCGGCGTGCGGCCGCCCGCCTGCGTGCGCAGCAGGCGCTGCGAGACGATGGCTTTCATCGCCGCGCCGAGATCGCCGAGCATGGTGTTGCGCACCTCGACCGGGTAAAAACTCAGGATGCGGTTGAGCGCCTGGTAGCTGTTGTTGGCATGCATGGTGGCCAGGCACAGGTGCCCGGACTGCGCGTAGGCAATCGCGGCCGACATGGTTTCGCGGTCCCGGATCTCGCCGATCAGGATCACGTCGGGCGCCTGGCGCAGCGCGTTTTTCAGCGCCACCTGCAGCGACTGCGTGTCGCTGCCGACCTCGCGCTGGTTGACCACCGACCTCTTGTTGGTGAACAAAAACTCGACCGGGTCTTCGATCGTCAGGATGTGGCCGGACTGGGTCGCGTTGCGGTGGTCCATCATGGACGCCAGGGTGGTGCTTTTGCCGGCGCCGGTGGAGCCCACCATCAGCAGCAGCCCGCGCTTTTCCATGATCAGGTCGGCCAGGATGGGCGGCACGTTGAGGCTGTCGAGCGGCGGAATTTCACCGGGCACATAGCGGATCACCACCGCATAGGTGTTGCGCTGCCGGAAGCCGCTGATGCGGAAATTGCCGACGCCGGCCAGCGGAAAACCCATGTTGAGCTCGCCGAGTTCTTCCAGCTCCTCGATGCGTTCGGGCGGCAGCACCTCGGCCAGCAGGTTGCGCGGTGCCTCGGCCGGCAGGATCTGGCTGTTGATCGGAATCGCCTCGCCATTGATCTTGATGAGGGCCGGCGAATGGGCCGACAGATAGACGTCGGAGGCCTTTTTATCGGCCATCAAACGCAGGATACGTTCCATCGTGCTCATGGTCTGCGTAGTCATCGTCGGTTCCGATCAATCAGTCAAAGGACACACAAGGAACAAGCCGCGACGGCTCCATCTGCACCAGCCGGGGCCGCAGTCGCAGCGCCCCCCTCGGGCGGTAGCGGAGCACACGCAGTGGCGAGCGTGGGGGCCATCAATCCCGCAGCAGGTCGTTCAGGCTGGTCGTGGCGCGGGTCTTGGCGTCCACCTTCTTGACGATCACGGCGCAGTACAGGCTGTATTTGCCGCCGGCCTTGGGCAGGTTGCCCGACACGACCACAGAACCGGCCGGAATGCGGCCATAGGTCACGGTATCCGCCTCGCGGTCATAAATCGGTGTGCTCTGGCCGATGTAGACACCCATGGAAATGACGGAGTTTTCCTCGACGATCACGCCTTCCACCACCTCGGAGCGCGCACCGATGAAGCAGTTGTCTTCAATGATGGTCGGGTTGGCCTGCAGGGGTTCGAGCACGCCGCCCAGGCCGACGCCGCCGGACAGGTGCACGTTTTTTCCGACCTGCGCGCAGCTGCCGACCGTGGCCCAGGCGTCCACCATGGTGCCTTCGTCCACATAAGCGCCGATGTTCACGTAGCTCGGCATCAGGATCGCGCCCTTGGCGATGTAGCTGCCGCGGCGCGCCACGGCCGGCGGCACCACACGCACGCCGCTTTCCTTCATTTCCTGCTCGCTCAGGTGCGAGAACTTGGTCGGCACCTTGTCATAAAAGCCCAGGTCGCCGGCGCGCATCAGCACGTTGTCTTTCAGGCGAAAGCTCAGCAGCACGGCTTTCTTGATCCACTGGTGCGTGGTCCACTGGCCCACACCCTGGCGCGTGGCGACGCGCAGGCGGCCGCCGTTCAGTTCGGAAATCGTGTGCTCGACCGCATCCTGGATCTCTTTGGACGCAGCCTGCGGCGAGAGGTTGGCGCGGTCTTCCCAGGCGGCGTTGATGATGCTTTGAAGTTGGTCTTGATTCATTTTTTTTCAGATCAGGTGGATTGGATAAATTGAACGATTCTTTCGGCAGCTTCCACACATTCAGCGGTTTCAGCCACCAGCGCCATGCGGATGCGCCCGGTACCGGGGTTGTGGCCCCGGGCTTCGCGGGCAAGGTAACTGCCGGGCAACACCACCACATTGTAAAGAGCGAGCAGTTCGCGCGAAAACGCAGGGTCGTTGTTGTCAAAACGCGCCGGAATCTGCGCCCACAGGTAAAACCCGGCGTCGGGCAGGGCCACGTCCATGACGCGGGCGAGCAGGGGGGTGACCTGGGCAAACTTTTCGCGGTACAGCGCGCGGTTCTCCACCACATGTTTCTCGTCGTTCCAGGCGGCGATGCTGGCCGCCTGCACGATGGGGCTCATGGCGCTGCCGTGGTAGGTGCGGTACAGCAGAAAAGGTTTGATCAGCGCCGCGTCACCGGCAACAAAGCCGCTGCGCAGGCCCGGCACGTTGCTGCGTTTGGACAGGCTGGTCAGCGCGATGATGTTTTTGAAGTCATGCCGGCCCAGCTGCGCCGCGGCCTGCAGCGAGCCCAGCGGCGGCTCCTCACGGAAATAGATCTCGCTGTAACACTCGTCCGAGGCAATCACAAAGCCGTACCGGTCGCTCAGTTCAAACAGCAGCCTCCACTCGTCCAGGCCCATGACCGCACCGGTCGGGTTGCCCGGCGAGCAGACAAACAGCAGCTGCGTTTTTGCCCAGACCTCTTGCGGCACAGCGGCCCAGTCCACCGCAAAATTGCGCGCCGGGTCGCTGGGCGCGAACCAGGTGTCGGCACCGGCCAGCAGCGCCGCGCCTTCGTAGATTTGGTAAAACGGGTTCGGGCTGACCACTGTCGCGCCGGGCTGCGTCGGGTCGATCACGGTCTGCGCCAGCGCAAACAGCGCCTCGCGCGAGCCGTTGACCGGCAGGATCTGCGTGGCCGGGTCCAGCGCCAGGCCGTAACGGCGCTGCAGCCAGTCGGCCATGGCCTGCCGCAGTTTGGGTTCGCCGGCGGTGGCCGGGTAGCTGGCCAGGCCAGCCAGGCTGGCGCTCAGGGCGGTCTTGATCAGTTCCGGCGTCGCATGCCGGGGTTCGCCAATGCCCAGGCTGATGGGGCGGTAGGCCGGGTTGGGCGTGACGTCGGCGTGGAGCTGGCGCAGCCGCTCGAAGGGGTAGGGCTGCAGGCGTTTCAACAATGGATTCATCGCCCGGATTATCCCGTGTGAACACCGCGCGGGTGGCGGCCGGCCAGTCTCCAAAGCTGCTTTGCTATGAAAAAGATAGCTTCTTGCGCACGACAGACAAGGGCTGGAGGCCATTTTGATGCATGAATTCGGGGAGGAACCGGCCACGGAAGGGCGCGCCACCACCGCCACCATGGCCCGCGCGGCGCCGGTCACCATTTTTTACAGCGGTCCGGGCGTCGGGCTCGGGTAACATTGCGGCCTGTGCATTGCCTGAAGCAAGCCGGGCATTCCAGAAAAATGCCATACAAATCAACTGCTTAGCTTCAAAGGTTCCCCAGCGCCAGGAAAAAAACAGGGTCCGCCGTGCGTCTCAATTCAATCAAGTTATCCGGCTTCAAATCGTTCGCGGAGCCGACCAATTTCGTGCTGCCGGGCCAGCTGATCGGCGTGGTCGGCCCCAACGGCTGCGGCAAGTCCAACATCATGGATGCCGTGCGCTGGGTGCTCGGCGAAAGCAAGGCCAGCGAGCTGCGCGGCGAATCCATGCAGGACGTGATCTTCAACGGCACCAACCTGCGCAAGCCGGCCAGCCGCTCCAGCGTCGAGCTGGTGTTCGACAACGCCGACCACCGTGCCGGCGGCCAGTGGGGCCAGTTCGCCGAAATTGCCGTCAAGCGCGTGCTCACGCGCGACGGCACGTCCAGCTATTACCTGAACAACCAGCCAGTGCGCCGGCGCGACGTGCAGGACGTGTTCCTCGGCACCGGCCTGGGCCCGCGCGCCTACGCCATCATCGGCCAGGGCACGATCAGCCGCATCATCGAATCCAAGCCCGAGGAGCTGCGCCTGTTCCTCGAGGAAGCGGCCGGCGTGTCCAAGTACAAGGAACGCCGGCGTGAAACCGCCAACCGCCTGAGCGACACGCGCGAGAACCTGACCCGCGTCGAGGACATCCTGCGCGAGCTCAACGCCAACCTCGAAAAACTCGAGAAACAGGCCGAAGTCGCGCTGCGCTACAACACGCTGCACGCCGACGCCACGCTCAAGCAGCACCAGCTCTGGTTCCTCAAACGCGCCGAAAGCGAGGCCGACCAGGCCAAGGTCAAGGCCGACGCCGCCAAGTCGGTCAACGACCTGGAAAGCCGCATCGCCGACCTGCGCCATATCGAAGCCGACCTGGAAACCATCCGCCAGGCGCATTACGCCGCCGGCGACCAGGTCAACCAGGCCCAGGGCAAGCTGTATGAGGCCAGCGCCGAAGTCGGCCGGCTCGAGGCCGAAATCCGTTTTGTGGTTGAAGGCCGGCAACGCGTCGAGCAGCGCCTGGCGCAACTCAAGGAACAGACCAGCCAGTGGGCCGCGCGCAAGGAAGAGGCCGCGCTGGAAACGGAAACCCTGACCGAGCGGGCGATTCAGGCCGAAGAACAGGCCGAGCTGCTGGCCGCGCAGAGCGAAGACCAGGCCGGCCAGTTGCCCGCGCTGGAAGAAGCGCTGCGCGCCGCGCAATCCAAAGCCAATGAGCAACGCACCAGCGTGGGCCAGGTGCAGCAGCAGATCCAGGTGCTGGCCGCTGACCAGCGCAACATCGAGGAACAGTCGCGCACCCTGGGCCTGCGCCACGAACGCTTGACGGCCGACAAAAATGCCCTCAATGCGCCCGACGAAGCGCGCCTCGTCAACCTGAACACCCAGTTCGCCGCGGCCAGGGAGGAGCAGGACGAAGCCGAAGCCAGGCTGCACGAGCTGACCGACAGCGTGCCGCAGCTCGACGAAGACCGCCGCAACAAGCAACAGGCCGTCAACACCGAGTCGGCGAAACAGGCCGACCTGTCGGCACGCATGGAAGCGCTCAAGGCGCTGCAGGAAAAAGTCAAGACCGACGGCAAACTCAAGCCCTGGCTGGCCAAACATGGCCTGGATGGTTTGCAGGGCCTGTGGAGCCGCATCCACATCGAGCAGGGCTGGGAAAACGCCCTCGAAGCCGCGCTGCGTGAGCGGCTCGGCGCGCTCGAAGTCTCGCGCCTGGACATGGTGCGGGGTTTTGCCGGCACGGACGGGCGCGACACACCGCCGGCCAAACTCTCGTTTTATTCACCGCCAACGGCTGCCGCACCGGCCAGCGCTTCCGCCAGCGGCCTCAAACCCCTGGCCGATCTGCTGCGTCTGGGCGATGCCGGCCAGACGGCGCTGCTGGGCGACTGGCTGCACGGCTGCCTGACCGCGAGCAGCCTCGACGAAGCCCTGGCGGCGCGCCAGAAGCTGCAGGCCGGTGAAGTCATTTACGTGAAAAGCGGCCACGCGGTCACGCTGCACAGCGTGAGTTTTTACGCCCAGGATTCCGAGCAGGCCGGCCTGCTGGCCCGGGCCCAGGAAATCGAAAACCTCGAAAAACAGCTGCGCGCCCAGGCCCTGATCGGCGACGAGGCGCGCAGTGCCCTGATCCGGGCCGAAGCGGCCTACGCCGATGCGGCGCAGCGCCTGGCCACAGCACGCCGCGAGGCCGCCGAAGGCCAGAGCCGCACGCACGAGCTGCAGGTCGAGGTGTTGCGCCTGACCCAGCTGGCCGAACAGACCCGCGCCCGCAGCGAGCAGATTGCCGGCGACCTCGCTGAAATCGACGCGCAGATGAACGACCTGCAGGAGCGCCGGGTGACGGCCGAAGGACGCTTTGAAGAGCTGGACATGCAGCTGGCCGACAGCCAGGAGCGCCACGCCCAGCTCGACGACCGCGTCATCGAGGCTGAGCGCAAACTGAACGAATCCCGCGAGCAGCAGCGCGCGCTGGAGCGCCAGTCGCAGGAAGCGCAGTTTGCGCTGCGCAGCCTGGCCTCGCGCCGCGACGAACTGACGCGTTCCATCGACATCGCCGCGCAGCAGGCGGCGTCGATTGCCGGCGAGGAAGAACGCGCCAAAGAGGAGCTTTCGCGCCTGACGGACGCCGCGGCGCAAGCCGGTCTGCAGGGCGCGCTCAACGTCAAGCTCGAGCGCGAGGCCGACCTCGGCGCCAAGCGCAGCCAGTACGACGACCTGACCACCAAACTGCGCGCCAGCGACGAGCGCCGCCTGCAGCTGGAGCGTGAACTCGAGCCGCTGCGCCAGCGCATCACCGAATTCCAGCTCAAGGAGCAGGCCGCGCGCCTGGGCTTCGAGCAGTATGCGCAGCTGCTGGAGGACGCGCAGGCCGACATTACTGCCGTCGAGCTGTCCATCCAGACCGGCAATGTGCGCCTCTCGGGCCTGCAGGGCGAGATCGACCGCATCAACCGCGACATCCAGTCCCTGGGCGCCGTCAACCTGGCCGCGCTGGACGAACTCAGCAGCGCCCGCGAACGCAAGCAGTTCCTCGACGCCCAGTCGGCCGACCTGAACGAAGCCATGACCACGCTGGAAGATGCGATCAAGAAGATCGACGCCGAAACGCGTGACCTGCTGTCGAGCACCTTTGAGACGGTGAACCGCCATTTCGGCGAGATGTTCCCGCGCCTGTTCGGCGGCGGCAACGCCAAACTCATGATGACCGGCGAGGAAATCCTGGACGCCGGCGTGCAGGTGCTGGCCCAGCCGCCGGGCAAGAAAAACCAGACCATCCACCTGCTGTCGGGCGGCGAAAAGGCCCTGACCGCGATTGCGCTGGTGTTTGCGATTTTCCAGCTCAACCCGGCACCGTTCTGTCTGCTCGACGAGGTCGATGCGCCGCTGGACGACGCCAACACCGAGCGTTATGCCAAGCTGGTGGCCAGCATGAGCAAGGAAACCCAGTTCCTGTTCATCAGCCACAACAAGATCGCCATGGAAATGGCCGAACAGCTGATCGGCGTGACCATGCAGGAGCAGGGCGTCTCGCGCATCGTGGCTGTCGACATGGAAGCAGCGCTTGGTTTCGCTGAAGCAGCGTAAATAAAGATGAGCACACTCCAGATCAGTTTGGCCATCCTCGGTGGTTTGATTCTTGCCATCGTGGTGGCCCACAGCACCTGGTCGGCCCGCAAAAACCTGCCGCGGCGCGCCACGCCCGACCCGGCCGCGACTACTCCGGTGGAGCCGGTGGGCGAGCCGTCCTTTGACAGCGAGCCGGAGCGGCAGGAGCCTGGTTTTGACCGCGATTCCGGCCTGGACGCGCTGACCGCCATGACCGTGCCCGAGAAAAAACCCGGGCTCGATGCGCTGATTGACGTCATTGCGCCGATTCTGGTGGATGCGCCGGTTTCGGGCGAAGCCGCGCTGGCAGCCATGCCCGCCACGCGCCGTGCCGGCAGCAAGCCGTTTGCGGTGGAAGGCCTGAATGTGGCCACCGGGGCCTGGGAAACCCCGTTCGCGGGCCAGCGCTACAGCGCCTTCCAGTCCGGCGTGCAGCTGGCCAACCGCACCGGCGCACTGAACCAGATCGAGTTTTCGGAGTTTGTCATCAAGGCGCAGGCCTTTGCCGACGCGATTGACGGCCAGCCCGAGTTTCCCGACATGCTCGACGAGGTTGCCCGGGCCCGTGAACTGGACAACTTTGCCAGCGCCCATGATGCGCAGCTGAGCTTCACGCTGCGCGCGAAAAACACCGCCTGGAGCCCCGGTTATGTGCACCAGAGCGCCGCCAAGCTCGGTTTTGTCACCGGCTCCATCCCGGGCCGCATGGTGCTGCCGGCCAGCGAGTCCGGCCATGCGCCCATCCTGGGGCTGGCCTTCGACACGCAGGCGGCCATGGCCGAAGACCCGGAGCAGACCGCCCTGCGCGAGTTGACGCTGTCGCTGGACGTGCCGCAGGTGCTGCGTTCCGAGCAACCGTTTGTGCGCATGTGCGAGGCCGCGATCGCGCTGGCCAGCAGCATGGACGGCGTGATCATCGACGACCAGGGCCAGCCGATCCGGCCCGAGGCCATGGAAATCATCCACGCCGACCTCGAGCAGCTCTACGACACGCTGGAAGGCCGCGACATGCCGGCCGGCTCGGCGCTGGGCCGGCGCCTGTTCTCCTGATTTTTCTTCCCATGGTCACCCCCGACATGTTTGCGCCGCCCGAGCCGCGGAAGATGCCGGCGCCTGCCGAACGCGCCGCGGCCCTGCGCGCCCTGCTCGACGAACACGCACACCGTTATTACGTGCTCGACGAGCCAGCCATTCCCGATGCCGAATACGACCGGCTGTTCCAGGAGTTGCAGGCGCTGGAAGCGCAGCACCCCGAACTGGCCAGCCCGGATTCGCCAACCCGACGGGTGGGCGGCAAGCCACTGGACCAGTTCGCCAGCGTGCGCCATGCCGTGCCCATGCTGAGCATCCGCACCGAAACCGACACCGAGGCGACGGGCGCGAAAAATTTCGATCTGCGCGTGCGCAAGGAGCTGGGCCTGGGGGAGGGGGATCCACCGGTGGAATACGTGGCCGAACTCAAGTTCGACGGCCTGGCGATCAACCTGCGCTACGAACATGGCGTGCTGGTGCAGGCGGCGACGCGCGGCGACGGCGAAACCGGCGAGGACGTCACGCAGAACATCCGCACCATCCGGCAGATCCCGCTGCGGCTGCCCAAAGATGCGCCCCCTGTGCTGGAAGTACGCGGCGAGGTCTACATGCGCCGCGACCATTTCGAGGCGCTCAATGAGCGGCAGCGTGAAAAAATTGCCAAGGGTGCCAAGGGTGAAAAAACCTTCGTCAACCCACGCAATGCCGCCGCTGGCGCAGTGCGCCAACTGGACCCGGCGATCGCCGCGCAGCGCCCCCTGAGCTTTTTTACCTACGGCGTCGGGGAAGTCACGCCGCCGGAACAGGGCGGGCCGGACTTCGACACCCACTTCCAGCTGTTGCTGACCCTCAGATCATGGGGTTTTCCGGTCGCAGCCCAGACGCAGACTGCGCAAGGTGCTTCTGAATTGATAGCATTTCACGAGAAGATGGGCCGCGCGCGCGACCAGCTGCCCTACGACATCGACGGCGTGGTCTACAAGGTCAACAGCCTGGCGCTGCAGAAAAAACTCGGGTTTGTGACGCGCGAGCCGCGCTGGGCGGTGGCGCACAAATACCCCGCCCAGGAACAGATGACCAAGGTGTTGGCGATTGACGTGCAGGTGGGCCGCACCGGCAAACTCACGCCGGTGGCCAAGCTGGCGCCGGTGTTTGTCGGCGGCGTGACCGTGACCAACGCCACGCTGCACAACGAGGACGAAGCCCGGCGCAAGGACGTGCGCGTCGGCGACACGGTGATCGTGCGCCGCGCCGGCGACGTGATTCCCGAGGTGGTCAGCGTGCTGCTGGACAAGCGGACGCAGCACGCGCCGCAGTTCACCATGCCGCGCACCTGCCCGGTGTGCGGCTCGGACGCCGTGCGGGAGGAGGGCGAAGCCGACTACCGCTGCACCGGCGGCCTGTTCTGCGCAGCCCAGCGCAAGGAAGCCATCCTGCATTACGCCCACCGGCGCGCGGTCGAGATCGAGGGCCTGGGCGACAAGCTGGTCGAGCAGCTGGTCGACGCCGGCGTGGTCCGCACCCTGCCGGACCTCTACCGCCTGGGCCTGACGGCGCTGGCCGGGCTGGAGCGCATGGCCGACAAATCCGCCAACAACCTGCTTGACGCCCTCGAAAAATCCAAGCAGACCACCTTGCCGCGTTTTCTGTTCGGCCTGGGCATCCGCCACGTCGGGGAGGCCACGGCCAAGGAACTGGCGCGCCATTTCGGCAGCCTTGACGCGGTCATGGACGCGACCGAGGAACAACTGCTCGAGGTCAGCGATGTCGGCCCCATCGTCGCGCAGAGCATACGCACCTTCTTCGACCAGCCGCACAACCGCGAGGTGGTCGAGCAGTTGCGCGCCTGCGGCGTGACCTGGCCAGAGGGGAAACCGGCGGCACGCGCGCCGCAGCCGCTGTCGGGCAAGACCTTTGTCATCACCGGCACGCTGCCCACGCTAAGCCGCGACGAGGCCAAGGACCGGGTCGAGGCTGCGGGCGGCAAGGTCGCGGGTTCGGTCAGCAAAAAAACCGATTTTGTGGTCGCCGGCACAGAGGCTGGCAGCAAGCTGACCAAGGCCCAGGAGCTGGGTGTGGCCGTCATCGACGAAGCAGCCCTGCTGGCCATGCTGGCCGCCCCCGCGGCCTGACACCTTCAAGTTTCCGGCGGCGCAGCTTCGTCGCTGAGGTGTTCCGGCCGGCGCCACAGCCAAGCCAGCACGCCGGCCATGCAGCCGATGGCGAGCAAGGCCACCCAGCGGGTTGGCACCATCACCAGCATGAAGGCGGCGCTCCCACCCATGACCGCCGTGGCGGTCCATTTGGCGCGCCGGCGCACCACGCCGCCGCGGCGCCACTCGACCAGCATGGGCCCAAAGGAGGTGTGGCTTTCCAGCCAGGCCAGCAGACGCGGCGAGCTGCGGGCCGCCGCCCAGGCCGACAGCAGGATAAAGGGCACGGTGGGCATCACCGGCACAAAGATGCCTATCACGCCCAAGGCCAGGCTCAGCAGCGCCAGAACCAGCAGCGCCCAGCGCGTCACCAGGGGCAGCGGGGCGGCCGGCTCGGCGGGAGGCTCAGGCGGGCGGAAGGAGGGCGCGGACATGCCCCCATTTTGCCGTGCCGCAGGCGGCATGACCGCCCCGCCTGCGTTCTGTTTCTGTATGCTCGATGGTTTGACGACAGAGCAGACAGGATTTCCATGAGCGTACGCGACATTCTCAAAATGGGGGACCCGCGCCTGCTGCGGGTGGCCCCGCCCGTGACCGGCTTCGACACCGATGAACTGCACCTGCTGGTGGCCGACATGTTCGAGACCATGCGCGCCGTCAACGGTGCCGGCCTGGCCGCGCCGCAGATCGGCGTGGACCTGCAGCTGGTGATTTTCGGCACGGATGCGGTGAACCCGCGTTACCCCGATGCGCCCCTGGTGCCGCGCACGGTGCTGCTGAACCCGGTCATCACGCCCTTGTCGGACGACGAGGAAAACGGCTGGGAGGGTTGCCTCTCGGTGCCCGGCCTGCGCGGCGTGGTGCCGCGCTTCTCACGCATCCGCTACACCGGCTTCGATCCTTACGGCGATCCGATCGATCGCACGGTGGACGGCTTTCACGCCCGTGTGGTGCAGCACGAGTGTGACCACCTGATGGGTGTGCTGTACCCGATGCGCATCCGGGACTTCACCCAGTTCGGCTACACCGAGGTGCTGTTCCCGGGCCTGGATGCGTCTGAAGACGATTGAGTCCGCCCGTACGCGGTTTCAGCCGGCCTGGGCCCCCGGGCGGTCCGCCGGCAGGCGCGCCTTGCCACCGGAACCGAACACCGAGTGCCACCAGGCGGCAGAACCGTCGGGCGGCACCGGCGGTGTGGTCTCGATCCGGGCGTCCAGGTAGTCCAGCGTGACACGGCGGCGGTATTGCGCGACCTCTTCACCGGCCAGCTCGATCAGCGGCCGGGCCGCGCCCCGGCTCTGGATCAGCACCTGCTTGCGCCCGGCGCCGGCCTTGATCAGCGCCGAGCGTACGGCCATGGCACGGCGGTCGCCCATCAACCAGAAAAAGCGGTGGCTGCCGGTGCCGTAGCTGTGGCCGGACACCAGCACCCGCTGCTCGGGCCGGTCGGCCAACCAGGCCGCATGGGCGGCCAGCAGGTCGCCATAACCCTCGGGCACCAGCCAGTTGTCGGGTTCAAAAAAGACCTGGCGGGCCAAGGGCCGGCCGTCGTCGTCGCATTCGCCCGAGGCGTGCAACTGCTGCTCACGGGTCAACAGGGTTTGTGTCTGGGCATGCATGGCAAGCTCCTTGGGTGAAATGTCCGGTGGCCGGACCGGCCGCCATTTCTTCCTGGTTGCCAATCCGCAGTTCGTTCATTGTCTGCTTCTGGCAGCCCATCACAAGCCTCAAACAGTGATCATGTGTAACATCAAGAAAGCCGTTTAACTTATTGATTTAAATAAGTAAATATATTTTTTTGAGCCTGCGAACTGACGGGGAGCGACCGGTCCCCGGCCGGTGGCGGCTGGCGTTCAGGCCGCGAGGGCTTCGAGCAGTTCGGTCTCGATGGCGATCTGCGCCTTGTTGTGCTGCAGCTCCGGCCCGTCGATCAGGAAGGTGTCTTCCACCCGTTCACCCAGGGTGGTGACCTTGGCCAGTTGCAGGTTGATCCGGTGGCGGGCCAGCACGCGGGCGATCGAATACAGCAGGCCGACGCGGTCGCTGGCCGAGACGCTGAGCAGCCAGCGCTGGGCTTTTTCGTCGGGCCGCAGGTCCACGCGCGGCGTGACCGGGAAGCTCTTGACGCGGCGCGACACCCGGCCTTTGCCCGGCGGCGGCAGCGGGCCGTTTTCTTCAATGGCCCGGGCCAGTTCGGCTTCGACCATGGCCACGAGTTCGCGGTAGTGGTCGGCCAGTGTCGGGCTGACCACCTGGAAGGTGTCCAGCGCGTAACCGGGAGAGCCTTTGGCGGGCTTGGCCGTGTGGATCTTGGCGTCCAGAATGCTGAAACCGGCTTCCTCGAAATAACCGCAGATGCGGGCAAACAGGTCGGGCGCGTCAGGCGTGTACACCAGCACCTGCAGGCCTTCACCAGCGGCCGAGCGGCGCGCCCGCACAATACATTTGGCCGTGCCCACATGGCGTGACAGGTGGCGCGCATGCCAGGCAATGTCGCCGGCCTCATGGCGCATGAAATAACTGACGTCCAGCGAGTCCCACAGGGCCTTGTGCGCCTCGAAGGGTTCGGCATGCAGGGCCAGGATGGTCAGGGCCTCGCGTTTGCGGGCCTCGACCTCGGCGTCCGCATCGGGCGCCCGCCCGCCCAGCACCCGCAGCGTGTAGCGGTAGAGGTCTTCGAGCAGCTTGCCTTTCCAGGCATTCCACACCTTGGGGCTGGTGCCGCGGATGTCGGCCACCGTGAGCAGGTAAAGCGCGGTCAGGTAGCGCTCGTTGCCGACGCGTTTGGCAAAACCGGCGATGACCTGCGGATCGCTGAGGTCTTCCTTCTGGGCAATGCGGCTCATGGTCAGGTGTTCGCCGACCAGGAACTCGATCAGTTTGGCGTCTTCGGTGGCAATGCCGTGCTGCCGGCAAAACACCCGCACGTCCTTGCGGCCGAGCTCGGAATGGTCGCCGCCGCGGCCCTTGGCAATGTCGTGGAACAGGGCCGCGACGTACAGGATCCAGGGCTTGTCCCAGCCGGCGGCCAGTTGCGAACACGCCGGGTATTCGTGCGCGTGTTCGGCCATGAAAAAGCGCCGCACATTGCGCAGCACCATCAGGATGTGCTGGTCCACCGTGTAAACGTGGAACAGGTCGTGCTGCATCTGCCCGACGATCTGGCGGAACACCCACAGGTAGCGGCCCAGCACCGAGGTCTGGTTCATCAGGCGCATCGCGTGGGTAATGCCGGTAGGCTGCTGCAGGATGCGGCGGAAGGTGTCGCGGTTGACCGGGTCGCGCCTGAAGCGCGCGTCCATCACGCCGCGTGCGTTGTACAGCGCGCGCAGGGTGCGGGCCGACAGGCCCTTGACGCCCACCGTGGTCTGGTAGACCAGAAAGGTCTCGAGGATGGCGTGCGGGTTGGTCAGGTAGAGGTCGTCGCTGGCCACCTCGATCATGCCGGCCTTGTTCAGGAAGCGTTCGTTGATCGGCTGCGGCGCCTGCCCGCTGGGGTGGAGCCGCTCCTCGATGTTGAGCAGCAGAATCTGGTTGAGCTGGGTCACCGCCTTGGCGGTCCAGTAAAAGCGCTTCATCAGGGCTTCGCTCGCACGCGAAACCACGCGTCCGGTGTCGCTGTGGGTCACCGTCGCATAACCGAAGGACTCGGCCACCACGGTCTGCAGGTCGAACACCAGGCGGTCCTCGCGCCGGCCGGCCAGCAGGTGCAGGCGGGCACGTATCAGGCTCAGCAGGGCTTCGTTGGCCTTGATCTGGCGGACCTCGAAGGCCGTGGCCAGCCCATTGCGCGCCAGGTCGTCCCAGGACTTGCCCAACCCCGCCGCGCGCGCCACCCAGAGGATGACCTGCAGGTCGCGCAGGCCGCCCGGGGACTCCTTGCAGTTGGGCTCCAGGGAGTAGGGCGTGTCTTCAAACTTGTTGTGGCGCTGGCGCTGCTCCAGCGTCTTGGCCACGAAAAAGGCCTGCGGGTCCAGCACGCCTTCGAGTTGCGTCAGCAGGTCGGCAAACATGCTTCTGGAGCCCGCCAGCAGGCGCGCTTCAAGCAGCGAGGTCTGCACCGTCACGTCCTTGGCGGCTTCCTCGACACAGTCGCCGACCGAGCGCACGCTGGAGCCGATCTCCAGCCCCGTGTCCCAGCAACTGCCGATGAAGTGCTCGATCCGGGACTTCAGCGCCGCATCGCTGTCCACCCGGGCGTCGTCGGGCAGCAGCAGCAGCACGTCGACATCGGAATGCGGAAACAGCTCACCCCGACCAAACCCGCCGACCGCCACCAGGCAGAAGTCGGCCGGGAATCCGGCGCGTTGCCAGAGCTGGCGCAAGGTGTCGTCGGTGTGCCGGGCCAGCTTGCGCAGCAGGCTGCGGATGCCGCGTGTGGACGCGCCGCTGCCGGCCAGCGAGGTCAGCAGTGCATTTTTGCCGGCCTTGTACTGCTCGCGCAACTGGGCCGGTTCGGTGGGGGGCAACGAAACGGGAGGCAGCGCGGAAAGCATGGGCAGCAGGCGCTGTGGGCGCAGGATGGCGCGGGGCGGAGAGCCGACTCAGGCGGCCGAGTCGGCGGTCGAGGGGGTCTCGGCCTTCGCCGTGGCCGCCTGCGGCGCCGACTGTGGCACAAAGTCCGGGATGGCCGGGCTGCCGGCCGACAGCGTCAGCACTTCGTAGCCGGTTTCGGTCACCAGGATCGTGTGCTCCCACTGCGCCGACAGCGAGTGGTCGCGCGTCACGATGGTCCAGCCGTCTTTTTCGGGGCCGTCCTTGATGTCGCGCTTGCCGGCGTTGATCATGGGCTCGATCGTGAAGGTCATGCCGGGCTTGAGCTCTTCGAGCGTGCCGGGCCGGCCGTAATGCAGCACCTGCGGCTCTTCGTGGAAACGCTTGCCGATGCCGTGGCCGCAGAACTCGCGCACGATGGTGAAGCCCTGTTTTTCCGCAAAGGTCTGGATCGCATGGCCGATGTCGCCGAGCCGGGCGCCGGGTTTGACGCGCATGATGCCGTGCCACATGGCTTCGTAGGTGACATGGCACAGGCGCCGGGCCGCAATCGAGACGTCGCCAATCAGGTACATGCGGCTGTTGTCGCCGAACCAGCCGTCCTTGGTGATGACGGTGACATCGATGTTCATGATGTCGCCCTTTTTCAGGGGCTTGTCATTGGGAATGCCATGGCAGACCACGTGGTTCAGCGAGGTGCACAGCGAGGCCGGGTAGGGCGGGTAACCGGGCGGCTGGTAACCCAGCGTGGCCGACACGGTGCCCTGCACATTGACCATGTAGTCGTTGGCAAGCTTGTCGATTTCCCGGGTGGTGACCCCGGCCTTCACGAAGGGCGTCAGGTAGTCCAGCACCTCGGAAGCCAGTTTGCAGGCGACCCGCATGCCCTCGATGCCGGCTGCGTCTTTGTACGTAATACTCATGCGGTGATTATCCCACTGCCACACCGGCCCTGCATGGCACCCCTCCCCGCCGGGTCTCTGGCGGGCTCGGCTGGTCGCGGCCCGGCGCCGACTCACTGATAAAATTGCGGGTTGACGCGACTCCTCCAGCCCTCTGCGCCTGCAGGCGGTGTTAAACCCCAAAACAGCTTGTGAGCTGCCCACCTCCCACTACAAGGCCACCGCCACCGTGACCCTGCATCTGACGACTTTCGAGGGCGAACCCCAGGGGATCAACGCCCTGAGCGACTTTCGCGTCCAGCAACTCCTGCCGCGCCTGCAAGCCATCGAGGGCAGGATTGCGGGCATCAGCGCCTGCTTCGTGCACCTGGTCGCCACCGGGGCGCCGCCCGACGCCGCGCTCAAAAGCCGGCTCGCGGCGCTGCTGACTTACGGCGATCCCTGCCCGGAGCGCATTGCCGGCACCCCCAAGGGGGATGAAGCGCTGCTTTTCATCGTCACGCCGCGTTTCGGCACGGTCTCGCCCTGGGCGTCCAAGGCCACCGACATTGCCCACAACTGCGGGCTGGCCATCAAGCGCATCGAACGCATCACCGAATACCGGCTGACCCTCAAGTCGGGCTTTTTCAGCAAAACGGCCCTCAGTGATGCCCAGCGCGACCAGGTCGCCGCCTTGCTGCACGACCGCATGACGGAAAGCGTGATGACGGACCGGGCACAGGCCGCCGGCCTGTTCACCGAGCTGCAGGGCGCGCCGCTGCAGACCATTGACGTGCTGACCGGCGGCAAGGCTGCGCTGGAAGCCGCCAATACGGAATTCGGCCTGGCGCTGGCTGTGGACGAAATCGACTACCTGGTGACCGCTTTCACCCAGCTCAAGCGCAACCCGACCGATGTCGAACTCATGATGTTCGCCCAGGCCAACAGCGAGCACTGCCGCCACAAGATTTTCAATGCCGATTTCACCATCGACGGCGTGGCCCAGAACCTGAGCCTGTTCGGCATGATCCGCAACACCGAAAAGCTCAACCCGCAACACACGGTGGTGGCCTATTCGGACAACGCTTCGGTCATGGAAGGCCTGCCGGTCCAGCGTTTTTATGCCAAATCGGCCTCCAGCCCAGAAGGGTCGGGTGCTACAAGCTATCAAAGTTATAGCGCCACCGATGACGTCTTAACCCATGTGCTGATGAAGGTGGAGACGCACAACCACCCGACGGCGATTTCCCCGTTCCCCGGCGCCTCGACGGGAGCCGGTGGTGAAATCCGCGACGAAGGCGCGACCGGGCGCGGCTCCAAACCCAAGGCCGGCCTGACCGGCTTCACCGTGTCCCGCCTGTTTGCCGGCGAGGGTGAGGGGTATGGCAAGCCGGAGCATATCGCCAGCCCGCTGCAGATCATGACCGAGGGCCCGCTGGGCGGCGCGGCCTTCAATAATGAGTTCGGTCGGCCCAACCTGGCCGGCTACTTCCGCGAGTATGAGCAGACCGTGGGCGGCCAGCGCTGGGGTTACCACAAGCCCATCATGATCGCCGGCGGCGTCGGCACGATTGACGCCGGCCTCACGAAGAAAATCCTGTTCCCGGCCGGCACCCTGCTGATCCAGCTGGGCGGCCCCGGCATGCGTATCGGCATGGGCGGCAGCGCGGCCAGTTCCATGGCCTCGGGCGCCAATGCGGCGCAACTCGACTTCGACTCGGTGCAGCGCGGCAACCCGGAGATCGAGCGGCGAGCCCAGGAAGTCATCAACCAGTGCGCCCAGCTCGGCAGCGCCAACCCGATTCTGGCGATCCACGACGTGGGCGCCGGCGGCCTGTCCAACGCCTTTCCCGAACTCGTCAACGACGCCGGGCGCGGTGCTCGTTTTGATCTGCGTGCGGTGCCGCTGGAGGAAAGTGGCCTGTCGCCCAAGGAAATCTGGAGCAACGAAAGCCAGGAGCGTTATGTGATGGCGATTGCGCCGGAATCGCTGCCGCAGTTCCAGGCTTTTTGCGAGCGCGAGCGTTGCCCGTTTGCCGTGATTGGTGTCGCCACCGAAGAGAAACAACTGGTGCTGTCCGACAAGGATGCCGCCCCCCCGGTGGACATGCCGATGAACGTGCTGCTCGGCAAGCCGCCCAAGATGCACCGCGACGTGACATCGGTTCGCCACGAGATCAAGCCCCTGGCCCTGACCGGCGTGGACCTGCAGCAAAGCGTGATCGCCGTCCTGAGCCACCCGACCGTGGCCTCCAAACGTTTCCTGATCACCATCGGCGACCGCACCGTCGGCGGCCTGACACACCGCGACCAGATGGTCGGCCCCTGGCAGGTGCCGGTGGCCGACTGCGCCGTGACCCTGGCCGATTACCAGGGTTTTGCCGGCGAAGCTATGAGCATGGGTGAACGCACGCCGCTGGCGATCGTCAATGCGGCGGCTTCCGGCCGCATGGCGGTTGCCGAGGCCATCACCAACCTGCTGGCCGCGCCGATCGAGCTGCCACGCGTCAAACTCTCGGCCAACTGGATGGCTGCCTGCGGCGAACCCGGCCAGGACGCCGCGCTGTATGAAACCGTCAAGGCGGTCGGCATGGAGTTGTGCCCGGCGCTGGGCGTGTCGATTCCGGTCGGCAAGGATTCGCTGTCCATGCGTACGGTTTGGAGCGACGATGGCGCCAGCAAAAAGGTCACCTCGCCGGTGTCGCTGATCGTGAGTGCCTTCGCGACCCTCCCGGACGTGCGCGGCACGCTGACGCCGCAGCTCGACGCAGCGGAGGCCGACAGCACCTTGATCCTGATCGACCTGGGCAAGGGGCAGTCCCGCATGGGCGGCTCCATCCTGGCGCAGGCGCTGGAACTCGAAGACGGCGCGGTGCCGGACCTCGACGACCCGCAGGACCTGGTGAACCTGGTCCACGCCATCAATGCCTTGCGCGCCCAGGGGCAGGTGCTGGCCTACCACGACCGCAGCGACGGCGGCCTGTTGGCCACCGTCTGCGAAATGGCTTTTGCCGGCCATGTGGGCGTTTCGCTCAACATCGACATGCTGCTGCTCGAAGGCGACGGCATTTCCGACAGCCGCATGGACACCGGCGACAGCAAGAACTGGGCGTCGCAGGTCGGCGCGCGCCGGGAGGAGCTCACGCTCAAGGCGCTGTTCAACGAAGAGCTGGGCGTCGTGATCCAGGTGCGGACCGAAGCGCGCAATGCGGTGATGCAGACGCTGCGCGAACACGGCCTGTCGAAATTCAGCCACTTCATCGGCAAGACCCGGCCGCAGCATGCCTCGCTCGAGTTGGGCAAGGGCGAGATCCAGGTCTGGCGCGACACCAAGGCCGTCTTCAGCGCGAAGCTGCAGGACCTGCACCAGGTCTGGGACGCCGTGAGCTGGAAGATCAACCAGCAGCGCGACAACCCCGCCTGCGCCGATGCCGAACACGCGGCGGCCGGCGATCCGGCCGATCCCGGCCTGCACGTGCACCTGACATTCGACCCGGCCAAGCCGCCGCAGGCGCCGGCGCTGAACCTGTCGCGGCCCCGGGTCGCGGTGCTGCGCGAGCAGGGCGTCAATTCGCATGTGGAAATGGCCTACGTCTTCACCCAGGCCGGCTTCGAGGCCTGCGATGTGCACATGACCGACCTGCAGAGCGGCCGTGCGCAACTGGCCGACTTCACCGGCGTGGTCGCGTGCGGCGGTTTCAGCTACGGCGACACCCTGGGCGCCGGCATCGGCTGGGCCCGCTCCATCACCTTCAACCCGGCGCTGTCGGACCAGTTCCAGGCGTTTTTCGCACGCACCGACACCTTTGGCCTGGGCGTGTGCAACGGCTGCCAGATGTTTGCCGAGCTGGCCGACATCATTCCGGGCGCCGAGGCTTGGCCGCGTTTCACCACCAACCGCAGCGAGCGTTTCGAAGCCCGTTTGAGCCTGGTCGAAGTGCTGCCTTCGCCGAGTCTCTTCCTCCAAGGCATGGCCGGCAGCCGCCTGCCGATTGCCGTGGCGCATGGCGAGGGGTATGCGAACTTTGCCTACCGTGGCGATGCCTCCAGTGTCATTGCGGCCATGCGTTTCACCGACCACCACGGCCAGCCGACCGAAGCCTATCCGGCCAACCCCAACGGCAGCGCCGGTGGCCTGACCGCGGTGACCACCGCCGACGGCCGCTTCACGGCGATGATGCCGCACCCCGAACGCGTTTTCCGCAATGTGCAAATGAGCTGGACCGACCAGGACATCAACGCCCGCAGCGCCTGGATGCAGCTCTGGCACAACGCCAGGAAATGGGTCAAATAGGCCTGTAACCCTTGTTAAACATGCGCTGATAGCTATTTAAAAGATAGCAGTCAGACCGGCCGCACCAGGTTCGCCCCGGGTTGGTCCTGATGCGCGGAGGCGGTGCACGCGGTTCAATGCCGCATGAACGCCTCTGCCCATCCCCCCGAGTCCACCACCACCGCCCTTGTCGCGCCGTCAGCGCCGCAGGTGCGCGTGTTGCAGCCGCTGCGGCTGGGCGACCCCCTGCGCTGGCTGCGCGCCGGCTGGCACGACCTGATGGTGGCGCGCGGCATTGCCCTGTTTTATGGCATCTGTTTCTGGCTCATGGCCGTGGTGCTGGGCGCGGTGTTCCGCAACCTGCCGCAGTACACCATGTCCTTTGTGTCGGGCTGCTTTCTGGTCGGCCCCTTCCTGGCCATGGGGCTGTATGAGGCCAGCCGGCGGCGCGAGCAGGGGCTGCCGCAAAGCCTGGGCGCCTCGCTGACCTGCTGGGACAGCCACCTGGGCAGCATGGGCATGCTGGTGCTGGTGGTGATGCTGCTCGAGCTGCTGTGGGGCCGCGCCTCGCTGGTGGTGTTCGCCGTGTTCTTCAACACCGGCATGCCGAGCACGGCCGGCGTGTTGAAGGCCATTTTCAATCCCCAGAACTGGCAATTCATCGCGGTGTACACCGTGGTCGGCGGCATTTTCGCCGGCCTGGTGTTTTCCACCTGCGTGGTGTCCATCCCGATGATCCTGGACCGCGACACCGATGCCATCACCGCTGGTATCGCCAGCATCCAGGTGGTGGCGGGGCGCACCGGCCCCATGCTGGTCTGGGGCGCGTTGATCGTGCTGCTGGTCCTCGGGGCCATGCTGCTGCCCTGGGCGCTGGGTCTGCTGCTGGTCGGCCCCTGGCTGGGCCACGCGAGCTGGCATGCCTACCGCGGCAGCTTCACTTGGCAGTCGCCGGTGCCAGCACCGGGGGATTAAGAGGCCCCAGCCCCGGGTTTGCCCTTGTCGAGCACCCGTGCCAGCAAATCCATCGGCAGCGGAAAAACAATGGTGGACGCGCGGTCGCCGGCCACCTGCGTCATGGTCTGCAGGTAACGCAGCTGCATCGCTTCGGGCTGCTGCGCCAGCATCTGCGCGGCCTCCAGCAGCGCCACCGCGGCTTGCTTTTCCCCCTCGGCGTGGATGACCTTGGCGCGGCGTTCGCGTTCCGCTTCAGCCTGGCGCGCGATGGCGCGCACCATGGATTCGTTCAGGTCGATGTGTTTGATTTCCACATTGGTGACCTTGATGCCCCAGGCGTCGGTCTGCGCGTCCAGGATCTGCTGCACGTCCAGGTTCAGCCGTTCCCGTTCGGCCAGCATTTCGTCGAGTTCATGTTTGCCCAGCACCACGCGCAACGTCGTCTGCGCCAGCTGGCTGGTGGCCATCAGGTAGTCTTCCACCTGGATGATGGCCTTCTGCGGATCGACCACGCGAAAAAAAACCACGGCATTGACCTTGACCGAGACGTTGTCGCGCGAGATCACGTCTTGCGGCGGCACGTCCATGGTCACCACCCGCAGGTCAACGCGCACCATCTGCTGGATGCCTGGAATCACCAGCACCAGCCCCGGGCCCTTGACGCGCCAGAAACGCCCCAGCTGGAAAACCACGCCGCGCTGGTATTCGCGCAGCACGCGAAACGAGCTGAAGGCAAGCAGCAGCAGCAGCGGCAACAACACACTGCCGAGTCCCAAGTTGAAGTCCCAGAACATGATGACGTTCTCCTTTCAGGGTTACATCTCTGCCAAATCGTCGGGGCGCACTTCCAGCGTCAGGCCGTTGACCGCCACCACGCGGACCCGTTGCCCCGGCCGCAAGGCTTGAGGCCCCTGCACCTTCCAGCGTTCGCCATGGACCAGGGCCCAGGCGCCGTCTTCGCCGACGGCCAGCACCTGCGCGGTCGCGCCTACCATTTGTTCCTGCCCACTGACCACAGGACGGCGCCGCGCGCGCAGGGCCATGCCGCCACCCAGCAGCACCAACGCGGCAGAACTGGCGGTCAGCCCGAAGATGAGCGGCAGCGGCAGGCCCAGGCCCGGAACATCGCGGTCGAACAGCAGCAGCCCACCGGCGATGAAGGCGACAGCGCCGCCCACGCCAAGCACGCCAAACGCCGGTGTCAGGAGTTCCGCGGCAAACAGCGCCATGCCCAGCAAAATCAGCGCCAGCCCGGCATAGTTGACCGGCAGCATCTGCAGCGCAAACAGCGCCAGCAACAGGCAGATGGCGCCGGTCACCCCGGCCACGCCGAAGCCCGGCGACGAGAACTCGAACATCAGGCCGTAGATGCCTATCATCAGCAGGATCAGCGCAAAGCTCGGGTTGGCAATCACCGACAGCAGCCGCTGCCGCCAGTCAGGCAACACGACCTGCTGGCCCAGTCCCCGCGTGGCGAGCCTGACATCGCCCGTCGGCACGCGGACTGTGCGGCCGTCAATTTGCGCCAGCAGGTCAGGCACATCCCTGGCGACCACGTCAATCACCTTCTCCCGCAGCGCCTCCGCGGACGTCAGGCTGACCGCCTCGCGCACCGCACGCTCGGCCCATTCGGCATTGCGCCCGCGCTGCTGGGCCAGCCCGCGGATAAAGGCCGATGCATCGTGAACCTGCTTGGCGGTCATGACGTCGGCCATGTCCACAGGCGGCGGGTCGGCTCTTTTACCGTTCGCCTTGTCGCGCCCGCCCTGGTCCGGGCTGTCGCTCCTGCGCTCTGCGGGCGGCTTGCGGTCCATGCCTGGCATGCCGATGGCCACCGGCGTGGCCGCGCCCAATGTGGTGGCCGGCGCCATGGCGGCGATGTGGGCGGCGTACAGGATATAGGTGCCGGCACTGGCGGCGCGTGCGCCCTCGGGACTGACATACACCGCAACCGGCACGGGCGATGCAAGAATGGCCTGGATGATCTGCCGCATGGAAGTGTCCAGGCCGCCCGGCGTGTCCAGCCGGATCACCACCAGCGGCGCAGCCGCGTCCTTTGCTTTCCCGATGCCACGAATCAGGTAGTCGGCGCTGGCCGGACCGATGGCATCGCGCACTTCCAGCACCAACACCGGGGCAGCCGCCGCCTGCGACAGGGTGTAGCCGCAAAGCAGGACAGCGGCGAGCGCGCCGGCCAGCCCCACCCTGAAACGCATGCACTCAAGCCGGCGCATGGTGAGAGAAAAAAGGCCCGACAACACAGGGACTGACCACATGTAGACCTCCAGACGCGATGCTGTTGGACACACAGGACCGTGACTCCCATGGCGCAAGCGTCCGGAGCGGCCGGTCCTACGGTTTCAATCTATCACAGGCCGGGCTGGCAGGCCCGGTGACCGTCAGCGAAAACCGGGCCGCACTTGAGCGGCATCAAGCGGGGTCTTCTACGCTCAGCCCACCCGCCGGGACTCGGCGCGCGGCGGGCGCCACCGCCGAGCCTTCAACCCCGTGGCGTGCCAGCGCGGCGGCCACCTCGAGCCTGTCCGCCAGAAACAGGGCGGTGACGGCGTTCGGCAACCGGGAAACTCACGCGGTCCAGGGTTTGAAGAACAAAAAAGCGGCTCAAGAGCCGCTTTTTTTTTTTGATGCAACAGGCTTTTCAACCCGCCACGGCGATCACTCGACCTTGGCCTTTTCGCGCAGCCCTTGCTGGAAGGCGCCGAGTTTTTGCTGTTGCATCTGCTGCGCGATCTGCGGCTTGAGTTCTTCAAACGGTGGCAGCTGGGCGGTGCGGATGTCGTCGACGCGGATCACGTGGTAGCCGAACTGGGTTTTCACCGGCACGTCCGTCAGCTGGCCTTTGTTCATCTTGGTCATGGCTTCGGCGAACTCGGGCACATAGCTGCTCGGGTTGGCCCAGTCCAGGTCGCCGCCGTTGGCGCCAGAGCCGGCGTCCTTGGAGGACTTCTTGGCGATGTCTTCAAACTTGCCGCCTTTTTTCAGGCTGGCAATGATGGCTTTGGCTTCGTCTTCCTTTTCCACCAGGATGTGGCGCGCCTTGTATTCCTTGCCGCCGTTGGCTGCAACAAACTTGTCGTACTCGCCCTTGAGCTCGGCATCGGTCACCGGGTTTTTCTTCTGGAAATCGGCGAACAGCTCGCGGATCAGGATGGCCTGGCGGGCCAGTTCCATCTGCGTCTTGAAGTCGTCGCCGGCCGACAGTCCGCGTTTCTCGGCTTCCTGCATGAACACTTCGCGGGCGATGACTTCTTCCTTGATCTGGCCCTGCATTTCGGGGGTGACCGGACGGCCGGAGCGTGCCAGCTGCTGCGCCAGCGCGTCAACGCGGGCCTTGGGCACGGCCTTGCCGTTGACGATGGCAATGTTCTGGGCAAAGGCACCCGATGCGCCCAGCGCCATCAGGCCGGTGAGGGCGCTTGCCAGTAAGACTTGCTTTTTCATGGGGTTCCTTGGGTAGTCGTTGATGGAAGAACGGCGCCGCTGTAGGCGTGGGCCGAAAATCAGGAGGTTGGAAGGATTTCAATGGCCAGCGCGTGCAGGCCCTGATCAATGAAATTTTGCAGTGCATCATACACAAGCCGGTGGCACGCGACGCGGCTCTTGCCCGCGAAGGCGGGGCTCGCAATCCGCACGCGGAAATGGCTGCCGAAACCCTGGGCATTGGCGCCGGCGTGGCCGGCATGCGCCGCGCTTTCGTCGATTACTTCCAGCAGGCTCGGGCTCAGGCGCTGACGCAGCTGTTCCTCGATCCGGGCCGCGTGGACGGGCAGGACGGTGGAGGGGGTAGATGGGGTGGAGGGCATCATGGCTCGGTCTTGACGTGTTTGTTCAGGAAAACCGCCTGCGCCAGCACAAAAACCAGCATCAGGCCCAGGCCGCCGAACAGCTTGAAGTTAACCCAGGTGGCCGTCGGGAAGTTAAACGCCACCCACAGGTTGAGCACACCCATGACCGCGAAAAACGCGATCCAGCTGTAGTTGACCTTGCGCCAGACCGCATCGGGCAGGGTCATCTGCGCGCCCATCAGCGACTGGATGCCGTTTTTGCCGAACACCAGCTGCCCGACCAGCAGTGCGCCACCCATGACCCAGTAGAGCACGGTGGGCTTCCACTTGATGAAGCTGTCGCTGTGGAAATAAATCGTGGCACCGCCGAGCAGGGTCACCAGCCCCAGGCTGACCCAGAGCATGGTGTCTATCTTGCGGCCGCGTGCCACCAGCCAGAGGATCTGCCCCAGGGTGGCCAGGATCACCACCACCGTCGCCAGCAGCACCGGCGCCTCGGCGATGCCCACCACGCCGCCGGAGACCATGAAGCCGAGCCAGTCGGTCGCCGTCTGGGCCGACCAGGCGGTGTTGGCCTCGGCGTACTTGAACATGCCGAAGAAAAGAACAATGGGCAGGAAATCGAACAGAATTTTCATGGACTGATTATCGCGGAGCAAAAAGTAACAAAAAGAGCTGGCTTGACTTTATGGCCACCGACCTGCAAGCAGGGACCGCGGGACTGGCTTCGCCAGACCGCAGACGCAGCGCCCCCTCGGGGGGCAGAGAGCACACAAAGTGAGCGAACGTGGGGGCCAACAAGCTATTCAGGCTTGAAATCCAGCGAGGCGGAGTTCATGCAGTAGCGCAGGCCGGTGGGTGTGGGGCCATCCGGGAACACATGGCCCAGGTGGGCGCCGCAGTTGGCGCAGACGGTTTCGGTGCGGGTCATGCCGTAGGCGCGGTCCACATGTTCTTCGATCGCGCCTTCCCGCACTTCCTGCGAGAAGCTGGGCCAGCCGCAGCCCGCGTCAAACTTGGACGAGGCGTCGAACAGTTCGGCGTCGCAGCAGATGCAGCGGTAAGTGCCCGGTGCAAAATTCTTGTCGTACTTGCCGGTGAAGGCGCGTTCGGTGGCCGCCTGGCGCGTCACCTGGAAAGCGCCGGGTTCGGCCCCTTTGGCGGCGAGCAGGGCTTGCCACTCGGCATCGGTTTTCTGGATCTTCGGGGGCATGGCTTTACCTTTTGAAATGACTTCTTGAGTCTGCTTACGAACTGCAGCTGATTTCTATGGAGGCCGCCCAGTCGGGCGGAAAACCGGCATGGCTGTCGTGCTCCGGGTGTTCTTCAAATGGGGCCTGAAGCAGGGTCAGCAAGGTGTTGACCCCGGAAAAATCTTTTAGTTTCGCGGCCTGGATCGCCTGTTCGCCGAGATGGTTGCGCAACACATATTTCGGATTGGTCTTCAGCATCAAATCAGCCGCCGGCCCAATATCTGCGTGCGCCAGGCGCTCTGAATACTGTAGCGCCCAGGCATCGAAGCCGGCCCGGTCCAGAAACAGGTCGCGCACCGCTTCCTGCCCCGGCGGCGTGCCGAAATGGCACAGGCGGCGCCAGAAGATGGTGTAGTCGACCTTGTCCGCGGCCAGCAGCTTGAAGGTGGCTTCGATCAGCGCCTTGTCTTCCGGCCGGGCATCCGGCAGGCCCAGCTTGGCGCGCATGCGGGCCTCGAGCGCCTCGGGAAACACGGTCTTGTAGGACTCCAGCGCGGCCAGTGCCTGGTCCTGCACCTCGATCAGCGGCAGCAGGGCCTGCCCCAGGCAAAACAGGTTCCAGTAGGCAATGTTCGGCTGCTTGTTGTAGGCGTAGCGGCCCTGGGTGTCCGAGTGGTTGCAGACGTGGCCGGGGTCAAACGCATCGAGGAACTGGAAAGGGCCATAGTCGATGGTCAGGCCCAGGATGCTCATGTTGTCGGTGTTCATCACGCCGTGGCAAAAGCCGGTGGCCTGCCAGGCCGCCATCAGGCGGGCGGTGCGTTCGCTGACGGCCTGCAGCAGGGCGGCATACGGCTGGCTGCTCTCGCGGCAGGCGGGGTAAAAGTGGTCGATCACGAAATCGGCCAGCACCTTGAGCTGCGCGTGTTGGTCGCTGTAGCTGAAATGCTCGAAGTGCCCGAAGCGGATGAAACTCGGCGAGGTGCGTGTCACCACGGCAGCCGTTTCGATCTCCTCCCGGCGGACCCTGGCGTCAGACCCGGTGACACACAGGGCGCGTGTGGTCGGGATGCCCAGGCCGTGCATGGCCTCGGAGCAGAGATACTCGCGGATCGAGCTGCGCAGCACGGCGCGACCATCACCCATGCGGGAGTAAGGCGTCATGCCGGCGCCCTTGAGCTGCACTTCCTGCGGCCCGCCGGGGGTGGCAATCTCGCCCAGCAGGATGGCGCGGCCGTCACCGAGCTGACCGGCCCACTGGCCGAACTGGTGGCCGCTGTAGACGCTGGCCAGCGGCTGCAAGCCCTGGGCTAGCTGGTTGCCGGTGAACAGCGCCAGCGCTTCCTGCGATTCAAACCAGGCCTGGTCCAGACCCAACTCGCGGGCCAGGGCCTGGTTGCGGCTGACCCAATACGGGGCAGGCAGGGGGCTGGGAAGGCGGTCGGTGTAAAAATCCGTACCCAATTGGGCAAAGCGGTTGGCCCATTTCAGGCCCGGAATCGCAGCAAGCGGCTCGCCGATGACAGAGTTCATGAGATCATTGTCCTATGGCACAAGCAGCCCCGTGCTGGTGGGGTTAAAGCCGCGTCGGGGCATCCTTCGACAAGCTCAGGGCGAGCGGAATTGCGCGAACTTGGACTTCGATCCAGACCAGCCGGGGCCGCGGAACCGGCTTTGCCGGGCCGCAGGCGCAGCGGCCCCCTCGGGGGGCCGGGAGCTGCACGCAGTGAGCGACCGTGGGGGCCTTATCCCTCGGGCCGGACCGCATACGCGGCGAGGGCCTGTTCGTCGAGCATGGCGACGCGGCCAAACTCCAGCGACACCAGGCCTTCTTGCTCCAGCGTCTTGAGGGCGCGGTTGACCGTCTGCCGCGACAGCCCGGCCAGGTGGCCGAGTTCTTCCTGCGACAGCACCAGCCGGCGCCGGCCCTGCCAGAACACGCGGGTCAGGTACAGGGCCACACGCTGCTCGGGGGAGCGCAGGCGTTCCGCCTCGATGATGGTCATGGCCTGGCCCAGGCGCCGGTTCAGGTGCGCCACCAGGAAGTGGTTGAAGGGCAGGCTGTGGGCCAGCAATTCATCGAACTGGGCGCGCGGCAGGCACAGCAGCAAGGTGTCGCGCAGGGCAATCACGTCATAACGGCGCGGCTCGGTTTTCAGGACCGAGCCCTCGCCAAACCACTCGCCGTCCGGCACCCCGAGAAAAGCCGACACCCGACCGGTGCAGGAGGTGCTTTGCAGCTTGACCAGCCCCGACAACACGGCATACCAGCCCTTGACCGGCGAACCCGCCGCCAGCATGACCTCGCCTTTGCGGCCCGACAGCGTGAGGGTGCGCTCCAGCAGTCGGGTCTGGGTGTCGGCGGGCAGGGCGGCAAACCATGGCTGGCCGCGCAGAAAGCGGTGGTGCGGGAAAACGGCTTCTTCAAGGGACATGGGAGCGATTGTCTCCGCAGCCGCGGGGCATGACCTGGCCGGTCTGGAATGTCCGAGCGCCACGGGGAGTGTCATGGGGTTTGTACCTAGGAACTGTCGGAGCAGCGACATCTCTTGCCGGCCCCGGGCACAGCCGTGCACAGTGCGGCATGGCAATTCGGGTTGCGGGCGCGGTACCTGGCCGACCGTGATGCACGTCAACAAAAACCAAGACACCGTCCCTGCGCTGTCGCCAAGGTGCTGATTGAGGCGCTGGTGCTTCCAGAGCTCGCTTCACGGGCGTTACCATGCGGTTACCAGGCTGCCGAACGGCACAGAATTTTTACCGGACAAAAAAGGAAACAAGACCATGTTGGGTTTGATGCAAAACCAGCCACTGCTGATTTCATCGCTGATCGATTTTGCGGAGCGCCACCATGGCGATGCCGAGATTGTTTCGCGCCGTGTGGAAGGCGACATCCACCGCTACACCTACCGGGACGTGGCGCGCCGCTCGCGCCAGGTGGCCGGCGCACTGGACGCGCTCAAGCTGCAGTTCAGCGACCGGGTCGCCACGCTGGCCTGGAACGGCTACCGCCACCTTGAGCTGTATTTCGGCGTCAGCGGCTCCGGCCGCGTGCTGCACACGTTGAACCCGCGCCTGCACCCCGACCTGGTCGCCTGGATCGCCAATCATGCGGAAGACCAGGTGCTGTTTTTTGACATGTCCTTCCTCCCGCTGGTCCAGGCCTTCCATGCGAAATGCACCACCATCAAGCACTACATCGCGCTGTGTGATGCGGACAAGCTGCCCACCGACAGCGGCATCCCCAATCTGAGCAGCTACGAAGCCTGGATCGCCCCGCATTCGGCCGATTACAAGTGGCCCAGCTTCGACGAAAACTCGGCCTCGAGCATGTGTTACACCAGCGGCACCACGGGCAACCCGAAAGCGGCGCTGTACAGCCACCGCTCGACCATCCTGCATGCTTACGCCGCGGCGCTGCCCGACGTGATGTGCCTGAGTGCACGCGATTCCATCCTGCCTGTGGTGCCCATGTTCCACGTCAACGCCTGGGGTATCCCGTACTCGGCCGCGCTGACGGGCGCCAAGCTGGTGTTTCCCGGCCCGGCACTGGACGGCAAGTCGATTTATGAACTGATCGAAGCCGAGAAGGTGTCCTATGCCGCCGGCGTGCCCACCGTCTGGCAGATGATGCTGGGCCACATGAAGCCCGCCGGCCTCAAATTCTCCACGCTCAAGCGCACGGTCATTGGCGGTTCGGCCTGTCCCCCCGCGATGATCCACGCCTTCCAGGAAGACTATGGCGTCGAGGTGCTGCATGCCTGGGGCATGACCGAGATGTCGCCGCTGGGCACGCTGTGTACGCTGAAGAACAAGCACCTGGCCATGTCCAGGGACGAGCAGATGAAGATCCGGCTCAAGCAGGGGCGGGCGATCTACGGCGTGGACATGAAAATTGTCGACCCCGAGGGCAAGGAGCTCGCCTGGGACGGCAAGGCCTTCGGCGACCTGCATGTGAAGGGCCCGTGGATCATTGCCGAGTACTTCAAGGGCGAGGGCGGCAACCCGCTGGTGGACGGCTGGTTTCCGACCGGCGACGTCGCCACCATCGACCCCGATGGCTACATGCAGATCACCGACCGCAGCAAGGACGTGATCAAGTCGGGCGGCGAGTGGATCAGCTCCATCGACATCGAAAACATCGCTGTGGCGCATCCCGCCGTGGCCATGGCGGCCTGCATTGGCGTGCGGCATCCCAAGTGGGACGAGCGCCCCATCATCGCGGTGGTGAAAAAGCCGGGCGCCGAAGTCACCCGCGAGGAATTGCTCCGTTTCTACGAAGGCAAGACGGCCAAGTGGCAGATTCCCGACGACGTCGTGTTTGTCGATGCGATTCCCCTGGGCGCGACCGGAAAAATGCTCAAGACACGCCTGCGCGAGCAGCTCAAGGACTACACCTTGCCCGGCCTGTGATGCCAACCTTGCCGTGGCCGGCAACGGGCATGGCAGCGCGGTTCATTCCGCGCTGCGGAATGCCCGGATTTTTCTGCCACGGTACTTTGTCACCTGCGCGATAGCCAGGCCGGTTTTTACGGGCAATCCCCTACGCTGCAGCGCACAAAAACTTGTACTCTGCCCTTATCAGTTAACAAGGAGACATTTGATGAAATTGACCATGAAAATTGTTGCAGCGACGGCCATGATGATGGCTGCCGGTGTGTCCTTCGCCCAGAAAGGCGAAACCGTCAAGATGGTCCGCATTGACCCTCTGACCGGCTTGCTGGGACCGGTGGGTGTCAGCCAGATCAAGGGCTACCAGTTTTTTGCCGAGAAGTTCAGCGGCGCGGGCAACCCGGCTGGCGTGAAGTTTGAAGTCACCCCTATCGACAACAAGCTCAGCCCCGCAGAAAGCCTGAACGCGCTGAAAGCAGCCATCGACCAGGGCGCGCGTTACATCATCCAGGGCAACGGTTCCTCGGTCGCCATGGCCCTGACGGATGCCGTCACCAAACACAATGAACGCAATCCCGGCAAGGAAGTGCTTTATCTCAACGACTCGGCTGTGGACCCGGACCTGACCAACAGCAAATGCAGCTACTGGCACTTCCGGTTTGATGCCGACACGTCGATGAAAATGGAAGCCATGTCCAGCTTCATGGCCGACCAGAAAGACATCAAAAAAGTCTACCTGCTGAACCAGAATTACTCCCATGGCCACCAGGTCGCCAAATACGCCAAGGAATCCCTGGCGCGCAAGCGTCCTGATATCCAGATCGTGGGCGAAGACCTGCATCCGCTGGCACAGACGCGTGACTTCGCACCGTACATCGCCAAGATCAAGGCCTCGGGCGCCGACACCGTGATCACCGGCAACTGGGGCTCCGACCTGTCGCTGCTGATCAAGGCGGCCAATGAAAACGGCTACACCGGCAAGTTCTTCACTTACTACGCGGGCGTCACGGGCACCCCCACAGCGTTGGGCACCAATGGTGCCGGCCGCGTCTACCAGATCGCCTACAACCACTACAACATGGGTGGGCAGATGGACAAGTGGATGAAAGAGTTCAACGCCAAGTACAACGACGACTTCTACACCGGCTCGACCATCCGCATCTTCGAGATGCTCGGTGCTGCCATGGCCAAGGCCAAATCCACCGATCCGGTGAAGGTGGCCGCCGCGATGGAAGGCCTGAGGGTCAAGAGCTTCAACGGTGAAGTCGAAATGCGCAAGACCGACCACCAGTTGCAGCAACCGCTGTACATGTCGGTCTGGCAGAAGGCCGATGCCAAGTATCCCTACAGCCCCGAGAAGACCGGCATGACGATGGCTCCGCTGAAGGAATACCCCAACTATGTCTCGAGCACGCCGACCAGCTGCCAGATGAAACGTCCGTAAGCGAGAAATCCTGAACCAGGAGCCCGAGCGGGTCTGCCGTATCGGGCTCTTTTATTTTTACCGATGAGGAAGGTCGACAGGAATGGAGTTTTTCATCATCTCGATGCTGAACGGGCTGAGCTACGGGCTTTTGCTGTTCATGCTGAGTTCCGGGCTCACGCTGATTTTCAGCATGATGGGCGTCCTGAATTTTGCGCACGCCAGCTTTTACATGCTGGGCGCCTATGTGGGCTACACCGTGGCCCAGTTCGTTGGCTTCTGGCCGGCACTGGTCGCCGCGCCCCTGGTCGTCGGCGCGCTGGGTGCCCTGTTTGAGCGCCAGTTTTTGCGCAAGGTGCACAAGTTCGGGCACGTTCCCGAGTTGCTGATCACCTTCGGCCTGTCGTATGTGATTGTCGAGTTGGTGCAGCTGATCTGGGGCCGCATTGCCGTCGAGTTCCACCCGCCCGCCGCGCTGCAGGGGCCGGTCTTCACCCTGATCAACGACTCCGTCAAGGGCCTGAGCATGGTCTGGGGCACCGCGCCTGCGGAGCTTTGCAGCGCGGCCGATGCCGCCGTGCGCATCGTCTGCTCGCCGTTTCCCGCGACCCGGGGCTTCATGATGCTGGTCGCGCTGGTGATGCTGGCTTCCGTCTGGCTGCTGCTGACGCGCACCCGTATCGGCATGGTGATCCAGGCCGCGCTGACTCACCCGGAAGCGGTGGAGTCCCTGGGCCACAACGTTCCCCGCGTGTTCATGATGGTGTTCGGCGCGGGCTCCGCGCTGGCAGGGCTGGCGGGCGTGATCGGCGGCAGCACCTTTCTCACGGAACCGGCCATGGCTGCCACCGTGGGCTCCGTCATCTTCGTGGTCGTCGTGGTCGGCGGCATGGGTTCCCTGTCGGGGGCGTTCGTGGCGTCCCTGCTGATCGGTGTCATCCAGACCTTCGCCGTGGCGTTTGACTATTCGCTGGCGACCCTGGCGCAACAGATCGGCTTGCCGCTCAGTGCGGGCATGGCCAACAACTCCTACATCAAGCTCACGCTGTCGCAGGTGGCGCCCATTCTTCCCTACCTGTTCCTGGTGCTCATCCTGATCTTCAGGCCCCGCGGCCTGCTGGGCAAGCGGGAGGGCTGATTCATGAAAAAACACTACCAATTTGCGCCGCTCAACATCGGTCGCTGGCTCACCTGGGGGCTGTTCGCCCTGGTACTGGCCGTCGCGCCGCTGATGTTTGGCAGCGGGCTGGCCATGACCGTGCTGTCCCAGATGGGCATTGCCATCATCGCCTGCCTGTCCTACAACATGTTGCTGGGGCAGGGCGGCATGCTGAGTTTCGGCCATGCGGTGTACACCGGCCTCGGCTCGTTCCTGGCCATTCATGCGCTCAACAGCGTCGGCGCCGGCTCCCTGTCGCTGCCGGTGTCGCTGGTGCCCATGGTGGGCGGACTGGCCGGCGTGGGTTTTGCGGTGCTGTTCGGTTATGTCACCACCCGCAAGTCCGGCACCACCTTTGCCATGATCACGCTGGGACTGGGTGAACTTGTCTTTGCGCTGTCGCTGATGATCCCGGAATTTTTTGGCGGGGAGGGTGGCGTGGCGGGCAATCGGGTGACCGGCAGTGCCAGGATGGGCATCACCTTCGGTCCGCAGATCCAGGTGTATTACCTGATCGCCGCCTACACCTTCGTCGCGGTCGCGGCCATGTTCGCCTTCACCCGAACGCCGCTGGGCCGCATGCTCAATGCCGTGCGCGACAACCCGGAACGCGTGGAGTTTGTGGGCTACGACACCCAGAAGGTCCGCTATATCGCCTTTATCATTGCCGGCTTTTTTGCCGGCATCTCGGGCGGGCTGGCAGCGCTCAATTTCGAGATCGTCACCGCGGAAGTGGTCGGCGCCGCCCGCTCGGGGGCCTACCTGCTGTTCACCTTCCTGGGCGGCGCCACCTTCTTCTTCGGGCCCATCATTGGGGCCATCCTGATGGTGCTGGCCTTTGTGCTGCTGTCCGAGTTCACCAAGGCCTGGCTGCTTTACCTGGGCCTGATTTTCCTGTTCATGGTCATGTACGCCCCCGGCGGCATTGCCAGCCTGATCATGATGAACCTGCGCGTGGCGCTGTACGGCAAGCTCAGGCAGCTGTGGGTCAGCTACCTGGCGCTGGCGGTCACCGCGCTGGTCCTGCTGCTGGGCGCCGGCGCCATGATCGAAATGGTCTACCACCTGCAACTCAACACCACGCTGGGGTCCAAGCTGGAGTTCCTGGGCGTGGCGCTGGACGCCAAGAGCGTCAACAGCTGGTTCGGCGCGGGACTTGTCATGCTGACCGGACTGGGCCTGTTCGAGGTCACGCGCCGGCAGTTCCTGCATGAGTGGGGCGAGATCCAGGAATACATTGAAAAAGAAATCAAGCGCAGGGAGGCCATGTGATGTCGAGCTACGCTTTAGAGCTCAAAGACCTGCGCAAGAGTTTCGGCAAGACCGAAATCATCCGCGGCGTCAACCTTGCAGTGACCGCCGGCGAGCGGGTCGGCATCATCGGCCCCAACGGTGCCGGTAAATCCACGTTGTTCAACCTGATCAGCGGACGCTTCGCGCCCACCAGCGGCGAGGTGTTGCTCAACGGCCAGCGCATTGACGGCAAGAAGCCGTTCGAGATCAACCGGGCCGGCCTGTCGCGCAGCTTCCAGATCACCAACATCTTCCCCAAGCTCAGTGTCTTCGAGAACCTGCGCTGCGGCGTGCTGTGGAGCCTGGGCTACAAGTACACCTTCCTGAAGTTCCTGGCCGACCTCGATGATGCGAACCAGCGCGCCGACGAACTCATGCAGATGATCAAGCTCGACAAAAAGCGCGACGTGCTGGCCATCAACCTGACCTACGCGGAGCAGAGGGCGCTGGAGATCGGCATCACCATTGCCGGCGGTGCCAACGTCATCCTGCTCGACGAGCCGACCGCCGGCATGAGCCGCAGCGAAACCAGCCGCTTCATCAGCCTGATCAAGGAGGTCACGACGGGCAAGACCTTGCTCACGGTGGAGCACGACATGGGGGTGGTGTTCGGACTGGCCGACAAGATCGCGGTGGTGGTCTACGGCGAAGTGCTGGCCTTTGACGTGCCCGAAGCGGTACGCGCGAACCCGCGTGTGCAGGAGGCCTACCTGGGCTCTGCTGTGGCCGATTCCCAGGCGGGAGGACACTGAACATGCTGAAAATAGAAAACCTCCACGCCTACTACGGCAAGAGCCACGTTCTGCACGGGGTCCACTTTGAGGTCCAGCCCGGGGAAATCGTCGCCCTGCTGGGACGCAACGGCTCGGGTCGGTCGACCACGGCCAAGGCCATCATGGGCCTGGTGGAATGCGAGGGCGACATCCAGTGGAAAGGCCGGCGCATCACCGGGCAGAAGGCCTACGAGATCGCGCACCTGGGCATTGGTTATGTGCCGGAAAACCGCGACATCTTCCCGACGCTCACCGTGCACCAGAACCTCATGCTCGGGCAAAAAGGCAAGGGCAAAGGCAGCCGCTGGTCGTTTGAAGACATGTACCAGATGTTTCCACGCCTGAGGGAAAGGCAGCACACCGAAGCCGGCGTGCTGTCCGGCGGCGAGCAGCAAATGCTTACGCTGTGCCGCGCACTGATGGGCGACCCGGACCTGATCATCATCGACGAGCCGACCGAAGGGCTGGCGCCCAAGATCGTCGAACTGGTGGGCCAGTACCTGCAGACCCTGAAGGCCAAGGGAATCTCGGTGCTGCTGATCGAGCAGAAACTGACCATTGCCATGGCAATTTCTGACCGGGCACTGGTCATGGGTCATGGCAGCATCGTGTTTGAGGGGACGCCGGAGAGCCTGCGCGCCGACGCCTACACCCGCAAGGAGTGGCTGGAAGTCTGAGGCAGACTTTGTCACGACAGGGACAAGGGCGGCGCCGGTCAGGCTTGCAGTGCCCCGCCAGCCTTCTACAATGGCAAATAGAACGGTCGTACTATTTTTGGACGCCCAGCCGTTTGAGAATCATCACCTGATCCCGCCGATGGCCGGGTAACACGCAACAAAGGAAAAGCAAATGACAGCCAAATACGAAGTCCACGGCAGTGTCGCGGTGATCACACTGGACAACCCCCCGGTCAACGGCCTGGGTCATGCCACCCGGGTCGGCATCACCGACAGCCTGCAAAAAGCCAATGCCGATGCGGCCGTCAAATCCATTGTGCTCACCGGTGCCGGCAGGGCCTTTTCCGGCGGTGCCGACATCAAGGAATTCGGCACACCGAAAGCGCTGGCCGAGCCCAACCTGCTGAGCGTGATTCTTGCGCTTGAGAACTCTTCCAAGCCTGTGGTTGCGGCGGTTCATTCGGTCTGCATGGGCGGTGGGCTGGAGCTCGCGCTGGGCTGCCACTACCGCATTGCAGCGCCTGGCTGCAGCGTGGCCCTGCCTGAAGTCAAGCTCGGCCTGATCCCCGGTGCCGGCGGCACGCAGCGGCTGCCGCGCGCGCTCGGTGTCGAACCCGCACTGAACATGATCGTGAGCGGAGAGCCCGTCAAGAGCGAATTGCTGGCGCAGATCCCGGGCCAGAAGCTGTTTGACAAGATGGCCGCGTCCGCAGAATCACTGGCCCAGGAGGCGCTGGCCTTTGCCCAGGCCGTGTCCGACACGCGCCCCTTGCCGCTGGTGCGCAACCTGCCTTGCAAACACCCGAATGGCGACGCCTACTTCCAGTTTGCGCGCAACATGGTCAAGGGCATGGCGAAGAATTTCCCGGCCCCCGTCAAGTGCGTGGATGCCGTCGAAGCCGCGACCAAGAAGAAATTCGACGAAGGCATGGCCTTTGAGCGCGAGATCTTCATCAACCTGATGTGGACCCCGGAAAGCAAGGCGCTGCGGCATATTTTCGCCGCCGAGCGCGCCGCGTCCAAGATTCCGGACGTGCCGGAAGACACGCCCAAGCGCGAGATCCAGTCGGTCGCCGTGATTGGCGCCGGCACCATGGGCGGCGGCATTGCCATGAACTTCCTGAACGCCGGCATCCCGGTCAAGATGCTCGAGATGAAGCAGGAGGCGCTGGACAAGGGCCTTGCCACCATCCGCAAGAACTACGAAGCCCAGGTCAAGAAGGGCAAGCTCAAGCAGGACAAGTACGAGCAGCGCATGGGCCTGCTCAGCACCACCCTGAGCTATGACGACCTGAAAGACGCCGACCTGGTGATCGAGGCCGTGTTCGAGGAAATGGGCGTCAAGGAAAAAGTGTTCAAGGAACTCGACCGCGTGATGAAACCGGGCGCCATCCTGGCCTCCAACACCTCGACGCTGGATGTCAACAAGATCGCAGCCTTCACCAAGCGTCCCCAGGACGTGGTCGGCATGCATTTCTTCAGCCCGGCCAACGTGATGAAGCTGCTTGAAGTCATTCGCGGGGAAAAAACCGCCAAGGACGTGCTCGCCACGGTGATGGCGGTCAGCAAGAAGATCAAGAAAACCGCCGTCGTGTCCGGCGTTTGCGACGGCTTCATCGGCAACCGCATGATCGAGCAGTACGGCCGCCAGGGCGGCTTCCTGCTCGACGAAGGCTGCACGCCGGCGCAGGTCGACAAGGCGATGGAGAAGTTCGGCATGGCCATGGGCCCGTTCCGCATGGGCGACCTGGCGGGCAACGACATCGGCTGGGCCATCCGCAAGCGCCGCTACCAGGAAAAGCCGGACATGAAGTACAGCAAGACCGCGGATCTGCTGTGCGAGAAGGGCCGTTTCGGCCAGAAAACCGGCGCCGGCTGGTACGACTACGTGCCCGGCAAGCGCGACGCGATTCCAAACGCCGAAGTGGTGAAGATGATTGAAGACCACCGCGCATCGCTGGGCATCACGCCGCGCAAGATCTCCGACGAGGAAATCGTCCAGCGCCTGGTTTACGCGCTGGTCAATGAAGCGGCGCACATTTTGGAAGAGGGCATTGCCTCCCGGGCCAGCGACATCGACATGGTCTACCTCATGGGTTATGGCTTTCCGATCTACCGCGGTGGCCCCATGAATTACGCCGACCAGGTGGGCCTGTTCAACGTGGTGCAGAGCATGAAGCGTTTTGCCCAGAACCCGCTGGACGACGCCAAGTTCTGGCAACCGGCGCCGCTGCTGGCCAAGCTGGCCGCCGAAGGCAAGACGTTCAATTAATTCACGGAGATTTTCATGACTTCAGCTGTAATCGTTTCCACCGCCCGCACCCCCCTGGCCAAAAGCTGGAAGGGCTCTTTCAACATGACCCACGGCGCCACCCTCGGCGGCCACGCGGTTGAACACGCGATCAAGCGCGCCGGCATCGAGGCTGGCGAGGTCGAGGACGTGATCATGGGCTGCGCCAACCCCGAAGGCGCGACCGGCGCCAATATTGCGCGCCAGATCGCGCTGCGCGCCGGCTGCCCCATCACCGTGTCGGGCATGACCGTCAACCGTTTCTGCTCGTCCGGCCTGCAGACCATTGCCCTGGCCGCGCAACGCATCATTGCCGGTGAAGCCGACATTTATGTGGCCGGTGGTGTGGAAAGCATTTCCTGCGTGCAACAGGAAATGAACACCCACATGCTGGCCGACCCTTGGCTGGTCAAGAACAAGCCCGAGATCTACTGGAACATGCTGCAGACGGCCGAGCAGGTCGCCAAGCGTTATGGCATCACGCGCGAGCAGATGGACGAATACGGTGCCGCCAGCCAGCAAAAAGCCTCGGCTGCCCTGGCTGCCGGCCTGTTCGACGCCGAGATTGCACCGATCACCGTCACCATGGGTGTGGCCGACGCCGTGATGGGCCTGACCACCAAGCAGGTCACGGTCAGCAAGGACGAAGGCATTCGCGAAGGCACGACCAAGGAAGGCATCAGCGGCATCAAGCCGGCCATTCCCGGCGGCGTGATTTCGGCCGGCAATGCCAGCCAGTTCTCCGACGGCGGCGGCGCGGTCGTGGTGATGGATGAAAAAGTGGCCGAGAAAAAAGGCCTGGCGCCGCTGGGCCGTTTTCTCGGTTTTGCGGTTGCCGGCTGCGAGCCGGACGAAATGGGCATCGGCCCCGTCTACGCCATCCCCAAGGTGCTGGCCCGTCTGGGCCTGAAGGTCAGCGACATCGACCTGTGGGAACTCAACGAAGCCTTTGCCGTGCAGGTGATTTACTGCCGCGACAAGCTGGGCATTCCGATGGACAAGCTCAATGTCAACGGCGGTGCGATTGCCGTGGGCCACCCCTACGGCGTCAGCGGCCAGCGCCTGACCGGCCACGCGCTGATCGAAGGCAAGCGCCGCGGCGCCAAACGTGTTTGCGTGACCATGTGTATCGGCGGCGGCATGGGTGCTGCGGGTATTTTTGAAGTGCTCTGAGCCGATTTTTCGAGCGCAAGCATCGATCAGGGGCTGAGCAGTCGTCCAGTGAAAAACGGACACATGGCTCAGCCCCTGTTTTTTTTCGTTCCCCGTTTCCGGTGAAGCACCATGAGCCTTCGACCCACGCTTGATTTCCTGCTCTACCAGTGGCTGGGCGCCGAGTCGCTGAACCAGCGCGAACGTTTTGCCGACCATTCGCGCGAAACCTTCGACGCGGTGTTCGACACCTGCGAACGCATCGCGCGCGAAAAATACGCGCCTTTCAACCGCCTGGTCGACACCCAGGAGCCGCAGTTCGACGGTGAAAAAGTCATCCTGCCGCAGGCCACACACGAGGCGCACAAGGCCTACGCCGGCTCGGGCATGCTCAGCGCCGCTCAGGACTACGACGAAGGCGGCATGCAGCTGCCTTACACCATCGAGGCGGCGGCCAACTGCTTTTTTGCCATGGCCTCGGTCAGCATAGGCTCCAGCCTGCTGACCAAGGGCAATGCCAACCTGCTGCTGGTGCACGGCACCGAAGCGCAGAAAGAGGTGTTTGCGCGCAACGAGTTCGCCGGGCGTTTTTTCGGCACCATGTGCCTGAGCGAGCCGCAGGCCGGTTCCTCGCTAAGCGACATCACGACACGCGCCGTGCCGGACGGTGACGACTTCGACGCCGAGCCGCTGGGCCCGCGCTACAGGCTCAAGGGCAACAAGATGTGGATCTCGGCCGGCGAGCACGAGCTGACCGAAAACATCATCCACCTGGTGCTGGCCAAGATCCCCGGGCCGGACGGCAAGCTGATCCCCGGCACGCGCGGCATCTCGCTGTTCATCGTGCCCAAGAAAATGGTGGGCGCCGATGGCCTGCTCACCGGTGAGCGCAATGACGTGGCGCTGGCCGGGCTGAACCACAAGCTGGGCTGGCGCGGCACCACCAACACGCTGCTGAACTTCGGCGAAGGCAAATACCCGGTCCCTTCGACAGGCTCAGGACGACCGGTTGCAGGGGCCATCGGCTACCTCGTCGGTAAGCCGCACGAAGGCCTGCGCTGCATGTTCCACATGATGAACGAGGCCCGCATTGGCGTGGGCACGGCGGCCGTCATGCTGGGCATGGCCGGTTATTACGCCTCGCTCGACTATGCGAAAAACCGGCCGCAGGGCAGGCCGGTCGGACCGGCGGGCAAGGATTCGGCCCGGCCGCAGGTGCGCATCATCGAACACGCCGACGTCAAACGCATGCTGCTGGCGCAGAAAGCCTATTGCGAAGGTGCGCTGGCGCTGGAGTTGTACTGCGCGCGGCTGGTGGACGAGCAACACACGGCCGAGGCCGGTGCGGCGGACGATGCCCGCCTGCTGCTGGAGGTGCTGACACCGATTGCCAAAAGCTGGCCCAGCGAATGGTGCCTGGAAGCCAACTCGCTGGCGATCCAGATCCACGGCGGCTACGGCTACACCCGCGACTTCCCGGTTGAGCAGTACTGGCGCGACAACCGCCTGAACATGATCCACGAGGGCACGCACGGCATCCAGGCCACCGACCTGCTGGGCCGCAAGGTGCTGATGGAGGGCGGCAAGGGCCTGCAGCTGCTGGCGGCGCGCATCAGCAGCACGATGGAGCGGGCGAGCCAGGTGCCGGAACTCGCGGCCTATGCCAAGGCGCTGGGCCAGGCGCTGCAGCAGGTCGGGGCGACCACCCAGGCCGCCTGGGCCACCGGCAACCCGCAGGATGCGCTGGCCAATGCCGTGCCCTACATGCAGGGCTTCGGCCACACCGTGCTGGCCTGGATCTGGCTGGATGTGGCGTTGGCCGCGCTGCAGGCCGATGCTACAAAATCAATAGCTGTTACCGCCGGTAAATTGGGCGCGGTCCGCTACTTTTATCACTACGAATTGCCTAAAATCGACGCCTGGCTCCAGGTGGTCGCGGCCCGCGACCTGACCTGCGCCGACTTGCCGGAGGAGGCGTTCTGATGGGTTTTTTCAAGGAATCAGGCAGTACCACGTCGAGCAAGTCGATTGCCCGGCTGCAGCAACTGATCTGGATCCTGATCTACGGCGGGCTGCTCACGCTGGTGCTGGGCCTGTCGGTGCAGCGCAGGGATGACGCCCTCGGCTGGTCCATGGTGGTCGGCGGCGGCGTCGTGGCGGCCATCGGTTTTGTGCTGATCTACGTGCGCTCCCGCCTCACCAGCAGCGACTGACCGGTCCGCCCTGCGACAGCCGGCAGGCGCGCTTTGCGCGACACTCGTTCCCATCTTCCCCCCAACAACAAGGAACCCCTCATGACCCGTACCATCCAGCAGCTGTTCGATCTCACCGGCAAGACCGCCCTCGTCACCGGCGGTTCGCGCGGCTTGGGCCTGCAGCTGGCGCAGGCGCTGGGCGAAGCCGGCGCCAAAATCATGCTGAGCTCGCGCAAGGCCGAAGACCTGCAGGAGTCTGCGGCCGAACTCAAGGCCGCCGGCATCGACGTCGACTGGATCGCTGCCGATTGTTCGAAAGAAGCGGACATCCGCGCGCTGGCCGATGAAACCATCAAGCGCTTCGGCCATGTGGACATCCTCGTCAACAACGCGGGCGCCGCCTGGGGCGCGCCGGCCGAAGACCACCCGGTCGAAGCCTGGGACAAGGTCATGAACCTGAACATCCGCGGCTACTTCATCCTGAGCCAGCACATTGCCAAACACAGCATGATTGCGCGCCGTTCCGGCCGCATCATCAATATCGCCTCCATCGCCGGCCTGGGCGGCAATCCACCCGAGATGACCACCGTGGCCTACAACACGTCCAAGGGCGCGGTGATCAACTTCACGCGCGCGCTGGGCTGCGAATGGGGCAAGTACAACATCACCGTCAACGCCATCTGCCCCGGTTTTTTCCCGAGCAAGATGACCATGGGCACGCTCAAGGCCCTGGGCGAGGAAAAACTGGCCGCCCACGCACCGCTGCAGCGACTGGGCGACGACGAAGACCTCAAGGGCCTGTGTGTGCTGTACGCGTCGGACGCCGGCAAACACATCACAGCGCAATGGATGGCCGTGGACGGCGGCGTGTCTTCGGTAACAGGTGGTTAGAAATGAAGCCCCCACGTTCGCTCGCTTCGAGCCTGCGGCGGCTCTCTGCCCCTTGCACTGGTAAGGGGGCGCTGCGCCTGCGGCCCGGCAAAGCCGGTTCCGCGGCCCCGGCTGGTCAGGAGGGAGCTCCCACCCTTATGGCTTTGCGTGCTGCACTGCCCCCACTGGCGATATGTCTATGAGCTTCGGCGTCGAGATTCCCTTTGTCAACCACCTCGGTTTCGAGCTCGTGCTGTTCGAAGGCGGGGCCTCGCAGATCGACTACACGCCCCGGGCCGAGCACCTGAACTCGTTTCACGTCACGCACGGCGGCGCACTGATGACGCTGCAGGACGTGGTCATGGCGACAGCGGCGCGCAGCGTGCAGCAGGACATGGGCGTGGTCACCATCGAAATGAAAACCAGCTTCATGCGTCCGGCGCCTGGCGACGGCAGCAAGCTGACGGCCAAGGGTCGGCTGATCCACCGCACGGCGACCATGGCCTTCACCGAAGGCTCGGTGTACGACGACCAGGGTCGCATCTGTTCGCATGCCACCGGCACCTTCAAGTACGTCAAACGCCTGGCGGTGGGCCCAAAAGGGGTGAATGCCCTCCAGGCCGTCATTTCGACGGACTAGTGGGCAGAACGTATTTTTGCAAGACAAATCGTGCTCCAGCCCTTATTCCTCGGGCGCCAGTAGCTCTCAAATCAATAGCAAACCTCATTTCCCCAGGAGACACCACATGCCACTCAACCAGCAAATCCTTCTCGACAACCGTCCCACCGGCGAAGCCGTCGCCAGCAACTTCAAGCTGGTCAGCAGCGACACGCCGCCGCTGCAGGACGGCCAGGTGCTGGTGCGCCACCATTACCTGAGCCTGGACCCCTACATGCGCGGCCGCATGAACGACGCCAAGAGTTATGCCCAGCCACAGGCGCTGGGCCAGGTCATGGGCGGCGGCACGGCCGGCGAGGTGGTCGAGTCGAAAAACCCGAAGTTCGCCGTCGGTGACAAGGTGGTCGGCATGGGCGGCTGGCAGGAGTACAGCGTTGTTGATGCGACCCAGCCCGGCGCGCTGCGCAAGGTGGACACCACCCATGTGCCGCTGTCGCATTACCTGGGTGCCGTGGGCATGCCGGGTGTCACCGCCTGGTACGGCCTGGTGAAAATCATTGAACCCAAAGCCGGCGAGACGTTGGTGGTCAGCGCAGCTACCGGTGCCGTGGGCAGCGCTTTTGGCGCCCTGGCCAAGGCGCGCGGCTGCCGCGCGGTCGGCATTGCCGGCGGACCGGACAAATGCAGATACGCGGTGGAAGAGCTCGGCTTTGACGCCTGCATCGACTACAAGCAGCACAAGGACGCGGCGTCGCTGTCGAAAGCGCTCAAGGAAGCCTGCCCCAACGGCATCGACGGCTACTTCGAGAACGTCGGTGGCATGGTCCTGGACGCCGTACTCTCACGCATGAACGCTTTCGGCCGCATCGCGCTGTGCGGCATGATTGCCGGTTATGACGGCCAGCCGCTGCCCATGACCTATCCGCAGCTGATCCTGACCAATCGCCTGAAGATCCAGGGTTTCATCGTCAGCGAACACATGGAAGTCTGGCCCGAGGCCCTGAAGGAACTCGGCACCCTGGTCGCCACCGGCAAGCTCAAGCCGCGCGAAACCATTGCGCAGGGCATTGCGGCTGCGCCGGAATCCTTCCTGGGTTTGCTCAAAGGCAAAAACTTTGGCAAACAACTGGTCAAACTGATCTGACACGGCAGTTTTTTCGCCGCTGAAAGGGATGCCATGAACGCCACCCATGAGGTCTTCAACCAGCCCGCGCCGCTGGCCGACTACAACCTGTTCGACACCAACCAGGGCCTGCGCGACGCGTTGAAGTTCAATGCGCCGCAGTTGGCCACGGCGGAACTGAGTGCGCTGGGGGCAAGCCTTGGCAGCACCGCCATGCAAACCCATGCGCGGCTGGCCAACACCCACACGCCGCAGCTGCACAGCCACGACCGCTTCGGCCGGCGGGTGGACCAGGTGGAGTTTCACCCGAGTTATCACGTGCTCATGGATGCCGCAACCAGGGCCGGACTGCATGGCACGCCGTGGAACGGCGAAGGGCCATCGCCGCACGTGCGCAGGGCTGCCGGTTTCATGCTGTTCACGGAGCTGGAACCCTCCATCCTCTGCCCGATCTCCATGACTTACGCGGTCACGCCGGCGCTGCGCGACAACGCCGCCATCCACGCCGACTGGGCGCCAAGACTCACGAGCCGCGCCTACGATCCGGCGCTCAAGCTGTTCTCGGAAAAAACCGGTGTGACCATGGGCATGGGCATGACCGAGAAGCAGGGCGGCTCCGACGTGCGCGCCAACACGACGCAGGCCGTGCCCGATGGCAGCGACGGTTGGGGCCGGCGCTTTCGCCTGACCGGCCACAAGTGGTTCTTCTCGGCGCCCATGTGCGACGCCTTCCTGGTGTTGGCCCAGGCGCCCGCGGGCTTGAGCTGCTTCTTCATTCCGCGCGTTCTTCCCGACAAGAGCCTCAACGCGATCCACATCCAGCGCCTGAAAGACAAACTCGGCAACAAGGCCAATGCGAGCTCTGAAGTCGAGTTCGACAGCGCCACCGCCTGGCTGATCGGCGAGGAAGGCCGCGGCGTGCCGCAAATCCTCGAGATGGGCACCATGACACGGCTGGACTGCGCACTCGGCACCAGCGGCCTGATGCGCCAGGCGCTCAGCATTGCGCTCAACCATTGCGCCCAACGCGAGGCCTTCGGCAGGCCGCTGATTGACCAGCCGCTGATGCGCAACGTGCTGGCCGATCTCGCGCTCGAATCCGAAGCCGCCACCGCGCTGTCCATCCGGCTGGCCCGGGCCTTTGACAACAGTGCCGACCCGCACGAGCAGGCGATGGCGCGCCTGCTCACGCCGGTCGCCAAGTTCTGGATCTGCAAACGCGGCAGTCACTTTGCGCAGGAAGCCATGGAGTGCCTGGGCGGCAATGGGTATGTGGAGGAGGGCGGCGAAGGCATCATGGCCCGCATCTACCGCGAGATGCCGCTCAACTCGATCTGGGAGGGCGCCGGCAACATCATGGCGCTGGACCTGCTGCGCGCCTTGCGCAAGGCCGATGCGCCCGCCGCGCTGGCGCAGGAACTGGCACCCGCCCAAGGTGCACACCCGGCGCTGGACCGGCTGGCTGCGGCCTTGCCGACCCGAGTCGAGGAGATGGCCAACGAAATGGAGGCCCGGCGGCTGGCGCAGGACGTGGCGCTGGCCGTGCAGGCCGCGTTGCTGTATCAGAGCGCCCCCGCGGCCGTGTTCGAGGCTTTCTGCGATTCACGGCTGGGCGGCGACTGGGGCCAGGCTTTCGGCACCCTGGGCGCCGATGTGGACTTCGACGCCCTGATCACCCGCGCCATGCCGCGATGAACACCTGTTCTTGTCATTGCGGACTTGATCCGCAATCCCTCCCTGGCACGCCGTCATGGATCCCGGGTCAAGCCCGGGATGACGGTCAACTGGAGCTCCCATGGCCGACCTGATTCTTCACCACTACCCGACCTCACCGTTTTCCGAGAAGGTCCGATTGATCCTCGGCTACAAGCAGCTGGCCTGGAAGTCGGTGATCATTCCCGGCATCATGCCCAAGCCCGACGTGCTGGCGCTGACCGGCGGCTACCGCAAGACACCCTTCCTGCAGGTTGGCGCCGACATCTATTGCGACAGTGCGCTGATCGCCGATGTGCTCGAGCACCTGCAGCCCGTGCCCTCCCTTTACCCCGAGCCGGGCAAGGGCCTGGCGCGCACGCTGGCGCAGTGGGCCGACAGCACGTTGTTCTGGACCGCCATGGCGCACAACCTGGGCCCCCGGGGCGCGGCCCACATGTTTGCCGGTGCACCGCCCGAAGCCGCAAAAGCCTTCAGCGAGGACCGCAAGGCCATGAGTGCCGGCATGGTGCGCCTGCGTCCGGCCGACGCGGCCGCGGCCTACAAGTCGTATCTGCGCCGCCTGTCGGACATGCTCGATGAACAGCCTTTCCTGCTGGGCCAGGTGCCCTGCATTGCCGACTTTTCCGCCTACCACCCGCTGTGGTTCACGCGGGTGCGCACGCCCGTGGTGTCCGACATCCTGCAGCTCACACCGGCCGTGCTCGACTGGATGGACCGCATGAGCGCCATCGGTCACGGCACCATGGAAAAATTCGATGCGGCCCAGGCCATCGCCGCAGCGGCAGCCGCCGACCCCATGCCGGTCGGCCACGGCCTGTTGACTGACAGCACCTTTCAGGATGAACACGGCATCCCGCTGGGCAGCCGCGTCAGCATCACGGCCGAAAGTTTCGGGCCCGAGCCCACCGAAGGCGAGCTGATCGCCGCCACCCGCACGCACTACACCTTGAGCCGCACCGACGAGAGAGCCGGCACCGTGCATGTGCATTTCCCGCGCATCGGGTATGCAATGAAGGCAGTCGCCCAGGCATGAGCGGGATCGCCTGGCGGGCCGTCCCATTTGCTGCGTTGACCACCCCCGAGCTTTATGACGTCCTGCAGCTTCGCACGGAGGTTTTCGTGATGGAGCAGGCCGGCATCTATCAGGACATGGACGGCTCCGACCACGCGGCCGTGCATGTTCTTGGCGTATCCGAGGGCCAACTCGTGGCTTATGCACGCTGCTTCCCGGCCGGCGTCAAGTTTGCCGAAGCCAGCATAGGGCGGGTGATCACCCGCGAGATGCTGCGTGGAAGCGGCATGGGGCATGAACTCATGCGGCAGGCCATCGCCTGTGTTTTCGGGCAGTGGGGTGCGCAGCCCATCCGCATAGGCGCGCAAGCGCGGCTTGAAAAGTTTTATCTACAGCACGGTTTTTTGACCGCCGGCACGCCGTACATCGAAGACGGCATTCCCCACGTTGAGATGCTGCGCACCCATTCAAGGAGTTACTGATGATCACGGATTTCAAAGGCAAAACCGCCGTTCTCACCGGTGCCGGCTCGGGCTTCGGCCTCGAGTGCGCACGCATAGGCGCCCGGCTCGGCATGAACCTCGTGCTTGCCGATGTGCAGCAGGATGCGCTCGACAAGGCTGCCGCTGAAATGACGGCCGCCGGCGCGCAGGTGCTGGCTTTCCGCCTCGACGTGTCAAAGGCCGCCGAGGTCGAAGCGCTCGGCGCCGCTGTGCTGGCACGTTTCGGCGCGCCGCATTTTGTCTTCAACAACGCCGGTGTCGGGGCAGGGGGACTGATCTGGGAGAACACGCTGAAGGACTGGGAATGGGTCATCGGCGTGAACCTCATGGGCGTGGCGCACGGCGTGCGTGTGTTCACGCCGATGATGCTGGAAGCCGCCGGAAAAGACCCGGCCTGGCAGGGCCACATCGTCAATACCGCGAGCATGGCCGGGCTGCTTAATGCTCCCAACATGGGCATTTACAACGTCAGCAAACATGCGGTGGTCAGCCTCAGTGAAACCCTGTACCAGGACCTGGCGCTGGTGACCGACCAGATCAGTGCCTCGGTGCTGTGCCCCTTCTTCGTGCCCACCGGCATCAGCCAGAGCCAGCGCAACCGGCCCGATGATCTGCCTGCCGCCAAGCCGACCAAAAGCCAGCTGATCGGCCAGGCCATGAGCGACAAGGCGGTTGGCTCCGGCAAGGTAACGGCGGCCGACGTGGCGCAGAAGGTGTTCGACGCGATCGCCGCCAACCAGTTCTACATCTACAGCCACCCCAAGGCGATTGGCTCGGTGCAGACGCGGCTGGAGGACATCCTGCAGGCGCGCAACCCGACCAACCCGTTTGCGCACAAGCCGGAAATCGGCGAGCAGCTGAAAAAAGCCCTTCGCGAAGCCTAGGCACGGAGCCTGGCTACGCTCAGAAGCTGAAGGGGAACTTGACCCCGATGGTGACGTCCGGCGCGTCGGCGGTGACGCCGATGCCGAGGTTGAACACCATGGACCGCCGGTCCGACAAGGCATAGGTCACGCCGAAGTTGAGCACACCGGCGCTGGAGTCGCTGCCATTGACGGTTTGCCAGCCTTGGCCCTCCTGGCGGATTTTCGCTTTTCTGGCAAAGCGGTGCGAGTACGAGGTGCTCAGGCTCATGCGTTCGTTGAGCGCAAAGGCGAAACCCGCCCCCAGCGAAAACTGGTCGCCAAGCCTGACGCTGCCCGGTGTTCGCGTGTTCGGGTCCGAACTGATGTCGTTGAAGCTGCGGTCAAAGTGGTGCGTGTAGCCCAGGTTGGCGAACAGGATGGCCGGATCCACCGTCTTGATGAAGCTCAACCCGGCCGAGGCGGCCCACACGCCATTGCCGGTTGGCAACTTCGCGGGAACCTTCAGGTTGCCGCCAGAATCCGGCGTATCCGCGAACTTGATGCCATAGGGGCTGGTTCCGGTCGGCGCCTTGACGCGGAAGTTGAGCACGGTGTCGGGGCTGTCTGCACTTTCCTGGATCAGGCGGTAGAACACGCCGGCACTGACGTCGCCCACATCGCCGTTCGAGACATTTCTCTCGGCCACGGCAGAGGTACTGAAACCCGCGCCGACCGACGAAAAGGCGGAATAGCGGTACAGGTAGGGCACGTTGAGATCGAACTGGAGCCGGTCCGTGGGCGCATATCGCCCCGTCACGTCAAAGGTCAGGGTGTCGGCCTTGATGCGGTCAAGATTGATCTGCCCGAGAAAGATCGCATCCAGCGCCAGAAAACCATTGAGGAAAAGGTCCCGCCGGTTCGAGTGCGAATAACTCACGCCGGTTTCCAGGGTGAACTTGCGGTCGAACATGGCGCTCTGTTCCCGGTACACCGCCTCGGCACTGCGCGAAGGCGGTGCCTCCCGGACGACCTTCTCTGCACCGCTACCCTCTGCGGAGGCAGGCTCCTGGCCTGCGGACCCATCGGGCTGGGCGGCATCGACCGTTCTCACCATGCGCGCCTGGCCAGGGCCTGCCGCCTCAAGCTGCTGCAAGCGCGCGGCCAGCACTCGCAGAGACGACTGCTGCGTGTCAACACGCTGGGTCAACGCCTGTACCTGCCGGCGCAGGTCGGCTACTTCGTCATCGTTGTCTGCCAAGCAAGCCAGGGGGAGGCCGGCTGCCATCATCAACACCAGGGGCCGCAGCGGAAAAAAACGTCGCATAAGATCTCCCTCATCAGTTTTTCGATTGCCAAATTTGCTGTCCGCTACAAGGCGGCGCTCCCCTTTTCAGCGCCCTGTGCGGCCCCGAATCTGTGACGGACGGGCGCGGCTGGCCCGTCCGGCGACTTAAAAAGTACCGCTTTGCGGCATGAGCTTCATCCCCAGCAACAGGTTGCCCGACGGGGATGCCGGACCGGACGCGGAATTCATCTGGACATTGAGGTTGATCCGGTTGTGAATCTGGTTGACGTCACCGCCCAGCTGTACCGACTGCAACACCTGCCCCCCGCCCATGCCCACCTGGCGAATCTGTTGCATCGCCCGGCCCTGGTCCGGCACGGCGACGGCGACACTCATGCCGTTGCCGCCGAGGCCGACGGAGGCCACGCTGCCGCTGGCTGTGGTGGTGGATGCCGAGAGCGCCCCCTGGGGCTGGGACTGCAGCGCCGTTGGCCCCGACGCGTTCTGGACGTTGATGCCTATGGTGTTGGTGATTCCGTTCGAGGCGCCCGCCACCTGGATGTTCTGCACCACGCCAGTGACGTCCTGCAGCCCGCCACCGCCGCTTGCCACGGCGGACCCCTGGCTGGCAGTACCGCCCATGGCGGCTTTTTGCTCGACGGTGATGGTTGGTATAAAGCTGACCTGCGGCGTGTTGCCGGCCAGACTGATCTGCAACACGCCGGAGGCGGTAATCGACTGTCCCGAGGACGCGAGCCACTGCGTCACCATTTCGACGCCGAAGTACATGACTTGTCCGGCCGCCACGAATTTGCCGCGCATGTGGCCGAGCTCACCGTCAGGAATCTCGGACGCATGATCAAACACATTCAGGTCGGGCGGCAGCGCGGCGCGTGCCAGGGGCAGGGTAGCCAAAGCGCCTGCCAACGCTGCAACCAGCGCACGCTGCTGCCATGACCTGCAGCCGCCCGCAGGGCGCAGCGGCTTGCCGTGCCACGGTTTTTCCTGTTGCGCCGCGGCAAGCGCCAGTGAATAAATGGTTCGTGTCATCACATTTCCCCTCAAACTGTCCGGACAGCAGGCTGTCCGTCAACTGAAGACCATCAGCTTGCGCATCTGGTGATTCATCGGGCGCTGCGGATCCATTGCACAACGCCTCAGAAAAGCTCTGCGCTGGAGAACCCGAACTCCAGCAACTGGGCATCCGTCAGTGGCCGCCAGGTGTCGATGGTGCTGCGCGCGGTCAGCGGCTCTTTGGGTCGCAACAGCACGGTGTCACGCTCAAAGCCCTGACCGATCACGGCGAACACCACCCGGTTCCAGCCTTTCATAAAATCCTCCCTGGCAACCACCCGGTTGCCCAGTGCAGGATCGGCAAGGTAGACCTTGTCCGGTGTCGTCTTCTTGAGCACCACAAAATGTTTGTACCCCCGGATATCGAGCAACACAATGGTAGGAACCTTGACTTTGTCCAGCATCTCCGGCGACATGTTGTAGCCACGTCCGCGCATGCCCCTGGCCTGCACGTAATTTTTCAGGTCGAGCAGGGAAAATCCCTTCTCCCTGACGATGGCGGGATCACTGACCTGAAGCAGTCCCTGGATGACTTCGTCTTCCGTCAGCTTCTGACCATAGGCGTAATTGAGGATGGTGGCAAGTGCTGCCGCGCCGCAGCTGAAGTCGGTTTTTTGTGGAACCATGTCCACATACCGCATTTCCCGCATGCTCAGGATGTTCTTCTGGATGGCGCCCGCGCCGGGGATCACGCCGCCGAGGCCGATCGCGCCGGCATGACCCGCCCATGGCAGGAATGCAGCAGCATGACCCAACAGCCACGCCGCCGACCGGATCCATCTGTGTTTTTGCGTGCTCATGACAGTTCATCTGTGCCCCGCTGAAAGCCTTCGGCCGCCGGGGGAGGGCGGCCGAAGGTTGATCCAGCAGCGGAACTTCAGCGACGGAGTGCCTCGCCGCCACCGCCGTTGCTGCCACCAGCTTGGGTTGCCGACACAGCCATGCCGTTGTATTGCTGGTTGTTGGTGCCCGAAGCGATGTTCACGCCGATATTGCCCGCCGCGCCCATCAAGGCGTTGCCGCCCAGCGAAGACGTGTTGGTCGTGGCCAGGCTGACACGTGTCACGACGGGGATCGAGCCGGTGATTGAGCCGCTCAGGGCAATGTCGCCCTGCTCATTGAAGCTCAGGGCGCCACCGGCGCTGGAGTCGCCGTTGGGCGTGCCGTTGGCGTTCAGGCCGGACGAGGCCTGGCGACTCTGCGCGCCTTGCACAGCACTGTCGAGGTCGATGTGCCCGGTCTGGCTGCCGCCCGGGTGGCTGTTGCCGGTCCAGGTGTCGGGGTACTGGTCACCCTTCTGGTCGGAGATGCCGGCATAGATGCCGCGGGACTGGAAGGCCAGGTTCACCGGGACCAGGGTCACGACTTCCTGCTGCTTGGGCGTGTTGGACGTGACGTTGTGGTCGTTCATCTGCTTGACCGCCACCGTCGCCGTGGCCATGCGTGCGACCGCGACAGAAGCCGCCAGATCGTTTTTCTGCTGGTTGCTGTTGCCGGCGGAGATGTTGACCCCGATGTTGCCGGTCGCATTCTGCAACGCATTGCCGGCCAGTGATGCCGTGTTGGTGTTGCCGTAGTTGACAGCCCGGTTGGCCTGGACATCCTGGCGTGCAAAGATTTCAGCATCGGACGAACCAAACAGGAAGCTGGCATCGGACGCGGCCAGCGCGGCAGAATTCGCCTGCTGGTTGTTGTCGCCGGCCGTGACGTTCAGGCCGATGTTGCCGGCTGCGTTCTGCAGGGCGTTGCCATTGACCACCGACGAGTTCGTGACTTCGTCGTTGTTGACCTGGTTGAGGTAGTTGATCTGCTTGTCGTCCACCACGGCTGCGGAGCTCGAGTTGACGTCGATGTGACCAGTGACATGCACTCTGCCGCCGACGCTGACATTCTGCCGGTAACGCAGGTCTTTCTCGATGTTGACCCTGGTGCTGTTCTCCGTGGAACTGGTGTCCGTACTGACACTGGTTGCCGACGTGGTCTTGCTGTCCCGGGTGTCCTCTTGCGAAAAAGCCAGCGGAGCGGCGAACAATGCGGCCACGGCCAGAGCCAGGGGAGCGGACTTCATTTTGCGTGTTTTCATGGCATGATCTCCAAAAAGTTAAGTACTGTCTTAAGGTTTCGTCCCCAGCTGAAGCTGGAAGGCGAAGTTGTTGGCCGTGCTGTTGCCCGACCCCGCAGACTGGTTGATCTGGACCAGGCCGCGCGAGCCGCGAAAGGCTGCATCGGAGATCGATACTGCCTTCATGTTTGCGCCCCTGGCCGGACCAGCCAGCCCAACACCGGAAGCAGTCGCAGCGAGCACGCTCTCTGAAGCTGCTTCCACATCAAAGCCCACCGCAACCGCCATGCCGTTGGCCTGGGTGTTCCCCACGCCGCTGGTCTGGTTCACAGAGACTGCGCCCGAGCTGTTTGCAAAGGCACGGCCCCCGATCACTGCGATGGACAGATCCGGCGCGGTAGCGCGAATCCATCCTGTCGCCTGGTGCACACCGACCAAGGCTGCGGCAGTGCCGCCGTCCAGGCCAATGGCCATGGCGCCCGCATTCGTCTGGGCATTTGAATCTCCTGCTGCCATGTTCACGGCGAATCGCCCGCGAACATTGCTCAGCGCATTGCCGTCGATCACGCTGCGCGTGACATAGCCCGGCAACTCCGGTCCGGCGACCTGACTCCAGCAGGGCAACGAGGCCAGCCAGGCCAGCGCCAGAACCGTGTATGACGTGGGTCGAATCTGCAACATGGCCGTCCCCCTACCTGGTGCCGGTGAGGGCGCCGCTCAGGGCCTGACCCATTGCGCCGGTGGCGCGCCCGACAGTGCTTCCCGCCTGCACGCCGAAGCCGCCAGCCAGCGACCCCAGCCCGCCTGCGGGCGCAAAGCCATCGCCCCCTGTACCCGTGAATTTTCCAGACGCCAGGCCCGTCTGTGCCGTTGCCGCCTGCACGGTGGCCGCGACGCTGCCCATGTGGCCCTGCACGCGTCCCGCGATCGCTGCCGACTCTTGATCCGTCAACTCAGTGACTGCGCCTGCGCGGACCGCTGATCCGGCACCCAACATCGGGACATCTGGCGCGGTGCGGACGCCGGTGACCTGCCCGGTATGGCGCGGGCCCGCTGCGGACTGGTAAGGCACATCCCGGGTGATGACCAGGAAGCCATCGCCGGCAAACACCTGCGCGGCAAAGGCGAATTGACCCACCATCAGCACACCAGCGCAAGCCCATCTTTCTGGATTTTGAAACATGATTTTTTTCTCCCCTCGCTGTCGGATGAATCCAGCATCACCCGTCTGCTCGACATCGCGTGGCTACGAAGCGGTCCTTGAGACAGGGCTTCATTGGCCTGCGTTATCGGAAGTCAGTTTCATCGCCTGCGGCTGGTCTGCCAATCCCTTCAATGAGGTAGCCCCGTCTGCCCACTTGACGCTGGGTTGAATGCAGGCGGCATCCGGATTCATCAGGCCCAGCTTGGAGAAGGCGACATTTTTTTGAGAAGCGCAGGGCGCGCCAGCGCCTCCATGGCGAGGTGTAAAGCCGGTAACCGGTCGTATTAAAAAAAACAGCGGAGCAAAGTGTCCGGCAAAGCTGGCAGGCGCTGGTCCCGCCGACCGGTTGCAGTCCCGATCAACCGGTGCATCACCAGTCAGCAGCAGGAACGGCCCGGCGAACGCCCTGCAGCGGGCGTCTGGATGGCCGGGCGTGTTTCGCCCGGGCGGCGGATGCTTGTTTTGCGGCGAGGTTCAGGCCGGCTGCAGTGCAAACGTCACCTTGATGTCGGCTGCTGCCGCCGTGCGCCCGGCGCGGCGTGTGCGTGCGCCAGCGGTGGCCACCAGCAGGCTCAGCGACGATGGCTTCATCGCGTAAATCAGCGCGCGGCGATGCTCCGTCGTCAGGAAGCTGCCGCCGGCGTCCAGCACGATATCGCGCGGATCGTCATCGAGCGTGACCCACAAACTGCCTTCGTGGCAGGTGACCTGTACGCCTGCGGCGTCGGACACGCTGAACATCGCCTGGTGGGCAAGGGTCAGGTCCAGGGGGCTTGAGTCGGTCATCATGGCACTCCTTTCACATTCGGTGTGGAAATGAATATACTGGCCAGCCCCAGAGCGTTCAAATGGTCATTTGGAATCCTTTGCATGCATTCAAGGAATGTGAAACCAGCTTCGCCCGTGGTCCTGGCCCAGGGCTTTCGCCGCAGCGAACTGCCACGCCTGGACCTCCTTCACAGCTTCGAGGCCGCCGCACGCACGCTGAGTTTCACGCGGGCTGCCGCCGAACTGTTTCTCACGCAGTCGGCCGTCAGCCGGCAGATCCAGCAGATTGAAGCCGACCTGGGCACCGCGCTGTTCGAGCGTCGCCATCGCGCGCTGGCGCTGACCGACGCCGGCAAGCTCATGCAGCGCGCTGTCAGCGACTGCCTGGAGCGGCTGCGCGATGCCACCGCCAGCGTGCGCGCCAGCACGCCGGCGCGGCAGGTGGCGATCACGACCACGCCGGGGTTTGCCTCGCTCTGGCTGATTCCGCGGTTGGCCCGTTTCACGGCCAGCCACCCCGGGGTGGATGTGCGGATTTCCGCCACGCTGGAACTGCTGGACCTTGAACGCAGCGGCATCGATGTGTCGGTGCGCCTGAGCCTGACCAGCCATGGCGTGGGCAGCACGCTGTTCGAGGAAACGGTGTTGCCCGTGTGTGCGCCGCAGTTGCTGAAGAACCGTGCGCTGCCTTTGAAAAAACCGGCCGACCTGGCCGGCCACACCCTGCTGGCCACCGACATGCCGCAAGGCCAGCCGCTCACCATCGACTGGGAGCCCTGGTTCAAGGTCATGGGGCTGCCAGAAGTGCGCATGAAAAACACGCTGCGCTTTTCGCAGTATTCCGATGTGGTGGCGGCGGCCGTGGCGGGGCAGGGCGTGGCGATCGGCCGCCTGCCCATGCTGGCCGAGCTGCTGCGTGACGGCCGGCTGGTCGCGCCCTTCAGCGGCGTGGCATCCCGCATGGGCTACTTCGTGAACATGTCTCCGCGCGCCGCAGGCAACCCTGACGCCCAGGATTTCGTGCGCTGGCTGATGGCCGAGGCTGAAATGGCCAAAGTTGCTGAACCTGCGTCAGCCACCTGAGTCAACGTTTGGGCACTCCGCAACCGCGCATCAGGCCGGGACTGCTGACCGGGTTTTCTGCAACACGGCCAAGGTATTTCGCGCGGAGGTCACGCCCATGTTGACGTAGGCATCGCTGGTCACGCCACCGATGTGTGGACTCAGGATGAAGCCGGGCTGGTGATGGAAGATGTGCGGCGCGGCCATCGGTTCGACCGCAAAGCTGTCCAGGCCGGCCATGCTGACCTGACCCGACTGCACCGCTGCCAGCAGCGCGGGTTCGTCGATCAGGCCGCCGCGCGCCGTGTTCACCACCATCACACCCTGTTTGCACTGCGCCAGCGTGGCGGCATTGAGCATCTGCCTGTTGTCGGCCGTCAGTGGGCAGTGCAGCGAAATGGCGTCGGACTCGCGCCAGAGCGTGGCAAGATCAACGGACTGGATGTACGAGGGCAGGTTTTTCGCAAACGGATCGAAGCCGATCACGCGCATGCCGATGGCATCGCACATCTTCGAAAAACGCTGGCCGATCGCACCCAGGCCGATCAGGCCGACCGTCCTGCCACCGAGTTCCAGGCTTTTGTGGGTCGCTTTGTCCCAGTGCCCCGCGTGCATGCGTGCGTTGAGCTGCACCACCGCCTTGGCACAGGCCAGCAGCAGCGCCAGCGCCTGTTCAGCAACCGCCGCGGCATTCGCGCCAACGGCAGCCGTGACTTCGATGCCACGCGCGGCGGCGGCCGGCTTGTCAATGGTGTCGGTGCCGCTGCCGTGTTTGGAGATCACCTTCAGTGACGGCGAGGCGTCCATCAGCTCGGCGGTGATGCTGCTGTAGCGCACGATGTAGGCGACCGGGTCATGGCGTCTGGCCAGCGCGATCAGGTCGGGCACTTGCGGCGTCTTGCCCGCGTAGACCAGTTCGTAATCTTGCAGCAGTTCCACCGCCTGGGGTGCCAGATCCGCGGCGGTGACAATGATCACCGCCTTGGTGTTTGGCGTTGAATGCGCAGCACTCACAGGCGTTCTCCCTCTTTCAGCACGCCGGCCGCCACCAGCGACGCGGTCAGCCATGGCGCGCTGGTCTTGCCTTCCTTGATCTGGGCGATGCGCGTGGCCTCGGCGGTCACCTTGTGCGCAGCCATCGGCAGCAGCGACTCAATCTTCTCGCGCTCCACCACGACCACGCCATCGCCGTCGCCAATGATGAAATCACCGGGGTGCACCGTCACGCCTCCCACCGACACCGGATGGCCGATGCGCCCACCCACCTGCTTGGTCGGTCCATTGGGGTTGGTGCCCACCGAGAACACCGGGTAGTCCATTTCGTCGATTTCCAGGCTGTCGCGCACCGCGCCGTCAATCACCACACCCGCGAGGCCGAGTTGTTTGCACGCCGTCATCATGATGGTGCCCATCAACGCCGCAGTCTGGTTGCCCTGGCCGTCGATCACCAGCACGTCGCCAGGCTGGGCCAGGGCCATGGCCGCGTGGATCATCAGGTTGTCACCGGGGCGTACTTCCACCGTGAAGGCCGGACCGGCCAGCTTCATGCGCGGACGCAGCGCCGTGATGCGGCCGTGCAGCGCGCCACGGCGGCCGGCCACGTCGGCCAGGATGGCGGGTTGGTACTGCGCAGCCTGCGCAACGATGTCGGCGGGCACGCGCTCAAAGGTCTGGATGATGTCGGGCAGATTCATGAAAGAGTCCTGGATGGAAAGTTGGAAAAACGGGCACGCCCGCTCAGTCCAGCCTGGCGCCGGACTCTTTGATGATGGGCGCCCAACGCGAGATGTCGGACTTGATCAGCGCACCAAACTGCTCAGGCGATCCCCCCAGCACGTCGGCGCCCTGGTCTTCGAGTTTCTTCTGGACGTCGGCGGCCTGCAGCGCCTTGTTGACTTCAGCGTTCAGACGCACCACGATGTCTTTGGGCACGGCCGCAGGGGCCACAAAGCCGAACCACGTAACCGCCTCAAAGCCTTTGTAGCCCGATTCGGCCACCGTGGGCACTTGCGCCAGGTCGTCCACGCGTTTCAGCGAGGTGACGGCAATCGCGCGCATCTTGCCGTTCTTGATGTGACCGATCAGCGTCGGCACGGACGACATGTACAACTGCACCTGCCCGCCAATCAGGTCCGTTGCCGCCTGGGCTGAGCCCTTGTACGGCACATGGGTGAACTTGACGCCCGCGGTTTTCTGGAACAGCTCGCTGGCCAGGTGCGCCACCGTGCCGTTGCCCGGCGAGGCAAAGTTGATGGACGCCGGTTTGGCCTTGCTCGCGTTGACCACGTCGGCCAGCGTCTTGTAGGGTGAATCGGCCGCCACCACCATCACGAGTGGTGCGCTGGCCACCAGGCCCACCGGGGCAAGATCCTTGACCGAGTCGTAAGGCATCTTGCTGTAGAGCGTCGGATTGATGGCCAGGTTGCTGGTCTGCCCCAGCGCCACCGTGTAGCCGTCTGCGGGGGCCTTGGCGGCCGCATCCACGCCGAGGTTGCCGCCGCTGCCGGGCTTGTTCTCGACCACGAAACTCCAGCCCAGCGTGGCCGTCAGCTTGTTGGTGACGACGCGCGCAATGATGTCGGTGCCGCCCCCCGCCGGGAACGGCACGAGTACGCGGATGGCTTTGTTGGGATAGCCCTGGGCCAGGGCTGGAGCCGCCAAGGTGGCAAAGAGAAGGGCAGCCAGCAGGCCGCGACGTAACAATTTCATGAAAAGTCTCCGAGTTGTTGTGCTGATGGCGTGAATTTTCTTGTCCTGTTCCATTTAACGCAATATAGTTTCATCAGTCGCAACGCATTTCATTTATGAACCCATCAATCCCCGCATCTGAAGCGCTGCCCGGGACCGACGAGCCCGGTGGCGTGATTGCCGTGACGCGCGCATTGCGCTTGCTGGAAGCGTTTGGCATGACCGATGCCCAGCTGACCCTGGCCGAATTGAGCCGCCGCACCGGCATGCACAAAACCACGGCGCTGCGTCTCGCGCGCACGTTGGCGGCGGATCACTATCTGGTGCAGAAGGAAGACAGCAGCTGGCGCCTGGGTCGGGCGGCAGGCTGGCTGGGCGCGTGTTACCAGGCCACCTTCAATGCGCATGACGTGGTCGAGCCTGTGTTGCGTGAGCTCGCCATCGAGACCGGGGAGAGCGCCTCGTTTTATGTGCGCGAGGGTAACCAGCGCACCTGCCTGGCGCGTGTGGACGGCCCCCGCACCATCCGCCACCATGTGCGTGTGGGCATCGGCTTGCCCTTGGAACTGGGGGCGCCTGGGCGCGTGATTCTGGCTTTCTCAGGCGAGCCCGGCGAGCCTTATGAAACGATTCGCCAGCGCGGCTACCACCTCTCGCAAGGGGAGCGCGAAGCCGAGGTGTCGAGCGTGTCGGCGCCGGTGTTCGGCATGCATTGGCGGCTGCTGGGCTCGGTGTGCATTTCCGGGCCCACATCGCGCTTGTCCGAGACGCGTTTGCTGGAACTGGCGCAAACCGTCATCCGGGCGGCCAATCAGCTGTCGTACGCGTTGGCAGGGGGCCACAAGCCGCCGACCCGTACTGGCGGTGCAGCGACCTGGCATCCGTAGCCAACCCGGGATCCAGGCCACCAGACCAGCACCGTGGGTGGACGCGGGCAGTTTCCGGGCTAACGCTGATGCGTGATTCCGCACCGGTCCATTGAAGCCAGTCGCGGCCGTTGCGCACCACTTGCGGGGTGTAAATGCTGCGCAGCCGGTTCTTGCTGGCCCGCTCGCGCCGCCTGTGAGTGTGGGTGTGCGCGGCGAAACGGTCCACCCAGCCCCAGAACCCGCCGCGCACCGGGCTTGCATGCCAAATGTGGCTGTAGCCCCCGTCCATAAAGCGCAAGATGCTATGAATTTTGGAGTAAAGAGAGCCATGACGGGGGCCGTGTCAAACGGAGACCCCCTGTTGCTCGTGCAACCGCCCGGGTTCTTGGCGGCGCCGGATGTCCCTCAGGCAGGACAGGCCCTCATCAGGCTCAAAGCAGGGAAGGTGTATCCGCACGCGTTGGACGCGGCCCGCTGTCGCGGGTTTCGAGGCGGTCTTCCAGCTCGCCGATATAGGCGGCCAGTGTGTTGCCGGACTGCTCGATCTTGCCGATCAGCACCTGCTGGGTCTGGGCCAGCCGTTCCGCCAGCACCGTGCCGTGGGCGGCCTCGCGCTGCTGGGCTGCTACAGCCTGGGCTTCGAGGTACTGGCGCAGCTCCGTGAACCGCGAAGCTTCGGCCTTGTCGGCAAGCTCACGCTGGGCGGTCAGCGCCCGGGTGGACTGTCGCATTTCCAGCAGGTGGGTGCTCTGGATGTACAGCGTGGTGGCCAGAAATACCAGCAGCACGGCGGCAAGCAGCACCAGCATGACCAGGCCCAGCGGCGCCTGCACGGTGGTGAAGCCCAGGCTCAGCACGTAGGGTCGGCTGAACTCGTCGAGATTGAGCGCGGCAAAACCGGCCATCAGCACAATGGCGACGATCAACACAATGGTTCGGATACGCATGTTCAGGCTCCAGGAATTGAAGTCCTGATCATGGTGGCCGCTGGAAGGCCTGTCTGTAGGAAAAAGGCCTGTCCGCGTGCGCCGGGAAGCCCGTGCTCAGTCGGGTTGCGCGTGGTGTCCGGCCGGTTTTGCCCCGCCCGCAGCGCCCGCACCGGCCGGTTCCAGCGCTTCGGCGGCTTGCTCGTTGAGCGCCTTGCCGGACTGCTTGGGCCTGGTCAGCGGCGCTGGCGTCCAGCGCCCGCCATGCATCAGGTCAATGCCGCTGCTGATGTCGCCGCACAGCTGAAGCTGCAGCCGTTCGGCATCGCGGCGGCGGATGTCTTCGGCGATTTCGGCGACCTCGGCCTCCTGCACGCCCAGTTGCCGAAGCGCCGCGCTGCTGAAGGCCAGGGCCGACTCCAGGGTTTCGCGCAGCTGGTAATCCACCCCCAGATGGATCAGCTCGATCGCGTGCTGGCGGTCATAGGCGCGGGCCAGCACCGGTGTCAAGGGGAACTCATGCTTGGCCAGCGCCACGATGCGGCTGGTCGCCTCTTTCTTGTCAACGCAGACCAGGATGGCACGGGCATGGCCGGCGCCGCTGGCGTGCAGCACGTCCAGCCGCGTGCCATCGCCGTAATTCACCTTGAAGCCGAACTGGGCCGCCGCGCGGATCATGTCGGTATCGTTTTCGATGAGGGCGATGTCGATGCCGCGCGCCAGCAGCGACTGGCTCGCGATCTGCCCGAATCGGCCGAAACCGATGATGAGTACGCTTCCCTTGAGGCCCTGCGCCTCCTCCACGCTCTCCACGCCGTCCATGTCCTGCTCTGGCTTGTCCGGCATGACCCAGCGCAGCGCAAATACGGCCAGCGGCGTCAGCGCCATCGAGATGATGATGGCAGCCGTCAGCACGGCGTTGACACTGGCCTCCACAATGCCGGCCGTGGCTGCAGCCGAATACAGCACAAAGGCAAATTCGCCCCCTTGGGCCATCATGGCGGCGCGTTGCAGGGCATCGCCATGGCTGGACTTGGTGATGCGGGCAACGCTGTAAATGCCCAAGCCCTTGAACGCCATGTAGGCCAGCACGCCACCAAGAATCAGCGGCCAGTCGGCCAGCACCAGCTTGAGGTCCAGCGACATGCCCACACCCATGAAAAACAGGCCGAGCAAAATGCCGCGGAAGGGCTCAATGTCGGCTTCCAGCTGGTGGCGGAAGGTGGATTCGGACAGCATCACACCCGCGGCAAACGCACCGAGCGCCATTGACAGGCCGCCCCACTGCATGGCCAGGGCGGCGCCCAGCACCACCAGCAGGGCGGCCGCCGTCATCACCTCGCGTGCTTTGGCCTTGGCCAGCACGCGAAACAGCGGGTTGAGCAGCCAGCGGCTCACCGCCACCAGGCCGATGATGGCCGCCAGCGCCACGCCAATGCTGACCCAGCGCGACACACCCGCACCGTCGTTCGATTCCGGCGCCAGAAAAGCCACGATCGCCAGCAAGGGCACGATGGCGAGGTCTTCGAGCAGCAGGATGGACACCATGCGCTGGCCACGTGGTGTGGAGGTGTCGCCGCGCTCTTCGAGCAACTGCATGACGATGGCGGTGGAGGACAGCACAAAACCCATGGCTGCGATGAACGCCACCACCGGTTTCAGCCCGGCGCCCATGCCCAGCGCCGTGAGCAGGGCGCCGCAGACCACCACCTGCGCCAGGCCCAGGCCGAAGATCTGGCGCCGCAGCGTCCAGAGCCGGGTCGGCTGCATCTCCAGCCCGATGACAAACAGGAACATCACCACGCCAAGTTCGGCCAGGTGCAAGATGGTGCCGGCCTCGCGAAACAGGCCCAGGCCGAAGGGACCGATGGCCAGGCCGGCTGCCAGGTAACCCAGCACCGAGCCCAGGCCCAGCCGCTTGAACAGTGGCACGGCCAGCACGCCCGCGGCCAGCAACACCACCACCTTGACCAGCTCACTGCCTTGTTCAACTGCCATCACATTCCCGTGGACGCGCCCCGCGGGGGCTGATGCTCAGGATGGTAGCGGAGTTTGGCTGCGCAACAAGACAGACACACCGTCTGGCCAGCCTGCCTCTTTGCCTCCCTTCCTGGCTACTTGCGAAGGTAGGCGGGCAGCATGTCAAACAGCGGTGTCGGCTCGCGGCGCAGCGCGCGGCGAACCGTGGTGCTGTCCAGCGCCGGCGCGCCGCCAGACAGGTTCAGGTAGGCCAGCTGCTGCATCCAGGCGATATCAACCTGGCCGTCAGGGCCGGGCCGGGAAAAGATCAGCTCCAGCATCCTCCTGGCCGGCTCGCTGCCCTGGTTTTGTGCCAGGCGGTAGAGGCGGATGGCCTCCACGAAATTGGCCGGCTGGCCTTCGCCGCGGTGGTTGCGTTGCGCCCGTGCAAAAGTGTCAGCGGCGGAGGCGGAACTGCGGGCGGGTGGCGTGACGCGCAGTCGTTCCGACAGCAGTGCCGCGTTGGCAGAAGCCGCTTCCGACCTGGGTGCGGCGGCGCGAAAATGCTCCAGCGCTTCCGCGGGCCGGTTGGCACTGATACTTTCGAAGCCCAGCTCTATCCGGGCATGCACGTTGCCGCCCCGCGCCGCGCTCAGCAGCAGTTGCCGGTCCGACGCGGGCTTCGCGGGGGCAGGTTCGCCGCGCAAGCCCGGTGTTGCCAGCTGCAGCGGCGACAGCCGTTCGTCAGCCAGCCACTGCAGGTACTGGGCGCGCGGCAGGTCCACCCGGCGCAGCAGCGTGATCCAGCGTTGCGCCGCCGCGGGGTTGGGTGCCGTGCGGCAGCCATCGATCTCGCACCAGGCCAGACCAGCGGCGGCCAGCGGCTCACCCAGCGCACGCGCGCGCTCAAACCACACGGCGGCTTCACTCGGGCTGGCTGTCACGCCGAGGCCGTGCAGGTACAGCAGGCCGAGCAGCCAGGCGGCGCGGGCCTGCTCTCGCGCGACGCGGCCCGGTTGCGGGTCCACCGACAGGGCCCGTGAGCGCAGGCGCGACACCTCCGCCTCCAGTGCCGAGGGCTGCTCCCTGGCCTGCAGCGGGGCAGGCGGCAATTGGGTGGCGCTGAGCGTCTCGGGCGTCGGGTCCGCCGCGCGCAGCGGTGCCGGTGGCGGCGGCGATCCGTCGAACGCCGGCTCCGGCTGGACGCTGCCGGCAGCCTGGACCGACCCCAGCCACAGGCAGCAACAGATGACACGGGAAATGAACCGCAGCATGGCCGGCTTCCTGCAGCGGACTAACGCGCGGCTGCAGGCGGCGCCGCGGCGGCGGCCGCCGGCGCAACTGCGCGCTTGGGCCCGACCTGCCACTGGACACCGGCAAAGGTATAGCCATCTGCCCCCAGGCTGCTGGCAAACGCCTTGTTGATTTCATCGAGGCTGGCCGTCTGCCGCAGCGGTGCCAGCGCCGGGGCCTGCAGGTACTGTGGCAGTTTTCCGGCCACGTCGGTATCGGTCGCAAAACAGCCCACGCGCTCGGTGCCTGCGCTGGTTGAATCCATGATGAAGCCGGGCGTGGGGCTCATCCAGTCCGGGATGCGGATCGCCTGGTTGGCGCTCAGCAAGGCGTTCGGATTTGTGGCATTGGGCAGCAGGCGCATCACCTTGCCGCCCGCCTCATGCAGGAAGCAGTACATGTAGGACGCGCGTGACAGGCTCGCCGACAGGAAGACCTGTTCGCCCACCTCGAAGGCGGAACGCCCCACCAGCACGTTTTCGATCTGCAGGCTGATCCTTCGCGGGGGTGCCGCGCTGCCATAGGCGGCGGGGCCGTAGGGGCTCGTGCCGCCCGGGCGCTGGTAGTCTGCCGCGTTGGCCGTTGGCGCCTCGCTGGTGGAGGACCAGCCGATCTGCACAAGTTTTCCGTCCTTGCCCAGCGAGACGAAATGGCGCAGGGCGCGCTCGTAGGTGGGGAAATCCACTCGCCCGGACACCACCATGCCGGTATCGGCCTGAAAGCGCCCCAGTGCCGTGCGGAACTCCGGGCTGTTCTCATCGAGCTGCGTCCCGTTGTTTCCCAGATAGCCATGGCTGATGAGCGAGCGCTGCACCAGCTTGTTGTGCAGCAACGGCGAACCCTGGTCGTACCAGTCGCGCAGTTGCCGCTGGAAGTCGGGGTGGGTCTGCTCCAGGGTCAGGCACTGCCAGTACGGCACACGCGCCCATTTGCCGACCAGTTCGATGGTGGCGAGCTCCACCAGCGTCCGGATGGCCGCACCGGCCCCCTGCGCATAGTCGCGGCCCACATTGAACTGCACGCCATAGCTGCCGATCCGGCCGGCCAGGTCCAGGCCCTGTCCGCCGGAAGCGATGATGACTTCGTTGGCCGAGTCGAGCCCGGGGATCAGGGTGCGCGAACGGAAGTCGCCGATGTGCAGCTCCAGCCCGATGATGGTGGCGTTGCGGTTCTTGCTGTAGCCGGTGTCCAGCCGCGACGCCGCGGTGCCCACTTCGAAACGGTTGTTGATCACATTCTGGTCGACAAACGCGATCGCGCCGGAGAAATAGAGGGCAGGGCGCTGCAGCTGGATCTGGTTGTTGTTGAGCAGGATGGTGGTCAGGTTCTGCACCGTGTCCTGGCGGGCAATGTCAACCTCATAGTCGACGTAACGGAAGGCATTGCTGAGCCGGGACATCTGCGAGAGGGCCGTGATGATCATGTCTTTCGTGGCTACAGGCACGCGGGTCGAGAAATCGGGGATCTGCTTGCTGGTGATCAGCGTGGTGGAGATCTCCGCCTCGCGGAACAGGTAGTCCATGCACATCAGCGATTCGGAGAAGCTCGAGACCGATCGCACCGGCCGCACCACGGGCCGGTTGGTCGCGCTGGCATAGGACTGGAATTTTGCATCGTCGCGCGGATCGGCCGGCGTCGCGCAGCCGGCCAGCAGGACGGCCCCCGCAAGGCCCAGCATGGTGGCCAGTGAAGTGAAGCGTGACCTGACAGGCGCAAGCCGGATGGATGGTTTCATGTTGTTCTCCTCACGACGACGGATATGAAAATTTTCTGAGATGACGGCCTGAAGACACGCTTGGTCTGCCCCGCGGCAAAGGTCACGGTTACTTGCAGATGTTCACGAGATCGCCCTTGAGCACCACGATCTGCTGGTTGCTGGAAAGACCGTTTTGCCGGGCGCCGGGCGCGGCACTGGCCACCGTCGTGCTGCCAACTTCCTGGATGCAGGTTTTCTTGAATCCGTCGGAACTGGCCGAGCGGGTCGCGTCTTCCTCGGTCTTGATGCCGTTGGTCTGGTCGGAATTGGCCTTGGCCTCGTAGCGCGCGACCTTGGCCTTCATCCATGCCGGCATGTTGTTCATGGACTCCAGCGGCGAGCTGGGACGTGCGCCGCCGATCGGGGCCATTTGCACCGAGATGCGCTTGGTGAGAATCACCGGGTCCTCGCCGGGCGCATTCTGTGCCCACGCCGAGCCCACCAGAAACAGGGCGGCCATGGTGGCTGCGCCCACTACCTGCGATGACGTTTTCATGACGGAATCTCCTCGCGTTAAAGGGAAGGAAAGTGCCGGATCAAACACCGCCCGATCCGGCACGCCCCGCCAGGGCCTTCACGCCGCAGAAGCCGTTGCACCAGCCAGGGCTGGCAGCGGATTCGGCGCCGAAAGAGGCCCTGGAACGGCGCTCTCAGTGCTCGTTGTGGCCGCCGCCGTGACCGGAGCCGGTCGTGGTGCAGGCGAAGCAGGCATTGTTCGAAGCAATGTTCTGCACCGCTGTCGCATCGCGGCCGGTCGCGCTGTTGAGCACATAGCTGTTAGCCAGCAGCGTGGCCTGCAGCGAGTTGCCCTTGACAGTGACGTCACCGACGTTGGACGACAGGTTCTGCTGGGCCACCGTGTCGGCGTTGGCGGTGTTGCCCACATAGCTGCCGCGTGCCCCGACGATCTGCAGCGAGTTGCCGCTGATCGTCACATTACCGGCATTGCTGGCCAGGTTTTGCTGGGCCAGAGCATCACTGCCGTTGGCGGTGTTGACGACGCCGGTGGTTGACAGCACCGCGACCTGGGCCGAGTTGCCGCTGATCGTGATTTCGCTGGCAGGGGTCGGGCCGGTAGCCATCGCGGCGGTAGCAACGGCGGACAAGGCGAGGAGTACAAGTTTTTTCATGACAGTTTCCTTAAAAAAGTGACTTAAGACCTTCTGGCCACCAGGGAATCCGGTGGCCAGCCACAGTGACTTCGCGGCGGAGAACAGCTTTTCCGGAGGGAATCGGCGGGTCTTTTGGCGTTGTCGAGGTGGAGTTTGGGTACGGCGCAGGTTTACGCCAATAACCAGTCGTAAGTACTTCAATCAGGGGAGAGAAAGCCCCCCCTTGATCAGCAGTCCATGCGATGACGCTGACCAAATAAGGAGACAACGCTATCAATTTGTGAGATGCTTGGGCAAAACGAAATAGTTAGTAACAAGTTGTATCCAAGGAAACACGCAGCAATAAACATCAATTGAGTCACCTATTTGGGACCTAATTACTTCGTTGTGTCAAAAAAATCACGGATGCTCGATGTTTCTGCCTCGTGCACCACGTGACTTGATGTAACGAATCAACCGGGTTTCGGCACGATTTTGGAAGGGTCAGGCAGGCAAGTACGCAAGGATATTCAGGGAAGCCACGGGGTCGGTGTCATCGGCCTCTAACCGGGATTCTTTTGACATGGGTCATCCCTCGGCAGGTCTCCGTTCCCCACACTTGCACCGGTTTCACGGAAGAGTAGGTAAAAAACAGTACAGGGAAGCTATGCAAAACATCATCCAGACCGCGGCTGCGTTGCAGCCCCCGCCCCGCGATATTCGCGGAATTCAGCCAGGCCTGCAGGCAGCACACGAGGGCCCACCCTCCCTGTGGCCCAACTTCCTCAACGGCCAGCCCGGGCAACCGGTGCGGGTCCTGCTGATCGATGACGATCCCCACATCCGCAAGGTGATCTCGCAGGAATTGCTGGGTGACCTGCGCACCGACGTGGTGGGAGAGGCCAGCAGCATGCGCGAGGGCCGGCGCCTGATTTCGCAGCTTGAGTTCGACGTGATGCTGGTGGACCTCAATCTGGGCGACGGCACCGGGTTCGACCTGATCGACCACATGAAAACCGTCAGGCCCATGGCCGAGGCGGTGGTGATCTCCGCCCTGGAAGACGAGGATCACGCCTTGCGCGCTTTCACAATGGGTGCCACAGGCTACTTCGTCAAGAACTCCTGGTTCGGCAACTTTCCCGAAGCCGTGCTGCAGGTGGCCAATGGCGGCGCCTCCATCACGCCCCACCTCGCGCGGCGGCTGCTGCACAAGCTGCAAAATGGCCAGGACCCCGAGCATTCCTCCAACGGAACGAGCAACAAGAGGCTGTCTGATCGCGAGAAGGAAGTGTTGAAAATGGTGGCAGCGGGCTACACCAGCAACGAAATTGGCGCGCGGCTTGCCGTCAGTTGCCAGACGGTCAACTCCCACATCAAGAACATCTACCGCAAGCTGCATGTGCGCAGCCGGGCCCAGGCGGTCAGTTATGCGGCGCATCGCGGACTGTTCTAGGGGACCATCATGTCCTTACGCACAGTCCCCGATGGCCTGGTCCCCCGGCACACCAAGCGTGTGCGTCGGACCGCGTCGCCGGCGCGGCCCGGACCCTCAAACCCTGGCCACTTGCAACGCGGTTTTTTCAGCGCCGCCCTTGCCGGGGCTTTGCGGCTGGCACTGCTGCTATGGCTGACCCACTTCCTGGTCAGCATCGGGTTGGGTTTCAAGGCCGGGGGGCCGAATGCGGCCTACGTTGCACTGCTGGCGGCTCAGTTCCTGATCCTCAGTGCAGCCAGTTTCCTGCTCACCGTGGTGCACGTGGCCAGCGCCGGAATTTACTGGATCCTCGGGGTGCAAGCCGTAGCGGGAGCGACGGCGCTGTATTACAACGGCAACGCCGGCGGAGCAGAGGTGCCTGTGTCCTGGATGGTACTGAACCTGCTCTCGGCCATGCTGCTGACCGTCGCCATGGCAGCCTGCGTCTACCTGCCACGCAGCGCCCCGGGCTGGGTGGCCCTGGCGGGCAGCATGCTGGGCCTGGGCATCTGCATCCGGCAGGTGACACTGGCAGACACCACCGACGACAGCGCCATCCTTTTCAGGCACTTTTATGTGCTGCTCCTGCTGGTGGTCTGGCAGTGGGTGACGCGGCGCGTGCGACTGAGAGGTCTGAGCGCGGGTGACTCTCCCTGGACCGGGAGCAGTCACGAGACGGAGGCAACCGCTTCCGCCATTCTCCATGAGCGCCACCGCATTGCGCGCGACCTGCATGATGGGGTCGCCTCCCAGATTGTCAGCATCCTGTCGTCGCTGGACCACCGCACGCCTGAACAGCAGGCCCTGGGCCTGGCGCTCGAACAATGCCTGCTGGACATCAAACTGACGGTGGACGGCATCGAGTCGGAAGACCAGAACATCGTCGAAGCGCTGGGCTCCCTGCGCCACAGGGTGCAACGCCCCTTGGACAAGCTGGGCATCCAGATGGTCTGGGACGTCGAGATATGCAGCGCCCTGGAGACCGTTCACGGCGAGGAGGCACGGCAGGTTCTTCGCATCGCGCAGGAGTGTCTGTCCAATGTCATGCGCCATGCAAAGGCCTCCAGGGTTATCGTGTCCTGCCGCTACGCAGCGGACATGGGCTGCATGGAGTTCGAGGTGCGGGACAACGGCGTGGGCATCGCGCACAACATGGTGCCGGAAGCGCTCGGCAAGGGCCTGGAGAACATGCGCCAGCGCGCCCGGCTGATGGGCGGCGAACTGACGATCGCAAGCAAGTTCGGCGGCGGTACCCGCGTACAGCTGACCTTGCCGCTGGATCCAGAACTCTGCGCCGTGCCGGCAGGGCCTGCCGACGTCTAGGAGCCTGTCGGACTTGGGAATCGTCGGCTGCAAATCGACCGCAGCGGTTCATTTTTTACCGTCTTTCACCGTCTTTTTGTCCCATAGCTTGGTTATGGGCCTGCAAATCCGGCAAAAACTGTCCTCCCTGGGGCCGATTTTCGCTTTCGACGCCCCAAGCCCGACAGGCTCCCAGGAACCCGGCCACGCTGCCAGGCTAGGGCTTTCCGCTGTGGGACAATGCCGACCCTTGACGCCGTGGTTTGAGGCCCAGCCCCTCGCCCGGCGCCAGCCCGTCCCCCATTCACAGCCAACGACGAATCCTCCTCTACATGCAAAAAATCATTCGCCAGATCGCGGCGGAAATCAAGGTCCAGGAACACCAGGTCAAGACCGCCGTCGAGCTGCTCGATGGCGGCGCCACCGTGCCGTTTATCGCCCGTTACCGCAAGGAAGTCACCGGTGGTCTCGACGACATCCAGCTGCGCGAACTCGAGTTTCGTCTCGGCTATTTGCGCGAGCTGCAAGAGCGGCGCGAATCGGTGCTGAAAAGCATTGAAGAGCAGGGCAAGCTGACGCCCGAACTGGCCGCCGCGATTGCCGCGGCACCAACCAAGCAAGAGCTCGAAGACCTGTACCTGCCCTTCAAGCAAAAACGCCGCACCAAGGGCCAGATCGCGCGCGAAGCAGGCATCGAACCGCTGGCCGACAAGCTGTTTGCCGATCCGGCGCTCGTGCCGGCGGACGAGGCGGTGGCGTTCGTGAAAGCCGAAAAAAGCGAAAACGGCGACGACTTCACCACCGTGCAGGCCGTGCTCGACGGCGTGCGCGACATTCTGTCCGAGCGTTGGGCCGAAGACGCCGCGCTGCTGCAGTCGCTGCGCCAGTGGCTCTGGAACGAAGGCCTGCTCTCTTCCAAGCTGGTGACCGGCAAGGACGAAAACAACGCGGACAACAGCAAGTTCCGCGACTACTTCGACTACGACGAGCCGATTGGCCGCGTGCCTTCACACCGGGCGCTGGCGGTGTTCCGCGGCCGCGGGCTGGAAATCCTGGACGCCAAGCTCGTGCTGCCGGTGCCCCCGGAAGCCGGCCAGCCCAGCATCGCCGAAGGAAAAATTGCCGTGCACCTGGGCTGGAGCCACAAGGGCAGGGCGGCCGACGACCTGCTGCGCAAATGTGTGGCCTGGACCTGGCGCGTCAAGCTCAGCCTGTCCATCGAACGCGATCTGTTCAGCCGCCTGCGCGAGGAAGCCGAGAAGGTCGCCATCAAGGTGTTTGCCGACAACCTGCGCGACCTGCTGCTGGCCGCGCCTGCCGGCCCGCGCGTGGTGATGGGCCTGGACCCCGGCATACGCACCGGCGTCAAGGTCGCGGTGGTTGATGCCACCGGCAAGCTGGTTGAAACATCGACGGTCTACCCGCACGAGCCGCGCAAGGACTGGGACGGCTCGCTGCACACCCTGGCCAAACTCTGCGAAAAACACGGCGTCAACCTGATCGCCATTGGCAACGGCACCGCCAGCCGCGAAACCGACAAGCTGGCCGCCGACCTCATCAAGGGCATGGCCAAGCTTGAACAGGTCATCGAAAAAGTCGTGGTCAGCGAAGCCGGGGCCTCGGTCTATTCGGCCAGCGAATTCGCTTCGCAGGAAATGCCCGACGTAGACGTCAGCCTGCGCGGTGCCGCCAGCATTGCGCGCCGCCTGCAGGACCCGCTGGCCGAACTGGTCAAGATCGACCCCAAGTCGATTGGCGTGGGCCAGTACCAGCACGACGTGAACCAGAGCGACCTGATGCGCAGCCTGGACACCGTGGTGGAAGACTGCGTGAACAGCGTGGGCGTGGACCTGAACACCGCCAGCGTGCCGCTGCTGGCACGTGTCTCGGGCCTGAGCAACACCGTGGCCAAGGCGGTGGTGCGCTGGCGCGACGCCAACGGTGCCTTTGCCAGCCGCGCCGATTTGCTCAAGGTCACCGGCCTCGGTGCCAAGACCTTCGAGCAGAGCGCCGGTTTTTTGCGCCTGCGCTCCGGCAGCAACCCGCTGGACATGACGGGCGTGCACCCCGAAACCTACCCGGTGGTCGAAAAAATCATGGCGCACACCGGCAAGCCGGTGGCCGAACTGATGGGCCGCGCCGAGATGCTCAAGACGCTCAAGCCCGAGCTGTTTGCCAACGAGCAGTTCGGCGTCATCACCGTGAAGGACATCATCGCCGAGCTGGAGAAACCGGGCCGCGACCCGCGCCCCGATTTCAAGGTGGCACGCTTCAATGATGGCGTCGAAGACATCAAGGACCTGAAGGAAGGCATGACGCTGGAAGGCACGGTCAGCAACGTGGCGGCCTTCGGCGCCTTCATCGACATCGGCGTGCACCAGGACGGCCTGGTCCATGTGAGCCAGCTGTCCAACAAGTTCGTGACCGACGCGCGCGAGGTGGTCAAGACCGGCGACATCGTGAAAGTGCGCGTGACCGAGGTGGATGTGGCGCGCAAACGCATCGGGCTGACCATGAAGCTGGACGCCGCACCGGCGCGCCAAGGCAGGGAAGGAGGCCCGCGCGACAACCGCTTTGAGAGCGCACGGCCGGGGCAGGGGCAGAGCCGCGGCGGCAACTATGGTGGCGGGCAGGGCAGGGCACCGCAGCCGGCTGCCTCCACCGCCATGGAATCGGCCTTCAGCAAGCTGGCCGCCCTGAAGAAATAACGTTCGTCGCGCAGAAGGCTGCAGGGCGCCGGGTTTTGATGTCAAATTGGCATCTAGCCCAATCAACACGGGCGCAAGCTGCTACCAAAACAATAGCGTACAAAATCTTTCATGCGAGCCCTCCGCCTTTACGCCGGCCCCCAGGCCCGACGCCACATCGAACAGCACGGCCTGCGTCCGCAGGACGTGCGTGTGGTGCCGGGCGCGGCGGGCGGGCCCAAGGGCCTGGTGCTCGGGCCGCTGGACCGCTTCATCTTCGGCGACTGGCTGGCGGGCAGCAGTCAGCCCGTGCATCTGGTCGGCGCATCGATAGGCGCCTGGCGCATGGCGACCGCCTGCCTGGACGAGCCGGTGGCGGCCTTCCAGCGCCTGGAAGACGACTACATCCGCCAGCACTTTGATTGGCAGCCCGGCCAGAAGCGGCCCAGCGCACAACACGTCAGCGCGCAGTTCGGCCAGAGCCTGCAGGACTTTTACGGCGGCCGCGTGCAGCAGGTGCTGCAGCACCCGCGTTACCGCCTGCACATCGTCACCTCGCGCGGGCGCCACCTGCTGGGGCGTGAACACAGGCTGCGCACGCCTCTGGGCTACCTTGGCGCGTTCCTGACCAACACCGTGCACCGCAAGGCCATGGGCGCCTGGCTGGAGCGCGTGGTGTTTTCCAGCCAGGGCGCGCCTTTGCCCTTTGCCACCAGCGACTACCGCACGCGCCAGCTGGCACTGACCGAGGCCAACTTCAACCCCGCGCTGCAGGCCAGCTGCTCGATTCCCTTCATGCTCCAGGCCGTGCACAACATTCCCGGCGCGCCCCCCGGCGCCTACTGGGACGGCGGCATCACCGACTACCACCTGCACCTCAACTATGCTTCTGATTTGATAGCTGCTGGCGCAGGCGGGACGGGGGCTGAAGGCCGAAATGACTCCAAACTTCCGGGCCTGGTGCTGTACCCGCACTTCCAGAAAGCCGTGGTGCCCGGCTGGCTCGACAAAGGCCTGAAATGGCGCCACGGCGCCACACACTTCCTCGACAACATGCTGCTGCTGGCGCCCGACCCGGCCTGGGTCCAGACCCTGCCCAACCACAAGCTGCCCGACCGCAACGACTTTCTGCGCTACGGCGCCGACCTGCCCGGACGCATCAAGGCCTGGAGCACGGCGGTGGCGGCAAGCCGGCAACTGGCCGATGAGTTTCAGGGGTGGCTGGCGAAGCCGGATGTGGGGCGGGTGGAGGTGCTTTGACAAGCGCGTTGATATCCCGAAATAGCAACCGGGTGGTGTTCAATATCAAGGGCAATGATTACCGCCTGGTGGTGGCGGTGGCCTACCGATTTGCGGCCCTATACATCAAGTTTGTTGGCACCCATGCGCAATACGATGCCATCGACGCCGCCACCGTGGAGAACCAGCCATGAAAAAGAATGTCTATCCCATTCACCCGATTCGCACAGAGGCCGATTACCATGCCGCGCTGAAATTGGTGGCGCCATATTTTGACAACGAACCCGAGGTCGACGGCGATGCCGGCGCGCACTTTGAAGCCATGCTCACCTTGATCGAGGCCTACGAAGCCAAGCACTACCCGATAGATCCCCCCGATCCCGTGGAAGCCATCAAATTCCGCATGGAGCAGCAAGGCCTCAAACCCAAAGACCTGGAGCCCATGATCGGACAGCGCAACCGGGTTTATGAAGTGCTCAACGGCAAAAGAAAACTAACCATGGCCATGGTGTGGAAGCTGCACATCGGGCTGGGGATTCCGGCTGAGAGTTTGATTCGGCAGCCTGCTGAGGGTTGATGTACTTACGAACTAGCTTCGCGGAGGTTTGATCGCAAATAGAAGTTGCGAAACTTCACCTATGAGAAGTTCTTTGTCTTTAAGTCCTAGAGACCGTCGGATATCAAGGCAGAACCGCGTAAATGCCAAAATCTCCGATTCCGTTTCCAGCGACGCTCCGGCTGCCCAAAAAGAGGCCAATTTTCGAACTACCGACTCTTCTCCGAAGATGCATATCCGCGCCTTAGCGTGCGTAAGACGAGCAAGTTGCTCAATTTCTTGTTCTTTCTTCCCTAAGCGCTGCGCGGCTACAACGAGCGATACGGCCTCCAAAAAATCGACATAAGCTTGATTGCGTGAATCCAGGAGCTGCTTTGACTCGTTGTTCTGCTTCGCGAGGTAGTTTTGAAGAAATGCACCAACTACAACCCCCAGAATTGAAAGCAGAGCAACGACAGCAGATGACATGGGTAGGTCTCAATTAGCGGTTAAGTCACTGTACTACCAGCAAAGCAAAAATCTGTCGCTTAAAGCGAATCCCCCAACATCTCCGCATACTCCTCGGCCGTCGCAATCCGCGGATTCGTCTTGTGGCAGTGGTCGGCCATCGCGCCCAAGATGATTTGATCGAACTGTTCGCGCTGCACGCCCATCTCGGCCAGGCCCTTGGGCAGGCCCAGTCGGGCGTTCATGTCCTTGATCGCTTCGGGAATGTCGCTGCCTGAAGCCAGGCCCATGGCTTGCGCCATGCGGTTCAGCCGGTTTTCTTTCTGGATCGACTCGGCACTCGCGTTGAAGCGCACGACCGCCGGCAAAAACATGGCGTTCAGCGTGCCGTGGTGCAGGCGCGGATCGACGCCGCCCAGGCTGTGGCTCAGGCTGTGCACGCAGCCCAGGCCTTTCTGGAAGGCCATCGCGCCCTGCATGGAGGCGCTCATCATGTTGAGCCGGGCTTCGCGGTCGCTGCCGTCCTTGGTGGCGCGCTCGATGTGGGCCCAACCGCGCTGCAGGCCGTCCATGCCGATGCCGTCGGCTGGCGGGTTGAAGGCAGGCGCCATGAAGGTTTCCATGCAGTGCGCAATCGCGTCCATGCCGGTGGCCGCCGTCAGTTTGGGCGGCAGGCCCAGTGTCAGTTCGGGGTCGCAGATCGCGGTTTTGGGCACCAGGTGCCAAGAGTGGAAGCCGACCTTGCGGTGGTCGTCCAGGATGATGATGGCGCCGCGCGCCACCTCGCTGCCGGTGCCGCTGGTGGTGGGCACGGCAATCAGCGGTACCGCGCGGTCGGTGATCTTGAGCGAGCCGCCCTCGATGGTGGCGTAAGTCTTGAGCGGGCCTTCATGGGTGGCCGCAATCGCCACGCCCTTGGCGCAGTCGATTGCCGAGCCGCCGCCGACGGCGATCAGACCGTCGCAGCCCTGGGCCTTGTACATGGCGACTGCGGCGCGCACGGCGGCTTCGGTCGGGTTGGAGGGCGTCTGGTCGAACACGGCCACGGTCATGCCGGGCAGGGCGTCGAGCGCTTTTTGCAGTACGCCGGCCGCCTTGACCCCGGCGTCGGTGATGACCAGCGGCTTGCTGATGCCCACACGTTCACATTCCTGCTTGAGGAGCTTGACCGCGCCGTACTCGAACTGGATCTGGGTGACGTAGTAAATGAAGGCCATGGTTTGCTGTCTTTCGGCGTTGTACGATGCAGGGCGGTTGGCGTATTTCTGCCCCAACCTGAATACGCTACTTTACCGGCTGGAGACTTTCTTGACTTGCATGCAGACCCGGATGATGGTCACTTTGGCGATAGCGGGCGCCCAGCCGATGTTTCTGGCTTCCCGGTAAATGCGGGGACAGGCTGCACACGCCCTGCTGACGCCCGCCATGCGCGACGTGATCAGCCGCATGGGGCGGGCAGGACACCCGGCGTTTCACACGCTGACGGCCACCCAGGCCCGCGCGGCCTACGCAGCCGGCGCCGGCGTGCTGGAAATTCCCAAACCGGCACTGGTGCGTATCGAAGACTTCAGCATCCCGGCGCGCGACGGCCATGCCTTGCCGGCCCGGCTGTACGCGCCTTCGGCCGAGGCGTTGCCGGTGCTGCTGTATTTCCACGGCGGCGGGTTCACCATAGGCAGCATCGCAACACATGACATCCTGTGCCGCCAGCTCAGCCACCTGGCGGGCTGCGCCGTGGTGTCGGTGGACTACCGGCTCGCCCCCGAGCACAAGTTTCCGACGGCTGCCCATGACGCGGAGGATGCGCTGCAGTGGTTGGCAACCCACGCGAACAAGCTTGGGCTGGACAGTGAGCGGCTGGCCGTGGGCGGCGACAGCGCTGGCGGCACGCTGGCCGCAATGTGTGCGGTCCTGGCCCGTGACGCCGGTTTGCCGCTGACCCTGCAGTTGCTGTTTTACCCCGGCTGCTCGGCGCACCAGGACACGCCCTCGCACCGCCAGTTTGCACGCGGCTTTGTGCTCGAGGAGCGCGAGATCAACTGGTTTTTCAGCCGTTATGTGCGCAGCCCGGCCGACCGCGACGACTGGCGTTTCGCGCCCCTGAATGCGCCCGATGTGGACGGCGTGGCGCCGGCGTGGGTGGGCCTGGCCGAATGCGACCCGCTGGTCGACGAAGGCGTGATGTACGCCGACAAACTGAGAATGGCCGGCGTGGCGGTCGACCTGGAAATCTACCGCGGCGTCACCCACGAGTTCATCAAGATGGGGCGCATCCTTCCCGAGGCGCGGCAAGCCCATGCCGATGCGGCCGGTGCCTTGCGCCGTGCATTTTTGAAAGAGACCGACTCATGAAACGACAGGACTTCCGATTTTTTCACCGCCTGCGTGTGCGCTGGGCCGAAGTGGACATGCAGAAAATTGTCTTCAACGCGCACTACCTGATGTACTTCGACACCGCGGTCACCGACTACTGGCGCGCGCTGGCCCTGCCGTATGAACAGGCCATGCAGCAGCTGGGCGGCGAGTTGTATGTCAAGAAAGCCACCATCGAATTCCATGCCTCGGCGCGCTGCGACGATCAGCTCGACGTCGCCATGAAATGCTCGCGCATCGGCACCTCGTCCATGGTGTTCACCGGCGCCATCTTCCGCGGCGAGCAGTTGCTGATCACCAGCGAGTTGATCTACGTGTTTGCCGACCCGGTGACGCAAACCTCCCGGCCGGTGCCCGACGGCTTGCGCCGCATGTTGACCGCCTACGAAGCCGGCGAGCCCATGGTCACGCTCAAGCTGGGCTCCTGGGCCGAACTCGGCACCCATGCGGGGGCCATCCGCTCCGAAGTGTTCATAGAAGAGCAGGGCATTCCGCTGGAGATGGAATGGGACGAAGCCGACCAGAGCGCCGTGCATGCCGTGGCCTACAACGGCCTGGGCCAACCGGTGGCCACGGGCCGGCTGCTGCAGCACGCCCCCGGCACCGGAAAAATCGGGCGCATGGCCGTGAGCCGGGTGCTCCGGGGCACCCGCCTGGGACGCGACCTGCTGCACGCCCTGATGGCCCAGGCCCGCCAACGCGGCGACACCGAGGTGCTGCTGCACGCCCAGCGCAGCGCCGAGGGTTTTTACAGCCGGCTGGGTTTCACCCCGCGCGGCGAGCCGTTCGATGAGGTGGCCATTGCCCACATCGAGATGTTTCGCCAACTCTGAGGCCTGCGCGTGGGCCGGTGACAATACAAAGCAGGGGGCAAGGTACTTTCCCCTTCGCACCCCCCAAGCACGAAAACTGACGTTCCATGGCCAAGAAAAAGAGAGCTTCCACCGGCAAGCCGGCCGCCCTCACCGCGGGGGCCGACGTGCTGCTTTCCGCGGAACAGCCGTTGCCGCTCGGACAGGCGATCACATCTCCAGCAACCAGTGAGGTCCGGAGCGGCGCCGCGGTGGCCGTGTTGGCGGCCATGCTGTTTCTGGTGCCGGCCATCGGCGTTCCTTTTCAGGAAATGGTGCAGGACACCCTGAAATCGATGGTGGTTGCGCTGATGACCCTGGCCGCAGCGCTGCTGTTTTTCTGGCACCAGCGCAAGCGCCAACAGCCTTTGCGCTGGCATGTCCTGATGTGGTTTCCGCTGATCCTGATGGCTTATGCCCTCGGCAGCATGGCCTGGTCCCATACCTATCTGGCCGGCGTGGAGGCGATACGCTGGTTTGTTTTCAGCCTGCTGCTGTGGCTTGGGTTGAACACGTTTTCACCGGCTGCGCTGCCCTTGCTGGCCCGGGGCATCCACTGGGGAGCCGCCATGGCTTCGCTATGGACCGCATTGCAGTTCTGGGTGAATTTCAGCTATTTTCCGCAAGGCCCCAACCCCGCCTCGACCTTTGCCAACCGTAATTTTTTCGCGGAAATGGCGGTGTGCGCCATCCCGTTTTCCGTCTATCTTCTGGCCCAGTCGCAGCGCCTGTCGCAGATTGTCCTGATGGCCTTCAGCACGGGCTTTATCGTGGTCGCCCTGTTGATGACCGGCACCCGGTCGGCGCTCATCACCTTTTGGTTCATGCTTTTTATGGTCTTGCCGGCGATTGGTTTCATCTACCGTCGGCAGTTCAATTTTTCGCACTGGTCCCCGGTCTGGCGCGCGCTGGCACTCATGGTTCTGTTCGGCACGGTGGTCGGCCTCGGCCTGATCGACACCGGCAACCCAAACATTGCAGGCGAACAGAGCGGGAGCAACGCCCTGGAACGCAGCATCTACCGCAGTGCCTCGGTGGCCCATGAACTCAATAACGAGCAGGCGTTTGCAACGGGCTCTGTCTCGGTGCGACTGATCATGTGGAAAGCCACAGGGCGCATGATTGCCGACCGGCCTTTCAGCGGGGTCGGCGCGGGGGCGTGGGAAGTCGACTCCCCCCTCTACCAGACCGCAGCCTCGCCGCTGGAAACCGACTACTACGCACACAACGAAAGCCTTCAACTGATCGCCGAATACGGCCTTGTCGGCTGGATCACCCTGATGGGCTTGTTCGGCTACCTGCTGCTTTCGGCCTGGCATACCTTTCAGGACCGGAGATCCGGGGCCCCCTCCGAGGCTGGGGCACGCGCTATTTTGCTCACCAGTTTGCTGGCGCTGCTGCTGGTCAGCAACGCCGGTTTTCCATGGCGGCTGGCGTCGACGGGCGCCATTTTTGCCACGGGTCTGGCCCTGCTTGCCGCTTCCGATGCCCGGCGTGGTGCGTCCCGCTGGGGCTGGAGCCGCCCACTGCCCTGGCGGCCGGCATTTTCACGGGCAGGCTTTTTTGCCAGCATTTTTTGCCTGATGCTTGCCGGCTACATCAGCCAGCAGGCCGCCGTGAGTGAATACAAGATCATCACCGCCGTCAAACGGGCGCTCATGATCTCGCAGTCCGGCGATCCCACGAACCCGCGCTGGAACAAAAGCAAAAACGAGATGCTGGTTCTGATGGATGAGGGCACCAGGATCAACCCGCATTACCGCAAGATCACCCCCATGGTCGCGGACCATCTGGCGCGCTGGGGGGATTGGGACAACGCAATCTGGATCTGGGAGTCGGTGGTGGCGTCCAGGCCGCATGTGGTGGCGATGTTGTCCAATCTCGTGCGCGGCTATTCCCAGCTGGGCCAACACGCCAAGGCACTGGAGTTTCTGGAGCGCTGCAAGAAGCTGCAACCAGAGTCCCCGGCCGTGCGCGGGCTGGAGTTGCTGGTGCTGGCCCATGCCGGACGCGAACCGGAAGCCGCGAAGCTGGCGCGTCGCTACCTGGACGAAGGCTTCTACGACTACAACCTCGTCAATGTCGCGGTGAGCCTGGGCCTGCGCACGCAGGACTACGACCTTGCCATCAACGGATTGACTCTGCGCAACCAAGGCTGGCCGGAGGGGCAGGTGGAGGCGTTGCTGGAGCTGGGACGGATCTACGCCGAACACAAGAAGAACGACGCCCTGGCGCTGGAGGCCTACCGCGCAGCGCTGGCGGCCAGCCCCGACGCGACCAAAGAAAAGGAAGCGACCCGGCAGAAAATTCCGGCGGCGTACCTGACACGGCTTTAAGCCGCTGCGCTCCAGTGCAGGCGAAAAGCCGCTTGCGCGGGCGCATCGGCCAGACCACCGGGCCGCAGGTGAGTCTGTTCCTGGATCAGCACGTCGTGGCAATGGTTGTCATTGCGGCTGCTGCCGCGGCTTACCACCAGCAAGGTGCTGCTGCGCGTGCCGTAGGCATGCTCGGGAAATTCGACAAACACACTCGACAGCGCGCGCTCCAGGGCCAGCGGCACCCCCGTGCGCGGCAACTGCTCGTCGCCGGGGCGCTGCCTGTCCTGCAGGGCCGACCAGAGTCCGGCCTGCAGGTCTTCCTGGCTGTCGGAATCCAGCGCTTGGCGCAGCGCTGTTTTCAATGCGCGGGTTTTGGGCCAGGGCGTGTCCAGCGCGCCATTGGACAGGCCGTAAACACCGGGCTTGAGGGCGCGCGACTGCCAGCCCTCAACCGGCCTGCCGTTGGCGTCGGACTGGTTGGTGAGCCAATGCCAGGCCGACGACCGAAAATCACCGAGCACGAGGTTAAAGGCGCCATACAGGGCGCTGTCTGTCTGCGCCATGAACTGGCTGGCATCCATCCCGCCTTCGAGCCAGCGCATGACCAGCTCACCGCGGGACCGTTCGCCGGCGACCGGGTGCGGCTCGCGCACATTGGTCAGCATCGCCATCCGCCCGCCGGGGTTCAGGCCCAGCCAGGTGCCGCCGGCGCGCAGGTCGCGCCCGGAGATCACTTCCTTGCCCGCATCGGTGTGCCAGCGCGCCAGCGGCGCCGTGGGGCGGTTCATGAATTCATCGCGGTTGGCGGCTACCACCAGCGGCCAGCGCGGCGAAGCGCCAATGGCAAAGGCGATCAGGCACATCGCAGGGCGTCAGATATCTTCAAGCAGGGGGTAGGGCAGGGGCAGCAGCGCTAGGGCGGGACCGGCGGCACTGCCCAGGGTCAGCCGGCCGCCATCGGCATCGGCCGCAGCGGCGGTCTGCAGGGACACGATCAGATCAAAACCTGCCGCCGGGTGCGGGGCACAGGCCGCGACCAGGCCGCAAGGTTGTTCCGCGTCGGCGGCATGAAACACCTCCTGGCCCACCTGCGGCGTGCCGTCGGTGTGCGCCAGGTAAGCGCGGCGCTTGAGCGTGCCGCGAAACTGGCTGCGCGCCACGATTTCCTGGCCGGGGTAACAGCCTTTCTTGAAGCTCACGCCGCCGACCGACTCGTAGTTGAGCATCTGCGGCACCAAGGCTTCGAAAATCGGCTGCGTGATCATGGCGATGCCCGACTGCACGTCGAGCCAGTGCCAATGCGCCAGTGGCAACGCCGCGCCCGCAGGCGCCGGGGTGCCGGCCGGGGCGCACCACAGGCCGCGCGGCTGGCCGGCGCCGGGATACAGGAACACCAGACTTGCAGCATCCAAATCAAGCTTGGCCCAGGCAGGATGTACGCCGACAGCTATGGTTTCGATAGCATTACCAGCCAGACCGCAGAGGGTGTACTCCGCCGTGGCATCGCTCAACCTGGCTTTGGCACGCAGCACAAACATGGACAGGCGCTTGAGGGTGGCGGGCAGGATGTCGCGGCTGCAGACCAGCAGGATCTCGTCCTCGCTGCGTTTGAAAACAATGAAGCTGGCCTGCATGCGGCCCTTGGCATTGCAGAAAGCGGCCAGGCGCGCTGCGCTCAGACCCAGCAGCGCCACGTCCTGCGTCAGCTGGCCCTGAAGGAATTTGGCGGCCTCTTCGCCGGCAACACGGATCACACCCAGGTGCGTCAGTTCGGCAACGCCGGACGGCAGGGTGGTCAATGGCAGGGAAACAGGAGGGGAATCGGAAGGGAGGGTCAACATGGGCTGAATTATCATAGACCCATCGTTTTCCGGAAGGTAACAGGGTTGTGCGTCGTTTCTTGATGAGTTTGCTCGTGCTGGCGTTTCTCGCCGGTCTGGTGGTGTTTGGTGCCGTCGGCTGGTGGCTGCACGAACCCCTGACCCTGAAGCCGCAGCCCGGCAGCCTGGTGCTGGACCTGGAGATCGAGCCCGGCACCCCCGCCCAGCGCGTGGCCGGCGTCGTGGCCGCCAGCGGCGTCGATGTGCAGCCGGTGTTGCTGTATGCCTGGTTTCGCCTCTCGGGCCAGGCGCGCCAGATCAAGGCCGGCAGTTACGAGATCACGCCGGGCACCACGCCACGCAAGCTGCTGAGCATGCTGGTCCGCGGCGAGGAAAGCCTTAAAAGCGTGACCTTGGTCGAAGGCTGGAACTTCCGCCAGGTGCGTGCAGCCCTGCAAAAAGCCGAAGCCCTCAAACCCGACTCCCAAGGGCTGGGCGCGGAAGCCATCATGGCGCAGCTGGGCAAGCCCGGGGTGCATCCCGAGGGCCGGTTTTTCCCCGACACCTACACCTATGCCAAGGGCTCCAGCGACCTGGCGGTCCTCAAACGCGCAGCCCGCGCGATGGACAAACGCCTGGAAGCGGCCTGGGCCCTGCGCAGCGCGGACACGCCCCTGAAGACGCCCGACGAAGCCCTGATCCTGGCCAGCATTGTTGAAAAGGAAACCGGCAAACCCTCGGACCGCCCGGAGATCGGCGGGGTATTCAGCAACCGCCTGCGCATCGGCATGCTGCTGCAGACCGACCCGACCGTGATTTACGGCATGGGCGAGCAGTTCGACGGCAACCTGCGCAAGCGTGACCTGCAGGCCGACACACCGTACAACACCTACACCCGCGCCGGCCTGCCGCCCACGCCAATTGCCATGCCCGGCAAGGCGGCCCTGCTGGCCGCGGTGCAGCCGGCGCAAACCAAGGCCCTGTATTTTGTCGCGCGCGGCGACGGCACCAGCCACTTCAGCAGCACGCTGGACGAGCACAACCGTGCCGTCAACAAGTTTCAACGAAACAACTGATGACAGGCCTGTTCATCAGCTTCGAAGGCATAGACGGCGCGGGCAAATCCACGCACATCAGCGCGCTGGCCGAGGTCTTCAAGGCGCAGGGCAGGGCCGTGACCCTGAGCCGCGAACCGGGCGGCACGCCCCTGGCCGAGAAGCTGCGCGCCCTGATCCTCAACGATCCCATGGACGCGCTGACCGAAGCCCTGCTGATTTTTGCGGCCCGGCGCGACCACCTGACCACCGTGATTGCCCCGGCACTGGCACGCGGTGATGTGGTGCTGTGCGACCGGTTCACCGATGCGACCTTTGCCTACCAGGGCGGCGGGCGCGGCTTCGACCTCGACGTGCTATCAAAACTGGAGCTGTGGGCGCAGGATGCACGGGGGCTGGGGAATGGTTTTGTTCTTGAACTCGGCCAAAAGGAAGAAGTTGCAGCGATTGTCCAGCCCGACCTGACGGTCTGGTTCGACCTGCCGCCCGAAAAAGCCGCCCAGCGCCTGGCCGGCGCCCGCGTGCCGGACAAGTTCGAAGCCCAGCCGGTGGAGTTTTTCCGCCGTGTGGCCCAAGGCTACGCCGACCGCATGGCCGCCGACCCCGGACGTTTTGCCCGCATTGATGCCGACCGGACACGCGAGGCCGTGTGGCAATCGGTGCATCAGGTGTTCACCGGCAAGGGCTGGCTCTGATGACCAGCGATTCCGTCGCGCCCAGCCCACCGCTGGCCCCCTGGCTGCAGACCCAGCTGCAAACCCTGCTGGCCCAGCGCGGCCATGCCTGGCTGCTCAGCGGTCCGTCCGGACTGGGCCAGTTCGATCTGGCGCTGGCACTGGCACGGGCCTGGCTGTGCGAGCAGGCCACGGCGCAGGGCGCCTGCGGCGTGTGCGGCAGTTGCCATGCTGTCGATGTCCACACCCATGCCGACCTCTGCATGCTGATGCCCGAAACCCTTTCCTTGGGCCTCGGCTGGCCGCTGGACGAAAAAACCCAGGACGACCTGGACAGCAAGAAACGCAAGCCCAGCAAGGAAATCAAGGTTGACGCCGCGCGCGAGGCCGTCACGTTCACCCAGTTCACACGTTCGCGCGGCAGCACCAAGGTGGTGCTGGTCTACCCGGCCGAACGCATGAACGCGATCACCGCCAACACCCTGCTCAAGACGCTGGAAGAGCCGCCCGGCGCGGTGCAGTTCATCCTCGCCACCGAGGCCGCGCACCAGTTGCTGCCCACCATCCGCAGCCGCTGCCAGGGCCACACCATGCACTGGCCGGATTTTGACCAGGCGCTGGCCTGGCTGGCAGAACGGGCCGGACCGGAAGGCAAGGCCGGCAAATTGCCGGCCGCCGCCGACCTGCACACCCTGCTGGCCGCTGCCGGCGGCCGGCCCGCCGACGCGCTGGAACGCGCGCAGGCCGGACCCAGCAGCGCCATCGCCCAGCACTGGCAGGCCCTGCCCAAAGCCATGGCCCGGGGCGAGGTCGGGGCGCTCAGCGACTTCGGGCCGGCCCAGGCCGTCGATGCGCTGCAAAAGCTCTGCCACGACATGCTGGCCACCCGGGCCGGCGCCGAACCGCGGTTTTTTCGCCACGCCGACTTGCCGGTGCAGCCTGCCGGCAAACCCGGTGCGGCTGGCGCCGGCGCCGGCCCCGGCTTTGCCGCGCTGGGCGCCTGGGCCAAGGAGCTGGCAGCCACGGCGCGTACCGTGGAACACCCCTACAACCCCGGCCTGATGCTGGAGGCGCTGGTCAGCCGGGCGCAGCTGGCTCTCAATTCAAAATAAGCGCTGTTTCTTGCTGACAGCCCGGCGGTCAACCCGATAAACTAGGCGCATGAGTACAACGCCTCCTGCTGGTTCTCCCGGTGCTGCCGGTGCCACCGCCACCAGTTCCAGCGCCGCCCGGCCCAGCGTCATCCAGCTGGCGATCCGCGAAAAAGCCGCACTCTACGCCGCCTACATTCCGCTGTTCACCGAAGGCGGCGTTTTCATCCCCTCGGCGCGCGACTACAAGCTGGGCGACGACGTCTACGTGCTGATGACCCTGCCCGACGACACGCAGCGCTACCCGGTGGCGGGCAAGGTGGCCTGGGTCACCCCGGCGCGGGCTTCCGGCAACCGGACCCAGGGGGTGGGCGTGCGTTTTCCCAACGACGAAAAGTCCCGCCTGCTGAAGATCAAGATCGAGGAAATCCTCGGTGCCCACCTGGCCTCCGACCGTCCGACGCAGACGATCTAGTCCCTTGCAGGCCCTGCCTGGGCTGCTTCATTTTTGATAGCTGCCTGCGCCCGTCTGATATGGGCTACAGCCATTTTTCACATCCAACAAAGCCTTGCCGATGTTCACCGATTCCCATTGCCACCTGAGTTTTCCCGAGCTCCAGGCCCAGTTGCCGCAGATACGCGAAGCCATGGCGCAGGCCCAGGTGGACCGGGCGCTGTGCATCTGCACCACGCTCGAAGAGTTCGAGACCGTCCACACGCTGGCCACCAGCTACGACAACTTCTGGTGCAGCGTCGGCGTGCACCCCGACAACGAGGGGGTGACCGAGCCCAGCCTGGCCGACCTGGTGCAACGCGCCGCCTTGCCTAGGGTGGTGGCCATCGGCGAAACCGGGCTCGACTACTACCGCCTCGGCGAGCGCAGCATCGCCGACATGCACTGGCAGCGCGAACGCTTTCGCACCCACATCCGCGCCGCGCGCCAGACCCAAAAACCGCTGGTGATCCACACCCGCAGCGCCTCCGCCGACACGCTGGCCATCCTGAAGGAAGAGGGCGAAACCGCCGACGGAGCAGGGCGGGCCGGCGGGGTGTTCCACTGCTTCACTGAAACCGCCGAGGTGGCCCGGGCCGCGCTGGACCTGGGGTTTTACATCTCGTTTTCCGGCATCCTGACCTTCAAGAACGCCGCTGACCTGCGCGAAGTGGCCCGCTTTGTGCCGCTGGACCGCACCCTGATCGAAACCGACAGCCCTTACCTGGCGCCCATGCCTTACCGCGGCAAAACCAACAACCCGTCCTATGTTCCCTACGTGGCCAAACAGGTCGCCGAAATCCGGCAGATGCCGGTGGAAGCCATTGCCGAGGCCACCAGCCGCAACTTCGAGCGGCTATTTTCAGGAGTCATGGCATGAAAACATACCTCATCAATTACTTTAAAAAGACCGTCTATCTATATGTCATTACTGGATTTATTTCAGTCAGTGCAGGTTCGTATGAAGACTTTTTTGCAGCCATCAAGCAGGACAACCCGGGCGTCATCCGCCAGTTGCTGACCCGCGGTTTTGATGCCAACACCGTCGACCCCAAAGGCCAGCCTGGCCTGTACCTGGCGATCCAGGAGCCATCGCCCAAAGCCACCCAGGCCCTGCTGGACTGGCCCAAAACCAACGTCAACGCGCTCAACGCCAATGGCGAAAGCCCGCTGATGCTGGCCGCGATCAAGGGCCAGCTGGAAACAGTGGCCGCCTTGATCAAGCGAGATGCCGACGTCAACAAGACCGGCTGGACACCGCTGCATTACGCCGCCAGCAAGGGGCACCTGGCCATCATGAACCTGCTGCTGGAAAACCACGCCTACATTGATGCCGAATCGCCCAACGGCACCACACCGCTGATGATGGCTGCGCAATACGGCACCACGCCAGCCGTCAAACTGCTGCTGGACGCGGGCGCCGATCCCTTGCTGAAGAACCAGCAAGGCCTGACCGCCATCGACTTTGCGCGACGCGTCAGCCGCACTGAATCCATGGAGCTCATCGCGACAGCCGTGCGCAAGCGGCAAGCCACCGGCAAATGGTGAATCCAGGAAGGCGGTGAAACGGCAGCCGGACCGGGCAAGGGGTTCGGCCGGTTTTCAAGCCTGGTGCGGCTTGGCAGCGTTTTCTGCAGTTTTGATCTGCCTTGTATATGTTCCACGATGTATATTATGTTAAGCGCAGTAGCCCGGCTTTTAATACGTTTGCGTGACAAGGTATTAGCACAGCGATAACGTAAACCCAGATCCGAGTACGACGTAATCTTGCTTCTTTCTGCCCTTTTGACAGTTTCGGAGAAAAGTATGTGTGTTACGTTCCGAACGTTCATTCTTTGAAAATGTTCCCGAAATCACGATCAAGCTCTGGATCCACGAGATAAGTTAAACATCCTATTCGCCGCAGCTTTGGGCCTGGCTGATGGCTGACTGCAGTAGTTATGACCATCTCCAACGAAGTAACGTTGGCCAGCTAGTGCTTTAAAGCAGGTTTCCGAGCGACTTATGATCCACAGCGCTTCCGTTGCGTCGACTACTGGCTACCGTTACTGCACAAACCTTAGATGGTGTTGCCGAATTGCAGTTTCGCGGTGTTGTGAAGCTCTCGAAAAGGCGCCATGTTGATTTATCTGACGGCCTTTCCGACTTCTTGAAGGTTCTGCCCAGCAAGCTTCATCCGCGCACGCGGCGCCGTAAGTGCAGGCCGCGAGTTCCGACATCACCGACCCGCGCTGGGCCAGTGGGAGTGCTGGTCATCGACCACGAAAGCATGCGCATGACGCACCCGATCGCCATTGTCGACAGCACCCTGGGTGTGCGTGTGCCCGGCCGGCAAGTCCGGGTGTTCGTGCTCGATGATGTCGGGATCGTCAGATGGCCAGACCATCGTGGTGACCAAGACGGCCAATGCGCCTGCACAGCCCAGCATCACGAACGTCGCGGTCATCCCAAAGCGAGTACCGAGCCAGCCGGCCAAGGGGTATAAGAACAGCCAGCAGGCGTGAGAAAGCGCGAACTGCGCGGCAAACAACGCAGGGCGATCTTCGGGGTTCGAGGATCGCCGCAACAAGCGCCCGGAGGGCGTCTGGGCAGTGGAGTAGCCAAGACCGAGCACGAACCACAAGACCATCAGCGAAGCATGTCCTACCACCAAGGTTCCCGCGAACAGGCCCGCGACCATCACCCCAATGCCGCCCAGCATCACACTGCGATCAGTCAGTTTCTCCAACAGGCGTGGCAAAACCAGTGCAGCCACCATGGAACCGGCGCCGAAACTGGCCAACGCCAAGGCCACCGCGCTCTGGGTCAGGCCCAACCCGGCCTGAACAATCACCACCGTGTTGACAAACACCATGGAGCCTGCCGCAGCCACGGCCCCATTGACGGCAAGCAGCCCGCGCAACCGGGGCGTGGCCAGGTAGATGCGCAGCCCGCGCGTGGTCCGGTCGTAGATACCACGGCGCTGCGGCGCCGGATGCGTCGGCAGGACCACCGATACCACCAGCGCTGCCGAGGCCAGGAAGCCCACCACCGTTCCGACAAACAGATCATGAAAGCCAATCACCGTGAGCAAAGCAGCAGCCAGCATCGGACTGACCAGGCTCTCCATGTCGTACGCAAGGCGTGAGAGCGACAAGGCCTTGGTGTAGTCCTTCTCCTGCGGCAGCACGTCGGGGATGGTGGCCTGGAAGGTGGGCGTGAAGGCAGCCGACGCCGCCTGCAGCACGAAGATCAGCACGTACACCTCCCAGATCTGGGAGACAAACGGCAGCAGCAGCGCCACAGCCGCCCGCACCAGGTCCAGTGTGACCAGCATGGTGCGCCTGGGCAGACGCTCCGCAAATGCCGCTGCAACCGGCGCCACGCCAACGTACGCGATCATCTTGATGGCCAGCGCCGTGCCCAGCACCATGCCCGCGTTGTCGCCGGCCAGGTCGAATGCCAGCAGCCCGAGTGCCACCGTGGCCAGCCCGGTTCCGATCAAGGCAATCACCTGAGCGGCAAACAAATGGCGGTAGGTGCGGTGGGCAAGAATGTCAAGCATCTAGTTTCTCGGGTTTGCAATGCTCGGGAGCTGTGAGAAGCCCGAGGTTCAGAGGTAGCGCGTAATTTCCCGGAATTCGTCCAGGGAGTGGCGCTGGCCGACACCCAGAGGGCCCACGAGATCTTCAAGGCAGTGGTCCAGATGGCTCTGGATCAAGGCTTTCTTGGCTTGCTGAATCGCTTTCTCCACCGCCTGCAGCTGTTGCGCGACATCGAGACAGGTTCGTCCCTGCTCCAGCATGTCCATGGTGCTGCTCAAATGCCCACTGGCTCTGCGAAGGCGTTTGATGATGGCTGGATGGGATGCATGTGTATGCGGTTGTTTCATGACAGATTTTATCCTCCCGGGGGGGTTACTATAATCCCCATCTTTGGCCTTGAAACTCAATTGCACCCCATGACCTTGCTTGTCTCATGCTCCTTGCGCCCTGACGGGGCAGCGCTGGGCGTGCGATGGCTGGTTCTGGTGGTGATCCTGTTCGGGACGATCATCTCCTCGATTGGGAGCACGGGCTCCCATGGCCTCGCAGTCATCGCAGCAGCGCTCCACGTCGCTCCGTCTTCCTCGGCCGAGTCGCACGGACATGTGCACGAGGACAGAGGTGGCGAATTGGCCATGGTGAATCAGAGCGCAGGTGCCGACCATCCCCACCATGGGGCGGATCACTCGCACGACAAAGCCCACGCCTTGCCCGTTGCCTGGAGTTCTGCAGCACCGCAGCTTCCCCATTGGTGGGGGCTGGTGCAACCGCGGATTGAAATGGTTCAGGCGTCCCGGTTGGAACGCCCGCCCATGGGCTGAGACGCTTCCTGTCCTCGCGCTGCGCCACGCAGCGTTTCCATTTTTTCAGACCATCGGAGTCTCCATGCACAGCTATGTTCACGACAGGCTGCCACGTTCGCCATGGGCGATCTGGCAATCCCGTCTCTTGCTTCTTTCGGCATTCTTTATTTGTCTTTTCGTTGGCGGCACAGAGGCCTTGGCCCACGCAGTCACCGCAGGGGACAAGGGCTACATCCAGGAAATTTCGGGCGTCAATCTGCTGCCCTTCATGTACCTGGGCGCCAAACACATGATGACGGGCTACGACCACATCCTGTTTCTGTTCGGTGTGATCTTCTTCCTCTACCGGATCCAGCACATCGGCATCTATGTGAGCCTGTTTGCGTTGGGTCATTCCACCACCATGATCCTGGGCGTTTACTTCAACGTCGGAATCAACAGCTACCTGATCGACGCGATCATCGGTCTGTCCGTCGTCTACAAGGCCCTGGACAACATCGGTGCCTTCCAGCGATGGCTGGGGTTCCAGCCCAACACCAAGATCGCGACCCTGGTGTTTGGCCTGTTTCACGGCTTTGGTTTGGCGACCAAGATCCAGGAGTACGAGATTTCACCCGACGGACTGCTACCCAACCTGCTGGCCTTCAACGTGGGTGTGGAAATTGGACAGCTGCTGGCATTGGCGGTCATCCTGATCGGCATGAGCTACTGGCGCCGCACACCCAGCTTCATCCGCCACGCCTACACAGCCAACGTCGCCATGATGAGCGCGGGCTTCATTCTGGTGGGCATGCAGCTCACCGGCTACTTTGTGTCCTGAACACCCAAGGAATATTCAACATGTATAACAGCGATACCCCCCTGCGCGCCGAACTGCCCTCTTCCAAACAGCTTGTGCGCTCCACCATCCTGGCCGTCATTTCGGCGCTGGTGCTGCTGGTTGCGGTCGTGCTTCCGGCCGAATACGGCATCGATCCCACCGGCATCGGTCGAGTCCTGCGTATGACTGAAATGGGCGACGTCAAGCAACAGCTGGCGGCGCAGGCCGCAGCCGATGCTGCCACCGCGACATCGGCAACACAGTCACCGGAGGCCGGAGCAGCGACGGGCATGGCTGCGGTCGATGCGACCCCATCGCCCGCAAGTCCAGCGGCGGCAACTACCCCGAAGGAGACAATCCAAGCTGCCGCCCCCAAGATTGAATGGCGCGACGAGATGCCCGTTACTCTGACTCCAGGAGAGGGCACGGAAATTAAGCTGAAGATGGTCCAAGGCGCCAAGGCTCAATATTCGTGGGTCGTCGAGGGCGGTGTGGTCAACTTCGACACCCACGGTGATGCATCTGGCAAGTCGATCAGCTACGAGAAAGGCCGTGCGGTTGCGTCAGATGACGGCGTGCTGGAAGCCGCATTCACGGGCAACCACGGCTGGTACTGGCGCAATCGGGGCAAGTCAAACGTCAAGGTCATCCTGCGCACGCGCGGTGACTACACCGATATCAAAAAAATGATGTGAATATCTCACCACCGCAAACTTGACTGCACCTTTTTCCACAACGCTAAAACCCTTACGACAATCCCGAAAAGGCTCTTTGGCAGCCTGATCCGCTGAACCAACTTCGAGCACCGTGCCGGGGCGCCAACCTTCGTCCCAGTCATACTTGCCTTCGTAGATGGTCTGACAACCGCCCAGAACCAACAAAGAAGCCATCGGCAGTAAATATTTAAACGTCAGCTTCATTCTGTTTTCCTTCACAGACAGATTTTTGATAGTGAGCGTGGAGGTTGACGGCAACGCACATTCACCTCGTTGCCTTTCGTCGCTTGTGAAATCGATCTGTCGTCACTCACTGTCCAAACCCCATATCAGGTGCGCGTCAATCAGCAGCCCGTAGTAAGCTTTCAAAGCGCCAACCTGCGCGAGCAATGCGCTATTGGCTGCAGCGGTGGTCTGCCGGCGCGCCAGCAACAAAGTTTGCAAATCTCCCTCACCGAGTGCGTAAGCGCGTTGCACCAGCTTGACGTTTTCCTGCATGGCGAGAGCGCCCTCGTTGGCAATCTGCAGGCTTTCATATGTTCCCCGGGCAGTGACCAATGCCGAGGCAATCTCGGTTTCGAGCTCACGCTTCTTGAGGTCAGCGGCATTACGGGCCACTTCAACGGCCGCCAGAGCCTTGGAACTGCGTGAATCGCGCAAGCCTCCAGGCAAGGGAATACTGAGGGTGATACCTGAAATCCGTTCGCGGCCACCGGCCTCCGATGCCGTGTAAACACCAAAAGTCGGATCGGGAACCCGGTCGGCCTGCGCACGGTCGGCTTGGGCTTGCGCTATACGCAACTGGGTCTGCACAACCTTGAGTTCGTCGCTTTCGCCAATGATCCGGTCACGCCACAGGGCCTCATCCTCAGCAATCAACATGGGGGCCGGCAAAAGCACGCTTTGGCGGTTGATGCCGGGGAAGCGGACCGACAGTCGAGCCCAGGCGGCCGAAGCCTGCGTTCGAGCATCGTTGTCCATCCGCTTTTGCTCCGCCAATTCGGCGCTGGCAAGGTTGAGATCAAGTTTGGATGCGTCGCCAGCACGGAGGCGTTTGTCTACCGCCTTCAGATTTTCCTGCACCGCCACAAGATTTGAAGCTGCCAGCTCGCGACCGCGTTCTGCTGCAAGCCAATCCACCCAGAGTGAAACCAGCTCTCGGGCGGATTCATGCAATGCCTCGCCGTACCTTGCCTCGGACTCTTCGATGGTGGCCTTGCCAATGTTACGGTCAGCTGAGCCCTTGCCTGGAAGTCTGATGGTCCGCTCAATGCCGACGTTCCACTCCCGGTAGCGTGGCCCGGTGTCGAGAGATCGCCGCTGCCCCAGTGCTTTGCCAGTCCATTCGTAAGGTGACTTGTCCAGGATGCTGGCCTCTTGCCTGGCAACCTCCAAACCTGCGCGCGCCGCAGCGACACGCGGGTCCTGCTCAAGCAGGGGACGCGCGATCTCTGTAGGCAACAGCCCGGGGACGTTCGGTGGTTGTAGTGCGTGGACAGAACCAGCCACCATGATCAGGGATGCCAAGAGCAGTCGAATTTTCATGCTATTTCCCCCGACTCGATGACTGGCGTTATCCAGTAGCGCAGGCCAGCACCAGAAAATTGCTCCTGGATGTCGCCCAGCAGAGCGTGCCGGTCGGCCTCAGGAATAACAACTTGCACTTGCGTCGCAAAAGCGCGACCGAGTACCTGCTCGGTCTGGTTAAGGCTGCCGAAAGCCAAGCCATGAGCAGCCGTCGGAGCACTAGTAAATACGGCCGCGTTGGGTGACAAAAGGAGCAGGTCGAGCAGTTTTTCCTCGACGGCTGGCGGGCAAAGGATGGTCAAGCAAAGTTCAGACATCGGAAACCTTTCGTTTCGGAAATGCAAAGCGTAAATACAGGATAGGCAACAACATCAAAGTCAGAGCTGTGGCCGTGATCAATCCACCGATCACGACGATGGCCAACGGGCGTTGTATTTCGGACCCCGGGCCGGTTGCGAACAGCAGCGGGATCAAACCGAAGGCGGTAATGGAGGCGGTCATCAGCACCGGCCGCAGCCGGCGCTTCGCTCCCTGCAAAACGACCTCACTCAGTTTCATTCCTTCGCTTTGGAGTTGATTGAAATAACTCACCAGTACGACCCCATTGAGCACCGTGATGCCCAACAAAGCGATGAAGCCCACTGATGCGGGTACTGACAGGTATTCGCCGGTTACCCACAAGGCGACGATTCCACCCACCAGCGCGAACGGAATGATGCTCAAAATGAGCAGGGCCTGGCGCATTGAGCGGAAGGTTGAAAACAGCAACACAAAAATCAAGCCGAGCGCAACCGGCACAACAACAGTAAGCCGGGCCGCCGCGCGCTGCTGATTCTCAAACTGGCCGCCCCAACTGATACGGTAACCCGTGTCCAGCGGCACCTTCTGGGTCACCAGCGTCCTCGCCTCTTCGACAAAACCCACCAGGTCTCGGCCGGCTACGTTGGCAATGACCACGCTGTAACGGCTCCCCATTTCCCGGTCGATCTTGACTGGGCCCGCCGCTCGTTCAAGTTTTGCGACGCTGGTCAAGGGGACCGTATTGCCATCCTTGGTCGTAATGCGCATGGCACCGAAATCGGCTGGCGACATCCGGACGCTTTCAGCACCACGCAAGACGATGGGCGTGCGGCGGTTACCCTCAATAACAACGCCCGCTCGCTGGCCTTCAATCTGCGTACGCAAGGCGTCTTGGATTTCCTCGACGCTCAAGCCCAGCCGTCCGGCCTGCAAACGATCCACCGCTACCCGCAGGTACTGCACCCCGTCGTTCTGCACCGTGTACACGTCCTGATTTCCAGAAACGGTCTTGAGCAGCGTCTCTACCTGATTCGCATACTGGTTCAGCTTGTCCAGGTCGGGGCCGAAAATCTTGACTGCCAGGTCGCCACGCACACCGATGATCATCTCGGAAACCCGCATTTCGATGGGTTGCGTGAAGCTGTATTCGATGCCAGGCATGGGATCGAGGACTTTTCGCACTTCGTCCATCAACGCTTCCTTGGATTTCATGCGCCACTCGCCCTGAGGCTTCAATAGCAAGTAGGTATCGGTCTGGTTCAGTCCCATCGGATCGAGGCCGATCTCATCGGAACCCGCACGGGCCACGATGCCATGCACTTCCGGGATGGCCTGCATGATGGCGCGATGAATTTTCAAATCGAGGGCAGCGCTTTGCTCCAGGCTGATTGACGGGAGTTTCTCTATACCGACGATCAAGTCGCCCTCGTCCATTGTCGGCATGAAGGTCTTGCCAACCTGGGTGTAAATCAACCCGGCGGCCACTAGCATGACTGCCGCAGCCACCGCAACGACACGCTGCCGCTGCAGACCCCAGACAAGCGCTGGTTCATAGAGTTTCAAAAGCTTGCGCGGTAGCCACGGGTCTTCGTGCTTGACTTCACGCAGCAGGTAAGACGCCAAAACCGGAATGATGGTCAACGACAACACCAGCGAACCGGCCAGGGCAAAGACGATGGTCAACGCAACCGGCACAAAGTACTTGCCTTCCAGGCCCTGCAGAGTGAGCAGCGGAAGAAAGACGGTGATGATGATCAAAATCCCGGCTGTGACCGGAACCGCTACTTCACGCACCGCCCGGTAAATGGTGTGCAACCGAGGCAGCTTGCCGGCCGTGGGATCGGTCGCCAGACGCTGCACGATGTTTTCCACGACGACCACGGCGGCATCGACCAGCATGCCAATCGCAATGGCCAGGCCGCCAAGACTCATCAGATTGGCCGACATGCCGAAAGTCCGCATCAGGATGAAAGTGATCAGTGCCGCCAAGGGGAGCACCATGGCTACCGTCAGCGCCGCGCGGATGTTACCCAGAAACAACCCGAGCAATACGATAACCAAGACAGTCGCTTCAATCAGTGCAGTCGAGACCGCATTAACCGCCTTGGAAACCAGCGAAGCGCGGTCATAAAAAGTCTTGATCTCGACGCCTGCCGGCAGGGTCGGCTGGAGTTCCTCCAGCTTCTTGCGTACGCCCTGCACCACCATTTTCGCGTTGGAGCCGGCCAGACCCAGTACCAGACCTTGCACGGCCTCGCCGCGTCCACTCTGGGTAACGACACCGTAGCGTGTCACAGTACCGATCTTGACTTCTGCCAGATTACCCAGGCGAATGGGTGAGCCGTCCTTCATGACCACCACGATGGCGCGCAGATCCTCCAGGCTGGTGATGCTGCCCTCGCTGCGGACCAGCAGGACTTCATCGCCTTCACCGAGCCTGCCCGCGCCATCGTTGCGATTGTTCGCCCCGATCGCTTCTTTCAGCTGAGTGATTGTTATGCCACTCGCCGCCATGCTGGCCTGATCGGGCACCACTTCAAAGGCTCTGACAACTCCCCCTAGCGCATTCACGTCTGCAACGCCCGGCACGGTCCTCAGCGCGGGACGGATCACCCAGTCGAGTACGCTGCGCCTTTCCGCCAGTGACAGCGACTCGCCCTCCACCGTGAACATGTACATTTCTCCGAGTGGAGTCGTGACAGGGGCCATACCGCCGGAGATGCCAGTCGGCAGGTTTTCTGTCAGGCCGCCCAGGCGTTCGCTCACCTGTTGGCGCGCCCAGTAAATGTCGGTGCCGTCCTCGAAGTCAATCGTCACATCGACCAGACCGTACTTGGTGACGGAGCGGAGAATTTTGGTTTTTGGGATGCCGAGCATCTCGACTTCAATCGGCACCGCAATGCGGCTCTCGACTTCTTCCGGAGTCATCCCGGGCGCTTTCATGATGATTTTGACTTGCGTACTGGATACGTCAGGGAACGCGTCGATCGGCAAGCCGCGCAAGGCATACCAGCCCGCACCGGCCACCATCAAGGTTGCCATCAGCACAAACAGACGTTGCGCCAGGGAAAATTGAACAAGGCGGGAAAGCATTACTTGCTCCCCTTTTCATTAAGCCATGCGCCCTTGAGTGCCACCACGCCACTGATCGCGACCTCCTCGCCCGCTTTAACGGGCCCCTGAACCCGGACGCGCTGACCGGAGCTGGCCGAAACTTTGACAGCTCTCGCTTCAAATCCGTCCGGTGTGCGCACAAACACGTAGCCCTGATCTCCGTCATGCGCCACGGCCGACAGTGGAAGATCCCATCCGCCTGCGGTGGCAGCTACCGGCAGTTCGACGGTCAGCAACTCGCCTGGGCGTACCTGGCCTGCTTTGCCCTGAACAAGGGCTCGCATCACCACCATCTGACTGCCGGACGCCACCATGGCGCTGCTGCTCATGATTTGCGCCGTGATGTCGCGCCCTTGAACTTTCAGCTTGCTGCCCGGTGCCCAGCTCGCGCTTTCGGCAACTGGCACCTGAATTTCGAGCCATAGCGTATCGGTCTGGGCCAGATGCATCAAAGGAGTAGCCGAGTCAACCCGTTGACCTGGCTTGGCTTTGATCTCGGTAACAACCCCCGCCTGCGTTGCGGCCAGCACCAGGCTGTCCTGGGGATTGCCAGAGGCAGCAACCTTGTCGATGGCCGCCATCGACATACCGCTCAGTCGCAATGCTGTTTTGGCCTGCTTCAGTGTTGCCTCGGCATCCTGCAAGGCAGCTTGAGCCTCTTGCACGCGGCGCTGCGCAATCAGGCCCTCGCCAAAGAGATCCTGCTCACGCTTGGCCGCCTGCCTTGCAAGTGTTGCACGTGCGTTCGCCTGGAGCAGTTGCAACTGCAGCTGACCGAGTTCCTGGCTGGCAATGCGAACCAAGGGCGCACCTGCTCGCACCATCTGGTTTGGCTGCACCAGCAACTGAGAGATCAGGCCCGTTACCGGCGAACTGATGACCTGCTCCGCATTTGGTGGGATCACGACCTGTGCTGGAAAACTGGTTCGCACCGACTCTGCCTGGTTTTGCAATGGCGCAGTCCGGATCCCCAATGCCTGCACTTGGCTGCTGGCGACAGCAAATTTCGCCGGCCGGTCTGTCGCCTGAGCAGTCAATGCGAAGGAGTACAGCGCCGCGGCGGCACAGGCGCATACGCGCGCCTGGAAGGACGGATTATTTATGTTCATGACTAACCTCAAGTAATGTCTGGAAACGTGCCAGGCATGGCTACGCCGCTCGATGAGCCGGGAGAATAAAAGCGCGTGGGACTCCGCGGCGCAGGCGGAGTTAGATGAAGGCGGAGCTTCGGGGAGGTCGGAAGGGAGGCTCAAGCTCCGCTACTGGCAGACTGGAGGAACTTGAGGCAGGCACCAATATCTGGGCTGAAGCATCCCAGGAAAAACTTGCAGTAGCGCTCGCCAGCATGTACAGCGTACTGACAGCGTGAAACAGCTGGTGCTCCAGTTCGTCGATCGGGTCTGCCTTAGACGCTTCGCCAGGCTCAAACGAACTTGTGTGGACGCTGTCCAGAGTTGCAACGCTTGTTTGACCGTGATGGTCCAAATCGTGGACAAATTCTTTCGAATGGAATCCGCGTGCACCCATGCTCGTCAGCAGGAAGGCCAGCATCAACATCGACAGAACGGTTCGAGTAGCTCTGCGCATTTACAGATACTTGGTAATGTCCTTGAACTCCGCAATGGAAGAACGCATTGCGGCAGGACCTGCCCCTGCGACCTCTTCAAGGCAGTAATCCAGGTGGTCGTGAATTACCAACTTCTTTGCCGCACCGATGGCGCGCTCCACCGCGTGAAGTTGTTGGGCAATGTCAATGCACGATCGCTCTTCCTCGATCATGGCAATAACATTTTTCAGATGCCCATGCGCCCGCTTCAGGCGCTTGACCACATCAGGATGAGCCGTATGAAGATGGTTTTCGGACATTGCTGGATATCCTACCCCCCAGGATAGGTTAAAGTCAAGTCATCAACGTCACAGATGAAGCTCATTTGGCAGGCCATGTCGGCATTTTCGAGCCTTTTGAGGGAACCAAAACATGCTTGAAGTCCTCGCCAACAGAACCTACCATGCATGGAAGTGTCAATCTCACCTCCAGACCACCATCGCTCCGCTGCAGCAATTCGAACGATCCGCCAAAGCGCTCGGCAATGGCGGCAACGATGGACAACCCCAGACCGCTGCCTCGGCCTGATCCGCGCCGCCAGAAGCGCTGCGTCGCCAGCGCCAGTTCGTCATCGCTGAGTCCCGGCCCGCGATCGAACACGTGGAAACTGACCGTTTCCGGCGAGCGGCGTATTTCCAGCCTGACGCTGTTGGATGCAGGGGAATGGCGCAAGGCGTTGTCAAGCAGGTTGCGCAGTGCGGTGACAGCCAGCGCCTGGGGCAGTGCCAGTTCGGCACGGATGCCGTCGCTGTCGAGCGTGATCCGCTCAAGCGCATGGGGTACTGCATCGCGCATCGCGAGGCGAGCGACTTCATTGGCATCAGCGACAGAGCCGTCTTCCCACGAAAAGGCGCCCTCGACCTGCGACAGCGTCAACAACTGGGAAAGGGTGTGTTGAAGCCGCGCCACGCCCTCTTCAGCGTAATCCATGGCCACCTCGGCGTCCGTGCCCTGGGTGATGCGCGCGACCTGGAGATGGGTCTTGATCGCGGTGAGCGGCGTGCGCAATTCATGCGCAGCATCGCTGGTGAAACGGCGTTCGCGGCTGATGGTCTCGCTCATGCGCCCCAGCAGATGGTTCAGGGTATTGACCAGCGGCAGCAAGTCGCGCGACATCGGTTTGTCTGGAATCGGTGTCAACGCGTCTGGCGTCCGGCTGGCCAGCACCTGCCGCAGGCGCTCCAGCGGCAGCAAGCCGCTTCCCACGCCGAACCACAGCACCAGCAGGCTGCCGACCAGGGCGGCGACAAACGGCGTGGCCGCCGCAACCGTCACATTGCGCAGCAGCGTATCCCGTTCGGTCAGGCGGTCAGCCGTGGTAACGCGCAAACCATTTGTTTCCAGGGTATAGCTGCGCCAGTGTTCCCCCCTGAGCTCACGTTCGGAAAAGCCGAGGGCGGCCGTTGCGAGAGACTCGGGCGTGGCGCCTGGCGTACGCGCGATCACCTCGCCGCGCATGGATACCTGGCACGCCAACCCTTTTGCCGCCACCGGCATGCTCAAGGTGGATGGGCCTGCTTTCCCGGTGCGGCCATCCCAGGCAGCGGGGTTCTGCGACATCAGTCCGGCTACCATATGGGCGGACATGGCAAGACGCTGATCCAGCGTGCGCTGCATTTCCTTGTCCAGACCGTGCAACATCCAGAGCGCGACTGCGCCCCACATCAGAATCATCGAGATGCCGATCATCAGCAACAGGCGCAGCCGAAGCGTCATGCTTTCCCCGCACTGAACCGGTAACCCACGCCACGCACCGTTTCGATCACGTCGGCGCCTAACTTTCGTCGTAAATGATGGATATGCACGTTGAGGGCATTGCTTTCGATCTCTTCGCTGAAATCGTACAAACTGTCTTTGAGCTGGTCGGGGCTCAGGATGCGTCCACCCGCATGCAGCAAAGCGGCCAGCAGTGCCAGTTCGCGCCGTGACAGGGCGACCGCGCGTCCGTGCAGGGAGACTTCACCGCTGGCCGGGTCCAGGCGCAAAGGTCCGTGCGTGATGACATCCACGCTGCGCCCGGCGGCGCGGCGCAGCAAGGCTTGCAGGCGGGCCACCAGCTCGTCGAGATCGAAAGGCTTGAGAAGGTAGTCGTCCGCGCCGGCGCGCAGCCCGGCGACGCGGTCCTGCACGGCATCGCGCGCTGTCAGGATGAGAACGGGCAGCGTCATGCCCTTGGCCCGTAAGCGTTGCAGCAGGCGCATGCCGTCCTCGTCGGGCAGCCCGAGGTCAAGAATCACCACGTCACAATGGGCGGCCGACAGGGCGGCTTCGGCATGCGCCGCGGTGCGCACGCCATCGACCGTCAAGCCGTGCGCACGCAGACCCGCCAGGATGCCGTGGGCAATCAGTTCATCATCTTCAATCAGTAACACGCGCATGGCCTGTCCTCCATGCCGGATAGTATCCAGGCCTTTCATTATCCCGGCGTTAACGCAGCCTTAATCCGGGCACGCAAAGATGGGTGCTTCATTTGATGTGAAGGCATTCATGCTGCGTTTGTTGTATTTGATCGTGATGGTGCCCGTGTTGTGGGCTCTGCCGGCGCACGCCGGGCAGGAATTCCTGCCGGTGGATCAGGCTTTTCGCCTGAACGTCAGCCGGGATGGCGACGGCCAGGTGCGCCTGAACTGGGACATCGGCAAGGGCTACTACCTTTATCGCCAGCAAATGAAGGTCGAAGCCGACCCCGTCGGTGGTGCGCTGCAGGTCAAGTGGCCGGCCGGCACGCTCAAAACCGATGAAACCTACGGCGAAAGCGAGGTTTACCACGACCAGGTCAGCGTCCTGGTCAAGGCGGCCGATGCCCGGGCGCTGACCATCGGCTGGCAGGGCTGCGCCGATGCGGGTCTTTGCTACCCGCCGCAAACCCGGCGCGTCAACCTGGCCGATGTCGCGGCAACGCCGGCAGCCCCGGCCGATCCGGCCGCGACCCGCCTGAATCCGGCGCCCCCGGGCGCGCTCGGCGAAGACCAGGACCTGGCCGAACGCCTGTCGCGCATCAATATGGGCTGGATGCTTGTCGTGTTCTTCGGCCTGGGCCTGCTGATGACGTTCACGCCCTGCGTGCTGCCGATGGTGCCGATTCTCTCCAGCCTGATCGCGGGCAGCGGCGCGAGTCCCAGGCGCGGCTTTGTTCTCTCGCTGGCCTTTGTGCTGCCGATGGCGCTGACTTATGCCGGTGTCGGCGCGGCGGCGGCGCTGGCCGGCGCCAATCTGCAGGCGGTGTTGCAGAACCCCTGGGTGCTGGGCACCTTCGGTCTGGTGTTTGTCGTGCTGGCGCTGGCCATGTTCGGCTTTTATGAACTGCAACTGCCCGCCGTTTTGCGCAACCGCCTGAACAACGCCAGCCAGGGCCGGCGCGGCGGCACGGTGGCAGGCGCCGCCACGATGGGCGTGCTGTCGGCGCTGCTGGTCGGCCCCTGCATGACCGCGCCCCTGGCCGGTGCACTGCTTTATATCGGCAATACCGGCGATGTCGTGACCGGCGCCCTGGTCCTGTTTGCCATGGGCATGGGCATGGGGGTGCCGCTGTTGCTGGTCGGGACGCTGGGCGCACGGCTGCTGCCGCGTCCCGGCGACTGGATGAACCGGGTCAAGGCGCTGTTCGGCTTTGTCCTGCTCGGCACCGCCATTGTGTTCGTGGCGCGGGTATTGCCTGCGGCGCTGACGCTGGGCTTGTGGGGCGCCTGGTTGCTGGCCATCGCACTGAGTTTGCTGGCGCTGCGTCAGAAGCTCCACACTGAAAGTGCCCGCTTGATGTCCCGTTACCTGGCGCTGCTGCTTGGCCTGTGGGGCGGCGCGATGGTGATCGGCGCAGCCGGAGGCGCCCAGAATCCCCTGCAGCCGCTGGCCTTCCAGGCAAGAGGCGTCGCGCCCGCGCAGGCGGCGGTCGGCAATGACTTCATGGCCCGCTTCGGGCCGCTCAAGACACAACAAGCGCTCGAAACCCGTATCGCCGAGGCCGGACAGCGCGGGCAGTGGACGCTGGTAGATTTTTACGCTGAATGGTGCGTGTCCTGCGACGTGATCGAGCGCAAGGTATTCGCCGAGCCGCGGGTGCAACAGGCTTTGGCCGGCATGCAATTGCTGCGCCCCGACGTGACGGGCAACAATGCGGACGATCAGGCGCTGATGCGCGCCCACCAGATTCTCGGACCGCCGACCATGCTGCTGATCGGTCCCGATGGCAAGGAACGCCGTGCCGAGCGCATCATCGGCGAACTCGATGCCGACGAATTTCTCGCCCGCCTGGCGCGTGCAAAACAAGGAACCTGAATGCTCAACGTCAATCTGGGGCCCTTCTCCGTGCAAGTCAGCCATCTGCTCGTGCTGGCGTCCCTGCTGGTGGCGGCCGGAGTCGGCCACCTGGCCGGGCGGCGTCAGCAAGCGGGCATCGTCAACGTCTTGTCCGACATGGCGTGGGCCGGACTGCTGGTCGCACGCATTGCCTTCGTCGCCACATGGTTTGACCTGTACCGCGACGCACCGTGGTCCATCCTGGACATTCGCGACGGTGGCTTTTCACCATGGGCCGGCCTGGCAGCGGCCTTGCTGGTGGCGATCGTGCACGGCTGGCACCGCGCGGCGCTGCGCAAACCGTTGGCCCTGGGCTTGACCGCCGGTGCGCTGGCCTGGGCAGCGATGTCGGGTGCGCTCGGCACCTTCGACAACACCCCCAGACCGGCCCTGCCAACCGTGGCGTTGACAACGCTTGCAGGCGAGCCGACAGACCTCGCGGCGCTCGCCAAGGGCCAACCCATGGTGGTCAACCTCTGGGCCAGCTGGTGCCCGCCCTGCCGCCGCGAAATGCCCGTCCTCGCCGAGGCACAGCAGCGGGAAACCGGAATCACTTTTGTCTTCGCCAACCAGAGCGAAGACGCGGCGACCGCCCTGCGCTACCTGAGCGCCAGCGCACTGAGTCTGGCCAATGTGGTGCTCGACCCCGGCGCCGAACTGGGCCGCGCAGTCGGCTCGACGGGACTGCCGACCACGCTCTTCTACGATGCCAGCGGACAACTGGCCGATACCCACCTGGGCGAGTTGTCGGCCGCCTCGCTGGCCAGCAAATTAAACCCATTGCGCACGCGCACCACTTTCTCAACCAAGGAATAGATTTCCCATGATCAAAAAAGCAGTTGTTCAATTTGCAGTTTTTCTGGGCTTGCTCGGCATGGCGATGGGCGCACAGGCCAAAGACTGGCCCGCACCGATCAAGGCGCTGGAAGCCAAGGGGGTTGAGGTGATCGGAACATTCGATGCGCCCGGCGGACTGAGCGGCTATGCCGCCATGATCGAGCAGCAGCCGCTGGCCATCTACCTGACCGCCGACGGCAAACAGGCGATCGTCGGCTCCATGATCGATGCAAAAGGCGTGGACCTGAGCCAGGAACCGCTGAACCGGCTGGTGGCCAAACCCATGGCCGCGAAAACCTGGAAGCAGCTGGAGGGCAGCACCTGGATTGCCGATGGCGCCAAAAATGCCCCGCGCATCATTTACACCTTCACCGACCCCAACTGCCCCTACTGCAACAAGCTCTGGAACGATACCCGGCCCTGGGTGACGGCCGGCAAGGTTCAGCTGCGCCATGTCATGGTGGCCATTCTCGGGCCAACCAGCCCGGGGAAAGCGGCGGCTCTCCTGTCCGCCAAGGATCCACAGGCCGCGCTGACGCAGCATGAACAGCAACACCGCAGCGGCGGCGTGAAGCCCCTGGATCAAATTTCGCCAACAGTTCGCGCGCAACTCGACGCCAACCAGGAGTTGATGCAGCAACTGGGCTTTTCCGCCACGCCGACGACACTTTACAAAGACGCCGATGGCAACCTGAAAACCTTGCAGGGCGCACCGTCTGCGGACATGCTGAACAAAATCCTCGGGCCACGCTGAGCCTGGTCAATGAATCAACCACGACGAGGCCAGGGATGACAAGTACGCCGGACCGAAAGAGCTTGCTCCAGGGGCTTGCCAGGGAGTCGGTTCGATCCGGAACCATTGCATCGATCGCGATGATTCCTTTCGGATTTTTGTTCCAGCTTCTTGGGCTGCGCGTTGGACACTACGGGAAAAAACTGCTCGAAGCATTTTTCACCAACCTTCCCGAGATGACATTTCGAATGTTGATGTTCATCGAGCATTTCGTCATCGGCTGGCTGTCGGCCGCCCCCTTGCTCGTGCTTCTTGTCCTGCTGAAAAAAAGACTTCCCGCATGGGCTGTGGGCGCCATGTACGGCCTTGGCTACTATGTCGTCCTCAATTCTTTCGCCCTGCCACTGATTTTTGGGGATCAAACCCCCTGGGCGCTTGGCTTCTCCGTGATGTATCCGAGCTTGGTCATTCACATCGTTTTTGGAGTTTCCATCGCACTCACATCAAGGCATTTTGTATTTTGTTTACCGCGAGTAAAAACGATGACATGACTGTTGAATTCCGTCGAAAACTGACCCCGTTGGAGCGGTAATTTTCATCCAAACCTGACCCACATAGGCCCTCCCCTGCTAGTTTTAAAAGCAGGGAGAAATCAGGAGTGATAGACGTGCCGACATTGAATGTCAGCAGGCGTTGGGCACTGCGAGATCAGATGTCCATCCGCGAGATGTCAAGGCGTACAGGCCTGGCTCACAACACAGCGAAGAAGTACCTACGCTCAGATGAGACTGAGCCCAGCTATGAAAGACAGGTCAGCTCAAGCAAGCTCGAGTTCTACGCCGAGATGCTGTCCACCTGGCTGGGAATCGAGGCAACAAAATCGCGAAAACAGCGACGCACTTTGAGGCAGATCCACACAGTCAATATCCTTGAAACTGGAAATGACAGCCATCGATTCAAAAATTGCTCTGCAAAAACTCAACCCCAAAGGGGAAGTGCCCTTCACGCTTGCACGCGAAAGTTGATCATCATGCCGCCATCTTCGTGTTCCAGATTGTGGCAATGGAACACATAGATCTGGTCGCCGGGGTAATCGTGGGCGAAATCGATCGCCACCCGCACCGTTTCGCCGGGCCAGACCAGCACGGTGTCTTTCCAGCCGAGGTCGCTGACGGTGCGGCCCTGGCCGAAGCGCGCCGTGGCCGCGACCTGGGGCGGACTGCCAATGCGTTCGAGCACCTGGAACGAAAAACCGTGGATGTGCATCGGGTGTGGCATGCCCAGCGTCGGGTTGCTGATGTTCCAGATTTCCACCGCCCCGCGTTTGACGTCGAACGCGATCTCGTCCATGCGGAAGGTGCGTCCGTTGATGAGGAAACGCATCTGTCCCATCGACAGCTCGATCTTGCGCTGCGCGGCGCCGGTGGTAGGGATGGGCTTGACCTGGGACAACGTGGCTGGCAGTTTGGCGACAACGCGTTCGCCGGCCGTCACCGACAGCTTCAACACGTTGAACTCCGCGCCCAGCGGCAGCCGTGACGAGCTCATGCTGGCCATCATCCGCCCCATGCCCATGCCGCCCATGCCGCCCATGCCGCCAGCAGGCCCTTCGTTTTCCATCGCATCGAACGCCAGGCTCCTGAGGAAGATGTCCTCACCGGGCTGCGCCTGGCCCGCGTCGAACAGCACATCGAGGCGCTCGCCCGGCGCGAGAAAGGCTTCGCTCACCGTTTCCGGCCGCTCGATCAGGCCGCCATCGGTGCCGATGACGGTGAAGTCCAGCGTTGTCTTGCCCTTGACGAAGGCGAGCCGGTAGATGCGCGCATTCGACCCGTTGAGCAACCGCAGGCGGTAGGTGCGCGGTGTGACGGCCTGCACCGCGTTGGGCGTCAGATTGGCGAGCACGATGTCACCGAGCCAGCCCATCATGGCTTCATGGGCATCAGGCTTGTACAACAGCTTGCCCTGCGCGTCGAACTGCTTGTCCTGGATGACCAGGGGCAAGTCGGTGACGCCGAGTTGCAAGTCAAGCGACTTGCTCAGCCGGCGCTGGTCGTCGTCGTCCACCAGGAAGAAACTCGCCAGACCGTGGTAGGCCTGCTCGGCGGTCAGCTCGTGTGCGTGGGTGTGGTACCAGTAAGTGCCGCCGCGGTTGCTGACCTTGAAGTCATACGCGTAGCGACCACCGGGGCCGATGGTGCTTGCCGGATGGCCGTCCATGGCGGCGGGCGTGTGCAGGCCGTGCCAGTGGATGATGGTCGGCTCCTCAAGCGCGTTGTCCAGGCTGGCCGTGAAGCGCGCGCCGCTCTCGATGCGCAATATCGGGTTCTGGTAGGCCTTGCCCGCCTGCTCGGTCTGGTACAGCAGGAAGGGGGATTCGCGGCCGGGTAGCAGCGGGAAGCTCGCCGCGGTGGTGCGTATTTTCAGGGGCCCGGCGACATCGAGTACCCCGAACGGCCCGCTGCCCACAGGAATGAACAGCTTCTGCTGGAAATTTTCTGCGGCCACCGGATCGAAGGGATAGTGGCGAAACGGCCCGCCCGCCAGCGCCCCGGAACGAGGCAATCCGTAATACATCCAGGCGGCGCCCCCAGCGGCGGCCACGGTCGCCACACCGGCAAACTGAAACAGCTGTCTTCTTTGCAACATATAACTGCCCTTTACAAGCTTCTGCTATCCCGCCAGTTCACCGGATCCGACGGCAATCAATGCGTCATTCGATTAAGCAGCCAGGCGAAAAATGTCTCTGCAAATGACGCCCAATTGCTCAGCATGCGCAGAGCGCCATAGAAACCGGAGTTTTCGCTCATTTCCATTCCGGTTCAGTCCACGGACATGCCGAGCGCGCCGACCTGGCTAACGCCAGTGGCAGCCGTATAGGTCAGTGTTTGTGACCGTTAGGGCTGTCACTCTTTGGCGGTAGTTTGCTGCTTGCCACATTCACCAGCCCTTTCATACCGGCGTCAAAGTGGCCGGGCTGCAGGCAGGCGAAGTCAACCTTGCCCGCCTTTGTGAACTGCCAGATGATCTCGCCGCTCTTACCCGGCGCTACGGTGACCATGTTGTCGTCGGCGTGTTCCATCTCCGGGTTTTTCTTCATCACCTCATAGTGGTCCTGGAGATCCTTTTCGGTACCCAGCACCATTTCGTGCTTGACCTTGCCGGAGTTCTTGGCGATGAAGCGAATGGTTTCACCTTGTTTGACGTTGAAGTTTGAAGAGTGGAAGCGCATGTCATCTTTCATATCAACGATCACTGTGCGCGTGACTTTAGATGAGAGGCCGGGCTTGCCAATCGCGCCATCGCCATGGTCACCCGCGTGGTTTCCGGCCGCCATCGCGGACAAGGACAATAGGGCGCAAGGCAGAGAGAGCAGGATGTTTCTTGATTTCATTGAATACCTTTCAAGGGCGGTGGCAGGAAAAAACAATCAGTGCTTCGTATGTGGGCACTTCCTGGACATGAATTTTTCGCCCATCGGGACGAAAGTGCGTCATCCGTGTCGATCACAGGTTGAGAAACCACGAGTTTAAATATCCGAACCCTGCGCCAGACCCACCGGGAGATTACAAATTTGTAATCTCTCCGAAAACACAAGCGGCTGTAAAACAAGTAAAAAATCCCGTGTGTCTTTTTGTGGTCAAAGACGAACTCAGGCCGACCGAATACCTGCGACAGGGTCTCAGCGAATACGGCTGCGCTGCAGGCGCGGTGCTCACCGGGAATGATGACCTGCACCTCGCACTCACCCTCGTCATGCAGGACTTCAGGCCAGTTTCGGCGCAGGAAAACCGGCTACTGGAAATACCAGCGTGAAAGTCGTCTCGCCGCCCGGTCGGCTGTCTGCGATCACCTGCCCGCCATGAGCCAACATGATGGATCGCACAATTGCCAGACCCAGTCCTGTTCCGCCGTCGAGGCGGGCGCGCGCGGCATCGACGCGGTAGAAGCGATCGAAGATGCGATCCAGATGGGCTCGAGCGATCCCCTCGCCCTGGTTGGTCACCGCCAAGGTGGTGCAGTCACCGTCCGAGACGATCACTATGCGTACCTTCGAATTCGCAAAGGCATGGCGTATTGCATTGGACAATAGGTTGGTGATCGCGCGCTCAACCAACAGGCGATCGGCCATGACCATCGCGGTGCCCGTCACCTCCACCGCAATCCCTCGCTCCTCAGCAATCAGCAAGAGGTAATCGGCCACTCGTTGAGTCTCCTGGGCAAGCTCCAGAAGCTCTCCCTGAAGTAATGTTTCGCTGTGGTCTGCGCGGGCAATAAAGAGCATGTCGGCGATCAGGCGGGACAGGCGCTCAAGTTCTTCGACGTTGCCTTCCAGGACTTCTCTGAATTCAGCGGATGTGCGCTTGTGGGACAGTGCCACCTGTGTTCGCCCCATGAGCGTTGCAACCGGCGTACGCATTTCATGAGCGAGCTCACCGGAGAAATCCTGCAGTCGCCGGTAACCCGCATCGATGCGATCCATCATGCCGTTGAACTCTTCTGCAAGTTCGTAGAGTTCCGTGGGCAGACCTGAGGAAGATATTCGCTGACTGAGCGACTGTGCGCCGATGGATGCCGCCAGCCGATGGAAGCGCCGCAAAGGTGCCAGACTGGTACTCGCGATGAGCCAAGCGCCCAGCGCCACGATGAGTAGCAGTATCGGCAAGCCCAGCAGAGTTGCCTTGATGAAGTCAGCCAGTAATCGGCTGTCGTGCCGGCGATCCAGCGACAGGTAGTAACGCACAGACTTTCCATTGGCGGCCATACCGATGCCGTGAATGGCATTTAGTCGTTCACCAGTCGGCGCTCTCCACGCGTGAACGGACGTGGAACTGTTCGGGCCGGTGTCCAGCGCAGACACGGATTGCTGCGCAATCGCAGAAAAGCTCGCCACGCTTTGACCGCTAGCGGGATCTACCAGCGCCAAGTGGAGGTCATCGTGCCCAATCAGCAGATCGCCAAAGCGGTGTTTGTTCTGGTTGACCGCTTCCGGTGACGAAATTTCGGATAAAACATGCAGCACCAAGTCACGCTTGCCCAGCAGCTCTGTTACTGACCGCGCATCAAGCTGATGTGTCAGTGCATAGAACCCGACCACGATGGCTCCGCCAGTGATGAGAAGACCAAAAAAGGCGCTGGCGAGCGCAATGCGCGCAGCCAGGGAATTTCTGAGCCAAAAGCCGGGGAACAGGCGTTGCTTCACGACACGGCCCGGCGCTCCAGGACATAGCCCACGCCACGCACGGTATGAATCAATTTTTCTTGGAAAGGATCGTCGATCTTGGCGCGCAACCGTCGTATCGCCACTTCAACTACATTCGTGTCCGAATCAAAGTGAATATCCCAGACCAGCGAGGCGATTTGAGTTCTGGAGAGGACTTCGCCGGTTTTCTGGGCCAGAAGGGTCAGCAAGGCAAACTCCTTGGCTGACAGGTCGATGCGCTGGCCAGCGCGGGTCGCGCGGTGACGTACGGGATCGATCTCCAGATCCGCTGCACGCAGCACCGGCTCCCCGGTCACGGGCTGGCCGCGTTTGAGCAAGGCCCGGACTCGAGCCAGTAACTCGGGAAACTGAAACGGTTTGACCAGGTAGTCATCGGCTCCCAGGTCGAAGCCGCGCACCTTGTCGTCGGTCTTGCCGCGGGCGGTGAGCATCAAAACTGGCACTTGCTTGGAGGTACGTAGCGCCGACAGAACGGCAAATCCGTCGATCCCCGGCAGCATGACGTCCAGGATCACCAAACCATGGTCACCGTTGGCCGCCGCGTGCAGCCCGTCCGTACCGTTGTACGCCACCTCGACGGCATAACCGCTTTCGGTCAGCCCTTGGCGTAGGTAGGCGGCGGCCTTGGGTTCGTCTTCAATCACCAGAATTTTCAAAACAAGCCTCGATCGTACATAACGTATTCGTAATCTCCGGGTCAGGGTGATGTCGCAGCTGGGTTTTTACATTAACAACTGTGATGCAGAGTTTGCATCGCAGTGGCTCCAAGTGTTGGAACCACACCTTGCAATCGATATTAAAGGAGTTTGATCATGTTGTTTCGTAAAACCGTATTTGCCCTTGCCCTTGCCGGTGCAGCCATTCCCGCAGCTTTTGCCAACAGCGGCAACACCTGGGTCGGCGGCGAACGGGGCTTTGAGACCCACACGGTGCAAAGTACCAAGAGCCGCGCAGACGTGAAAAAGGAGTTGGACGCTTTCCGCAGCAACCCTACCACTGCTGAAGGCGGCTCGCTGGTCGGCGGCGAGGCAGGCTATATGCCTCCACAGCACAGCTATGCGTTCCAGAATGGCAGGCTTGTCCACACCGACAGCATTGCACACAACACCCCGAAGCCCAGCCTCGCCATGACAGATGCGGAGCGTCGCTTGTTCCGGGAGCAATCCGTCAACTGATACGGAGCGAGGAACCGAGCCGGGTGCTGGCCATCCGGACGATCTATTCATATCCTTAGGAGTTTTCCATGAAATTTAAGATCAGTGTTTTTTTGGTGACGGCCGTGCTTTCTATGAGCGCTACTGGCTTTTCCATTGCCGCGATTGACGCTCCAACCGGAGCCCAGAACACCGGTAAGGTGACTGCCACAACGAGGCTGACAGCCGGCGAGGTGCGCAAGGTGGACCTTGAACAGAGCAAGCTGACCATCAAACACGAGGCACTCGAGAACCTGGACATGCCGGGTATGACCATGGTTTTCAAAGTTCTGGATGCCGGGCTGCTCAAGGACCTCAAGCAAGGCGACAAAATCCTGTTCCGGGCTGAAAAGGGCGAAGCAGGCTTCACAGTCGTGGCGCTGGAGCAAGCCAAGTAAGGCAATGGGTCCGGGAGACAATGATTGACCGCCGACTCAAGCGTACTTCGATCGAGCCTGCCGCATCTTGATATAGTGAACTGTCGTTGATCATCGCGCCAAAAAAACTCAATCAAATCAATGGCTTGGGATTTTTTCTAGGTGATAATAGCCGCTGCCGCCGGACAGTAACGCTAGCCGCCTTTGCTTTAAAAGTGCCTTCCAAGCTAATCATGGTCAACGGGCGATCACTTTCGGCACACTCCTGGTCATTTTCACCACCCGAACTGTTGGGGGCCAGAACTACAGCCGCGTTCTCAACATCTGGTCAAGGTCACACACCTTTGTTCGACTGATGGCCAGGACTACTGCCAGATCTGCGCCCTGAAACGAAAACCCGGCAAATTATCCGCTGGCGCGATTCGTCGCTTCAATACATGCTATTTTTCTCCGTTCGTTCCACAATACTGCATGGAAATATCGCTGCCAGTCGCGGGTAATGACTTGTCTGACGACTCAATTTCCCAAGTGCGCGAACTACGGCCCAACAAGTTGATGACGCTTTCACTGAATTGATTTTTCGCTCGCTGGTACAGCAGCCTGGCAGGGCGTGGAGGTTTCAAATGAGCTCCGCTTCAAGGACCAACACAAGTGCGAACACCGAGCAATTTGTGTTGCTTGTGGGCACCTCATCCGGGCTTTCGGCCGCCGGGATTGATTTGGGGATGGTCGAAGCTGTGCCCTGCCCGCTCCCCTCCCCCGACGATGCCGCAAGCATGGGTACAGACGCGTCGCCAATGTAAGCACCTCAACCTGTGGTGATCCAAATGAACCCTGTCCACGATCCCGACCAACCCGCCGGACAGACAACCGAACTGCCGTTCTGGCGCTCCAGATATGGGATCGGTCTGGTGGTTTTCGGTGCCATCGCCGCGTACTTTCTCCTCACCGAACACCGCGCCCACTTCTCCGGTGCGTTGCCGTATCTGCTGTTGCTGGCTTGCCCGCTAATGCATGTCTTCATGCACCGTGGTCACGATGGACAGGGTCATCACCATGGCGATAACGAGCCGCACGTCGGCCCCGGAAAGTCAGATCAACCCAGGCAAGGAGGCTCATCATGACCCACGACACGCCGGCCTACGGGCTGTGGCTGCTGGTTGTTTTCAACTCGGCAATTTTCATCCTGTTTGCCTACAGTTTTTTCAAGCCCGCCACGGCGCGAGATTGGCGAACCTTTGGCGCATTCGCTGCCTTCATCGTTGCCCTGTTTGTCGAGATGTATGGTTTTCCCTTGACCATCTACGTGCTGTCGGGATGGTTGCAGACCAGGTACCCGGGGCTGGACATCCTGTCCCATGACGCCGGACACCTGTGGTCAACCTTGCTGGGAGAGAAAGGGGATCCGCACTTTGGCGTCCTGCATATTGCCAGCTACATCTTCCTGGCCTTCGGCTTTTATCTGCTGTCCAATGCGTGGAAGGTGCTGTACCACGCGCAGCGCCAGCACCTGCTGGCCACCACTGGGCCTTATGCGGTGATCAGGCATCCACAGTATGTGGCCTTTGTGCTGATCCTGCTGGGCTTCCTGTTGCAATGGCCAACGCTGCTGACCCTGCTTATGTTCCCGATTTTGCTGCTCATGTATGCGCGGCTCGCGATCACGGAAGAGGCGGAGATGCGCAAGACATTCGGCGCCGAGTTCGACGCCTACGCAGCGCGTACACCACGCTTTCTGCCGTCGTGGTCAAAACATACGCCGGCGGCCAAAGGCATGTGACTTGCGGCTCACCGTATGGCAATCCTCAGCTTTGATATCTGCGACATGAGCAACAGGGAAGCAGCATGAAAACAAGCACCATCGAAGTCGGCGAGCTGCTCTCCACCCTGAGCGCAGCGGGCGTAGAGAAACAACTCTCGATGCTCCGGGGCGTTCATCACGCCGACGTGAACTACGTCGCCGGCAGCGCCACCGTGCACTATGACGAGTCGCGGATCACTCTCGACGCTATCCGGCAACGCGTGATCGACTGCGGTTACCACTGCCGCGGCGAACTGGTGCCGGCCCATGTCTGCGCTCCGGCAGGTCACAAGGCGGCCGGGGAGACCCACGCAGGGGCAGGCGCGGCGTCAGCCGGTCAAAAGGCCGACATGATGCATGACATGGGCCATGCGCCCGGCATGTCGATGCAGGATATGGCGCGCGACATGCGCAACCGCTTCCTGGTGGCCCTGCTGTTTGCCGTTCCCGTGTTCCTGTACTCGCCGATGGGCCAGATGTTTGGTGATTTCTCGACCCCGTTCGGCATCGAACGCAAGCTGTTTCTGTTCATCGTCGCGAGCGGTGCCATTGCCTATCCGGGCTGGCCCTTCTTCATCGCTGCCTTGCGCGCTGCGCGTAACAAAGTGGCCAACATGGCAACGTTGGTCGTGCTCTCCGTCGGCACGGGCTACGTCTTCAGCGTGGGGGCCACTTTCCTTTATGAGGGCGAGGTGTTTTATGAAGCTGCGGCGGTGCTGCTGGTCTTCATCTTGCTCGGGCATTGGCTGGAGATGCGGGCGCGCGCCGGTGCCTCGGACGCGATCCGCTCCCTGATGGACCTGGCCCCGCCCATGGCCACGGTGCTGCGCGGCGGCGTCGAAACCAAGGTGCCGACCGCCGAGGTCTTGGCGGGTGAGACGGTTGTTATCAAGCCGGGTGACAGGATTCCGGTTGACGGAGATATTCTCGAGGGCGGTTCGCAGGTCGACGAGTCCATGCTGACCGGCGAATCCATGCCGGTCAAGAAGGTCGTTGGCGATGCCGTTATCGGTGCCACGATCAACAAGAGCGGCAGCTTCCGCTACAAGGCCACCAAGGTGGGCGCCGATACGGCGCTGGCGCAGATCGTCAAACTGGTTCAGGAAGCGCAGAACTCCAAGGCGCCGGGCCAGTTGCTCGCCGATCAGGCCTCGCAGTGGCTGGTGCTGGCCGCCATTGCCATTGGTCTGCTCACTTTCGGCGTGTGGTTCTGGGTCTTGGGCCAGCCCCTGCTGTTCGCGTTGACCCTGACCATCACGGTGTTCGTGATCGCATGCCCCGACGCGCTTGGGCTGGCCACGCCGATGGCCATCATGGTCGGCACCGGACTCGGGGCGATGAACGGCATTCTGTTCAAAAATGCCGCCGCACTCGAGAACGCCACCAAACTGACCGTCATCGTCTTCGACAAGACCGGCACGCTCACGCTCGGGCAGCCCGACGTCGTGGAGATGGTCACCGCGCCCGGTGTCAGCGAAGCGCAGCTGCTGGCCACGGCAGCGGCGGTGGAGAAGTTCTCCGAGCATCCGCTGGCGCTGGCGGTGCTCAAGCGGGCGGGCACCACGCCGACCGAGGTCGCGACGGGGTTTACCAACATTGATGGCCAGGGTGCCCGGGCAGCGATCAACGGCGAAATGGTGCTGCTTGGTAACCGCAAGTTGATGGAGTCCGAGAATGTCACCCTGGAGGCGCTGGCCTCCGAAGCGGCCCGGCTCCAGGGCGGTGGCCGTACCGTTGTTCATGTTGCCCGCGCGGGCAAGCTCATCGGTCTGATCGCCATCGCCGACGCGGTGCGCCCCACGTCGAGGGCGACGATCGCCAAGCTGCAGGAGCGTGGCGTCAAGGTCGCCATGCTGACCGGTGACAACCAGGTCACGGCCGAGCGCATCGGCAAGGAACTGGGCATCGACATCGTGCTGGCCGATGTGCTTCCCGGCGAGAAGGCGGCCAAGATCAAGGAACTGCAGGCGCAGGGGCACAAGGTCGGCATGGTCGGCGACGGCATCAACGATGCCCCGGCCCTGACCCAGGCCGACGTGGGCTTTGCGATCGGCGCCGGCACCGACGTGGCGATGGAAAGCGCCCAGGTCGTGCTGATGAAAAGCGACCCTTATGACATCGTCGGCGCCATCGAGCTGTCGCGCGCCACGCTGCGCAAGATGCACCAGAACTTGGGGTGGGCGGTCGGCTACAACGTGGTCGCCTTTCCGCTGGCGGCGGGGGTGTTCTACCCCTTTACGCTCTCCCCGGAGATCGCCGCGCTGTCGATGTCCGGTAGCTCGGCGGTGGTGGCCATCAATGCGCTGATGCTCAAGCGCACCAGGCTCGCCGGCATCAGGAGTGCGCGCCCCGACAGTGCACCGCCAGTGGACGCAGCGGTTTCCTCGGGAATGTCGGCATGACGGTTTCAGGACTTGCGGCGGAGATAGCCACGCAATTGATCTTGCGGGCAAGCAATCCAGCGGCGAGCAACGGTTTCAGGATCATGGGACCGCGCAACGGCGCGGCGCAGCCGCTGATCGTGGCGGTCGCGCGCATCGATTGCCATGTCCGCGATGCGCAGCACTACTTGGGTTGACCTATGTCAAACGCAAGCAAAGGGCAGCTTCCACAATTCATTGAAGGCGTATCGGGTTAGTTGCCGGGCATTCCCGATTCGCAGCCGGGTCACGCAGGCGGTCCATTTCATACCCGCGCGTGTTCCGGCATTCGATGTCCCGGCGCCGCGGCCAAGTGCGATCGAACCCAGGATCGTGCGGCCGGATGAGTCCGCCGCCCGGACTTTTCTCTGGCAACTCTGATTCACACCGGGAGAAGCACGTGGAATGGTTGCAACAAAACTGGATCAACCTGCTCGTGCTGGTGGGCGTCATCCTGTTCCTGCGCTTCAGCGGCATGGGCTGTGGTTTCGGTGGCCGCCGCGGTCTTCCGCAGCACAGGCCTGACCGTCAGGGAGATACGGACACGCCGGTCGGGTCCGCGTCGACCATGGATCCCGTCAGCCGACACCCGGTTGATCCGACTTCGACGGTGGCGACGGTTTACCAGGGTCGCGCCTACTATTTCGAGTCGCGCGAGAACCGTGACCGGTTCGAGGCGACGCCGGACCAGTACACCACGGAGCCAAAAGACGGTGACAAGGCCGCCGGGCATGACCACCGCGGAGGCTGCTGCTGAGTAACTGAACTCGCTGCCTGGCGCCAACTCGATCAACCCCAGACCTGAAAAGAACAAGACCATGAACACTGCGAGCGCCACCAATACCGGCAGCCTTGCCGGCCCCGCGTCGGACACCGATCCGGTTTGCGGGATGACCGTCCAGGCCGATAAAGCAGCGGCCCGCACGCAGTATGCGGGCAAGCTGTACCTGTTTTGTTCCACCCATTGCCAGCACCAGTTCGAGACCAACCCCCAAAAATATATCGGCACGGCCGCGGCCGCGGCAGCGTCAGATCACGGTATGCCCATGCAGACCGCGCTGCGCCGCGGTGCGCAGGGCCAGGCCAAAGATCCCATCTGCGGCATGGTGGTCGACAAGGCAACCGCCCTGCGCACCGACCGCGGCGGACGCAGCTACTACTTCTGCAGCGTCGGCTGCCAGCGCACTTTCGAATCGCCGGAGCAGGAACTGAAGTCGATGCGCACCCGGGTCGCGATTGCGCTGACCGGCGTGCTGGCACTGGCGATCATGCGCGCCGGCGCCTTCATCGCGCTGGCCGCCGGTGCGACCATCCTGACTTGGGTGCCTATCCCCGCCCTGCCCTGGTTCACCTGGGGCATGTGGCTGTTCCTGCTGGTGACGCCGGTGCAATTCATTGGCGGCTGGAGTTTCTACAAAGGCTCATGGAACGCCTTGCGCAACCGCGCCATCAACATGGACCTGCTGATTGCGCTGGGTACCAGCGTGGCCTACCTCTACAGCGTCGCGGTGCTGTTTTTCCCGTCGGTGCTGCCGGTGAAGGTGGAAGAGCGCGACGTGTACTTCGAGGTTTCGGCGGTCATCATTGCCTTCGTTCTGCTCGGCAAGTACATGGAGGAGATCATCAAGAAGCACTCCTCGGCGGCCGTGCGCAAACTGCTTGACCTGAAGCCTGCCACCGCCCAGGTCGTGCGCGACGGCGTCGAGATGGAGGTACCCGCCGAGAGCGTGATGGTGGGTGAAATCGTCGTCGTGCGGCCCGGTCAGCGCATCGCCACCGACGGGCTGGTGCTGGACGGTGCGTCCGCCGTCGATGAATCGATGCTCACCGGGGAGTCCATGCCGGTGGAAAAAGTGACAGGCGCCAAGGTCATCGGCGGTACGCTGAACCGCACCGGCTCGTTCCGCTTCCAGGCCACGCGCGTCGGTGCCGAGACGGCGCTGGCCCAGATCATCAAGATGGTCGAGGATGCCCAGACCAGCAGCGCGCCGATCCAGCGCATCGCTGACCAGGTGACGCGCTACTTCGTGCCGGCCATCGTCGGCACGGCCGTCCTCGCGTTCGCCGGCTGGTGGCTGGCCGGCAATTTCCCGCAGGGGTTGCTGGCCTTCATCGCCGTGCTGATCATCGCCTGCCCCTGCGCACTCGGCATCGCAACGCCCGCTGCGCTCATGGTCGGCGTCGGGCGCGGTGCGCAGGCGGGCATCCTGATCCGCGGCGGCGAGATCCTGGAGAAGGCACAGAAGCTCGACACGGTTGTGTTCGACAAGACCGGCACGCTCACGCGCGGCGAGCCCAACATCACCGATGTGCTGCTGCAGCCGGCGTGGACGAAAGAGCAGGCGCTGCGGCTGGCGGCGAGCCTGGAGTCCGGTTCGGAGCACCCGCTGGCTGAGGCCATCGTGCGCGGCGCGCGCGAGGCTGGTGTGGCGCCAGCGCCGGTTGAAGGGTTCGATTCAGTCCCCGGCCATGGCGTGCAAGGCCGGGTCGATGGGACGCCGCTGCTGTTGGGCAACCGGCGCTTGATGCAGCGCGAAAGTGTGGACATCTCCCATGTTCAGTCCGACATGGAACGCCTGGAGGCCGATGGCAAGACCGCCATGCTGCTGGCCAGCGGCGCACGCCTGGTGGCGGTGATCGCCGTCGCCGACACGGTCAAGCCGGAAGCGAAAGAGGCCGTTGCCGCGCTGCGGGCCGAGAAGGTGGAGGTGGTGATGTTGACCGGCGACAACCAGCGCACCGCCGCCGCCATCGGCCGCCTGCTCGGCATCGACCGCGTCATTGCCGACGTGCTGCCCTCCGACAAGGCCAAGGTAATCAAGGACTTGCAGGCGCAGGGCCGGGTTGTGGCGATGGTCGGCGATGGCGTCAACGACGCGCCGGCCCTGGCCACGGCCGACATCGGCATTGCCATCGGCTCCGGCTCCGACGTGGCCAAGGAAACCGGCGGCATCATCCTGGTGCGCAGCGATGTGCGCGACGTCGTGGCCGGCATCCGACTGTCGCGCGCCACCATGCGCACCATCAAGCAGAACCTGTTCTGGGCCTTCATCTACAACAGCATTGGCGTACCGATCGCCGCCCTGGGATTTCTTAACCCGATCATCGCCGCAGCGGCCATGGCGCTGTCGTCCTTGTCGGTCATCGTCAACTCGGCCCTGCTCAGGCGCGTCAAGCTCGATCAGGCGTAACCCTGGAGGGCAGCACCATGCACGGCTTTCTCAAGACACGTTTCGCCGATCGCTGGCTCTGGCTGTGCCCGGTCCTGAGCATCTTGCTGGCGGCGGCGGTACTGATGTATTTTGGCTTCACCTTTTGGGGCGGGCTGCTGGCAGCGCTCCTGCTGGTTTGCCCTGCCATGCTCGTTTGGGGAGCTATTGAACTCTGGCTCGACGAACGCAGCCAGCGCGCGGCCAGGAAAAAAAATGCAAACGATTGATTTCGAGATGGACAAGAAACAGGTTTTTTCGCTGTGGTGCATGATGCTGGCCCATCGTGCTGTGACCCTGACCCTGCAGGAGTTCAGCGGCACCTGGACTACCGAAAGTCATGGCGGCGGATCAACAGGCGCCAGCGGCCGGTTCTCCAGTTCAGGTGCCGGCGGCAGGCCGGTGACTTTGAGAATTTCCTCCTGGCCCAGCGTCTCGTGCTCCAGCAGCGCGGCGACCAGGGCGTCGAGTTGCGGGCGATGCTGGGCCAGCAGGCGCCTGGCTTCGTCCTGGCATTGGTTGATGATGCGTTGCACCTCGCTGTCGATGCGCTGCGCCGTGGCTTCGCTGAAAGGCCGGTCGCCGCCGAAGCTGCCGCTGATGCCCAGGTAGCGGTTCTCGCGCGGGGCCAGCTGCACCATGCCGAGTTCGTCGCTCATGCCCCAGCGCGTGACCATGTTGCGCGCGATCTGGCTCACCTGTTCGATGTCGCTTTCGGCGCCGGTGGTGCGGGTGCCGTAAACCAGCTCTTCAGCGGCGCGCCCGCCCAGCATGCCGACGATGCGCGCGCGCATGTAGGCCTCGGGGTAGTTGTAGCGGTCGGTCTGCGGTCGCTGGTAGGTCACGCCCAGCGCCTGGCCGCGCGGCACGATACTGACGCGCTGCACCGGGTCGGCGCCGGGCACGACCAGGCCCAGAATGGCGTGCCCGCTCTCGTGGTAGGCGATGCGCAGGCGGTCATCGACGCTCAGCAGCAGCGGCCGCTCCGGACCGAGCACGATTTTTTCCAGCGCGTCGAGGATGTCTTTTTGCGTCACGCTGTCCTGCCCGCGCCGCGCCGCCAGCAGCGCCGCCTCGTTGACCAGGTTCTTCAGGTCGGCGCCGGCCAGCCCCGGTGTGGACGCCGCTACATCGGCCAGGTCCACATCGGCCGCCAGCGGCACCTTGCGCGTGTGCACCTTGAGGATGGCTTCGCGGCCAACCTTGTCCGGCAGGTTGACGACGACGCGCCGGTCGAAGCGCCCGGGCCGCAGCAAGGCGCGGTCCAGCACGTCGGGCTGGTTGGTGGCGGCCAGCACAATCACGCCCTCCTGGCCCGAGAAGCCGTCCATCTCGGCGAGGACCTGGTTGAGCGTCTGCTCCTGCTCGCTTGCGCCGCCGATCGCAATCTGCCCGCGCGCCCGGCCGATCGAGTCGATCTCGTCGATGAAGATGATGGCCGGCGCGTTCTCGCGCGCCTGCTTGAACAGGTCGCGCACACGCGCCGCGCCGACACCGACGATCATCTCGACAAACTCGGAGCCGCTCATCGAAAAGAAAGGCACGCCGGCCTCCCCTGCCACCGCCCGTGCCAGCAGTGTCTTGCCGGTGCCGGGTGCGCCGACCAGCAACACGCCCTTGGGCGCACTGCCGCCCAGGCGGGTGTATTTGGCGGGCGACTTCAGGAAGTCGACGACCTCGACCAACTCGTTTTCAGCTTCGTCGATGCCGGCCACATCGGCGAAGGTGACCCGGTTCGCGCTGTCCTGGTCGTAACGCCGCGCCTTGCTGCTGCCCAGGCCGAACAGTCCGCCGCCCATCAGGCCGCCGCCGCCCTTGGCCGCGCGCCGGAACATCCAGACGTAGAAGCCGATGATCAGCAGTGCCGGCCCGAAACCGTACAGCAGTGTGGCCAGGCCATCACCTGTCTGCAGCGGGATAGCGCTGATTTCGACCTTGTGCTCAATCAGGAAGTTTTCCAGCCCCGGGTCGACGAAAGCCGGCAGCGTGGTGTCGAAGTGGGTCACCGAACGCGGCTTGGCAGGCAGCGGGACGGCCGAACTCGCCGCCCCTTCGGCCACCGCCGGCGGCCAGGTGATGGGCGCCACGAAACGGCCCTCGATGCTGACACCGCGGCTGTAGATGGACGCCACATTGCCCTTGGCCACCTGCTGGCGAAACTCGGTGTAGGGCACGGTGGCGGCCATGTCGCCACCCGGGAAGATCAGCCGTGCCAGCAGGTAGTTCGCCACCAGCATGGCCAGCAGGAAAAGCCAGGCGCTGCGCGGCGGGTTCGCGGGCGTGTCGGGCGGTGTGCCTGGACTCTGGCTCTTGTCTGGACTTTGCACTTGTTGAGGGGGCCAACGCATGATCGCTCCTTGAATGAGCCGATCTTAGCCACGCCGTGCCTGTCCCGGCGCCCAACAAGCCCGTGCTTCCTAGGGTTGTTTGCGCTCCATCAACTTCACCAGCGCCCACAACACCCGGTTCGCTGGCGTGGCCACGCCCAGCGCGGCGCCACGCTTGACGATCAGCCCGTTGAGGTAGTCGATTTCGGTGGGCTTGCCGCGCGCCAGGTCCTGCGCGGTCGATGACAACTGGCTGGGCATGCTGGCGGCGAGTTTGTCCACCGCCGCCTGCACATCGCCCGCCACCTGCACGCCTTCGGCCCGGGCCACGGCCAGGCATTCGGCCACCACGTCGCGCATCAGGTCCTGCACACCCTCGCCGGCCACCGTCTGGCCATAAGGCCGCTGGGTGATGGCCGAGACGGCGTTGTAGGCGCAATTGAGGATCAGCTTGGCCCACAAGGCGCCGCGCACGTTGTCCGAGACCTCGGTCGGCACGCCGGCGGCAACCAGCGCTTGCGCCACGGCATCGCTGGCTTGGGAGGGTTCGATCACCAGCTCGCCCCGGCCATGGTGTTTGACGTGGCCGGGGCCGGCCATTTCGGTGGCGACGTAAACCACCGCGGCGGCTACGGCGTGTTGCGGCAGCACGGTGCGCAACCGGTCGGCGTTGTCCACGCCGTTTTGCAGGCACAGCACCAGCGCATCGGGCGCCAGGTGCGGCCGTATCAGGGCGCCGGCGGCTTCGGTGTCGGTGGACTTGACGCAAAACAGCACCAGCCGGGCGCCCTGCACCGCGCCGGGCTCGCTGCTGGCGGCGAGGCGCACATGCTCGTCGAAGCTCCGGGTTTCCAGGTGCAGGCCGTCGCGGGTGATGGCTTCCACGTGTTGCGGCCTGGCGATCAGCACCACCTCGTGGCCGGCGCGCGCCAGCATGCCGCCGTAGTAGCAGCCGACAGCGCCGGCGCCCATGACGGCGACCTTGAAAGGAGTATGGGAAGGGTGGGAGTTGTTTGTCATGGGTGAATTTTTGATGGGCAGCCGTGCCAACGGCCAGGCGCGGGACAGGGCTCACGCGGGGCAAGGGATGGCGCATTCTAGAAAGACTTCGGCAAATGTGCTGAGAGAGCCGCCGCCCTGCCCCTTCGCCCTGTCCGCGCGCTGCCGGCAGGTTATCCTGCCCGCATGTGTATCAAATGTTCAAACCGGCGGGGGAACCACCCGCAGCGTGCGGGTGAATGACGGCGTGGCAGATCGCGCTTTTCCTGCTGTGTGTGGCCCTGGCGACCTGCGCCCAGAACCTCAGCGGTTTCGCCTTCGCGCTGATCCTGCTGGGCCTGGCCGGCCTGCTGGAGCTCGCCCCGCTGGCGGACCTGGCCAACGTGGCCACCGTGCTGGCACTGGCCAACGCCCTGGTCGCCTTGCGCCGCTCGGGCCGCACGCTCGATGTGCCCGCCTTCCGCGACACCGCGATGGGCAGTGCCGTGGGCATTCTGGCGGGGGTGCTGCTGGTCGGCTGGCTCAGCGCCAACGTCACCCTGGTCCTGCGTGTGCTGCTGGGGCTGACGGTGCTGGCCTGCGCCATCGTGGTGCTGTTGCAGGCTGCGGCCCTGCGTGAACGTTCATCCGCCGCCTCGTTTCGCAGCTGGGGCGTGATCTCCGGCCTGCTGACCGGCCTTTTTTCGACCGGCGGGCCGCCGCTGGTTTACCACCTGTACCGCCAGCCGATGCCGCTGCGAACGGTGCGCGACACCCTGGTTGCGACGCTGGCGGCCAGTTCGCTGATGCGGCTGGCGATGGTGCTGGGCACCGGGCAGTTCAGCGCCAACGCGCTCAAGCTGTGCCTGCTTGCCGCGCCGCTGGTGTTCGCGCTAAGCTGGTGGCTGGATCAGCACCCGCCCGGCTGGTCGCGGCCCACGGTGCTCAAACTGGTTTGTGCGCTGCTGCTGCTGACGGGTGTCGGGCTGCTGGTCCCGGCGCTGCTGCAAATCGCCAGAACCGGCCTTTAGGGCCTGTTCACACTATTTATGCAAGATGCGTTGCGAGTCAAAAAGGCCATGCGCGAGGCGCAAAATGCAGCCGGGCTGGAGCCCGGCAAGGCTTTGCAACGCTGCGCATGGCCTTTTTGGCCGCAACCCGAAGGGAACGTGGTTAAAACAGCACCACTCGTCGTTGCACTCCTGGCCCAGCCGCCCAGGCTGAGCGTCGTCGCGCGCCTAGATTGGCGCTGTTTTAACCACGTTCGCACTTGCATAAATAGTGTGAACAGGCCCTAGACCCCCCATGGAATGCCTGAACCCATGAACTACTGGCTGATGAAATCCGAACCCGGGGAATGCTCGGTCGACGACGCACTGGCGGCCCCGAAAGCCACGGTGCCCTGGGTGGGCGTGCGCAACTACCAGGCGCGCAACTTCATGCGCGACGCCATGCGTGTCGGCGACGGCGTGTTGTTCTACCACTCCAGCTGCGCTGAGCCGGGCATCGTCGGCATCGCGCGTGTGGCCTCCACCGCCTACCCCGACCCGACACAGTTCGACACGGCCTCGCCGTATTACGACGCCAAGTCCGGCCTTGATGCGCCGCGCTGGCTGCTGGTGGACGTGCAGGTGCTCCGGAAAATCCCCACCATCACCCTGCCCGCGCTGCGCGCCCGACCCGAGTTGTCCGAGCTGCTGGTGCTCAAAAAGGGCAACCGCCTGTCCATCACGCCGGTGGAGCCGCGCCACTGGCAGGCCATCACGGGCAGCGGCGTGGAGTCCCCAGCCAGGAAGGTCAGGTCATGAAAACCATGGGACTGCTTCCGGGCGTGTTGCTGGCCGTGGCCGCGTTGCTGCTGGTGGCCGGGCAACTGGGGGTTTTCGCGGGCAAGCCGCCGCAAGACCTGGGCGTGCGGAATGGCCGCCTCAAGCCGCCGTCACCCACACCGAACAGCGTGTCCAGCCAGGCCGGCGACTATGCCGACCACCCGCAGCGCAGCGAGGCCAGCATCGCCCCCTTGTCTTATACCGGTGACGCCAGGGCCGCCGTGGGCCGCCTGGCCGCCCTGCTGGAAACCACTCCTGGCTGTGTGCTGGTGAAGCGGGAGCCGGCTTACCTGTACGCGCAGTGCCGCACCCGCTGGCTGAGGTTCACGGACGATGTGGAGTTCTCGCTCGACGAAGCCGGCAGCGTGATCCAGGTGCGCTCCGCCAGCCGGCTGGGGCGCAAGGACTTTGGCGTGAACCGCGCCCGCGTCGAGGCCCTGCGCGCACGCTTCGTACAAGCCCAGCGTCCCTGAAGTGCTACCAAAACAATAGCTGTTTGCGCCCACATCTATTGGGCTGGAGCTACTTTTTTCTTGTAGCCAGGGCATCAGCCCGTTGTCGGCCGGCGGTGCTGCGCAAAAAACGTCCACATCATCAGCGTGGCGTCCGGGCCTTCCGGCGCGCTGAAATCCACACTCGCGTCGCCGCCGCTCCAGGCGTGGCCCAGGTGCTCGATCTCGCAGCTCACCAGCTGCGGTTTTCTGCCGGCGTACCAGGTGGCGCTTTCGTAGGCGTGGCGCGGATGGCGCCCGGTGGCGCGTGCCGGGTAGCGGCGCAGCACCGGATCGTGGCGGGTGATGGCTGCGGCGTTGAAGATCGTGAACTGCTCGGTCAACTGCGTCATGTTGATGCGCCGCACCACGGCATCACGCGCGCCGTGGATAAGGATCGCCGGCATGCCCGGGAAATCCGGCCGGGCCGCGGTGATGGAACGTGCCGCCTCGCTGTGGGCCGCGCCAGCGCCGTGCTGCATGGCCCGGTAGGCGCTCATGGGCGAGTCGGCCGTGCCGAACACCGGCGCCGAGTGCAGGCCCACGGCGGCCACCCGGTCGGGGTAGCGCAGCGCCAGGATGTTGGCCAGCCCGGCGCCCGCCGACAGGCCCGCCACATAGCTGCGCGCCGGGTCCAGCGCGTGCCTGGCCTGCACATGGGCCATCATGTCTGCAATCAGCCGGACATCGCCCTGCCCCTCCTGGGTGGCACGCTGGTACCAGTGCCAGCAGCGGTGCGCGTCGGCCGAGGCCGACTGGTGCGGGTAAAGGACGGCAAAACCCTTGCGCTCAGCCAGTTGGTTCATGCGTGTGGCAATGGCAAAGTCGGTGGCGGTTTGCTGGCAGCCATGCAGCATGACCACCAGCGGCCGCGGCGCCGCGCTGGCCGTGGCCGGCAAATAGAGCCAGTACGCCATGCGTCGCGCGGGCGCAAGCTGGCCGGCGGCCGGCACGGAGAAATAGGCCTTTTGCCAGGTGCCGGGCAGGCCGGACACGGCGCGTGCCGGCGGCGCGGCGGGTTTGCGCAGGGCTTTCACCGCTTTCGGCCTGATCAGCTTGACGGGTTGGGCGCGGCGCACCGGGCTGGCGGCAGCCTTGGGCACCAGACTGAGAAACAGCCGGCGGCCCTGCGCCTGCTGGGCCTTGCCCATGCGGCGCATGCTTTTGAGCCAGAGGCTGCTCAGGCTTTTGGCCATCGTGCCCGGACAACGGTGGGAAGGTGCAGCATCATCGGTCCTTCCTTGCGTGAATTGGTAAGTACACCGTCATTTTGCTGCATTGCAACAAAACCCGCTCACCCCGTTCCGACAGGACCCGCCCGCGGCGGCAACCACGGACCTTGATGCGTGTCAGTCCCGGTGCCGGCCCCAGCCGTTACGATGGAGGGTTCAAGGGGTTGCCACCCCTCTCTTTGCCCCCATCTTTGCCCTGCCATGCCTGATTTCCTGACCGCCGCCCTCTACAAATTTGTCGATCTTCCCGACTTTGCCGATCTGCAGCCGCCCCTGCAGGCCTTTTGTGAAGCCCAGGACGTGCGCGGCACGCTGCTGCTGGCCCGGGAAGGCATCAACGGCACGATCGCCGGGCCCGAAGCCGGCGTGCGTGCGGTGCTGGCGTATTTGCGCGCTGATCCGCGCCTGGCCGACCTGCCGCACAAGGAATCCTGGGCGCAGAAGCTGCCGTTTTACCGCATGAAGGTGCGCCTGAAGCGTGAAATCGTCACCCTCGGTGTGCCCGGCATCAACCCGAACGAGATGGCCGGCGAATACGTGAAGCCGCAGGACTGGAACGCCCTGATCGCCGACCCCGACGTGGTGGTGGTCGACACCCGCAACGACTACGAGTTCGGCATCGGCACGTTCGAGCGCGCGCTCAATCCCAAAACCCGGAGTTTTTCGGAACTGCCCGCCTGGGTGGAAGCGCAGTCGGCGCCGGGCGGACTGCTGGCCGCCAAGGACGGCAAAAAACCCAGGGTGGCGATGTTCTGCACCGGCGGCATACGCTGTGAAAAATCCACCGCCTTCATGCGCACCCAGGGCTTTGACGAGGTCTACCACCTCGAAGGCGGCATCCTCAAGTACCTGGAAACCGTGCCTGAAACCGAAAGCCTGTGGCAGGGCGAATGTTTTGTCTTCGACGAACGCGTCTCCGTCGTGCATGGCCTGGCCACCGGCCACTACGGCCTGTGCCGCGCCTGCCGCGACCCGATCAGCGCGGCCGACATGGCCTCGCCGCTGTACGTGCCCGGCGTCAGTTGCCCGGCCTGCCACGACAAGAAAACCGACGAACAAAAGCGCGGCTTCATTGAGCGCCAGCGCCAGGTCGACTACGCGAACCGCCGGCGCCAGCCGCACATCGGCGCGAAGCTGCCGTCGTCGTCGCCCGCCGGGGACGGCGAAGGCGCCTGATGGGCGCCCTGCCCATCCTTTATTCGTTCCGGCGTTGCCCCTATGCCATGCGTGCACGGCTGGCGCTGGCTGTGAGCGCCCAGCCGTACGAACTGCGCGAAGTGGTTCTGAGAAACAAACCCGCCGAGCTGCTGGCCGCTTCGCCCAAGGGCACGGTGCCGGTGCTGCTGCTGGCCGGCGGCGAAGTCTTGGACGAAAGCCTGGACATCATGCGCTGGGCGCTGGGCCGCCACGACCCCGCGCAGTGGCTGGCGCCGCCGGGTGCACCGCCCGACGAGATGGCCGCGCTGATCGCCGCCAACGACGGCGACTTCAAGCGCCACCTGGACCGCTACAAATACCCGCACCGTCATGCCGACGAATCCGGCGGTGCTGATGCAGCAGGCTTTGCGCTGGCGCATCGCACGCAGGCGGCGCGCTGGCTGGCGCAACTCGACGCGCGCCTGGCCGGTGGCTGGCTGCTGGGTTCCCGTGCCAGTCTGGCCGACATGGCCCTGCTGCCATTTGTGCGCCAGTTCGCCCACACCGATGCCGACTGGTTCGCCACGCAGCCGTGGCCGCGCCTGCAGGGCTGGCTGGTGGCCTTCGAGGCCAGTGCCCTGTATGCGGGCGTCATGCAAAAACAGGCGCCATGGCAACCGGCCGCTGTCGCGCAGCGGTGATACCGGTGCACCGGTCCTTTCTGGCTTGCGTGAAGAACGGTGCATCAAATCGGCCACCAGCCCTTTCGATATAAGCGCAAGCAGCTATCAATAGAGAAGCAAACCACCGCTTCCGGATGCGCCATTCACACCTCGGGCGCCACCATCTCCGCATAGTCATACAGCGCCGCCAGCACCGTTTCCCCGCGTTCGTCCGCCGTCTCCGACAGCACATCGAGTGCGGCCAGAAAGGCATCGACATTGCGCGCCCCGCCTTCGCCTTCGAGCAGCCGCGCGGCGCGGTGCGCCTCCCAGCGTTCGGCCTCTTCCGGCGAGAGTGTCGCCTCGAAATTGCGGGCGCGGTAGCGAAACACCAGCTCTTCGAGCCGGTCGTCGTCGAAGCCGGTGCGGCTGTGCGCCAGTTCGGCCGCCGGCAAGGCACGCAGCTGGTTCAGGCGACGCCGGTCGTCGTTGTTGATGAAGCCGCCGTACAGGTCTTCGTCCACGTCGGGAATGCCCTCTTTGGGCCGCGCAAAAACCTCCGGCCAGATCGCGCTCATGTCGGGCAGGCCGGCAGCTTTTTCGGCGTGGCGCAGTGCGGCCTCCATGTCCACCCCCCACCGGGCGGCCATCTCCGGGCTCAGGGTGGCCAGCTTGCGCACCACCATGGGCGACTTGTTCAGGTGCACCGACTTGATCGGCAGGCGCAGCACGCCTTCCGGCAAGTCCGCGCTTTTGCTGAACAGGCGCTGGCGCAGGGTCGCCACGTCGAGCAGCGGCAATTCGCCGGGGTCCTGCGCCAGGTCCCAGGCCAGCAGCTCGTTTTTGTTGGCGGGGTGTATGGTCAGCGGCCACATGACAGCCAGGCAGCCGCGCTCGGGCGGGAACATGCCCGACACATGCAGAAACGGCTGCGCCGTCTGCGGGCTGGTGGGCAGGCCGAGTTCGGCCGCCACCCGGTCTTTCTTGTGCAGCCCCAGGCAGAAGTCGAACAGCTTGGGCTGGGCCGTGCGGACCAGGCGGGCCAGCGCAATCGTGGCGCGCACGTCCGACAGCGCGTCGTGCGCCGTTTCGTGCAGCAGGCCGTTGGCGCGCGCCAGGTCTTCGAGCTTGAAGCTGGGACGCAAGGCACCGGCCTCGCCGGGGCGGCGTTCATCGGGTTTCATCGGCCAGGTGATGCCTTCGGGCCGCAGCGCATAAGCCATGCGCACCACGTCGAGCAGGTCCCAGCGGCCGCAGCCGTTTTGCCACTCGCGCGCGTAGGGGTCGATCAGGTTGCGCCAGAACAGGTGGCGCGTGACCTCGTCGTCGAACCGGATGGTGTTGTAGCCCACGCCAATGGTGCCGGGCTCGGCCAGCACGGCTTCGATGCGGGCGGCGAATGCATGTTCGGGCAGGCCGCGCTCCAGGCACAGCTGCGGCGTGATGCCGGTGATCAGGCAGGAGGACGGGTCGGGCAGGTAGTCGCGCGCCGGCTGGCAATAAATCATCAGCGGCTCGCCGATCTCGTTGAGTTCGGCGTCGGTGCGTATGCCGGCAAACTGCGCCGGCCGGTCGCGGCGCGTGTTCAGGCCGAAGGTTTCGTAGTCGTGCCAGAGGAAGGTGTGCGTCGCCATCGGTCGGGGCCTGTCAGCCAGGGTTGGGAGTAAAAAGTGCCGCCATCCCTTACCGGACGGTCGAAAGCAGCTATGGTTTCAGGAGCATTTCAGGCGGCCAAAGCAAAATGGCCGGTAGCGCGATGCTACCGGCCTTTTCGGCGCTTCCAGATTCTTCCGGGCGCTGTCCGGGTCGTTCCGCCATTTTTCGGCGCCCCCACAGCCGTTCGTCGACTCATGCGCGGCAGATATTGTCCTGGCTCGCAGGAACCCGGCGGCCATCCCCTCATCCGCCTCGCGCGCCAGAAATCCCCGCCCAGGACAGCGCGCCATGCAGCACCGTGAACCTTTGCGATACATCAAGCAGGCCACGGCCAGCCAGTCCTACTATTTGCAGGCGCTCCGATCAAGTGCCGGCCATGAAACCCGAACGACGCCGGTTTCACGGGCGGGAGTCTCCAAAGGAAACATCATGGACAAAACCTGGGTTCTGGTCGCCAATGCCGAGCGTGCACGCTGCTTCCAGCGTGATTCCACCAGCCATGCACTCACCGAGTTGAGCGACTTTGTGCATCCACATGCCAGCCTTGGCGGCGAGGCCCAGGGTGGCGCGCTGACAGGCGCGGCGGGTAAGGGCCACGGGCGCACCGGGCATGCCGGCACGCAGTTTGAGCCGCATACGCCAGCCCAGGCCAAGGAACGTGACAGCTTTGCCCGCCAGCTCGCCGATTACCTCAACGAGGGAGTGGCCGCGAAGCGCTGCAACGGGCTGGTGCTGATTGCCTCCAGCCCCATGCTGGGTGAACTCCGGCCCTGTTTGAGCCCTGCCACCCAGAAGGTGGTGCAGAGTGCCGTGGTCGGCGACCTGACCCGCTACGAGGGCCCCGAGTTGAAAAAACGTGTCGATGACGCCTTGCGACTGCCCGATTGAGGGAACGAGGTGCGAGGTGCTTTTTGTGCCTGACAAAAAAGGTGTGATTCATGCTGAAAATCCTGATTGCGGTAGATGGTTCCGAGCATGCTGACCGGGCGGTGGACGCCGTCGGCGCCATGGTCCGGTCTTCACTGGATGTGGAGGCCACGCTGCTCTGCGTCAGCCCGGAGCCGCTCCTGTATGGCGGCTATACCCTGGCCACCATAGAGAAAATTGAAGAGGATCAGAAAAAGCAGCAAACCGTGATCCTCGCCAAAGCCGCGGAACGCGCCAGGGCGCAGGGACTCAAGCTCGCCGAGCCCGCCCGCGCCCATGGGGTGATTGCCAACGAGATCGTGCGTATCGCCAAGGACCTGCAGGTGGACCAGATTGCCATGGGCACACGCGGTATGGGCGCCGTCGGCAGCGTGGTGCTGGGCTCGGTGGCCCAGCGCGTGATCCATCAGTCGCCGGTGCCCGTGTTGCTGGTCAAATAAACGCCCGCCTGGGCGTGTCGCCGCGGCGTGCCGAACGTGGCCGGCGACGACTCATGAAACAGGCCTCTTGCCCAATAAACACGGGCGCAAGCAGCTATTGTTTCAGGAGCAAATAAAAAAAGGCCGGGGCATGACGCCACCGGCCTTTTTTACGGCTTGCCCGCTGTTGCCTCAGTCGGTCGTTGCCTCTTCCGGCTCGGGTTTGGCTTTGCCTTCCTTCTTGGCCAGCGGCTGGATGTCGAGCACAACCTCGCCGTTTTCCACGCCTTTTTCGTCGGTGGTCACCTTCATGTCCACCGTCAGACGCCCGCCATCGACCAGGCGGCCGAACAGCAGTTCGTCGGCCAGCGCACGACGGATCGTGTCCTGGATCAGGCGCTGCATCGGGCGTGCGCCCATCAGCGGATCGAAGCCCTTCTTGGCCAGGTACTTGCGCAGCGTGTCGGTGAACGTCACGTCCACTTTCTTCTCGGCCAGTTGCGTTTCGAGCTGCAGCAGGAACTTGTCGACCACGCGCAGGATGACGGTCTCGTCGAGCGCCTTGAAGCTCACGACCGCGTCAAGGCGGTTGCGGAACTCGGGCGTGAACAGGCGCTTGATGTCGGCCATCTCGTCGCCCGCCTCGCGCGGGTTCGTGAAGCCGATGGTCGCCTTGTTCATGGTCTCGGCGCCGGCATTGGTCGTCATGACGATGATCACGTTGCGGAAATCGGCCTTGCGCCCGTTGTTGTCCGTCAGCGTGCCGTGGTCCATGACCTGCAGCAGCACGTTGAAGATGTCCGGGTGCGCCTTTTCGATCTCGTCCAGCAGCAGCACCGCATGCGGCTTCTTGGTCACGGCTTCGGTCAGCAGGCCGCCCTGGTCGAACCCGACGTAGCCCGGAGGCGCGCCTATCAGGCGGCTCACCGCGTGGCGTTCCATGTACTCGGACATGTCGAAGCGGATCAACTCGATGCCCATGATGTAGGCCAGCTGCTTGGCAGCTTCCGTCTTGCCGACGCCGGTGGGGCCGGAGAACAGGAAGGAACCAATCGGCTTGTCGTCCTTGCCCAGGCCCGAACGCGCCATTTTAACGGCGGATGCGAGCACGTCGAGGGCCTTGTCCTGGCCGAATACCACGCTTTTCAGGTCGCGCTCCAGCGTCTTGAGCTTGCCGCGGTCGTCGTTGGACACGTTGGCGGGCGGAATGCGCGCGATCTTGGCCACGATCTCCTCGACCTCGGCCTTGGTGATGGTTTTCTTGCGCTTGGACGGCGGCAGGATGCGCTGGGCAGCGCCCGCCTCGTCGATCACGTCGATCGCCTTGTCGGGCAGATGGCGGTCGTTGATGTACTTGGCGCTGAGTTCGGCCGCGGCCTGCAGGGCCGCCACGGCGTATTTCACGCTGTGGTGCTCTTCAAAACGCGACTTCAGGCCCTTGAGGATCTCGACGGTTTCCTGCACCGTCGGCTCGACCACGTCGACCTTCTGGAAGCGGCGTGACAGGGCCGCGTCTTTCTCGAAGATGCCGCGGTACTCGGTGAAGGTGGTTGCACCGATGCATTTCAGCTGGCCCGAGCTGAGCGCGGGCTTGAGCAGGTTGGACGCGTCCAGCGTGCCGCCCGAGGCCGCACCGGCCCCGATAAGGGTGTGGATCTCGTCGATGAACAAAATGCCGTTGGGCTTGTCTTTCAGTGCTTTCAACACGCCTTTGAGGCGCTGCTCGAAGTCGCCGCGGTACTTGGTGCCGGCCAGCAAGGCGCCCATGTCGAGCGAGTAGACCTGCGCTTCGCCCAGGATCTCGGGCACGTCTTTCTGCGTGATGCGCCACGCCAAGCCCTCGGCGATGGCGGTCTTGCCCACGCCGGCTTCGCCGACGAGCAACGGGTTGTTCTTGCGGCGGCGGCACAGGATCTGGATCACGCGCTCGACCTCGTAGTGGCGGCCGATCAGCGGATCGATCTTGCCTTCCTTGGCGAGCTGGTTCAGGTTCTGGGTGTACTGCTCCAGCGGCGAGGCTTTTTCGTTCTTCTCACCGCCCTCTTCGTTCTCGGCAGCGCTCTCGCCGGCCTTGGTGGGCTCGGGCGGGTCGCTCTTCTTGATGCCGTGCGCGATGAAGTTCACGACGTCCAGGCGTGTCACGCCCTGCTGGTGCAGGTAATACACGGCATGCGAGTCTTTTTCGCCGAAGATGGCGACCAGCACGTTGGCGCCGGTGACTTCCTTCTTGCCGTTGCCGGTGGACTGCACATGCATGATGGCGCGCTGGATCACACGCTGGAAACCCAGCGTGGGCTGCGTGTCGACGTCGTCGCTGCCGGCGACCTGCGGCGTGTTGTCCTTGATGAAGTTGGCCAGCGACTTGCGCAGGTCATCGATATTGGCGGAGCATGCGCGCAGCACCTCAGCGGCACTGGGGTTGTCGAGCAAGGCAAGCAGCAGGTGTTCCACGGTGATGAACTCGTGGCGCTGCTGGCGGGCCTCGACAAAGGCCATGTGCAAGCTGACTTCTAGTTCCTGGGCAATCATTGCTTTTCCTTTCGGCTTGCTGCTGGGATATCTGATGGGATCATTGTGTAACTCTTCAAGCCGATATGGGCTGTTTTTTCCATTATTCAATGGGCTCGCACACACACTGCAGCGGATGGCCATTCTTTCGCGCTGCTTCCGTGACCTGGTCGACCTTGGTCGACGCGACATCCTTGGAAAACACGCCACACACGCCTTTGCCGTCCAGGTGAATCTTCAGCATGATCTGCGTGGCCGTTTCCCGGTCCTTGTTGAAAAATTCCTGGATCACCACGACGACAAACTCCATCGGGGTGTAGTCGTCGTTGAGCAGCACGACCTGGTACATCTGCGGCGGCTCGGTCTTTTGCGGACGGCGCTCAAGCACGACCGCATCCCCGCCGTTGGCATCCTCGGGCTTGAAGGCCGGTGCCTTGGGTGGTGCGGGAGTTTTGGGAGGTTTGCTGGCCATGGAAATCATTCTAGCGACCGGAATTGTCCAGTGCGCCTGACAGGGAAATTGGTGGCGGGAACGCGACAATCAAGCGCGGACAATTGGCTTCTGGCCGGCCGGTTCAAAAGACCAAAAAAAAGCCGCCCAGCCTGAGCCGCGGCGGCTTTGCAGCATATTCTGCCTGGTTTCCCGGCCGCCCAGCCCCTGGCTGGCGCGGTGGGCTGCAAGGCAGCCTGCTTGCCTACATGTGGTCGATCATGACCTGACCGAAACCGGAGCAGCTGACCTGGGTCGCGCCATCCATCAGGCGGGCGAAGTCGTAGGTGACTTTCTTGGACTCGATCGACTTTTCCATCGAACTGATGATCAGGTCAGCGGCTTCCGTCCAGCCCATGTGGCGCAGCATCATTTCCGCCGACAGGATTTCAGAACCGGGGTTCACGTAGTCCTTGCCGGCGTATTTTGGCGCCGTGCCGTGGGTAGCCTCGAACATCGCGATGGTATCGCTGAGGTTGGCGCCGGGCGCAATGCCGATGCCGCCGACCTGGGCCGCTAGCGCATCGGAGACATAGTCGCCGTTCAGGTTCAGCGTGGCGATCACCGAGTATTCGGCCGGGCGCAGCAGGATCTGCTGCAGGAAAGCGTCGGCAATCGAGTCCTTGACGGTGATTTCCTTGCCGGTTTTCGGATTCTTGAACTTCATCCACGGGCCGCCGTCGATCAGTTCGGCACCGAACTCCCTGGCCGCCAGGGCGTAGGCCCAGTCCCGGAAGCCCCCTTCGGTGAACTTCATGATGTTGCCCTTGTGGACAATCGTCAGGCTGGGCTTGTCGTTGTCAATGGTGTACTGCAGGGCTTTGCGCACCAGGCGCTCGGTGCCCTCCCTGGACACAGGCTTGATGCCGATGCCCGAGGTGTTGGGGAAGCGGATTTTCTTGACGCCCATCTCGTCCTGCAGGAACTTGATGAGTTTTTTGGCCTTGTCGGACTCGGCCTCGAATTCGATGCCGGCGTAAATGTCTTCCGAGTTCTCGCGGAAGATCACCATGTTGGTCTTGTGCGGCTCTTTCACCGGTGAGGGCACGCCCTTGAAGTACTGGATGGGGCGCAGGCAGACATACAGGTCCAGTTCCTGGCGCAGCGCGACGTTGAGCGAGCGGATGCCGCCGCCAACCGGCGTGGTCAGCGGTCCCTTGATGGAGACCACATAGTCCTTGACCGCAGCCAGGGTTTCTTCCGGCAGCCAGACGTCGGGACCGTAGACCTTGGTGGACTTTTCACCAGCGTAGACTTCCATCCAGTGGATTTTCTTCTTGCCGCCGTAGGCCTTGGCCACGGCCGCGTCGACCACCTTGAGCATGACCGGCGTGATGTCCGCACCCGTGCCATCGCCTTCAATGAACGGAATGATCGGCTCGTCCGGAACATTCAGTGAATTGTCGGCATTGACCGTGATTTTCTGCCCCTGGGCGGGCACCTTGATGTGCTGGTACATGTGAACAAGTCTCCGGTACGCGCCAGAAATTGCAGTGATCGACTGCCGGGCGCTGTTTAGGTGATAACCCGCAAATTTTAGCCCCAAATCTTCCCTCGACAGATTTAACGGCCTGCGTGTCAACCGTTTCCAAACGGGCCTCGTTACATTCAGGTCCACGAGTTTTTCGGGGGACTTGGTTCAAAAACTTATTTAGGAAAACTCCAAATGAACAAGATTCTTGCTGCCCTGATTTCCGGCCTGTTTGCTGCAGGCGCTTTTGCCGCTTCCCACGCTGGCGCTCCTATGGCCGCCAAGCCTGCCACCCCTGCTACGGCTGCCACTCCGGCGACTGCTGCCACACCGGCGACGCCAGCGACTGCTGCAACGCCAGCCGTGCCTGCTGCCAAGGTTGATGCCAAGGCCGCCAAGGCCGAAAAAGCCGCTGCTGCCAAGAAAGCCAAAGCTGAAAAAGCTGCCGCTGCCAAAGCTGCCAAAGCTGAAAAAGCCGCTGCTGCCAAGAAAGCCAAAGAAGACAAAGCTGCTGCCGCCAAGAAGTAATTCTTCGCGCCTGTCTGAAATGCCCGCTTTGCGGGCATTTTTCATGGCCGTCGTTTATGCTGACCGTCTGACCTCTTTCCGGTGAACCCTTATGCCCTTCTTGCCCGATCTCCCGAAGCCGTCCCTGCGCGGCCTGAAGCTCGCACTTTCCTGCCTGGTGTTGACCACCGGATGCGCGCTGGCCCAAGGAACGCCGCAAACAAACCTGCCGCGGGCCAAACTGTCGGCAGGCATGCACCAGATTGATGCGCAACTGGCGCTGACGCCCGAGCAACGGCAAATCGGCCTGATGTTTCGCCGGGAGATGCCGCAAACCGAAGGCATGTTGTTTGTGTTCGAACAGCCTGCCCAGCAGTGTTTCTGGATGAAAAACACCCTGCTGCCGCTGACCGCAGCCTTTGTCGCCGACGACGGCACCATCGTGAACCTCGCCGACATGAAACCGCAGACGACAGAGTCGCACTGCTCGGAAAAACCGGTGCGTTACGTGCTGGAGATGAACGTCGGCTGGTTTGCCAAAAAAGGCATCAAGGCCGGCAGCAAACTGGCGGGACCGGTGTTCGCGCCGCCCCGCTGAACAGGCATGCGTCGCGCCATTGGCGGCACCATGAAAAAAGCCGACGTGAAGTCGGCTTTTTTGTGGGCCAGTTAAGGCGTCAAGTTTGTTTACGCGTTGAAAGCCGCCAGTGCCGCGTTCAGTGTCTTGCTCGGACGCATCACAACGTCCAGCTTGGCCAGGTCGGGCTGGTAGTAGCCGCCAATGTCCACCGCCTTGCCTTGCACGGCCTGGAGTTCGGCAACGATGGTCTGCTCGCTGGTCATCAGCTCCTTGGCCAGCGGCGCGAACCGTGCAGCCAGGGCCGCGTCTTCGGTCTGTGCGGCCAGTTCCTGGGCCCAGTACATGGCCAGGTAAAACTGGCTGCCACGGTTGTCCAGTTGGCCGGTCTTCGGCGACGGATTTTTGTTGTTGTCGAGAAGCTTGCCAGTGGCGGCATCCAGCGTTTTGGCCAGAATCTTCGCCTGGGCGTTGCCGGTCTTGATACCGAGGTCTTCCAGCGATACCGCCAGGGCCAGGAATTCGCCCAGTGAGTCCCAGCGCAGGTGGTTTTCCTCAACCAGTTGCTGAACATGCTTGGGTGCGGAGCCGCCGGCGCCGGTTTCATACATGCCGCCGCCGGCCATCAGGGGCACGATGGACAGCATCTTGGCGCTGGTGCCGAGTTCCATGATGGGGAACAGGTCTGTCAGGTAGTCACGCAGGATGTTTCCGGTGGCGCTGATGGTGTCCAGGCCGCGCACAACGCGCTCCAGCGTGTAGCGCATGGCACGCACCTGGCTCATGATCTGAATGTCCAGACCCGCCGTGTCGTGCTCGTGCAGGTACATCTTGACCTTGGTGATCATCTGCGCTTCGTGCGGGCGGTAGGAATCGAGCCAGAACACCACCGGCATGCCGGAGTTGCGGGCACGGGTCACAGCCAGCTTGACCCAGTCACGGATCGCGGCGTCCTTGACCTGGCACATGCGCCAGATGTCGCCGGCTTCCACATTCTGGCTCACCAGCACCTCGCCGGTGGCCAGGTCAGTGATGTTCGCCATGCCGTCTTCGGCGATCTCGAAGGTCTTGTCGTGCGAGCCGTATTCCTCGGCCTGCTGGGCCATCAGTCCCACGTTGGGCACCGTGCCCATGGTCCTGGGATCGAAGGCACCGTGCCACTTGCAGAAGTTGATGATCTCCTGGTAGATGCGGGCGAAAGTCGATTCGGGCATCACGGCCTTGACGTCCTTCAGGCGGCCGTCGGCGCCCCACATCTTGCCGCCGTTGCGGATGGCCGCAGGCATGGAGGCGTCCACGATGATGTCGTTGGGCGAATGGAAGTTGGTGATGCCCTTGGCCGAATCAACCATGGCCAGCTCGGGGCGGCCTTCGTGACAGGCGTGCAGGTCGCGCTTGATCTCGTCCTGCTTGCTCTGCGGCAGCGTACCGATCTTGTTGTACAGATCGACCATGCCATTGTTGACGTTGACGCCCAGCTCCTCGAACAGTTTGGCGTGTTTTTCGAACGCTTCCTTGTAGAAGATCTTCACGCAGTGGCCGAACACGATGGGATGCGACACCTTCATCATGGTCGCCTTCACGTGCAGGGAGAACATCACGCCGGTCTTGTGCGCGTCCTCGATCTCCTTCTCGTAGAACTCCACCAGCGCCTTCTTGCTCATGAACATCGAGTCGATGATCTCACGGTCCAGCAGCGCGACCTTGGGCTTGAGCACGATGGTCTTGCCGCTTTTGGTGATCAGCTCCATCTTGACGTCGCGCGCGCGGTCCAGTGTGATCGACTTTTCGCCGTGGTAGAAGTCGCCGGCGTGCATGTGCGAAACGTGCGAGCGCGAGGCCTGGCTCCAGTCGGCCATGCTGTGCGGGTTCTTGCGCGCGTATTCCTTGACGGCCTTGGGCGCGCGGCGGTCCGAATTACCTTCGCGCAGCACTGGGTTCACGGCGCTGCCGGTGCACTTGTTGTAGCGCGCGCGGATGTCCTTGTCCTCGTCGGTCTTGGGGGCTTCCGGGTAGTCCGGGATCTTGTAGCCCTTGCCCTGCAACTCCTTGATCGCGTCCTTGAGCTGAGCCACCGACGCGCTGATATTGGGCAGCTTGATGATGTTGGCTTCGGGTCTGAGCGTTAGCCTGCCCAGCTCTGACAGGTTGTCCGCAACCCGTTGTTCCTCGGTCAGGTATTCCGCAAATTGCCCCAGAATCCGACCAGCCACCGAGATGTCGCTGGTCGTCACCTTGATTCCGACCGGCGCGGTGAACGTGCGCACGATGGGCAGGAAGGCGCTGGTCGCCAGCAGCGGTGCCTCATCGGTCAGGGTGTAGATGATGGTGGGTTGCTCGGTGCTCATCGCTTATCTCCAGAAATTGTTACGGAACGCCACCGGCTGCGGCACAGCCCGGAGGTCACGGTCGAATGTTGTCTGAGGTTCCTTAGAGGAATCTGACCCACGCTGCATTTTATGCAATGCAATATCACAATGCGAAATTGCAGGTGGTTACAGCAACTTTTTTTTCCATACGGCCGAAAAAATCGGCGCCGCCAGGTCAAAAAAAGTCTGCGGCGCACCCAATGGAGATGACCCGCGAAGGCATGACGCCAGCCTGCGCGAGCGCAGGACCCGTTGACGGCCATAAAGCAAAAAGGGCTCGAAGATCAAATCTTCGAGCCCTTTTTGTTTCCAGCCTGTGCCTCAAGCGACCCAGGCGGGTTTAAAACTGGCTTGTTCTACGCGGACCCCTTTCCCGGAGGAACACAGGGAACAGCCCAATGGATGTCAGGCGAAGTTCTTCGCTGCAAAATCCCAGTTCACCAGCTTGTCGAGGAAGGTTTCGACAAACTTGGGGCGCTGGTTGCGGTAGTCGATGTAATAAGCGTGTTCCCACACGTCCACCGTCAGCAGCGCCTTGTCGGCGGTGGTCAGCGGGGTGCCGGCCGGGCCGGTGTTGACGATGTCAACCGAGCCGTCGGCTTTTTTCACCAGCCAGGTCCAGCCCGAACCGAAGTTGCCGACGGCCGACTTCACGAACGCTTCCTTGAAAGCCGCGTAGGAACCGAACTTGGCGTTGATGGCCGCAGCCAGCGCGCCGCTTGGCTCGCCGCCACCGGCCGGCTTCATGCAGTCCCAGAAAAAGGTGTGGTTCCAGATCTGGGCCGCGTTGTTGTACACGCCACCGCTGGATTTCTTGATGATCTCTTCGAGCGTCATGGCCTCGAATTCGGTGCCTTTTTGCAGGTTGTTGAGGTTGACCACATAGGCGTTGTGGTGCTTGCCATGGTGGTACTCAAACGTCTCCTGGCTGTAGTGGGGGGCCAGCGCGTCGATGGCGTACGGAAGTGGGGGGAGTTTGTGTTCCATGTTTTTTTTCCTCGTGAGGTGTTGTTGATAAAACCGGTGTCGACGGCCATTGTAAAAACTAAATCAGCCGCGGTGCAGAAACGGTCAAATCGACCTCGCCGTCGGCAAGGGTAGCGCGCAGCGCCTGGCCCGGATGGGTGGCCCGGGCGCTGGTAACCGCCTGCCCCTGCAGGTCGGCCAGCCAGGCATACCCGCGTTGCAGCACGAGCTTGGGGTCGAGCGGCGCCAGCCTGAACTGCGCCCGCTCCAGCCGCCGTTGCTGCTGCACCAGCGCGCCCACCATGGCCTGCGGAAACGCCAGCGCCAGCCCCTGGAGGCGGCTGCTTTCCCGCTGCACACCCGACTGCAGCGCATGCCGCAGGCGCTGTGTCTGGCTGGCCAACCGGGCCTGCTGGCGGGTCACCAGATGGGACGGCCGGCTCACGCGGGACGCGGCCCAGTCGAGCCGCTGGTTCTGGGCCTGCAACTGCCGCTCCACGCCATCCTGCATGCGCCCCTGCATCAGGTCCAGCGCGCCGAGCCAGACACTTTGCGGCTGGGCGCACATTTCGGCCGCCGCAGTAGGGGTGGGCGCGCGCAGGTCAGCGCAAAAATCGGCAATTGTGAAATCGGTCTCGTGGCCGACGCCGCACACCACGGGCACCGGCGAAGCGACGATCAGGCGCGCCAGTTGCTCGTCGTTGAAGGCCCACAGGTCTTCCATGGCCCCGCCGCCGCGCACCAGCAGCAGCACGTCCACCTCCGCGCGCTCGCTGGCCTTGCGCAGGGCCTGGCGCAACTCCTCGGGCGCCTGGGCGCCCTGCACGCTGGCCGGGTAAATCACCACCGGAATGTGCGGCGCGCGGCGCTGCAAGGCCGTCACCACGTCATGCAGGGCGGCTGCGCCGAGTGAGGTCACCACGCCGATGGCGCGCGGCAGCAGCGGCAAGGGCCGCTTGCGGCCGGGCTCGAACAGGCCCTCGGCCTCCAGCCTGGCCTTGAGCAACAGGAATTGCTCGAACAGGTTGCCCTGCCCGGCTTGCCGCATGGACTCGACCACCATCTGCAGCTCGCCGCGCGGCTCGTAAACGCCGAGCCGGCCACGCACTTCGACCAGCTGGCCGTCGCGGGGCGAAAAATCCAGCAGGCCGGCGGCCCGCCGGAACATGGCGCAGCGGATCTGGCCCTGCTCGTCCTTCAGGGAAAAGTAACAGTGCCCACTGGCGGCCCGCGAAAACCCGCTGACCTCCCCCTGCACAGCCACCGGGTTGAAACGTGCCTCCAGGCTGTCGGCAATCGCGCGCAGCAAGGAGCCGACGGGCCAGACCCGCACCCCCGGCGAAGCGCTCGCTGGCGTCCCCGCAGACTCAAACATGGGCAAACCCCTCAGTAACTCGGGGGTAATACTCCACAGAGCCGCATGACAGCGGGATCAAACCTCTGGTTTGCCGGGGAAGCCTAGATAAATTCATGTAACTCATTGATTTATAGGAACAATATTCCGCTTATTTTTTCATCGTTCTGTCACAGGGCCCATTTGGCGCGGCTTGGCGGCCTCCCGCCGGCTACTTGCTAACAAAGTTATCCACAAGATCTGTGGGTTAGGTCCTACAACCCTCCAACGCGCAAAGGCAGCGAATTGACAACGCCGCATCCGGGGCGCGCCCCCCGGCTGGGCCATAATCCACAGCAACTATTTGCCGGGAGACGTTTACTTGTTTTCGATCATACAAGCCGCAGGCTGGCCCATCTGGCCCCTGGTTGCCTGCTCCATCCTGGCCCTGGCCCTGGTCATCGAACGGTTTGTCAGCCTCAAAACCGGAAAAATCGCCCCGCCCCGGCTGCTGGACGAGGCCATCACTGTCTCACGCAGCACGGTGCCCGCCCCCGACGTGGTTTCGCACCTCGAACAGAACTCCCTGCTCGGGCAGGTGCTGGCCAGCGGTTTTCGTGCGCTCAACACCAACCCGCGCATCAGCGAGGACGATCTGCGCTCCACGCTCGAGGGTGCGGGCCGGCGCGCCGCCCACACGCTGGAGCGTTACCTGGCGGCGCTGGCCACCATTGCCTCGGCCGCACCGCTGCTGGGCCTGCTCGGCACGGTGATCGGCATGATCGAGATTTTTGGCTCGCAGGCCGGCGGCGGCGGCGTGGCCAATGCCGCTGGGGGCAACCCCGCGCAACTGGCACAGGGCATCTCGATTGCGCTGTACAACACCGCCTTCGGCCTCATCGTGGCGATTCCATCGCTGATCTTCTGGCGTTATTTCCGCGCCCGTGTCGATGGTTACCTGCTCACCATGGAAATTGCCTCCGAGCGGTTTGTGCGCCACCTGAACACCCTGCGCAAATGATGAATTCCCACGCCTGGCGCGGCGGAGGCGCAGCATGAATTTCCGACGCTCATCGCGTGATGAACCCGAGATCAACCTGATTCCGTTCATCGACGTGTTGCTGGTGGTGCTGATCTTCCTCATGTTGTCGACCACCTACAGCAAGTTCACCGAACTGCAGATCAAGCTGCCGGTGGCCGACGCCGACCAGCAGCGCGACTACCCCAAGGAAGTGATCGTCGCCGTCAGCAGCGATGGCCGCTACATGGTCAGCAAGGTGCCGGTCCCCGGCCGCAGCATTGAGGCCCTGGCTGCGGCCATCGTCGCGGCGGCCAAGGCCGGCAAGGACAGCGTGATCATCATCAGCGCCGATGCCAGCGCCACGCACCAGTCGGTCATCACCGTGATGGAAGCGGCCCGGCGCAGCGGCATGACGCAAATCACTTTTGCCACCCAGAGCGCGGCGCAGGCCGGCGCCCGTTAAACGTGGCGACCCGGCTGCAGCAGGCCTGGCTGCGGCGCGGCATGCTTGCCTGTCTGCTCTGGCCGCTGTCCCGGCTGTACGGCCTGCTGGCCGAATTGCGCCGGCTGGCCTTCCGGGCCGGCTACTTCAAATCTGAACGCCTGCCCGTGCCGGTGCTGGTGGTGGGCAACGTGGTGGCGGGCGGAGCCGGCAAGACCCCGGCGGTGATTGCCCTGGTGCAGCACCTGCAGGCCCGCGGCCTGCAGGTCGGGGTGGTCTCGCGCGGCTACGGGCGTAGCAGCCCGCATTGCCTGGAGGTCTTGCCGGGCACCCCCGTCGACGCGTCGGGCGACGAGCCGGCCCTGATCCGGCGGGTGACGGGTGCTCCTGTTTTTGTAGCATCCCGGCGCGTCGAGGCCGCGCGTGCGCTGCTCGCTGCCCATTGCCAGACACAGCTGATCGTCTGTGACGACGGCCTGCAGCATTACGCGCTGCAGCGTGACGTCGAGATTGCGGTGTTCGACGAGCGTGGCGTCGGCAACGGCTGGCTACTGCCGGCCGGCCCCCTGCGCGAGCCCTGGCCGGACCGCCTGCAACGCGGCGTGCGCGCCGGCGGGCGCGGCATTGACCTGGTGCTGCACAACGGCGAACACGCCGCCTTTACGGGCTCTTCGGGTTTTGGCTCGACGCGGCGCCTGGCCGACCACGCGCTGCGTGCCGACGGCAGCCGCGTGGCACTCGAGAGCCTGGCCGGCCAGTCGCTGCTGGCGCTGGCCGGCATCGCCAAACCCGAGGCGTTTTTTGCCATGTTGCGCGACCGCGGCCTGGTGCTGGCCGAAACCCGGGCATTGCCCGATCACTACAGTTTTGATAGCTATCCGCGTCCGCAGGACAAGGGCTACACCGTGATTTGCACTGAAAAAGACGCGGTCAAGCTGTTTCCGCGGCAAGCAGATGTGTTGGCTGTGCCGCTGGAGTTTTCACCCGAACCGGCCTTTTTCACAGCGCTCGATGCCTTGCTGGCCCCCCTGCTTTCTCCATTACCATCCTCCCATGGACACCAAACTGCTTGAACTGCTGGTCTGCCCCGTGACCAAGGGCCCGCTCGACTACGACCGTGAAAAACAGGAGCTGATCTCGCGCAGCGCACGTCTGGCCTACCCCATTCGCGACGGACTGCCGGTGATGCTCGAGAGCGAGGCGCGCACCCTCACAGACGAGGAACTCGGCCTGTGACCCGCCGCGCATGAGTTTTACCGTCCTGATCCCGGCCCGCCTCGCGTCCACCCGCCTGCCCGACAAACCGCTGGCCGACATCGCGGGCGTGCCCATGGTGGTCCGGGTGGCGCAGCGCGCCATCCAGAGTGGAGCGGACCGCGTGGTGGTGGCGGCCGACAGCCACCAGATCGTGGCGGCCTGCACCGCCTTTGGCGTGACCGCCGTGCTGACCCGTCCCGACCACCCGAGCGGCAGCGACCGGCTGGCCGAGGCCTGCGACCTGCTGGGACTCGCTGACGGGGAATGTGTCGTCAATGTCCAGGGCGACGAACCACTGATCGACCCGGCGCTGATTGATGCCGTGGCCCATCTGCTGGACCAGCGCAGCGACTGCGCCATGAGCACGGCCGCCCATGCCATCGCCAGCCTCGAGGAATTGCTGAACCCGAACGTCGTCAAGGTGGTGCTGGATGCACGCGACACGGCACTGTATTTCAGCCGCGCAGCTATCCCGGCCACGCGGGATTTTTCCGGCCAGGCCTGGTGGCAGGCCGGCCCGGCGGCGCAGGATCTGCCGCGCCCATTGCGCCACGTGGGCATCTATGGCTACCGCGTCGGCTTCCTGCGGCAATTTCCGGTTTTGCCGCAAGCACCGCTGGAGCGGCTCGAGCAGCTCGAGCAGCTGCGCGCACTGTGGCACGGCCACCGCATTGCCGTCCACGTCACCGCGCAGGCACCCGGGCCCGGCGTCGACACCCCCGAGGACCTGGAGCGCGTGCGACGGCTGTTTGTGTAAGCTGCGCGCAGGGGGACGCATGCTATCCTCCAGAGCAAAATAATGTGAGGCCGGGGCCGGCATCAGGCCACCCGCCTGCTGCCGAATTCATAAAAATCCAAGGATATCCATGAGACTGATTTTGTTGGGCGCGCCAGGCGCGGGCAAGGGAACGCAAGCGACCTTCATCTGCCAGAAATACGGCATTCCCCAGATTTCCACAGGCGACATGCTGCGTGCCGCCGTCAAGGCCGGCACACCGCTGGGCCTTGAGGCCAAAAAAATCATGGACGCCGGCGCGCTGGTCAGCGACGACCTGATCATCAACCTGGTCAAGGAACGTATCGCCCAGCCGGACTGCGCCCAGGGCTTTCTGTTTGACGGTTTCCCGCGCACCATTCCCCAGGCCGACGCGATGAAGTCCGCCGGCGTGAAGCTGGACTACGTGCTGGAGATCGACGTGCCGTTTGAGGCCATCATCGAACGCATGAGCGGCCGTCGTTCGCACCCGGCCTCGGGCCGCACCTACCACGTCAAGTTCAACCCGCCCAAGGTGGAAGGCAAGGACGACGTGACCGGCGAGCCGCTGATCCAGCGTGAAGACGACAAGGAAGAAACCGTGCGCAAGCGCCTCGAGGTCTACAGCGCGCAAACCCGTCCGCTGGTGGACTACTACTCGAGCTGGGCCAAGGCCGCGCCCGACGCCGCGCCCAAATACCGCGCGATCAGCGGCATGGGCGGTGTGGATGAAATCACGGCCAGGGCCTTTGCAGCGCTGTCGAACTGAGCGCTCTCACCGCACGATAAAAAAGGCCGTCGACAGACGGTCTTTTTGCTGGACGTCGCACGGCGTCACTCACCGTCACTCAGGCCGGACTGGACCTCAGGCCATACGCCTTGCCGTCGACAAACAGGTATTCGGCGCGCAATACCGCGTCCCCATTCTCGCCGGCGAAGGTGAAGCCCAGCACCGAAACCTGCGTGCCGGGCTTGATCTCCGCGACTTTCCAGGCCTGCAGCCGCGTCAGGGGCGCCAGCTCGATCTCCCAGCGCCTGTCCTGGCGCGTGGGCACGACGGCCCTGGCCAGCAACCCCTTGCCATCGACCGGGGCGCTCTGCGCCGGCAACGCGCGCTGGGCAAGGTCGGCCGGCAGTTTCAGCGTGGCCGGCAATTCAATTTCGAGTTCGACATGCGGGTTTTTCCAGAGGGACTTGAGCACCCTGCCTTCGAGGTAGATCGGCCGGTCCTGGTCAAAACCGCTCCAGCCGTGGTGCGCCTGCGCAAAAGGCATCAGGCCGACACTGGAGACGGCACCTACGGCCCCGATCACGTCACGTCGTTTCATCTGTCAACTCCTTGAGGCATGGTTTGCTTAGAGGTAGGCGATCCAGCGGCCGCACGCCAGTATGGTCAGCCAGATCAGGGTGGACACCCCCATCTGCACGCGCGCCCAGACATCGAGTTTGTCGAGCGAGCCGCGCCCGTGGAACCAGGCTGCATTACACGCCGCGGTGAATAACAGCAGCATCTTCAGGGTAAAGGCCCGGTTGGCCAGCAACTCGGCCGGCTGGGAGGCAAACATCAACAGGCCGGACGCCGCAGCGATGACGAAGCCGCTGAGGGCAAGGCCCAGGCTCAGGCGCGCCAGTTCCCTGACGGGCAAGGCCGCACCCAGGCCGAACACGCGCAATTCCAGCAGCACCAGGTTGCCGAGCAGCAACGCGATGCCGCTGATATGCACCATCTCCAGCGCCGGGTAGGCCCACAGATGGGATTTCAGGGCTGCGAACATCGCGTCAACCGTGCCCGGCCATCAATTGAAGCATCAGCTCCACCCGCGCTTTCACGGGGCTCAGGCCCTGGGAATCCGCAATGACGTCGCCGTGCCTGGGCAACACCCTGCCCTCCGGGCAACGGGTGGCGCGAACCACCCGCACGCCGGCCGCCTGCGCCTCCAGCAGCGCCGCCTCGAGGTCCTGGTGCAGCGTGCCATTGCCGGTTGCCGCTACCACCAGGCCCTGCACGCCCGCGGCCACCAGCGCCTGCACCACACCAGCGCGGGCACCCGCGTAATTCATCACGATCTCGACACGCGGCCAGTTGCAGCCGTCCTGCTGCGCTACTACTTTTTTGATAGCTGCTGGCGCTTGATGGGCGGGGGCTTCAGGCCAGTTTCTCAGCATACGCAAGCGCCCTTCCTCGACATAACCGACCGGCCCGGCATCGCCGGAGCTGAAGGCGTTGAGCCGGTAGGTATGCACCTTCTGCACGTCCAGCGCGCCGTGAATGACACCCGCACACACGGCCAGCACACCGCGTGCGCCGGGATGCGCGGCGACAGCCACCGCGTCCAGCAGGTTCTGCGGGCCGTCCGGCGCCAGCGCCGTGGCCGGTCGCATCGCACAGGTCAGCACCACCGGCTTGCCGGGATGGAGCAACGCGTGCAGGAACCAGGCGGTTTCCTCCAGCGTGTCGGTGCCGTGTGTCACGACGATGCCTTGCACATCGGGCTGCGCCAGGAAGTGGCTGACCCGCGCGGCGAGCCGGGCCCAGACGGCAAAACTCATGTCCTTGCTGTCGATTTGCGCCACCTGCTCGGTCACCAGATCGCAGGGGCCTTCGGCCAGCGCCGGCACGGCCTCGACCAGTTGGGCAATGCCCACCTGCGCGGCGGTGTAACCCGTATGGTCCGAGGCACTGGCGGCGGTGCCGGCAATCGTGCCGCCGGTACCCAGAATCACGATTTTTCTGTTCATAAGCGTTGAGACTTGCATTCTTTAAAGAACTGGATGAAAATACAGCTACTGGATATTAAAACAGCTCGCCAAGATTCCCCATCCCATTCTGGACGATGGAATCACCTGTTTGACAAGGAGCCCCGTGATGAGCAGCTTCAACGATTTTTCCGAAATGCCCAAACTGACTGCACGCCAGCAGCAGATACTTGAACTGATTCAAAGCGCCATCGCCCGCACCGGCGCCCCGCCCACGCGGGCCGAAATTGCCAACGAACTCGGGTTCAAGTCCGCCAACGCCGCCGAAGAACACCTGCAGGCGCTCGCCCGCAAAGGCGTGATCGAGCTGGTCAGCGGCACCTCGCGCGGCATCCGCCTGCGCAGCGACACCCTGCGCTCCATCAACGAATCGCGCATCAAACAGTTTTCCCTGCCGTTGCAAAGCCTGGCCCAACTCGCCCTGCCTCTGGTGGGGCGGGTTGCTGCTGGCAGCCCCATTCTCGCGCAGGAGCATGTGGACCACACCTACTATTTCGAAAGCAGCCTGTTCCAGCGCCAGCCCGACTACCTGCTCAAGGTGCGCGGCATGAGCATGCGCGATGCCGGCATCATGGACGGTGACCTGCTGGCCGTGCAGCAGACCAAGGAAGCCAAAAACGGGCAGATCGTGGTGGCGCGCCTGGGCGATGACGTCACCGTCAAGCGTTTCCGCCGCAACAAGAACCTGATCGAACTGCTGCCCGAAAACCCCGACTTCAAAACCATTGTGGTCGAGCCCGGCGATGCCTTCGAAATCGAGGGCCTGGCAGTGGGCCTGATACGCAACACCATGCTGATGTAGCCATGGTCCGGGCAGTGCGCATGCAGGGGCTACCCATTTTTTTCCGCGCAACAGGTGGCGGGCGTTTGGTCGCGTGGACCAACACCCTGGTGCGGCGGTTGTTCAGTTTGCAATCCTGCCTGTGTTTACCTCTACTTCTGGAGTTCTCATGGGAATCGCCGTTTTTTCACGTTCACCCGCTCATTCACCCCTTTTGTCCTTGCTGCTCTCGCCACTGCAGGCGCTTGCCTCTCTGCTGCGGCCGGTACAGCCAGTGACCCCCTTGCCTGCATTTGTCACAGCAGCATCACGGTGCGAGGTGACGGGTGAATTGCCAGTGGCCCTCAAAACCATGGCCACCGGCGTCCGCCACGCATCCGTGGCAGGCCACAAACCTTGTCAGACCGTGGCCAAGGCCACGTCGCCGCGCCGGCTGAAAATCGTCCGCGAATTTGAGGCCGGCGTGAGCCCTTCATGCGCCGGCCGCATGGTCATTTCGGGCCGCATGGCCGATGTCTGCGCCGAACTCGATCGCATGGCCCAACGAGAGGCAGCGGTCCAGTCCGCCTGAAGAAGCTGGCGGGCCGGGTGCCCCGGCGCCTGCCCTGTCACATGCCGTAAAAACCGTTGCCGGCACCTGCTGCCGCCCAGCCGTTGGCCACATGGCAGGACCGTTGCGTTCCTTTCCGGGACTGCGACACGCCTTCATGTCGTGCCGCGTCCCCGAGGGAAAACTTGCAGGCACAATATCGGCATGAATATTGTGATCCTTGACGACTACCAGGATGCGGTGCGCAAGCTAGCCTGTGCCGCGAAACTCGACGCTTACCAGGCCAAGGTCTACACCAACACCGTCAAGGGCATCGGCCAACTGTCCGTCCGGCTCAAGGATGCCGATGTGGTCGTGTTGATCCGTGAGCGGACGCATTTGCCACGCCAGTTGATTGAGAAACTGCCCAAGCTCAAGATGATTGCGCAGACCGGCCGCGTTGGAAGTCATGTCGATGTCGGCGCCTGTACCGAGCGCGGCATTGTCGTCGCCGAGGGCGTGGGCTCCCCCACGGCACCGGCAGAACTCACCTGGGCCCTGATCATGGCCGCCATGCGCCGGATTCCGCACTATGTCTCGCACCTCAAGCACGGCGCCTGGCAGCAGGCCGGCCTGAAAAACGCCTCGATGCCGCCCAACTTCGGCATCGGCTCGGTACTCAAGGGCAAGACCCTGGGCATCTGGAGCTACGGCAAGATCGGCCAGATTGTTGCCGGTTATGGCCGCGCTTTCGGCATGCGCGTGCTGGTGTGGGGCAGCCAGGCCTCGCGCGCACGTGCCCAGGCCGATGGTTATGAAGTGGCCCTTTCCAAGAACGAATTTTTCAGGGACAGCGATGTGCTCAGCCTGCACCTGCGGCTGCAGGACGACACACGCGGGGCCGTCACACTGGAAGACCTGGCGCTGATGAAAACCTCGTCCGTGCTGGTCAACACCTCACGCGCCGAATTGATTGAACCTGAAGCACTGATTGCCAGCCTGAACCGCGGGCGTCCGGGAATGGCGGCCGTCGATGTATTCGAGTCTGAACCCATCCTGCAGGGACATGCCTTGCTGCGCCTGGAGAACTGCATCTGCACGCCGCATATCGGTTATGTGGAGCAGGAAAGCTACGAGATGTATTTCAGCGCTGCCTTCGACAACGTGGTCAACTTCATCAAGGGCACGCCCACCAACATCGTCAACCCCGGCGCATTGCAGGTACGGCGTTGAAGCTCAAAGGGCGCAAGGCCGCGAGCGCAGGCGGCTCCGGCGGCAGGCGGTTATAGATCCGGACGCTCAGCGTCGGGATTTGTCGACATCGTCGGGCCGGTAGCCCGTGTCGTAGTCATCAAAGTCCACCAGGGAATCCAGCCCCGTCGGCCTCACGGCGTTGGGCGCAATGGACAACGGTGAGGCCGGGGAGGCCCCACCGGTGCGCTGAGCGTCCCTGCGCTGTGCCGTGTGCGGCAGTGTCGCAAGGCTGGCGGGGGAACCGGCCCGTACAGGTTCCATCCGGGACACACGCCCCGCCGCCGATGAAGTCCTGGCCGTTGCCTGGTTGCCCGCAGGCTTGCTGTCGCTGCCGCCTGACAGCCGGGTCAGGTCGATGTCCAGACCCAGGCGCGGCGAAGACCTCGGCTGCATGGCCAGATCAGGCCACTGGGCATCGCCGCCGCGGCCTGCCGAGCCGGATTCCAGTTCGATGATTTCGCGGCCCACGGCATACAGCAGCAGCAGTTCGCGATACTCCTCCAGGGCCAGCACCGCCGCGCCGTCGCCAGGCTCCCGAAACAGGGCCTCTTCAATGATCCTGAAGACCCGCCGCGTCGGCCACGCGGCCTGGATCTGCGCCAAAATGGCGGCATAAGCGGCGCCTCCCGCACTGGCCGGCACATAACGGTCGAAGGGTGCGATCCGGGTGCTGAAAACCTTGTTGACATCGTCACGCAGGTCCTCGTAGTTCTGCACATCGCCGGTCTGGTGGTAGAGATCCAGCAGGTCCAGATAAACCAGCGCACTGGTTTTGACGTTGTCGACCAGGTGCTTGCGCAACAGCGCGATGGCATTGGCCTGCTGACCCAGGGAGCTGAAAAACTCCACCTGCTGCTGAAGATCGAACAGTTCCGGAACCTTGACGGTCCGCGGTACGAAAGGCACGCTGACCGAGAAACGGGGGCGATCGCGGGGTGGCAGCGACGGGATGGATTCGGCCGCTGGATAGCGGGACGCGCGCCTGAGCTCGTCGAAAAGCGACTCATTGGCGTCGAGATCAGCGGTCCGGCTTGCAACCGCCATCGGCAAGCCTGTCGAGAGGCCGGATTCCGGGCTGAAAGTGCTGTTCTCGGAGGAAGAGACGGCGGCCGCTGCCTGGGCGGTGGAGCGCAGGTACCACAGGAAAAGCAGGCCCATGACCGCGATGGAAAAAAGTGCGGCCAGGCCATACACAACCACCCTGCCAAATCGCGCATTCTCGGCCTGCTCGAGTTGCTGCCGGTTTTCGGCCAGCGCCGCCTGGTTGCGCATCATGTCTGCACGCAACTGGCGAAGCTCTGCTTCCAGCGCCTGGACCTTGTTGCCGTCCGCTGTGCCGGCCACCGCTGACTCCGCCGGTGGTGCGCCCGCAGACAGTGGCGGCGGATCTCCCGCCACAAGCGTGGTTTGCAGAGGGGCCCCCACCGCGCGCGGTTTGGTGGCCGCCAGCACCACATAACGGCGTATGGTTTTCTGTACGCACCCGGCACGCAGATGCACGGTGACCACGGGTCCTTCGACGGGTATCGCAGAGCGGATATGGACCAGCCAGTCCGGGGCGGTGGCGCCCTTTTCCGGCGTTATCCGGACACTGGCCTTGTCGAGCGGCTTGTCCACGTAGAAAACATCGGCTTCAAGACACAGCGCCTGCGGGTCATCCCCGGAGTCAAGCATCAGCTGCATGGAAAGATCCAGCGGTTGGCCCAGCACGGCCGACCGGGTGCTGGGCCCCAATGTCACCGCCAAAGCACCCGCCGACAGACACAGCCACAGGCCCCCTGTCAGCAGGGCACGGTGTTGGAGTGGATGCAAAAAGGTGTTCACTTGGCTGATTCTGGCATGTCCGGCCCCTGCAGGAAGTGCAGGCAGAGGTCACTTGAACGAAAAAAAGACACGGCCCCGGGGCCGACCCGTCTGCCCCCGCAGCCCACGTCCCTGCACCATCGTGGCTAAAACCGACGCACAAGTCTAACTCTCGGCCCATGACCGCGCAAACGACGCGGGCCCTGCGAACGCCTCTCCAGCAGGATGTGGAACGCGGTCCGGGCTGCTGGATAATACTTTTCCATGAAACCTCTTTTTAAAACTGTTGGCCTGGTTGGCACGGGCGCCATGGGCCGGGGCATTGCACAAATCGCCGCTCAGGCGGGCAGCACCGTCAAGCTGTTCGACACCCAGGCCGGTGCCGCCGACAAGGCGCGCGACGCTCTGGCGGCGCAGTGGGACAAACTGGTGGACAAGGGCCGCCTCGACAGCGGCCTGGCCACCGGCCACAAAGCCCGCCTGCTGCGCGCTGACACACTTGAAGATCTGGCCGATTGCGACCTCGTTATCGAAGCGGTCGTCGAACGTCTGGATGTGAAGAAGTCACTGTTTTTGTCGCTGGAAAGTGTTGTTTCCGGACAAACCATCCTGGTGAGCAACACATCCTCGCTGTCCATCACGGCCATTGCCGCCGGACTCAAGCACCCGGGGCGTTTTGCCGGTTACCATTTTTTCAACCCTGTTCCGCTGATGAAGGTGGTCGAGGTGATTGCCGGCCTCAAGACGGACGCCGCAACCTGCAGCGCGCTGGCCGACTATGCGCGGCAAATGGGCCATACGCCGGTGCAGGCCCAGGACACGCCGGGCTTCATCGTCAACCACGCCGGACGGGCCTACGGCACCGAGGCCCTGCGCATTGTCAGCGAAGGCATTGCCGATTTCGCCACCATCGACCTCATCCTCAAGGACCAGGCCGGTTTCAAGCTCGGGCCGTTTGAACTGATGGACCTGACCGCGCTTGATGTCTCGCACCCGGTGATGGAGTCGGTGTACCACCAGTATTACGAGGAACCGCGCTACCGCCCCAGCGTGATCACGGCGCAGCGCCTGGCCGGCGGCCTGCTGGGCCGCAAAACCGGCGAAGGGTTTTACCGCTACACCGACGGCGCCGCACAAACCCCTGCAGAGCCGGCCGTGCCGGTGGTGGCCGAGATGCCGCCGGTCTGGGTGTCGCCGCGGGCGGCGCGCCGATCGGAGCTGCTGCAACTGCTCAAGAACCTCGGCGCCAGCATAGAGACCGGCGCGTCACCTTCGATGCATGCACTGGTGCTGGTCGCGCCCCTGGGCTTTGACATCACCACCGTGGCCGTGGTCGAACGACTCGACCCCGCACGCACGGTGGGCATCGACATGCTGATCGACGACGCAGCCTGCAAGCGCCGCGTGCTGGCGACCAACCCTGCCACCCGCAGCGACATGCGCGACGCCGCGCACGCGCTGTTTGCGCGCGACGGCAAGGCCGTCAGCGTGATCCGTGACAGCGGTGGCTTTGTCACACAGCGTGTGGTGGCCGCCATCGTCAACATTGCCAGCGACATCTGCCAGCAGGGCATCTGCAGCCCCAAAGACCTGGAGACCGCCGTCACGCTGGGCCTGGGCTATCCCATGGGTCCGCTCGCCATGGGTGACCGTTACGGTCCCACCAACATCCTCGAAGTGCTGTTCAACATGCAGACCGTGTACGGCGATCCGCGTTACCGCCCTTCCCCGTGGCTGCGCCGCCGCGGCGCGATTGGCCTGAGCCTGATGCACGAAGAGCCATGACTCCCCCCGTCGGACGCTCACTGCGTGTAGCGCCTTCCCCCCTCGAGGGGGCGGCGCCTGCGGCCTGGCGAAGCCAGTTCCGCGGCCCCTGCTTGCAGGGAAACCTGTACGGGGACGCCGTCCCTGCCTCTACCTCATTTCGCTGAACTGGAAAAACTGACATGGCAGGCGCACTCAAAAGCACCAGCGACGGCGCCACCCTGGTGCTGACCCTGAGCAACCCGGAATTCAAGAATGCACTCGGGCCGGAAATCTATGCCGCGGGCGTGGAAGCGCTGAACGCCGCCGAAAACAACCCGGAGATCCGCAGCGTGGTCATCACCGGCGAAGGCGGCCACTTCTGCGCCGGCGGCAACCTGCATCGCCTGCAGGGCAACCGGCTACTGCCCATGGAGGTGCAGGCCCAGAGCATCAATGGACTGCACAGCTGGATCGACTCGATACGCACCTTCCCGAAACCGGTGATTGCCGCGGTCGAGGGCGCCGCGGCCGGCGCCGGTTTTTCACTGGCATTGGCCTGCGACTTCGTGGTCGCGGCAGACAACGCTGTTTTTGTGATGGCCTACAGCAGCGTCGCGCTGTCGCCTGACGGCGGCGGCAGCTGGGCCCTGAGCCGGGCCCTGCCGCGCCCGCTGGTCGCGGAGTTGCTGATGTGCGGCGAGCGCATAGGCGCACCGCGGCTCCATGCGCTCGGCCTGGTCAACCGCAGCGTCGCCGCCGGTGATGCGCTCAGCGAGGCACTGAAACTGGCCGACACGCTCAATGCGCGTGCGCCCAATGTGCTGGCCAGCATCAAGGAACTCATCAATGACGCACCGGCCAACACCCTGAGCCAGCAGCTGGACGCCGAACGCGGGCATTTCGTGCGCAACCTGCACCATCCCAATGGCGGCGAAGGCATTGCGGCCTTTCTGGAAAAGCGCCCGCCGGTCTACGACTGAGCGGCCGCGGGAGTGCCGACCGTGCTTGCGCACGGGGCGGGCGGCCGGGACACCGAGGCGACAGATGGCGGCCTGTGGCATCGTCGCTGGCGCGACAATAACCCTCTTGTGAGTCACCCAAAAGACAGGCTATGGACGATCCCATTCTTACGATAGACGAAAGAGAGGCCATCAACGGTGGCCGCTGGTTTTCATCCCTATCCCCCTCACTCAGGCACGACATACTTCGATGCGCTTACGTCCAACGTTTCAAGGATGGCGAACTGATCGCCGCCCGCGGCGACCCGCCGGAACAATGGATTGCCTGCGCCAAGGGCGCGGTGCGTGTGAGTTCGACCTCGATCTCGGGCAAGCAGATCACGCTGACCTATGTGGAGCCCGGCATCTGGTTCGGCGATGTGGCGATCTTCGACGGCGACCGGCGCACGCACGACGCTTACGCACACGGCGAGACCACCATCCTGTGTGTGGCCAAGGCCGACTTCAAGAAAATCCTGGCCGCGCATGTGGAGCTTTACGAGGCCATGCTGCGCCTGCATGCGCGCCGCATCCGCCAGCTCTACGGCCTGGTGGAAGACCTCAACACCCTGCCCCTGCGTGCACGGCTGGCCAAGCAGCTGCTGCACCTGGTGCGCAGTTACGGCGTGAGCAGCCTCAGCGACGGGCGCGAGGTGCGCATCGGCTTGCAACTGGCGCAGGAAGAACTGGCGCAGCTGCTGGGTGCCTCGCGTCAACGCGTGAACCAGGAACTCAAGGCCATGGAACGCGAGGACGCCATCCGCATCGAACCGGGCGGCCTGGTGGTGCGCAACCGCGAAGCACTCATGCGTATTTCTGAAGCCGACCTGGAAAAATAAAGCCATGAGCAACTTTGACCATTTCCTGGGCACCCGCGAAGTCTCGGGCCCGCACGCTTTTGACCTGGAAGCGCTGAGCGCCTACCTCGAGAGGCACCTGCCGGGTTTCCAGGGACCGCTGAGCGCCGAGATCTTCAAGGGCGGCCAGTCCAACCCGACCTACAAGCTGATCACGCCGCAACGCTCGTACGTGATGCGCGCCAAGCCGGGGCCGGTCGCGAAACTGCTGCCTTCGGCCCACGCGGTCGAGCGCGAGTTCAAGGTCATGACCGGCCTGCAGGGCACCGACGTGCCGGTCGCCAGGATGTACTGCCTGTGCGAAGACGAGGCCGTGATAGGCCGCGCCTTCTACGTGATGGAGTTTGTCGAGGGGCGTGTCCTGTGGGACCAGGCCTTGCCAGGCATGACGAATGCCCAGCGCGGCGATATCTACCGGGAAATGAACCGCGTCATTGCCGCCCTGCACAAGGTCAAGTTCGCCGAGCGCGGCCTGGCCGACTATGGCAAACCGGGCAATTATTTCGAGCGCCAGATCGGCCGCTGGAGCAAGCAGTACGCCGCCTCCATCACCGAGCCCATCCCCGAAATGGACGCCCTCATGGCATGGCTGCCCGAGAACATTCCGGCCAGCGCGCGTGACGAAAGCATGGTGTCCATCGTGCACGGCGACTTCCGCCTCGACAACCTGATGTTCCACCCGACCGAGCCGCGCGTGCTCGCCGTGCTGGACTGGGAACTCTCGACCCTCGGCCATCCGCTGGCCGACTTCAGCTACCACTGCATGGCCTGGCACATTCCGCCCGGCGCTTTTCGCGGCATCGGCGGACTGGACGTGGCCAGCCTGGGCATTCCGACCGAGGCCGAGTACATCCGCCTGTACTGCGAACGCACCGGCTTTGCCAGTCCCGAGCTGATCAAGGCCGACTGGAATTTCTACCTCGCCTACAACCTGTTCCGGCTCGCGGCCATTTTGCAGGGCATCGCCAAGCGGGTTGAAGCCGGCACCGCGGCCAGCGCCCAGGCCGTCGCCTCCGCCAAAGGCGCTCCCGCGCTGGCACGGATGGCCTGGGACTTTGCGCAGAAGAGCCAATCACAGAGCGCCTGACCGCCCTCCCCCTTTACGACGACGCCACTCCAGGAGATAACGATGGAATTCAACTACACCCCCAAGGTCCAGGAACTGCAGGCCCGCCTGCTGGCGTTCATGGACCAGCATGTTTACCCGAACGAGGCGCGCTTTTTCCGCGAGATTGCGGAGAACCGCGCCAAGGGCAATCCGTGGATTCCGACCACCATCATCGAGGAACTCAAGCCCAAGGCCCGCGCGGCCGGTTTGTGGAATCTGTTCCTGCCACATTCGCCGCGTGCACCGGAGGGCCTGTCCAACCTCGAGTACGCGCCGCTGTGCGAAATCATGGGCCGCGTGCCATTTGCGCCCGAGATCTTCAACTGCTCGGCACCCGACACCGGCAACATGGAAACGATCGCCCGCTACGGCTCGGAAGCCAACAAGGACCGCTGGCTGGAACCCCTGCTCAAGGGCGAGATCCGTTCCGCCTTCCTGATGACCGAGCCCGAAGTGGCCTCGTCCGACGCCACCAACATCCAGTGCAGCATCGTCCGTGACGGTGACGACTATGTGATCAACGGCCTGAAATGGTGGTCGTCGGGCGCCGGCGACCCACGCTGCGCGATTTACATCGTCATGGGCAAAACCAACCCCGACGCGGGCCGCCACGAGCAGCAGTCCATGATCCTGGTGCCGGCCGATGCACCCGGCATCACCGTGATCCGACCGCTCAGCGTGTTCGGCTACGACGATGCACCGCACGGCCACATGGAGGTGCGCCTGACCAACGTGCGTGTCCCGGCAACCAACCTGCTGCTTGGCGAAGGCCGCGGCTTTGAAATCGCGCAAGGCCGCCTTGGCCCCGGACGCATCCACCATTGCATGCGCAGCATCGGCATTGCCGAACGTGCACTGGAACTGATGTGCAAGCGCCTGAACACCCGCGTCGCTTTCGGCAAGCCGGTGGCACGCCAGTCGGTCTGGCATGAACGCATTGCCGACGCACGCTGCATGATCGACCAGGCCAGGTTGCTGACGCTGAAAGCGGCCTACATGATGGACACCGTCGGCAACAAGATCGCCAAGGCCGAAATCGCCATGATCAAGGTCGTCGCGCCCAACATGGCCTGCCAGATCATCGACTGGGCCATCCAGGCGCACGGCGGCGGCGGCGTGTCCGATGACTTCCCGCTGGCCTATGCCTACGCCCACCAGCGCACCCTGCGACTGGCCGACGGCCCCGATGAAGTGCACCGCGCTTCGCTGGCCAAGCTGGAACTGGCCAAACACCTGGCCATGCCCGGCGAGGTCGAGATGCCGATCACCCGCGGCAGCTGATGGAGAAAACCGGGCGCTGGTTAGCTATAAAAATAATAGCTGAATGCGCCCGTCTTTGTTGGGCGCAAGCCATTTTTGGCTTGAATCAGAGGGGAATGTCCGTCGACAGGCCCGCCAGCGCCGACTCACAGGCGCTGGTGTACACGATCGCGGCATGTTGCAGCGTGGCAATGCTGGGCGGGCTGTACTGCATGCGCAGGTAGGCCTTGCCGCGGAGCAGCATCAGGATGAACGGGGTTTGCACATCCAGGCCCGGTGCCGGCCAGTGGAGCAGCAATTCGGCCAGGTTGCTGTCCAGCCATGCCAGGGCATTTTCGCGCCGGTCGGCCCGCACGGTGTAACGCTCCCAGAATTCGGGCACCAGGCTGCTCCAGCCGACTTCGTCGTACATCGCGAGCCAGCGCATTTCCTCAGGCAGGCTGGGGGCGGCCGTGGTCTGCAGCGTGTCGGTGTAAATCGCGTAGGCGCGTTTTTCCAGCGATTCCTTGAGGGGCCGGTTCATGATGAGCACCGCCGCATCTTCGTTGATGTCCAGCGCAGCACGGGCGCGAAGCTCCTCACCGACGATGTAGTCGCGTGAGGCCGCCCCGCTCTCCAGCTTCCAGCTCTTGCCGCGCACCTTGCCGGTCAGCACAACACCGGCGCCCTTGCCCTGGCTGGAATAACTGAAGCCGTGCGTGCTGGCCCACTCCGACACCGCGTCGGACCTCGCCGCTTCCAGCGGCCGAGTCTCGCTTCGCACCAAGACTTTTTTCAGGCGCTCAAACATGATTCCGGCTTTTCTCTTAAAGTTTGACGACTCGTCCACCCGCCAGCAAGGGCCGCGGACGGCCTCTTTGTCATCATAGTTCCAAAGGTTGCGTACATGCTCAAAGTCTATTCCTGGCCCACACCCAACGGCCACAAGGTCCACATCATGCTGGAAGAATGCGGTTTTCGCCTCGGGCGCGACTGGGAAGCGATTCCAGTCGATATCGGCGCAGGCGACCAGTTCAGGCCCGGGTTCCTGGCGATCAGCCCGAACAACAAGATTCCCGCGCTGGTGGACCCCGAGGGGCCGGACGGCAAACCCATGGCGCTGTTCGAATCCGGCGCCATCCTGCTGTACCTGGCGGCCAAAACCGGCAAGTTCCTGCCCAAGAGCGACCGGTTGAAGTTCCAGGTCCTGCAGTGGCTGATGTTCCAGATGGGCAGCGTCGGCCCCATGATCGGACAGACCCACCACTTTCGCCAGTACGCGCCCGAGAAAATAGAGTACGCAATCAACCGCTACACCAACGAGACCCGGCGGCTCTACGGTGTGATGAACCAGCAGCTGGCAGGCAGCAAGTTCATCGCCTGCAACCAGTACACGGTGGCCGACATCGCCATCTTCCCGTGGCTGCGCAACTGGGAAAACCACGGCATTGACTGGGCAGACTACCCGCATCTCAAGAAATGGTTTGACCTTATCGCTGCCCGGCCCGCCGTGCAGCGCGGCGTCAAGGTGCTGGCCGAGTTGCGCCGCCCCATCACCGACGACAAGTCGCGGGACATCCTGTTCGGTAAAACGCAATACCAGAAACACTGAATCTCCCGCCACCAACTTCAGTCCGCGAAATAATTCAGCGCAGCGCTCAGCGGGCTGCCGGTTCGGTCTATAATCTTGTTCTTGTCGGAGTGTGGCGCAGTCTGGTAGCGCACCTGGTTTGGGACCAGGGGGTCCAAGGTTCGAATCCTTGTACTCCGACCAAAAAATCCAAAAAAGCTCACTCTTGTGGGCTTTTTTCGCATCTGCGTTTACATTCGCCTGTAGCCGCTTTTTCTGCCCGTAGCTCAGTTGGATAGAGCATCAGCCTTCTAAGCTGAGGGTCGGGGGTTCGATCCCCTCCGGGCAGACCACCACACGCCACTGCCGTCATCCAAAACCGTTCAAAATGGCGCTGAATCGCCTGTGCTGAAAGGACCTCCCATGGCAGTAAAAATCATCCGGTTGGGTACCGCCCGAAGCAGCGGAGAAGGCCTGCGCATAGGCACGGTGCGGCGGCCACCGCGCGGCGTGCCCAAAAGTGAATTCGCTGCGCAGGACTGGTACGACGTCTGGTACCCCAACCTGGCCCCCAGCGCGGAGACCATGAAACTCGGCCAGGCGGTGGAAACCGACAAGGACTGGGTCGTATTCAGCAAAAAATACCGCACCGAAATGAACGAGCCCGATGCCAGCCGCAACCTGGACCTGCTGGCGGCCTTGTCGCACCAGACGAATTTTGCGATGGGTTGTTATTGCGAGAACGAAGCGCGCTGCCACCGTTCGCTGCTGCGGGATCTGCTCAAGGAGCGCGGCGCCCTGATCAGCTGATGCATCAAAAAAGCCCCGCAGCGCATGCGCGCCCGGGGCTTGTTGGCTCAGGCTTGGGCCTGAAACTTCAGATCACAGCTTCACGTATTCATACTCGACTGCGTTGGCATTGATGCCGCGGTCCGGCGGTGCGATCCAGCCGGCCATTTTACCGGGCTCGGTCACGCGCTGCATCAGGCTGTGGATAAAGGTCTTGTCTTCGTCCGTCGGCAGCCAGGCGTCTTTTTTCGCCTCAAACTCGGCGGCGCTGATCGGGTTGCCCTGCGGGTCGGTGTGGGCGGCCGACCAGGCGCCGACGCTGCGGCGAAAACGCGAGTTTGGCAGGCCCAGCTCGAAGTCCACGCCGGCTCGTTTGATCGCCATGTTCCAGCGCGTCACGCCGACATTGCAGTCTTTCACGTATTCCAGGCGGGTGATTTCGTTCATGCCGTTGCGTGTGGAAATCGTTTCGTTCTTCAGCCCGCCCTTGCCGTCCGGCACCTGGATGGTCATTTCGCTCTCGCGTTCGACGTGGTCGGCAAACTTGGCTTCGTCGGGCCGGCCCTTGATGCCGTTGCTGAAGTAGTTGGCGGCATTCGACGAGGCCTCCGAGCCGAACAGGTCCAGCGAGGAGGTGAACCAGAAGTTCATGAATTTCTGGATGGTCGGCAGGTCGATCACGCCGGCCTTGCGCAGGGTGTCCACGTTGTCGGTGTCCAGCTCCTTCATGACTTCCAGCGTGCGCTTGATCACGCGGCCGATGCCGGTCTCGCCGACAAACATGTGGTGCGCTTCTTCGGTCAGCATGAAACGCGTGGTGCGGGCCAGCGGATCAAACGCGCTTTCGGCGAACGACTTGAGCTGGAACTTGCCGTCGCGGTCGGTGAAATAGGTGAACATGAAGAAACTCAGCCAGTTGTCCATGGGCTCGTTGAAGGTGCCCAGGATGCGCGGCTTGTCGGCGTCGCCGCTGTGGCGCGTCAAGAGCTCTTCGGCCTCCTCGCGGCCGTCACGGCCGAAGTGGGCGTGCAGCAGGTAGACCATGGCCCAGAGGTGGCGGCCTTCCTCGACGTTGACCTGGAACAGGTTGCGCAGGTCGTACAAACTGGGCGCGGTGTGGCCCAGCAGGCGCTGCTGCTCGACGGACGCCGGCTCGGTGTCGCCCTGGGTCACGATCAGGCGGCGGAAAGCACTGCGGTACTCGCCCGGCACTTCCTGCCAGACGTCCTCACCCATGTGGTCGCCAAAACCGATCTTGCGGTTTTCTTCCTGGTCGGCCAGGAAGATGCCCCAGCGGTAGTCGGGCATCGGCGTGTAGCCGTAGCTGGCCCAGCCGGAAGCGTCCACGCCGACGGCGGTGCGCAGGTAGACCTCCTTGGCATTGAAGTCGCTCGGGCCCATTTCGTCCCACCAGCTCATGAAGGCCGGCTGCCAGTGCTCGAGGGCACGCTGCAGCTGGCGGTTTTCGCCGAGGTTGACGTTGTTGGGGATCAGGGCTTGCAGGTCAATGGTACTCATGGTGTTAAATCCTTTTCCAGTCGAATTTCGCTTTTTTACCGGTGCCAAAAAGTTTCAGGGCACCCTCCTCGCCCACCGCATTCGGGCGGATGAAAATCCAGTTTTGCCAGGCGCTGAGCCGACCGAACACACGGGTCTCCATGGTCTCCTTGCCGGGGAAACGCAGCGAGGCCTCCATGCCGGTCATGGCGTCGGGCGACATGGACGCACGCTCTTCCAGCATGATGCGGATCTCGTCGTCCCAGTCGATGTCGTCGGGGCTCAGGGTGACCAGACCCAGTGCCAGCGCCTGGTCGGCGCGCAGCGGGCTGTCGCCGAGTTTTTGCAACTGCGCGATGGTGGCCTCGTCTTCATAAAACCGGGTCTGCAGCCGCGTCAGGTGGTTGACGGCCGGGAACCAGCCAAAGTTGGCGGGGCTCAGCTGCAGCGCGGGTGCCGCGTCGGGCGAATCCGGCAGGTCCAGCATGTAGATGCGGTCGCAGGCCAGGGCCAGTTCGTAAAAGGTGCCAGCGAAACACGAGCCGGCATCGACCAGCGCGATCAGCGAGCGGCTGGTCACGTCCAGCCGCGCCAGCGTGCGGCGCAGCGCGCCTGTGGTTTCCTTGACCAGCCAGTGGTCCTTCAGTCTGGCCAGCACCTCGTCCATACGCATCACCTGGCCGGCGTCGCCCTGCGTCTTGATGACCCAGGTACCGACTTCGAGTTCGTTGGTGCGCAGGTTCAGGATGGCGTCGTCGAGTTCACGCTGCAGCTTCAGCGGGTACCAGCTGGCGCCCGCGGCTTCGATGGCTTCCGGCGTGGACTCGATGGCGGCGGCCGGCGCCTTGATGGTGAGGGTGGCGATGCGTTTTTCGCGGTCCACCTGCGCATCGACCACGCTGTAGTGGTAGCCGGCATCGTCGATGCGCACCGTGAGTGGCGTCAGTTCAATGCCTTTTGAGGCTGTAGCCCTTGTCGACTGGACGCGAAGCGCTTCTATTTCAGTAGCAAGCAAGGCGCCGAACTGCTGCGGCTTGGCATAGGCGTCGATCAGTTTCCAGTCTTTGGCGCGGTCGGCCCGCACGCCTTCGGAGGTGGTGCAGAAGATGTCGGCCAGGTCGCGGCGCACCTTGCGCTTGTCGGTCACGCGCGTCAGGCCACCGGTGCCGGGCAACACGCCGAGCAACGGCACCTCGGGCAGGCTCACCGTGCTGGAGCGGTCGTCGACCATCACGATGCGGTCGCAGGCCAGCGCCAGCTCGTAGCCACCGCCGGCACAGGCGCCGGTCACGGCCGCGATGGCTTTCAGGCCATCATGGCGCGAGGAGTCTTCCAGGCCGTTGCGGGTTTCATTGGTGAACTTGCAGAAGTTGACCTTCCAGCCGTGGGTGGACAGTCCCAGCATGTAGATGTTGGCGCCCGAGCACCAGATCTTTTCCTTGCCCGACTCGAACACCACCACCTTGACGGCAGGATGCTCGAAACGGATGCGGTTGATCGCGTCGTGCAGCTCGATGTCCACGCCGAGGTCGTAGCTGTTGAGCTTGAGCTTGTAGCCGGGCTTGATGCCGCCGTCTTCATTGATGTCGAGCTTGAGGCGGGCAATGTCGCCCTCCACGCTCAGGGTCCAGTGCTGGTACTTGGTCGGATGGGTGGCAAAGCTCACGAGCTCGCGCTCCTGGCCTTCGATCACCTGCTTGAATAACAGCGGTTCGGTCATGGCGTTCATCGGGGTCTCCTTTTGTTTCAGTTGTCAGGCGCCTGCGACCTGCGGAACGGCGCGTTCCAGGTCTTTCAGGCTTTGTTTGAGGGTGCGGGCGGCGGTGTCCACCACGGCGTCGGCGCGCGCATACAGCGCTTCGCGGCTGGCCAGGATGCGGCGCAGGTCTTCCATCGCCTCGTCGGTGGCGCCGCGGGTGGCACTGAAAGGCCGCATGTCGCCCTGCGCCACCACGCGTGCCATGTGTTCTTCCGGGCTGGCCTTGAGCCAGACGCAGTAAAAGCGGCTTTGCAGCAGGTCAAAGGTTTCGCGCTCGCTGACGATGCTGCCGCCGGTGGTCATGACGACACCGTCGGCATGGTCCTCGGCGATGCGGAACAGCGCGCGGCGCTCGTAGCGGCGGTAACCGGCCTGCCCGTGCAGCAGCAGGATTTCGTTCATGCTGGTGCCGGCTTCGCGTTCGATCTCGCGGTCGAGTTCGACAAAAGGCACGCCGCGCTCGGTGGCCAGCTTCAGGCCCAGTGTGGACTTGCCCGCCCCGCGCAGGCCGATCAGGGCGATGCGCCGCTCGCGGCCGAGCGCATCGCTCAGGCCGAAGGTGCTGCCGAGCAACGCGTAGGCCTGGTCCAGCTGGGTGTCGTCGAGCCGGCCCAGCAGACCCTGGACACGGGCCAGCGCCGGACGCGGTGCGTCCTGCAGCAGTTCCAGAATCGAGATGTTCAGCGCGCGGGCCGCCGCTTCCAGCGAGTTGATCGAGACATTGCCCTTGCCGCTTTCCACGTCGGCCAGGAAACGCTCGCTCAGGCCGGAGTCGCTCGCCAGCGCCTTGCGCGTCATGCCGCGGCGGGCGCGCCAGGCTCGCACCCGGGCACCCAGCTCGGCGAGCGTGGCCTTGTTCGCCTGTTCGGATAAGGATTCGACGTTGGACATCTGCGTTATTTGAAAAAAGTTTGCGTTAAATCAATATTGCACTATACTTCACACAAATCACTTGTCAAGCAGTTTATTGCATCTTTCACCGGAGATCACTGATGAAACTCAAAATTCTCGTGGGCACCATGACCAGCACGGCCGACTATGTCGCCCAAGCCATCCAGATGGATTGCGCCGATCTCGTCAGTGATATCGAGGTGCAGTTGATGGACGGCCTGGACATCAGCGTCTTTGACGGCGCCGCCGAAGAAGATGCAATATATCTCATCTGCTCTTCCACCTATGGCCAAGGCGATGTGCCGGACAACGCCCGGCTGCTGTATGACTCGCTCGATGCCCAACCCAAATTCCTGGGCCATGTGCGTTACGGCGTGATCGCCCTCGGCGACCGCACCTACCTGCAGACCTTCTGTTTCGGCGGCAAGAAGTTCGACGAGCGCCTGCAAGGCCTAGGTGCGCAGCGTATCGGCGAGGTCTGGTGCCACGACGCCAGCGCCGGCACCCTGCCCGAGACCGAAGGTGCCGCCTGGTGCCGCGAATGGCTGGCGCTGGCACTGAGCAGCACGCCCAGCACCGAAGCCGCCTGAATTTCAATAGAAAAAGCCTCAAGCCCAATAGAATCGGGCGCAAGCAGCTATAAAAAAGAGAGCATCCGGAGACCCCATGAACCTGAGCCGCGCCGACCAGTCGGTGAGCCCCCCTCGCGTTGACATTCCCCGCGACTACAACGCTGCCCATGACCTGCTGGCACGCAACACCGGCCGCGCCGGCAAGCTCGCGTTTATCGATGCCGTCAGCGGTGCGACGCTGAGCTACGGCGAACTGGACGACCAGGCCCACCGCTTCGCCAATGCGCTGCGCGCCCAGGGCTTCGCCCCCGAGAGCCGTGTGCTGCTGGCCATGCTGGACACCCCTGAATGGCCGGTGGCTTTTCTGGGTTGCATCCTGGCCGGTGTGGTGCCGGTGGCTGCCAACACCCTGCTGACCACGCCCGACTTCGACTTCATGCTGCGCGACTCGCGCGCCCAGGGCCTGATCGTGTCCCAGGCGCTGCTGCCCGCGTTTGCGCCGCTGATCGGGAGCATTCCCACGCTGCGCAGCGTGATTGTTGCCGGCACCGAAGATGCCGCACCGTATGCAAGCCTGGCCCGGATGGTACGCGCGCAGGAAGCTACCAAAACCATTGCGCCCACCTGCGCCGACGACGCCTGTTTCTGGCTGTATTCGAGCGGCTCCACCGGTGCGCCCAAGGGCACGGTGCACCTGCACAGCCACCTGATCCAGACCGCCGAACTGTACGGCCGCGGTGTGCTGGGCATCCAGGAGTCGGACGTGGTGTATTCCGCGGCCAAGCTGTTTTTTGCCTACGGGCTGGGCAACGGCCTGACCTTTCCGATGAGTGTCGGCGCCACGGCCATCCTGTTGCCGGCACGCCCGACCACGGCCGAGGTCTTCCGCATCCTGAAGGAACACCAGCCCAGCATCTTCTACGGCGTGCCGACGCTGTACGCCTCGCTGCTGGCGGACCCGGCGCGACAGCCCCGGGCTGCGCTGAAGCTGCGCGTCTGCACCAGCGCCGGCGAGGCCCTCCCCGCCGGCATCGGCCACAAGTGGGCCGCCGAGTATGGCTGCGACATCCTCGACGGCATCGGCTCGACCGAAATGCTGCACATCTTCCTGAGCAACCGGCCCGGCGAAGTACGTTACGGCAGCACCGGCAAGGCCGTGCCCGGTTATGCGCTGCGCATCGTCGGTGATGACGGCCGTGAGTGCGGCGTCGGCGAGATCGGCGAGCTGCAGATCCAGGGCCCGAGTTCGGCCCTGATGTACTGGAACAGCCGCGCCAAGACCAAGGCCACGTTTGCCGGCGAGTGGACACGCAGCGGCGACAAATACACGGTGGATGCCGATGGCTACTACACCTACAGCGGCCGCACCGACGACATGCTCAAGGTCGGTGGCATCTATGTCTCGCCCTTCGAGGTGGAGGCCTCGCTGATGACCCACCCGGCGGTGCTCGAAGTGGCGGTGGTCGGTCTGGCCGATGCCGACCAGCTGGTCAAGCCGAAGGCGTTTGTGGTGCTGAAGAAAGGCCAGGCCGCCTCGGCCGACGACCTCAAGGCGCACGTCAAGCAGCAACTGGCGCCTTACAAGTACCCGCGCTGGATAGAGTTTGTGGACGAGTTGCCGAAAACCGCGACCGGCAAGATCCAGCGCTTCAAATTGCGCCAGCAAGGCACACCCTGAGCCGGCAGGCTGGCAGGGTAATTGCTTTAGATCTAAACAATTTAATCTTCAATCTCGGGTTTTTCACTAGGGTAGCGAGCGCAGACCGCCATTACCATTGAAGCCTTCCGGCGCATCCCCTGCCGTTCCAACCAGGAGTTATCCATGACCTCACGCCTTCCTTCACGTCGTTTGATCCTGAGCCAGAGTGCGGCCGTCATCGGCGCCGCCTCCACCGGCTTGCTGCTCCCCCAGATGGCGCGGGCGCAATCGGGCAAGGTGCGCGTGGGTTTCATGCTGCCCTACACCGGCACCTTCGCGCAGCTCGGCGTGGCGATTGAAAACGGTTTCCGCCTGGCCATCGACCAGCAGGGCGGCAAGCTGGGCGGCCGCGAGATCGAATACTTCAAGGTGGACGACGAATCCGAGCCTTCCAAGGGCATTGAAAACGCCAGCAAGCTGGTGCAGCGCGACAAGGTCGATGTACTGGTCGGCACCGTGCACTCGGGCGTGCAGATGGGTATCCAGAAAGTGGCGCGCGACTCCGGCGTGCTGAGCCTGATCCCGAACGCCGGTGTGCATGCCGCCACCCGCGGCCTGTGCGCACCCAACGTCTTCCGCACCTCCTTCAGCAACTCCCAGCCTACCCGCGCGCTGGGCCAGGCCATGGTCGCCCGCGGCCACAAGAAAGCCGTCTGGATCACCTGGAAATACGCTGCCGGCGACGAGGCCTTTGAAGGCTTCAAGGAAAGCTACACCGCGGCCGGCGGCACCATCGTCAAGGAACTCGGCCTGCCCTTCCCCAACGTCGAGTTCCAGGCGCTGCTGACCGAAATCGCCGCGCTCAAGCCCGACGCCGTGGCCTGCTTCTTTGCCGGCGGCGGCGCCGCCAAGTTCATCCGCGACTATGCGGCGGCCGGCCTGAAAGGCAAGATTCCCCTGTACGGCTCGGGCTTCCTGACCGAGGGTGTGCTGGACGCCGCCGGCCCCGCAGCCGACGGCATCATCACCACCATGCATTACAGCGACTCGCTGGACACGCCGCGCAACAAGGCTTTCCGCACCGCCTATGCCAGCCGCTTCAAGATGCAGCCCGACGTGTATGCGGTGCAAGGTTACGACACCGGCCTGCTGCTGGTCCAGGGCGCCAATGCCGTCAAGGGCGACCTGAACAGCAAACCGGCCCTCTACAAGGCGCTCGAGTCCGCCGTGATCGACAGCCCGCGCGGCAAGTGGACCATGAGCAAGGCCCACAACCCGGTGCAGGACATCTACCTGCGCCAGGTCGAGAACAAGGAAAACAAGGTGATCGGCGTGGCCGCCAAGGCGCTGGCCGACTCCGGTGCCGGCTGCAAGATGGGCTGATTTTTTTTTCTGCTTCAAAATGGGAGGTTTCGGGCCTCCCATTTTTTTGCCTTGTTTCGCAGCGAAGCCTCCACTTCCCACCATGACCCTCACCACCTATTTTCTCTACCTCGCAGCAGTTGCGCTGCTGATCTTCACGCCGGGCCCGACCATGCTGATGTGCATGACGACCTCGCTGAACCACGGCCCGCGCAAGGCCATGACCTCGGTGGCTGGCAGCGTCAGCGCCGTGCTGTGCGTCATGCTGCTGTCCGCCCTGGGGCTGGGCGCGCTGCTGGCAGCATCGGAGACGGGTTTCGTGGCCGCGAAGGTACTGGGGGCGGCCTACCTGATTTACCTGGGCGTCAAAACCTTTCGCAATGACGCCTCGGTGCTGCGGGCCGATGCGGGGCCGGCTGAAACGCCGCGCCGCTCGTTTTTCCTGCGCGGCTTCCTCGTCGGTGCGAGCAACCCCAAGGCCGTGCTTTTTTTCGCCGCCTTCTTTCCCCAGTTCCTCGATCCGCAAGCGCCCTTCGCGCCACAGTTCGCCATCCTCGCGCTGACCTTCATGGCCTTCGAGTTCAGCGTGCTCAGCGGCTGCGCGCTGGGCGTGTCGCGCATTGCCCCGCTGCTGCGTTCCAGCCGCGCGGTGCGCTGGTTCAACCGGGTGTCCGGCGGGCTGTTCGCGCTCATGGGCGGGCTGTTGCTGCTCACCCGCAGGCAGGCCTGAAACTACACGATGGATCTCGCCAACTTTTTCATCCAGCTGCTCAACAGCGTCCAGTACGGCCTGCTGCTGTTCATGCTGGCCGCCGGCCTGACGCTGATTTTCGGCATCATGGGCGTGGTCAACCTCGCCCATGGCGGCTTCTACATGCTGGGTGCCTACCTGGCTTGGTCGCTCAGTGCCTATTTCGGCAGCCTGACCCTGGCCATCCTCGGCGGGGCCGTGCTGTCGGCAATTTTCGGGCTCGCGCTGGAGTGGCTGCTGTTTCGCCACTTCTACCAGCGCGACCACCTCGACCAGGTGCTGCTGACCTTCGGCCTGATCTACATCTTTGAAGAGCTGCGCTCCATTCTCTGGGGCGACGATGTCCATGGCGTGCCGATTCCCGAGCTGCTCAGCGCGTCGATCCCGCTGACCGAGAACCTGTCCTACCCGGTCTACCGCCTCTTCATGTCGGGCGTGTGTATTGCGCTGGCTGTCGGCCTGTACCTCCTGATTTCAAAAACCCGGCTGGGCATGAAAATCCGCGCCGGCGCCTTCAACCGCGACATGGCGGGCGCGCTGGGCATCAACATCAAGCTGATCCACGCGGTGGTGTTTGCCCTGGGCGTGACCCTGGCCGCGGTGGCCGGCATGATCGCTGCACCGATCGCCAGCGTCTACCCCAACATGGGCTCGCAAGTGCTGATCATGTGTTTTGTGGTGGTGGTCATCGGCGGCATTGGCTCGGTGCGCGGCGCCCTGATTGCCGCCCTGCTGGTCGGCCTGGTCGATACCTTCGGCAAGGTGCTGCTGCCGCAGGTGGCGGGCATGCTGGTCTATATGTTGATGGCGGCCGTGCTGCTCTGGAAGCCGGAAGGTTTGTTCAAGCAATGAGCACGATGAAAGCCAACCTCGAAATCCTGCCGCGCGGCGTGCAGGTCACGCTGGTGCTGGGCCTGGTCGCCCTCATCGCCTTCCCGTTTGCAGGCACCGACTTCTACACCCAGATGGTCACCCGCATGATGATCATGGCGATTTTTGCCATGAGCCTGGACCTGCTGCAGGGCGTCACCGGCCTGGTTTCGCTCGGCCACGCCGCCTACTTCGGCCTGGCCGGTTATGCACTGGCCTTCCTCATGCCGCAGGGCGAAGCCGTCAGCCTGTGGTGGACGCTGCCGGTGGCGGTGCTGGCCTCGGGGCTGGCCGCGCTCATCATTGGCTTTTTCGTCGTTCGCACCCACGGCATCTACTTCATCATGGTCACCATGGCGTTTGCGCAAATGGTGTTTTTCCTGTTTTTTGACAACAAGGTGCTGGGCGGTTCGGACGGGCTGTACATCAATTTCAAGCCCGACACCACCTTGTTCGGCTGGATGCCCTTCGACCTGGACAACAAGCGCACGCTGTATTACTTCACGCTGGCCGTGATGCTGGGGGTCTACGCCTTTTTGCGCCGCCTGCTGTGGAGCCCGTTCGGCCGCGCGCTGGCCGGCATCCGCGTCAACGAACACCGCATGCGCGCCATGGGGTTTGGCACCTTCCGCTACAAACTCGCAGCCTTCACCCTGGCCGGCGCGCTGGCCGGCCTGGCGGGCTACCTGTGGGGCACACAAACCGGCTACATCAACCCCGAACTCATGGGTTTTCACATGAGCGCACACGCCATCATGATGGTCATTCTGGGCGGCATGGGCAACTTCGCCGGCGCGATTGTCGGCGCCTTCGCCTTCGAATACCTGTTGCATGTCTTCAAGGACCTGCCGCAGGTCGGCAGCGTCAACCTCGGCAAACACTGGCAGCTGTGGATGGGCTTGTTCATCGTGCTGCTGGTGACCTTTGCGCCGCGTGGCATCCTGGGCCTGGTCGAACGCTTTGGACGACGCAAGGAAGCCGGTCATGAATGAAGTGCTCCTTTCTGCAAAAAACCTGACCAAACGCTTCGGCGGCCTGGCCGCCGTCAGCGACGTCTCGCTCGACCTGCAGCGTCGGCAGATCCACGCCGTGATCGGCCCCAATGGCGCCGGCAAATCGACGCTGACCAACCTGCTGTCCGGCGACCTGCCGCCCACCTCGGGCTCGGTACGGCTCGGCGACCGCGACATCACCGGCTGGAACCCCGAAAAAATTTCGCGCCAGGGCCTGGGCCGCAGCTACCAGAAGACCAACATCTTCCTGCCCTTCACGGTCTGGGAAAACGTCCGCCTGGCCGCGCAATCGCGCCAGCCGCATGCCCTGCACTGGTTCAGCCGTGCGACCCATTTGAAAGCAGTCAATACCCGGGCGGAAAGGGCCATCGAGCTTTCCGGCCTGCAAGACCGGAAACAGGCGATCGCCGGTGCCACCAGCCATGGCGAGCAGCGCCAGCTTGAAATTGCCATGACGCTGGCGACCGAGCCGCAGGTGCTGCTGCTCGACGAGCCGCTGGCCGGCATGGGGGTGGCCGAGGCCGAACGCATGGTCGCGCTGCTGCTCAAGCTCAAGGCCGACCACGGCATCCTGCTGGTCGAACACGACATGGACGCGGTCTTCGCGCTGGCCGACCGGCTCACCGTCATGGTCAACGGCCAGGTGATTGCCAGCGGCACACCCGCCGAGATCCGGGCCGATGCCGGCGTGCAGGCTGCCTACCTCGGGGAGGAACACTGATGGCCGACCTGCTGATCAACGCAAAGGACTTGCACACTTATTACGGCGCGAGCCATATCCTGCGCGGCATCAACTTTTCCGTCGCGCGCGGCGAAACCATCGGCCTCATGGGCCGCAACGGCATGGGCAAAAGCACCCTGCTCAAAAGCATCATGGGCCTGGTCAAGCCGCGCTCGGGCAGCCTGGACATCATGGGTCAACCGATGCTGGGCCGCGCACCGTACGAGATTTCCCAGCTCGGCATCGCCTATGTGCCCGAGGGCCGCGGCATTTTCGGCAACCTCAGCGTGGTCGAGAACCTCAAGATGGCCGCGCGCGCCGGCCGACCGGGAAGCGCCGCCGACGGCGTGGGCCGAAGGAACGACTGGACCTACGACCGGGTGCTGGAGACCTTCCCCCGGCTGAAAGAGCGCCTGGGCCACGGCGGCCAGCAACTGTCCGGCGGCGAGCAGCAGATGCTGACCATCGGCCGCGCACTGATGACCAACCCCGATGTGCTGATCCTCGACGAAGCTACCGAAGGCCTGGCGCCGCTGATTGCGCGCGAGATCTGGCGCATCTGCGGCGTGATTCGTGAGAGCGGCATCAGCAGCGTGATCGTCGACAAGAACTGGAAACATGTCACCCAGATCACCGACCGCAACGTGATTCTGGTCAAGGGCGAGGTGGTGTTTGAAGGCAGCTCGGCCGACCTGCATGCGCGGCCGGAGCTGCTGACGCAATACCTGGGCGTCTAGTACGCCGACGCAGCCCCGTAACAGAACAAGGTCGGCGCAGCAAGGGCTGCTCTCAATCGACAAAGTCCGACCCGCATGGCATCATGGTCCACGCCGGGCGTCATGTCCGGCCCCACTGAAAGGCTGGATGCATGCGTTGGCCCTGGCAAGTTGATGCGCCACTCCGGCAATCACAGACGCATGCAGACTCTGCGCAGGACTCGATCGGTCGCCCGATCGCCTGGCTGACGGGTGGCCTGATGGTGGTTTCCGCCTGCGCGGTGGCCATCGCCCTCTTTTACCTTCGCGACGAAGCCTTGCGCGCCGGGGAGAAACTGACCCAGTCGCTGGTGCAGGTGATCGAGGAACAGACCGGCCGCTCCTTCCAGACGGTGGACCAGCGCCTGCAACTTGCGACCAGCCGGCTGCAGGCATTGCAGGAAGAAAAACGGCTTGACGAACACACGGCCCGCACCATGCTGCGCGAGCAGCTCAACGGCCTGCCCTTTGTGCGCGCCATCTGGGTGCTGGATGCCGGCGGCCGCATCGTTTTCGACTCGGACCTCGGCAACATCGGAGTCAGGCTGGCAGACCGCGAGCATTTCCAGATCTACCAGCAGCGCCCATTGGCCGGTTTCCACATCAGCACACCGGTACGCAGCCGATCCACAGGCGGCTGGCTGATCAGCGCGTCCCGGCCCTTGCGGGCGGCGAACGGCAGCTTCGCGGGTGTCATCGTGGCCGCCGTGGAACCGCCCTACTTCGACAAGCTCTGGCATGGGGTGGACCTGGGCGCCGGCGGCGCGATTGCGCTGTTCCGCCGCGACGGGGTGCTGATGATGCGCAGCCCGATGGACGACAGCGCCATGGGCAAGGCCTTTCCCGACCTGCCCCTGTTTTCCGAACAGCTCCCCAAAAGCGCGCAAGGCGTTTACCAGAGCACCAGCGTGATCGATGGCCGCGTCCGCATCATCGCCTACCGTGTCATCGACACCTACCCCGAGCTGGTGATCTACGCCGGCTCTCCCTACGAGGATGTGCTCGCGCCCTGGAAGCGTTTTGCCACGCTGACCTGGCTGATCTGGCTGGCTGCCGCGGCCACGGTGGCGCTGCTGTCGCTGCTGCTCTACCGATATTCCCAACAGCGGGCACGCACCCAGTTGCGTTTTCGGCAGTTGGCGCAGGCCATGCCGCAAATCGTCTTCATCACCGATGCAAGCGGGCACATGGCGTTCGTCAATGACCAATGGACCCACGTGACGGGCCAGCCGGTGGAGGCTTCACTCCAGGGCGGTTGGTTCAAACATGTGCACCCGGATGACCTGGAAAGGACCGCCGAGGATTTCCGCTTGGCCATCGAAAGCGGGCAAGGCATTCACAACGAACATCGCCTGCTGTGCGGCGACGGCACTTACCGCTGGCAGCTGGCGCGAGTGCTTCCCAACCGCGATGACGCCGGGCGCATTGTCTCGTGGTACGGCACCTCCACCGACATTGACGACCTGAAACAGGCCGAAGCTGCGCTGCATGCACAAACCGCGCTGCTGCGCATGGCGGGGCAGTTGTCCCGGCTGGGCGGCTGGGCGGTGGAGTTGCCCGAGATGCGCTTTCTCTGGTCGGATGAAGCCTTGTTGATCCTCGAGCAGCCCCAGGGCAGCGAGCCCACCCTGGCCTCCGCGATCGGCCTTTGCACCGAACAGTCGCAGGCACTGGCCGCCCGGGTGGCACAGGAATGCGTGGAAAGCGGCACGCCTTTCGATGTCGAGGTGGAGATGGTGACCGGCACCGGCCGCCACATCTGGGTGCGCTCGATGGGCCAGGCCGTGCGGGACGACCATGGCAGCATCATCCGCATGCAGGGGGCGCTGCAGGATGTCACCGAACGCGTCAAGGTCGAGCATGAGCTTCAGGCCCATCTGCAAACCTTGCAGCGTGCCGCAGAGGCGGCGCAGGCCATCACCCAGCACCACACGCTGGAGGGGGTGATGCAGGAAGTGGCGGAGCAGGCGCGCAGCATCATCGGCGCCCACCAGGCAGTCATCAGCCTGCGTCGCGGCCCCGAAAAAGGCCAGGCCATCACCGCGCTGTCGCTGTCCGACAAATACGCGAACTACCGCCATCTGATCGACCCGCCCGATGGCAGCGGAATCTCCGCCGTCATCGGCGAGACCAACCGGCCCATGCGCCTGACGCAGGCCGAGCTCCAGGCCCACCCGCGCTGGCGCGGCTTCGGCGCGTATGCAGACCAGCACCCGCCCCTGCGCGGCTGGCTCGCCGTGCCGCTCACGGGACGTGACGGCAGCAACGTCGGCCTGCTGCAGTTGTCGGACAAACACGAGGGCGACTTCACCCGGCAGGACGAATACGTTGTCACCGAACTCGCCGAGCTGGCCCTGATCGCGATCGACAACGTCAACCTGCTGGCCCAGGTCCAGGAGTTCAACAGCGGCCTGGAGGAAAAAATCGCCCAGCGCACACGTGAACTGTCGCGCCAGGAAGCCCTGCTCAGGGCGCTGGCCGAGCAGGCACCGTATCCGATCTGGACGATTGACCCGGAGGGCAATGCCACCTTTATCAGCCAGGCCTGGTACGAACTTTTCGGCGGCGCAGCGCCCGACTGGCACGGCACGGCCTGGATGGGTCTGGTGCACCCGGACGATTTGTCCGGCATGCTTGAAGCATGGCATGGCCACCGCCAGACGCGCACGCCCTACGCCGGAACACGGCGGCTGCGCACGCCGGACGGCAGCTACCGCCTCATGTCCTACCGCGTGTCGCCGGTGCTCAACGACGCCGGCGAGGAGTTGTTCTGGGTCGGCATTGATGTGGACATCACGGAAATCAAGGCGACCGAGACCGCCTTGCGGCTGTCGAACGCGGAGCTGGAAGCCTTTTCCTACTCGGTCTCGCACGACCTGCGCTCACCGCTGACCACGGTGGACGGCTTCAGCCGCCTGTTGCTCAATGAGCTGCAGGGCCAGGAGTCCGTGAAGGTCCAGCACTACCTGGACCGCATCCAGGCCGGCGTCGAAAAAATGGGGCACCTCATCGAAGGCCTGCTGTCCCTGGCCCATGTGACACGGCAGGCCATCGAATACGCGCCGGTGGATCTGAGCGCCATCAGCACCGAGATACTCGCGCGCCTGCAGTCCGCAGACCATTCGCGCCATGTGGTGTTCAGCGTCGCGCCTGACTTGCTGGTGCACGGCGACAGCCGGTTGTTGCACGCCGTGATGGAAAACCTGCTAAGTAACGCCTGGAAATTCAGCGCGCGCTGCGCCAACGCAGAAATATCGGTCGGCCGGCTGTCGCCGCGCGGCGCCTTTTTTGTGCGCGACAACGGCGCCGGCTTTGATATGGCTTATGCGGACAAGCTGTTCGGCACCTTCCAGCGCTTGCACGATGTCGCGGAGTACGCGGGAACTGGCATCGGCCTGGCGACGGTTGCGCGCGTTATTTCTCGCCATGGTGGCCGCATCTGGGCCGAGTCGGCGCCGGGACAGGGCGCGACTTTTTTCTTCACGCTGCCGGCAGTGGCATGACGCCGCGCCGCGCGATCGCCGGAAAAACCGCACCCGCATCATCCCGGATGCCCGATCACAAGCTGACGGTGACGAACGGCGATGCGATGTCTGAAGGCGGCTCGTCCGAGCCGCGCGCGGCAGCAATGGTCAGTGCAAAGCCTCGGGGTCCAAAACGTCTGCCAGCCCGCCAATCGTGAAATAAAAGCTGGCGCCCAGGCCCGGCGCGGACTCGGCCCAGATACGGCCGCCGTGCCGCGTGACGATCCTGTGCACCGTCGTCAGGCCGATGCCCGTGCCGGCAAATTCCGAGGCGGTGTGCAAGCGCTCGAAAGCGCCGAACAGTTTGTCCGCATAAGCCATGTCAAAGCCAGCGCCGTTGTCCTGCACAACATACACCTGTTCGCCGTCCGGCCGGGTCTCGCACCTGAACGCAATCAGGGTCTGCGGCTGTCTGCCGCTGAACTTCCAGGCATTGCCCAGCAGGTTGTCGAGCACCCGCTGCAGCAGGCGCGGGTCGCCCTGGGCCAGCAGCCCGGGCTGGATATCGAGCGAGACCCTCCGTTCGGGCTCGCGCTCCCGGTAACCGTCGAAAACCGCGTGAGCGATGGCGCTCAGATCGACACTGTCCCAGCGCAGGCTGGTGCGCGAGACCTGGGCCAGCGAGAGCAAGGCGTCGATCAACTCGCCCATCTGCGAGACGCCGGCACGTATGCGCGACAGGTAGTGTCTGCCGCGGTCACTGGACGCACTGGCGTCAAGCTCCTTGCCGAGCAGGTTGCTGAATCCGTCAATGGCGCTGAGCGGCGTGCGCAGGTCGTGCGACACCGAGTATGAAAAGGCCTCCAGCTGCTTGTTGGCCGCCTGCAGTTGCTCCGTGCGTTGCCGCACACGCTCTTCAAGTTCCGCATTGAGGCGCAAAATTTCCTCTTGCGCCTGTTTGCGCACACTGATGTCGCGCACCACCAGGACGATGATCCAGTCCGCGCCGACGCGTTTGGCGTGCTGGTGCACTTCGACCTGCACCTCGGTGCCATCCTTGCGCCGCACCTGGGTTTCCGTCAGCTCGTCCGTACCTTGGCCGGCGATGATGGCATCGTACATAGCCCCCAGTTGTTCAACCGTAGCCGTGCCCAACCCCGTCGGTCCCATCTCGAGCAATTCTTCACGCGTATAGCCGAGCGTGGCGCAGGCCGTCGCGTTGACGTCGACAAAGCACATGTTGGAGCGGTTCACCAGCACGATTGCATTGGCGGTTGCGTCCATCGCACTGCGAAAGCGTTGCAACTCGGCCGTGCGCGCCTGCACCTGTTGCTCCAGGAGCAAGCCATGGTTCTGAAGATGATCGTTGAACTCTTTCAGACGCAACAGATTGCGCACCCGCAACCTCAGCTCGGCGTGGTCAACGGGTTTGGTCAAAAACTCCTCTGCCCCGGCATTCAACCCCGCCAGGCGGGCGCTGCTGTCGCCGAGCGCTGTCACCATGATGATCGGAATGCTCGCGGTGGCGGGATTGGCCTTGAGCAGGCTGGCCACCTGGTGGCCGTCCATGCCCGGCATCATGACGTCGAGCAAAATCAGGTCGGGTGCCTGCAGCGCAATCGAGGCCAGCGCCTCTTCGCCACTGGCGGCGCTGAGCGTGAGATAACCTTCTGGCCGCAGCAGCGCTTCGAGCAGCTTGCAGTTCTGGCGTTCGTCGTCGACGATGAGGATAGTGGCAGGGGAACGGGTCATGGGGGCCGATGCAAGGAGTTTGCTGTGCTGGCCGCTGGCGATTTTCCAGCAGTCAAGAGGGTGTCGATCACTGCATACAGTTCCTGGTAGCGCAAGGGCTTGGCGATATACGCGTCGCAACCGGCTGCCCGGGTTTTTTCCTGGTCTTCTTTCATCGCCATCGCGGTCAGCGCAATAACGGGAATCGCGGCGGTGGCCGGATCGTGTTTGAGCAGGGCCGTTGCCGCCAGGCCGTCCATGCCTGGCAGCTGGATGTCCATCAGGATCAGGTCGGGCCGATCGGCGCGTGCCAGCGTCAAGCCGGTTTCGGCATCGACGGCGCAGAGCACCGCATGGCCGGCGTTGCGCAGCAAAAGACAGGCCAGCTTCATGTTCGCCGCGTTGTCTTCAATGATCAGTATGCTGGCCATCCGGTGCCCTTTCTAATGTGGCTGCAACGTGGCCAGGGGTGGTCCGGCTGCGGCCAGGATCGCGGCGCCAGTGCTGTCCGGCTGGACGGGCATGGCGTGGGCCGGTAGCCGCAGCGGCAACCAGGCGGCGAAGCGCGAACCCTCGCCCTCTGCGCTGGCCACGGCCACGGTGCCCCCGTGCAGTTCGGCCAGTTGCTTGACCATCGCCAGACCGAGACCGGTGCCCTCGAATTTGCGCGCCAGGCTGCTGTCGATCTGGCTGAAGGCCAGGAACAGTTTCGCCATGTTTTCCTTCGAAATGCCGATGCCGCCGTCGCTGACGCTTATTTCGAGAAATTCGTTGCACTCGCTGTCGGCCAGGGGGAAGCCGTGCACCGGCCAGGCGCCGGGCAGCGTGCCAACGATGCCGCGCGAGACGCGCCGCGCGCACAAGGTCACGCGTCCGCCGTTGGCGCTGAATTTGACGGCGTTGGACAGCAGGTTGTAGACAATTTGCTTGGTCTTGCGCATGTCCAGCAGGGTCAGGCCCAGGTCGCCGGCTGTTTCGAGTTCGAGCTGGATGCGCTGGGCCAACGCCTTCTCCTTGACGATGGACAGGCTGTTCGACAGCAGGCTGTTCAAGTCGCCCGCCTCCAGCTCGAGTGTCATCATGCCCGCCTCGACCTTCGACAAATCCAGAATGTCATTGATCAGGGACAGCAGGTGCTGCCCGCTGGTGAAAATATCGCCGATATATTCGTGCTGGGTCTCGCTCATCCGGCCCATCAGGCCATCCTTGAGCGCCTCTGAAAAACCGATGATGGCGTTCAGCGGCGTGCGCAACTCGTGCGACATGGTGGCCAGGAATTCCGACTTCATGCGGCTGGCATGCTCCAGCTCGATATTTTTCTCCTGCAAGGCGCGCTCGAAGCGCTTGAGCTCGGTCACATCGCGTGCCGCCGCAACGACCCCTTGCAGCTTGCGGTCGCGGTCGTGGAAGGTCGCGGCGTTGTAGGAAACCACAGTTTCTTCGCCATTCTGGGCGCGCACGGTCAGTTCGTAGTTGCTGACCTTGTTCTCCGTGAGGGCGCGTTTGATCGCCGCGTCGGCCCGCACCGGGTCGGTGAAGAATTTCTTGCAGGGCGCGCCGATCAATTCATCGCGCGTGCGCCCGGTGAGCGCCATCATCTGCTGGTTCACGTCCGAGATGATGCCCTGCGGATCGGTCGTCATGAGCGCGTCAATATTCGATTCGATCAGGGAGCGGGTGTAGAACTGCTGGTCGCGCAGCCGTTGATCGAGCAGCGCCTGGGCCGCCTCGATTTGTTTGCGGGCCGTATTGTCGGTGCCGATCAAGAGATAGCCAAGGATGTTTTCCTGCGCATCGCGCAGTGCGGTGACCGAGACGATGGCGGGAAAGCGGCTGCCATCCTTGCGGATATAGGTCAGCTCGTAAATATCCTCGATGCCGCGCGAGGCCTTGAACACCAGCGCCTCAAAACCCGGCGTGATCGGGGTCGCCAGCTCGAGGCTCAGGCTTTGAGCGCGCGCGATCACTTCCTGCGGATCGGAAATGTCGGCCGGCGTGATCTTGTTCAGGACGTCGGCGGCGGCGTAACCGAGCATGCGTTCGGCGCCGACATTGAAAATCTGGATGACGCCCTTTTCGTCGGTAGCGATGCTGGAGAAGTTGGCGCTGTTGAAGATCGCATTTTGCAGGGCCCCTGCTTTAAGGAGTGCCTCCTCCGCCTGCTTGCGGGCGGTGTTGTCGGTGCCGATCAGCAGGTAGCCGATGATCACCGCCTGATCGTCGCGCAGTGCCGTGACGGACACGACCGCCGGAAAGCGGCTGCCGTCCTTGCGGATGTAGGTCAACTCATAGATGTCCTCGATCCCGCGCGAGGCCTTGAAGACCAGCGCCTCAAAACCCGGCGTGATGGGCGTATCGAGCTCCAGGCTCAGGGCCGCTGCCCGTGCGATCAGTTCTTTGGGGTCCGAGATATCGGCCGGCGTGACCTGGTTGACGACATCCGATGCGGCATAGCCCAGCATGCGTTCGGCGCCGACATTGAAAATCTGGATGACGCCTTTTTCATCGGTGGCAATGCTGGAGAAGTTGGCGCTGTTGAATATGGCGTCCTGCAAAGCGCCCGTCTTGATCAGCGTTGCCTGGCGCCGAAATTCCATGACGCCGTCGGCCCCGCCCTGTTTTTCGCCAACGTCATCAAAAGCACCGGTTTTCAGCATACTTCCTTTCGCGCAAACAATCACACGTCAGCAAGCGGCTTGGCAAAACGGCACGCGGCTGTAAAACAGACTCACGGATGACCACCTGGATCGGCACGGAGGCCCGAAGAGGCTGGTGACAAGGAGAAGATGACGTAAGGAATAGTATCCGGAAACCTCGGGCGCGGAGCACCAAGCCGGCAGCACGCTGCGCCGGAGAAAGCCTACAAACGGCGTAGGACACCAGGCCGTTCCCGGTGACGCTGCGCTCCACGCGCGCGCGCACGGCGGTCGATTCGCACCGGACAGGCGCCTGCCCAGACACCAGCGTACGGGAAGACGCCAGGGCCTCTGCTGGACGGGGTTTACATCAGCGGCCGCAGTTCGCGCGCCGCGTCGAACAGCAGCGGCAGCAGGTCACGCTGCATCTGCTGGGCGCTCAGCCGCTGCGGCGACGCAACAATGTTGAGCGCGGCCACCGTTCGGCCCTGCATGTTGCGCAGCGGCACGGCGAGCGCATGCACGCCGAGTTCGTGTTCTTCCACCGCCAGGCAGCAGTCGTCGGTGCGCACCTGCTCGATCACCGCGCGAAACTGCTTGATGTCGATGATGGTGCGGGTGGTCAGGCGCGGCAGGGTGCGGCCCTTGAGCCACTGTGTCAGGCCGGTTTTGGGTTTGGCGGCCAGCAGCACCCGCCCGGTGGAGGTGGCATGGGCCGGCAGGCGCGCGCCCAGGTGCAGCCCGTAGGCCAGCACGCGCACGGCACCGTCTGATCCGTTCTTCCATTCGTAACCGCTGCGCCCGACGATCACCACCTCGTCGCCGTCGAGCACACCGGCTGAAAACGACTCCTGGGTCTGCGCCGCCAGGCGGTTCAGCGTCGGCTGCACCGCACGCGGCAGACGCGCCGACGCCAGGTAGCTGCCTGAAAAGCGCAATACCTTGGGGGCCAGCCAGAAATAACTGCCATCGGTCTCCAGGTAACCCAGGTGCGCCAGCGTCAGCAGGTGGCGGCGCGCGGCGGCGCGGGTGATGCCGGCACGTTCGGCGGCCAGCGTCGCGTTCAGCCGCTGGCGCTGCGTGTCAAAACTCTCCAGCACCGCCATGCCCTTGGCCATGCCTTCGATCATGTCTGCCTTGGCAATGGGCCGGCTGGTCTGCAGGACCGCGCCCATCTGCTCGGAGGGGGGAGAATGTCTGCTCATTGCGCGATCATCGCACAAATGGCCTGCAGATCGTGCACCGCCCGCGTGGCCATCTGGCAAGCACCGGGCATGAGGCCTACGCTAGCAACTCAGTCAAAACGACGTGGAGAATGACATGCGTACCCAGGTTGCCATCATCGGTGCAGGCCCCTCCGGCCTGCTGCTCGGCCAGTTGCTGCACAAGGCCGGCATCGACGCGGTCATTGTCGAGCGCCAGAGCGGCGACTACGTGCTGGGCCGCATCCGCGCCGGCGTGCTGGAGCAGGTCTGCATTGACCTGCTCGACGAAGCCGGCGTCGGCCGGCGCATGCACCAGGAAGGCCTGGTGCACGGCGGTTTCGACATGCTGTTCCAGGGCGAGCGCCACCGCATCGACATGAACGGCCTGACCGGTGGCAAAAACGTCATGGTTTACGGCCAGACCGAAGTCACGCGCGACCTGATGGCTGCGCGCCAGGCGGCCGGCCTGACCACCGTTTACGAGGCCGGCAATGTGGCCGTGCACGACTTCGACACGAAGAAACCGCGCGTGAGTTACGAGAAAGACGGCCAGACGCATGAGATCGAATGCGACTTCATCGCCGGTTGCGACGGCTTTCACGGCGTGTGCCGCGCCAGCGTGCCGGAGGGCTCGATCACCGAGTACGAAAAGGTCTACCCCTTCGGCTGGCTGGGCGTGCTTTCCGACACCCCGCCGGTGCACCATGAACTCATCTACGTCAACAGCACGCGCGGCTTTGCATTGTGCTCGCAGCGCAGCGCCACGCGCAGTCGCTACTACCTGCAGGTGCCGCTGACCGACAAGGTCGAGGCCTGGTCGGACGATGCCTTCTGGAACGAGCTGCGCCTGCGCCTGGACGCGAACGGCCGCGACAAACTCGTCACCGGCCCATCGATTGAGAAAAGCATCGCCCCGCTGCGCAGCTTCGTCGCCGAGCCCATGCGTTTTGGACGCCTGTTCCTGGCCGGCGACGCCGCCCACATCGTGCCGCCCACCGGCGCCAAAGGGCTGAACCTGGCCGCCACCGATGTGAAATACCTCTCCAGTGCGCTGATCGAGTTCTACGCCGACAAAACCGAAGCCGGCATCGACAGCTACTCCGAGCGCTGCCTCAGGCGCATCTGGCGGGCCGAGCGTTTCTCATGGTGGTTCACCAGCCTGATGCACCACTTCCCGGAAAACGGCCCCATCGGGCAAAAGCTGCAGGACGCCGAGCTCGACTACATCGTGCACTCGGAAGCCGGTGCCCGCTCGGTCGCCGAAAACTACGTCGGCCTGCCGCTCGATTTCGGCAACTGAAGCGGGCCGGCGTCACCGCCGTCCGTCAGCCGCCATCGGCCTCATGCACCAGCAGGTCGCCGGGCTGGCAGTCGAGAAACTCGCAGATCTTCTGCAGGGTGTCGAAACGCACGCCCTTGACCTTGCCCTGCTTGAGCAGCGACAGGTTGGCTTCCGTGATGCCGACGTAGGCGGCCAGGTCCTTGGACCTGGCCTTGCGCTGCGCCAGCATCACGTCGAGTTTGACGACGATGCCCACAGGAAAACTTCAGCCGAACCGGGCGTTTTCTTCGGCGAGGGCCACGGCCTTGGCCATGACGGCAGAAATCTGCCACACCATGCCGGCAAACAGCAGCGTCAGCAACTCGTTGCTGCCCAGGCCAAAGGCCAGCGCCTTCTGTCCGGCCGGCGCCCCCGCCGTCAGCACCATGCTGATCAGCATGGCCACGAACAGACCGGCCACCACCGAGGCAAAAATGCCGGCGGCAAAACCACGCAGGTAACGCACGGTGCGCAGGCTCAGGTACTCGGCCTGCGAAAACCCCGAAAAGCAGCGCATCGCGCACACCAGGCCGTAAGACGTGCAGCATACCGGCACCATGCCCAGCACCACCGCCAGCACGCGCTGCCACAGGTCCACGTCCAGCATGACCAGTTGCAGCGCCGACAGCTGGACGCCTGCACGAAGCAGCAGGCCCTCGGTCGGCGTGGTGACCAGTTGGTACAACACGGCCAGCGGCAAAGCCACCGTCAGCAAAGCACAAACCCAGGCAAACGCGCTGTTCAGGCGCTGCACGTCCGGCCCCGACAAGGCCGCCGCAGTCAGTGTGTTTTTCATGAGAGACACCCTTTCTAGAGGCCGCCAGTATCTCTCATTTATTTCTGTTAAACAATAATTAATTTCTGTAAAGCAGTATTTTTTACAAAACAAAAGCTAGTCTTCCCGGCCCTGACCTCAGGGCCTGTCCGCGGCATGGCGCGGCGCCCTCCGTTTAGGGTAAATTGCCAGCACACTTCGCCGCCCCTTTTTCCCTTCTCGCCCTTCTTCATCCTGCCCGCCCTTCACCCAGGTCCATCCATGCCATCCAGCGCCACGCCAGCCAAACACCCTGCCCTCCAGTCCCTGCAAGGCCTGCGCATCCTGAGCCTGGCGCTCAACCTGCCCGGCCCGGCCGCGCTGATGCGTTGCCGGCAGATGGGTGCAACCTGCATCAAGCTCGAGCCACCCGCGGGCGACCCCATGGGGCTCTACAACAAGCCGGCCTATGCGCAACTGCATGAGGGCGTGAAGGTGCTGTCGGCCGACCTGAAAACCGAAGCCGGCCAGAAGGTGCTGCACCGCGAACTTGAGAAAACCGACGTGCTGCTCACCTCCTTCCGTCCTTCAGCGATTGACAAGCTGGGCCTGGGCTGGAAAAAAATCCATTCGCTTTACCCCGCGCTGTCGCATGTCGCCATCGTTGGCGCGCCAGGTGCGCTGGGCGAAGAGCCCGGCCACGACCTCACCTACATGGCCCACAACGACCTGGTGACCGGGCTGAACCTGCCACCCACGTTGTACGCCGATATGAGCGGCTCGCTGATGGCCAGCGAGGCCGTGCTGCAAGCGGCCCTGCGCCGGCAGGAGCCGTATGCCGGCTCGGGCGACCCGCATCCGCGCGGGGCCTTCATCGAAGTGGCCCTGTCCGAGGCCGCGGCCTACCTGGCGCTGCCGCGGCAGTGGGGCCTGACGCAGCCCAGCGGCTCGGTCGGCGGTGCGCATGCCGGCTACCGGGTCTACCCCTGCCGGGACGGCCGTGTGGCGGTGGCGGCGCTGGAGCCGCACTTTGCCGCCGCCCTGTGTGCGGCGGCGGGCGTGGAGGCGGCAACCATTCAGGCCATGTTTGCACCCGCCACACACCAGGCGATAGCGGCATTCATGCTCACACAGACACGCGCGCAGCTCGACCAGCTGGCAACGGCAAAAGACATTCCCCTGCATACGCTATTGAATTAATAGCTACCGGCGCACGTACAACATAGGCTAGAGGCCAATTTGGCTTCAAAAAAGCCGGGCAAGGGCCGCCTGCTGCATGCCATTGCATGGCGCCTGCGGGCGCGTAGGATGGAGGGACTGTCCTGCCGCAGGCCCCACCATGACCGAGTTCGAACTCAAGCTTGAAATCCCGCCCGCCCGGCTGGCTTCGGTGGAAGCGGCGCTGCGCCGCGGCATGACACGCACCCAGCGCCTGCGGGCGCGCTACTTCGACACGGCCGACGGTGCACTGGCGGCGCAGGGCGTGGTGCTGCGCCTGCGCAAGGAAGGCCGGCAATGGGTGCAGACGGCCAAGGCCCCGGGCAGCCGGCCGCTGGAGCGGCTGGAGCACAACGTCGCGCTGGGCAGCCAGACCGCGCCCCTGCCCGAGCTGTCACGCCACGACGGCACGCCGGTCGGCGAACGCATCCGCCAGGCCCTGAAAAAACACCAACCCGGCGCGGCGGCGCCCGACCTGACCCTCGTCTATGCCACCGACATGGCTCGCCTCACGCGAACCGTGCGGGCGCGCGGCGCGGTGGTCGAGCTTGCGCTGGACCAGGGCCACATCGCCGCCGGCGACAGGACGCGGCCTGTGCGCGAGCTGGAACTCGAACTCAAGCAAGGCCAGGCCGCCGGCGCTGTGGCACTGGCCACCACCTGGTGCCTCAGACATGGCCTGTGGCTCAGCAGCGTGAGCAAGTCCCAGAAAGGCCAGCGCCTGGCGCTGGGCCAGGACTTCGGCGCAGCCGTGGACGCAGAAGCGCCGCGCTTTCCCCGCCACGCCTCGGGCCGCGAGGTAGCCGCCGCCGTCGTAGCCGCCTGCCTGAACCAGGTGCTGGCCAACGCCAGCGACGTGGCCGCCGGCTGCACCGCCGAAGAAAACATCCACCAGCTGCGTGTGGGTCTGCGCCGGCTGCGCACCGCGCTGCAGGAACTCGAGGCCCTTGCCGGCGGCTGGGGCGATCAGGGCGATGCCTGGAAGGCGGTGCTGGCCAGCGTGTTCCGCGAACTGGGCCAGCACCGCGACCGCGACTACCTGCTCGGCAAGCTGCAGGGCCAGATCGAAGCCGCAGGCGGGCCTCCCGTGGACTGGCAAGGCGCACTGGGCCCGCTGCCCAGCCCCGCCGATGTGGTGCGCGCGCCGGCCTTCCAGCAGGCGCTGCTGGGCCTGATTGGTTTTGTGCACACCGCCCCGAGTGAAGCCGCGCCTGCGCCTGACGACACAGCGCCGAAAAAATTCCTGCGCCAACGCCTGAGGCGCCTGCACCAGCAGGTGCTGGCGCGCGGCCGCCAATTCACCGCCCTGCCCGAGGCCGAACAACACGCCCTGCGCAGGCGCGTCAAACGCCTGCGTTATCTGGCCGAGTTCGCGCAACCCCTGTTTGCCAGGCGCAAGGCCGCCGCCTACCTGACGGCCCTCAAGCCGCTGCAGGACGCGCTCGGCATCTACCACGACGAAGTGGCGGCGCTGCAGGTCTGGCAAGGCCTGTCGGTCCACGATCCGCGCGCCCTGTTCGGTGCCGGCTGGCTCAGCGCGCGCCGCGAGGTGCATGTGCAGGCCTGCCAGCAGGCCTGCGACCTGTTGGCCCGGCAGATACGGCCGTTCTGGGACTAGACATGAGGTTCATGACACGTAGACGTCATTCAAAAAGAACGCTTCCTTTTTGATTTCTATTTTTCAATTGAAGTTGTTTCTAAAAACCGAAACAACCGCCCAGCGGGCTGCGACTCCACCAGATCCACCGGCGCACACAACACCAGCGACCGCTTGGCCCACCCATCCGACAAGGGCCGCACAGTCAGCCGCCTGCCGCCCTCACTCTTCCCCAACACGGCAGCCGGCACCACCGCCGCGCCTACGCCCTGCTCCACCAGCGTACACATCGCCTCGAAGCTACCGAGGTTGGCACGAACCCGCATGGGTTTGCCCAGCTGCGCGGCCTGCAGGCTCAGGTAGGTGTGCAGGGCGCTGGAAGCGCTGTACCCCACCAGCTCAAGATCGAGCACCTGCTCAAAAGCCACCGAGCGGCTGCGCGCCAGCGCATGGCCACGCGGCAGCACGAGCACCAGCGGATCTTTGCAGAAAAAAGCTGTTTGCAGCCCGGTCATGTCTTCTGCATCCGACGCAATGCCGATGTCGGTGGCGCCCTGCCTGACCGCCTGCACGGTGAGGGGGCTGGCGCTTTCTTCCACCACGGTGTCGATGGACGGGTGCTTGCGCAGGAAGGCCGCCAGCAGCGGCGGCAGGTGCTGCACCAGGGCCGAGGTGTTGCACATGAGGTGGATTTTTCCGAGGGCGCCGCGGCCATGCAGGGCCAGCTCGCCGCGCAGCTGGGCCATCTGCGCCAGCACGGCGTGGGCGTGGCGCAGCAGTGCCTCGCCGGCGGCCGTGGGTCGCACACCGCGTGAATGGCGCGCCAGCAGTGCCACACCGGCTTGCGCTTCCATGCCGCGCAGGCGGGCACTGGCGGCGGCCAGCGTGAGGTGTGAACGGCTGGCGGCGGCCGTCATGCTGCCGGCCTCGCAGGCATGCACAAAAAGCTGAAGGTCGGTCCAGTCAAAACGCATTGAGGTCACCGGTGGCTACACACAGCGCTGAGCCTACCTCAAGCAAAGACAGATGGTCAGGGCGGCGGCGTCGGGCGACACTGCAAGCCCGCATTCCCCAGGAGCACGCATGTTTGTCCCCGACGTCCACGAGTTCATGCTGGTGAGTTTTGTCTTTCTCGCGGCGGGCGGTGTCAAGGGCGTGCTGGGCATGGGCCTGCCGACGGTGGCCATGGGTCTGCTGGGGTTGATGATGCCGGTGGCCGAAGGCGCGGCCCTGCTCGTGCTGCCTGCGCTGGCGACCAACCTGTGGCAGATGTCGCGCGGCGGGCACCTGCGGGCGCTGCTCAAGCGGCTGTGGCCCATGATGGCCGGCGTCTGCTTCGGCGTCTGGCTGGGGCGCGGCTGGATGGCCACACCGGGCGGGCACGCCATGCTGTGGCTGGGCCTGAGCCTGGTCGCCTACGCGCTGGCCGGGCTGGCGGGCTTGCGCCTGCCACCGCCCCGGCCGCAGCGGGAAGCGGGCCTGTCCGGCCTCATCGGCACGCTGACCGGCCTGCTGACGGCGGCCACCGGCGTGTTTGTGCTGCCGGCCGTGCCCTGGTTGCAGGCGCTGGGGCTGAAGAAGGACGAGATGGCACAGGCACTGGGCTTGTCGTTCACGGTCTCCACGCTCGCACTGGCCGTGGCACTGGCCGGCAGCCGCCACCTGAATGCGGACTCGGCTGCACAGTCATTGCTGATGCTGCTGCCTGCCATGCTGGGCATGTGGCTGGGCCAGAACCTGCGCGACGAACTGAGCCAGAACGGCTTCCGCGCCTGTTTCATGGGCGGCTTGCTGGTGCTGGGCGGCTGGCTGGTGTGGCGTGGCTGGTGACGCCAGCATGCTCCTTATTTGATAGCTGCTTGCGCTCGCAACATAAGGGCTGGAGGCCGTTTTGACTCATGACAAAACCGCTGAGGGGCAAACTCAACGGCGCCGACGACTCAACGGCTTTGCCCGGCCAGCTGGGCCTTGAGCGCGGCATTTTCCGCCGTCAGTTCGCTGATGGTCTGCCGGAGCCGCGCAATCACTCCCTCGGGTGACTCCGGTTCGGTGCGCGCCACGGCGCGTGTTTCGCGCACCTGGCGGGCGGCCTGCTGCAGCTCCTTGCGGCCACCGGCGGCGGCGGCCACCTGCACCTCGACCGGCAGCGAGGCCACGCTGGCAGCGGCGTTGATGGAAATCGTGCCGGACTTCACCGCCGCCATCAGTTCGGGGGCGGCCGACTTCTGGATCTTCTCGATCTGGCTGATGGTGTTGCTGCTGATGCGGGCTGCCTTGGCCAGAGCGTCGCGCGTCAGCAGGGGTTCGGGCGCCGGGGTCGGGGCGCCTTGCGCCTGGTCGGACGCGGAAGAGCCATCCGCCGTGGTTTGCGCGCGCGCCGCCAGGATGTCCTTTTTGCGCAGGGCCAGCACACCACGCTGGAAGTCAGACACACTGCGCCGCCCCAGGTGCTGGTCGATCATCCACAGGTGCACGTCGTCCATGGATTTGAAATGGCTGTTCTGCACGGTGTTGAAAGAGATGCCGTGCTGGGTACAGATGCTGTGGCGGTTGTGGCCGTCCACCAGCACGTCGCCCCACAGCACCAGCGCATCGCGGCAACCTTCGGCCAGCAGGCTGCGCTCCAGGGCCTCGCGTTCGTCGGCGGTCAGCGGATCGATGTAGGCAAGCAATTCTTGGTTGACCGTGATGTTCATGGTGAGTTCGTCAGGGATGGCTGTGAAAAAACGACTCCAGCCCTCCACGCATGGCGGGTTGGGTCGTCGAAAAAGGGAAGTCACGCGGCAGCAGCGGGGTGCGGCCCGGTGCGTGACAGTCGGCGGGGGCAGACTGCAGGAAGCGCCCCGGGCAAGATCATAGCGAGGACCAACCGCGGGCTGGGCGCACCCGGAAAGCCTTCGCGCAGTTGCTTCCGGCGCCTGCGCAGGTACCGGGACCTGCAGCGCGTTTGTGCCGCGGGACCAGAATTATGAAGAAAATGGCCTGCAGCCCTTTACAGACAAGCGCCAAGAGCTATCGAAACAATAGCGAATCAGCCAACAAACGCCGCGCAGACTGCGCGCCCGGCGCTTTTTCTGACACGTTTTTGGGTGTGAAGGCGCTGCACCAGCGCTGCAACACTGGATAATCAAATCCCCGACACGGAGAGAGAACCCCTTGTTTTCAATGCGCCAAGACCGCCGGATCAGCCTGATCGGCGGGATCATCTTTCTGGTGACAACCCTGACAGCAGGCATCGCCGTGTATGCCGTCATGGAGCGGCAGACAGAGTCGGTTCTCAGCCGTGGCCTGCAGGCAGCCCTGCAAAGCAATGTCCGCCTGTTTGAAAGCCAGACCCACCAGGCCCTGACCGATGCGCGGACCGCGGCGACGCGTCCTTTCCTGGTGCAGACCCTGCAGATTCTCGGGTCCACGCCGGACGATGCCGCGGCAACGCTGGCGATGCAGCGGGCTGCCACCTCGTTTCTGTCCACTGGTTTCAATGGTTTGTCCTTTCATGACGCGCGGGGACGTGAAGTGGCCCGTGCCGGCAGTTTTTCGCGCGGTGGCGAGCAACACGTCCTGCTGAGCCAGAAAGACCACGCGGTCCTGTTGTGGAACGGCAAATTCATTGTCCAGACGCACCTGGACATCCTCGACCCCCAGGGCCTTCGCGTGGGCGAGGTCAGGACGGAGGTCGCCCTGCCCTTGTTGACCCGGGTCTTTGGCGATGTGGCCGCCATAGGCCAGAGTGCCGAATTCGCGATCTGCGCGCCGCTGGACGACGGCAAGGACATGAACTGTTTTCTGGGACGCGTGTCCGGCATAGAGTTCAAGCGCCTTGCGCGTGTCGTCGAGGGCAAGGCCCTGCCCATGAACCACGCCCTGCTTGGAAAGACCGGCATCATCGTCGCCCGGGACTACCGGCGCGAACAGGTGGTGGCGGCCTATACGCCCATTGCGCCTTTCGCTTTCGGGATGGTGCTCAAAATCGACCAGAAGGAGCTGTACGCGCCCATCCTCGCGCAGCTCAAGTACATCCTGCCCCTGCTGGCTGCGCTGGCGATTGTGGGCATGCTGCTGCTCAATGTTCTGGTCGCGCCGCTCGTGCGCAAACTGGTTCTCTCGGAAAAAGCCGCGCGTGATGCCAATGCCCTGCTGCGCAACAACGAAACGCAGTTGCGCGATATCACCGACACCTTGCCGGCCCTGCTTGCCTACGTCGATGCGGAGCAGCGCTTCCGCTTTCATAACCGGGCCTATGAAGAGGCGCTGGGGCTGTCCTCGGAGCAGATCGAGGGAAAACACCTGCGCGAAGTCCTGGGCGAGAAAATTTATCAAGCCACGACCCCCCAGATTGAACAGGTAATGGCGGGTTACCCGGTAGTCTATGAACGCACCCGGAAAAACCCTCGCGGCGACCCGCGTGACTATGTCGTCAACTACTTCCCGCGGTATGGCGAAGGTGAAGACGAGGGTCGGGTCATCGGCTTTTATTCCATGGCGACCGACGTCACCGAACTCAAACGCCTGGACCGCATCAAGAGCGAGTTCGTCTCCACCGTGAGCCACGAGTTGCGCACCCCGCTGACCTCCATCCGGGGCTCGCTGGGCCTGATCGCCGGCGGCGTGGCCGGCCAGGTGCCCGACGCCGTCAAGTCGCTGGTGGAGATTGCCAAGAATAACTGCGAGCGCCTGATCCGCCTGATCAACGACATCCTGGACATCGAGAAGATCGAGTCCGGACAAATGCAGCTCGACCTGCAGGAGCTGGCGCTCAAACCACTGCTGGTGCAGGCGCTGGCCGCCAACGAGGGTTTTGGTGCCGCGAAAAACGTGCACCTGAAGCTGTTCTGTACCGACGAGCCCCTGCACGTCCGCGCGGACAGCGACCGCCTGACCCAGGTCGTGACCAACCTGTTGTCCAATGCCATGAAGTTTTCGTCACCCGGTGGCACGGTGGAAGTGCATGTGTCGCGCGCCGGCCTGGGCGTGCGGGTCGAGGTGCGCGACCGCGGCCCGGGCATTCCCGACGAGTTTCGCAAGCGCATTTTCCAGAAATTCTCACAGGCCGACTCGTCCGACACGCGCCAGAACAGCGGCACCGGGCTGGGCCTGAATATTTCGAGGGCGATCATCGAACGCCTGGGCGGCACCATGGGTTTCGAGAGTGACGCCAGCACGGGCACCACCTTCTTCTTCGAGTTGCCGCAATCGCCATCGCCGCAACCAGGCAACCTGCCCGTGGCAACACCTGCCGCCTCCACCACCAAGCCGGCCGGCGTCCGCCCGCGCATTCTCGTGTGCGAAGACGACCGCGACATCGCCCACCTGATCGGCCTGATGCTGGAAAAAGGCGGTTTTGACGTGGACCGGGCCTATACCGCCGCCACAGCACTGGCCTTTCTGGAAAAAACCAGCTACGCCGCGATGACGGTGGACCTGGGGCTGCCCGACCAGGACGGCATCACCCTGGTCCTCACCTTGCGCCGGCAGGCGCACACGCGCAATCTGCCCATCGTCGTGGTTTCGGCCTCGGCCAGCGAAGAACGGATCGAGTGCAACAGCCTGCCGCTGGAGGTCTCGGACTGGCTGGACAAGCCGATCGACGAGAACCAGCTGGTCCTCGCACTGCGCCATGCCATCGGCAGCATGGCCGAAGGCAAGCCGCGCATCCTGCATGTCGAGGACGACGTCGACATCCAGCGCATCACGGCCGCCATTGCCCAGGACTTCGCGGTCTTCGAGTTTGCCGCCTCACCCGAGGAAGCGCGTGCGCGGCTGCATGAGCAGCACTTTGACTTGGTGCTGCTGGACCTGGCCTTGCGTGGTGGGTCAGGCTGGGAGGTGCTGGCAGACGTCGAGGCGCTGGACCAGCCGCCACCCGTGGTGGTGTTCTCGGCCACGGCACTGAGCCGTGCCGAGGCCGACCGCTTCGCGGCCGTGTTGGTCAAAGCGCAGACCTCGAACGCCGAAGTGTTGCAGACCCTGCAGCGCGTGCTTGCCGAGACGCACCCGGCCGGCGCGGCGCCGGCCTGAGCGAACAGTCCGTCGCCAGGACCTCTCCGGCGGTCATGGCGTTTCTGTCTGCCAGCAACTCCTGAATTGATAGCTACCGGCGACCGTCCGACAGGGGCCGGTTGCCGTTTTTCCCTGCAAGCTGAAACTCAGCCCTGGAATCTCAGCCCTGCTGGAGCAGCATGCCGATCTGCTGGTCCTTGCGCTCCCACAGGTCGGTGAGCCACTGCTGGAAACGCATGCGAAACACCGGATCAGCGGCGTAGTCGCCCTCGCTGAACTCGGGCGGAATCGGCAGCTGTTGCGCGCGCACGATGATTTTCGGCGCCTGGCCGCAGAGAAACTGCCAGAAGGACGGCGCACCGGCCGGGTAGACGATGGTCACGTCGATCAGCGAGTGGAATTTTTCACCCATGGCGTTGACCGCCAGCGCCAGCGCGCCGGCCTTGGGCTTGAGCAGGTGCCGGTAGGGCGAGGCCTGTGACGCGTGTTTGGCGGGCGTGAAACGTGTGCCCTCGGCGAAGTTCATCACGCTGGTGGGCACCAGCGCAAACTTCTCGCACGCGCGTTTGGTGGCTTCGCGGTCCTGCAGGCGCCGCTCGGGGTGTTTGCGCAGGTCGGCCTTGGTGTGGCGCTTCATGAAGGGAAAGTCCAGCGCCCACCAGGCCAGGCCGATGACCGGCACCCAGATCAGCTGCTGCTTGAGAAAAAACTTCAGCATGGGAATGCGCCGGTTCAGCACATGCTGCAGCACAAAGATGTCCACCCAGGACTGGTGGTTGGCATTGACCAGGTACCAGCCCTCGTAACGCAGCGCGTCCACGCCGGCCACGTCCCACACGGTACGCTGCGTCAGCCGCATCCAGCCGCTGTTGCAGGCAATCCAGGCGGTGGCAATCGCGTTGAGCAGCGGGTCGATGCGCACACGCACCGCCTTGAACGGCAACACCAGCTTGACCAGCGACGCGGCGAACAGCAGCGAGCACCAGAACAGCGTGTTGATGGCCAGCAACAACAGCGCAATCACACCGCGAAGAAAGGAAGGCAGGAATCGGAGCATGGGCAGTTCAAAACTTGGATTGTTGCGCGTCCGGGCATGCCCGGCCTTGTGGAAGGTCAAAAGCAGCGTAATGGGAGGCCGGTGACGGTGTGGAGAGCTCCTGTTTTAATAGCTGTTTGCGCCCGCTGTATAAGGGCTGAAGGCCGATTTTTCTTGAAAACATCCCAAGAACCACCGACTGACAGGCTTTGGGTCCCCGTGCACTTCAAGGCATGCGGGCGCGCAGTTCCTGCAGGGTTCCCACGATCAGCCGCAGGCCGAAGGCGCCGACGACAGCCCCGGACGCCTTGGTGAGGCGAGCGAAGTTGCGCAGATAGGCGCGCTGGACGGCCTTTTGTGAAAAGGCAAAGGCCAGGCTGGTGTGCCAGACGACGGAGTTGAAATAGACAAGGGCGACCGCGCTGGCGACATGCACCCAGGACGGCGACGGCGGCAAGGCCGTCGCGAACACGCTTCCATAGAACAGAGCGATTTTGGGATTGAGCGCACTGGTCATGAAGCCCACGCGAAACGCCGCGTTGTTGCTCAGGGTACCCTGCGGCTCCGCCGCCACCGAAGCGCCCGAACGCCAGAGATTGAAGGCCAGGTACAGCAGGTACAAGCCACCCGCAACCTGCACCGCCTGCCGCAACATCGGCTGCGTCGAGAACACAACACCAATCCCCATGACCGCGAGCGTCGCCCACGCGAAGGTGGCGGTGGTCATGCCTGCAACAGCGGCCAGCGCCGTGGCGCGACGTTGCCCGCCGGCGAGCTGCGCCAGCAAGACGACGTTGAAGCCGGGGACCAGAAGAACCGCCCAGTGGAGCAACGCGATGGCAATCAGGGATGGAAGCATCTGTGTGCCCTAGCGTTCGGCGTCAGCCGCACCCGCTTGCGGGCGTCGGTTGCACGCCGGGGCCAGGCAGCGCCCATTTGTTTGCGATGACTTGTGCGAGAACAATCCGCCCCTCTTCAAGATTTCGTCGTTGGTTCTGGGCCATCGCTTGAAAATCAGCTCCGAGCAGGACGTGAAATCCAAGCGGCGGCAAGCCTTCCTTGCGGATCTTCTCTGCCAGCGACACGAACCAGGCGCGCGCCGCATCAGTCGTGTCCGACCAGTGGGTCACCATGAACCCGGCAGCTTCGAGAAGCGTACGCAGCTCATCCGGCCGCACCAGGAAGCTCGTTTCAGGCGTGCGCGCCCAAGGAACAGGAAAGAGAACAGGACCTGACGGACCGGCGAGAATATCGTAGATTGCGAGCGTGCCGCCCGGCTTCAGAACCCGGTGCATCTCCTGGTACAGCCGGGATTTATCCGGGATGTTCATCGCCACGTGCTCGGTCCAGACCACGTCGAACGACGCGTCATCGAACGGTAGATTGGTCGCGTCGCCCTGGCGATAGTCGACGAGGTCCGCGAGGCCGATCTTCGCGGTGAGTACCGCAGCGGCGCCGCAGTATTCCTCAGTGAGGTCGATGCCGGTGACACGGCAGCCGAACTCCTTTGCCAGGCATCGAGACGTCCCGCCGACACCGCTACCGACATCCAGCACACGCTTCGCCGCATCGAGGCCAGCAGCCCGCGCAAGTTCGAGCGTCGCTGCCCGGCCGCGGATATGAAACTCGTCGACCGGCGCCAAGTCCTCGAGCGTGAGGCGATTTACGTCTTTACCCGACTTTTCCAGCGCCGCGAGGATGATGTTCCCCAAATCGGAACGGGCGTAGTGTGTCTGGATTGCTTCGTTGACTCGAGTCGGTATGGACATGAGCACACTCCGTATGTTGACGCTGCCTAACGAAATGACAGGAGCAAGGCGTCCTTGTCGATTGCCAAGTTAAATTTCATGCTGCTTCCGATACGATCCAATATGTCGTCCTCCAACTTCGATGAGCAGCCAAAGCGAAATTGGCGCGCAAATCCATGCCAGTAACTGGCACCAAAACAAGCCAAACCCTAGCGCCGGCAAAATGTTCACACCTCCCGCAAAACATGGCTGGAGGCTTTTGAGATTACCTTCACATCCGAAATGACCGTACGCCCAAACTGCCATTTGCCACCAGCCCACGGTAAGGATCGCGGGGAGCAATGCCAAAAAATATTTTGTACGCAGCCTCATATGAAATTTAACGCAATGTAGACCGCAAACCCTGCGGTGTAACTCGGCGGCTGCGGCTTGATCTGGGAAACCCCGCAGCGTAAATGCTTGTCGCGATCCGGTTTTCAGACATCTGTTGTTCAACCTGCACAATGAAATGGAACCACAAACCCGGCAAATCGAAATTGTAGTGACTGCCCGGAAAACGCCCTCAAACACGCCGGCCCCGTGCGCCGCCAGCCAGCGCCACGCGCTTCCCCCTGAGCGTGGCTGTTTGCTGCTGCAAGGCGCGGTCCTGGCGCATGAGTCTGGCTTAAAACCGAGGCGGAAGCAATGATGACCACAGGCTCAGTCGCTATTTATTTCATAGCTGCTGGCGGCCGCCGAATAAGGGCTGATGCCCGATTTTTCTTGAAATTATGCGAGAAAAGCGGCTCAGCCAGGTTGTTTCTGCTTTGGCTTTGCCAATGCGGACTTTGATCCGCAATCCATGCCTGTCGCCCTGCCTATGGTTCGTGCCGCATGGATCCGGGTCAGGCCCGGGATGACATGCGGGGGACGTATCGCGGTCAGCGCGCCTTGCGCAATGGCTTCCCGCCGGGCTTGCCCGAGCCGTTGTCGCGCGGCGGCAGGCCGGTGTGCTGGGTCAGAATGCGGCCCTTGACGGGCGTCACGGGTTTCAGCGCCACGGTGGTCGAGTTCTTCTTGCGCGCGCTCACGTAGCCACCGTCCGTCATGGGCTGGAAGGTCGGGATCAGGTGGTGCTTGCCGTTGCCGATCAGGTCGGCGCGGCCCATAGCTTTCAGTGCCTCGCGCAGCAGCGGCCAGTTGTTGGCGTCGTGGTAGCGCAAAAAGGCCTTGTGCAGGCGCCGCCGCTTGTCGCCGCGCACGATGTCCACCGTCTCGCTCTCGCGCGTGATCTTGCGCAGCGGGTTCTTGTTGGTGTGGTACATCGTCGTGGCGGTGGCCATGGGTGACGGGTAAAAGGTCTGCACCTGGTCGGCGCGGAAGCCGTTTTTCTTGAGCCAGATCGCCAGGTTCATCATGTCTTCGTCGCTGGTGCCGGGGTGGGCGGCGATGAAGTAGGGAATCAGGAACTGCTTCTTGCCGGCTTCGAGGCTGTACTTCTCGAACATCTGCTTGAACTTGTCGTAGCTGCCGATGCCGGGCTTCATCATCTTGGTCAGCGGGCCCTGCTCGGTGTGCTCGGGCGCGATTTTCAAATAACCGCCGACGTGGTGCGTGACCAGCTCTTTCACGTACTCGGGGCTTTGCACGGCCAGGTCGTAACGCAGGCCCGAGCTGATCAGGATCTTCTTCACGCCCTTGAGCGCCCGCGCGCGGCGGTACATCTTGATCAGCGGGTTGTGGTCGGTGTTGAGGTTCTGGCAGATGCCGGGGTAAACGCAGCTCGGCTTGCGGCAGGCCGACTCAATCTCGGGCGACTTGCAGCCGATACGGTACATGTTGGCGGTCGGCCCGCCCAGGTCGGAGATCGAACCGGTGAAGCCCTTGACGGTGTCGCGGATGGCCTCGATCTCGCGGATCACGGAATCTTCAGACCGGCTCTGGATGATGCGGCCCTCGTGCTCGGTGATGGAGCAGAAGGTGCAGCCACCGAAGCAGCCGCGCATGATGTTCACGGAAAAGCGGATCATCTCCCAGGCCGGAATCTTGGTCGCGCCGTCGTGGCTGCCGGCTTCGTCCTGGTAGGCCGGGTGCGGGGCACGGGCATACGGCAGATCGAACACATAGTCCATCTCGGCCGTGGTCAGCGGAATCGGCGGCGGCGTGATCCAGACGTCGCGCGCGGTGGCGCCTTCGCCATGCGCCTGCACCAACGCACGCGCGTTGCCGGGGTTGGTTTCGAGGTGCAGCACGCGATTCGCGTGGGCGTAGAGCACGGCATCGCTCTTGACCTGTTCGTAGGACGGCAGGCGGATCACCGAGCGGTCGCGTGGCGGCACCTTGATCCTGCCCTGCATGTGGGACAAAGCGGGGTTGGGCACGAAGGTCAGCGGTTTGATGGCGGGGTTGGCTTGCGGCACTTTGGCAAGAACCGGAGAACTTGCGGACTCTGCCTGTGCCGCAACCTCAGCCGCCTCGTCCTCGCGCGCGCAGCTGGCGCCCTGCTCTTTGGCCTGCTCCGAAATCATCAGGTAGGGGTTGACATGCGCCTCGACCCGGCCCGGCGCATCGACGCTGGTGGAATCGATCTCGAACCAGCCCTGCGCGGTTTCGTCGCCGGTGCGGCGGATGAAGGCCGTGCCGCGGATGTCGGTCATGGTCGCGACCGGTTCCTTGGCGGCAATGCGGTGGGCAATTTCGACAATCGCGCGTTCGGCGTTGCCATACAGCAGCAGGTCGCACTTGGCGTCGACCGCGATGGAGCGGCGCACCTTGTCGGACCAGTAGTCGTAATGGGCGATGCGGCGCAGCGAGCCTTCGATGCCGCCCAGGATGATGGGCACGTCCTTGTAGGCCTCACGGCAGCGCTGCGAATAAACGATGGCGGCGCGGTCAGGCCGCTTGCCGCCGATGTCGCCGGGCGTGTAGGCGTCATCGCTGCGGATCTTGCGGTCGGCCGTGTAGCGGTTGATCATCGAGTCCATGTTGCCGGCGGTCACGCCGAAAAACAGGTTCGGTTTGCCGAGGGCCTTGAACGGGTCGGCGCTTTGCCAGTCGGGCTGCGCGATGATGCCGACGCGAAAGCCCTGGGCTTCGAGCATGCGGCCGATCACCGCCATGCCGAAGCTCGGGTGGTCCACATAGGCGTCGCCGGTGACGATGATGATGTCGCAGCTGTCCCAGCCGAGCACGTCCATCTCGGCCCGGCTCATGGGCAGGAATTTCGACGTACCGAAGCGGCTGGCCCAGTACTTGCGGTAGCTGGTCAGGGGTTTGGCGGCGCGCGCGAAGAAGGAGACGTCGATGGGGGCGTTCATGGGGGCCTGAAGAGGACCTAAAAGGGCAACCTTTGATTTTAAGGTTTTAAGCCCGCTTGTGCGCCTTACATGGGTACTTCGCCCCACGAATCAACCCGAAACAGCCCGATTCGGCCTCAAAACGACTGTTTCAGGCCCGCGCGTGGGCAATCAGGCGGTCCAGCATGCGGCCCAGTTGCTGCTGCTGTGTGACCGACAGGCAGCCAAAAATCTCGTCATTGCGCCGCGCAATCAGCGCCATCACGCGGCTCCAGAGGGCCCTGCCCTGGCTCGTCAGCGTCAGCACCACGCCGCGGCCGTCGGAGGTGCTGGCCGCCTTATGCACCAGTCCGCGGTCCACCAGCGACTGCGCCGCCCGGCTGGCCTGGCCCTTGTTGAGGTTGGCCCTGGCGGCCAGTTCCATCACTGAAAGCGGCGCAAAGTTGCCGATGGCCGCCAGGCAGCGCGCCTCGCCCACCGGCAGGCCGAACTCGTCGGCATAGGCGGTGCTGCTGAACTTGTCGGTCAGCTTGTTGACCAGGTGCAGCCGGTAGCTCAGGAACTCGTCCAGCCGCGGGGTGGCGGGCGGCTTACGCGGCATCAGCGGCCTCGGCGGCGCACTGCTTGTGCGCGTTGGCGATCAGGGGCAAGACCTGGTCGGCAGTGTCGAAGCGGCTCATCAGCGACAGGCTCAGCATCGCCAGCAGAAGCGGCGCCCGGGCCTCGCCCGCCTGCGCCAGGGCTTCGCACAGGGCGGAATAACTCCGGTCAAGGTCGGCATCGGTCATAGGGCGAATCCTTTCTGTTCGAGGGCGGCCAGCAGCGGCGCCGGGTCCAGGCCGCGCCAGCGGCCCATCACATAACCGTCGGGCCGTACCAGCACCAGGGCCTCGGCACTGGCATCGGGCAGGCCGTAACGCTGGCGCGCCTGGCCCAGCGTGTCAGCCTCGGGTTCAATCGCCAGCACCGCCACGCCGTGGTCCGGCAAATCGCGCAGCGCATCGGGCAAGGCGCCGTCGGCGAACACCAGGCACAGCAGGTCGCGGCCAAAACATTGCGTGAGATGCAGCGGGCCGTGCGGGCCGGCCAGCAGGGCCTCGGGCGCGGGCGCGCCGGGTGCGGCCAGATCGCTGGCCCACGCACCGGCTTGCGGCATATTGAGCGGTGAATCGACATAGGTGATGGGCGAGGACTGGCGCGGGTTGATCAGCGAGCGCACCTTGTCGTCGCTGAGTGCCAGCCGCAAGGTGGCTTCACGCATCAGCTTGAAGGCAAAGTTGGGCGGCGCCATGAACTCGGTGCTTTTGGCGCCGTAGGCGATGTTCTCGCGCGCGGCGTGGACCCGTTCGGTGGAATACGAATCGAGCAGGCTGTCGGCCGCCCTGCCCTCGATCACGGCGGCCAGCTTCCAGGCCAGGTTGCCGGCATCGTCGAGCCCGGAGTTGAGCCCGCGCACGCCAAAGATGGGCACCAGGTGCGCGGCGTCCCCGGCGAACAACACGTGGCCGTGGCGGTAACTGTCCAGGCTCAGGCACTTGGCGTTGTAAATGGAGATCCACAGGGGCTCCCAGGGCTCGTCCTCGCCGATCATGCGCAAATGGCTTTGCACACGCGGCAACACGTTTTCGGGCTTGACCGCCTCGACCGGGTCTTCGTCGTCACGGATCTGGTAGTCGATGCGCCAGACATCGTCGGGCTGGCGGTGCATCAGGATGGTGGAGCCCGGGTTGGACGGCGGGTCGAACCAGGCCAGGCGTTCGACCGGCCTGCGGGTCTTCTGCACGATGTCGACAATCACGTATTTGCCGTCGTACTGCGTGCCCTGCAACTGCAGTCCCAGTTGCTCGCGCACGGTGCTGCGCCCGCCGTCGCAAGCGACCACCCAGTCGGCGCGAATCTTGTGTATTCCCGAGGGGCTTTGGACTTCGACCTCGGCGCCGTCCGCCAGCGAGCGCAGCGCCGTCACGCGGCTGGACCAGCGCACGTCCATGGCCGCGGTGCCGGCGCGGTGCGCAAACTCCTCCACATAAAACTGCTGGATGTTGACCATGGGCGCAAAGCGCTGGGTCGGCTCGCTGGGCATCTGGAAATGCAGCACCTCGGCGTCGCGCCAGTAGCTGCGCCCGCCGACCCAGGACAGGCCCTTGTCCACCAGCGGCTTGTCGGCACCGACCCAGCCGAGGATTTCCTGCGAGCGGCGCGACATGCAGATGGCGCGGCTGCCACTGCAGTAAGCCTCATCGGCTTCCACCACCAGGCATTCGATGCCGTAATGCGAGAGCAGCGCCGCCAGGGTGAGACCGACCGGTCCGCCGCCGGCAATCAGCACCGGAATACGGTCCGGGAACGGGGAATTCATGGAAGTCATGGGCAGGCGCCTGGTTGGTTGCGGACACAACTATAAGGCGAACTGGTTGCAGGCGCAACCAGTTTGGCCGGCCATTCAACTTTTGACCGTGATGGCGCCGAGGTCACCCTTGGCTATGATGGTTTTCATCACAACACCGGAGACAAGACATGCCCGAATTCAGCACCCTGCGCATCGACAAGGACGCCGCCCACCCGCGCATCGCGCGTCTGCTGCTCAACCGGCCCGAGCGGCTCAACGCCATCAATGACGCCATGCCGCGCGAGATCCGGGCCGCCATCGACTGGGCGGCGGCCGAGGACGAGGTCCACGTGATCATTGTCGAAGGGGCGGGCAAGGGTTTTTGCGGCGGGTACGACCTCAACCATTTCGGCGAAGGCAACATCGACCACCCCTGCCAGCAGGAGCGGTTTCCCTGGGACCCGATGGTGGACTACGCCTACATGAAACACAACACCGAAGACTTCATGAGCCTGTGGCGCAGCCCGAAACCGACGATTGCCAAGGTCCACGGGTACGCCGCCGCCGGCGGCAGCGACATTGCCCTGTGCTGCGACCTGCTGGTGATGGCCGACGATGCACGCATCGGCTACATGCCGACCCGCGTCTGGGGCTGCCCCACCACGGCGATGTGGACCTACCGCCTGGGCGCCACCCGCGCCAAACAACTGATGTTCACCGGCGACACCATCGACGGAAAAAAGGCGGCCGACTGGGGCCTGGCCAACGAGAGTGTCCCGTCCGATCAGCTGGAAGCGGCGACCCTGAAACTTGCGCAACGCATCGCCGGGGTGCCGCGTTCGCATCTGGCCATGCACAAGATGGTGGTCAACCAGGTGATGCTGACCATGGGGCTGGAGCAGACGCAGATGATGGCCACCGTGTTTGACGGCATCACGCGCCACAACCCCGAGGGCATGTGGTTTCGCCGTTATGCCCAGGCCGAAGGTTTCAAGGCCGCCGTGCAGTGGCGCGACAGCGGCGAGCCGATTCCCGAAGGCGACGCGGCGCGCAACGCCATTCGGGACTTGTCGTCGCGAACGCCTCCGGCCTGAGCCGGATTCACCTGGCCCGGCTCGCGCACCGGCTGGACGGGCTCACCGGGCGGCAAGTCGATCACCTCGGGCGGTGGCTCCGGTGAGGGCGGCATCACCGGCGGCGGACTGTCGGGTGGCACGTGGGCCTTCCACGAACGCGGCGTGGCACGAAGGATCATGAACGTTGCTCCTGAGTGATCCCGGGAGCGGTCAGCGCCTGCGGCGGCTGACCAAGGACCGCAGCGCCGCGGCGGCCAGGGCACCCGCCGCAAGGGCGAGCAGCGCGGACTGACCCGGCTTGCGCGCCACCTGGCTGGCCAGCGACTCGCGGTAACGCGTCAGCACACCCGGTGCTGCCGCGTCATGGCCGGCGGGGGTCAGAATCCCGTCCGAAGCGGGATTGCTCAGCACGGCCTGTTCGGCCGATTGCAGCACGTCCTCGTTCAGCGACCGCGAGGGCGCGGCTGGCACAGCGTTTTCTTCTTCGTTGCGGGTCGTGGTCATCAGGACGCTTTCTCCGGGTCAGTTCCGGTTCAGTCAATAAATGGCGGGCCCCAACCGGGCCGCATGTTTTTCTTGCAGCCCTCAAACCTTAAGAGGCCCGGCCTGCCTGGCCTGCGGGAAAGCCCTGCGTCGCCCTGTAGGAGCAAGCCCCGGCCGGGCGCCTGCGGCCGGCGCCGGCACAACGTTTGACTGGGCCACGCGCAGGTCAGGCAGTGCGACGCATCGAAGTAAGACGGGTCTTACAGGGGCTCGCGACTGGCCTTACAACCACTGGCGCCGGGCAACTACGCCCCCCCGGCCGCCCCGGCTTGTAAGGTGGGAACTGGCTTCTCCCCGCAATGGCAATGCTTTCTTCCACCGCCCCCTTCCCACGAGGACATCCGATGGCACTCGCAGCATCCTCCCCCACCGACGCCCCCGGCACAGAGGGCGCGCGCCAGCGGCATTCCGCTTTCGGACCTGCGGCCTGGCTGGTGGTCACCTTTGCCGGCCTGGGCGCCCTGATGGCCATCCTGCCCGAGGGCACGGCCGAGCCGCTGCAAACCGTCATTGCCTGGCTGGTGGTCGCGATGGTGGCGACCCTCGCCGTGATTCTTGTCGCCAAGGGGCTGGAGCGCCTGCTCGACTGCGAGTCCAGTTAGCACCCCTGCCACCGCCGCACGGGCGCCTCTCCGGCCGGTCCCGTCCTCCCTTTTTTGAACTGTTTCCAAGGAACCCAGATGACGCAACCCAAGCGCAGTACAGCCAGCGCCCCCAAGCTTTCCAACGGGGCTACCGAAAAGCAAAAACAGCTTCAGGCTTTTACTGCCGACGCCGCCAGCACACTGACGACCAACCAAGGCCTGCACATTCCGGACAACCACAATTCGCTGAAGGCCGGCGTCCGCGGTCCGACGCTGATGGAGGACTTCATCCTCCGCGAAAAAATCACCCACTTCGACCATGAGCGCATTCCCGAGCGCGTTGTGCATGCGCGCGGCTCCGCGGCGCACGGGGTTTTCAAGCTCTACAAGCCGATGACGCAGTTCACCAGCGCCGGCTTTCTGCAGAATCCCGAGCTGGAGACCCCGGTGTTTGTGCGTTTTTCCACCGTGGCCGGCTCACGGGGCTCAGCCGACACGGTACGCGACGTGCGCGGCTTTGCCGTCAAGTTCTACACCGACGAAGGCAACTACGACCTGGTGGGCAACAACATCCCGGTCTTCTTCGTGCAGGACGCGATCAAGTTCCCCGACCTCGTTCATGCCCTCAAGCCCGAGCCGCACAACGAGATGCCGCAGGCCGCGAGCGCACACGACACCTTCTGGGACTTTGTCTCGCTGATGCCCGAATCGACCCACATGCTGATGTGGGCAATGTCGGACCGCGCCATTCCGCGCAGCTACCGCATGATGGAAGGGTTTGGCGTGCACACCTTCCGATTCATCAATGCGCGCGGTGATGCGCATTTTGTAAAATTCCACTGGAAGCCCAAACTCGGCGTGCACGGCCTGGCTTGGGACGAAGCCCAGAAAATCGCCGGCAAAGACGCCGACTACCACCGCCGCGACCTCTGGGAAGCCATCGACAGGGGTGATTTTCCGGAGTGGGAGCTCGGCGTGCAGATCATCGAGGAGGGCCAGGAAGACAAGCTCGGCTTTGACATCCTGGACCCAACCAAACTGATTCCGGAATCGGTCGTGCCGGTCCAGCTGATCGGCAAGATGGTGCTCAACCGCAATCCCGACAACTTCTTTGCCGAGACCGAACAGGTGGCGTTTCACCCCGGCCATCTGGTGCCGGGCATCGACTTCACCGACGACCCGCTGCTGCAGGGGCGCCTGTTTTCCTACACGGACACCCAGCTGTCGCGCCTGGGCGGGGCAAACTTTCACGAAATTCCGATCAACAAGGCGGTCTGCCCTTTTCACAATTTCCAGCGCGACGGCATGCACCGGCAAGCCATCAGCAAGGGTCGGGTCGCTTACGAGCCCAACACCCTGGCCACCGGCGCGGAATTTCGCGTTGACGGCGGCGCCCAGGGCTTTCACACCCACCCGCAGGTGCTGGAATCCCCGAAAATCCGCCGGCGCAGCCCGTCGTTCGACGACCACTTTTCCCATGCCACGCTGTTCTGGAACAGCCAGAGCCCGGCCGAAAAAGACCACATCGTGGCCGCCTTCCGGTTTGAGCTGTCCAAGGTCGAGGTGCCCGACATCCGCCAGCGCATGGTCGACAACCTGGCCCACGTGGATGCCAAGCTGGCCGCCCGGGTGGCGGCGCCGCTGGGCATCAACGCCCCCGACGCCAAGGCCGCCGCCGGACGGCTGGGCTTTCGTGACTACCGGATTGCGCAGACCGTCGATGAAGATGCGGCGCTGAGCATGGCCGGCCGGCCGGCCGCCGACAACATCCGGACACGCAAGGTCGCCATTCTGGTCGCCGACGGCGTGGACCTGCTGAGCTTCAAGCGCCTGCAACAGGAACTGCTGGACGCCGGCGCCCAGTGCAAGGTGGTCGCCCCCCAACTCGGCCCGGTCACCACGTCGTCAGGCAAGCAGCTTCCCGCGGACCACACGTTTTCCAACACCTCGTCCATCATGTTTGATGCGGTCGTGATACCGGGCGGCGCAGCCAGTGCCGCCACGCTGGCACAGCTGGGCGATGCCGTCCATTTCGTGCTGGAGGCCTACAAACACTGCAAGACCGTCTGCGCCCTCAACGAAGGCGCGCAGTTGCTCGGCACGCTGGGTTTTGCGCTCGACACCAAGGACGGCGCGCTGATGGAGCCCACCGCGGGCATCCTGCTGGGCGACTCGCGCAAGGCGGCCGACGGCCAGATTGCGCAGGCCTTGATCGCAGCGATGGCCCACCACCGCCATTGGGACCGGCTCAATGTGGACGCCGTCCCGGCCTGAGCCGCCGGCCGGGCCGACCTCAAGACGTCAAGGTGCAAGTGTCAGCTGGTGGGCAAACGCCGCCGGCTTCATTTGCAGCGGGCGGTAGCCGACGGCCGCCCAGGTCTGGCGCATGTCGCGGTAGCGGCTTGAAAACACCAGGCCGCTTTGACCGGTCTGGTAAATGAACTGCGAGTTCTCCAGATCAGCCAGGTCGTACACGGCGCGCAGCGACGCCGCATGCCGGTTGGCGAACGGGGTCAGGAGGTCGTTGGGCCAGTACTGGCCGACATTGATGGTGAAGGAGTCCCCGTCCGTCGGTACCCGCACGTCGAACGCCCGGGCCAGCACCGGCACACTGCCGAAGGGCCGGTGCGCCGACAGCGCGTAGTGCACATCACCCCACTTCCATAACGCCGGTACCTGGCCATGGCTGGCCTGCAGGCGTGTGAGCGTGCGGTCCAGCGCAGCGCTGGACTGGGCGGCACAACCGGCGGCGCCACACCAGAAGCCGTCGTTGCGCTGGACAATCTCCTCGATGGCACTGCGAAAATGGCGCTTGCCATACATGGCCTTGAAACGCTCCTCGCCCAGCTTCCCGCCGATCACGCCACGCGTGAGTTCATCGACCCAGGCCGAGAAAATCAGCGGGGCCGCGCTGTCGGCGCGCATGCGGCCGTCGAAGCCCGCCAGGACGGCTTGCGCCTGCGGGGCCAGCACATGTTGCGATGCCGTCTTCTGCAACAACGGCAGCAGCGCCAGCGTGGCCGACGACAACGGGTCGCCCTGGATTTTCTGCATGGAGGCCAGATCATGCCGGGGCGTCTCGGCCAGCAGCTTCTCGATGCGGTCAAAGCGGTAAGGCACCACCCAGTCCTGGCCCATGAAGAAGTCGTAACCGGGCGGGGTGACACTCTGGTTGGCGTTGGCAAACCAGCCCTTTTTGCCGATGGCCATCGCGTCGGCCTGCGGCGTCTGGGCATACGGCAGCCAGCCGGCCCAGTCGTACTTCGCCTCCCAGCCCGGTGACGGCGCAATGCCGCGGATGTCGTTGTCGGGCTGGCGCAAAGGCACTTTTCCCACGGCCTTGTAGGCCACCTTGCCGGCCACATCGGCCATCACGAGGTTCTGCATGGGCGAGTGGTAACTTGCGTAGGCGGCCAGCAGGTCGTCCACCGACTGCGCCTGGTTGCCGCGCACGCCCGCCACCACGGTCAGGTTGTCCGTCTCGAGGGCGCTCCAGCGCAGCGCAAGCACGTACTTGCCGGTGTCCAGCACCTCGCCATGCGCTTTTTGCACATCGCTGAGCACCGGGCCGTGGCGGCTCACACGCACCGTCAGGTTGACGTCCGGCTTGCCCTTGACGGCGATGGTTTCACGGCGTGTTTTGAACTCGGCCCAGTGCGGCTGGCCCGCAGGCCCCGGCACCCGGTACTGCTGCGGATTGGCGGGGTTGATCTGCTCCAGGTACAGGTCCTGCACGTCGGGGCCGGTGTTGGTAAAACCCCAGGCCACCTTGTCGGTGCGGCCCAGCACCACGAAAGGCAGGCCCGGCAAGGTGGCGCCGATCACGTCCATGCCTGGCAGGCGGCTGCCGTCCGCGGCCTTGCCGGCGGGTGCCTGCAGGTGCGCGAAGTACCAGATGGCCGGTGCCGACAGGCCCAGGTGCGGGTCGTTGGCCAGCAGGGGTTTGCCGCTGCGTGTGCGGCTGCCGGGAAGCACCCAGTTGTTGGAGCCCTTGCCTTCGACGTTGCCGATGTCAGTCGCCCAGCCATTGATGTCCTGCGCCATCAGGCCCCGCATCCCCTGCTGGTTTTCTGCATCAAATCGGGCTTCAGCCATTTCCAAACCTGCACCAGCAGCTCCTGTTTTGATAGCGTCCGGCACGGTTTTATAAACACCGAGCCCGGCATACAGCTTGCTGAAGTCGGTTCTGGAAGCCGGCGCCTCGCCCGGGTAAGGCGTGAACAGCTGCCATAGCTGTTCGGTCGTCAGCACCCTGGCCGCCGACAGGCGCGCAAATTCATTGCCCCAGTTGCCGCCCAGGTCCAGCGCCATCATCAGCGACCAGCCGACGCTGTCCTGCGGGGTCCAGGGCTGGCCCGACTGCCCGCCCGGCTTCACGCCAAGAATGTGGAATTCCGGCGACAGCGCCTGTGCGCTGCCGGCATAAAAGGCATTGATGCCATCGCTGTAGGCCTGCAGCGCCGCCTTCCCGTCGGCCGGCAACACCTGCCACTGGCGAGCGGCCGCGTCCATGATGCCCAAGGTGCGCATGAGCTTGTCGGTGTCCAGCGTGGCCTCGCCCAGCACCTCGGACAGCTCGCCGTGCATGACGCGGCGGTTGAACTCCAGCTGCCAGCCGCGCTCCTGCGCATGCACATAACCGAGCGCGAGCCAGGCGTCGCGCGGGGACTGGGCCTTGATGTGGGTGACGTCGGCGCCATCGCGCGCCACGCTCACCGGCGCGGCCAGGGCGGACAGCTTGAGTTCGCCGTCCAGCGCCGGCAAGGCCCGCGCCGCATACACGGCCAGCGCAGCCGCGAGCAGCGCGGCCAGCAGCAGCACTCCCCAGAAAAACCGTTTGATCCAGACCATGATCGCCTCCCTTTGTTATGGGCGATAGCCTAACCGAATCAGGCCCGCCGCAAACAGGCGCCGGAGATCAGGCGGGCGCGACCGGCTTGAGCTGCAGCGACTTGATCTCCAGAAACTCCTCAAACCCGTATACACCGGCCTCGCGGCCGTTGCCCGACTGCTTGTAGCCGCCAAAAGGTGCATTGGCATTGAAGGGGCCACCATTGATGTCGACCTGCCCGGTGCGGATGCGGCGCGCGACCTTCATCGCATGGTCGTCGCTGCCGCTCCAGACGCCGCCACCCAGCCCGTAAATGGTGCTGTTGGCAATCGCCACGGCTTCTTCCTCGTCCTTGTATGGAATCACCACCAGCACAGGCCCGAAAATTTCTTCCTGGGCCAGGGTGTCGGTGGCCTTGATGCCCAGGATGGTGGGCTGCACAAAGTAGCCCTTCTCAAAGGCGGGCGGCTGGTCACCGCCGGCAATCACGTCTGCACCCTCTTCGATGCCGGTGCGGATGAACCCCAGCACGCGGTCGCGCTGGTTTGCGCTGACCAGCGGTCCGAGCTTGCTGGTTTCCTCGAGGCTGGGGCCGACGCTGAACTTGGCGATCGCGGTTTTCGCCAGTGCCTTGACCTCGTCATAACGGCCGGCCGGCACCAGCATGCGGGTGTGGGCCGAGCAGGTCTGGCCGCTGTTGAGCATGCAGGCCGAGATCGTGCCCTTGACCGCGGCTTCCATGTCGGCATCGTCGAGGATGACGCTGGCCGACTTGCCGCCGAGTTCCAGCGCCACGCGTTTGACCGACTGGCTGGCGAGTTCGCTGACACGTTTGCCGGCACGTGTGGAGCCGGTGAAACTGACCATGTCCACCTCGGGGTGGGTCGCCAGCACCTCGCCGACCACCGGCCCCATGCCGTTGACGAGGTTGAACACGCCAGGCGGCAGGCCGGCTTCGTGAATGATTTCGGCCAGGATCATGGCATTGACAGGCGCAATCTCGCTGGGTTTGAGCACCACGGTGCAGCCGGCGGCCAGCGCCGGCGCGATTTTCAGGGTGATCTGGCTGAGCGGGAAATTCCACGGCGTGATGCAACCCACCACGCCGATCGGCTCGCGCACCACCAGCGAGTTGCCGACTTTCTTTTCCCATTCGAAGTTACGCGCGATCTTGGCAAAGTTGCCCCAGTGCCAGGTGGGTCCGCCCACCTGCACTGCGCGTGCCATTTTCAGCGGCATGCCCACTTCGCGGGCGATGGTCAGCGCCATCTCGTCGGTGCGGGCCTTCAGGCCGGCCGCGACCTTGTCCAGGTAGGCGGCGCGGGTTTCGACGGGCAAGGCCGCCCAGCCGTCAAAAGCCGCGCGGGCGGCCAGCACGGCCCGTTCGGCTTCCTGCGCTGTGCCGGCCGGCACGGTTGCCATGACCTCCTCGGTGCTCGAGTCGTGCACCGGCAGGGTCTCTGCCGATTGCGCCTTGACCCACTGGCCATTGATGTAGTGCGAAGGGTATGTAGTCATATCAGGCTCAAAAAAAGGGGAATTTTGCGAAAAAACAGCGAAACGAGTGGTAAATGAATCGCAAAGAAAATCCTGATGATTTCCCATGCCTGGCCAAACCAGGAAGACTTAAAAAGTACTACCTTTGTTTACAAATCAAGAATTGACATCACATTTGCTTACTAACGCATTGATTTAGTTGTTGTTTTACGTTAACCATCTCAGGTGATAGAACTTGCATCTGTAACCGTGGACGCTTAATCTACCAGACCGTACGGTTATGCACCGTCCTACTATCGAATCGAAAGCTCAAACTCTATGCGCTGGATTAAACCTGATTTGAAAAGCAGTTTGCTGGGTCTGCTCAATGGTGGCGAAGTGACGCCTTCCAGCCTGGAAAAACGTACCGAAGGCATTCGGCAATTGATGCTCAACGAACTCGGCGAATTCGGCGAAAAACATTATCCGAAAATCGCGCTGCGGGTGCGTTACGCCCAGGATGCGCAAGGCCTCTGGTATGCCCGCGGTGACGTCATGGCCGTGCTGTCGGCCATGCAGGGCGAAACCATCGCCCGCCAGAAGGTCAGCGGCATCACCAAGATGTTTGAAGGCCTGTTGCCCGGCAGCCTGGGCTCGCGGCGCAGCTCCCTCACCAACTAGACTGGCCCCCACCGGGCAAGGTGGCAGGCGGTCAACAAAACCGTCGGCCGGCCCGGCGTCTTCCCCTTTAATGGCTGTGACCCCAGAGCAGGAAAGCATCCCTGTCCTCGACAGCCAGCGTCACTTTCGCCCCCACCGGCAACACCACCTTGGTCGGCACATGGCCAAACGGCAGGCCGCTCAACACCGGCGCCTTGATCTGGCGCTGCAGCCACGCCACCACCGTAGCCAGCTTGAAGCCCTTGTCGTGCGGCACCAGCTTGTAGTTGGTGAACTGCCCCAGCACTACCGCCTTCTGCTGGGCCAGCACGCCGGCGTGTAACAGTTGCGTCAACATGCGCTCCAGCCGGTACGGGTGTTCATGGACCTCTTCCAGAAACAAAATGCCGCCTTTCACTTGCGGCAGGTAAGGGGTGCCCACCAGCGAACTCAGCACCGCAAGGTTGCCGCCCCACAAAACCGCATTTTTGACACCAAAGGGGCCCTCGGCCCCGGGCTGCCAGGCGCCCCCCGCCACTGACTCAGCAGCCATTTTCGGCAGACGCCAGCCGGCGCCCTCGCCCTGCCCCGTGATCAGGTCGTCAAAGCAGGCTTCCATGATGTCGTCGGGCTGGCCTTCGGTCCCGAAGTCCTCGCCGAGTGCCGGACCGGCCCAGCTCACCGCCCCGGTTTTGGCCAGCAGCGCGTTTTGCAGGGCCGTGAAGTCGCTCAGGCCGACGAAACGTGTGCCCCGGGACACGGCCTTGTCCAGCGCCTTGTAATTGATGTGCGGCAGCAGGCGTGTCAGTCCGTAGCCACCCCGGGAAATCAGCGCCACGTCGGCGCCGCTGGCGGCCGCCCGGGCGATCGCGGCGAGCCGGGTGTCGTCGTCGCCGGCAAAGCGCTGGTGGCTGCTCAGCGCGGCCTCGTCAAGCTCGACTTCGTAACCCAGCGCGGTCAGGCGCCGCACGCCGCGCTTGAAGGCAGGCTTGTCGCGCACGGCGCTGGAAGGGGAGTAGATGTAGATATGTTTTTTCACGAGACGAGTATCCCATTGACCGGACCAGACGCTGCCAAACCCGCGGTCAATCGCCGGTCAGGTGCCCAGAGAGCGGAGCGCTTGCCGGGCAATGGTTTCCCCATGCTCCTGCACAAAATGCCCCGCCTGCGGCAGCACCATGGGCTCGAGGCAGCCGCGGATCATGGCCTGCAATTGCTGCATGACCGGCAGGCCGAGCACCGGGTCCTGCGCACCGACGGCCATCAAGGTCCGGCCTTGCCAGCGTTCGCGCCAGAAACTGCGGGCCTCGCGTGAAAGGGCGGCGCCGTCCGAGGTCTCGAACTCCGGCACCATGGCCGGAAAAGCACGCAAGGCGGCGCGGTGGCCCCGGTCAGGGAAAGGCGCGTTGTAGGCGGCGCACTCTTCGGCGCTCATCTGCGGGTTGCCGCGCGCGAACAGCCGCGCCACATCGAACTCGGGGTTTTTCGCGCACATCTCGCGCCAGGCCAGAAAGCCCGGCGACAAGGGCACATCGCCGGTCGCCAGCGTCGTGTTCATGACCAGCAGGCTGCGGTAGCGCTCGGGTGCGGCCATCGGCAAGGTCAGCCCCAGCAGGCCACCCCAGTCCTGCACCACCAGCACGATGTTCTTCAGGTCCAGGCGTTCGACGAACTCGAGCAGGTTCTGCCGGTGTCCGCTGAAGCTGTGAAAGCTGTCCTTTTTGGGCTTGTCGCTTTTGCCGAAACCGATCAAGTCGGGCGCCACCACCCGGTGCCCGGCCGCCAGGAACACCGGAATCATCTTGCGGTACAGATAGCTCCAGGCCGGATTGCCGTGCAGGCACAGCCAGGTCAGACCCTCATGCACCCCCTCGTCGAGGTAATGCAGGCGCAGGCCGGCCAGCGAAGGCAGGTCGCTGAGGTAACGGGGCGCCCAGGGGTAGTCCGGCAGATTGGCAAACGCGCTGTCGGGCGTGCGCAGTGCGTCATCGCGCAGGGGATGGTTCAGTTGTGTCTCCTGGCGTTGTTCGCTGCGCCTCTGCTGGAAAAAGTCCTGCAGCAGCGCGCCGCATTCCCCGGCCAGCACCCCGCCCTGCACCTGCGTCTGGTGGTTGAGTTGCGGGTTGGCGAACAGGTCGACGACGGAACCGGCGGCCCCGGTTTTCGGATCGGGCGCGCCGAACACCACGCGCTTGAGCCGCGCGTGCAGCATGGCGCCGGCACACATGGCGCAGGGCTCCAGCGTGACAAACAGTTCACACTCGTCGAGCCGGTAGTTGCCCGCGGCCTGGGCGGCGGAGCGCAGGGCCTGCATTTCGGCATGGGCCGTCGGGTCATGTCCGCCGATGGGTTGGTTGTAGCCAGTGGCGATCACCTGTCCACCCCGAACCAGCACGGCACCGACCGGTACCTCGCCCGCCTCGGCGGCTTGTCGGGCCTGCGCCAGCGCCAGTTGCATGTAGTCGGCGTCGCTCATGATTGCTTCGTTTTTAATAGCATCTTGCGCAGGTAACACGGGGGATGAAGCCCAATTTGATGTAAATCATTTGTCTTCCGGCATGGGCCGGGCCTGCTGCATCGTGGTCTCAAGCGACTGGCGCACCTGATTCTGGATCTGCTGGCTTTGCTGCTGCGGTGTGGCACCGTCCGCTGGCGCGGGCACAGCCAGGCCAGCGTCTGCCGGTGCCAGCTTCACCGGCGCCGGGGAGAGCTGTTTTTTCGCCAGCACAGCAATGACGGCGACAACCATCAGCAGGCTAAGAACGCCAAAGATCGCTCGCATGTCAGGTCTCCTTGCGGGGGTCGGCAGCGGCCTCCATGCCCAGCCGGTCCATCCAGCCGGCCAGCGCCTGTTCGTCGGGTGTGCCGGCGGCATACATGGCTTTCATCGCGGCGTGTGACTCGGTCCGGTGCTGGTTGAGCTTGAGCTTGCACTGCAGGTCGGTGACCTGCAACTCAAAGGCCACAATGCCGGCCAGCATCTTGTGGGCAAACTCCTCGCCCAGGCCGCGCCACTGCTCGGCATAAGGCGGCTCATGGTCGCCAATCAGCTTCTTGAGCAACCGGTCCTTGGCCTGCGGGTCGTCGATCAGGCTGGCCTGCACGGTGCAATGCACGGCCAGGTAATTCCAGGTCGGCACCCGCGCCAGGTCGGGGTAGACCTTGGGCGACAGGTAGGCGTGGGGTCCGAGAAAGGTCGCCACGGCCTGCGGCCTGGCCTGCAGGTAACGCCAGTGCGGGTTGGCTTTGGCCACATGACCGAGCAGCACCAGTTGGTCGCCCCTGGCTTCCAGGTGCAGCGGCAGGTGCGTCACGTAAGGCAGCCCTGCATCGTCCACGCTGATCAGGCTGGCGAAGGGATGGTCGGTGATCAGCGCCGCTGCCTGCACGCGATCGCCCTTGAATTGGGGTGGCAAATACATAGGCTGAAGTATCCGATAAAAAGCCGCGCGCCCGCGCGCCTGCGACAGCAAAACGCGCTCGCGCTAAGGCGTGATGGACAACTCAGGCCTGCAACGGCCAGCGCGCCAGGGGCACATGCAGGCTCCGGCCGATCAGGCTGTGCACGAGAACCAACTCGCGCGCGGTCCAGGAAACCGGCGTCACGGCCTGCTCGGGGACACTGCGGTCGTCGTAGAGAAGCGTCACATGCGGCGTGAAGCCCGGCTTGGCCCAGCGGCCGAGCACGGTTTTTTTCAGCGCCTCGCCGAGGCTTTGCTGGAAGGCCATCAGCGCCGCCAGGCCATCGGCGCCGCGCAGGACAAACGGCCGGTTGCGCGGCGCACTGGTGAAGCTGGCGACGCGGTCGAAGGTGATGTCAAACGGTGCAGCCGCCAGGCGTGCCGCCGCCCCGCAGGCTGCAGCGACCAGGTCTTGCGGCAGCCCGGCATAGTCGCCCAGGTGATGCAGCGTGACATGAAAGCGCTCCGGTTTCAGCGGCTTGCCCTGCAGGCCGTGTTCCGCACGCAGTTGCTGCGCGAGCCGGGCAATCTGTGCTGCGGCGGCCGCGTCCGGGTAGATGGCGAAAAACAGCCGGTCCGTGGGTCGGGGTGCGGCCTCAAAGCCCGGCAAGAACGGCTGCTCAGGCATGGCGCTGGCGGGTCGCTGCTCAGAGGGCCGAGGTTGCCGCCCTATTCCCACTCAATCGTGGCCGGGGGCTTGCTGCTGACATCGTAGGTCACGCGGTTGATGCCGCGCACTTCGTTGATGATGCGGCTGGAGACTTTCTTGAGCAGCGCATAGGGCAGCTCGGCCCAGTCGGCGGTCATGAAGTCGCTGGTCTGCACGGCACGCAGGGCCACCACGTAATCGTAGGTGCGTCCGTCGCCCATGACGCCCACACTCTTCACCGGCAAAAACACCGCAAACGCCTGGCTGGTCAGGTCGTACCAGCTTTTGCCGGTGGCGTCGTCGATGAAATTGCGCAGCTCTTCAATGAAGATGGCGTCGGCGCGGCGCAGCAAATCGGCGTATTCCTTTTTGACTTCGCCCAGAATCCGCACCCCCAGGCCCGGACCCGGGAAGGGGTGGCGGTACACCATGTGAAAAGGCAGGCCCAGCGCCACGCCCAGCTCGCGCACTTCGTCCTTGAACAGCTCGCGCAGGGGTTCAAGCAGCTTCAGGCCCAACTGCTCGGGCAGGCCGCCCACGTTGTGGTGGCTCTTGATCGTGATGGCCTTCTTGTTCTTGGAGCCGCCGCTCTCGATCACGTCCGGATAAATCGTGCCCTGGGCCAGCCAGGCCACATGGCGCGAATGGTCGCTCTTGAGCTTGCCGGCTTCGGCCTTGAACACTTCCACAAATTCGCGGCCAATGATCTTGCGTTTGGCTTCGGGGTCGCTGACGCCCTTGAGATGGCCAAGGAACTGGTCGGCGGCATCGACGCGAATGACTTTCGCGTGCAGCTTGCCGACAAACATGTCCATCACCATGTCGCCTTCGTCCAGGCGCAGCAGGCCGTGGTCGACAAACACGCAGGTCAGCTGGTCGCCGATGGCGCGGTGAATCAAGGCAGCCGCAACCGACGAATCGACGCCGCCGGACAGGCCGAGGATCACCTCCTCATCGCCGACCTGGGCGCGGATTTTCTCCACCGCCTCGCTGATGTAGTCGCCCATGATCCAGTCGGCCTTGGTGCCGCAGATATCCAGGACAAAACGCTCGAGGATGGCCGCACCACGCTTGGTATGCGTGACTTCAGGGTGGAACTGCACGCCGTAAAACCGGCGCTCCTCGTCGGCCATGCCCGCAATCGGGCAGCTGGGGGTAGAGGCCATCAGCTTGAAGCCGGGCGGCAATTCGGTGACCTTGTCGCCATGGCTCATCCACACCTGCAGCATGCCGTGGCCTTCGGAGGTCGCGTAGTCCTGGATGCCTTCGAGCAGCTGGGTATGACCATGCGCCCGCACATCGGCGGGACCGAATTCGCGCTTGTGACCGCTTTGCACAATGCCGCCGAGCTGGTGCGCCATGGTCTGCATGCCGTAACAGATCCCCAGCACGGGCACACCCAGGTCGAACACCGCCTGTGGCGCCTTGTCGGTGCTGTCCTCGTAAACGCTGGCGTGGCTGCCCGACAGGATGATGCCCTTGAGCTTGCCATCCTGGGCGTAGTCGCGGACCCAGTCGCTGGTTACATCGCAGGGATGGACTTCGCAGAACACATGGGCTTCACGGATGCGCCGTGCAATCAGCTGGGTGACCTGGGAGCCGAAATCGAGAATGAGGATTTTTTGGTGCTGCATGAGAGGCGTTTCAGGCAAAAAAAGAAAAGGCGTCCTTCGCGGACGCCTCGGGCCATCGGGATGATCAGTCTGCCCGATAGTTCGGCGCTTCCTTGGTGATCTGCACGTCGTGGACATGGCTCTCGCGGATGCCGGCCGTTGTGATCTCGACAAACTCGGCCTGGTTGCGCATGTCTTCGATGGTGGCACAACCACAGTAGCCCATGCTGGCGCGCAGGCCGCCGGCCATCTGGTAAATGATGGCGACCATGGACCCCTTGTAGGGCACCCGGCCTTCGATGCCCTCGGGCACCAGCTTGTCGGCGTTCGGGTTGCCGGTGGTGGCTTCCTGGAAATAGCGGTCGGCACTGCCCTGCTGCATTGCGCCAATGCTGCCCATGCCGCGGTAGCTCTTGTAGCTGCGGCCCTGGAACAGAATCACTTCGCCGGGGGCTTCCTCGGTGCCGGCAAACATGCCGCCCATCATCACGGTGCCTGCGCCGGCGGCAATCGCCTTGGCGATGTCGCCGCTGTAACGGATGCCGCCGTCGGCAATCAACGGCACGCCGGTACCACGCAGCGCCATGGCCACGCTGTCAATCGCCATGATCTGCGGCACACCCACACCCGCGACGATGCGGGTGGTGCAGATGGAGCCGGGACCAATGCCGACCTTGACCGCATCGGCGCCCGCTTCCACCAGGGCCAACGCGGCGGCGCCGGTGGCAATGTTGCCGCCGATCACATCGACCTGCGGATAGTTCTTCTTGACCCAGCGCACGCGCTCGATCACGCCGTGGCTGTGGCCGTGGGCGGTGTCGACCACGATGGCATCGACCCCGGCCCGCACCAGCGCCTCCACGCGCTCTTCGGTGCCTTCGCCGACACCAACGGCCGCACCCACGCGCAGGCGGCCCGAGGCATCGCGTGCGGCATTGGGGAAATTGGTCTGTTTGGTGATGTCCTTGACCGTGATCAGTCCCTTGAGCTCAAAGTTGTCGTTGACCACCAGCAGGCGTTCAAGCTTGTACTTGTTGAGCAGGGCCTTGGCTTCGGCGGCAGACGTGCCTTCCTTGACCGTGATCAGCTTCTCGCTCGGCGTCATGATCTGGTGCGCCTTGACGTCATAGCGGGTCTCAAAGCGCAGGTCGCGGCTGGTCACGATACCCACCACCTTGCCGCCGTCGCAGACCGGAAAGCCGGAGATGCCGAGCTGCTCGGACAGCTCCAGTATCTGCAGCACGGTGTGTTCGGGCGTGATGACCACCGGGTCGCGCACAACGCCTGACTCATAACGCTTGACCTTGGCCACATGGGCGGCCTGCTCCTGCGCTGTCAGGTTTTTGTGAACGATGCCGATTCCGCCCTCCTGCGCAATGGCAATGGCCAGCCGGGCTTCGGTGACCGTGTCCATCGCAGCCGAAACCAGGGGCAGGTTCAGGCGGATGTTTCTTGAGAACTGGGTGGAAAGCGAGGTGTCCTTGGGCAGGACCTGGGAGAACGCTGGCACCAACAATACGTCGTCGAAGGTGAGCGCTTTGCCGAGTAGGCGCATAGGGATGGCTCCAAAAACACGATTGTACCCGCGCCGGTCGGTACAAACCCTAGCGCTGAAAGTCTAGCCCGCCGCGTGACAAAAAGACCACGCCAAACAGCGTTCATCTTCGCCTGCCGGAGCGCTACCAGTACACTGATCCCATGCAACTGAAAATCACTCCCAAACACCTTCTGCTGCTGCTTGCCGGCTGGACTTTTGCGCTGTCGGCCGCGGCCCAGTGGCAGTGGGTCGGCAAGGACGGACGCAAGGTGTTCAGTGACCGCCCGCCACCAAGTGACATCCAGGACAAGGACATCCTCAAGCAGCCCGGCGGCCGGCGCGGCGCCAAGGCGGCTGTCGCCCCCGCCGAGCCCGCGGAAGCCGTTTCTCCCGTTGCAACAGCGGCGCCAGCCGTGAAAGCCAATGTCCCGAAAATTTCCGGCAAGGACACGGAGCTGGAAGCGAAGAAGAAAAAGCTCGAGGACGAAGAAGCGGCGAAGAAGAAGGCTGAGGAAGAGAAAGTGGCCAAAGCCAGAGCCGACAACTGCGAACGCACCAAAAAGGCCATGGTGACCATCCAGTCGGGCGCGCGGATCTCGACCACCAACACCAAGGGCGAGCGCGAGATCATGGACGACAGCGGACGTGCCGCCGAAAGCAAGCGCCTGCAGGGGATCATGGACAGCGACTGCAAGTAGGCAGCCGTTCGCGTTCAGTACCCGGCCTTGGCCCCTGCCCTTTTGTTGGCAAACAGCCCTGATTTCTTCACGCCCTGCTTGTTGAAGCGCTCGCGCCGCGCGATCTTGGGGTCCACCCGCAGCGGGCGATAGATCTCCAGCCGGTCCTGCTGGTGCAACTCCTGGCGCAAACTGGTTTTACGCCCCCAAATGCCCACCGACAGACGGCCTGCCGCCAGTTCCGGAAACTCGGCCAGGATGCCGCTGGCTGCAAGGGCCTGCGCCACGGTGCTGCCGGTCGGCAGAGTCACCTGCCACTCACGCACCTGGCGCGGCCCCGGCGAATACAGCAGGGAAATGTCCAGCGCCATGGCGTTCAGACCGCGGCCTCGCCATACACCTGGGCGGCCCTTTTGACAAAGGCATCGACCAGGCTGCCGGCGATCTTGTCAAACACCGGCCCCACCAGCGCCGCGAGTGCCGCATTATCGAAGTCGTAGCGCAGGGTCAGGTCCACCTTGCAGGCGCGCTGGCTGCCGTCCCCCAGCGGCGTGAAGTCCCAGTCGCCCTCGAGCTTTGAAAAAGGGCCGTCCACCAGCTTGAGGGAAACCTTGCGGTCCGGTACGTGGGTGTTGCGGGTGGTGAAACTCTGGTGTATGCCGGCAAACGCGATGCCCACCTTGGCAGTCATGCCCTGCGCGTCTTCCTCGACCACTTCGGCCTGGTCGCACCAGGGCAGAAACTGCGGGTAGCTGGCGACATCGGTGACCAGGGCAAACATTTCAGCTGCGCTGTACCAGATCAAAACGGACTTGTGAACGGTTTTCATACAATCATGGGCTGCGCTCGATTGTATTAGCCGATGCCGCCCCTACCTTTTACCCATGGCCACCAAAGAAGCATCCTCCAAAAAACCGGCCGCCGCGTCATCCGGAAAGTCCACGGGCAAGCCCGCCATCAACCTGACACCCAAGGCTGCCGCCGCTGCCGTGCGTATTGCCGACAACAAGAAGGCCACGTTCAATTACCACATTGAAGAGCGCTTCGAGGCCGGCATGGTGCTCGAAGGCTGGGAGGTCAAGTCGCTGCGCGAGGGCAAGGTGCAGCTGACCGACGGTTACGTGGTGATCCGAAACGGCGAACTGTTCCTGATCGGCTGCCAGATCAACCCGCTCGGGACCGCGTCCACCCATGTCCGGCCGGACTCGGTGCGCACCAAGAAGCTGCTGATGCACAAGGACGAGATTCGGCGCCTGATCGGCAAGATCGAGCAAAAGGGCTTCACGCTGGTGCCGCTGAACCTGCACTGGAAGGCCGGCAAGGTCAAATGCGAGGTGGGCCTGGCCAAGGGCAAGGGCGAACATGACAAGCGCGACACCATCAAGGACCGCGAAGGCAAGCGTGAAGTCGAGCGCGCGATGAAGTCGCGCAGCCGCTGACTCCCCTGTCTTTCAGAAATATTCTGCAAGGCCGGGAATAAACTGGCGCTCAAAGGTGTTTATGGGATGGCAGAGCTGCTCTGCCCAACCCCCCTCACCTACCGGAGCTCACCATGAAATTCCTGACCATCGCCGTCCTCACCGCTGCCCTTCTCGGCGGCTGCGCCTCCATGAGCAGCCCCCCACCCGCCAAAGTCGCCGATGGCGTGCTGGTCGGCCCGAACGGCATGACGCTGTACACCTTTGACCGCGATGTCACAGGCAGTGGCAAGTCCGTCTGCAATGACCCTTGCGCCACCAACTGGCCGCCGCTGCTGGCCGCCGACACGGACAAGGCCTCGGGCGACTACACGGTCATCACGCGCGACGACGGCAAAAAACAGTGGGCCATGAAAGGCAAGCCGCTGTACTACTGGGTCAAGGACACCAAGGCCGGCGACAAGACCGGTGACGGCGTGCAAAACGTCTGGCACATCGTCAAGCCCTGAGTTTGCCTGCCGGCCTGACCGCAGTCCATGGACCGTTCCGAGCTGATTGCCCAGATTCCCGGTTTGCGGCGTTACGCCCGCGCGCTGACCGGCAACGCCTGGGCCGCCGACGACCTGGTGCAGGACACGCTGGAGCGGGCCTGCAGCAAATGGCGTCTGTGGACGGCCGAGTCCGATCTGCGGGCCTGGCTGTTCACCCTGATGCACAACCTGTTCATGAACCAGCGGCGCAGTGCGGCGCGGCAGCTGCAGGCCGGCCCGCCACTGGATGTGGATGAGCTGGCCGGCATGCTGGCCGCGCCCGACGCCAGGCAGGACCAGGCCCTGGACCTGCAGCGTTGCCTGCTCCGGCTGCCGGACGACCAGCGCGCCGTGCTGCTGCTGGTCAGCCTGGAAGACATGAGTTACGAGCAGGTCGCCCGCGTGGTGGGCGTGCCGCTGGGCACCGTGATGTCGCGCCTGTCGCGGGCGCGCAACCGCCTGCGTGAACTGATGGACAAACCGGCGCAGCCTCAGGCAGCAACAGACGGCAGCAGCAACGTCTCCGCCTTGCGGCGCCGCCCCTAACAAGCCCACACCGCCATGGACGCTTCAAGCACACCTCCCCTGACCCACGACGAGCTCAATGCGCTGGTCGATGGGCAACTGACCGCCGCACAGCGGGCCGCCGCCATGGCGCAGGTAGCGGACGATCCCCTGGCTGGCGCAACCTTGCAGGCCTGGCAGGATCAGCGCGAAGCGCTGCGCGGCCTGCACCAGAAGCTGCTGAACGAACCCATTCCCGAGACCTTGCTGGCGGCCGTGCAACGCAGCACGCGCGAGCGGCAGGCGCTGGCCCCGTGGTGGCGCTGGGGCGGCCTCGCCGCCGGTGTGCTGCTGGCCTTTGCCGTCGGCTGGACGGCGCACGGTCAATTCGGCCACACGGTCCCGTATGCGGCAGGCCATGCGGCACGCGCCGGCCTGGCCTTTGCGCATCAGGCCAGCCTGGCCCACGCCGTGTTTGCGCCGGAAGTGCGGCATCCGGTGGAAGTTGGCGCGGCGCAGCAGGAGCACCTGGTGCAATGGCTGTCCAAACGCCTGGGCAAACCCCTCAAGGTGCCGGTGCTGTCGAGCCAGGGCTATGAACTGGTGGGCGGCCGGCTGTTGCCCGGTGAGGGCGGCGCCCGCGCGCAGTTCATGTTCCAGAACGCTGCGGGCGGGCGCGTGACCCTGTACCTGGGTGCGCTCGATGGCAGCCTCGTGGCAGGCAAGCCAGCGAACGCAGAAACCATTTTCCGCTACAGCAACGACGGCCCGGTGCCGGCGTTTTACTGGATGGACCAGGGCTTCGGTTATGCCATGAGCGGCCCGGTCACGCGCGAGGAGCTGATGCGGCTGGCCGAGCTGGTCTACCAGCAGCTTTAGTGCTGATTCACTGAAGATCGCGCAGCGGATGCGCTTCGGCCGCCCAGGGACTGGCGAAAAATGCCTGCACCATCTGCGGCTTGACGTCTTCAATGCGGGCTGGGTTCCACTTCGGCGTGTAGTCCTTGTCGACGGCCAGCGCGCGTATACCCTCGAAGGTCTCGCTGGCCGCGCCTGGCCTGAGGTGAAAGCAGTGGTGCACCATGTCGCGCTCCATGCGCAAATCGTCTGCCAGGCTCATGCTTCGGGCGCGGCGGATCTGCTCCAGGGTCACATGCAGCATCAGCGGTGAACGTTTGCGCAGCACGACCGCGGTTTTTTGCGCCCAGTCGTCGTCCTTCGCGGCTTCCAGGGCATCCACGATGTGTTTCACCCGGGCCAGCGAAAAATAAGCATCAAATTTGCTCTCAGCCCTTTCAGAACGGGCGCCATCAGCTATTAAATTAGTAGCAATCCATTGCTCGGCCGCTGAAACATCAGAAAACGCCTGATCGCCCAGCTGCTGCCACAGGCCCGGCAGGCTGGCGGCGGGCCGCTCGATGTCGGCCAGGCCGTAGGCCAGCGCCTCGCCGGCACCGATCACCGCCCCGGTCAACGCCAGGTATTCCCCCGCGCTGCCCGGGCAGCGGCTCAGGAAGTAGCCGCCGCCGACATCGGGAAACAGCCCGATGTTGGTTTCCGGCATGGCCATCTTGGTGTGTTCGGTCACGATGCGGACCCTGGCCCCGACGCTGATTCCCATGCCGCCGCCCATGACCACGCCGTCCATGAAGGCGATGTAGGGCTTGGGATAGTTGTGGATCAGGTGGTTGAGGCGGTATTCCTCGGTGAAAAACGCGTCCAGGTCCGGGTCACCGGCCAGGACGGCCTGGTGAAAGAAGCGGATATCGCCGCCGGCGCAAAAGCCGCCGAACAGGCTTTCCGGCGTGCCGGGACGTCCCGCCTTGTTGGTACCCCGAATGGCCACGGCCACCACGGCCGCATCATCGCGCCATGCCGTCAGCACCGCCAACAGGTCGCGCACCATGGACAGCGAGAGCGCATTGAGCGCCTTGGGCCGGTTCAGCGTGATGAAGCCGACCCGCCCGCGCACCTCGGTCAGGATGTCTCTGTGGGCCGGTGCGTGTATTGTTGTCGGGTTCATGCTCTCTGTCTCCATCCCATCAATTCATTGGCGACCAGCGCCCCGATGACCAGCAGGCCGCCTGTCAGCACACTGGCGGCCGGCACCTCGCCCGCGCCAGCCCAGGCCAGCAGAATGCCGAAAATGATCTCCAGCAGCGCCAGCAAGGCCATCTCGGGCGCTTTCAGCACCCGGGCACAGACCACCGACAGCACGCAGGGGATCGCCAGCTGGACCAGGCCCAACAGGGCCAGCAGGCCGATGTCATGCGGCGTCGCGACAAACGGAAACGCCAGCGGCAGCGTGAGCAGCGAGGAAATCGCAGCACCCACCAGCACGGCCGGCACCAGGTCTATTTTTTCGCCATGCGCCTGGCTGCGCTGCACCACGGTCCAGTTCACGGCCGCGGCCATGGGCACCAGCAAGGCCACCAGCGTGCCGGCGAGCTGCCCCGCACCGGCACCCAGACTCACCTGGCTGCCGTGCATCCAGGCAATGCCCACACCCGCGACGGCAATGGCCACCCAGGTCCGGGGCGGAATGCGGTGGCCGATGAAGACCCGCGCGACCAGGGCCGTGATGAACGGCCCCACCGCCATGGTGACCAGCACATTGGCCACGCTGGTCATGGTCAGCGCCAGCATGAAGGCGGTGAACATGATGCTCCAGCAGACCCCCGACAGCCACAGGAAGCGGCCCGCATGGCGGATTCTGGAGAACACCACGCGCCCCTGGAACAGCGGCAGGATAACCAGCAGCGACAGCAGCGTGAAAAAACTGCGCCAGAAAGTCACTTCAAAACTACGGGCCGATTCAAGATGGCGCGTCACCACGCCGGCGATCGACCACATCAGCGTGATCGCGATCATCAGGAGTACGGCGCGGCTGTGCGTCAGTTTCATGGTGTCCAAAAAAAGAAAAAAGGCGGGCAGGCACCCGGGTGCCCGCACCGCCTTTTGATTTTTTAGCGGCCGGAGCGCTTGCGCTCGCTCTCTTTGAGGTAACGCTTGCGCAGGCGGACCGACTTGGGCGTGATCTCGACCAGCTCGTCGTCCTCGATGAACTCGACGCCGTACTCCAGCGTCAATTCGATAGGCGGCGTGATCTTGATCGCGTCTTCCTTGCCGGACACGCGGAAGTTGGTCAGCTGCTTGGTACGCGTCGCGTTGACCACCAGGTCGTTGTCACGGCTGTGAATGCCGACAATCATGCCTTCGTACACCGGATCGTTGGCCTTGACGAACATGCGGCCGCGGTCGTCCAGCTTGCCCAGGGCGTAGGTGAAGATTTCACCGTCGTCCATGGAAATCAGCACGCCGTTCTTGCGGCCGCCGATCTCGCCCTTGTGCGGCTCGTAGCTGTCGAAGATGTTGGAAATCAGGCCGGAGCCGCGCGTCAGGTTCAGGAATTCGTTGGTGAAACCGATCAGGCCACGCGCCGGAATGCGGTACTCGAGGCGCACGCGGCCGCGGCCGTCCGACTCCATGTTGACCAGATCGCCCTTGCGCTCACCGAGGGCCTGCATCACGCCGCCCTGGTGGGTTTCCTCGATGTCGGCCGTCACCAGCTCGATCGGCTCATGGCGCACACCATCGACGTCCTTGTAAACCACGCGCGGCTTGGACACCGCCAGCTCGAAACCTTCGCGGCGCATGTTTTCCAGCAGGATGGTCAGGTGCAGCTCGCCGCGGCCCATGACTTCAAAAATGCCTTCTTCGTCGGTTTCCTTGACGCGCAGGGCCACGTTGTGCTGCAACTCTTTCTGCAGGCGGTCCCAGATCTGGCGGCTGGTGACGAATTTGCCTTCACGGCCGGCCAGCGGGCTGGTGTTGACGCAGAAGTTCATGGTCAGGGTCGGCTCATCGACCTTGAGCATGGGCAGCGGCATCGGCGTGACCGGGTCGGTGATGGTCACGCCAATACCGATGTCGGTCAGGCCGTTGATCAGCACGATTTCGCCGGGGCCGGCTTCCGTGGTCTGCACACGCTCCAGGCCCTGGAAAGTCAGCACCTGGTTGATGCGGCCCTTGACGGCCTTGCCGTCCGGACCTTCCATCACCACCACGTCCATCATCGGCCTGATCGTGCCCTGGCTGATACGGCCCACGCCGATACGGCCCACAAAGGTCGAGAAGTCGAGCGCGGAAATCTGCAGCTGCAGCGGCGCTGCCGGATCACCTTCCTGATGCGGCACATGCTTGAGCACGGTATTGAACAGGGCCGACATGTCGGGACCCCACTGCTCACCGGGCGCGCCCTCTTCCAGCGACGACCAGCCGTTGATGCCGGAGGCATAAACCACGGGGAAATCGAGCTGTTCGTCGGTGGCACCGAGCTTGTCGAACAGGTCGAAAGCGGCGTTGACCACGTAGTCGGGGCGCGCACCGGGCTTGTCCACCTTGTTGACCACCAGGATCGGCTTGAGGCCCAGCGCCAGCGCCTTCTTGGTCACGAAGCGCGTCTGCGGCATCGGGCCTTCCTGCGCGTCGATCAGCAGCACCACGCCGTCGACCATGGACAGGGCGCGCTCGACTTCACCGCCGAAGTCGGCGTGGCCGGGGGTATCGACGATGTTGATGTGGGTGCCTTCCCAGGTCACGGCGCAGTTCTTGGCCAGGATGGTGATGCCACGCTCTTTTTCGATGGCGTTGTTGTCCATCACGGTGTCGACCACTTTTTCGTGTTCGGCAAAGGTGCCGGACTGGCGCAGCAGCTGGTCGACCATGGTGGTCTTGCCGTGGTCAACGTGGGCGATGATGGCGATGTTTCGGATTTGCTTGTGGCTCATGGTTCGCTTTCTAAAAACTTCAATTCGGTGGCAGGTTAATGGGCCAATGCGGCAGGTGCCGCAGGGCTGGAAGCAAGGGACAGGCTGGCAAGCAGCATGTCCTGGATTTCAATCGGGCTGAGCAGGCGCCCTGGGATCAACTCATCGGCGGTGACATGGGCCGAGCCCAGAAAGGCCGGCGGGTTGGCACCATAGACCTGCACCATCGCGCTGTCCGGTCCCCATTGGCCCGGGCTGCCGCGGCGACGCAGGCCGCTCAGGAACCGCCCTGCATCATCGGCGCCCAATGTGACAGAAGGAAAGGCGGCCACCAGCGACTGCACCGGCAACAAACAGGCCTCGCGTTCGGCCTCGCTCATGGCTTCGAGCGCCGGCAGGCTCACGCACTGACTGTCGGTATAACCGCCGGTCTCCAGGCGCCGCAGCGAGCCGAGGTGGGCACCGCAGCCGATGGCCTCGCCGATGTCTTCCCCGAGCGTACGGATGTAGGTGCCCTTGCTGCACGAAACTATTATTTTGATAGCTGCCGGCGCCCGTGGGTCCTGGGCTGGCGCCATTTCCAGCTTGTAAATGGTGACGTGGCGCGCGTCCCGCTCGACTTCCTCGCCCTTGCGCGCGTACTCGTAAAGCGCCTTGCCGTCTTTTTTCAGGGCCGAATACATGGGCGGCACCTGGGTTTGTGCCCCCGTGAAGCGGCGCGTCAGCTCGGCCAGCAGTTCGGGCGTGATGGCCGGCACCGGGCGCGTCTCGATGACCTCGCCTTCGGCATCGGCAGTGCTGGTTTTCTGGCCCAGCAACAGCACTGCCTCGTAGGTCTTGTCGGCGTCGAGCTGCAGCTGGCTGAACTTGGTGGCCGCCCCGAAACACAGGGGCAACACGCCGGTGGCCAGCGGATCCAGCGTACCGGTATGGCCGGCCTTGTCGGCACGCAGCAGCCATTTGGCTTTCTGCAAGGCCTGATTGCTCGACAGGCCCAGCGGCTTGTCGAGCAGCAGCACGCCGTGGACGGGACGTCGCTGTATCTTTTGGCCTTGCGGGGCCCGGCGATGAAGAGAAGGTGTGGACATAAAGCGTTTCGACAAGCTCGACGCGAGCGACATGCCGCTCGCGGTGGGTACCGTTGCCCCCGAGCTTGCCGAAGGGGAACGGTACGCTTCAGTCGTCCTGGGCGCGGGAAGAAACCGCCTTGGCAATCAGGGCGTTCATGTCTGCCGCACGTTCGGTCGTGCGGTCAAACTGGAAGTGCAGGGTCGGCACCGTGTGGATCATCAGCTTCTTGAACAGGCCGTTGCGCAGAAAACCTGCGGCCTGGTTCAGCGCTGTTTCGCACTCTTTCGGGTCACCGATCAGCACGCTGAAAAACACCTTGGCATGTGCATAGTCCGGCGTCACCTCGACGGCCTGGATCGTCACCATCCCGACCCGCGGGTCTTTCAGTTCGCGCGCGATCAGCTCCGTCAGATCGCGCTGGATCTGGTCGGCGACGCGAAAACCGCGATTCGGGGTGGATGATTTTTTACGCATACAAAATAGGGGGACTTGTGGCGGCCGGCACCGTGAGGCGCCAGCCGCAAGGCAGTCTTAAGGTCTTCAGGCCTCCAGCGTCCTGGCCACTTCACGGATTTCAAAGAACTCCAGCATGTCGCCGACCTGGATGTCGTTGTAACCCTTCACGTTCAAGCCGCACTCGAAGCCTTCCTTGACCTCTTTCGCATCATCCTTGAAACGCTTGAGCGAGTCGAGTTCACCGGTGAAGATGACGATGTTTTCGCGCAGCAGGCGCAGGCGCGCGTTGCGGCGAACCACACCGGCGGTGACCATACAGCCGGCGATCGAGCCGATCTTGCTGACCTTGAACACCTGGCGAATCTCGGCCGTGCCGATAACTTCTTCCTTCTTGTCCGGCGTCAGCATGCCCGACATCGCGGCGCGCAGTTCGTCCACCGCATCGTAAATGATGTTGTAGTAGCGAAGGTCCACGCCGTTGTTTTCTGCCAGCTTGCGGGCCTGGGCATCGGCGCGGGTGTTGAACCCGATCACCACGGCCTTGGAGGCGATGGCCAGATTGACGTCGGACTCGGAAATGCCACCGACACCGGAGTACACCAGCTGCACCTTGACCTCGTCGGTCGACAGCTTGAGCAGCGACTGGGCCAGCGCTTCCTGCGAACCCTGCACGTCGGCCTTGATGATGATGGGCAGCATCTTGACCTCGCCGGCGCCGATGTCGGAGAACATGTTCTCCAGCTTGGCAGCCTGCTGCTTGGCCAGCTTGGTGTTGCGGAACTTGCCGGCACGGTAGGTGGCGATTTCACGGGCGCGACGTTCGTCGAGCATGACCATGAATTCATCACCGGCTTGCGGCACTTCCGTCAGACCCTGGATTTCCACCGGAATCGACGGACCGGCCGTCTTGATCGGCTTGCCGTTTTCGTCCAGCATGGCGCGCACGCGGCCAAAGGTTGAACCGGCCAGCACCACGTCGCCGGCCTTGAGCGTGCCGGACTGGACCAGCACGGTCGCGACCGGGCCGCGGCCCTTGTCGAGACGGGCTTCAATCACCAGGCCTTTGGCCAGCGCATCCACCGGCGCCTTGAGTTCCAGCACTTCGGCCTGCAGCAGCACCTGCTCGAGCAGGGCATCGATGCCGGCGCCGGTATGGGCCGACACGCCGACAAAGGGCACGTCGCCGCCGAACTCTTCGGGAATCACTTCCTCGGTGACCAGTTCGCCCTTGACGCGCTCCATGTTGATGCCCGGCTTGTCGATCTTGTTGATCGCCACCACGATGGGCACCCCGGCCGCTTTCGCATGCTTGATGGCTTCCTTGGTCTGCGGCATGACGCCGTCGTCGGCCGCCACCACCAGGATCACGATGTCGGTCGCCTGCGCGCCACGGGCACGCATGGCGGTAAACGCTTCGTGACCCGGGGTGTCCAGGAAGGACACCATGCCGCGCGGGGTTTCCACGTGGTAGGCGCCAATGTGCTGGGTGATGCCACCGGCCTCGCCGGAGGCCACTTTGGCACGGCGGATGTAGTCGAGCAGCGAGGTCTTGCCGTGGTCGACGTGGCCCATGACGGTCACGACCGGTGCGCGCGGCAGCAACTCGGCCTGCTGGCCCTGGACGTCCTCGTCGGCAAAAGCCTCCGGATCGTCCAGCGAAGCCGTCACCGCCTTGTGGCCCATCTCTTCCACGACAATCATCGCGGTGTCCTGGTCCAGCGGCTGGTTGATGGTGACCATCTGGCCCAGCTTCATCAGGTGTTTGATGACCTCGGAGGACTTCACGCTCATCTTGTGCGCGAGTTCGGCGACCGTGATGGTCTCCGGCACATGCACCTCGATGACCTTGAACTCGGTCGGCGCCACAAAGGTGGACTCGGAACGCGAATCGCGGTCCGAACTGCGACGGCCGCGCGGGCCGCCACGGAAGTTGCCACGACCCGGCACGACAGGCGCGCCGCGGGTCTTGATCTCGCCTTTTTTCTTGGCTGCGTCGTCTTTCCAGGTCGAAGACAGGTTCTCCGACTTGACTTCCTTCTTGCCTGCGGCACCCGCCACGGCGCCCGGTGCTGCGGGTTTCGCAGCGCCCGGCACGACGGCCGGCTTGTGCAGCGTGCCCTTGATGACGGCTTTCGGATCGACGTGCGGCACCAGAACACGCTTGGGCGCGTTCATCATGGCGCGAATGCCGGCGGCTTCCGCCTCGGCTTTCTTGCGGCGGTCCTGCAGGTCCTGCGCCTTCACGGCATCGGCCTGGAACTCTGCCGTGGCCTTGGCCTTGGCGGCGGCCTGGGCGGCACTGGCGTCAGCAGCTTTTGAAGCTGCCAGCGCCACGGCGGCGCTGTCCGGCACGGCAGGTGCTTCCACAGCCGCGGCCTTGGCGGGCATGATTTTGCCTATCGTGGGTTTTTCCACTTTTTTGGCAGCCTCGGCAGCTTGCGCAGCAACCAGCGCACTTTGCTCGGCGGCCTGGCGCTCGTTTTCGAGGGCCTGGTCCCTGGCATCCTGCTCTTCACGCAGGCGGCGTTTTTCCGACAGTTCTTCTTCCTGGCGGCGCAGCAGTTCGGCATGGCGGCTGGCTTCTTCCTCGCGGCGAACCAGTTCGGCGTTGTCAATCACTGGCACCTCAGGCGCGGCAACCGGCGCAGCGACCTCTTCGACAGGCTGCTCAGAGCCTTCATCGCGCTTGATGAAGGTGCGCTTTTTGCGAACCTCGACCTGGATGGTCCGGGCGCGGCCGGTGGCATCGGCCTGCTTGATTTCGGTGGTCGATTTCTTGACCAGCGTGATTTTCTTGCGCTCGGCACTGGCCGTGCCGTGGGCCGCCTGCAGATAGCTCAGCAGTTTCTGCTTGTCGGCCTCTGACAGGGGATCCGTGGCCTGCGCCTTGGCAACACCGGCACTGGTCAATTGCTCGATCAGGGTGGCGGTGGGTTTATTCAGTTCAGCTGCGAATTCAGCGACGGTAGTGGTACTGGACATATGTTTTTTTCCTGCTGGCCTCCATGATCATTGCTCTTGGGCCGTTGCCGGCGCGGCGGGCTCTGCAGCCTCATCGGTAAACCAATGCGCGCGCGCGGTCATGATCAGGGCTTTGGCCTCGTCCGCAGACTGGCCGGTGATATCGGTTAGTTCGTCGACGGCCAGATCGGCCAGGTCGTCACGGGTACTCACACCCGCAGCGGTCAATTTGGCAATCAGTTCGGGCGTCAGGCCTTCGACATCGCGCAGGTTCTGCGAAACGCCTTCGACATCTTCTTCCCTGGCGATTTCCATCGTCAGCAAGGCATCCTTGGCACGCGTGCGCAGTTCGTTGACCGTGTCTTCATCGAAGGACTCGATCTCCAGCATCTCCTGCAGCGGCACATAGGCGACTTCTTCCAGGCTGGTGAAGCCTTCGGAGATCAGGATGTCGGCGATTTCCTCGTCCACATCGAGTTTTTCCATGAACAGCTTGCGGCTGGTGTCGGTCTCGGTCGCCTGCTTTTCAGCGGACTCGTCGGCCGTCATGATGTTGATCTTCCAGCCGGTTAGCTCAGCAGCGAGCCGCACGTTCTGGCCGCCACGGCCGATCGAGATGGCGAGGTTTTCCTCGTCCACCACGACATCCATGGCGTGGCGCTCTTCGTCCACCACGATGGACGACACGTTGGCCGGAGCCAGCGCGCCGATCACGAACTGGGCCGGATCCTCGCTCCACAGCACGATGTCGACGCGTTCGCCGGCGAGTTCGTTGGTCACGCCGTTGACACGGGTGCCGCGCACACCGACGCAGGTGCCGATCGGATCGACGCGCTTGTCATGCGACAGCACGGCAATCTTGGCGCGCGAACCGGGGTCACGGGCGCAGGACTTGATCTCCAGCAGGCCCTGCTCGATCTCGGGCACTTCCTGGCGGAACAGCTCGATCATGAACTCGGGCGCGGTGCGCGACAGGATGATGGGCGCGCCACGCAAGGTGTTGTCGACTTCCATGATCATGGCGCGAACACGGTCACCGGAGCGCAGGTTTTCCTTCGGGATCATGTCGCTGCGGCGCAGACGGCCCTCGACGCGGCCGGATTCGACAATGATGTCGCCCTTGTCCATGCGCTTGACGGTGCCAACAAAAATCTTCTCGCCGCGCGACATGAAGTCGTTGAGCAGCATCTCGCGCTCGGCGTCGCGGATTTTCTGCAGGATGACCTGTTTGGCCGCTTGCGCGCCAATACGGCCGATCGGCAGGCTTTCGACCGGCTTTTCGATGTAGTCGCCTTCTTCGATGTCGGCAATCTCGTCGCGCGCATCGCTGACCAGCTCTTCGGCTTCGGGATTTTGCAGGCCGGCTTCGTCAGGCACCACCAGCCAGCGGCGGAAGGTTTCGTAGTTGCCGCTATCGCGGTCCACCACCACGCGGATGTCTACACCGTCTGCGTACACCTTTTTGGTGGCCGAGGCGAGCGCGAGCTCGACCGCGCCAAAGACGACGTCACGTTCAACATTTTTCTCACGCGATATGGCATCAACCAACATCAACAGTTCGCGATTCATTTCACAAGCCTGCCTTTCTTTTATATCTCTGTGGCGGGTGCGCTTTTCGGCCGGCGCCCCTTGAAGTCAACAACGGGCGCCAGACGCGCCTGCACTATTTCATCCAGCGTGAAACCCAGCGCCTGCAGCGGTGCGGGAATCCTTTTCTTGCTTACCTTTTGCCCGGGTTTGACGGCGGGCTCTTCGCTCCACACAATCTGCCATCCGGATGCCGCACGTTCAAGCGTGCCGCGGAATTTTTTTCGGCTGGCCGAGACCCCGGACCCGGCCGCAGCCGCCGCCCCGATGGGCGCCTTCAGCGTGAGGTCGATCAACTCGCCGGCGAACCGCTCGAAATCCTTTTCGCTGCGCAAGGGCCGGTCAATGCCCGGCGAGCTCACCTCGAGCCGGGAATACGCCGCGCCCTCCACTTCCAGCACAAACTGCAGCTGGCGCGTGACTTTTTCGCAGTCTTCCGCATTGATGAACTGTTCGGCACCTTGAACATAGGGCTGGTCAATCGTCACGCGCAGCAAACCACCGGCGGTGCGCTCGATGTCCACCAGCTCGTAACCCAGTCCCGTGACTGTTTGCTCAATCGTCTCGTGTAATGCCATTCAGTTCTAAAAAAGCAGCTTCGTAAAAGTCAGGGTTGCAAAAACAAACGCCCAAAAAAAATGGGCGGTGAAAACCCGCCCATTTGGTCGTGAAGCGCATATTGTAACCTGCTGTTGACGCCTGTGCAAGCAGTTTACATGCCGGAATGCAGCGCGCCCTGCGCAAGCTCCCCCGGGCCAGCATTTGCCATTTTCCGAAAAAACGGCGAAATCAGCAACAAAGGCCGCAACAAAGGGCCTGGATTGGCCAAATCCGCGTCAGCCTTGTGCCGCCACCAGGGTTCGCGTGTAAGGATGCTGCGGCCGCTCCAACACCTCGTCCACGCTGCCGGCTTCCAGCACCTCGCCGTCCTTGAGCACCATGACCTGGTGCGCCATGGCCCGGATCACGTCCACGTCATGGGTGATCAGCAGGTAGCTCAGGCCATGCTCTCGCTGGAGTTTTTGCAGCAGCTGGAGCACCTGTTTCTGGATGGTCACATCCAGGGCGCTGGTCGGTTCGTCCAGCACCAGCAAACGGGGCTGGATGATCAGGGCCCGGGCAATGGCCAGCCGCTGGCGCTGCCCGCCCGAAAACTCATGCGGGTAGCGCTGCAGCAGGCCGGGGAACTGCGCTTCGCCCATGCCTACTTCCCCCAGCGACTGCAGCACCTGCGCGCGCCGCTGGCCGGCGGACAGCCCCGGCTCGTGGACGCGCAGGCCTTCACCGACGATTTCTTCGACCGTCATGCGCGGCGACAGCGAGGAAAACGGGTCCTGAAACACCACCTGCACCGCGCGGCGGATACGTTTGTTGCCGGCGGCATCTCCGCTCCATGCCTGGCCCGCCGCCAGCAACTGCCCCTGGTGCGGGTACAGGCCCAGCGCGGCCAGGGCCAGCGTGGATTTGCCCGACCCGGACTCACCGATCACCCCCAGCGTCTGGCCGGCGGGCACATGAAAGCTGGCGCCATGGAGGGCCACAAACTCGCCCTTGCGAAACCAGCCGCGCACCCCGGGAATCGGCAGCGGGTAGGTCACCCGCAGGTCCCGGGCCTGCAGCACCGCAGCGGCGGCGGGATCGGCCCGTCCCTCCGCCACGTCGCGGGCCGGCCGGCTGTCGATCAGCTTGCGGGTGTAGGCATGCTGCGGCTTGTCGAACACCTGCGCCACCGGCCCGGTCTCCACAATGCGTCCGTCCTCCATCACGGCAATGCGGTCGGCAAAGCGCCGCACCAGGTTCAGGTCGTGGGTGATCAGGAGCACCGCCATGCCGTTGCGCTGCTGCAGCCCGGTCAGCAGGTCGAGGATCTGCGTGCGCAGCGTGACGTCCAGGGCCGTCGTCGGCTCGTCGGCCAGCAGCAGTTTGGGCTGGCAGGCCAGCGCCATGGCAATCATGGCGCGCTGGCGCTGCCCCCCCGACAGCTGGTGCGGGTAGGAGCCCGCGCGCCGGGCGGCCTCGGGGATGCCGGTATCCGCTAGCAATTTGATAGCTGCCTGCGCAGATTCAACGGGGGTCAGGGCCTTTTTCAGCTGCAAGACTTCGGCGATCTGCTCACCCACGGTGAACAGCGGGTTCAGGGCCGTCATCGGCTCCTGGAAGATCATCGCGATGTCCTCGCCGCGGATGCCGCGCAAGGCCCGCTCGGGCAGCGACAGCAAGTCCACCGCCCCCTCCTGCGCGGCGAAAGCGGCCTCGCCACTGATGGCAGCGTTCTGCACGAGGCGCAACAGGCTCAGCGCGGTGACGGTTTTCCCGGAGCCCGACTCCCCGACCAGCGCGAGTTTTTCCCCGGGCTGGATGGAAAAATCGATGCCGCGCACGACCTCCTTGCCGGAAAAGGACACGCGCAGGTTTTTGACGTCAAGAAGACAGGACAGGTTCGCGCCGGGCATGGAGGTCGTGAAGGCCGTCATTTATCCGCTTTCCGTGGGTCCAGCGCATCCCGCAGCGCATCGCCCATGAAGGTCAGCAGCAACAGGGTCATCACCAGCACCGCGAAGGTCGACAGGGATATCCACCAGGCGTCGATGTTGGCCTTGCCCTGGTTCAGCAGCTCGCCCAGCGAGGGTGTGCCGGGCGGCACGCCCAAGCCCAGAAAGTCGAGCGAGGTCAGCGCCAGGATGGCCGCGCTCATGCGAAAAGGCAGAAAGGTGACCACCGGTGTCAGGCTGTTGGGCAGGATGTGGCGCCACATGATCTGCAGGTTGCCGACGCCCAGCGCGCGCGCCGCGCGCACGTAGTCCATCTGGCGGTTGCGCAGAAACTCGGCGCGCACATAGTCGGACAGACCCATCCAGCCGAACAGGCTGAGCAGCAGCAGCAGCACGGCCACGCTGGGCGCAAAAATCGCGCTGAAAATGATCAAGAGGTAAAGCTCGGGCATGGAACCCCAGATTTCGATGAAACGCTGGAAGGCCAGGTCGGTTTTGCCGCCCACATAACCCTGCACCGCCCCGGTGATGATGCCGACCACCACACCGATCAGCGTCAGCGCCAGCCCGAACAGCACGCTGAGGCGGAAACCGTAGATCAGCTGGGCCAGCAGGTCGCGCCCGCGGTCGTCGGTGCCGAACAGGTTGTCGCGCGACGGCGCCGACGGGTTGGGTTCTTTCGCGAAATAGTTGATGGTGCGCGGGCCGTAGGGATTGAGCGGATAAACCGACCAGTTGTCCCCTTCCCTGAGTTTGGCGCGGACAAAGGGATCGAGGTAGTCGGTCGGTGTGTCGAAATCGCCGCCAAAGGTTTTTTCCGAATAGTCCCGGACCAGCGGGAAGTAGAACGCCCCCTCGTAACGCACCAGCAGCGGCCGGTCGTTGGACAAGACTTCGGCAAACAGGCTCAGCACCACCAGCACGCAGAAAATCACCAGGCTGCGGTAGCCCAGCTTGTTGCGCCGGAAGCGCTGCCAGGCGCGCCTGGAGGGCGATGCGGAAAGGGGCGAGGCAGGGACCGTCATGACTCAATCAAACTTCACGCGGGGATCAACCCAGACATAACAGAGATCGGAGACCAGCTTGGTCAGCAGGCCGATCAGCGTGAACAGGTACAGCGTGCCCAGCACCACCGGGTAGTCGCGCCGGATCACGCTTTCGTAACTCAGCAGGCCCAGGCCGTCGAGCGAAAACAGGGTTTCGATCAGTAGCGAGCCGGTGAAAAAGGCGCCGATAAAGGCCGACGGAAAACCCGTGATGATGGGGATCAGCGCATTGCGAAACACGTGTTTCCAGAGCACCTGGCGCTCGGACAGGCCTTTGGCCCGCGCCGTCAGCACGTACTGCTTGCGGATTTCCTCGAGAAAGGAGTTTTTGGTCAACACCGCCGTGACCGCAAAACTGCCCAGCACCATGGCCGTGACCGGCAAGGTGATGTGCCACAGGTAGTCCGTGATGCGTGCGCCCCAGGTCAGGGTTTCCCAGTTCGACGAGGTCAGCCCGCGCAAGGGAAACCACTGCAGCTGCCCGCCAAAAATCACGAGCAGCGCCACGCCCAGCACAAAGCCGGGAATGGCATAACCGACCAGCACGATCAGCGTGGTGACGAAGTCAAAACGCGAGCCGGCGCGCACCGCCTTGGCCACGCCGAGCGGCACGGCGATCAGGTAGCTGATAAAAAAGGTCCACAGCCCGAGGCTGATGGACACCGGCAGCTTTTCCTTGACCAGTTGCCAGACGTCCTTGTGCTGGTAAAAACTTTTCCCGAGGTCAAACCGCGCGAACTGCCCGAGCATCTGGAAAAAACGCTCGTGTACGGGTTTGTCAAAGCCGTACAGCGCCCGGATTTCCTCGATGCGCTGCGCGTCCAGGCCCTGGCGCCCGCGGTAGCCGGAGCCGGTGGCCGCCGCCCGCTCGCCGCCGGAATCGCGCCCCTGCAGCTGCGCCACCATCTGCTCGACCGGGCCGCCGGGCACAAACTGCACCATGGCAAAGGTCAGCAACAGCACCCCCAGCAAGGTGGGGATCATCAGCAGCAGGCGCTTGAGGATGTAGCTGGCCATGGTTATGCGGGGGACAGCGAATACATGAAGTGAAAAGCGTGGGGGGTCATTTGTTGGAGCTTGAAGCCCACCAGGTGCTCATGGCCCAGGTGTCGGCCTGGTAGTACGGCGGAATCGTCGCCGGCAACACAAACGGCGCGGGCCGGTAGCCGATCAGGAAGGCGTCGCCATAATACTGCGGCACCGAGTAAAAGCCGTGCGTCAGCACCCGGTCCAGCGCGCGCATGGCGGCGCCCAGCTCAGGCCGGGTTTTGGCGGTCACCACCTTTTGCAGCAAGGCATCGACGGCCGGGTCGGCAATACCCCAGACATTGGACGAGCCCGGCGTCTTTGCCGCCTCGGATCCGAAACGCTCCAGCAACTCGCTGCCGGGCGCGGTCGAGCCCGGCAGCCGCAGCGTCGTGATCTCGAAATCGAACGCGTCCATCTTCTGCTTGGCCAGGGAGAAATCAACGACCCGGTAAGTCATGGTGATGCCCAGTTTTTCCAGCGCCTTCTGGAAAGGCCCGACGATGCGCACCAGCGAAGGCTGGTCGTTGAGGAACTCCATCGTGAAGGCCTCGCCTTTGGCATTGCGCAGCGCGCCATCGCGGTAGGTCCAGCCGGCTTCGCGCAGCAGCGCCTGGGCCTGACGCAGGTTTTGCCGCAGGCTGCCCGGTGGCGTGGTGGTGGGCGCCACCGGCACGGCACCAAACACCGCAGGTTGGAGCCTGGCGCGCAGCGGCTCCAGCAGCGCCAGCTCGTCGGGCTTGGGCAGCCCCTCGGCATGAAACTCGCTGTTCGGGAAATAGCCGTTGACACGTTTGTAGATGCCGTAGAACAGCTGGCGGTTCATCCATTCGAAGTCCATGGCCAGACCGATCGCCTGGCGCACGCGCACATCCTGGAATTTTTCCTTGCGCAAGTTGAACACATAACCCTGGAAATCGCCGGGGTTGCGGTTTTCGAAGGCCCGCTTGACGAGTTCGCCCGAGGTGAACTGCTTGCCGGTGTACTGGCGCGCCCAGTTGCGCGAGATGAACTCGCGCATGAAGTCGTACTCACCGGCTTTCAGGCCTTCAAAACGCGAGGTTTCGTCGAGATAGATCTTGAAAGTGATGCGATCAAAGTTGAACTGCCCCTTGCGGCTGGGCAACTCGGCGCCCCAGTAGGCCGGGTCGCGGACATAGGTGATGTCGCGCCCCATGGCCGTGCTGGCGGGCTTGTAGGGGCCGGAACCTATCGGCAGGTCGGACACAATTTTGTCAAACGGCTTGCCGCCGCCCCAGGCACGGCTGAACACCGGCATGCCGCCGACGACCAGCGGCAACTCGGGGTTGGGCACCGCAAAATCGAAACGCACCAGTCGTTCGGAGAGCACCTGCACGCCCTTGACCTCGGCATAAATGCTGCGGTATTGCGGCGCGGCCAGCTTGCCGGTCAGTTGCGTGAACGAATGCAGCACGTCGGCGGCCAGCACCGGCGAGCCGTCCTGAAAACGCGCCCTGGGATGCAGGCGGAAGGTCGCCGACAGCCGGTCCGGCGCCACCGCGACGTCGTCGGCCAACAACCCGTAGGCGGTGGTCGGCTCCTCGGCGTTGCCGGTCAGCAGGCTCTCGATCATCAGCATGCCGATGCCGTAGGGCGCCGTGCCGCGCAGCGTGAAGGGGTTGAACTTGTCGAAGTTGGTGGGCCGGGTCGGCGGCACCATGCGGATCTCGCCGCCCTTGGGCGCAGCCGGGTTGACGTAATCGAAGTGGGTGAAGCCCGGCGGGTACTTGATGTCGCCAAACTGCGCATAGGCGTGGGCGGCCCAGGACGCCGGCGCCAGGCAGACCAGAACGGCCATCATCAAGGCCCGCAAAAACGACAAATCCCGCATGCGACAATTCTGCACTACTTAAGTTGGCAAAGAGCGCCATGTACGCAGCGCGCCCTTGGCCAGTTCACCCGCACACACTGGAGCACAACGCATGGGCACACCCACGGGATTTCTCACCGGAAAAAAACTGTTGATCACGGGCGTCCTGTCCAACCGGTCCATCGCTTACGGCATTGCCAAGGCCTGCCACGCCCAAGGTGCCGAACTGGCCTTCAGCTATGTGGGTGAACGTTTCAAGGACCGGATCACCGAATTTGCCGCCGACTTTGGCTCCAAGCTGATTTTTGACTGTGATGTCGGTGACGATGCGCAGATTGCTGCCCTGTTTGCAGACCTGTCCAAAACCTGGCCGACCTTTGACGGTTTTGTGCACAGCATCGGTTTCGCGCCACGCGAGGCGATCGCCGGAGACTTCCTCGAAGGCCTGACACGCGAAGGCTTCAAGATTGCCCACGACATCAGCGCCTACAGTTTTCCGGCCATGGCCAAGGCCGCCCTGCCCCACCTCAACCCCAAGTCGGCCCTGCTGACCCTGACTTACCTGGGTGCCCAGCGCACCATCCCCAACTACAACACCATGGGCCTGGCCAAGGCCAGCCTGGAAGCCAGCGTGCGTTACCTGGCCGAATCGCTGGGCCCCAAGGGCATGCGCGTCAACGGCATCAGCGCCGGCCCGATCAAGACACTGGCGGCCAGCGGCATCAAGGACTTCGGCAAGCTGCTGGGCATGGTGGCCGCCGCCTCGCCGCTGCGGCGCAACGTCACCATCGAGGATGTCGGCAATGTGGCCGCCTTCCTGCTGTCCGACCTGGCTTCCGGCGTCACCGCCGAAATCACCTATGTGGATGGCGGCTTCAGCCACACGGCCGGCATCGGCCGCGACGCCGAGGCGAGCTGAACCGGCTCAAGGTTCAGTCCCGGGTTTGGAGTCAAATATGGCTTCAGCCCCTGATAAGCGGGCGCTATCAGCTATTAAAATGTGAGCAAAACCGCGCCAGCTACTTAGGTGCGGCGCCAGTACACGTAAGACCACGCGGCTTCAAAGCCCGCGCGCCGGTATAACGCCTGCGCGGCGGTGTTGCTGGCCTCCACCTGCAGGAAGACCCGTGCCATGCCCCGCTCCCGTGCAATGTCGGCCAGCCCGGCCAGCACCCGTCCGGCGAGACCCCGGCCGCGGTGCCCTGCGACGGTGCGCATGCCGTGCACGCTGACCCAACCATGGCCAAACGCCGCCACTCCGCCCGCGAGCACCTGGCCGCCTTCACGAACGCTGGCATACACCGAGCCCTGCGCACGACTCAGCGCCCTGACCCGGCAGGCGCCGTCCACCGGATCAAAGCCTTCTCCCAGGAAAAGCGCCGTCCAGGCCGCATCCGGCGCAGCATGGATCTCGGCGCTTACCTGCGATGACACATCGCGCATACGCGCTACCGTGCCCAACTGCACCAGCGTGGGTTTGTCGGCGCTGTAGCCGCGCTGGCGCAGTTCATGGCGCAAACCGTCAAAACAGGCGTCGGTGGCCAGGCGAAACACCGCCGGCAGGCCGCGCGCCGCGTAATACGCCTCGATGCGGTCCAGCACGCCCGGCTCCGCGTGCGTATGCTGCAGCGGCACGGCGCTTCGGGCGCGGCCTATGGTTCCGTGATCGACCGGCATCAGCCAGCCCTCCCGCTCCTCCACGGTGTCGGGGGCCACGGCGGCCAGGGTGGCCTGTTCTATGGAAGCAACATCTTTGGCGTTCATGAATGAAGTTTGTACTGGTTCAGTCTTGCAGCAGGCCCGCGCCTGACCGCACAATCGTCAGGCGCAGGCCAGAAAAGCGGGCAAAACGGAAAAACTCCAACACTACTATTTTGATAGCTGACTCCGCCCTTCGTTCGGGCGCTTGCGGCATGAATCATGCAATAAATCCAGCGACATGACGACACCTCCACCACCCACCTTCACGCTCCCCCGCGCGGGCGGCGCTTTCCTTCGCATCCGCGCACTGCCCTGGCTGCTGGCATTGACGTCCCTGTTGGCGCCGGCCCTTCCCGCTGCGGCGGCCGGCAACAACCCGTCGCTGATGCTGGCCAATGTCTACCGCCCCGGCATCGCACTGCAGGACTACTGGGTCAGTGAAAAACTCGACGGCGTGCGGGGCTACTGGGACGGAGAAAAGTTGCTGACCCGCGGCGGCGAACGCATCGCCGCGCCGGCTTGGTTCACGGCGGGCTGGCCCAGGCAGCCCCTGGACGGCGAGTTGTGGGCCGGGCGGGGTCAATTCTCCAAGGCGGTCTCTACCGTGCGCCAGCAAACGCCGGACGACGCCGCGTGGCGCGCCCTGCGTTTCATGGTGTTCGACCTGCCCACGCAGGCCGGAACCTTCACCGAGCGGATTCCGGCCCTCCATGGGGTGGTCAGCCGCATTGACCAGCCCTGGGTGCAGGCGGTCGCGCAGTCCCGGGTGGCCAGCCATGCCGAACTCCAGCGCCTGCTGGCCAAAACCGTCCGGCTGGGTGGCGAAGGGCTGATGCTGCACCGCGGCGCCTCGCTTTACCAGGGCCTGCGCAATGACGACCTGCTCAAGGTCAAGACGCATGAAGACGCGGAAGCCCGCGTGCTGGCCCACCGGCCGGGCCAGGGCAAACATGCGGCGGCCTTGGGCGCTTTGCTGGTCGAGACGATCGGCGCGGACGGCCTGCCGGGCAAGCGCTTCAAGCTGGGCACCGGCTTCAGCGACGAACAGCGGCGCCACCCACCGCTCGTGGGCAGCATCGTCACCTACCGCTTTCGCGGCTTGAATGACAGCGGTGTGCCGCGCTTTGCGAGCTTCCTGCGGGTTCGGGAGGACATGGCGCCGGCACAGCCCTGAACGCCGCGGCCGGCGACCGGCGAGCCGGTTTCGCGCGTTGATTACTCTTTCACGCAGTCAGCGTAATAGTGCTTCTTGCCGTCGGCGTCTTCAATTTCGACCAGGCCATGAATGTCGGTCTCGAAGCCCGGGCACTGCGCGTTGAACTCGCGTGAGAACTTCAGGTAGTCGACGATCTTCTTGTTGAACACTTCGCCGGGAATCAGCAGCGGAATGCCGGGCGGATAGGGCGTGACCAGTCCCACCGTGATGCGGCCCTCGAGCTTGTCGATCTCGACGCGTTCGGTTTTGTGCAGCGCGATGTGCGCGTAGGCGTCGCTGGGCTTCATGGCCGGCGTCAGGTCGCTTAAATACATGTCGGTTGTCAGGCGCGCGATGTCGTACTTGGCGTAGAGCGCGTGGATGTGCTGGCACAGGTCGGCCAGGCCCATTTTTTCGTACTTGGGATATTTCTGGCAGAACTCCGGCAGGATGCGCCACATGGGCTGGTTCTTGGCGTAGTCGTCCTTGAACTGCTGCAGCGCCGTCAGCATGCTGTTCCAGCGGCCCTTGGTGATGCCGATGGTGAACATGATGAAGAAGCTGTAGAGACCGGTTTTCTCCACCACCACGCCGTGCTCGGCCAGGAACTTGGTCACGATGCTGGCCGGAATGCCGGTTTTGGCGAATTTGCCGTTCAGGTCCATGCCGGGTGTCACGACGGTGGACTTGATCGGGTCCAGCATGTTGAAGCCGGTCGCCATCTTGCCGAAGCCGTGCCAGTTGACGCCGGCCTTGGCATTCTTGGATTCGCCCTTGATGATCCAGTCATCCGAGCGGCCGATGCCCTCGTCCACCAGCTTCTCGGGGCCCCAGACCTTGAACCACCAGTCGTCGCCGTATTCCTCATCGACCTTGCGCATCGCGCGGCGAAAATCCAGCGCCTCGGCAATGCTTTCCTCGACCAGCGCGGTGCCGCCGGGCGGCTCCATCATGGCCGCGGCCACGTCGCAGCTGGCGATGATGCTGTACTGCGGCGAGGTCGAGGTGTGCATCAGGTAGGCCTCGTTGAAGAGGTGCCTGTCGAGCTTGACGGTCTGCGAGTCCTGCACCAGCACGTGGCTGGCCTGGCTGATGCCGGCCAGCAGCTTGTGGATGGACTGTGTCGCATACACCATGGCCTGCTTGGGCCGCGCGCGTTTTTTTCCCATCGCGTGGTAGCTGCCGTAAAACGGGTGGAAGGCCGCGTGCGGCAACCAGGCCTCGTCGAAATGCAGGTTCTCGACATACCCGTCGAGCATGCCCTTGATGGTTTCGGTGTTGTACAGCACGCCGTCGTAGGTGGACTGGGTGATGGTCAGCACCCGCGGCTTGACCTTCTTGGCGTCCACGCCCTTGAGCAGCGGGTTGGCCTTGATCTTGGCCTGGATGGAAGCCTGCTCGAACTCTTCCTTCGGAATCGGGCCGATGATGCCGAAGTGGTTGCGCGTCGGCTTGAGGAACACCGGAATCGAGCCGGTCATGATGATCGCGTGCAGGATGGACTTGTGGCAGTTGCGGTCCACCACCACCACATCGCCGGGCGCCACGGTGTGGTGCCAGACCATCTTGTTCGAGGTGGACGTGCCATTGGTCACGAAAAAGCAGTGGTCGGCGTTGAAGATGCGGGCGGCATTGCGCTCCGAGGCACCGACCGGGCCGTCATGGTCCAGCAACTGGCCCAGCTCCTCGACCGCATTGCAGACGTCGGCGCGCAGCATGTTCTCGCCGAAAAACTGGTGGAACATCTGCCCGACCGGGCTCTTCAGAAAGGCCACGCCGCCGGAATGCCCCGGGCAGTGCCAGGAGTAGGAACCGTCCTCGGCGTAATCGAGCAGCGCCTTGAAAAATGGCGGCTGCACGCCCTCCAGGTAACTCTTGGCCTCGCGGATGATGTGGCGCGCCACAAACTCGGGCGTGTCCTCGAACATGTGGATGAAGCCATGCAACTCGCGCAGGATGTCGTTGGGGATGTGGCGCGAGGTCTTGGTTTCGCCATAAACGTAAATCGGCACATCCAGGTTCTTGCGCCGCACTTCCTCGATGAAGTGGCGCAGGTTCACCACCGCGGGGTCCAGATCCGGCCCGGGCGTGAATTCTTCGTCGTCAATCGACAAAATGAAGGCGCTGGCACGGCTTTGCTGCTGCGCAAACTGCGACAGGTCACCATAGCTGGTCACGCCCAGCACCTCAAAACCCTCGGTTTCTATGGCTTGCGCCAGCGCGCGAATGCCCAGCCCGGAGGTATTTTCGGAGCGGAAGTCTTCGTCAATGATGACGATGGGAAAGCGGAATTTCATCAAAAGGCCTTTGCCTGGAGCTGCCAAAAAAAACGAATCAGGGCCGAAGTGTAAGGATATTTGCGGTCAGCGGCGCCAGCTTGGCCTTTCCCGGTCGGGTTTGAGAACTTGTTCTATGCTTGCCGGGGAGATTTGTGGCCCAGAATGTGGCTTTTAGGAAACGAAGGAAACGCAACATGGCAACCCTGTCCGATTCGACGATTTGGTGGCTGCTGGCCGGTGCTGCCGTGGCGCTGGAACTGGTCACAGGGACGTTTTACCTGCTGATGCTGGCCGTCGGCATGACGGCGGCGGCGCTGGCGGCCCATCTTGGTGCCTCCGTCATGCTGCAGATTGTGGTCGCGGCCGTGGTCGGCGGCGGCGCCGTGGTGGCCTGGCACTGGAAACGCAGCAAGAGCCCCAGGCCGGCCCAGGCCAATGCCAACCGGGACGTGCAGATGGACATCGGCGAGACCGTGCATGTGCAGCAGTGGAACGACGATGCCACCGCCACCGTGAAATACCGCGGCGCCCAATGGACGGTGGAGCTCGCCGACCATGATGCGGCGCCCCAGCCCGGCCTCTTCAAGGTCAGAAAACTCAACGGCAACCGCCTGGTGGTCGGCAAACTGTGAGAAAGTGAACGGTCTGATGCCGGTCGGCTGAGGCCGCCCCTGTTTTTGTTTTTTTACGGAGAAATTCATGGAAATTGCACTCGTCATCCTGGTGATTGCCGTCATTTTTATCGCGCGCAGCATCAAGGTCGTGCCCCAACAAAATGCCTGGGTCGTCGAACGGCTGGGCAAATTCCACGGCAGCCTGACACCGGGCCTCAATTTCCTGATCCCTTTCATTGACCGCGTGGCCTACAAACATTCGCTCAAGGAAATCCCGCTCGACGTTCCCAGCCAGGTCTGCATCACGCGCGACAACACCCAGTTGCAGGTGGACGGCATCCTGTATTTCCAGGTCACCGACCCGATGCGCGCCAGCTACGGCTCCTCCAACTACATCGTGGCCGTCACCCAGTTGGCGCAGACCTCGCTGCGCAGCGTGATCGGCAAGCTCGAGCTCGACAAGACCTTCGAGGAACGCGACATCATCAACGCCCAGGTCGTGGCCGCCATCGACGAGGCCGCACTGAACTGGGGTGTCAAGGTGCTGCGTTACGAGATCAAGGACCTGACCCCGCCCAAGGAAATCCTGCATGCCATGCAGTCGCAGATCACCGCCGAGCGTGAAAAACGCGCACTGATTGCCGCCTCCGAAGGCCGCCGCCAGGAACAGATCAACATCGCCACCGGTGAACGCGAGGCCTTCATTGCCCGCTCCGAAGGTGAAAAGCTCGCTGCTATCAACAATGCGCAGGGTGAAGCGGCCGCCATCACGGCGGTGGCCGAAGCCAATGCGCGCGCGATCGAAGTCGTGGCTGCGGCCATCCGCCAGCCCGGCGGCGAAATGGCGGTCCAGCTCAAGGTTGCCGAAAAGGCGATGGAGGCCTACTCCCGCGTCGCGGCTGACGCCAAGACCACGCTGATTGTTCCCAGCAACATGACCGAAGTCTCGGCCCTGATCACCTCGGCCATGACCATGGTGCAGTCCACCCGGGCCGCCTGATCAGCATCCGCAGAAGGCAAACGCATGAGCACCATGAACGTCCTCGGCACGGAGCTGGTCCCCTGCTCCTACGACCCGCTGACCGGCTATTTCCGCGACGGCTGCTGCAACACCGACGAGTCCGACCAGGGCTCGCACCTCGTCTGCGTCAAGGTGACCAGCGACTTTCTGGTGTTTTCAGCAGCCAAAGGCAACGACCTGGTGACACCGCGGCCGGAGTACCGCTTTGCCGGGCTCAAGCCCGGTGACCGGTGGTGCCTGTGCGCCAACCGCTGGCGCGAGGCACTGGAAGCCGGCTTTGCACCCCCCGTGATTCTGGAGTCCACCCACCTCAAGGCACTGGAGTTCGTGACACGCGCGCAACTGGAAAAACACCGTTTTCACAGCGCGCTTCACTGATCAACGCCATCTTGTGTGCCGCGCACTGCTACAATGTGAGGCTTCGCGGAAAGGTGGATGAGCGGTTTAAGTCACACGCCTGGAAAGCGTGCGTGGGGTTATACCCACCGCGGGTTCGAATCCCGCCCTTTCCGCCAAAAGTACAGTTGCCGTGAGTTTTCCACACGGCAGTGAAAACTCCTGAAAGCCCGGCTTGTCCGGGCTTTTTTGTGTCTGCTGTTTTTATGTCCGCCATTGAGGTACAGGACTGACCGCCTCAGCGCAACAATACCCTCCCGGCGATGAATGGCGCTGCAGCACCGCGAGCGTCTTCCCGCGCCTCCTTTCCAGGAACAAAAAAAAGCCACCTCGCGGTGGCTTTTTTGCTGAGGGCCGGAAAATTTATTCCAGAGCCGTTTTCTTGCCGTCCTTGTAGGTGTACAAGGTGATGGACGGGTTCTTCAGTTCGCCATTAGGCAGGAACTCGATGGTGGTGGTCACGCCCTTGAAGCTGGTTTTGATCAACTCGGGGATGTAGACTTTCGGCTCGCTCGAGTTGGCGCGTTTCATCGCGTCGACCAGCACGAAAGTCGCGTCATAGGTGTACGGGCTGTAGACCTGGAACTGGTTCGGGTACTTCTCGTCGTAGCGCTTCTTCCACTCGACGCCGCCAGGCATCTTGGCCAGCGATGCGCCGCCTTCGGCACAAACCACGTTGCTCAGGGTTTTGGCGCCAGCAGCGAGTTTGGCGATCTCGGAGGTGCAGATGCCGTCGCCGCCGAAGTACTTGACCTTGCTCATGCCGAGCTGCTCCATCTGGCGCAGCATGGGGCCGGCTTGGGGATCCATGCCGCCGTAGAAAATAGCGTCAGGGCCTTTGGCCTTGATGGCGGTCAGGATGGCCATGAAGTCGGTGGCCTTGTCGGTGGTGAACTGCTCGTCCACCACGGTCATGCCTTTTTCCTTGGCAGTCTTCTTGAAGATGTCGGCAACACCCTGGCCGTAAGCGGAACGGTCGTCGATGACGGCCACTTTCTTCAGCTTGAGCGTATCGGCAGCGTAAAACGCCAGACCGGCCCCCAGGGCCAGATCGTTGGCGATGATGCGGTAGGTGGTGTTGTAGCCTGGCTTGGTCAGGTCAGGGTTGGTGGCGGCACCGGTGACGTGAGGAATGCCGCAGTCGTTGTAGACCTTGGAGGCAGGAATGGTCGTGCCCGAGTTGAGGTGACCCACCACGCCGGCGACTTTGGAGTCGCACAGTTTTTGTGCGGCAGCCGTGCCCTGTTTCGGATCAGCCGCATCATCTTCAGCGACGATTTCGAAGGTGGCCTTCTTGCCGCCGATCATGACGCCCTGTTTGTTCAGGTCCTCGATGGCCATGCGGACGCCATTTTCATTGTCTTTGCCGTAATGGGCCTGCGCGCCGGAAGTCGGGGCGACGTGACCGATCTTGACAACGAGCGTATCACCGGCGGGAGCGGGAGCCGCAACGACCGGGGCAGCAGGTGCAGTGGCGGCCGGCGCAGCTTCTTCTTTTTTGCCGCAGGCAACAACCAACATGGCGGCCAAAGCGACCGCAGTCCATTTCATTTGCATAAATACACTCCAATTATTAAATTACCGTTGATGGTTGAGAACTGATTTTTTTACTCAACAGCCACGAACATAACGCAATTTCCGCGCCCGCACCATAGCAAGCAGCCCTAGTGTTGCGCGGTGGAGGCCGGGAAAGAAACGAAATTGATCTGCTATTAGCAAATCTAATAAAACGCGAGAAGCAGCCCATTCCCAACGGTAACGCTGGGCCGTGCGGCATGATCAGCCATCGGCAAAAATGCCGGCAGCCGCAGGCAACAGGTCGTCCAACCGCAGCCGCTTCTGGCATTATTTACGTCCTTCAACAAGCCATCCGCATGAAAAGGGGAAGCCCGGGACGCAGCAGTTTCAGGGCTTGTCCAGCAGCTGGCTGGCCAGTTCCTGTTCAAAGGCCTGGTTGACCGACTGCCGCACGACGATCTCGATTTCGTCCCTGAGGCTGGGCGCCAGTGCCTGGGTGTGTTCCAGCACCAGACGGCCCACGGTCTCGCGCAGCAGCCGGTCCAGCGTCAAATCGACGCGCTGCATCACGCGATGCACCATCTGCTCCTGAAAGTGCTGCATGTCCATCGCCGCGGGCGCGGTCCGGCCCCCGGGCGTGGTGGCCTGGGGTTGCACCACTTCCGTCAGCGTGGGCACAAACCGGGGTGGCGGGCGGTTCATGTTGCGCCCGCGCTGGCCAGGTCATGCCGCTTCATGGCATAACCGCGGTCGGCGTAATGCTTCCAACGGCTGCGGGCCGCCGCGCGGTCGTCATCGGCCAGGGTGACCAGTTCGATGAACCGCTCGAAACGCTCAAACCCGACCGGCACCTGGTGTCCGAGATTGACCAGCACCTCATGGTGGGGACAGGCCTCCAGCGACCCGGCCAGCACCACCGGCGTCACAGACACGGTGGACGGGACGGCGCTCAGGTGGCAATGCGGCACAAACTCCAGCGGGGAAAAGGTCCACAACAACTGGTCGAGCCGGGCCAGCATGTCCGGCTCGGCAGTCACCACCACGCGCGCCCCGCTGCCCCAGGCCTTGCGCAGCAGCCGGCAGCTGTAGGTCAGCTTGTCCGGCACGTTGAAATGAAAAGCAACTTCCGTCATGCGCGGGACCGGGCCCCCGCCTTGGGGGTCCGGGTTTTGGCTGGCGCCCTGCCCGACTGAACCTGGCTCAGCAAAAAGTCGACCAGCAGGGGCACGGGCCGGCCGGTTGCGCCCTTGGCGGCACCGCTTTTCCAGGCCGTGCCGGCAATGTCGAGGTGCGCCCAGGGGAACTTGCCGGCAAAACGCTGCAGAAACTTGGCTGCGGTGATGGCGCCGCCGGCACGTCCGGCGACGTTGGCCACGTCCGCAAAATGAGTTTTCAGGCCATCGGCGTATTCGTCGTCGAGCGGCATGCGCCAGCACAGATCAAGCGAGCTGTCGCCGGCCGCGCCCAGGGCCAGGGCCAACGCTTCGTCGCTGGAAAACATGCCGCTGCGCACGCCACCCAGCGCAATCACGCAGGCGCCGGTCAGGGTGGCAATGTCCACCACGGCGCGTGGCTTCAGGCGTTCGGCATAGGTCAACGCATCACACAGCACCAGCCGGCCTTCGGCATCGGTGTTGAGGATCTCGATGGTCTGCCCGCTCATGCTGGTGACCACATCGCCGGGCTTGACGGCGCGGCCGTCGGGCATGTTTTCGCAGGCCGGAATCAGGCCCACCACATTGAGCGCGGGCTGCAGTTCGGCCAGCGCGCGGAAAGTACCGAGCACGCTGGCGGCGCCGCCCATGTCGTATTTCATCTCGTCCATCTCGGCGGCCGGCTTGATGGAGATGCCACCGGTGTCGAAAGTGATGCCCTTGCCGATCAGCACCACCGGCGCCTCGGCTTTCGCGCCGCCGTCATAACGCAGCACGATGAAACGCAGGGGTTCTTCCGAGCCTTGGGCGACGGCCATGAAGGAGCCCATGCCGAGTTTGGCGACCTCTTTGGGGCCCAGCACCTCCACCTTGATTCCAGGCAGTTTTCCGAGGTCCTTGGCGGCCTGGGCGAGCATTGTCGGCGTCGCGTGGTTGGCCGGCCGGTTGGCCCACTCCTTGGCGAGTGCGAGTCCCTTGGCCAGCCCGACGCCCTTGTCGAATCCGGCCCGGCTGGCCGCCAGCGAGGAGACGGCCACCAGCACCTGCTTGAGTTTTTGTTCGGCCGGCTTCGATTTGGTGGTGCTGTAAAGGTAGGCGGCATCGGCGCAGGCCAGCACGGCGGCGCGCGCGGTCTCCTGACCGGCCTGCGGCAGTGCGCAGAGACTGAGCAGCACACGCCGCGCATTGGTGTTTTTCAGGGCAACCATCGCTGCATGCACCGCGGTCCGTATGCTTTTGGCGCTGCCGTCGCCGGCCCCCGCCAGCAGTACCCGCGTGGCCGCCACGCCCTCGGGCCGGTAGGCGCTGAGCAGCTTGCCGGCCTTGTTTTCAAAGTCCCCCGCCTTCAGCGCCAGCGTTACCATTTTCGACACCGCGTCGGTTCCGGCGCCCGTCTCGCCGGCCACCAGCACAATCAGGGCATCACATTTCTCGGCGCAAATTCGGGCGGGGGTCAGGGTTTTGAGTTCAAAGTCCATAATCGAGGGTTAGGCGTCGCAAGCGCAGTTGTCGGTTGTTGTTAAGGGCAAGTTTCAGTCAATGTTATTCCAATCCTCGATCCGCAAAGAGCTGGCGCGCAGTTTTGGGGCCACCCTTGTGGTTTTGATGACCATTGTGATCACCATCATCCTGATCCGCACGCTCGGGCAGGCCTCGCGCGGCAGTGTCAACCCGCAGGACGTGATGCTGGTCATGGGGTACTCGGCCCTGGGCCGCATGCCGATCATCCTGACGCTGTCCCTGTTTGTGGCCATGGTCAGCACCCTCTCGCGCATGTACCGCGACAGCGAGATGGTCGTCTGGTTTGTCAGTGGCCGCGGTCTGGGCTTTTTTCTCGTCCCGCTGTTCCGCTTCGCCTGGCCGGTGCTGCTGGTGATCACGCTGATGTCGGTGTTTGTCTGGCCCTGGTCCAACCTGCAGACCCAGGAGGTGCGGGACCGGTACGAGCAGCGCGGGGACCTGCAGCGGGTCTCGCCCGGCCAGTTCCAGGAATCGTCCAGCGGCAACCGGGTCTTTTTCATCGACCGCGACACCAGCGGGGAAAAAGTCAGCAACAACGTCTTCATCGCCTCGACCGAAAAGGGCAAGAATTCGGTGACCACCGCCAGTTCCGGTCGCATCGAAACCGTCGGCAAGGACCAGATGCTGCTGCTCGACAACGGCCAGCGGCTTGAAAGCGAGATCGGCAAGTCGGCCCTGAAGATCACCGAGTTTGCGCAATACGGCAGCAAGGCCGGCGACAGCCCGCTGATCAACGGCGCCAACATCCCCGAAAAATCCAAGTCCACCCGCGAACTGATGAAGTCGCCCACACGGACCAACCAGGGCGAGCTGGCCTGGCGCCTGGGCATGGCGCTGGCCGCCATCAATTTTGTCGTGATTGCGCTGGCGCTGGCCAGCGTCAACCCGCGCGCCGGACGCAGCGGCAACCTGATCTTTGTGCTGTTCACCTTTGTCGTTTATCACAACCTGCTGAACCTGGGCCAGAGCTGGATCAGCGTGGGCGCGGCCAATTTCGCCGGCTTCGTGCTGGCCCTGCACGGCGGCGCGTTGCTGCTGGCGCTGGGCTGGCTGTCCAAGCGCCACCTGAACTGGACCTTCAAGGGCGCCATGAGCCGGGAGCGCAAGCGGCAGGCCAGCCGGCAGGCGGGCAAGGTGGCCGCATGAAAACCATACGCCGCCTGATTTACGGCGAGGTGCTGGCCTCCATTGCTTTTGTGGCGGTCGGATTTCTGGCGCTGTTTTTCTTTTTCGACCTGGTCGATGAGCTGCAGTACCTGGGCAAAAATGCGGCCGGCGCCGTCAGTTCCGACGCCAACACCTACCAGATCCGCCATGCGCTGCTGTACGTGGCGCTGCTGATTCCCAGCCACCTGTACGAGCTGGTACCGATCTCGGTGCTGATCGGCACCATTTTCGTGATGGCCCGGCTGGCGCAGAGTTCGGAATACACCATCTTGCGCACCAGCGGCCTGGAACCCTGGCGCGCGTTGCGCCTGCTGCTGACCCTGGGGGCGATTTTCGTCGTGGTCTGTTTCGCCATCGGCGACTACGTGGCCCCGGCCGCCGACCGTGCCGCCCAGCTGCTCAAGGCGCGTTACCAGGGCCGCATCACCATCGGCCAGACCGGGGCGTGGCTCAAGGAAAAACAGGCCTACAACAGCTACGTGGTCAACGTCGGCGCCCTGTCGGCCGACAACGAGATGCAGGCCGTGCGGGTGTTCGAGTTCGACAACAAGGGCCTGCTGGTGTCCATCACGCAATCGGCCATCGCCCGGTTTGGGTCCGACGATTCCTGGCAACTCGAAAACGGCACCCGGACCGAATTCACCGTGCGGCCGGGACAGGCAAGCAGCAGCGAGGCCGCGCGTGACACGGCCAAAATCAGCATCAACAAGATCGCCCAGTTCCGCTGGCCCACCGGCATCAGCGCGGAGATGGTCTCGGTCGCCGTGCTCAAGCCCGAACGCATGAGCACGATCGACCTGTTCGCCTACATCCGCCACCTCAACGCCAATGGCCAGACCGCCCAGCGTTACGAAATCGAGTTCTGGAAAAAGGTGTTCTACCCGCTGAGCTGCCTGGTGATGGTGGTGCTGGCCCTGCCCTTCGCCTACCTGCACTTTCGCAGCGGCGGCATCGCCGGTTATGTGTTCGGCGGCGTGATGATCGGCATCAGCTTTTTCCTGCTCAACAACGTGTTTGGCTACATCGGCAACCTGCAGAACTGGCAACCCTGGCTGGCCGCCGCCGCGCCCGGCCTGCTCTACACCGCCATTTCGCTGGGCGCCTTCGGCTGGCTGGTCCTGAGACGCTGATGGCCAGGCAAGGCATCGTCCTGTTTGCGCACGGCTCGCGCGACCCCCTCTGGCGCCTGCCCATCGAGGCCGTGGCCGAGGCGATCCGCGCACGCGACCCCGATGCCCTGGTCTGCTGCGCCTACCTCGAGTTGTGCGCGCCGGACCTGGCCCAGGCCGCTACTGATTTGATAGCTTCCGGCGTAGACAGTATCAAGGTTTTCCCGCTTTTTCTCGGTGTGGGAAAACACGCCCGGGAAGACCTGCCGCTGCTGCTGGCAGAAGTTCGCGCCTTGCACCCGGAGGTGACGGTGGCCCTGATGCCGACGGCTGGCGAGCACCCCCAGCTGACCGCGCTGATGGCCGAAATCGCCCTGTCCTGAACCGGGGGCACCAAGGCGCGCGGCTTCCTGCATTTTTTAAGCGCTGGCCAATCGCTCTTAGGTTCAAACGGGCATAATAAAGCGAACAATTAGCAAGAATCGGATATGAATCTTCACCAATTTCGCTTTGTCCAGGAAGCCGTCCGGCGCAACCTGAACCTCACCGAAACGGCACGCATCCTGCACACTTCGCAGCCCGGGGTGTCCAAGGCCATCATCGAGCTCGAGGAAGAACTGGGTGTGGAAATTTTTGCCCGCCACGGCAAGCGCCTCAAACGCGTGACCGAACCGGGCGAACACGTGCTCAAAAGCATAGACATCATCATGCGCGAAGTCGGCAACCTGCGGCGTATCGGCGAGCAGTTTTCCGCGCAGGACAGCGGCACCCTGTCGATCGCGACCACCCACACCCAGGCCCGTTATGTGCTGCCGCAGCCGGTGGCCAAGCTGCGCGAGGCGTTTCCCAAGGTCAACGTCAGCCTGCACCAGGGCTCGCCCGACCAGGTGGCGCGCATGCTGATCGACGAGGTGGCCGAGATCGGCATTGCCACCGAGTCGCTGGCGCACTACGAAGAGCTGGTCACGCTGCCCTGCTACGAATGGCAGCACATGCTGGTGTTGCCGCTGGACCACCCGCTGGCCAAACAGGACAACATCACGCTGGAAGACCTGGCCGAGCAGCCGCTGATCACCTACCACCCCTCGTTCACCGGCCGCACCAAGATCGACCAGGCCTTTGCCGCCAAACACCTGCATCCGCGCATTGCGCTCGAAGCGATCGACTCCGACGTGATCAAGACCTATGTGCGCCTCGGCCTGGGGGTCGGCATTGTGGCCGAGATGGCGCTCAAGGACGACGGCACCAACACCGACCTGGTCGCCCTGCCGGCCGGCCAGCTGTTCGGCGTGAACGTGGCGCGTGTCGCCTTCAAGCGCAGCGCCTACCTGCGCAACTTTGTCTACAAGTTTGCCGAACTGCTCAATGACAAGCTCGACCGCGCCCAGATCACCCGGGCCATGAGCAGCCGCCACGGCGATTTCGAACTTTAAAAACCTTTCCTCCAGCACCCACCCATCCCCATGACAACCATGCCTTTTGCCAGCGAGCGCACGCCAGAACTACAGACCAAACTGCCCGCCGTGGGCACCACCATCTTCACCGTGATGTCGGCGCTGGCCCTCGAAAAAAACGCGGTCAACCTGGGCCAGGGTTTCCCGGACTTCGACTGCGACCCCCAACTGGTCGGCGCCGTCAACGATGCGATGACCCGCGGCCTGAACCAGTACCCGCCCATGCCCGGTGTGCCGGTGCTGCGCGAGGCGATTGCCGCCAAGCTGCAGCAGCTGCACGGCCGCAGCTACAACCCGAATACCGAGATCACCGTGACGGCCGGCGCCACGCAGGCCATCCTCACGGCGGTGTTGGCCGTGGTGCACCCCGGTGATGAAGTCATCGTGCTCGAGCCCTGTTACGACAGCTACGTGCCCAACATCGAGCTGGCCGGCGGCGTTCCCGTGCGCGTGCCCCTGACACCCGGCACCTTCCGCCCCGACTTCGACAAGATCTCCGCCGCCATCACCCCCAAAACGCGCGCGATCATCATCAACTCGCCGCACAACCCCAGCGCCACCGTCTGGACCCGCGCGGACATGCTGCGCCTGCAGGAGATCCTGGCGCCCACCGACGTGCTGCTGATCAGCGACGAGGTCTATGAACACATGGTCTTCGACGCCGCGCAGGGCCGCGTGCACGAAAGCGCCGCGCGTTTCCCCGGCCTGGCCGCGCGTGCTTTCATCGTCAGCAGTTTCGGCAAAACCTACCATGTGACCGGCTGGAAGGTCGGTTATGTGGCGGCACCCGCTTCGCTGACAACCGAGTTCCGCAAGGTGCACCAGTTCAATGTGTTCACTGTCAACACGCCCGTGCAATACGGCCTGGCGAGCTACATGCAGGATGCGCGTCCTTACCTGGACCTGCCGGCGTTTTACCAGCGCAAGCGCGACCTGTTCCGTGCCGGTCTGGCGAAAACCCGCTTCAAGCTGTTGCCCAGCGAAGGCACTTATTTCCAGTGCGTGGACATCTCGCAAGTCAGCGACCTCGGTGAAGCCGATTTCTGCAAATGGCTGACCAGCGAGATCGGCGTCGCCGCGATTCCGCTCTCGGCGTTTTACGGCAACGGCTTCGACCAGCGCGTCGTGCGCTTCTGTTTTGCGAAGAAGGACGAGACGCTCAACAGTGCGCTGGAGCGGCTGGCCAGGCTGTAATTTGCTATCCTATTGGTAGCTATTGGCGTAATACCTATAAGGGCTGGAGGCCGATTTCATCATTGAAATCGGTACAAGGATATAAGTGCATTTGCGGCATCACGCTGCGTTCCCGGTTCGCTTGGGACAGTAGGCGCAACTCCCCACTCCCTCCCCC